>JBGVGJ010000051.1:0-1758 GCA_045121635.1 Alloprevotella sp. | reverse complement strand
TGCCCGGGCAAACGATAGCTGTTGCAGCATTACCTCCAAGAACAGGTTTGATACCTCCATTGACAGTAACGTACTCATCGCAGAGAGAATAGATGGTAGCAGCCGTAAGGTATGGATCATCGCCAAACTGCGAAGTGAACTCCGTAACCTGAACCGTAACCTTTGCCAGCTTGTGCTCAAACGCAAGATTGATGGTCTTGTCATCAGGCTTCACCATTGCGCTGGTGGAAGCTGTCATCCAGTCGGCAGCTGGTAACTCTTCTATAGAATTCTGGTCTGTAGGCAAGGTGAACTTGTCGAACGATGCCGTAGCAGGATACCATGCCTGGAATTGGCTCTCTGCTGTACCGCCATTCCATACGAGAGCATCGGTGGTGGTCCAGGTGGTTCCATCAAAGGTATAGGTAGCGACATTCTTGGTATCACGCAAAATGTTCTGCACGCAGATTTCGTCGCCGTTGATAAAATTGGTAGCACCATCGTCTTCGTATGCCACGCGGGTCTGAAGCTTGCCGATGGTGGCGTTGATCTTCACAGCATCGCCATCAGTCTGCGGAGTGAAGTCTTCCTCTTGTGTACAAGCAGCGAAGGTCAGTGCCATGGCTGCAAGGACGATATATTTATTTGATGTCTTCATTGTTCTATGTACGAATAATAGTTATAACTAAGATTATTACTCTGTTTCAAGGTCACCACCATCAACAGGTGTTCCCCAAGAAGCAGCAGTGATGTCACCCAATGTCACTTTGTCTTGACCTATTTGGAGAGAGATGGTGTACTGGGTACCTGCTGCCAAGCCATAAACTGTAACCTCCGCACCTGCCTGACTGATTACCGGACAATTGATATTGGTCTTGAACACACGGTCATCCTCCATAGTAATCACGATAGGAAATGATGTACAGCCGCTCATCGGGATAACAAGCACTTCCTCATTATCCATTTCAAGCTTTGAATTGGTCTCAGAAAGTTCGCTCCAAGTATTGTCGGAAATGTTCAGTGTGCCCGAAGCATACATGCCACCGACTTCTACCTTAGCGATGTTCGTGTTTGTCACCTCGTTACCAAAAGTCGGCCGAAGCACTAACTTGGTGAGGGCGTGGGTCATCGTGAGCGACACACTATTAGATGTGACTGGGGTTGATGCCGCAACCAAATAGTCGGTCACACCATCGGCTGTGATGGTCACACCATCCTCTAAAGTTGCATCCGCGCGGTAAGGACTCAATGCACAAATTTTTTGCTTAGAATTAGTTCCTTCAAAAAGGGTCTGACTTTCTGCGCTCCAGCACTCTCCATTATGAACCCACTCTACATTGTCAGCATTGTACTTTTCTGCTGAACCTTCAACCCATACACTTATTGATACAGGCTCGTCCATTGCTCCTATAAGGTCCCCCTCTGTAATGACACGAGTTGTCAATTCAGCCACACCTGCCGAAGCGATGGTGATGGGGGTGTCCTTCAAATCATCCTGAGGAGTTAAAACCTCATCATTAGAGCAACTTGCCAACATAAGGGCTGTTGCTGCAAAAGCTAAAAACTTTGTTCTCATTGTCTAAAATTATTATATTGTTATTATATATTCTGTTTTATGATATTTATTCCTCGGCTTCGCCACCTTCGATAGTCTCTTTGTTCCAGTCTACCACAGTTACGCCATCGAAGTAGAGCACATCGCCTAGGCGCATATTGATGGTGTAGGACTTGCCACCTACCCAGTTGTACTCTCCATGGTTGGCATTGGCAAGTGTTTCT
>JBGVGJ010000050.1:0-3468 GCA_045121635.1 Alloprevotella sp. | reverse complement strand
AGGTCTATTTTCTCGTTGCTCATTTGCTCACGACCTTTCTTCGCCTTGCTGGTGGTCAATGCTCCGTTGGTATTCTGCGAACTGTTCCTTTTGACCTGTACGGACTATGTACTGTGCCATCTCTGCCGACAGTTTCAAACCACTGCCCTGGAACTTCTCTTTAAGAGTAGTATACTCCTCTGCCAGTTTCTGTGCCTTGTATTTTAGTATGTCAATACTGCCCCTCAGACCTTGCTCTCTGCGGAGTGTTGCCTCGCCAGTCATTATGCTGACCTCATAACCAAGGTTGTGTTCTACCGCCTTGCTGAGGTCGTGGTGGAATGTGGTCAATGCTCTGCGGTCTACCAATTCATTGGCGGACACCTTGTAAATGTCCTTTTTGGGGTCGTGGAAGATAGGCACGAAAAGGTAATGCATATGCCCGCGTGATTTTTCATCGTAATGACAATAGGCAGACACACAATGGGGGTACTGCTTTTTAAGGTGGTCGTATACCGCTTGGAAGAACTTGCGGTCATCGCCCGCCTGCACATTCTCGGGGAGCGTCACGACCCAACTGCACACCACACGCAAGTCCTTTCTGTTGTTGATGGTCAGCGAATACCCATCGGGCAAGGTCTTGCCTTGCATTATTCGCTCATACTGCTTTTGTTGGTTTGCAGGAGCACCATTCTCATTCAAACACAGGTTGTAATTCAAATGTGTTCGGGTCGTGTCTATCTCCTTATTGCCGAAATTTGCATATCGTTTGCACCCGTTCTCATCGATGGTGTATGCTCTGCGAACGTGGGCAAAGATATGCCCCAACCCTTGCTTGCTAAATTTCTCATAATGTGCCATGTGACAACCTCCTTCAAAAATTTGCAACCGCTATAATCGTTGCTTAATGTCAGTATGAAATACTGCAAATTTTTTTGGAAGTTGTAGCACGTTATGGGTTCAAAATTGAACCCCGTGCTCTGCGAGGCATTTTTCTTTCGATTTCCATCAAGTCCTATCATACTTACAGTATAGATATGAATATGGAAAAATCCTCAACTCGTAGAGGTCGTGGAGAATGCCTATACACCACGTTAAAAAATTAGTGTGTGGCGAGCATAAGCATAAAATCTGCCCGGCGATATATCGAACCTTACCTCGGGAGTCGTCGAGATTGGACAAGTTGAAAGCGATAGCACCAAGTAAAAAAAGCGAACTTTTCGGGTGGAGCCCATATGAAAATAGGAATTACCAAGTAAAACAAGGACGTGGTGAGTTTCCAGCGGTGGTCTGCTGGTTTTGGTACGGGGAAATGTAAAACCCCCGACTTTGGTAAGGAAGATACAAGCATACGGACGAAGCGACCGAGTTGGTTACTCCCCTTATTGCTCTTTTCTTGGAGTTTCCCCTGCAGATTTGCAGGGGAATACTCTCAAGAGTGGCACCGAACTCGCTTCCCTCGTTGTGCAACCCCGTATATGATGACAAGTGATGTTGATATGCTCCCACGAGTTGTCCTTACCAAATACACAAACACATCTGCACCCCGAGAGATTTCTTAAACCAATAGCACACAAACACAACCACATACACACAACGAACCACAAGTGAGTTGTGTGTCCCTTGGTTCTTCGGGAGTGAAGAACCTATAAAGACGGAAAAAGCAAAACCCATTGCCGTATAAACACTCAATAATTCCATCATTCGTCATGCCTTGCAAATCTATTTCCGATATACACTTGAAAAGCACAATGCTCTGCTATATAATAGACACACGACTATTAAAAAGCACCAAGGTGGGAAAAGCATGGAACATAAGATTGTAAGACACAAAGCATATATCTACACCCGTGTTTCCACCGCTATGCAGGTGGACGGGTTCAGTTTGGATGCACAAAGAGAGGACATCCAAGCATATGCCAAAATATCAAATATAGAAATTGTCGGTGAGTATTGCGACGAGGGTAAGTCAGGCAAAACAACACAGAGCAGAACCGAGTTCAACAGAATGATTAGGGACATCAAGGCAAAGAAAGACGATGTTCGCTATGTAATCGTTTTCAAATTGTCCCGTTTCGCCCGTAATGCTGCGGACACATTAAGCAATTTACGGACAATGCAAAATTATGGTGTGGACTTGATTTGTGCCCATGAAAGACTTGACAGTTCTTCTACAATGGGCAAAATTATGATTTCTGTTATGTCATCGTTTGCGGAGATGGAGTTAGAGAACATCCATGCCCAAACAATGGCAGGGCGAAGGCAGAAAGCCAAAGAGGGTAAATGGAACGGCGGTATGGCACCATATGGGTATAAACTCGTTGATGGTTTTCTGACCCTTGTAGAGGACGAGGCAGAGACGGTTAAGTACATCTTTGAACTGTTTACAAATACCCCTCTTGGAGCAAACGGTCTTGCCAAACGGTTAAATGCCGAGGGCATTGTTAAGAACCCAAGACCAAATGGCAAATACCCTTATTTTACGGGTGACTTTATCAAAAAGACATTAGACAACCCCGTGTATATGGGAAAAATCGCATACGGACGCCGTAAGACCGAAAAGGTCGCAGGCGAGGACGGAAGAACCCATATTGTCAAGGAAACAGACCGAGACAACATCATTATTTCCGATGGTGTTCACGAAGCTATTGTCACAGAGGAAGTTTGGCAAGAGGCACACGAAAAAAGAGTTCGCACAGGAGTTAAGAAAGAGAAGAAAGAAAAAGACCACGAGTATGTTTTGTCGGGTCTTGTTCTCTGTCCTGGATGTGGCAAACCAATGTACGGCATCCCATCCCGCAAAAAGAGGAAAGACGGCACACCGTACCCCGTTTCCTATGCCTACAAATGCCGTCAATCCAAGAATATGACAGGTCTGCATTGTACCTTTGGCAAGCAGTTTAACTGCCGTGAGATTGATACCGAGGTTGCGAGAGCAATCAGTATGTGTTTCCTTACGCCTGAAATTATTGAGGCATTTCAAAAGGAAATCAACCAAGAGTATGATGTCACCGAGCAAGAGGCAAAACTGGCAACACAAACTGCATTAAAGTCGCAACTGCTGGCAAAGAAAAAGAAGTTTGAGCAAGTACGGCAAGACCTTGACCCACACGATAAGAACTATGATATGAAGTTTGACAGTTACACGGAAAGTCTTGACGACATCTTTGACCAACTGCAAGAGGTAGACAAGGTTATTGAAAGCACCCAATGGAAAATCAAGACCACACAAGATGCAAAAAAGACCAAAGAAGATATGTTCCAACTTTTGTTGCAGTTTGGTCAACTATACCCCACCTTGCCCGACGCAGAGCAAAAGAAGATTGCCAATGTGCTTATAGAGAGTATTGAAATCTTCCCCACTAAACGGGCATACGGGTATTTGAAGACGATACATTTCTCGTTCCCCGTATTGAGTGGCAACGAAATCAAGCAGACAATGACCATTTGGGACTCCTACCCCGACATACTGGATGAAGACGGCAATTT
>JBGVGJ010000049.1:0-1759 GCA_045121635.1 Alloprevotella sp. | reverse complement strand
TGATACTGAAATGTTGGAGTTGCTTATAAAGGAAACGGAGTTGAATATGCAACTGCTTGACGAGGCTATTAGGAACAATGACAAGGAGGGATTATCAGCCGCCATACATCATTTGCTATCCTCGTGGGAATTGCTGGGTATAGGTTCTTCCGTGCAGGAATTACGGACTGCTGTCAAGAAAACGGCCTCTATGGATGGTAATGTGATAAAAGCCTTTGAGCAAGTGAAGAATGTATCTGTACAACTTGTTGAGCAGGCAAGGGTACAAATCAAGGAGGACGAACCATGAGCAAGATACTGATTATTGAAGATGACCTTGTTTTTGTACGAGCATTGAAAAATTGGTTGGAAAAAGAAAAGTTCCAAGTGGAATATGCCACCAATGTGGCACGTGCGAGGCGTATGCTTTCGGATAATGGGGATGCTGACCTCATTTTATCGGATATGCGTCTGCCCGATGGTGATGGTGTTGAGATATTGGAGTGGCTGAACAAGCGTGACAGCCGTATCCCGTTTGTGGTTATGACGCAATATGCCGAGTTGCAGTCAGCTGTGAAGGCTATGAAATTGGGTGCGGTGGATTATCTGCCCAAACCCTTTATGCCCGAAACGCTATATACGGTTATCAACGGTCTGCTCCATCGTAAGAAGAGAGTCCCGTCGGAAACACTAATCTTCAAGCGTATGAGTGCAAAGATTCAGCAAGTGGAGAAACACACCAAGTTGGTAGCGGCAACCGATATGTCTGTTCTTGTTCGTGGAGAGAATGGTACAGGTAAAGAGTATTTAGCGGAGTCCATCCATAAGAGAAGTCATCGTGCCGGTATGCCTTTCATTGCTGTTGATTGCGGAGCCATTCCGAAGGATCTGGCTGCATCGGAGTTCTTCGGTCATATCAAGGGAGCCTTCACCGGTGCTTTAGACAATAAGAACGGAGTGTTTTATGAGGCTGATGGAGGCACATTGTTCCTTGATGAAGTGGGAAATCTCCCATACGAAGTACAAACACTTCTGCTACGAGCCTTGCAGGAAAGGTGCTATCGTCCGGTAGGTGGAAAACGGGAGATGAAATGTGATGTGCGTATTGTTGCGGCTACCAATGAGAATTTGGAGAAGGCTATCGCTGACGGTCGTTTCAGAGAGGACCTATATTACCGTCTTAATGAGTTTACGATAAATATTCCTCCGCTACGAGAGTGCCCTGATGATATTTTGCCTTTGGCAGAGTTCTTTCTTGTACGGAGTACGGAGTACGGAAGAATTGAAACGGGAACCTTTGTCATTTAGTGCCGAAGCAAAGAGACGGATGTCGGTTTATGATTGGCCGGGCAATGTCAGGGAGTTGAAAAATACAATCCGAAGAGCGGCTTTGATTGCTGAGAGCAAGACAGTAAGTGTAGAGGATTTGGGAATACCTCAGAGGGTGGTTACAAAGCCTGCATCTAACGATGAGGATGAACGAGAGAAGATTATCAATGCATTGGAGGCAACCCAATATAACAAGACAAGGGCTGCCGAGAAATTGAATATGCACCGCTCAACGCTGCACGAAAAATTGAAAAAATACGGTATAGATGCGGAAAAATGAGCCGATTTTTCAAAGATTACGGATAAAGCAGTATCTTTGAAGTCGAAATTGACATAAAACGGAGTGTGCTCCGTTGATATATACATAAGTTCGCAAGACGTTTCAAACAAGAATCTGGTAAATTTTAGTTAACAGGAACTATTGCGTAATGCTTATGCTATGCTTTTGCGT
>JBGVGJ010000048.1:0-1637 GCA_045121635.1 Alloprevotella sp. | reverse complement strand
CAGTACCGATACTGGCGGGATTGAAATAAGACTGCAATGCCCAATAATGACTGAAATGGGCATCGAACTGCGCCTTGAGCTGCACACCACAGCAAAGGAACAAAGCAGTCAACAACAAGTACTTGTTCATAGTCTTCATCAATGCAAGAAACGATGAAAGACCCGTTTTATTGCATGGAATCATTATATTTCCCCATCCACCCGACTCAATCAGACACACATAGGTATACCTAAAAAATGGAAGACAGCTACAGAAGGCAGAGAAACAGGCTAAGAAGCCCCGAAAATATTGCCTGTCTTTTTGTAGAAAAGGTTGACTCCCAAGATTCAACCTAATGCAAGGAAATAAAAAGCGAATTAATCGTAGTTATTCAGAGAAGAATGCTCTATTGCATGACTTATTGGAAGATTACTACTTGAATCATTTAAATTTTCAGGAGCTATCAGAAAAAAGTAGCCTTCCTAAAGCGACAGTTTACCGTTGGATTCGTACCTTTGAGGCCGAAAACCCAGAAATGTGTGAACAGATGAAAAAACAAGGCAAGGAAATCACTCCCGATGATTACAAGAAACTTCTTCGTGAAATCTCGGAATTGAAGAAGCAACTTTCTCAGGAAAGGCTTCGTGCGGACTTTTATGAAGAGATGGTGGCCTTTGGCAAGGAAGTCTATGGTATAGACTTAAAAAAAGCTGGCACCAAGTAGCAGGAAGGCTTCACACACGGGACGTCAAGCGTTACGGCATCGTCCCGATGTGTCGCCTACTTGGTGTGAGCAAGCAAGCCTACTACAAGCACGAAGACCGTCTGATGCAACATTTGGCCCAAGAATCCTTCGTCATCGAATTCATTAAAGATGTACGCAAGAAGGATCCTGGCATTGGAGGCAACAAACTATGGTTGATGTACAGGGAATATTTCGGCGCGGAAAACAGCGTCGGTTACAACCGTTTCTATGACATCATCGAACAACACGGACTAAAGGTTCGCAAACGCAGACGACGTGTCTCCACCACAGACTCAAAGCACAATCTCCCGCTCTATCCGAACCTTGTAAAAGATTTGATTCCCAATCGTCCCCGCCAACTATTCGTCAGCGACATTACCTATATTCCCTTGTGGTCAACTCTTATACGCGGGGAATACAGATTCTGTTATCTCTCCCTTGTGACCGACTACTATACGAAGGAAATCGTCGGATACAGTGTCGGAGCGACTCTAGAAACTGAATACACTTTGAAAGCGCTGGATATGGCTCTCAAGCATTGTGAAGCGAAGGACCTCTCCAAACTCATACATCACTCTGATCGCGGAGTACAATATGCCAGCTATGCCTATACCGAAAGGCTCAAGCAACATGGTATAGCAATCAGCATGACCGAAAGCGGCAATCCGAAGGACAATGCCGTGGCCGAACGGGTAAACAATACCATCAAGAACGAATTGTTTAAGGGTATGAAGTTCCATTCCATAGAGGAAGTTCAAAAGGCGTTGAGGGTTGCCGTGGACTTCTACAACAACGAACGCCCACACTTGAGCCTGGATGGGAAAACACCAACACAAGCAGGTAGCATGAAAGGGGAAATCAAGAAAAAGTGGACAAGTTTTAGGGAAATTGCCATCAAAAGCAAGTTCCTTT
>JBGVGJ010000047.1:0-2957 GCA_045121635.1 Alloprevotella sp. | reverse complement strand
GTAGGTGGCATAGAGGTTTTCCTGTCTTGCGTGGCTTGTAATATACGATATTCTTCCCTTGACATTGGACAGCTTTGACATCTGAATAAAGCTGTGGCGTGTCATAAATCATCTCCGTTCTGTGTTGTAAAGGTGCGTTCTCATTTTGCAACCGACTTGTCGGTTGCGGCTGTTTCGGCGGCAAGTGCTGACGGGACAGCCGATGAAAATTGCGGTGACAATTTTCTCTGTATCATAGCGGCGGTATCTGCCGACAAGCTGTGATACAGGCTCCCTGCAAGGGCGAAATACCTCTTGAACAAATCGTAGATTTGTGCGAGGGGTGTATTTCGCTCTCAAACGCCGAGGGCTTTGAGAACGGTTTACTCTACCTTGCGGACATCATCCTGACACAGTAGGTTTCTGCCCTGATTTACGGTCATAAAACGCTCTAAGGTATCCCTGCGGATAATGGTTTTACGCCCGACCTTCAGAACAGGCAGCTTGCCCCAGTCCACCAACTTTCGCATTGTGTTCCTGCCGATACCGCTGGTTTCTGCTGCTTCTTCGATTGTCATTCCCATTTTGATTACGTTCATAATACTGTTCTCCTTTCGTAAATACTCAAAATGCAACTTTGGTATTATCATTATACTTATTTTGCTATCACTTGTCAACCTGTTTTGCAACCTTTTAAGAATTATTTTTAATATTTTTTGCAAATAAAGGTTGCAAATTGAGTTTGTTTGTGCTATACTATACTCAAACAGGAGGTGAATACCTTGGAAAAAGAAACAATGTTTACCCCAAAACAAGTCGGGGAACGCATTAAAGAGCGTAGAATAGAACTCAAACTATCTATGCCGGAACTTGGAAAGCGTATTGGCGTGAACAAGTCCACCATTCAAAGGTATGAAGCAGACGGCGTTGATCCGAAACGAACAATGATTATCAACGGTCTTGCCGAGGCGCTTCTTACCACTCCCGAATGGCTGATGGGTCTTTCCGATGATAAGGAATACGATACCTATACACTCTGCCAAAAAGACATTGAGAAGCACATTAAGAAATATCTTGATACGGTATCTTCCACTGTAAAGGGAGAGCCGCACCAACAGTTGCTCACATCATTTCTCGGAAAGCTAATTGATTTATACTCTGTGCTTTGCCATCACTTTGCCGATGCCATGGCAGAGGTTGACCGTGTGGCAGAGGATGAAGGCTTGAAGCAGTCGCTTATGCGGTATGCTATTGAGTCGGGAGCGATAACCGAAAGAGTCTATCGCAAAGAAATGGAATTACCTATCGAAGATATGAAACGATTTCTTGACGGGATTTTACATATCTACGATGAAGGTCGTACCGATGTAAAGATGGGAGACCTCTTCGGGATAGTGACGGAAGCCGAAGAAAGGCTATCCGAAAAGAATAATTCCGTGGCACCTTGACAATTAAAAATGCCGATTGAAACCAATCGGCAGAAGTGACACTATTTACTTTACGCACACCATATGTCACAGTCCCGATTGCCACGGATAGAAAGGAGAAATTTTATCTATGGCAAAAGGTTCTGTAAGAAAGAAAGGCAAAAAGTGGTACTACCGCTTTTATATCGAAGATGAAAGCGGCAAACAGGTACAGCGAGAGTTTGCGGGTACGGAAAGCAAGAGCGAAACGGAAGCCCTGCTCCGCAAGGCGATGGAAGATTACGAAGAAAAGAAATTCGTAGCAAAATCCGAAAACGCAACGGTGGGAATGTTGCTCGATATGTGGGTGGAAGAAGAACTGAAACCGAGCAATCTAAGCAACGGTACAGTTATGGCGTATCAAGGTACGGTCAATCGTATCAAGCAGTACCCCATCGGCAACAGAAAACTGAAAAGTGTGACCGCCGATCATTTGCAGGCGTTTATGGATTTCCTCAGCTTCGGCGGGACAAATCCAGACGGGACAACCGCAAAGGCACTCAGCAAGGGTTACTTGCGATTGTTCTCCGCCGTTCTGCAAGGAGCGTTCCGCTTTGCAGTATTCCCCAAAAGGTTAATATCCTTTAACCCGATGCAGTATGTTGTATGGCGAGGGAAAAAGGAAAAATACGAACTGTTTTCGGATGAAGACGGCGAAACAACTTCCACACCTACGCTAACTCACGAACAGTATCTAAGGCTTGAGGATTTTCTGAAAGCAAAGGATAACCCCGCACTACTTCCCATACAGATCGCTTACTACACAGGACTTCGCATTGGCGAGGTTTGCGGATTAACTTGGCAGGACATAAATCTTGAAAAGCAGTACCTTACGGTACGCCGCAGTATGCGATACAACGGGACAAGGCACAAAACCGAAATAGGAGCTACCAAACGCAAGAAGATCCGCACAGTGGACTTCTGCGACACGCTGGCGGCAATTCTACGAACAGCCAAAGCTGAACAGCACAAAAACCGTTTCAAATATGGCGAGTTATACAGCCTCAATTATTATAGCGAGGTCAAAGAAAAAGACCGCACCTATTATGAGGTTTACAGTTTACCGAGAACGGAAGAACTTCCCGAAGGCTACAAGGAAATATCCTTTGTTTGTCTTAGACCGGATGGAGCATACGAATCTCCAAGTACGGTTGGGAATATGTGCAAAAGGGCAAAGCAAAAAGTAGAAGGTTTGGATGGCTTTCATTTCCACCAACTCCGTCACACATTCACAAGTAATCTGCTCTCAAACGGAGCGGCACCGAAGGATGTTCAGGAGCTTTTAGGACACGCCGATGTCAGTACCACAATGAATGTGTACGCTCACGCTACAAGGGAAGCGAAGCGTACTTCCGCAAGACTGCTTGACAAGGTAGTAGGCGGCTAAAAACAAAACTTTCCCTTGTTTTCGCTCATAAGGGAAAAAACAAGGGAAAATACATTAAATATGAGTATGAAACTGCTGAGAAATCCAGTAAAATCAAGGTTTTTCAGAGAGTTAGTCAGATAAAT
>JBGVGJ010000046.1:0-2681 GCA_045121635.1 Alloprevotella sp. | reverse complement strand
TTGTAAACCTTTGTAAGCAGGGAAGAAGAAAGTGACGGTACCTGCAAAGTAAGCCACGGCTAACTACGTGCCAGCAGCCGCGGTAATACGTAGGTGGCGAGCGTTATCCGGAATTACTGGGTGTAAAGGGTGTGTAGGCGGAAAAGCAAGTCAGATGTGAAAATTATGGGCTTAACTCATAACCTGCATTTGAAACTGTTTTTCTTGAGGATGGGAGAGGTAAATGGAATTCCCGGTGTAGCGGTGAAATGCGTAGATATCGGGAGGAACACCAGTGGCGAAGGCGGTTTACTGGACCATTACTGACGCTGAGACACGAAAGCGTGGGGAGCAAACAGGATTAGATACCCTGGTAGTCCACGCTGTAAACGATGAACACTAGGTGTAGGGGTGCAAACCTCTGTGCCGGAGTTAACACAATAAGTGTTCCACCTGGGGAGTACGGCCGCAAGGTTGAAACTCAAAGGAATTGACGGGAGCCCGCACAAGCAGTGGAGTATGTGGTTTAATTCGATGCAACGCGAAGAACCTTACCAGAACTTGACATCCTAAGAACCCGGTTGTAATGACTGGGGTGCCTTTCGGGGAACTTAGAGACAGGTGGTGCATGGTTGTCGTCAGCTCGTGTCGTGAGATGTTGGGTTAAGTCCCGCAACGAGCGCAACCCTTACCTTTAGTTGCTACGCAAGAGCACTCTGAAGGGACTGCCGTTGACAAAACGGAGGAAGGTGGGGATGACGTCAAATCATCATGCCCCTTACGTTCTGGGCTACACACGTACTACAATGGCGCAAACAAAGGGAAGCGATGCCGCGAGGCGGAGCAAACCCCATAAAAGGCGTCTCAGTTCAGATTGCAGGCTGCAACTCGCCTGCATGAAGCTGGAATTGCTAGTAATCGCGGATCAGCATGCCGCGGTGAATACGTTCCCGGGCTTTGTACACACCGCCCGTCAAACCATGAAAGTCGGAAACACCCGAAGTCAGTGAGCTAACCGCAAGGGGGCAGCTGCCGAAGGTGGGTTCGGTGATTGGGGTTAAGTCGTAACAAGGTAGCCGTATCGGAAGGTGCGGCTGGATCACCTCCTTTCTATGGAGAACAAGGACGATTAGAATAAGATCGTTCGTATGAACTCACAAAGAAAACAAAACCGACGAGACAAGGTTTCGTACGAACGATTTGTTGTTCGATTTTCAGGGACAGTTGGAAAATCAAATATAGGCTCATAGCTCAGAAGGTTAGAGCGCATGCCTGATAAGCATGAGGTCGGTGGTTCGACTCCACTTGGGCCTACCATCGCAACAAAGGTTGCGAGTATAAGAATGTTCATTGAAAACTAAATAAGAGAAACGAACAGATAATTTAACAGGATTTAGAAAGAAATTGAGATCAAAGAAATCAAGGTCTTTTCGAAAATCGTGGAACTACAATTTGGCCGCATATCGAAAGATAGGCGAATCCAAGAAAAAAGAAAAGTGTGAAAAATGCTTTTTCATTGTAAATAAATTATATGCGAACTCAAGCAAGATAGAACAAAGGAAGTTCAAGCGAAGAAGAGCATAAGGTGAATGCCTTGGCATCAGGAGCCGACGAAGGACGTGACAAGCTGCGATAAGCTGCGGGGAGCTGCAAATAAGCTACGATCCGCAGATTTCCGAATTGGGGAACCACGCAGGTGAAGAGCCTGTGATCGTTACATGAATCCATAGTGTAACGAAGGGAACGAGGGGAACTGAAACATCTAAGTACCCTTAGGAAGAGAAATCAAACGAGATTCTGCGAGTAGCGGCGAGCGAAAGTGGAAAAGGCTAAACCGATTGTAGCAATACGATCGGGGTTTTGGACTGCATTTAGTATCTGCGAGCATAACAGAATGACATGGGAAGGTCAACCAAAGAAGGTGATAGTCCTGTAAGTGAAATGCGAGCAGAGCGAGCAGTATCCGGAGTACGAGCAGACACGAGGAATCTGCCCGGAAGACGGGGGGACCACCCTCCAAGCCTAAATACTACCTGATGACCGATAGTGGAGCAGTACTGTGAAGGAAAGGTGAAAAGAACCCCGGGAGGGGAGTGAAAAAGAACCTGAAACCTTATGTTTACAAGCACACAAAGCACGTCAAGGTGCGATGTGGTACTTTTTGTAGAACGGTCCGGCGAGTTAATGTATGCAGCGAGGTTAAGTACTGAAGGTACGGAGCCGCAGGGAAACCGAGGGTGAATAGCCCGTTTAGTTGCATGTATTAGACCCGAAACCGGGTGACCTATCCATGAGCAGGTTGAAGTAAAGGTAAAACTTTATGGAGGACCGAACCGACCCCCGTTGAAAAGTTGGCGGATGACTTGTGGATAGCGGAGAAATTCCAATCGAACCCGGATATAGCTGGTTCTCCCCGAAATAGCTTTAGGGCTAGCCTCTTGTATATTTACCGCAGGTAAAGCACTGAATGGTCGCGGGGTCGAAAGACTACCAACGCCTATCAAACTCTGAATGGCGGATAAATGAGCAAGGGAGTCAGACTACGTGAGATAAGTCTCGTGGTCAAAAGGGAAACAGCCCAGATCTACAGCTAAGGTCCCAAATATATACTAAGTGGAGAAGGATGTGACAATGCTAAGACAACTAGGATGTTGGCTTAGAAGCAGCCACTCATTCAAAGAGTGCGTAATAGCTCACTAGTC
>JBGVGJ010000045.1:0-2293 GCA_045121635.1 Alloprevotella sp. | reverse complement strand
AGAGGACGAACCTTCCTGAGGAAACCTTAGGTATTCGGCCTGTAGGATTCTCACCTACATCTCGCTACTAATGCCAACATTCTCACTCGTAATCAGTCCACCGCTCCTTACGGTACGACTTCAGCCCGATTACGACGCTCCTCTACCGATTGCTATTGCAATCCCGTAGCTTCGGTGGTAAGTTTTAGCCCCGGACATCTTCGGCGCAGGATCTCTCGACTAGTGAGCTATTACGCACTCTTTTAATGAGTGGCTGCTTCTAAGCCAACATCCTAGTTGTCTTAGAAATCCCACATCCTTTTCCACTTAACTTACACTTTGGGACCTTAGCTGACGATCTGGGCTGTTTCCCTTTTGACTACGGATCTTATCATTCGCAGTCTGACTGCAAGGCTAAAAGTATCTGGCATTCGGAGTTTGATAAGGTTCGGTAAGTGCTATACCCCCTAGCCCATTCAGTGCTCTACCTCCAGTACTCATATCACCTCACGCTAGCCCTAAAGCTATTTCGAGGAGAACCAGCTATCTCCGAGTTCGATTGGAATTTCTCCGCTATCCACAGCTCATCCCATGCTTTTTCAACAGCAACGTGGTTCGGTCCTCCACGAAGTTTTACCCTCGCTTCAACCTGGCCATGGATAGGTCACCCGGTTTCGGGTCTACAGCATGCAACTAGTCGCCCTATTAAGACTTGGTTTCCCTTCGGCTCCGTACCTTAAGTACTTAACCTTGCTACATACCGTAACTCGTTGGCTCGTTCTACAAAAAGCACATCATCACCCTCATAAGGGGCTTTGATCGGTTGTGGGCACACGGTTTCAGGTTCTCTTTCACTCCCCTCCCGGGGTTCTTTTCACCTTTCCCTCACGGTACTGGTTCGCTATCGGTCACTGGCTAGTATTTAGCCTTGCGAGATGGTCCTCGCGGATTCAGACGGGATTTCTCGTGTCCCGCCCTACTCAGGATACTTTAATGAGTCTCAAATATTTCGCTTACAGGATTTTCACCTTCTTTGATTTAGTTTCCCAACTAATTCAGCTATACTTAAGATTTCTTACTCATATATAAAAGTCCTACAACCCCTGTCCGTAGACAGGTTTGGGCTATTCCCTTTTCGCTCGCCACTACTAAGAGAATCGATTCTTTTCTTTCTTTTCCTCCGGTTACTTAGATGTTTCAGTTCACCGGGTTGCTGTCCGTATAACTATGTATTCATTATACGACGTTACCACATTACTGGTAACAGGTTCCCCCATTCGGAAATCTCCGGATCAAAGCTACTTACAGCTCCCCGAAGCATATCGTTGTTCGTCACGTCCTTCTTCAGCTTCTAGTGCCAAGGCATCCGCCATGCGCCCTTATTAATTTAACCACCATTTGTTTGATATTTTTTCTATATCCTAATTTGATGAGATCTTAATAATTTTTTTAGAAAAACTTAAAAATTATCGTGTTAATAACTTGCTCGTTTGAAGTTATTAACTAATCACATTATCTAGTTTTCAAAGAACTATTTTTCTTGAGAGAATGATCTCTCAAAACTAAGCAAAACATTTAATTTCTTTCACTACTCGTTTAGGAATTTACTCCTTAGAAAGGAGGTGATCCATCCCCACCTTCCGGTAGGGATACCTTGTTACGACTTCACCCCAGTCGCTGATCCTACCTTCGATGGCCCCCTCCGATTACTCGGTTAGGCTACCAGCTTCGGGTATTACCAACTCCCATGGCGTGACGGGCGGTGTGTACAACACCCGGGAACGTATTCACCCCGACATTCTGATTCGGGATTACTAGCGATTCCAGCTTCGTGGAGTCGAGTTGCAGACTCCAGTCCGAACTGAGACCGACTTTAGAGATTTGCTCCACCTCGCGGTATCGCTTCTCTTTGTTTACGCCATTGTAGCACGTGTGTAGCCCAAATCATAAGGGGCATGATGATTTGACGTCATCCCCACCTTCCTCCAGGTTATCCCTGGCAGTCTCCCTAGAGTGCCCGGCCTAACCGCTGGCTACTAAGGATAGGGGTTGCGCTCGTTGCGGGACTTAACCCAACATCTCACGACACGAGCTGACGACAACCATGCACCACCTGTCATCCCTGTCCCGAAGGAAAGGACACATTACTGTCCGGTCAGGGAGATGTCAAGACTTGGTAAGGTTCTTCGCGTTGCTTCGAATTAAACCACATGCTCCACCGCTTGTGCGGGTCCCCGTCAATTCCTTTGAGTTTCATTCTTGCGAACGTACTCCCCAGGTGGAATACTTACTGCGTTTGCGACGGCACCGAAGA
>JBGVGJ010000044.1:0-2586 GCA_045121635.1 Alloprevotella sp. | reverse complement strand
TCACGGGAAAGGATGCGGCAACTGGCGTTCGGAAACCAGGTACTGAATGAGGAACATGGTGCCGACAACTCACACTTGAAGAGACTGCCTGAGATTGAACAATGGGCAAAGGACATGTATGAGTTTGCATGTGGCAAATGGGGCGAAGAAAACATCATAGGGTTCTATGTACATCTTGACGAATTGAATCCGCATCTCCATTGTACTTTGTTGCCACTTGACAAGGACAATAAGTTTGCATTCAAACGTCTGTTTGCAGGTGAGAACATTTATGATTTTAAAGCACGGACAACGGCGCTTCATAATGAGTTGGCTGTGGTCAATGAAAGATGGGGATTGGGACGTGGCGATAACATTGCAGAAACGGGAGCCAAGCACCGCTCAACGGAAGAGTACTGTCGTATGCTCACATCGGAGTGTACAACACTGGAGGAAAAGATTGAGAACCACAAGGCTGTACTTGACCACTTGCAAGCGGACATCCGACTGGCAGAAAGAAGAGTGAAGGGACTGACCACGATGGTTGCAAATCTAGAAAACCAGAAGTACGAGCTTGAAGAGGAACTGGACAATCTGCGTGCAGACCTGAAAGCCGGACGAGGAGATTCCGAAGAACTGCGTACAAGAATACACCGTCTCGATTCACAACTCCAAAAGGTACTGGACAATCTGGCTGACAAGAAAGGCAAGCTGAATGAGGCTGACCGTAAATTGGAAGAATTGAAAGTGGAAATGGAGGCGACCAGAGAACGTACTGAAGAACTGCGTAAGAATGCCTATCACATTGCGGACAATATCGAACAACAGACAAGGTACAGGATGACGGATGCATTGTACGGAGAAGTTGCGGACACTCTTCGTACATTATGGCCCACAATGACTGATGAGCAAAAGAATCTTTTAAGCGGCACGGTCTTGGAAGATGTTGCCGAACGCAGTGAGAAAATCATTGAGTGCGGTATGTTGCTTCTTTGTGGATACATTGACCACGCTACAGACTTTGCCCAAGGTAGCGGAGGAGGTGGCGGTGGAAGTTCGGACAAGGACTGGGGACGTCGCGACGATGAGGATGACATGGCATGGACAAGGCGTATGATGAGAACGGCAAGGCGCATGATGAGACCTTCTGGCGGAAAATCTGTAAAACGTAAATAATATCGTTTGAGAGTATGAAATAAGAGTATGATTTATCGGCTATTTATAAATGCGGTTAAATTCATACTCTTTTCAGCGCACTCTTTTCATTTATCGAAAAAAACATTATTCTTTTGCAGTCAGATTTCTAATAAAACAACGACGATATGATTAGAAAATTGACTTTTATATGTATGTGCAGCCTGACCTTGGGCGTTCAGGCTGGAGAGATTAACAGGACAAATGACAGTCTGAAGGTCATCATTCCGCAAACGGATTTGCTCAAACCGGTTGAGCCGTCCTATCTGAAGAATGTGACCACGACATCGGGTTGGGATTCCAATTGGTTCTTGAATGTTTCTGGAGGTGCTACTGCTTTTGTCGGCAATCCTCTCGGATGTGAAGACCTGTTCGGAAGAGTCAAACCGTCTCTGACTGCCTCAATCGGCAAATGGTTTACACCAGCCATCGGAACGAGGGTGTCTTTCCAAGGTTTTCAGTTCAAGGACTGCAAACTGGACAACCAGGACTACAGACAACTTCATGCAGACCTCTTGTGGAATGTGACCGGGAGCCACTACCATGCAAGAGACCGACCTTGGGACATTGTTCCCTATGTTGGCTTGGGTATCATCCACAACGAGGACAACGGGAACTGTCCCTTTGCTTTCTCCTATGGCCTGATGGCTCGATACCGTCTTGCGCAACGGTTGCATCTGACGATGGAACTAGGTGGCACCACCACATTCGATGACTTTGACAATTATGGCCACAACGCTTCCCGGGAGTTCGGTGACAATTTGTTCAGCGTTAAGGCGGGATTGTCCTTCACTATAGGAAAGGTCGGGTGGAAAAAAGTAATAGATGCCAAGCCCTTCATGAAACGTAATGAACAGCTGGTTGACTATGCAGTGTCCCTTCAATCGGACAATGCAAGACTTTCAAGACAGAACAATCTTTCAGTTATGGCGATTGCTGAAATGAAGAAGATACTTGAGATTGAAGGATTGCTGGAGCAATACGGCAACTTGTTTGACAAACTCAATGAAGATGCGATGCCGACGGGGAATAACGGATATCCCAGAAACGATTACAGCGGATTGAACTCTCTCCGGGCAAGGTTGATGAACAAAGGTTATCCTATTGATGGTGATTCAACAGGTGTGGATAAGATAGGTAATGCTCCACTACGATACAGGTACCATTATTGCGGTGGTGATTCCATCTCCATTAATTCATATTTGGCAGATATTTCCAATGGAAAGTGTCTCGGTTCACCCATCTATTTCTTCTTCAGATTGGGAACGTCAACGCTGACTGATTCATCCCAACTTATAAACTTGGATGAGATTGCACGAGTGGTCAAGGAATATGGTTTGGTCGTCAAGGTGACAGGTGCTGCTGACAGCGCTACAGGCAATGCCGTCATCAACAACCGACTGAGTGATAACC
>JBGVGJ010000043.1:0-155548 GCA_045121635.1 Alloprevotella sp. | reverse complement strand
CACCGCATGGCATACTCCTAACTACTCACTCCTAACTACTCACTGTATTTAGCACCCCCTCACCAGCAGAGCTGGTCCCCTCCCCCTATAAACAGGGGGAGAGCGCCATCCGGATTCTTTGCAAAACCTTAGAACTTCAGAACCTCTGAACCTCACAACCTCATAACCTTACAACCTCACAACCTCAAAATATATGTTCCTCCACCACCTAAAAACATCCTACCGCAACCTGCTGAAATATAAAGTGCAGAACGCCATTTCCATTCTCTGCTTAGCGGCAGGGGTGGTGTGCTTTGCCATAACGGTGTACTTCATGTACAATTTCGGGCGCTCCGTTTATTACAGTCAGATAAAACAGGACCTCGCTTCATTCAGTGTATTAGCAACTCCTTATGAAGAAACGGAGCGACTCAAGAAGACAGGTTCCTTCCCGCCGAATGCACAATTAGACAATGATTTCTTCAATCGTTTGCTCAGCCTAAAACTTCCTGCAATGGAAGGACTACATGGCTATCGACCCCTTACGGGAGGGAACCAAACTTTCTACGACAACACGGACCAACCCAAGACCTGCAATTGCTATTACACACATGCCTCTCCGCGCTACTGGATGTACTACGGGTATCGCTCTGCCATAACGGGCGAACCTCTCACTGAGTTGGAGGAGAACGACTGCCTCATCACCGATGACCTGAGTGCCCAACTCTTTGGAGAAGGCACCGACCCCCGCGGTTTTGAATATGCAATGGAGGATGGCACTGGGAAACGCCCCATCCGAGACGTCATAAAGGTGACCGACCGTCTGGAAGCCCATGCCACAAATGCCGTAGTGATTATCCGCAACGACCCCGAAACTGCCGTAGAAAACAGAAACGGGTTTACCGCAGAATTGGCTGAGGGATACACGGGCGAGGACTTGCGCGAACAACTGCAAAGCGCCTTTCCCGAATACACCTTCATGCTACACTATCGGGCCTTCGACAACGATGAACTCTTCCTCATCATTCTCATTATCGGGGTGGTACTTTCGTTAGGCGCCAGCGTGCTTATCATTGGGGTGATGGGATTCCTGAAAATGGAATTGCAACTCTTCTCCCTCCGTTCGCGCGAAATGGCACTGCGCCGCACGATGGGCGCTCGCACGCGCCACCTCTTCATGCTCCTTGCCTGGGAAGTCGTTATCGTCTTTGCGCTGACCATGCTTGCAACCGTGGCGCTGACCTACTCTCTTGCAGATTATGCACTCCCCATCCTGCAGCACTATTATTATAAGCAACTGAATTTCGATGTGGACTTCATCCTGAACCTTGAACTGTGGATCACGCTTGCCACCCTCTTGCTCGCCCTCATCGCAGCCTTTGCCACCGTTTACCGCCAGTTGCGCATTCCCGTAGGTATGCGAGTGGGGCGCAGTCACCGCACGATGACGAAGGGACAGGGCTTTATGCTCACCACACAACTCACCGTGAGCATGTTCCTTACCTTTGCCGTGCTCGGAATGATGTATGCGTTTGGCTTCATAGAGAAACAGGAAAGCGGAGGCATCTCAGAAGACCGCACGCCTTACCAACAGGCCATCATGATTCCCCAACCCACTTTTGAAATTGCCATTCCTGACTTCCCCAATCGTTTGGCGCAAAACAGAGACGTAGAACACGTGGGGTATAGCATTTACAGCCCTGCTGAAGTAGCACCAGACCAACTCGACAGAACACTGGTGCGCAATTTCTGGACCAATAGAAATGATGATGGTACGTTCCTGGATTACGGTTATTGTTTCCTCTCCACCAGCGAAAATCTGATTGACCTTTTGAAGGTAGAGATTACCCCCAATCTCCCTGCCGATAGCACGATGCACGACTTTTACTGCGCCATTTACGTACGCACCGAGCAGGCAGAGCGGCTGCGCAAGAAGTGGAACCTTGACGTCAGTCGTGATGTACAGGTGCGCCCACTCTACAAGCAACGCTCCTACACGCTCATCGGTTATGCTCCTGTCCTTCCGGGGTATCGTCATGGGGGTTATACTTGCCCTTCCTTCTGGATGGTGGACGAAGACATCGACTGGCGCGACTTGCGCAACTCTTCGGAACTGCATTCTTACTCTCCGAATCCTCACTACATCATCTTCCCCAAGGAGGGAAAGTACAACAAGGTGAAGGACGACATCACCGAACTCTACCGCGAAGCACGTCCGGGAGACCGTAATATCCTACCGATTCACAATCTCGCAGATGAGTGGTTTAACCTCATGCGCATGATTGAAATGATGCGCCAACTCTGCCTGATGCTTGTCATCGTGAGTATTCTCTGCATCGTAGCAAGTGTGTATTCCGCCATTGCCCTTGAAAGTCGTGGGCGACAGAAGGAAGTGGCACTCCGCAAGATTCACGGCGCACACACTCGCGATATCATCCTGCTCTTCGGCAAATATTACTTGCGCCTGCTCGGTATTAGCGCCGTAATCGTCATTGTCGTTTCCAGCGCCGTCATAGCAACGATACTCGTAGTCGATGGAGACATAGGCCTCGGCAAAGACCTCCCCTGGCTCTTCTTCTACCTCATCCTCGCCATCCTCATTGTCGTAGCCATTACCCTTCTCACCATCAGCAACAAGATTTGGAAGGTGAGCAAGATTCAACCCGCGGAGGTGGTGAAGAAAGAGTGATGGGAAAGGAGAAAGCAGAAAGGAGAAAGGAGAACCGACGCCAAACCGAGTGCAATCAAGTTTTCTTGAATTGCCGAGGTGCGAAGGAGGTAAAGACTGCGAAGCAGGATTAAAGGAGAAAGAACCGTGCGGGATGTTTCATCCGGACGGCGCTCTCCCCCTGTTTATAGGGGGAGTACCGCCTTTGGCGGGGAGGGGGTGTAAAAAAGGCAAACCCAATATAAAAAATCAAGCGCTTCGTAAGTTCAAATTCACTCCCCAATCCCTTCTTCTAAAAAACTAAACCTATTGTAGTGAAAATTATTAGTAACCTAAAAAAAATTATTAGTAACCTTTTTTAAAATATGTTACTAATAGTTTTCACTAAAATAAACCCTCAAATTTCAATGACTTGCACGCCCCAATTTTCAACCCATTTATAACGCTGTTTGAACCAACGCGCGCCCTCTCAAAACCTCAACCCCTCAAAACCTCACAACCTCAAAATTTATGTTCCTCCACCACCTAAAAACATCCTACCGCAATCTGCTCAAATATAAGGTACAGAATGTTATCTCCATGCTTTGCCTGGCCGTAGGTGTGGTGTGCTTCTCCATAACGGCGCACATCATGTACAACCTCGGCTTAGAACTCTATCTTAATCAGATTGACCAGGGCCATGTGGGCATTAGCGTATGCGAAGGTCCTGAGGAAGAGGCGAAGAAACTCTATGACGCGGGCTCATGGCCCGAGAATGCCAAACTGGATGAGGCTTTCTTCGACCAACTCCACAGTTTGAACCTCCCCGCAATCAAAGAGCAACACGGCTATACTGCTTGCATCGGGCAAGAGTTTACCTTCAAGGACAATACCGACACACCGAAATTTTGCCATGCATGGCTCGTGGCCGTCTCTCCGCGTTACTTGCATTACTGTATGTACAACTCCGCCATAACTGGCGAGCGCCTTCCCGAGTTTAAGGAGGGCGACCTGCTCATCACCGACGACCTGAGCGACCAACTCTTTGGCAAGGGCACGGATCCGCGCGGTTTTACCCTAACCAATGAACTCGACGGGGCGCAACGCACCGTTTGCGATGTGGTAAACATTACGGAGCGCCTCAGTGCCTTTCAAAATTGCGCCATCCTCTATGTCACCAAGAACTTTATCAGTTGGGCTCCCGTAAAAATAAGCGGTTTTAGGGTAGAAGTGGCAGAGGGCTATACACATGAGGATGTGCGCCAACAACTTCAAAGCGCCTTCCCGCAGTATTACTTTCTCAGGCAACACCGCCCCTTTGATTGGTCAGACGAAGGTATGCTCTTCGTGGCGTTCTTCCTTATCGTGCTCTTCATCGGCGCCAGCGTGCTCATCATTGGGGTTATGGGATTCTTGAAAATGGAGTTGCAACTCTTCTCCCTCCGTGCCCGCGAAATGGCACTGCGCCGCACGATGGGCGCAAAGCCGCGCCACTTGTTTGCACTCCTTGCTGTCGAGGTGCTTATCGTCTTTGTGGTCACAGCCTTGGGAGCACTGGCAATTACATCCGTCCTTGCCGACTACGCAATACCCATCATTCAACGCGTGCAACCCGGTCTTGATTTTGATGTAGACCTTATCATGCGTATCGAAATGTGGGTGACGCTTGCCACACTGGTGTTTGCCCTCATCATTGCTTTCATCTCGGTGTACCGCCAGTTGCACGCTCCCGTAGGACTTCGCGTAGGGCGCAGCAACCGCCCGAACACGAAAGGGCAAAGCCTGATGCTCGGCACGCAGTTCGTCGTGAGCATGCTCCTTACCTTCATCATGCTTGCCGCACTATGGGTGTTCAGCGTGGTTGAGAAGCAAGAGTTGGGCGATATTGTAGAAGACCGCGCAGTTTACAAAGGTGTGTTGAGAGCGGACATGTATATGTGTGACAACTGTATTCCGGAATTCAAAAACCGTCTGGCGCTCAACGAAAATATTGACGAAGTGGCTTACTGCATTTACAGCGAGTGTGAAACCATGGATAATCAGCGCGACGAGAGCCTGGTGCGCAATGTGCTCCGTTATATGAATGAGGATAATACGGTGAAAAGTTACGCGTATAGTTTCCTCTCCACCAGTGAGAACCTTATCGACTTGCTCAAGGTGAAGATTACGCCCAACTTGCCGAATGATTCCACCATTCACAAACATTACAGCGCCGTCTATGTACGCACGGAGCAGGTAGACCGACTCCGCAAGAAGTGGAACCTCGAAGTGAGCAGCGATGTCATTACCCGTCCGCTCTACAAGCAACGCTCTTACACGCTCATCGGTTATGCGCCCGCCTTGGTGGGATATCGTCCAGGCACCAGCAGTACGCCTTCGTTCTGGATGGTGGACGAAGACATTGCATGGCAGGATTTGACTGCGTTCAAAGAGTTGAATGCTTACTCGCCCGACGCCAACTACATCATCTTCCCCAAGGAGGGGAAATACAATAAGGCGAAGGATGCCATTGCTGAGATGTACCGCGAGGCGCTACCGGGAAATATGAATGAACCTCCCGTTCACTACCTCTACGATGAGTGGTTCAAGTCAATCCGTATGCTTGAGCTGTTCCGCCAACTCAGCCTCCTGCTTGTCATCGTCAGCATCCTCTGCATCGTAGCCAGTGTTTACTCCGCCATTGCCCTTGAAAGCCGTGGGCGACAGAAGGAAGTGGCGCTCCGCAAGATTCACGGTGCACACACCCGCGACATCATCCTGCTCTTCGGCAAATACTACCTGCGCCTACTCACTATCAGCGCTGTCATCGTTATTATACTTGCCGCAGCAGTCATCGCCACCATCTGCACCTTAGACTCTGACAGTGGCATCATTAGCGACTTGCCAACCCTTGTCCTCTACCTCGTGCTGGCAATACTCATCGTCGCAGGCATCACCCTTCTCACCATCAGCCACAAGATTTGGCAGGTGAGCAAGATTCAACCCGCGGAGGTGATAAAGAAGGAGTGATGCGAGAGTACAGATAACAGAGTACAGAGTACAACTGCCATGCGGAATTAACAGTCCGGACGGCGCTCAAAACCTCATAACCTAAAAACCTCATAACCTTTTAATAAACAACAATTATGATTACCTTAAAGAACATCAAGAAAGTTTTTGAAACAGAAGAAATTCAGACCTGGGCGCTCCAGGGCGTAGACCTCGAAGTAAAGAAAGGCGAATTTGTTGCCATCATGGGACCTTCGGGATGCGGTAAATCCACCTTGCTCAACATCCTCGGTTTGCTCGACACACCCACCGAGGGAACCTACATGCTCGACGGCAAGGATGTGAGCCACATGAGCGAGGACGAGCGTACGGATATCCGTAAGGGCAAACTCGGTTTCGTGTTCCAAAGCTTCAACCTTATTGACGAACTCAATGTGTCGGAAAATGTAGAACTCCCCCTCATCTACATGGGCACAAGCAAGAAGGAGCGCAAAGAAAAGGTGATTGAACACCTCCGCCGTGTGGCAATGTCGCACCGCTCTCTCCACTTCCCCTCACAACTTTCGGGCGGTCAGCAACAGCGTGTAGCCATCGCGCGCGCCGTTATCTCGCGCCCCAGCATTATCCTTGCCGACGAACCCACGGGTAACCTCGACTCTAAGCACGGTAAGGAAGTGATGCAACTCCTTCAGGAACTCCACGCCGAAGGTACTACCATCGTCATGGTAACGCACTCGCAACACGATGCTAACTACGCCGACCGCATCGTCCGCCTCTTTGATGGTGAGGTAGTGAATGAGGTAGAATTGTAGGGGAAAGGAGAAATCAGAAAGGAGAAAGGAGAAAGAACCTTGCGGAGTGAAGTCCCGAATGGCGCTCTCCCCCTGTTTATAGGGGGAGTACCGCCTTTGCGGGGAGGGGGTGCCAAAATCAAACACCTAAATTAAAATCCAAGCACTCCATAAAGACCAAATCACTCCTAAATCTCCCCTCCAAAAAACTAAACCTATTGTAGTAAAAATTATTAGTAACCTTGTAAAAACTATTAGTAATATAATTTAAAAAAGGTTACTAATAATTTTACCCCAAAAGCATTGCTGATTTTCAGGCAGTAACAAAACCGATTTTTTAACCCATTTTTAAAGCCCTTCCACGCCCCTTTTTGGGGGAGAGCACAGGAAGGGGATAACTCGGACGGTGTGCCCTATAGGGGCAAAAATCCTACCACACGGTAAAAACTTCTTCAAATCTACTTTTGCCCCCTTCAGGGGCGCACCTTTCTTAACGAACCAACCCAGGATGCCGTTCTTGCAGAACTTACCCTGGGCTATGTACTCACAGCCCCCTTGGGGCGTGCTATTTAACGCAAGAACCATTTCTCCTTTCCAAGACCAAACACTCCATGCGCAAACTCACCATCAACCTCATACAAGCCCTGCGCCACATGCGCCGTAACCTTGGGCAAACGATTCTCATTATGGGCATTCTCTCGTTTGCCCTCACCGCTTTCGTATATTCAGCCTTCACCATTTGGCGCTTGACACACGAGGCGAGTCATATTTCCGACGTAGAGGATGTTTACCTCGTACAGGTTCAGAATCCCGATGCCTTCCGTACCTTTAACTATAGTATCAATGACAGCGTGGCGTGCGACATTCTGGATCATGCTCCTGCCGATGCCCAAGTGGGGTATTGCATGTATTCAGGCATTGAACTTATAGGTACGAAGGACACGCCTCCAATTATGCCGACCGCCATCGTTGACACCAACTATTTCAAGGTAGTGCGTCCGGAGTTTGTCTGTGGCAATCCTGCTACGGAGGAAGGTGAAGTTGTGCTTACCGACGAAACTGCCCTTGCGCTCTTTGGCACAACCAACGTGCAGGGCACAACGATTACGGCAAAGGACCTACGTGCGAATGACGCGCAGCTGTCTTTGCGCGTGACGGGAGTGGTAAAGGCTGAAAGCTGTAAAATTGGTTATAATAACTTTACTGCCTTCGTCTACAAGAAGGTAAAGCCTACGCCAGAAATAGACTTCTGTTATTCGCCCGAGATGATGGAGATCTACGTCCGCACAGAGCATCCCGAAAACATGCAACGCACCCTGAACGAAACCGTAGAGCGATTTTCGACATCGCATTACAATGACAACTTCACGTCCCTCCAACTCGTGCCCATAAATATGATGGAGTTGATGATGCACGAAGGAAGTTTCTGGAAAGCCGCCTTCTATCCGAGTGTATTCCTCATACTCTCTGCGTTGCTTCTCATCTCTGCTTTGTTCTCCTACTTGGCATTGCTCAACACTGGAGCAGACGCCCGCTGGACCGACCATCGCTTGCGCATCTGTCTGGGTGGAGGCAGTCGCGACACCTTGCTCCGCCTGCAGTCTGAGGTGGTGTTAATGATGAGTGGCATTGGCGTGATGACCTTTGTGCTGATGACACTGACGTTCGACACCTTTTTCGAAGGGATGGAGATTTCGCGATCCGAGGTGTACCTATGGTTTGCGGGCAGTCTGCTCGCACTGCTCCTTGTCCTGCTCACGCTCTGCCTCATTCCCGTGTACCTTCAGAATCGCAGACACCGACGCGCGCTTAAAGGTGCTCCGCAGGGGCGTCCTTCAGCCTTGAACTATCCGCTTGCCGTGGTGCAGGTGGCGGTAAGTGTGTTGTTGCTCTTCTTGGTGTGGAACGGGGGCAGACAAATCAACTTTGTGACCAACGATGTCTTGGGCTTAGACGCTGAAGGGGTATATGTCTTCGATTGCAATACTTATAAGGAAAGACAGATGGTCAACACCGATGCCATTGCCCAAGAAATGTGCACCCTTTCGGCGGTTGACACCTGCATTACAAATCACGAGCTCTTCCAACGCGGTTGGATGATAAGCTATATGGTAGCTGGCTTTAAGCAGGGCTTAACCATGCTGGAACTTACCGAAGTTACGATTGACTTCTTTAAGATGAAGCCCACCTTGTGGAAACCTATGGAGGGCAAATTTAGATGGGGGGAAGACCAGTTGTTACTCAGCAGCAACGCTGCGGCGTATTACGGAGTGACGCCTGAAAATCCGTATCTCCATACTCCCAAAACCTTGGAGGTCATCGGCACACTCGACCTCTGCACCCGCGATTTTCATCAAGAACCTGAGATTATTGCCTACCGAGCAGAACTTGACGTAACTGGAGATGTAGAACTCTACTTCCGCTTCCTTCCCGGCAGGGAAAAGGAAGGCATTGCCGCCGTTGAAGAACTCTTGCGCCGTCACGACATTAACCCCGATGCTGGGCAGGTTCGCATCATCAACTATGGCGAGCGTATTGCGCAAGAATATAAGAAAGAGCAGCGCTACCTCTGGCTTTACTCCGTGCTCTCCGTGATAGGTTTAGGCATCGCCCTCTTTGGTTTAATCACCCTCTTGAGTGCCGACCTCCAGCGTCAGCGCCGTGCCCTTGCCATCCGTCGTGTCTTTGGTGCGCACTACAGTGATTGCCTGCGTCGCACGCTCCTTACTTACGGCATCATCGCAGCCCTCGGCACCATCATCGGACTTTGCGTAGGTTATTACCTTATGACGCTGTGGTTGCAAACTTACACCCTGCAAATTACCCTCGGCTTTATCCCTGCCCTCGGTATCATCGCCCTCGTTGCAACTATCGTCACCGCCCTTGTTGCCGTGAAAGTCAAAAGTTGCTTTAAGGAAAATCCTGCGGAGGTGATAAAGGGGTAGCGTCTTGGGAAAGCTTGTAAGGTTAGAGGGCACTTCGCTCAAAGGTTAGAGGACAACGCAGAGTGTTTGCAGCACCTTACCCCCTCACGAACTCATAACCTTACTCCCTTCCCTCAAAAAAATAAAATGCCTTGCGGTATGGTATTCCACTCCGCAAGGCAACAATAACTTACTTCACTAATCTTTCAATTCTACTACGCACCAAATTCTTGTAGGCAATCTTTAATGCGTCAGAGAGAAAAGAACTTTCGATAATAGTGTCCCATTTCTGAGTCGATACGCACATCTTATCGATAATTCTATGGGAAATTTTCTCCTCGATTCCTGACTGATACATGGCCTCCACAAAAGAAGCACGATTGAAACCTGCTATAGTTTGATTGTCGTCAGTTCCAAATCCCACTAAGGGCATAGCAAGTTCATCTTCATCCTTTATACCTGTCAACAACACGGCTAAAAGGTCGTATGCAGGCGACAACTGATAACCAATCTCGGTGAGCTCTATCAAGGAGAAGTTCTTGCAATGCATATCAGAATTACCTGTGATCCAAGAGAACAAAACAATTTCCCAAAAGCGCTGCACATCAAGCATTGGAGTCGCAGAATAGCGCTTAATGGTCTGCGCTAATTGAACATAAGCACCGCGATATTTATGCTCGGTCAATCTATTGGTCAACTGACACATATCCAACATAGAAATCTTCTCGCCATGCGCTCCTCTATCAACTCTACGGGTAATATAAGCCAGTTCCCCGTCATTCATGCGTATCAACCCATGAGCGACAGTAGCAATCCCCGAGACTTCAGCAAGTTTCATGGTGAGGTCTTCCAATTCAGGCATCGCAGAATATACAGAACTTTGTGGTTTCAATATATAATTACCCCAGAGTCCGACGATGGTGAGTTTATCAGGTTCGCTCTTTCCGCCTCGATTAATGTCTAAAGACAATTTTGGTTGCACCCCTGTTACGGAAGTGCTTCTCTCCAATATTTGAAAGGCGAGCGACTCAATATTATCTCTGGTGTAAGGCAATAATGGCGCCTTAGTTTTGCCAAACAAATTCTTGGCACATCGCGGATGATAGTCCGCCGCTCCGTCCTTAATTTCTTTATAACAGACAAGACACCGCTTAACCAATTTCTGACTCATATGTTTGCACACTTATATTACCAATACAATCCTTGCAGCACATCAATAATAGACTCATACGGTCGCGAGGATTTATCTTCCAGTTTTTATCCACAATATCTAACATCCATCCTTCGGGAATCAGTCCGTCAAACACGGGAAACATAACCTCTTTCTCGTACGTCTCTTCCTGTAAAGGCATTGTGGGAGACAACGGTTTTGCACCCTCCATCTTCAGATAGTCTGAGGTATATGCAAAGTGATAACCGTCATGATCTTCTGTCAGTACGCCTGCCCAAAAGTTGTTGATAAAGATTTTAGCCTTCTTCATAATACATCTGAGATTTTAGCCGGCACTAATTCTTCGCCAAAAAGCGAAAGCACCTGATTGACCTTGTCTAACTGCACAGTAGGTTTACCATGTTCCAACTCTCTAACAAAACGAACACCCACACCACTACGCTCTGCCAATTCTTGTTGGGTGAGCTTATGCAACACCCGCTTTTCTGCAATATATTTTCCTAAATCCATAACAATTTAATTAGATTTAACATCCCGTTCGGGTATAATTCCCTTTACAGATACATAAAATCAACCCTTACGGGTGCAAATATAATAAATTTAACCGTTAAACACCCCGTAAGGGATTATTTAAAGTGTATTTTTCATGAATTTTAATCCTCTTTCCGTCGTACTTACATCCAGGAAACTAAATATGAAACACATTTTTCTCCCCCTCCTGCTTCTCCTCCTCCCCCTCAGTGCTTCCGCTCAGCGCACCTTGACGCTTGATGAGTCGCTAAAATTGGCGTGTGAGGTTTCGCCCGATGCACAGGCGGCACGCCACACTTTTCGCTCGGCATATTGGAACTACCGCTACTACAAGGCAAACTACTTGCCCTCGCTTTCGCTCACCTCTAACCCCTATTTGAACCGCAGTATCTCAAAGGTGACGCAGGGGGACGGTAGTGTGCGCTATGTAGAGCAGAATTTATTCTCCTCAGACTTGAGTTTGAGCCTCACGCAGAATGTTCCGTGGACGGGCGGTACACTGAGTGTGCAATCATCGTTAGAGCGTTTGGAACTCTTCAATGATAAGACCACTTCGTGGCAAACGGCGCCGGTCTTTATTACTTATTCGCAACAGCTCTTCGGATATAATTCGCTGAAGTGGGACCGCCGCATCGAGCCTGCCAAATATACCGAGGCGCGTCGCTCTTATGTGGAGACGCTGGAGTTGGTGAAGTCATACACCATCTGTTACTTCTTCAACCTCGCTATGGCGCAGAGCAACCTTGAGAGTGCGCGCACCAACTTTGCGCAAGCTGATACGCTCTACCGCATAGCTCAGGGACGCTACGAGATGGGGTCGATTACCGAGAGCGACATGTTGCAACTCGAAGTGAAGCGCCTGAACGAAGAAACCGCATTGCTGAATGCCGACACGCAGTTGGAAAGCGCCATGCAACAGTTGCGCTCGTACCTCGGCATCACTTCTGAGGACAGTCTTGTGGTACATCCCGACAGCATTGTGCCCGTCTTCACCGTGTCGGCAGAAGAGGCATTACAGATTGCCCGCCACCGCGCCCCAGATGCCTTGATGTGGCAACGCCGACTGACGCAAGCCGACGCCGATGTGTCGTACGCCAAAAGTCAGGCGGGACTGAAGGCAGACATTTACTTGCGCTTCGGGCTCACGCAGACTTCCGACCGCTTTAAGGAGGCATACCGCCGCCCGATGGACCAGCAATACATCAGCATTGGACTCTCGTTGCCCATCCTTGACTGGGGACGCGGAAAGGGGCGCGTAGAATTGGCACGCTCACAGCGCGACTTGGTAAAGACGCAGGTGGCACAGGCAGAGACCGACTTTGCACAAAACATCCGTCGCATCGTGGCGCAGTTCAACCTTGCCGCCCGTCGCGTAGGTATCAGTCGCCGCACCGCAGAAACCGCCGAGCGCCACTACGAAGTGGCCCGCCGCCTCTATGTATTGGGCAAAAACACCGTGCTTGAACTTAACACCGCCCTCTCTGAAAAAGACAGCGCGCGCCAAGCCGCCATGAGCGCCCTCGAAAACTACTGGAGCCTCTACTTCACCCTCCGCTCCCTCACGCTTTATGATTTTGAGAAGAATAGGGAGATTGAGGCGGAGGTAGAGGTAGAGTACAGATAACAGAGTACAGAGTACAACTGCCATGCGGAACAAAGTCCCGGATGGTTCTTACTACCTCATAACCTCGAACCTTACAACCTTTCCCTATGCTTTCCCACACCCTCAAAATCTCCCTACGCAATCTACTGAAGTATAAGTTGCAGAATGCGATTAGTATTCTTGCCCTTGCTGTAGGTATGGTCACGCTGGCGGCTACGCATTTCGTGCTGAGCCATTATGCTCCGCCAGCTGTTTGTGACGAACCTTATTACGACCGCCTGTATGAAATGAGTTTCGCAAAAAGTGCTACTGAAGAGCAGGTGGCTGATGATGTGCCGAATAATCAAAATCGTATTGAGATTAACGACGAAATTCATGCTGCCCTTACTTCGGGTGGGGGCATGGCTGGGGTGGAAAAACTATTCTATGCCGATGGTAATTACTACCTTCAAAAAGTCACCTTGATTTTAGCAGATTCTACGGAACGAAGCATGGACCTTGCTCATAGCAATACCCTTCCTGAGTATCTGAATTTTCGTGGCATCCGCTCGGCACTGACGGGCGAAAAGATTCCAGTGCTGAACTATGGCGAAGCAGTGTTGAGCGAAACGCAGGCAAAACGAATCTGTGGCGACGGAAATCCCATAGGCACCAAGATTGTGGTTAGAGAAATGGGCGCTGACTACATTGCCTATTCTGCCACTTACACGGTGAGGGACGTTTATCGCACCCTGACGCAAACAGATGTTACGACGGATCAAACCTACCTCTGTGGGGATTGGAAGGATGTGCCTTTCGAATGGAAAGCCATAGATACCGACTACGAAATTCTGGTGCAGGAAGGATACTCCGTGAAACAATTAGAGGCAGAGGCGAACAGAAGACTTGCGCCTTTGGGTTTGCAGGCAAAGGTAAGCCTCCTTGATGACGTGTTGAAGGAGCTAAACCGGGAGTTGATGTTGATGCGCACGATTGTCTATCTCATCAGTTCCATGGTATTGCTGGCTGCTCTTGTGGGTTTCTTGAAAATGCAAATCCAACTCTTCCAAATGCGCCGACGCGAAGTAGCGCTCCGCATGGTGCATGGCGCTTCGGCAAAAAGTCTGTTTGCCTTGTTCCTGACCGAAGTAATGATAACGCTAACAGGTGCGTTGGCGGTGGCTATGATTCTGATGTCATGGTTAGCAAATTATTCGGAGCAATACCTGCATGTCATGTTTGACGCATGGGGATGGGTGGTGTACGGACAGTATGAAACGATGCTTTGGATTTATGGTAGCGTTGTTTTGCTCTGTGCCGTCATCGTGTGGATTACATTACACCGCATACGCAAAACTAACCGAGGATTGGCGGCTGGTATGCGTCGCAATGCCCGCCACGCTTTGCGCAACACGATGTTGGGAATACAGTTGGTGGTGTGTATGGTATTCATTACGGGTTCATTGATGTTCTCGCAACTCATGGGATACATCAAGGACCAATTAAACATTCCCGACAACGACGACCATTATGCCGAATGCATTCAGATTCGCCCCTACAGCTTAGAGGATTGCAGACTTTTTGAAGAATACCTGCAAACCAATCCTCAATATGTCAAGCGCGCCATTAAGAATAACGAAATCTTCAACACGTTTCAAGAATATATGGAAACCCCTGGAGCGAAAGAGGCGCTGAATCGCCAGAACTTCCTGGTGCATTATTTAACAGACACCGCCTACTTCGACTTTTGGCAACGCCCCATCAAATGGTTTGTACCCAAGGAGCAACGACAAGAGTGCATCTTGCTGAGTGAAAAATTGTATGCCGAGTTGGATTCCTTGGGTGTTATCAAATCGGGAACCTTAACTCCAAAGTACTCCTCCACTTTACCCATCGGCGGAACCTATGCCACACTGCCCTATAAGAATGAGACAAAAGATCACGAGAAATGGGAATGTGCGGTGATGCAGGAATGCCCCGAAAATTTCTGGGTAGAATATATCATTGAACCCGAAGAAGGCAAATTCCACGAGGTTATGGAACAAATGGAAGAAACTATGCACCGCATCAATCCGTTACCGCTGGAACCCACGGTGAATAATCTGCGCGAGAAATATACTCAAGAACTCTCTGCATTAGAAAACTTCCAGCATGGTGCCTGGATTCTCTCCGCCATCTGCGCCTTAGTCTGCTTTATGGGAATTTGGAGCACTATTGCCCTTGACACCCGCTCACGACAGAAAGAAGTAGCGCTACGCAAGATTCACGGCGCCAAGCGAGGGGACATTGCTATGCTCTTCGGTCGGCTCTATCTGTGGCTTATCGGAGTGGCAAGCGTGATAGCCATCCCCGTAGGCATCCTCTTCAACCAATTCTTGAAGGACTTCGGCAACCAAGCAAGTATCTCCCCCGTCATGCCCATCCTTCTCAGCATCATTCTTACCTCCCTCGTCATCCTCCTCGTCGTCTCCCTCCACGTCCGCACCGTGATGAGGCAGAACCCTGCGGAGATTATTGCGAAGGAGTAAAACAAGAGTACAGATAACAGAGTACAGAGTACAACTGCCGTGCGGACTGTTTCTCCAAATGCACCGCAGTTCCCTGCGCGAGTCCTTAGAGACCTTGACTCTCCAAGCGCACAAGCATTCGGGCTGAAAGCCCAAAAGCTCCAAGCCCAGGGCAAGGCGAACAACGTGAGCCGACACCCTGGGTGAACCACACCCCGAATGGTACGCCCTACAGGGGCAAAAGCAAAAACTCCCCCTCTGCATACGCGGAGGAGGAGTAAATTAAGTTATTAGTTATTTTAATCAAATATCTACATCTACCACAAAGAAAACAGTTTAACAATCCTCGAAAAAACAATGCTTACATACTTTTTGCCTTCTCGAAGTTCGCCTTCATATAGGCTGCAGCGACAGCAGAGTTCATGGGCGACTTCATAGATTCGGCAATTTTCTGCATCTTCCGCTCCGCTGATTCTTTGTGAAATTGATTTAAGTAAGTCATGTGTCATTGCTTTTTGACGGCAAAGTTACAACTTAGCAAGTGAAATATCAAATTTTGGGTTAAGAATGTCTTTCTCCAAACCACTCAAAACCTACCCCTTATAACCTCAAACCTATGTTCATCCACACCCTAAAAATCTCCCTCCGCAACCTCAGTAAATACAAGTTGCAAAACCTCATCAGCATCATTGCTTTGGCAGTAGGCATCGTAACGCTTACTGCTACGCACTTTATTGTTAAACACATGGGTGCCCCTGCCATCAGCGAAGAAGCGTATTACGACCGCTGCTATGTAATGGAGCTTGCTGACATCAATTCGCCCGGGGTGGAATCTGCCACGGATGATCCCCCGGCAAAGAATATGTCGTTTGGCGACGTCTCATATCGCATCACGGATGAGATGCTTAGTGCACTCACAGCAGGAGGCAATTTGCCCGGCGTGGAGAAGATGTTCGACAACCGTGGTGTGACCGGCGGATACCTACTGATTAGTCGAACGGATTTCCTTTTGCCCGACTCCACGGAGCGCACAGGTAAGTATAAATTCTATCTTACCGACCCCGACAGACTCCAGCATTTTGGCATACACTCGGCTTTGACGGGCGAGAAACTACCCGTGCTCAACGACAAGGAGGTATTCATCAGCGAATTGCAGGCGCGCGAAGTCTTTGGTGAGCAGAATCCCGTTGGTTGTACGCTTACCATGAAGATATTAGGCGGAGTTTATACCCTTACTGTGCGCGATGTGATTAAGAATGAGAAGATGATAGACGATTTAAACAACTACATGTTTGTTTACCTCAAAGATGAACCCGATGGTGGACGGTACACCTCTGAACTGCTCATTCAACTTTCCGAGAATGCCACCCTCGAAGCGGTGCATGCCGAAATCAACCGGCGCTTGGAGCCTTTCAGCATGAAGGCTCGGATTAGGACTTTGAGCGATGTGCATGCGGAAACCGTGGGAGTGCAGATTGTGAGCCGAAATGTGGTTTACGCCATCAGCGCTCTCATCTTGGTGGCAGCCTTAATCGGGTTCCTCAAAATGCAGTTGCAACTCTTCAGCATGCGCCAACGAGAAGTGGCATTACGTCGCGTGCACGGCGCCTCAAAGCGCAGTATCTTCATGCTCTTCTTCTGCGAAGTGGCGCTCATTCTCATACTCGCATTTGGCACCGCCTGGCTGTTTGCTCAATGGCTCTCGAACTACGCCGAAACCTACATGATGATGTTCCTAAGCGAGTTGGGGTGGGAAATAGAAGGCATTTACGAGAGCGTAACCGTCATATCGCTCATCACCTTCCTTATCTGCATTCTCGTAATCGGCATCAGCACGCGCCGACAACTACGCCAGCGCCAAGGCATGGCGATTCAGTTACACAAAAACCGCAAGCACACACTGCGCAACACGATGTTGGGTGTGCAGTTCGTCATCAGCATCACCTTCCTCGGCGGTACGCTTTCGCTGACGCAGTTTGTCAACCGCATGATGGAGAGTTATAATGTGCCCGAAAACGACGACTTCTACGCTGAATGCATCCAGGTGAGTCCCTTTGTAAAAGAAGATGCACCAGCCCTTAGGGAGTACTTGCGCAGTGGGGCAAACGAAGATATTCAGCATTATTTCTGCGTGGAAGACGAGACGTTTCTCCCAATAGAAGAGGTGTCAAACAATCCCGAATTGGTTGAGGAGTTGCGCAGAAGCTATTGGCGCTGCTTGGAACTCTCAGACACCTCATACTTCGCCTTTTGGCAACGCCCCATCCACTGGTTCTTGCCGCCCGAAGAGCGCCACAACTGTTTACTCCTCACCGACACGCTCTACAGTGAGTTGGAGAAGCGCGGAATCACCGACTCGGGTGTCCTGCACATCCCAAAATATGTATTAGAGTCGTATCGCATTGGTGGCACCTACGCCATCGCGCCTTACACCTCCAGTAAATGGGTAACCGCCCTGCAGGAGATGGCAATAATTAAGGACGGCACTCAGCTGAACGGCATAGAGGAGACATTAACGAGCGGTGAATTTATCATCGTTCCCCGAGAGGGCAAATACAATAAGGTATTTACCGACCTCACCGAACTTATGGCGCGCATCAATCCCAAGCCCGTGAATCCCGTAGTCATGAACCTGCGCGAACAACTGGCCGCCGAAATCTCCCTGCTCGAAAATGTGCAACGCGGAGCGTGGATACTCACAAGCATCTGCGCCATCATCTGCCTCATGGGTATTTGGAGCAGCATCTCGCTCGACACGCGTTCGCGCCAAAAGGAAGTGGCCATCCGCAAGGTGCACGGCGCCAAGCGCAAAGACATCATCCTGCTCTTCGGTCGCCTTTACCTGTGGCTCATAGCTGTTGCGGGTACCCTTAGCATACTTCCCCTCTTGCTCTTCAACGGGCTTGTGCAAGATATGGCCGTCAACGAAGAAATCTCGCCCGACCTGCTCTCGCCCGTTCCTCCCATACTCATAAGCCTCTCCCTCACAATTCTCATTGTAATCTTCATCGTGGGACATCACATTCGCGGCGTTATGAAGGTTAATCCTGCGGAGATGATTGCGAAGGAGTAAGAAAATTATTCACCATTTCCTGTTACAATTCTTGTAGTTATACGTTTATCTTTAAAAGAACCATTTTAACAAAATCAATTATGAAGACAAAATCAATCATAACACTTTTGATGTTATTCACGCTTACCCTGCCAACAACAACTTTGGCACAGCAACCAAGAAAAGCGCATCGCCCCCAAACAGAGATGAGGGGCCAATCTTACCCTCAAGCAATGCACCGCAAGGACTTCAAGATGATGTGTGAAGTTGTAGAAGACGCCTCCTTTAATGAAAAGAAAATCGGTGTGATAAAGGTAGCTTGCATATCCAGTTACTTTGACAGCAAGCAGTGCGTGAAACTCCTCTCCATGATTTCCTTTGAGAACGATAGATTAAAAGCATTGGAAGTTCTTGCTCCCCGAGTTTTGGATATTAACCCCAGTGAGATTCTGAAGCAATTTTCTTTCTCTTCCAATAAAGACAAGGCAATGGAAATCTTGGTGGAGCAGTAAGGTTTTTTTCCTATATCTTCCCGAAGAGCAACAGACAGCCGTGGAGCAATTCTTGAAAGTAAACCAATTCCCCTCCTACTTCCTCATCGACCGCGAAGGTCATTTGCTACAAGTAAATGCCGACCCGAGATACCTCGACCAGTTTGAGAAGTTAGTGAAGGGGATGGTTGATTAGAACCAAGACAATGGCGCCTTCTTTAATCACCTATAGGTCATGAGTCGCTTTGTAGTCAAGCGGAATACTCGATATTTCTCGTAGGGTTCAAAGGTATTCCGTCTTCTTCTCCATTTATTTTTGGTGTTCTATTACTACAAGTCATGACCAGCAATCCCAACATAGGCAGATTTCGCCCGTGGTATTTGAGGGTGTGTCAAAACTGGCACACCCTCATTGTATGTATTCTCCATCCGTCAAGCGAATCATGAGTACTCATTTTTTTGTATTCCAATTTTAAAAGGTCCTACAACCCGTCATAAGGCATTTGTATATAGAAAAACACAAAAAAGCGGTTGAATAGCACTCTAAAACTATTCAACCGCTAATCAATCAACACCTTACAAACGCAAAACACCCCCAAAAACGCCCAAAATAAGCCCTACAAGCCCCTCACACCCCTCCACGCTGATGAACGCCCATGAGCGCCAACGCGCCCTCACAAACCGAACACGCACAAACCCGCCACACACCCCATAAACAAAGGGAAACCGCACAAAAAAGCGCCCTCAAATCTTACACCACAACCCACGATGTAACATTCTCAGGCGCAAATCCCCATAAACCACCACCACAATGCAACACAAATGTAACACAAATGCAACATCCTCACCCCCTTTCGTTTTTCACCCCACCACTCATAACTCCCTCATCCTCACCAACATCCCCAAACGCCCCATAACCCTATTCGTTATTCCCCCCTTAGATTATACTGCGTCCCATTTTCGTCCCACTTGTTTTTGCTTAGTGGGATAAAAACAAAAAATGTATGCGATAAATTGCTTTATCTGCATACATTTGTTTGCTTTTTAGTTGCGGAACCCGACTCGTTAATACAAGATAGATATATGTAAATTCCTTTGAACTACATTTAATAACACATTACATAGATTCTGTTGGGTCTATGACTTGTCTATTTTCTATAGCCGCTAATAGTTTTTCTAATAGCAAAATTCTTTTATCTTTCTCCTCTATTAATTTTTCAAGAGAATCGATTTGAGCATGTTGTAATTGATTGGTAATTACAACTGAATTGTTGTTGTTAAAAGTATTCCCGCTTCCCAAAATTGAGGGTGCCACTGGGATGCTACGAGTAAAGAACGTATCGATTGGTACTTGCAGAATGTCTGCAACTCGTTCTAACACTCGTGCTGTTGGGTTCCCTGTCACCAATTGACGGTATTGAGAAAAGGAACTCCATTCCATAGCTGCTAAAAACTCCTTTTTAGAGATTTTTCTTTCCTCGAGCAATGTACTGATAATAATGCCATTATACATATTAGTAAGAAATTAAAAGTGTTATTTATAATATTTCCCTGTGTTATATAAATTCTATTTTGTAATTTTGTACACAGATTTACAAATGCAAAGATAGATATATTGCTTTAAACATTATATACATAACACAAAAAAATATATGAATATGGTTATTTCTAACTATTACAACAAGCTCACAAAAGAAGACAGAAAGATTTTTCGCGAAAAGGTCATGAAAGTATGCGACCTTCCTTATTACACGTTTAGTCGTAAGATGAGAGAAAATCTTTGGACTAAATTAGAAGTCGAAGCTATCACTAAATTTATTGATCATGGAATGGATGAATCTTGACAACGGTGATGTTGGGTACATTGCCAATAATGATTTACATGTCCTTCGTGTAGGTGAAGAGGCAGTAGAGCAAATCTTCAATAAGATAGAAAAAGAGTATCCCAAGGCCTTTGATGCGCTATGTCGGGAATACCAACTTTCTATGGGTAATTTACCGTTCTTTCGTTATAAGGTTGTCAAACGGTTTCTCAAATGCAATATGGGGGAATACGATTCTACCCATGAGGACATGAGAAAAGACGAGTGGAATCTGGAAGTGGTCAAATGCCCCATGCGCGGAGAGTGTAAATTGGAAGGCGTCGTATGTAAACCTACTCGTTTTTCAGGTCTTTCGAGGCGTGAAGAAGAGGTGTTATTTTTGGCAGCGGAAGGAAAAACATCTCATGAAATAGCAGAAGCATTATTCTTGGCAGAAGCAACCGTGAATCACCATGTGAGTAACATCTTAAGAAAGGTTGACGCCAAAAATATGAAGAACGCCATCATGAAATACACAAGATCATGATTAAACAGGAAATAATAGATGCGGTGCTCGCAAGAGCAAACATTGTGGACATCATTGGGCAGGATGTCACACTCAAAAAGAACGGGAGCAACTATGTATGTTGTTGCCCTTTTCACCATGAGAAAACACCGAGTTTCCATGTAAATGCCACAAGGCAGAGTTGGCATTGTTTTGGTGCTTGTGCGGAAGGTGGTAATGTCATCTCATATATAATGAAACGAGACGCAATTTCTTTCCCAGAGAGCGTAAAGAAATTGGCAGCACAATATTCCATTGTTGTGGACGAAGAACCAGAAGCACCTGAACAACTTCAAGAACGCCTCAAGCGTGAGGCTCTTTACGCTCTGAATGAGCGTGTGGCGAAGTTCTATGCTTCGCAGATTTGTGCGCAAGGCAAGGATCATGCTGTGGCCTGGAACTATGCCGTAGCCCGATTCGGTCAAGAGTATATAAAAGAAGTCGGTGTTGGTCATGCGCCCAACTCCTGGCATACGCTCTATTATTGGGCAATGGACAATGGTGAAAATATTGATAATTTATTGGAACTGGGTTTACTCAAGCGCAATGCCGAAAAAGGTACGCTCTATGATTTTTACCGAGGTCGATTGATGGTTCCCATCCGTGACAAGATGCGCAGGGTTATCGGTTTTACGGCTCGTCGCTTGGACGATACCATGGAAGATGTTGCGAAATACCTTAATTCTTCGCAATCTCCCATATACGATAAATCTTCATCAATCTTTGGTGTCGATATCGCATTCCGAGAAGCGGCGAAGCAAGAACTATTTTACCTTGTAGAGGGTGCCCCTGATGTAATGAAGATGCAATCGGTGGGGATTAACAATGTGGTCGCGCCACTTGGCGGGCATTGGAATGAAAAGCAATTCCAACAACTCAAGAAGATTGCTCCTGCTGTATGCTTTATAAATGACGCTGACCCCGTACCTCAAGGCAAGAAATACGGCACAGGCATTGAGTTCGTGCTGAACAATGGCCGCATGGCGATAATGGAAGGACTTGCCGTCACTGTGCGTGAAATTCCAAATGGGAGTGGGAACACGAAGCAGGATCCTGGCGATTTCTTTACATCGAGACAGCGGCTTCGTACTGACACTAAAGAAGAAGATTTCATCGTATGGTCAGCAAACAAACTGTATGACAAGGAGGCGGTGAGCAGTCGTAAGGCGGAGGTGATTCGCCATATTTCCGAACTGGCATCGTATATCAATGATGAGATGCGCATCGATATGCTGCTACCTGAACTAACAAAGATTTATAAGGGTAAGGAGTTTTGGAGGAATGCCATCAATGACATTAAGTGGAACCGCATTAACAAGCAACAGAAGAAGGATGAGATCGACCTAAGGAAATATGGATTCTTTGAAGAAAGGGGGTGTTATTTCGGAAGGTCGGACAAAGGGGATGTGCAATGGAGTAATTTTACGATGCGCCCGCTGTTTCATATTAAAGATAAGGACTCACCACGCCGCATTTTTCTCATACGTAATTGCATGAAGCATGAAGAAATGCTTGACTTGAGCATGGAGGAATTGACCAGTGTAAATAAGTTTCAGCAACGGCTTGCCGGTGTGGGTAACTTCATCTGGGAAGGTAATGGTGCCGCTCTTATCCGTCTGCTGAAGTATCTGTTTGAACACACGGAGACCGCCACGCAGGTGCATACTTTGGGATGGCATCAGTCGGGTTTCTATGCTTGGGGGAATGGTATCTGGAAAGATGATAATTTCTATAAGGCAGACGACTATGGTGTATGTCATACCGCAGATGGGAATTGGTATATACCTTCAGCGGCCAAAGTCAAGAAGGAAGAAACTCGCGACAATAGAGGTGAGAAATTCGTACACCTCGCGCTTCAGAACATTAAACTGAACGAATATACGGCAAGATTCGTAGAGGTCTACGGAGAGAACGGCAAAATCGGTCTATGCTATTGGCTTGCATCACTCTTCCGTGACATCATCACAGCTCACACGCGTTCGTTCCCTATCCTGGACCTTTTTGGTCCCAAAGGTTCGGGTAAGACGGAACTCGGTGCTGCTCTTACCGCTTTCTTCGTGATGGACAATAAAGCGGCCAACATTCGCAATGCGACAGCGACCGCATTAAATGATGAAGTCGCTGTTGCTGCTAATGCAATCGTGCATCTCGATGAATATAAAAATGATATTCGCCCGGATAAGATTGAATTTCTAAAAGGTCTGTACGACGGTGTAGGTCGCCTAAAGATGGGAGGCGCAAATTATGAGAGCAGAATAATGACATCCGTAAAAAGTGGCGTCGTGATCTCTGGGCAAGAAATGCCGACAGCGGACATCGCTCTTTTCCACCGTTGCATTTTCTTGTCATTCCCACGCTCAGAGTTCGCCATGGATGAGCGCAAGAGATTCGCTGAACTACGCGAAGTCCAGAAAATGGGATTAACACACCTCACGCTTGATGTGCTGAAGAACCGCAAGCGCATGGAGGCGCTATACCTGGAAACCTACAATGCAGTGTTGGACGACATCAATGTCGCCACCTCGTATGCCAAACTCGAAACGCGTATTGTAGAAAATTGGGCAAAGGTATTGGCCGCTTACCGCGTGCTGGAACCTAAACTCACATTACCATTTAAGTATGAAGACATATTGGGCACTGTGTGTGATGGCATACGCCAACAGAACCAACTTTCTACTACAGGTAACGAATTAGCGCAGTTCTGGAATACCATTCAATACCTGCTTACGAATGGTGAAATATTTGAAGGGGCTGACTTTAAGATTGCGTATCTGACAAAACTCAATACAGATATCTCAAATTACAGCTTCCAGCAAGCACAAAAAGTGATAATGCTTAACAGAAGTCGCGTATTCATGCTATACAAGAAAGCGTGTTTGCAGATGGATAACAATCCATTGCCTGAAGACTCGCTCATGCAGTATCTCAAGAATAGCGATTATTACTTGGGATTGAAGAAGTCTGTTAGGTTTAAGCGCATCGTTAAGGGCGTAACGGAGCGGGAATATACGAATGATGGTAAATACAAAGATGTTGAATCTGTTCTCACTGCAATGGTGTTCCAGTATGAACTTATTGAAGAGAGATATGGAGTCCAATTAGAAAAAATAGTTGAATAACAAGGAATTAAAGGTTCGTGGAAGTCATTTCTACGAACCTTTTTTATTTGAGTCAAAAAAAACACCAAAAAAATTTTTACTCGGAAAAATCGCTACTACATTTACTACATGTACTACATTGTTGATATTTAGGTATTTAACTATTGAATTTTAATACTACATCTTACTACATTCTACTACATTTGTAGACGAATGTAGTCTGTGTTAGTCCAAATGAAGCCAATGTAGTGCAAATTCTACAACATAACTACAAATGTAGACTACATTTCTTTGCAGTTATTTGCTTGTAAATCAACGATGTAGTATATGTAGTACGTTGAAGACCCGAAATGAGACTACGTACGCGAGGAAAAAAGAGAATTTTTATATAACTTTGCAAGTGTTATGAATATTCTTTACTTACCTCTCAATGGCTACTTAGCCGAATGGGCGAAAAATCGTTTTGGCTCGCCCCTTGTGTTTCCACCCAGGTCTTACGAAAATGCGCTTATCGCTCGGAATATTGCCAAGCGCCCTAAAGATGCGCAACCTATTACGACTAAAAAATCAGACGGATATATCGGAATTGTAGTTCCGGCTATCCATGGTCGTGATTGGGCTACTTATAATTACCTGCCCCGTCGAGGTTGCGCACAAATCATTGAAGCGCTTGAATGGTTGTTTCGTATTGACCTTTGGCAATCTATGATTGGTTCATTTGGTTCTTCTCACTTCGCTCGAGACCTTGACGAATGGAGAAGAGACAGAGGCATACCACTTGATCACCTCCACGCCCTCGATAAGAAACTTTACCGTATGAAGAAAGATTACGAGAAAGCGAACCGTATTATCCTTGGTCGCGTCTACATCAAAAAGAAGAATATAAACAACACAAAAAAGTCATAATAATAACACTGATTAAAGCGGTAAAATATGTCCGAAGAGAAAAAGAAAGTTTATTTCAACGCTATGCAACGAGAGGTGACACTTATTGGTGCGCGTGATAATGTGATTGTTGCTGGGCGTGGTACGGGGAAGGGTGTGCTGCATGCTGCCATCAATTTACGAAACATGCAGGCTATGCCAGGAAGTACCACCGCTTTCGTTGTCCCTAACACCAAGCGTGGTTTAACCAATACGCTACCATCCATGTTTGTACATTGGGAATCCTGGGGGTTCAAACGAGACATTCATTTTTGTGTAGGTCATAGACCCCCGAAAAAATTGGGCTGGCCAAAACCGATCTACGAACCTGACAACTGGGAAAATTTTATATCTTTTTATACGGGGGCGGTCGGACAAATCATTTCGCAGGACCGCACGGGTACTTCCAACTCAAAATCGTTTGACTTCCTGGATATCGATGAAGCGAAGTTCGTAGATTTCGACCAACTCAAAAACGAAACCTTTCAGGCGAATCGTGGACAACAGCGTGAATTTGGACATCTCTCCTTTCATCATGGCATGTTGGTGACTTCTGACATGCCTCTAACGAAGAAAGGTTCGTGGTTCTTGAATTATGCTGGTGCCTGTGATGAGGAACTCATTACAATGATCCAGGCGCTGATTGCTGAAATTGCGTATAGTAAGCAACGATTGGGGCATGAGAATTGCCCCATATATATGAAGGAGCGTATTAGAGACATGCAACGCCAACTGGAAATCTTACGATCAAAAGCACTGCTCTATCGTGTGTACTCGTCGCTCACCAATATGCATGTGCTTGGAGAAGACTATATTCGCAAACAAAAACGTGACCTTCCCCCTCTGATATTCCAAACCTCAATCCTCTGTATTCCTGTAGAAATCCTGGCAGATGGATTCTATTCCTCCATGCGCCCAACGCACAAATACCGTGCAGTGGACTTTCATCGCCTTGATATGCTGGGCATTCCTGATAAACCTGTAACTACAGATTGCCGATATGATGCAGACCTGAATCAGGAACTGCCTTTGTGCATTGCTTTTGACTGGAATGCTAATATTAACTGGTTGGTCGTTGGGCAAGCGGATTACCGAGAGCATCGCTTAAATGTGTTGAAATCATTCTTCGTTAAGTACGAAAGAAAGATTCCAGAACTCATTGCTGACTTCTGTCTATATTATCAAGCATACCAGCGCCGTGAGGTCATATTCTACTATGACGCCACAGCACTTGGTTCTAACTATGCCGTAAACAATCAAGACTTTCAATGGGTTGTTGCTCACGAACTCCTTAAGCAAGGATGGAAATGTAGACCTGTATATATAGGTAGACCTATGAACCATGTAGAGAAGCATCTGCTCATTAACCGTGCGTTCTCTGGGCAGACCTCACTCATGCCCTTCTTTAATGAGGACAATAATGAATACCTGCTCATTTCTATACAGACCGCAGGGGTCTATAATGGAAAGAAGGACAAACGAGGTGAAAAACTTGCAGAGACAGAAGAGGACAAACTGGAAGCACGCACTGATGGAAGTGATGCGTTCGACACTTTATTTATAGGGTGTGAGAAATTCCCACAACAAACACTCCTCATTACCGTCACATCTGATTTGTAGCAATTACCGTGCATATTCCGCTCACTTGCCCCTCGTGTCTGGACTTTTCGGGCGTAGGGCGCTGGGGGGTGCAAAAACGCACAAACCGCAGGAAACTGCGGTTGGAAGGGCGCGTCGGGCTGAAATACACACGATTTATTGTGTTTAATCGCACACAATCAATTTTATTTCAGCCCGACGCGCTATTTCCCCCATTCTGCAAGGACACCCTAAACCGCAAAGATGCTATTTTAGGAAGTCCTTGCAGAATGGGACCCGTATTTTAGAATTTGGAATCGGAAAAACTGCATTTATTCATCATTTGGAAATAATTTTTGAAAAATAATTGCCAAATAATTTGGTAGATTGTAGCGAAATCGCTACTTTTGCAGTGTTCTAAAAAAGCTCTTTGATATTATGAAACAGAAAGAATTTTTCTCAGAGCTTAGTTCGGCTGGGTGCTACATCTTGCGCCATGGCGCTAATCATGACATTTGGTTCAGTCCAAAAACTGGTAAAAAGTTCGCTTTGCCAAGGCATGGTTCGCACGAGATGAGCAAAGGCTTAGAACGAAAAGCTCGAAAAGAGTTGGGGATTTAATCCCCGCTCTTTCCCTTCGGGGTTGTTTCATGTATCAAACTTTTTTGAACAATAAGGCGGATGCGCCATTCCGCCTTTATTATGAAATTAAACATTCCATTATATATGAAAGTACAAGTTATTGTAGAGAAGTCTCCTGATGGGGATTATTCTTGCTTCGTTGATCACGATTTTGAGCACTTTGGACTTGCGGGTTATGGTGACTCCGTTGAAGATGCGAAGGCTGATTTGTTGGTGTGTTATGAAGAGATGAAGACTTTAGAGGCGGAGGAGGGGCGTGAGGTTCCTGAATTGGAGTTTGTGTATAAATATGATATGCAGTCGTTCTTCAATTATTTTTCTTACCTCAATGTTACCAAAATTGCCGAGGTCGCTGGTATCAATCCAGGATTGATGCGCCGATATACCTGTGGCAATATAAAAGCGGGTGAAAAACAATATGCCCGCCTTCGTGATGCAATCCGCATGATTACCACAGAACTTTCTGCTGCTACTTTTTAGTACATACATATAAGTCTCGGGTCAAAGATCCTTTTTTAGAACACCCGCCCTGCATTTCTCCGAGCGAATGCAGGGCTTTTTTTGTGTCTTTTCGTAAGGATATAATATATATTAAGTTTGCATTGTAATTATTCACGCAAACAATATGAAATACCAACTCTATATCAATGCTCCTATTGGTTGGCCCATATCTGCCCAATATGTGCGCTCTGTGCTTGCTGACTATCAGGGCAAGCATGTTGATGTGTATGTGAACAGCTTTGGCGGTTCAGTGGTCGATGCACTCGATATCCGTCAGCAGTTCATTGACCATGGTGATGTAACGTGCCATATTCACGGTATGACCGCCAGCGCTGCTACACTCCTGGCTACGGGAGCGAAGCAAGTTACAATGTCGAAGTTTGCCCTCTTCCTTGTTCATCAATGCTCACAATGGGTGGACACCTGGGGGCGTATGAATGCTTCGGAACTTGCCGACACTATTGCCAAGTTGCAGAAGACAGCCGACGACCTCGCTACCGTTGACCAGGTCGCTGCCAACATCTATGCCGAACGCACGGGCAAGGATGCCACGCTCTGCGCCGAATGGATGAAGGAAGCCAAGTGGCTCACGGCCGAAAAGTGTAAGGAGTTGGGACTTATTGACGCAATATGCGAGGACGGAACGCAAACGGATGTCACAGATGAACTGCGTGCGCAGATGGTGGCATGCGGGTTCCCCCTCCCCATTCCTTCTCCCGACGGCAAGCGAATGACTAAGATGGAGCAGTTTATGGCTGCCGTCAAGGCATTCTTCGCAGAGGAACCTGCGGAAGAAGACGGAGAAGATGACGAGGAAGAAGATTCCTCCGAAGATGCATCTGAAGAACCTATCACCGAGGATGAAGGCAATGCCGAACTCGAAACTACAACACAAGAAACAACTACTATGGAAACTTTTACATTTGAAGCCCTCTGCCCGCTTCTCGGTGTTGAGAACCTTGAGGGTAGTCAGGAGAGCGTTTCGCTCACTGTGGCACAACTTCAAACTATCAGCGACCACATCACCACTGTTGTTGGCGAGCGCGACGCGCTTCAGCAGCAGGTCGATGCACTCCTCAAGGGCGACGGTGCAGAGGACAGTGGTGTTGAAGGCGGTGAATCTGCCGACAGTTCAATCGCTGACTGCTATCGCGCAATCCAATCACTTGTTTAACCCAAAAACTAAACTACTATGGCTCTCTTTAATATTACAGACAACGAATTGAAGCAGTCAGCGGTGAAGTACCGCAAAGACTTGCTCATGATGCCTACTATCTCTGCAAAGGCAACTCTTGAACACATGAGTCTCCGCCCCGGTGTGGCAGGTCGTGAAGTCGTTGGTCAGCTCTCTGGCGACATTGAACTTGGCCCTTACGACCCCAAGCGTGTTGACGAGGATGGCGTAGCCGTAACACCTCGTGTGCTTGAAACCTTCCTCGGTAGTGTTGTCAAGCGTTTCGACGTGAACGAAGCTGGCAAGACCGTGTATGGTGAACTCTACGCACAAGGTCAGGCGCTCACCAACGCCAATATCGCGAAGGCGGTGCTCGTGTATCTCTCTGCTCAGTTGGGCAAGAAACTCAACCAGAGTATCTGGGGCGCGAAACGCACTGCGAATGGCACGAAGACTTCACAACTCTTCGATGGTTTCGATACCATAACTGCCGCTGAAATTGCTGCAGGCAATCTTTCTTCCGCTAAAGGTAATTACATGACAGTTGACGCCATCACAGCGGCCAATGCTGTGGATACGCTCAAGAGCATCTATCGTGCGGCTTCTGACGAGTTGCAGGGTCAGCAGGTGAAGATGTTCATCTCTCGCGACATCTACAACGCCTATGTTGATGACTATCAGGCAACCGTTGGCGCAGTGCCTTACAACACGGAATTCAAGAAGACATTCCTTGAAGGCAGTGATGGTCTCTGCGAACTCGTTCCCCTCGTTTCTAAGAAGGGTTCTTCTTACATCCACCTCACTCCCAAGGCAAACATGCTTGTGGGTTATGGTGCTGGCATGGCGGACGAAAATATCCGCATCGAGAAGTACCACGAATTCCTCCTCTCTTATGTAGCAACTATGTACTTCGGTGTGCAGTTTGAAAGCATTTCTCCCGAGCGCTTGATGGTTGCCAAGATTGGTGCTTAATGTGTAACTCTTAATAAAAGTATAGCATTATGAAACAGTGTACAGATGCTGCTCTTTATGAGAGCTTGAATTATTGCCAGGGTAAGAGTATCTTGCCCGGCATTCGCCAGAAGGTATATGTTGCCCGAAAGAGCGACATTGTGAAGTGGCCCACTTTGCCCGATACTGCTGCATCGGCAATGAACGAACTCGCCACCTATGCTGGTAATTTCGAAATGGCGGGAGATGCTACTTTCCACAGCATTCAGTTGACCTTGAACAAGGGGCAGATTGAATGGGAAAGTCAGGGTGAAAAGCCCTCGCGCACCTTCCTCAATAAGGCAACCTTCCACCACCCCGAAGTGGATGAAGATGCTGCAGCGTTCGCACGCCAGGCGATTTCGGACGACCTCGTTTATGTCGTTCAGATCCGTAACGGCAAGTTCCGCGTGTTGGGCAACGAAATGTTCGAGACCGACACAAAGCCCGGCGGTACAACGGGCGAAGGTACAACAGGCGAAGCTGGTACTACCCTTGAAGTGGAAGTAACGGATGTTTGCCCCGCTCCCTTCTACACGGGCACACTCGTGACCGATGAGGGTACGCTTAACTGCGAGACTGGCGTAATCGCTTCTTAAAAGAAAACCGTTCGTGGATGAGCAGGGAGGCGCCATATTCATAACATTTGCTTCCCTGCTCTTTTATATTACTTACTATGGATGACAAACTTACTTCCGAATTGAAGTCCTGGCTATCTGCCGAGGAGAAGGATGTTGCGGCGGGCGCGCTTTTGCTGTTGCGCTTGAACCGTAACCGCATTTTGTATCAGAATATCATGCGCCAACCCGCGAAGTTGCTTCCCAAGTTGGAATATGAGTTGAAGAAACATCTGCAAATTCGCCTTGATGGTTACACCATGCGTGAAGTCGTTGTGATGCAAGAACAGTTACTCCCTGCCGTGAAGCAGACCCTGGAGGCTGTTGCTACGATTCAGTCGGACACCGACGGTCCCGCTCCTGAATTTAGCGGACTCCGCCTTGATCACGACCAGCTCCCTGCCGACATTCAGCAGATTCCCGAGGCGAACAAGGAGATTTTCTTCAAGATGAAGCAGGTGTACAACACCCTGCTGACGATGGAGAAGGCTCCCGCTTGCGACCGCTACGAGCATCTTAAGGTGCTTAAGGAACTCGATACCACTTACCACAAGAACTGGGAGCGCTACGACCATGCAGACATCGAAGGCGGAACATCCACGATGCCAGCAATGCCCGAACCTAAGGAGTTGGAGGCAGCGCGTAAGTTTATTGCACGCAACCTCCCAAAATTAGAGACGCTTGTCAAAGAGAATGCGTCCGAAGATGACATCGCTACCCTCCGCACCAAGTTGGAAGAACGCATTGCCATCATCCGACGCTCGGAAGCGGGCTTCTCCGAAGATACTGCGGAACGCCTGAAGGCGCTCCAGTTTGATGTGTAAGCATGGAACAGGTGCTCCACCCATCCCACCATCCTTTGCAATTCTTCCTTACGGATAAGTTGCAGATGGCGGATGTGCTCACACAGATCCTTGCGTACACGGGACGGGCACGAGTGACCGTCACAACCTTTTCTGTGGCGGAGGAGTTTCTTGCTAAACTTCACCGCCTCAAACAGAAAGGTCTTGTAAGCCACTTTACCGTCTATGCAGACCATAAAGCGGCAGAGAAAACGGCGCGCATAAATGCCATGGCGCGACAGGTGTGCGATGCCCTGCATCTGTGCGCCAATCATTCAAAGGTGATGCTCGTGGAAACTCAAGAGTTGAAGGTGTGCGTAGCAACCTCACAAAACTTGACACGAGGCAACCGTATGGAGGCGTATGTCATTATGGATGCTACGCACATGGACATCGCTTCCCTTTTTGACAAACTTAAAATTTCTACTCTATGGACAACTTCCTCGACCAGCTGAAGGAACTTGCCGAAGCGCTTACGCCAATTGCTGATATGGCGGTGTTGCTGGGCATGTGCGAAAGTGAACTTCGGGAGAAACTTCTTGACCCCGAATGCGAGGCGGGTGCCGTCTATCGGCGCGCGATTGCTGCTACGGCGCTCGAATTCCGAAAGCAGGAAATCGAACTTGCCAAAGCTGCTTCGCCAACGGCCATGGAGGCGGTGCGACAGCACCTTAAACGCATTCAGGTTGATTTATGAAGATGACTCCCGAGATGGTACAGCGTGCCAATGACTACCTCTTTGCCTCGGTGGAGGAAATGAGGGAGGCGGGCATTCAGGAACGCATCATTGACCGCCTCTTGCGCATTCGTGCCATCTATACCTATTGGCTGAACCGTCCGCAACTGAACGATCGCGAAATCATTGCCGAGATGGTGAAGCGCTACAAACTGGCGACGCGTACGGCTTACGATGACCTTGCGCTGATTAAAACTGTGCTCGGCTCGCTTAATCAATGCTCTCAGGATTACCTTCGCTGGGTGTTTCTGCAACGCTGTGAGGAGGGCTTCCAGATGGCGCGCAAGAAGGACGACCCCAGTGCCTTTGCCAAAGTGCTCTCGGCTTACGGCAAATACTCACGTTTGGATCGTGAAGAAGGTCATGCGCCCGACTACTCTGCTATCGTTCCTCAGGTGTTTGAAATCTCTGCCAACCCCGAGGATGCTGGCTTTAAGCGCATTCCCGACATCGAGAAGAAGGCAGACAAGATGCTGAAGCAGTTTCAGCGCGAATTTCAAAGTGTAGAATTTGAAGAAATTAAAATCCCCAAGCAGCAATGACGCTCTACATTACCCGCATCTATTATATGCCTGCTCACCACGCTCACCTCTTCGTGCATGACCCCGTGCGTGGCGTTACCTATTGCTCTGACTACATGCCCTGGAAGGAATTGCCCATCGTGGGGCTTGCTTCGCTTGAAGAGTCGGATGAGCGTCAGCAATCTGTGCCCATCTATACACAGCAGGTGAAAGCAACGCTCTGTCAGCGCCACGCTGACCTGCTCCCCTCGGAGGCGTATGCCTTCCGCTTGCGAACGGCGGACGGGCGTAACTTCCTACTTGGCGACTCACGCCGACCGCACCCGCAAGCCTCGCAAACGCTTCAGATGGCGGGGCGCACAAGTGACACTTCGGCGTGGTCGCTGCTCATCAAGCAATCTTCTCCGTTGCCATTGTTGGAGATTGTTAATTAAATAAGGTTAGTTAATGGATAAGCTCTCTTCGGAGGGCTTATTTTGTGTCTATACATAAAAAATAGTATTCAAATGAGTATTTTATTAGCGTTTTATTTGGTTAATAGTATTCTTTTGAGTATCTTTGCAATGTCTTAATCAATAACGCGTATGAAGTATAATGAATTGCACAGGTTGCTGAAGAAGCACGGATGTTACCCACTTGGAGAAGAGTTCTTTGGTCATCCAGCATGGTATTCTCCTAAGACTAATCAGAAGTTTGCTACGAGTCACCATGGTTCGCACGAGGTTTCTCCAACGACATTAAACAAGATTTTGAAACAAGCAGGGGTGAAATAATCCCCTGCCTAACACCTTAAAACCTTAAAGATATGAAGAAAATTAAAGCTATTATTGAATGTTGTAAGGATGGTTATTTCTGTGGGGTGTTTGATTGTGATGATTTAGAATATGGTGTTTCTACGAATGCTGCTTCAATTGAAGAAGTAAAAAGAAATTTGGAGGGCATTTATTTAGCCATTCGTGAGGACTATGCAAAAGAGGGGCGTAAGTTTACGGAAGTGGAATGGGAGTATGAGGTTGACTATGCGAGTATTTTGAGTTATTACGCACAGTTTGTTAGTCTCGTTGGTTTGTCTCGCTTTACGGGCATCAACAAGGGGCAACTTTCGCATTATCTGAATGGCACTTCTCGCCCTCGTCCTGCTACGATTGAGCGTATGCAGAAGGGATTTGCGAAGATGGCGGATGATTTTCGTGCGTTGTCAACTATTTAAGTCAGATATTTCGGCTGGGTGCGTTACCCGATTAAGACAAGAGTCATCTGCTGGCCGACGGATGCACTGGGGCGACTTCATCCTATGTGGGTGAGGTCGCTCTTTTTATTTCTTTCCAATTCTTGCAAAATTGGAATGGGAAAAGGCGGTTACTCCCACTATGTATGGTTATTTTTAACTATTTGGGTGAGATTTTTGGGTGTTTTGTTTGCAGATTTGTAAAATTGGCGTACATTTGCAGTGCTAACTATCAACAATAGTGACTTGTTCACTCCGCGGGGCATCGGTTAATTGCTCGTCACGAAACGGGCTATTTTTATGCCCCGATGCTTCTTATCCTTTTGTACGGATAGGGGAAAAGTATCTCATACGAAACAAGACCGTTATACATATTAAGGTGTTATATACGGCCGTCCATCCGATCATTTAATACTTTCTCCTCGGAGTGAACTATTGTTTGATGTTAGCAACGGATGTGACGGCCGTTTTTCCGTCTAATTGCTAACATCAAACAATAGTTTCGTATGAAAACAAATTCAATGACCGTATTGTCGGCTCCTGGTCAGAGCCTTTTGTCTGTTGCTAACAGTTGGTTGGCAGCTCCTTCTTCGTTGTACTCCGAAATCCTCGGTACAGAGGTGAGCCATTGCGCTGCGCTGGGTTCGCTGGTGAGTAGTCTTTCTGTGACTGCTGGTTTGCTCATAACTTCGCTGATGGATGAACCTGCGTGGGGTTGGGTTGCTTTTTGCGCCTTGCTCGCGGTGGTGTGTATTGTTCCTATGTTTAACATCATCAGCAAAGAAGAATAATATGTTACTTGGCAAAAGATTTTCTCGCTTTCAGCGCTCGTTGAACGCGAAGGTTACGCTTAAACTTGAAAAAGAGGATGGCTCGCGTATTCGCATGCCCCGCAAACTTCAACTGCTTACTATTATGGGCATTAGTGGTGTGAAGGGAATTAAGCGTAGCGCTTTTGACAAATACAAGTATTTATTTAACCAAAAGAAGGAGGATTAAATCATGTTGTTTAAGATTGAAAAGACGGAGTCGGTTAGTGCTCCTACGTATGATACAAAAGTTGTCTATACGCTCATAGTGGGCGAGGCGGAGGCTTACTTGACTGAGCAGAACCTGCTGGACTTGCACGCGTTTTTGGGTCAGTATATAGATATGAATCGCCATGAACTCGGAGTTGACGAAGAAGATTGAGGCGGTGGTGATGCGCGCCACTCGGGAAATGCATCCTGATGACTTTGAAATTAAGTCGGACTTAGTTTGAAATAAGTCGGAGATAATTTCAACTAAAACTATTTTGTAAATTAAAGAATTCATTTTTTTTAGGCACTGCTTTACTGCCCGCCAGGCGGTGGGGCGGTGTCTTTTTTTATTGTCATGGAAAGGGGTAAGTTTGCTCTATAAACACATGAGCAAACTATGATGGAAATCTTTAAGGACATTGTTATGATTTTAACTGGTTGCCTCGGCGCGTTCGGCGGTTGGGAATTGATTAAGTACCTGCTGAACCGCAAGCCAAATTCTCGCATCGCGGAGGCAGAGGCTGACTATGCAGAGTTTAAGGTAGTCAAGGAGACGAATGTCTTCCTTCAAGAACAATTGAAACTGAAAGAAGAGCGCTTTGCTGAACACATTGACGAACATCGACGGACAGTGCAGGAATTGCTCAATGCCGAGAGGAGGATTGGCGAACTGCTTGCCGAGCGCGCACAGAAACTGTGCGAAGTCCCTAAATGCCCTATGCGCGAACCCTTTTCAGGATATTAACATTCTAACGACTATGCGACAGATTAAGAAAATCATTATTCATTGCTCTGACTCAAAGGTATCTTCGGGGCATGACATTTACGACATTCGCAGTTGGCACCGCGAAAAGGGGTTTAACGACGTGGGTTATCACTATGTTATCCTGCCCGACGGAACGGTTCAAACGGGGCGCCCGCTCGATGTGATGGGTGCGCACTGCCAGGGTTTGAACGCTGAAAGCATCGGCATTTGCTACATCGGCGGTAAGGACGAGCAGGGCAATCATGCCGACACCCGCACCCCTGAACAGCGCGAAATTCTGCGCCTGTTGGTGAAGCAGTTGAAGGAGCGTTTTCCTGGTGTAACGGTGCACGGTCATCGTGAGTTTAACCGTCAAAGAGATTGTCCATGCTTCGATGTTGCTACGCAGTTATAATCGTGATGTTGCTTGTGGGGTGTCGCACAAAGCAAGAGACGGTCACGACGCAGTTAGACATGACTTCGTGGCAGTCGCGCCTGGAAAATCGTGTGGACAGCATCATGCGCACAATGGTGTGGACCTTCGACAGTCTTGTCATTACAGAGCTCGCTCCCGATGCTCCCGCTTCTACTCCCGACACCCCGAAAAGGCAACTCTCTGCCAAGCGGGCAACACTTTCCGTGGACGAGAATCGGGTGACGACCGAAGCGGTGGCAGAGGCGCGAGCGGATAGCCTTCAGGCAAATGAGATGCTGGAGAAGAAGTCGGAACCCAAGGCGCAGGATCTTCCTCTTGGCATGAAATATATTATTACCCTCATAATTCTTTACATTATATGGCGATACTCTCGACGCAACTCCCTGAGATAGCATTCCCCTTCGAACTCGACACGCTTGTGTTTGAGGCGGAGGAAGGGGATGAACTTTCAACGCGGATTCTCATTGAATATGATTACGAAGCAATCATTGACGAGGAACTCTATTTTGACTCTGACGGGAAAATATCCGTTGAAGATCTTGCCTCCCTCTTGATTGATTATATCAAGAATACGTCGGAGGAACATATCTTCTCGGTAACAGTTGGTGGGGAAATGGCTTCTTGCCTCTTGATGGCTTGCACGGTTGATTTGGCGAAACCTGCGATGCAAGTGGTTACAGAATCTTTCCTATCCCCTTTGATGGGTCCTAAGAATACGTACCTTAATGGCGAGGAATCTTTGAGTTTATATAGCATTGGAGGTAGTGAAGATTGGAGCGTCAGAGCGAAATTCATATCTGAGAGTGGTGACATTTTTAGCACTGAACGTGTATTCTCCGATGGTATCGATACGTCGTTTATGACGTTACACGTCTCGCCTGCTCAAATTCAGGGGATGTTCAATCATCCTAATTGTAAACTGATGGACTACACTGTTACTGCGGGGAAGCGTATGCAACGCTATATAGTTCGCCAACAGCATGCCCAAGAGGTTGTTTATTTTCTTAATTCGTTCCTGGAGGAAGATACTTTTTATGTTTCGCACATTGAAAATGAGGTTAAACCTACACGCACAATGGTAAATATAAAAGGGAAGCGCAAAGTTGTTTACGTAGATCCGTCGGCGAAAACAAAGGCGACATCTTTCCCCTTAATGGATTCGGAACTCCCCCTCGCGGAAGACCTTGTGTGTGCGAAGGATGTGTGGCTGAAGGACAAATATATGGTTGCTATCACAGACAATGATTTCAAGCACACCAGTGATTCTGCTGAACTTCCACGCCTCTCCGTGACGTGGCAACCTTCAGCGAAGCGATTGTCACACAAGACTTCCACGATACCTCAAACCTTTGACAAGACCTTTGACGAGACTTATGGCTAATCTAACAGCCCTGCATCTAAAGGATGCGCTCCGTCTGCTGGAAGACGGGCAACCGCACGATCTTCGCTTGTGGAAGATGTCCACAGGCGACATCCTTACTTACCGCGGTGCGGTGTGTACGAAAGGACACCGAAGGAGCGGGACACACAAGGTGATGCTCCCCACTTCGGGGTTGATGCGTGAATTTCGCGATATCACGCTGTTTGAAATTGACAACCTAAAAATTTACTTATAACCCATGACTTTTGAAAGTGAAATCTTCACGGTGCGCGATGGCGTACATGCTGCCATCTCGGACGTTGGCGACACCACCACGGTTTGGGACGACGGCGACGACGTCGTAGCGCGTCCTGTTCCCGGGCACGAAGGATATGAGTACGTGCTTTGGGGCGCTTCGGACGATGTACCGCACCAACTCATCCACCTGATAGGTTCGGACGAGGTGACCTCGCAGAACAAGTTTTTCAACGTGTTGACGTGCTACGGTGGTGGTCTGCGCTTTGTTGATGAGAATGATAAACCCACCCGCAACAAGGATTTGAAATTGTGGGCTCAGCGTCAGTTTCTCCCCGCTTACTTCCTGAATCAGTGCACCGATATGAAGTATTTCTTCTTTACGGTGTGTGTATTCATCCTCTCGCGTGACGGCAAGATGATTAACCGCATCCGTCACAAGGATGCCTGCTGTTGCCGATTGGAGAAAGCCGATGCTCAGGGACGCATTCGCCACATTTTTTATGGCGACTGGCAGAACAATCCAAAGACGGTAGAGCGTATTCCCTTGCTCGACCCTTACGACCCCGTGGGCGACTTGATGCAACGCATGGGGCGCGAACCCCTTGCTGACGGAAAGGTACACCCACCCGTGAAAAATAAGAAGTTTGCCATGATTATGCGCTTCCCTACCGCTGGACAACGCTATTACCCCATGCCCTACTACACCGCCATATTCCGCGGTGGTTCGTACGACGAGAAGCGCCTGATTTCTGCTGGCAAGCGTGCGAAGTTGAAGAACCACGCAAGCGTGAAGTACCAGGTGGAAGTGGCGCGCGATTACTGGCAACGCATCATTACCGAGGAGAATATCCTTGACCCCGTGAAGCAGAAGGAGCGCATCATCGAAGAGAAGCGTAAGATTAAGGACTTTGTGAGCGGGGTGGAGAACTCGGGCAAGGTGTGGATTACGGGCTATTACATAAATCCCGACGGCAAGGAAGTGCGCGACATCCGCGTGGTAAACATTGAGGGCGCTAAGGAAGGCGGTGACTGGAGCGACGAGGTAAACGTGGCGAGCAACACCATCTGTTATGGTGACAACGTACACCCCAACCTCGTAGGTGCTGTTCCTGGCAAGAGTCAAAGTAACAACTCCGGAAGCGATAAACGCGAACTCTTCACCATTAAACAAGCCTTAGAGGTAGCGACGCACGACATCCTGCTCATGCCCCTGCACGTGGTGTGTCAGTACAACGGTTGGGACGCCGTGCCCACAGTGCCCATGGTGCAACTCACCACGCTCGATGAGCATAGAGATTCTAAATTGGTGAACCCTTCAAAACCTGAATAACCATGTTAGACCTTACGATTACGAAAGATGTGTTTGAATTTGTGCTCCCCGTGTTCCAAAGCCCTACGGAGCACCTCTTTGAGCGCCTCGCTCATGAAATTTCTGTAGCCACAGAAGAGGTACAAGCACTCATCGGTGATTATGCCGACGAGCATCCCATAATCACATCGCCCGCTCAAGCATACATCTGCTGTGTAGCTGCGCGACGCACGCTTCCACAGTTAGACCTTGTTCTGACCGAAACAGGGTTTGGCGTTGTGAGTAACCAAAACCTCGTACCTGCATCGCAAGCTCGTGTCGCTGCTCTTGATGAAAGTCTGCGGCAGAAACAGACTATCGCAAAGGAGCGCTTGTTGCTCGCATTGTTGTCTACGGAATGGAACGCATCAAGTGATGCAATAAGTAGGATTTCGGGACTGTATTGGTTGCCTTGCCACATGCGCCGTCATGGTGTAACGGTTGACAACAAACCTGTCTTTGAGGATGAATTTGAAGCGCTCCGACCACAGTTGGTTATGGCGGAGGCCAAAGTAATATCTTTGATATCTCCCGAATTGTATGACTATCTCGTAGAGCAAGAGCGCACGAATCATAAGGAGCAGACGAAAGAGGTTGCAGTACTTATTGAGCGCGTACGATTTGTGATTGCTGCTTTAATGAAGGAGCACTCGCACCCTCGTGATGTTAAACCACTCGTTAAGCGTCTGCTTGACACGCTGGAACTCTATAAGGATAAGTTTACCATGTATGTGAATTCATCCACCTATAAGGCACAGCAAGTCCCTACTTACGAAAATAAAAAAGAGGACTCAATTTTCTTTTTCTCATGAGGACGATCAGCGTAACACTTCCCAAAAGTTGGGAAGAACTTCCATCTGACCACTTGGAATATATTTACCGTGTGCTGTCCCAAGGGTACTCCATGGAGCAAGCGAAAAGCCTGGTGCTCTTTCGACTCGGTGAATGGGAGCAAGACAATGGCAAGAAACTCACGATGACGGATATCGCAGATATTGACATCCATCTGCTTGCTGACGCACTACGCCACCTCGAGTGGATGGATGAACTCGCCAATCCGCCCGTAAGACTATCGGTAATTGATAAGCATGCGTGCCTGGCTGATGCGTTGCTTCAGACGGTGGACTTTGGCACTTATCTGCTCCTCGAGAACCTTTGGCAAGCCTACTTGCGCAATCCTTCAGAACTGCGCCCCATCGCTATGATGAACGACTACCTTTATGGCGCTCCGCTCGAATCGCCACTTGCCATATACAACACAACGGCATGGTTCGCAGCTCTTAAAGCACGCTTTGAGGCCAATTGGCCCGACCTCTTCAAACCCGCTCCTGAGGGTGGTGCAGTGGAAGCACCCGATATGGTAGAGGTGATGAATGCCGAGCTTCGAGCGCTCACAGGTGGCGACGTTACGAAGGAATCGGCGGTGCGTGCCGTAGGGTGTTGGCGTGCTTTGGAAGAACTTAACGCTAAAGTCAAAGAATCTAAACAATACAATACAAAATGAGCTCTAAAGAACAAAGCGTGACCCTGCTACGCAAAAATAAGCAGGCACAAGTGGCAGCTTTCAATGCTGTAGGTATGAAAGATGTTGCCGACAATACGCGCGCATCTGAATTTGCCAAGCGTATCAAGTGGGCAGGAGGATTGCTGGACATCTGCCTTGCCGTGCAACGATACAGCGATAAAAGTTATTGGTACTTTACAAAGGACGAATGGGACAGCTTGACAAATGAGAACAAGATGAAGTTCATCAAACGTGGTCTCCGTGTTCGTGCCTATGGGCATTCATTCATAATCGCCGCAAGCGACTCCCCAGCCACTGATGGGAACATTATTATGTCGTGGGGAGATAGCAAGAAAATCGGATATTTAACAGCTCGAAATTGTGGCGCTGCATATAATGACTTCGCTGGAGCTGAAAACACTAACCTGATTTTAGAGACTCTAACGACAGCATCCGCCGCAAGCGTAGCCAAAGCATACCGTGCATACACGCAGGAGGCAGATGGAATAGAAGACACGAGCGATTGGCACTTGCCTGGATTGGGAGTACTGCTTACAATCTACAAATGCAAAGAGGAAGTGCAGGAGGCTTTAGAGTACTTTTGGAGTTCCGAAAGCATTATGTGCAATACATCGTCTAACCACAATTACTGGAGTAGCACAGAGTATGATGCCTCACAGTCTTTTTGTGCATCCATCCATGTAGGATCCTTTCAAACATCCACTAAGTCTACTAAGTATCGTGTACGCGCCGTATGCGAGGAAGTCTAAAATAAGTAAAAGAATATATGAGTGTAAACAAAGATGCAATTTTGCTTCGTGCAAACAAAGAAAATCAAGTTAAAGCCCTTCAAGATTTGGGATTCACAGATGTCACTAACGACACCCCATTGTCTGAAATAGCTGAATATATTAAGTGGGCAGGAGGTTTACGAGACTTGCGACTCGCTTGTGTTAAAAACTCAGATAAAAGTATCCATCATTTCACGACAGAAGAATGGAATTCTATGTCCGCAAATGCCCGATCTCCTTATAGCAAACTTGGAGTAACCATTCGTGCGAGGAAGCGTGAATTTATTATCGCGGCGAGCGACTGTAAAAGCGATTCAGGTGCGACCACGTTCAAGTACGGACGCTACGGTTATGATTTCAGGAATGTTAAGAACTACGCAGCTGGTAATGTAGGACTTTTTGATGTCACCACAGGTTATGAAGATACAAAAAATATAGTCGAGCAATCAATAGGCGTAACCGACTCACAAGGCATTATCGGTGCTCCTGCTGCAGAAGCTGCTTGGAACTATAAAGCGAATAGTAATGACCCTATGCAATGGTATCTTCCCAGCATAACAGAACTTCGATTAATCTGCGAATATAAGACACAAATAAATTCCTTCCTAACCCAACACTTTGCAGGTGGCACTTTGGGTGATTGGTATTGGAGTAGCACGGAATACGATTCGTCGTCTTCGTGGATCGTGACTGTGAATCTCGGTCATTCGGGCATCAACCATAGGACTTATACATACCGGGTCCGTGCTGTCTGTGCGTCAGTCGTTTCGTCCGCAAAATAAACCTTGTTCATCTTTAACTCTTTATCTCTTTACCTCTTTAATACTTATCCCCCGAAGGGGGATTTTTTTTTGAAATAAATATGTATCTTTGCGGACAATTGAAAGATCTAAAATAGATGGCACTCGCACAAGACTTACAAATTTACAAGCAAATGTATGCCTTGCTCAATTTAATATTAGATGCAAAGGAACATTTCCCAAAATCTTATAAATATGCTTTTGGAGAGCGAATGATGATGGTGGCATTGGAATGTTGTGAACTTATCCAAGCCGCCAATATGTCAAAAGCCAAGCGTGTGCCATTATTGGAAGAGTTTTCTATCAAATTCGGCAGTCTACAATTGATGATTAGGTTATGTCGAGATCGTCGCATCATCGACGAAGGCATGTTCTGTGAAATTCTCTCCCTTGCAGGTGAGATAGGAGCGCAAGCCACGGGGTGGCGCAAGTCATCCCGTCAGCCAGAATCCTAATTGGTACGCTGATTAGGAGCGAGCAGTGAAACAAGGTTTATTTGGGTATTCCCCTTGTGTAAAAGCGAGGAAAGAATAAAAGTGAATACATACTTCGTCGTCTTCGTGGAACGTGAATATGAATAACGGTAATTCGAACAACAACAATAGGACTAATACAAACCGGGTCCGTGCTGTCTGTGCGTCAGTCGTTTCGTCCGCAAGTGAACCTGTCACCTATGACATTCCCTTTTCATCGATTGTAACTGCTTTTGAAGACTGTATCAAGAAAAAGATGTCAAGTAAGGACTGCCTTGCTTTCTTTTGCACTTATCAATCGGAACTCAAACGTCTATGGAACGAGGTCAGGACTGAAAGATATTATCCTGGCACCTCGAAATGTTTTGTTGTTAAATGGCCTGTATATAGAGAGGTCTTTGCTGCAGACTTTGCCGACCGCGTCATGCATCATTGGTGGGCGCTTCGTGTAAATCCTCTATTTGAAAAGAGGTTTACAGAACAGGGAAATGTCTCGAAGAATTGCCGAAAAGGAGAAGGTACACTCGCTGCAATAAAAGCCGTGCAACGCATGATCAATGAACATCCTGATTGGTGGGTAGGACATTTTGACTTTGAAGGTTATTTTATGTCCATGAATAAAGGACTCCTGTATGAAATGCTTGAGATATTTATTCGGGACCATTATACTGGAGATGATTTAGAATGCTTGATTTACATCACTCGAATTACAGTCTTTCACTGTCCTCAAGAGGATTGTATTCGTAAAAGCCCTATTGAATTTTGGGAGAATATTCCTCCCCGAAAGACGCTCTTTGGTCAACCTAAATCCAAAGGATGCGCAATCGGGAATCTACCCTCGCAACTGAATGCTAATTTCCTTGGAAGCGTTTTTGATTATTGGATTCGTGAAATCAAAGGTGTAGAACACTACATTCGCTTCGTAGATGACATTACGATCTTATTGCCTACAAGAGAACACTTCTCGGAGTTGTTGCCAGGAATGAAGCAATATTTGAAAGAGCAGTTACTTATTAATCTGCACCCGAAAAAGATTTATATACAACCAGCAAAGAACGGTGTGCTTTTCGTTGGAGCGATGATCCTTCCTGGGCGTACATACATTAGCAATCGAACAAGGGGAAAAATGTATGATTGTATTCGGAAATATAATAAGATTGCAGAAGATGGCCGTGCTCTTGAAAACCTTGAGAAGTTTGTGCAATCTATGAACTCTTACCTTGGGATGATGGTGCATTTCAATAGTTACAAAATCAGGAGGAAAGTCATGTTTATGATACACAAAGAATGGTGGAAATATATCATGCTCGATGGGAAGTTCAGAAAATTCATAATTAAAAGGAAGTACAAAACTTCTGATCAACTGCACCAAATAGTCCGCAGAGGAGATTATAAGTATATGCTTACACCAATATTAGAGACACCTGTTTAGGTGTCTTTTTTTTGTACATAAGGAACAAGTAAGTTTGCTCTATCTTCTTTCTTTAATAAATGATTAAACATGCAAAACTTACTTGAACAAGCCACGGTTATCCGTGATGAATCGCAACAGGGGAAGAATACCGCCGAACGCGTGGGACGTCTTCTTGTTGAAATTGTGCAAGGACTTGGGCAAACGCTCACATCGGACAACGTGACGGTTTCAGCGACTAACACGGGTGTTGAAATCGTTTTTTCCATACCCGGGAGCGATGGCGAACAAGGGACTGTCACGCGAATCCCAATTCCTGTGCTTAATGCAGAAATGTCAGGCGTTGTTACGCCGAGTTTCATTTCACAACTACGGCAAGAACTTTCGACGTTGGTGAGTAAAGAGCGTAATGAGCGCATAGAAGCTATCGGCAATATAACGACTTTATTGGCCTCTGCTGGCAATGTGGCTAATAATGCGCTGAAAGCTGCTGGAACAGCACAAGAGGGGGTAAATTCTCTCTCCGAACGAGTAGGAAATTTGGAGCAGTCATCTACAACGTTATCAGGAACTATTGGCAATGTTTGTACTGCTTTGGAGAGCGCGAACACTAACATCGGGAATAATAAAACGGCCATAGATGAACTTAAGACGTCATTAACCGAACATGTCACTGCGTCGAACGTTAACAAAGAGCGGATACAGGAGCAGATAGCAATACGAACCTTCATCAACGCCAATAGAGCTTTGCAGGTGAGTACTCCGATAACCTTTGTGGAAGCAATAAGCATTGTTCCTGAACAAGACGGCATTGTCGTCACATACCTATCTACAGAAGGTTGGGGGACGTATCAATATGTCGGAGGTGATCCCCAGAACCAAGAGAATTGGGTCCCCTTTGGTAACGGTAGCGCCGTTGGTAATGTATTCAACGTTACGAACGAAATCCCCTTAAAGAAGGGGTTCTATTATGATCTTTCAACGGCAATTACCGCAACGCTTGAAGTTGGTAAGGAGGCAGAAGGGCTAATCATTTCTTTTGCTATCAATGAGAAGCAATGGAAGACCTACCAATTTGTAGGTGCTATCGATGAGTTCTCTGATGTCTCAAGTTGGCAAGATTTCGGCAGTCTTTCCGCTGGCACAGAGGAGGTGGTATGTATCAATAACCTTTGTGGTGCTCCTGATGCGGGTTCTTACTATTCGTTAGAGACGGCTATTGCGAAACTCCTCCGCTTCCAAGAAGTCAACCAAGTGGTGTATGCAAAGCCTGGCCTTATCATATCTTACAGAATAGGTGCAACACAAATGGAGTGTAAGCAGTTCTGTGGAACAGAAGAACACATCGCCAAAACTGCGGCGGATGGCCTAACCTTTGGCAGTGTAGAACTGTGGAAAGATTTTGGAGGTGGTGGTAGTGTAGCAACCATTTTCCTCGGAGATACGCCTTTGGAGGCAAACGAAAAAGGAGAGGTTCTTATCCCTATGGATAATAGTATGTCTGATGACAGCACGAACCTTCTTCCTAATAATGTCATCAAGAAGGCTATTGATGAAGTCCAGAATAACACTGTGTTTTCGGTTGATGTTGATACGGAAACTTCAGAAAGCGAAGCCTTGGTGAAGTTCTTCAGCAAGAATGACCAAACAACTCCTTTCGTGGAATTCGCGGTTCCTCGTGGTGGTGGCGGTGGTATGGTTGATACATCCAAGGGGCAAATTAGCATCACCTCTGCGCTGGACAAGAGCGTGTTAAAGTTGAGCGACTCCTTGTGGTTGACTTGGAATTACGATCACCTCACGGATGGTTTGCGAGATGGTGTGTCTGCTAACATTAACATTACAGTCAACATCGGGACAGCCACGGTGTTCACAACAACAGTCAGAGAAGTTACTCCAGGCACTACAGGCAAAGTAGATTTGACTCCTTACATCCAGGCGGGCACGCTTGAAGTCAGAGTGGTCCCCACTGTTACCTTTGAAGACGGCACAACACAAACCAAGCGTTCTTACTGCTCTGCCCAAATTAAAGAGTTCAACATTTCCTGCGACCACCTTTTGAACGAAGGTCTTCATAATGGTGGTTACCTGGAAGGAGAAATTATAAAGTACAATGTCCGCATAACAGGTAGCGGACCGCGAATGCTTCACATGTATCTTGATGGTGCAACAGAACCAACTCATTCGCTTGCCGTTTCAGGAGGCGCAGTCACCAAGACGTTCAGCATAAAGGCTTCCGACCTTCAACCAGGACGTCACACGGTGCAATTCGTTGCCGAGAGTGAAGGACTCCTTTCGGATAGTATCTACTGCAATTTCTTGCGAGCTGGTGGAGATGGCGAGTATTTGGGTATCATGTACTCGGATAAGACAGGACGAATCCTTGTGGGTGAAGAAATACACACCCCCATACTGACCGCAGTGCAATATGAGGAACTTCGTTTCTTCTACACCGCTTATAACCCAGCGGAAGAACCTACAGCCGTGACGGAAACGATTGTTTCGGAAGAAAAGACAAGCAGAAGAACACTCTCCGTGAGACGCTCTCACACTGCTTATGTCAACCGATTTACGGCGCAAGGCGAGAACACCATGACACTCACATGCGGAGCAGACACGCTGACGATGCAAATAAATGTAGAAGCAAGTGGCGTTGAACTTAACGAGTACACCGCGAATCTTGACCTCAAACTCTCGGCTATGGGTAGAAGCAACCAGGAATTGGCAGAAGAACGTGAACAATGGAGCTGGGACAACATCAAGACATCGTTTGAAGGTTTTGACTGGAAGACTAACGGATGGGTACAAGACTCCGAGGATGGCGACGCGCTTAAGTTGACCAACGGTGCGAAGGCTGTTATTGATTATCGTCCTTTTGCACAAGACGTGAAGGCTACAGGTGCGACTATTGAACTGGAATTCAAGGTGAGCAATGTTAGTGCGCGCGACGGTGAAGTGATTACTTGTATTGAACCGCTGACTGGCGACGCCAAACGAGGATTCCACATCACGGGACAAACCGCAGCGTATTACACTGGAGGAACGACAGAAGAAGTTGACCCCGAAAATGTGGACAGCGACGGTAATCCCTTACGTTCTATTGTGCCTATCGCTGTGCAGTCTCGATTCGTTGAAGATAAGCGCATCAAGGTGGCATTCGTTATTGGTAAGAATGTTGATAAGCAAAGAACCATAGAAATATATATTGATGGTATCCGTTCGGGCGCCATGAGTTTTAGTTCTACGGAAATCATGAAGCAGGACGAACCTCAACAAATTGTGCTTTCTTCAGACACTGCAGACCTCTATGTCTATGCCATCAGAAGTTACACGACGAACTTGGCTGAAGATGACCTCGTGGCCAATTACATTGTGGACAGACCCACCGTAAACGAAATGTTCGCGGTTTATGAAGACAATGCTGTCTTGAACGAAGCAGAGGGAGTTGATATGCGCAAACTCATTTCTATGGGTAAGGGTGTCATCCATGTGGTTCGTGCCGGTGATGGAGGTGGTAATGGTTCGGGCGTTGATGATATTAACGCTTGTACGGACAAAGACCAAAACTTTGATGCCGACCATCTGTTCTTCTATACTCCATGGGGATGGGTGTTCCGCGTAGATCATTGTCGCATGCGCATCCAAGGTACATCGTCCACTAAATATCCAGTCAAGAACCACCGCTATTACATTGCCAAGAGCAACGACGATGTGAAACCAACGGTGTGGGTGGACCGAAAAGACGGCAAGGGTTTCGTTGCTTGGGAATATGGATTGACCATTCCGCTGATGGAGAACGACCCTTATCCCAGTCAGGTGCTTTGTGCGAAGTGTGACTTCTCCGACTCCTCTATGTCTACCAATACGGGTATGGCAAGGGTTTACACCGATGTGTTCAGAATTGTCGCACCGACTCCCCCACAAAAGGTTGACGCCTCACTGCGCATGGCGATTCATGGATATCCCGTAGATATCTTTGCTTCCAGGACGATTGATGATGCTAACCCGCTTTACTGTGGACAGTATAATATCAACAACGACAAGTCTGACTGGGCAACACCTACGGGCATGAAGTTGAAAGCGGAAGGCATTGACGAAGACCGGAAAATGTCGCTGGAATTCCTGAACAACTCTACGAAACTCGGGAACTGGCAGGTGGATAGCGACATCGAGACGCAAATGCAAGCGGAATATGACGAAGCCCTTGAATTTAACTATCCCAAGGATCTGTACTGGACAGAAGCGAATGCCCTGAAAGAGGAAGGTGACGTTGCCGACGACGCCCGTAAAGAATCCATCAAAAGACTTTGGGGTTGGGTAAAGTCGTGCGTACCCAGTGGCGCTAACTACAATAACATATCCTCTTTCAAGAACCAAAAGTTCTCGGATGAACTTTCTCAATATTTTGACGTTGCCAACATCTGTTGCTGGTACCTCTTTACCGACTACAATGGATGCGTGGACCAGCGCGTGAAGAATATGATTCTACGCACTTGGGATGGCCTCGTGTGGTACTTCACCTATTACGATGGTGACTGTATGTTTGGTAAGCGCAATGACTCGAAACTTAAGTACGAGTACAACATGAACCGCGATACTTGGGATACCGAAAAGAGTAAATATGCCTTTGAAGGGCACGACTCGGTATTATGGTGCTTGCTTCTTGCCAACTGTGAAGATCTGCTGAAGACTTACGCACAGCAGTTGCGCGAGGTGATGACTAACGAGAAGGTTCTTGGCGTGCTTAATGACGAGCAAGTCGGCAACTGGTCGGCAAGATTGTACAACCGAAGCGGTGCCTACAAGTACATGCGCCCTGAATTGGAGGGTACGCTTGTAAACCGAAACGGTGTGGTGAAGTTGGAGTATGCCTATTATATGTATGCCTTGAACGGTGCGGCCGTGATGCACAGAAATCACTTTATCCTAAACCGCTATGCCTTGTTGGATGCAAAGTATGGACTATCAAAATGGACATCCGACCAAATCGATGCTTACGTCAGCAACGAATATGGCAACTCTTACCGACAGACCTCCATCACCATTACATCTGGGGATGAATATTACTATGGATGGGGAACGAACAACAATCCCAAGATTCAGACCTCTCCATGTGTGCTGAATGATGCCACCACGACGCTCACGTTCTCTAAAAAACTGGCCATCAATGACCCCATACGAATCTACGGCGCGAGTCGCATTAAGGAACTCGACTTGGTACATTCATGCGCTGTATTTGCGGGACAAATGAACTTGTCACAGTGCAAGATGCTTCGCAAGTTGGACGTGCACGCTGTAAGCGCCAACAAGGGGGCTTCTCCGTCGTTGCAGTTTAACCTGAATGGTTGCTCACAACTCCGTGTCATCAACGTGAATGGGCAGAAGGCGGTTTCAACGGCAGGAAGTAGCAACGCCATGGACCTTTCTTCACAAGGTTTGTTGCAAGTGCTTGACGCTGGTGGCACTAATTTGGCGAATGTCGTATTTGCCGAAGGTGCGCCTATTACGCAATTGGTGATGCCTGCAACGATAACTACGCTGTCGTTGAAGTATCATAAGGAGTTGACGCAACAAAACCTTACGCTGGAAGGCACCGCCAATATTCAGTCGCTCACCATTGAAGGATGCCCTGCAATCAACGCCAGCGACATCGTGAAGCAGTGTGCATCCGTACGCTACGTGAGATTGGTGGCGGATAAGTTTACAGGCGATGCTTCTGAATTGCTGTCGATGATTTCGCGAAACGTGGGCGGTATTGATGAAGCGGGAACGTCTATCGGTTCTCCCGTTGTCGAAGGGGCGTATGAACTGACGCAGATCCTTGAGGAAAGCGACATGGATGCTATCAATAACAGAATTGCGGGGATTACCCTCGTGCTGATTATTGATGCTTACATCAACCTCATTGATGACGTGAACGGAGAAGCGTATGGTGGAGCTGAAGAAGTTGACACCGTGACGTTAGAAAATATCGGTGAACACCTCTACTACTACAACGGTGAAACCTACGACGAGTATCTCGCCGAATATGCGCGTCAGGAAATGAACATCAATGATTACATTGACTATGTTGCATAACATCACTCACGACAAACTACTACACTTTGCAGTGTCGGCCCTCATGGGGTCGGCATTGCGGTGGTGTGGTGTTGAATGGTGGGCAGTACTGCTGATAGTAATGACCATCGGTGTAGCAAAAGAATTGTACGATCAGATTTCCAAGAAAGGCACTCCTGAATGGAAAGACCTTTTGGCAGACCTGCTGGGAGCGCTTGTTGGAGGTCTATAACCTGTAACTATGACTTACGATTTCAATGCGTACCTGCGCCGCATTGCCAGCGAAAACCGACTGGCTGCGCAGGCGGGATTTGTGTCCTGCCGTTGTTCGGGGCTCAACTATCTGGAAGAACTGCTTCAGAACTTCCGAAGGGCGAATGCGTTTATCGCCGTGTCGGACGTGACGGACGGTAGCACCACCCAGCGTGGCGGAGGATGGATGAAGACGCGCGTGTTCACCGTGTTCATCCTTCACCGTTATCGCTTTGACGACATGGACGACTACGAACGAGCGATGGGCGTGTGTCGAGAGGTGCAACGCCAACTGCATTCGCGCATGCTTCACGACGCTGCGCAATACAGCGACGACCTCATGCAGCTCTCCCTACGCGACATCCGCTCCCGCGAACTGGGCGGGCACTTCCTGAACGGATGCACGGGGCTTTACTTCATGGTGTCGATGGATGAACCCACGGAACTCTGTTATAATCCTGAAGAATGGAACACCTAAACGACCGCCAAAAGCAACTCACGCAGGAACAGGAGCGGTGGGTGCGCGAGTGGTACGCCATGATGGAGTGCATCTGGCGCGACCGCCTGGATCTGCTGGGCGTGTTTGACACGGGCGCCCTGCGCAGTCGTGTTAGCGGTGCGGGACTCATGATGGACGGACTCGACTTGACCGCCACCTTCCAGTTCCTGGAGTATGGCATTTATGTAGATGCCGGTACGGGGAATGGCTATAAGCGTGGAAACGGTGGCGACCTGCAGATCCTGGACGAGACTTACCGCTACGAGCACAAGATGGGCAAGAAGAGGGAACGGAAACCCTGGTTCTCCCCGTCGTGGTACATCAGTACACAGGTGCTGAAGGAGAAACTCGGCGACTTCATCGGCGAGCAGTTCGTAGGTGCTTTTGATAATTTAGATTGATAACTATCTCTCAGAATCTGGGAGATAGTTTTTATTTTCATAAAAAAAACACATTAAAAATTATCATATTTGATAACTTTTTTATATCTTTGCATCACAAACAATTCATGGCATGATTTATATAGAGTTTGAAAACGAAGATATAAAGAACCTCATCAATCATAAATATACTGGTGTCTATAAGAAGTATAAAAGTTCGGCCAAACTGATTAGAGATTTGGATAAAGTGATTAGATATATCACCATGGCAACCGATATCCCCTCTCTTCATCATATTAACAGTTTGCACTACGAAAAGCTGACGAATAGCATTTTTTCTTCTGTAAGGGTTGGATATGACACCAAGTATCGATTGATATTCTTAGAAGGTGAGGACAAAATCACAATTCAACTAATTCAATTAAGCGAGCATTATGGCGACCACTAATCAAACATTTATTCCCATTGAGGCAATCCACCCTTCAGAACTCATCAAGGATGAGATGCGCGAGCGTGGATTAAAACGCAACGAACTCGCAAAAAGGATGGGTATTCAATCGTCTAATCTTAGTAGATTGATTAACAACAAAGAAACCATCACTGCACAAACTGCGCAAAGATTGGAGCAGGCGTTAGGCATCGCTGCTGAAATGTGGCTCAACTTTCAAGCAGCCTATGACAGAGATTCCCGCCTTATCTTAGAACGCGATAATCAGGAAGCCGAATACTCGGCCATAGAGAAAGTTATTTCGGAAATGGTGAATCTGCCCCTTTTATTGAAGCAGTTGGCCATGGACTCTTATCGCTTCGCACAAGACCGTGTCAAGGAACTTTATGCACAGTTGCATATCAACAGTACAGATGAACTCCTTACGCTTGCAGCTACAGCTGGACAATTCAAGCGTAGCGATAAATTAGCGACGGACGACAAGAACCTCCGTACATGGGTGCTCCTTGCACACAAAGAATGCCTTAACAAGCAGACTGATGTAGAATACAAAGAAGGTAATGCTGTTTTAGCAGCTAACGAGATTGCTACTTTAGCGAATAAAGGAGGTATCACTGAACAGAATATTTCTGAGATTCTCAACAGATTCGGCATCTGCTATAGTTTCGTGCAAAAGATTGAGAAAGCGCCCGTTGATGCTTACTCTACGATTATTGATAATATACCTCACATTGTAACAAGCCACAGACGCAACAATATGGATATGCTTATATTTGATGTACTCCATGAGTTAAAGCATGTCCATAGCGACCTTAGGAACGGAGAAGCCAATCTTTCATGCAATGAATATACACATCTCGATCCTAAGGAAGTCGAAGCAAACAGATTTGCGGAGGACGCTCTAATTCCACCTAAAATTTGGGAAAGCATCCTGAGTGTTAAGAGTCAATCGCTGAATCCCTACCATGTGTTCAATACTGTAATCAAGGAAGCACGCAAGAATGGCATAAGCGAATCAATCGCTTCTTGGCGCTACAAACATGAAACAGGGTGTTATGCTATAAGAGGACATAAGAGTCCTGGTATAAAGTAAGGGTACAAAACTAAGTCGGACTTATTTCAAACTATCTCCCGGATATTTCAAATTATCTGGGAGATAGTTTTTCGTATGTGGGAGGTGCTGTGATTTTACAATTTTGTAATTTTCCCCCGCTGAAGTTTGGTGGATTCGGATTTATGGCGTACATTTGCAGTGTCCTACTACATAATTAACTCTGGCGGATGCAACCCGCCGAACCGTCGTCGGGATTTTTTGTATCCCTACATATCGACATATTGATAGCGCAAGCCCGTGGCATATCTACGAGGAGCGCCGCCCCTCGTGGAAGTAGAAATACTCCACTGCCAGAGTTAACATTGGTGTAGGACAGAGGGTAGCGGTGCTCCTTGCTTTTAAAATGGCCGCAAAAATATCCTACAATCATGTTAACAAACAACCAAACGAACGAGAGTGTAAACCAAGTGATGAACCGCGCAGAGGTGCAAGGCGCCTATAACCGCACGATGCGCCAAATCAAGCAGGAGAGTAGCGACGCCTTTGAGCGCTTCCGCCATGTGAGAAGCGAGGCGTGCAGAGAAGCGAACCAGCGCATCAAGGAACTGAAGCAACAGATTACTCGCCTGGAGTGTGAAATCATGGACGCGCAGGAGCGCCGAGCGAAGATCATCGAGGACGCACGCGACAATTACAATGTGGCAATCCAAACGGCTGCCGAAGCCAAGGCGTATGCACGCATGGAGTATCTGCTTGGGATGAACGAGGTTGCAACATTATAAGGCGAGGTTGCAACATTATTAACCTTTAATATAAAAAGACTATGCTTCACACATTTCTTAACATACTCATGTGGTTCTTTATCGCCATCTTGATATTGGTGGTAGGCTTTTGGACCTACGGAATGATTACGAGCAAGGAATTCCGCGATGCTAATATTGAGGGGTGGAAGGAAGAACAACGGGAGCGTGAACGGAAAAAGAGACCTAAATGGCGCCGAGAAGATACCGAATATTACAAGCGAACTGGTAAGCGTCACTTCTTAGGTCGTGACCATAGGAATGACTATAAAAACTACTATGGGGACTAAGTGGGTAGTCTTTTTATAATAATAATGAACGTGTTACTTTTGGAACATAATCCATTAGTAACACGTTTTTTTATTATGGCAGATATTAAGACCGTACAACTGATTGTCAACTCAGAGCAGGCGAAGAAAAAACTTGACGAAATCAACCAGAAACTGGATGTGGCCAAGAAAAAGAAGCATGATGCATTCCTGGTGGGCGACGCCAAAGGTATTGAGGTTTATTCTAAGGAAATAAAGAAATTAGAAACCCAACTCAAAAATGCTCAGACGCGTGGGGAAACTATTGCCAAGACCCTGAAGAACCTGGACAAGGCTACGCCCAACGAACTGAAAGCCACCATCCGCGAAGTAACGAGAGAACTGAACTCTGGGAAGGTTGCGCGTGGAAGCAAAGAATGGGAAAAACTTAATAACGCCCTCCGTGAATGTAACGGGGAGTTGAAGAAAATTAAGGAGGAGAGCAAGGCGGCAGAGAGTTTGACAGACTCGATTGCTTCTTTTGGCGAAAAATGGGTTGGCATTATTGGTTCCATTCAAATGGGGTGGGACGTGATTTCTAATATAAAGGCTACAGGTTCTGCCGTAGTGAATGCCTATGCAGAAATGGCGGAAGCAGAGTCGCAAGTGATTAAGTACACAGGCATGAATGCCGACGAGGTGCGCGAACTCAACGAGGAGTTCAAGAAAATGGACACCCGCACGGGTCGTGACCAACTGAATGCACTCGCTGGCGATGCTGGACGATTGGGCATTACGGGCAAAGAGGCTGTGCTTGACTTCGTAGAAGCTGCAGACATGATCAATGTTGCGCTCGGCGAAGACCTCGGTGACGATGCTGTGAAGAATATTGGGAAACTCGCCCAACTCTTTGGAGACTCCGACAGAATGGGACTCAAACAGGCGATGATTGCAACGGGTTCTACCATCAATGCCCTCGGGCAATCTTCATCTGCCGCCGAAGGGTATATCGTAGATTTTGCGGGACGCTTATCCTCCATGGCGAAGCAAGCGGGCATGACTCAAGCAGAAATCATGGGACTTGCCGCCGTGATGGACCAAAGCATGATTAACGCCGAAGAAGGTAGTACCGCCCTTTCGAAGATTATCCAAAAGCTCTATAAGGAACCCGCCAAGATGGCCAAGGCGGTAGGTCTTGACGTAAAGCAGTTTACCGACTTGATGAAGAAGGACGCTAACGCAGCGCTCCTGCAGTTTGCTACTGCGGTAAGCAAAATGGGCGGTATGGATAAAATCGCACCTATGCTGGGCGACCTTAAACTCACGGGAGCGGGTGTGAGTAAGACACTCGCCGCAATGGCGTCTAACATCGACCTCGTTAAAGCTACCCAACAAGAAGCGACACGCGCCTTTGAAGAGGGAACCTCTATTCTTGACGAATACGCCAAAGCGAACAACACGCCCCTTGCACAGCAAGAGAAGGCGATTGCACGTTTTGAGGAACTTCGCATCAAACTTGGCGAACAACTCTATCCCATTTGGACGCAGGGAATCGGTCTAACCTCACTTATGGTGCAAGGTTTATCTGCTTTGATTTCATTCCTTTCCACTTATGGCAAGCAGGTGCTTATGGTTGTGGGTGCTATGGCGAGTTACAAACTCGTTGTAATCGCTCATATGGCGCTTTCTAAAACTTGGACAGCCTTGAAGGCTGCGAAACTTGCAGTGCAAAACGCTTGGAATACAGCAATAGCCGCAGGGCGTGTGGCAATGATAGCATATACCTATGGGATGCGCGGAGCAACGAGGGCAACCAAGGCATTTACTGCCGCTACGAAACGCAACCCGTGGGGACTACTTGCAACAATAGTGGCTACTGTTGTTGCGTCGATTTGGGCATTCTCCGATGCTACGGAAGAAGCAGTGGAGAAGGTGGACAAATTCCGAGAGATTGAAGAACAGGCTGCAAAGTCCACAGAGGACGAAATAGCGCGCATCACTCGTTTGCGTGCCATTATTCAAGACAATAAGAGCAGTTATGATGACAAGCGTAAGGCGATTGAAGAGTTGCGTAAAATTGTTCCTGATTATCACGCCGAGTTGGATGCAGAAGGGCGCCTTATTAGAGAGAATAAGAAGAGCGTAGATCAGTATGTCCAATCATTGAAGGCTAAAGCCGTTGCTATGGCAATGGAACAGGGGCTTGCGGAATCTACGCGTAAATTGATGGAGGCAGAGCGAGACCTTCATAGATGGTTGGAAGCAAAAAGAAAAGCAGAATCAGGTTCTATTTACGCTCCTGGTTATAAGATGGAAGTGCCTACTCCAGATCCGATTCTTCAGCGGACAGGACCAAATTCCAGACCGGACCTTGTTTATGAAAGGGCAAAAAAAGACCACGAAGAGTATTTGAAATACTTAAATGAAAATCCCCTTGTTGCAAAGGCTTTGAAGGCGATGGATTTGGGCGGAGGTGCAGACGAAACAAATACTCCGATTATCCCCAGTGACACCGAACCCAAGGAACTTGCCAAGCGTGCCAAGGATGCGGCTGAGTTGGAACGTCTTAAAGCAACGCTCCTGCTTAAGACGGGAGAGGTGACACAGGAGAAATATAAGGAGATGATGATAAAGACTGAGAATGACCTTTTTGCCGAACTCTGTAAGATTTATCCCGAGGAATCAAAAGAGCGTATCGATGCGGAACTGGAGTGTATGGAGGCAGTGAAGAAGCACAAGAAGACATTCCTGGATTGGAGCGTTCACGACATCGAGCGCCAAGAGCGCGAGGAGCAACAAGTGCTGAAACGCAAGTATGCAGATGGTGAGATTTCAGAGAAGGAGTATCGTGAAAAACTGACTGACATTCAAGCGAGTTACTTGCGCCGTAAAGCAGCCTTTGCCAAGAAAGAAGGCAATACCGAAGCGTCTGCACAATATACCGCACAGGCAGAGGAGGCAGAACTTCAGCAGAAACTCCAGCGCAGACAGCAGTATGAGCAACAAGCACAGCAGATGCAACAGCAATACCTGCAGAAATCTATCGCCGAACGCCGACAAGCAGAAAATGACTTACTCACCGAACTCATCCAAGCAGGCGTCATTGCTGAAGAAAAAGAGCAGGAGTATCGCGACGCCATAAAGAAGAAGTTTGACGAAGAGGAGAAGAAGGAGAAAAAGGATGATAAGTGGGGGAACATCGGAGGACAGATGGACCCCATGACCAATAGCATCGTCAACGTGATGACCGCGATGGATAATCTTTCACAGAAGATTAAAGACGGCAAGGCGGATTGGGGCGACTATGCAGGTGCTGCTATCGGTGCACTTGGCATGGTGTCGGCAACGATGCAGGTGGCCTCCAACTACATGCAAGCATGCTATCAGGCAGAAGAAGCCAAGGTAACGAAGCGCTACGATGCCGAAATCAAGGCAGCAGGCGCCAACACCAAGAAGGGCAAGCAACTTGAGGAGAAGAAGCAGAAGGAACTCGCTGCGCTGAAAGCGAAGTATAATAAAAAGGCGATGACCATTGAAATTGCCCAAGCCGTAGCGAGCACAGCCATGGCGGCAATTAACGCTTATGCCAGTGCGTCGAAAGTAAACTTCATCCTCGGTCCGATAGCAGCTGCAGCAGCAACGGCGGCAGGTATGCTCCAAATCGCCACCATCAAGAAGCAACACGAAGCACAGGCGGCGGGTTACTATGAGGGTGGTTTCACGGGCGGAAATAGTTATCGCCGTGAAGCAGGCGTAGTACACCAGGGCGAGTTCGTTGCCAACCATAAGGCGGTGAATAATCCCAATGTGCTCCCCGTTCTGAAGATGCTCGATTATGCCCAGCGCAACAACACTATCGCCTCGGTCACTTCTGCAGATATTGCGAATGCAACAGGCGGAGGAGCAGGACAGACAGTTGTTGCCCCCGTTGTGGTGCACGAAACGGAGCGCACCAGCGAGGCGCTCGAGCGACTGAATGAGACTCTTGAGATAGGAATACATGCTTCTGTTTCTATAGATGGGGAAGACGGAATTGAACGCCAATTGAACCGATACTATCAAATGAAGAAAAGAAAGTAACAGACAAAGGCAATGATAACCTTATTACTTGACAACAAACAAGTCATTATTAAGAATGGCACCAGTATTAAACTGACCCGTGAGAATCCGTTTTTTACGGGTTCTGGTGATTATACGTTGGACGTGACCTTGCCTTTGGCGGGGTGTAAACAGAATCTTGAAGTTTTTGGGATGCTCCATTACGCACCAGTGTCGCAAAAACCTTTAGCGACGAAGAAATTCTCTTTTCGGTTGCTAACGGAAATAGTACAGTTGGAGGGGCAAGCAGTGGTTACAAATGTCACACATGAAGAGGTGAAGATACAGTTACTCTCTGGGAACTCTGCTTTGAACCTTAATGCGCTCGGCGATAAGGGAGAACAATACATCGATGAACTCGATCTTGGTAATGCATATGGCGAGTTGTGGGATGAAAACTATACTGGTTCTCGGTATTACAAACGACAAACTGCTGAGAACACGGCAACTTGGTTGGCGGCACTACCAAAATCCAGACGCAATGCGCTGATACATGGTACACGTGAGGAAACGGACTGCGTATGTTTTCCTATCTACTCTTTGGCCGACGAAGCATTTAGCAACGAGCATGCCGTGAACCATTGGGGAGGAACAGAAAATGGACAATGGGTTAATGTGGCAGAAAACTATTCGTTGAAGCATCCGACAGATAGTTTTCCTGATAATGAAGATGGACGTGCAACCCTTTCCTGGTCATACGGGAGCGGTGTATGTATTGCACCGCAACCATACTTGAGTTTTGTTTTGGAACGTATCTTGTTGGCTCTTGGATTTGTCCTGGACAAAAGGCACAATGCCTTGCATACAGAGTTTGGACGTGTCTTCGTAGCAAATGTACGGCAAACGGTGCGACTTGCGGAGTGCTTACCACACTGGACTATAGATGAATTTCTCAAAGAACTAAAGAACCTCTTTGGGGTTTATGTATTCGTTGAGGGTACACGTGCATACGTTAAGACCAGAAGTAACTACTTTGAGGGCAACATTGTTGAAATTCATCATCCCGTAAGCGAATACATGACTGATATTGATCACGATGCGTCACAACAAGACTCGACGAGTGGGAATGTGGCGTACGCGTTCACAGAAGCAGTGCCGAGGATGTTGAATATCGGTGAAGATGCTTATGAGAAACTTGACGTTATTAAAGTCAAGACTTATCAAGAAGCAGAAACTGCTTTTGATGAAATGACGGAGGAGGAACGTGTGGCGTCAAACGTACTCTTCTACGTCGAGAATACGGGAAGACGCTACGCCAGTCTAAGCATCGAAGACGAATGGCAACTCTGCGAAGTGGACCACATAGGACCACTATTCCGTGATGATGATTTCGAGATTGATACGGAACTAAAGATTATTCCAGCTGCTACAAGCAGAGATATTGTAACGAAACGATACCGATACGTCAAGGTTCCCAATGACCGCCGTGGTATCTATTCGGTAGATGCAACGTACCCGAGTGATGGTTATACTGGTGACGATGGAGGACTGAATGGCGGTTATCATATACCTTATTTGGTCACAACCGATTCTCGCAATCCACAGACGGGAACACTATGGAGTCTGCATGAAGCAATCGTCAACGAAACGGATACAGATGCAGAAGAAAATCCAAAGCAAGACGTGATGGAATTGGGAGTAGTATCAGCAGCTAATTACGTCAGTGATTACTTGGTGGGCGAAGGCACTAACCAGGTACAGACTGTAGTTTCTGCTCCTTATGCCGTTGGCGTTCCATATATGGTGGAAGACAATCTTACAGTGATTTCCTCACTGCTGGAACGCGCTAATGATTTAGATTTCCGTAATACTGAAACAAAAATAGGAGAAGTAATGCATGGGAACCTGAATATCGACACACGTGTGATTCGACAAATATCATTTATGGATAATGTGTGCGACCCTAATGCCATATATCTCATTAACGGGCGCAAGTATCTCTGTCAGAAAGTAGAACTTACTTTGGATACTAATGGAACCAAACCAATAAAGAAGGGTTATTTCTTTGAAATCTAAAGAAAATGAGTGGAGGATTACACACCCTCCACTCATTATATATATTATAGATGTCCCTCAAAGTGTTTTACTTCCTCATGAACAACCATGCTGTCACCTTTAAGATATTTATTCGTTGTTTTGATGTCCGTGTGTCTTGCCTGGTCACGGGCAATTACGATTCCTTTTGAATTGGCAAGATCACGAATACCTGAGTCCTTCAAACTATAAAATTGGTAGCATTCAGAAAGTCCTAACTTCTTTCGGACTTTGAAAAATTCTTCTCGGAAGATACGCCCCATTTGTTTCGTTCCAGAGGGGCTGAATTTGCGAGTACCAAACAAGTAATACTGACCGGGATAAGAGAACACATCCAATTCAATCATCATCTTTATTAAGTCATCGTTGATGGCTACAGCTGCATTTTTGCGGTTCTTCGTAAACTCACCGCTCAATTTAATTTTTTGTTGTGACACACTGATGTCTTGAATCTTCACGGAGCAAAGTTCTTCAGGACGAATAAAGGTATAATACTCCATCATGCAGGCAAGCAAGAAATGCTTGTTGTTCTTTTCAAGATACGAACGCAATTGTGCAAGTTGCTCCGTAGAAAATTGTTCACGGAATTTCTCACCTTCTTTTAGTTTCTTGATACTTGCAGCAGGGTTAATTTCGAGTGCGCCCTTCTCAACAAGCCAAGCACAGAACGTAGAAATCCACAATAAATAATTATTGCGCGTGCGCGGGGAGACTTCCTTCTCCATGATTAAGTAATCCAGGAACTCGGTAAAGCACTCAGTATTGAGTTGATACACAAATTTAATTGGAGTAACTCTATTCTTTACCCAGGTGTCAAAAATGTTGAAGATGGATAAGTAAGAACGATAGGTAGCATCACGGAGACTTTTATTATCCCTCAAGGTAGCGATATACCTTCTATATAAATCACTAATGGAGGAATAACTAATGTACTGTTTCTCCGAAGATTGTTGCGTCCAAGGGTTCCAACCTCTTTGAAGGTTTTCTACCAAACCTGCAATAAGGTTGGTGGCATATGCTCGTTTTTCACGGGCGGAAAGTTTATCGGAGATGTGGTATTTCTTTCGTTTCATGGTTCGCGAAATAGGATCGTAACAACGAAAATCAATATACCACATTTTTCCAGTGTGAAGTACGGGATAGGTGTAATTTAACACCTCCAGGGCGCTGGCCCCTTTTCTACGAAATGAGATCATTTTTTTTGTTGTGGAAAACTGGAAAGTCCCCCACAACCGTTAAACAATGTCTTGAATATGTCCATGCCTTAAAAACGGGAAACGAGATAAACGACTGAATAATCAGTGTTTATCCCGTATTTAGTTGCGGAGACCCGACTCGAACGGATGACCTCCAGGTTATGAGCCTGGCGAGCTACCAACTGCTCCACTCCGCGATGTTCAAGAGTGTTTGTTTCTTGTTTGCGAGTGCAAAGTTAGGACATACTGATAACACGACCAAACAATAATCTAAAAAAAACAGATACTCACCTGTTTTTTTCTTTCAAACAATGGATTTTGAATTATGTAGATAGCAAATCACCCTTAAATAGTTCACCTTTATCGTCACTTCACTACGCGACTCCACTCGTAAAATATTCATCTTCGGCTTATTCTGAACACTGCATATCGCAGGGAGTGTTTGTATTATTGATAAGTTGAGCGCTGTGGGTTTTCCAATTCTTAATCGCTATACATTCATCAAGCAAGCAACTCCCTATCCTCACACTAAAAACATTTGATATTTGTATTACGTTATCAAACAAAATGGTAATTTTGTACCAAATTACTATTGTTATGAATGAAGTTAAGAAACGAGGCGGTAAGCGAGAAGGAGCAGGACGACCAAGAACAGATAGTAAACTCTACACATTCCGAGCACCCAAGAAAATGGCGGTCTATATAGATGCTCAAGAAAACAAAACCGATTTCTTCAAATCTTGTATCGCAAGAACTATGGCAGAGGATGCAGGAATTTTAGAGAAGTTTGGGATAGTATTTCCTGCTTCAAATGTGAGAGAAATGAGTCTACCCTATTTTGACATCGGCATCGTAGCAGGTTTTCCCATACCGTTAGACAATGAAGAACGGGCGCAAGATATAGAACTGCTTAAGATGCTCTGCCCGCACCCCGAGTCGAGTTATCTCATCCGCGTTGAAGGCAATTCCATGATTGATGCTGGGATTGAGTCGGGAGACATTGTTATTGTTGATAAGAGCAACCGCACTCCCAGTGAAAGCGAAGTCGCAGTGTGTGAGTTCAACGGGGAATACACTTTGAAACGCTTTGTTAAACGAAACGGTTGCGGATGGTTAGTACCCGCCAATCCCGATTATCCCGAAATCAAGGTGACGCCCGACGATAATTTCTCTATTTGGGGAACCGTAACCTATATTATTCACCGCCCAAGAAATTAATCATGTTCGCATTGGTGGACTGCAATAGCTTCTTCTGTTCTGTGGAGAAAGTCTTTCACCCTGGATTAGAGGGAAAACCTGTCGTTGTGCTCTCAAGTAACGACGGGTGTATCGTTGCGCTCACACCTGAAGCAAAGAACCTCGGTTTGAAGCGTGGCGACCCTATTTTCAAAGTGCAGGATATAGTCAGAGGTGGTGGGGTTAAAGTCTTCTCTACCAATATGCAACTCTATGCTGCTATGAGTAAGCGAGTGGTGTCAATACTTCGCAAATCGCTAAATCATGTAGAGCAATACAGCATCGATGAGAGTTTCTGCGACTTAAGTGGTTATGACAAACTTCACAATTTAGCAGAACTGATGCGTGATACCGCCACCAAGATAAAACTGTGGACCGACATCCCCGTCAGCGTAGGCATTGCCCCAACAAAGACTTTAGCAAAGGTGGCTAACAAGTTTGCAAAAAAATACGAAGGGTATCACGGCGTGTGCATCATAGATACCGAAGAGAAACGCCAGAAGGCACTGACACTTACAGCGCTTTCCGACGTTTGGGGCATTGGTCGACAAACCTTTGCGAAACTCCAATACCTCGGCATACGAACTGCCTTGGAGTTCGCCGACAAAAGTGAAACCTGGGTGCGCTCTCACCTTAATAAACCTGGGGTACAAACATGGTTCGAACTAAACGGGACGCCCTGTATAAATACGACTGAGGTAGTAAGAAATCAAACCATCTGCACAAGCCGTAGTTTTGGGCAAATGGTTTCAGACCTTCCCTCTATAAAAGCGTCAGTGGCAACCTTTGCCAGCAGTTGCGCCAACAAGCTCCGTGGTCAACATGCTGGGGCAAAGTCTGTCACCGTCTTTATGTACAGCAACCGCTTTTGTGAAGATTTGCCACAGTATGGCAATACCGCCACCTACACTTTCGTTACGCCTACCGCCGACACCCTTGAAATCACCCAAGCCGCCCTTGCCCTTGCAGAGCAAATCTACCGCCCTGGAATATTATACAAGAAGTCGGGCGTCATCGTTGGAGATATTGTGGACACCTCCACAATTCAAATGGATATGTTCGACCCTATCCCCAACCGCAAAGAGCGTTCCTCCCTGATGAAAGTTATCGATAACCTAAACCACCGATACGGTTTGAAGACCATTAAACTTATGGCAGAGGGAGAACAACAGCAACCTTGGAAGGTAAAGTGTGAACATCGCAGTCAAAACTATTTGACGGACATCAACGAGATTTTGACTGTGAGGATTTAATCTGCTATGTTTTAGGCAATAATATAGGTATTGTCCACAAATGTTTATGTTCTTAAAAATCATTTGGACAACTGCTATATTTTATCTTCGATAAGATTTTGAGGGTGTGTCGAAATGTAAAACTTCGGCACACCCTCTTTAGCTGGGTAAGAATGTGTAAAATGCAAGGCGCTGAAATTAAGGATGAAGGGAGTGTACGGAAGTACATGACCAAATCCGAAATTGATGAGCAACGTAGCAGTTTGCACATTATGACACAGCGTCATGCTTAAAGTTTAATTTGTAATTTTGTTATAGTCTATAAAAAGCAAAAGTTCCGCCCTGGTACGCTGGTCTATGGGAAGCGTGGCGGAATCTGTTACTGCAAATTAGACCTTATTTTACTCGGCACCAATAATGTCCTCTTCGATAATTTCAGATAAAACATCTTCTGATAGACACGTTAATGAAGCAAGTCTCATCGCTTGATTTTCCAATGTCCTTTCGAATATGTTTCTTACATATCTGGCATTACCAAATTATTTGTCAACGTATCCTTTGTTATATTCTGCAAATACACGCTCCCCAACAGCAATTGACGCATCTTTAAGATTACAGAAGACTTATATGTCTAACGTTTCATATCGAATATTATAGGTTAATACTGCAAATATAGGTAATATTTGGGCAATAAGTTGAACGTTATCTAAAAATTGTTGCGATGGTATTCACAGACAAAGAATATATTAAGTTGGATTCTACATTAAAAAATAGGAAGGGAACTATATAGCAGTTACTCTCAATTAAATAATACCCCCAATATGAACTTATGTACTTCTGTCCCCACCCCTCTCTGCGGACTGCTTACACACCATTTCGTGCCTCCCTATCAATACGGCATTTTTGCTCTTCATTTTTCCTCATTTTTCGCACAAAACTTTAACATACATTAACATTCGAGCTACTTAAAATCGCACCAATATCTATCTTCGGAAAAACGATAAGTTACATTGTAGCGCCAATAAGTTACCTTGTAAAAACGATAATACTTATTTTTGAGGCACAATAAGTAACCTTGTGAACGAAAAAAGTGGAGATAACCCTGATGTTTAGGGCTATCTCCACTTCCGTAGTACAAATATACAAAATTTCAGCGCGAAATGCAAATGTGTTAACACTTGTTAACACCGTTTTTATTTTGCATTTCTCGTCATTTTTCACCTATGAATTTTAGGTATTGCGCACACCTTAATAGGGCACTTCACCTATTGGGGGCATGGAGAAATCAAGAGGATCAGATGAAGGGGTTGAGAGATTAGAGGGCGGGAAACTGGTGTTCATCGTTGAACTAATCTCTTCACCAGGGATGGGGATATAACTATCTGCCTCACGGTCCTGGAAGCGTGTAAACTGTCCCTTAAACGATAGGAGGACATCGCCTACGGCACCATTACGGTGCTTGGCGATAATGATTTCTGCCATACCGCGCAAATCGCGCCCGTTGGCGTCGGTATAGATCTTGTAATATTCGGGGCGATGGATGAAGCACACCATATCGGCATCCTGTTCAATGGCACCCGATTCGCGAAGGTCACTTAACTGTGGTCGCTTATCACCATCAGCGCGGTTTTCAACACCACGATTCAACTGCGAGAGGGCGAGAATGGGGATGTTGAGTTCCTTTGCCAACCCTTTGAGTGCGCGCGAGATGGTAGAAACTTCTTCCTGTCGACTGCCGTAGCTCATACCCGAGGCGTTCATCAATTGAAGGTAGTCAATCATAATGATGCGCACACCATGTTCGCGCACCAATCGACGCGCCTTAGTAAGGAATTCGAATACAGATAGCGAGGGGGTATCGTCGAGGAAGAGGGGTTTGCCATAGAGTTGCTTCATGCGTCCGTCAAGGCGTTGCCATTCCTCGGGTTTGAGTTGTCCCGTCTTCAACTTTTCGGACTCAATCTCCGTAACATTTGAGATGACACGGTTCATCAACTGCACGTTAGACATTTCAAGCGAGAAAAATGCCAGGGGAATGCCTTGGTCGATGGCGATGTTCTTTGCCATGCTGAGGGCAAAAGCCGTTTTACCCATAGCGGGACGTGCTGCAAGGATAACGAGGTCGGAGGCTTGCCACCCTGAGGTTATCTTATCCAAATCTCTGAAACCTGTGGAAATACCCGAAAGACCGTCGCTGCGTGATGCTGCCTTTTGGAGCATGGCATAGGCATCCTGAATGACGGGGTCAATCTGTGTGTAATCCTTCTTCAAGTTCTGCTGACTGAGCGAAAAGAGGTTGCCCTCGGCTTCCTGCATGAGTTCGTCCACATCCTGGGTGGGGTCGAATGCCTTGGTCTGAATGTTACTGGTATATGTAATGAGTTGGCGCGCCATAGACTTCTGGGCAATGATACGCGCATGATAAACGATGTGCGCAGATGAGGACACCATGCCCGACAACTGCGTGATGTAATAGCGACCACCTGCCTCTTCAAGCACTCCCATACGTTCGAGTTCGTCAACAACGGTAAGTATGTCGGAGGGTTTCTGATTGATGTTCAACCTGCTAATCGCCTCGTAGATGTACTTATGACGAGGGTCGTAAAAACTTTCAGGTTTTAATATCTCGGACACTTGTTCATACGCATCGGACTCAATGAGCAGCGCACCTACCACGGCCTGCTCTAACTCTGGCGCTTGGGGTTGTAGGTGCCCAAAATTTTCGAGTTCTGCTTTGGGTTTTGACTTGGGACGGCGGGAATAATTTTGTGGCATAGATGCATGTTTAAGATAATAGTAGTTTGAAGTTTCCCAATCGTAGCATGCTTAAAATTCACGCAGACTTCATAGTAGTCGCAGAACTATGTAGCATGTTGGGAGGGTAGTTATATTGGAAAATTTACTGAACAGCAATAAAGGAATGGTAGCCTATTCCGTAGGCGCCACAATCCTGCTGTAACAACCGAGATTGGGGTGCTCGGGTTGTGCGAGTCCCTCACGGTCGAGGGGATAGGTGGATAGCGTTATCGCCTTATCAGCAGCACCTACTGCTACCGACTGGGAATCAAGATAGAACGTAAACAGGAGTCGGTCGAGGTCGAACGGGGGATAGAAATTATCTGCCCTACAAACGGCATTGTCGGATGTATCCCACAAGCAGTTGACAACTTCAGGAGCTTCGTACTCGGGAGTGTTGAGCAAACAATTTTGGAACAGATAATTAAAGGGCACTGTTTCATCAGCGCTACGTACGCCCATAATCTCGTCGGAAGATGCACCCGTAACAATGGAGTTTTGGACTTCTAAGCGTTGGAGGGGGCAACTACTGTTGGAAAAATACAGCGCAACTCCCTTACCTGCTGTGAACGCATAAAACTGACCTATCGTGCAATGAATCATACGTACATCACCACCATGAATGGTGACACAGTTGCCGCCAGCATTTGTAAGTTGACAGTTGCCTATCAATGCTGTTGCATTCGTGAGGGTGAGCGCATCGGCGCTTGTGTTATGAAGGATGGAGTTTTCGATACGAATCTTTTCCGCATCCACTTTACAACTGTCACAAAGAATGCCAAATTCTCCGCTATGAATGTCTGCAAAGTTTATGACATTACCATAACTATCTGCCTTAATGTGAATACCTCCCCACTGCCCGGGAATACGATCATAGGACTGATTGGTAAACATATTCCCAAGTCGATCGCCACGGAATTGCACATTAGCGTCGGCAGTGCCTTGCACATTCAACTTGCCATACACGATAAGTGATGCTCCGGGATGGAAAAGCACACGTGTGCCGGGCAAGATGGTGAGTTCGGCATCGGGGCGAACCACCAAGCTGTCGATGACTTGATAGGGGCGCTTGGAAGTAAAGGAAGTATTAGCATCTATGGAAACGGCGTTAAGTTTTATTACATCCAATCCATGAATTGTTAAATCCAACATTTGCACTACCCCACTCTCCAACTGAAACAAGAGTTTGTCAGTATGCTCAACGGGAGTGTCGGAGTCGGCAGAAGGGGGAATGGCATTAACAAACACACGAATACTGTCGCCCGAACGGACTTCAAAATCAGAAGCCACCCCATTACTCAAAGCGGTGCCGTCCACATTAACACGAAACACACTGTTGGCGCCCTTTTGCAATGAAATAGAAGGGATGCGCAGTGCCGACTCGCTGTTGTTGTAAACCTGGAATGTGCGTGTGTGCGCCAAATCTCCCGCTATAAGGGTATCAAAGTTTACGGAGTCAACGGAGAAGGTCAGCGTGTCATGTGGCGACAAGGAATAATCCTCATCTACCAAGCACGAGGTGAGTGTGAATATTAGAAATATGTAGAGAAAAAATAAACGCATATTTGTTAGAGAGAGAAAAATAGGCAGGAACTAATCAGACTAAGCTAACAGTTCGCTGCCTAACAATATACTTCTTTATAAATGTTGTAACGGCGCATGTCGGCGTACCGTACTCTTCAACTCTGTACCTTTACGCTTGGGACGCCAATTAAACACATCATCCTTATGAAGCGGACGCACATAATCAAACCAAGTGAAGTTTTCTAACTCCGTATGTTCAGGAGGCGCCATGCCGATTCCGTAAAATTGTCCTGTTGCAGAAGGTGTGATGATGCGTTGCAACTTGCGTTCTTCCAAATTCATCTTCAACTTCGCCGTCTCCATGTACAACTGATAGAGCACCACACTATCCTTTTCGAGCGGGAACTGAATGACACGCACATTACCATCCACGTAGTTCTCATGCATGTCACCATTCTTGAAATAGGCGCGCATCAAGTGTCCGCTGACTTGATTGAAGTGAAGACTATCCACTTGCTCTACAATTAACGCCTGACGACTCACATAGATACTGTCGATGGTTTGTTCGTTAAAGTTCACATCAATCTGTTCACCCAAAATCTGACGATTGTCACTCCACACAATGGGGTCGCGAAACATCGTAAGACGGCGCAACTTACTGTCGAATGTCAGACTGTCGCAAACAGCCTGTATGTCCTTACGGTAGGCACGCACATGGAAATATGCATCTACATGACGCTGAACAGAGTCGGTGTTGAGGTAATACGTAGTCAGTCGAATGGTATCGGCATGCATATAAAGGGTATCAGGACCTGAGGAATAATCCATAGTCAGAGCCTTGTCATAACACAAAGCAGCACCCGACAACTCGTTATACCACACATAATTGCCTCGAAGGATATTCTTGTTCAAGCGGTCGTTATAGTCGATGTTGCTGTGAGCAAACAAATCACCTGTTTGCTTGTTGTAAAACAAACTATCGCCCGTCATCACTTTGTCGTTACCCGTAAGAACGGAACGCTGATAAAGTTTGGCTTGCTCGAGTTCGGTATTGTAATACCCCAACTCGGTATAAATGTGATTGGCTCCACTATAAATATCAGAGGGACCATTTAACTTCGCCCACTTGGTGAGGGTATTGTACTTTAAGGTGTCACTCTTTATGACAAAGGTGGGACCTTGAAGTTCTACATCATAATAAAAATGTGCATCCTTCGTCTCTGTAAAGTATTCTCCAAAGTCGGAAGTTAAATTGTTGGTGGAATCAACCAATGTGCCTCCCTCAAAAAAGTAACCCACGCTCAGGACTCTGTCGTAGTTCAAACTGTCGGTATAAAGTTTCTGCTGGTTATGCGTGAGCACAACGTTGTAGCGCATCTGAGCTAACAGACTTTCACCATCGTAATACAGAGAGTCACCAACAAGCGTGAGCGTGTCGCCCTGATGAATACGCACATTTCCAATTGCTTCGAATGAATTAGAATTTGTGTAATAAATGGCACTGTCACAATACATGTCGAAAGTACCATGACTAAACTTTACGTTACCACTTAATCGATGGGCACCAGGAAAAAGATAATCGTTGAACTCCATGTTATCGGCATGCTCAATATTCACTCGATTATTGTCCTTCTTAGGCAACTCATCAGCAACTCTGTGAGATGAAAACGCAGAAGTTTGGACAAGACTCAACACGAAAATGAGGAGTCCTATCCAAACCACAGATGTTCTTTTACCGAATTGATTCAAAACACTATATTATTTGTTACAACAACACTATTTACCCCAGTTGGGATATTCAAACGTACAATTTCGCCATTCGGGATTGATACGCACAAACGTTGACTTCTGCTTTTCTTCAATCCACTTTTTGCGCATTTCTAAGGCACGCTTTGACTGCACTACATCCTTCAACACTTGGAAGTCTTCGGTCATGTTGGCACGATGGGCATCTATTCTGTTCTTCAACTTCACAATAGCACAAACATCTTGCCCTTGCGCATTCTTGTAAATAAATGCTTTTGAGATTTCACCCACCTCCAAAGTTTCAACTACGCGCGCGATTTCAGTGGGCAAATCCTTCATGGCAAAACGTGAAGTTATCTTACGTGTCATCATGTCGGTGTTCACCATTATGCCATGATTGTTCTTCGTATCTTTATCATCAGAAAGTTGAAGTGCAGCAACCTCAAATGTAAAGTGTTCACGATTGATGTCAGACGCTATTGAATCAAGTCGCTCCAATTCATTTGCAAAAACGCTGTCTGCGATTTCGGGTTTCAAAAGAATGTGGCGGAAGTTTGCCTTATCACCCTTCTTATCGATGAGCTGAATGATGTGATAACCAAATTCTGTGCGAACAATCTTTGACACCTTCTTGGGATCATTAAGCGCAAAGGCAACGTTAGAAAATTCAGGCACAAACTGGTTTCGACCACTATAACCTAACTCACCACCCAAACGTGCAGAACCGGGGTCTTGTGAATAAATTTTTGCCAAGGTTGAGAACTCTGCTTCGCCGGCATTCACACGACGAGCAAACTCTCTGAGTCGTTCTTCAACACGCTCTACTTCCTCACGTGTAGGACGGGGGTGTGTCGTAATAATCTGCACTTCTACTTGCGTAGGGATAAGAGGCAGACTATCCTCGGGAACGTTGCTAAAATGAGCACGCACCTCAGCGGGAGTCACCTTAATATTGCCAAAGAGTTTATGTTCAATCTGCTGAATCATCGACTTTTGGCGCATCGTCTTCTTTAACTTCTCACGCAACTGAGGAATTGTAAGATGGAAGTGTTTTTCAACATTCTCTCTGGAACCTAAATTCTGCACAAAGAAGTTAATACGCTCATTTGCTTCTTTAAGCGCAGTCACCTCAGAGACTTCAATAGAGTCTAATTCGGCTTGATGAAAAAATAACTTTTGAATTGCCAGTTGTTCTGGAATTGTACAATACGGATTTTCAATAGGAGAACCTTCCATCTCAGCCTGAATGCGCGTTTCTTCAACATCAGACAAAAGGATGGGATCATCACCTACAATCCACACAACTTCATCCACTACATTAAGTTGTGCTTGTATGTACAAAGTAAACACTGAGAATAGTGCTACTAAATAATATCTCATATCAACTTTTCTATTTTAGGGTTTCAAGCACATCCTCATGTATGATTACTTGATACTTCTTGCGCAAAGATTCAACCCACTGCTTCTCCATGTTCTGTGTATGGTCACTGACTACTTGTGCTTTCACATCAGTATAGGTAGTAGGTTGCTTTTTCATCTTACCTACGACATCATACATAGAATATTTACGAAGATGTTTCGCTTCTTTACCTTTAAACTTTACAGCGTCGATATACTTATTCTCACCTTTCTTACAGAGATAAGGGCCTTGAACCAAGCACACCACGCTGTCCTTATTCAACTCTTGCTGAATAGCAGTTCTCCAATCGCCAGCAGCATGCTTCTTGACAATCTTCTTTGCCTTTTTCAAGACTGATTTATCATTAGCATGAATCACAAATCCTTCAAAACGTGGTTCATCCCACTTATATGCCTTTTTATTCGCCTTAAAGTGAGCATCCAATGCCGCAACATCGTTAGCAGCCTTGTCCCATACATTTGTTTTGGCAACTTCATAAAGTAAGAGGCCATCGTAATATTCATTCACCAAATACTGCAACTCAGGATTTTGAGCGATACCTTTGCTTAATAGTTGCTGCATCACATCTTCACGAGTCAACTTGCCGTTTGATTCCTCAATAACCTTCTGAATCGCAAATTCAGCAGAAGCCTCCTCTATACCACGTTGTTTGAGAGAAGCAATAATCTCATCTTTCAAGTCGTCATATGCTTCCAAAGCTTTGCGCTCCTTCATCATAATTACATGGTAACCAACAGGTGAAAGGACGGGAGCGCCGAGTTCACCTACTTGCAAGGCATAAGCAGCGTCTTCAAACTCCTTGATTGTATTACCCGGACCTATCCAGGGCAACAAACCACCATTGCGGGCAGAACCCTTGTCATCGCTGTACTTTTGAGCCAATTCCTCAAAATTAGCACCCGAAAGCAATGCTTGATAGATAGAGTCAGCCTTATTGCTAGCAGCAACTCTTTCTGCCTCAGTAGCATTCTGCTTTAACAAAATCAAGATGTGCGCAGGGCGAATTAAGTCAGCACCCTTTAATTGGTTGACAATGTATGAATAATTTTCACGAGCTATTGAATCAATAAAAGTCGTGTCAATCATCAACGGTGTTAACTGCATGTCACGATACTGACGAAATTCATTTTTGAACGTTGTGAGCGTATCAAATCTCAATGTTTCGGCTTCTGCGACCTTCAATTTGTAATCTACATACATCTGCACATATTCAGCAACAGACTTTTGTTCGACCGCACCTTCTACACCGTTATTCTTGTTGTATGAATATTCAAACTCTGCCTTAGTTATCTTCTTACCATTGACCTCCATCAACACAGGATTATTCACTTGTGAAGTTGCACATAGCGACAAACCAAGGAGATATATAAAAAGTGTTATTTTCTTCATAGAATTGTTAACAGGTTACTTTATTAAGCAGAAATGTGTAACTATGAAAATTATAAAGCGAGTTCTAACGTTCCCTACCCTAAAATTTTCACACTTACACATTGCATGCTATAATCGCGAATAATTAGTTGTCACTACGAGAATAGTTGGGTGCTTCGCTCGTGATTGTAATGTCGTGGGGATGACTTTCAAGCACACCAGCATTCGTAATGCGCGTGAAGCGTGCCTTCCACAAATCATTTATAGTTGCCGCTCCACAGTAACCCATTCCTGAGCGCAAACCACCTACGAGCTGATAGATCACTTCCTGAACAGAACCCTTGTAAGGAACGCGACCCGCGATACCTTCGGGAACAAGTTTCTTGGCTTCTGTCACACCACCCTGGAAGTAACGGTCCTTAGAACCATTTTCCATTGCTTCCAAAGAACCCATACCGCGATATGACTTAAACTTACGACCGTTGAAAATAATTGTATCACCAGGTGATTCTTCACAACCTGCCACCAACGAACCAATCATTACGCAATAACCGCCAGCTGCAATCGCCTTAACAATATCACCAGAGTAGCGCAAACCACCGTCAGCGATAAGAGGAACACCTGTTCCTTCAAGCGCCTTGGCCACATCATAAACTGCTGAAAGCTGAGGAACACCGACACCTGCAACAACACGAGTTGTACAAATAGAACCAGGACCGATACCTACTTTCACACCATCAGCACCTGCTTCCACAAGCGCCTTGGCAGCTTCACCAGTAGCAACGTTACCCACAACAATGTCAACATTCTTGAAACGTTCCTTAGCAAGTTTCAAGCGGTCAATAACACCCTTTGAGTGACCGTGAGCAGTGTCAATAATAATAGCGTCTACACCAGCATTCACTAGTGCTTCCATGCGATCAAGTGTATCAGCAGTAACACCTACACCAGCAGCAACGCGCAAGCGTCCCTTCTCGTCCTTACAAGCCATAGGTTTATCCTTAGCCTTCTGGATGTCCTTATAAGTAATAAGACCAATGAGGTGATTTTCCTTATCTACAACGGGAAGTTTTTCAATCTTATTTTCTTGAAGGATCTGACTCGCAGCAAAAAGGTCGGTTTGCTGTGTCGTTGTAACGAGATTCTCAGTTGTCATAACCTCGTCAATCAACTTTGCAGCATCACGTTCAAAACGCAAGTCACGGTTGGTAACAATACCCACGAGGTGCATTTCATCATCTACCACGGGAATACCACCAATGTGATACTCGCTCATCAACGAAAGAGCGTCACCAACAGTAGAACCACGCTTAATTGTTACGGGGTCATAAATCATACCGTTTTCAGCACGCTTCACGATTGCAACCTGACGCGCCTGATCTTCGATAGACATATTCTTATGAATTACGCCAATACCACCTTCACGAGCAATTGCAATAGCCATTTTAGCCTCTGTAACCGTATCCATCGCAGCAGTTACAAATGGAATCTTAAGTTCAATATTACGAGAGAACTTTGTACCCAAGTTTACCATATAGGGCAAAACTTCTGAGTAAGAGGGAACGAGAAGCACATCATCAAATGTAAGTCCGTCCATCACAATACGATCAGCAATAAAATTAGAAGCCATAACAATTGTATTTTAACTATAACTGCCGTAGCACAGTGCTATTGACTGCGGCGATTGATAAATAATATTTCCGCAAAAGTACAAAATTATCCCGAACCTCAAAACACTCTCCCCCTCTTTTTTATTCTTACTCATTGCATTTTTCTCGGCATTATAGTCCGACCTCTCAAAGAAGTAGCATTACCACAATTATAAAATGACGAACAACAACAAGAATACACACTTTTTTAGTACTTTTGCACTTTACAATGTAACAAATAACTTATTCCTATGCTAAGAAGAAATAACTCATTGAGTCAATTCACACGTTTCACGGTTAAGGAGACCTGCGACCTACTTACTTTTATTCAAAAAGCACTTGATGGCGTAAGTCGTAACCGTGCAAAAGCGATTTTGACCGGTGGAGGCATACGTGTTGATAAAAAGATCGTAAAACAATTTGACCTGCAACTGCAACCAGGTACAATCGTAGAGATTTCGAAGAAGAAACCGAAGGAAGAGTTGCGCAATAAGTTCGTAAAGATTGTTTACGAGGATCATGCCATTGTTGTTGTCGAAAAGAACATTGGCATTCTGTCAATGGCAAGTTCGCACCATGCATTCAGCGTAAAAACGGTGTTAGACGAATACTTCCGACGCACCCATCAAAAGTGCACGGCACATGTTGTACACCGTTTGGACAGAGATACATCAGGACTTATGGTTTACGCCAAAACCATTGAAGCCGAACAAATTCTTGAACATAACTGGCACAACATCGTTACCGACCGCCGCTATATTGCCCTTTGCTCCGGTAGCCCCGAACAACCACAGGGACGCGTTGAAAGTTGGTTAAAAGACAATAAAGCATTCTTCACATTCTCATCACCCACAGACAACGGCGGGAAGTATGCTTTAACAAACTATAAAGTACTGAAAAACAATGATAAGTACTCTCTTGTAGAATTTAAACTTGAAACAGGAAGAAAGAACCAAATCCGTGTACATACCCAAGATTTGGGCTGTCCAATATGTGGAGATATCAAGTATGGCAATGGCGACAATCCCATTGGTCGACTTGCGCTTCACGCCTTCCGCTTAAACTTCTACCACCCCATAACCGGTGAACAACTCCATTTTGAGACCTCTGCGCCCAAACTATTCATGAGGGTGTTCGAGTAACGTTTGGTCCCCAATCATATATAATAAATTCAACCACAGAGGCAACCCCAACAAGCACGCTTCCTCATGCCATTACTCATTTTACTTGCCTGCTTATTGATGATTGGATGTTCTTCTCAACGCATACTTGAGAAGGACGAGTTCTTGCTATCTACCGTAAAGGTAGAGAGCACCGACAAGCACATCTCTACCCATAGCATCAAGTCAATCATACTACAAAAAACTAACAATAAATGGTTTGGACTTGCTAAGGTTCCTCTTGGTATGTATTGCCTTGCAGGCAAAAATGACAGCAATTTCATTTGCAACTTATTGCGTAGAACAGGTGAACCTCCAGTCGTGTATGATGATTTTTCAACACAACAAACCATCACCTCACTCAACAACTACCTTGTAAACAAGGGATTCCGACATGGTTACGCTACATACGACACTACGCGCACAAGACACAAACTGCATATTAAGTACAAACTTCACTGCGGTCCTCGCACCTACATACGCAATATTTCCAGCAATATTCAGAATGAGGCAGTAGCCCAAATCATCAAAGACAAGCGATCGGAATCTGTTCTACGTGGAGGTATGCCATTTGAAATCAGCAAGCTTCAAGAGGAAAGAAGTCGCATTATCAATACACTACAAAACTCTGGATATTATCGCGTTAACAAAGATTATGTAACCTTTACTGTAGACACCATTCAAGGCGACTTAGGCGTAAACGTTACACTCAACGTCATAGCACCCGTAGGCACTGACACATCTATTGTGTACACCCCCTACCGCATCAAAAACGTTAATGTTTACGAAGATTGCGCCGAGGATAACTACAAGTCATCGTCACAACTTGACGGCATACACTTTTATCATGAAGGCAGAAAGACGAGAATATCCAAACGCGTGTACCGGAGTCTGATTTCTTTGCATCAAGACAGCATCTACTCTCCACGAAAATCTACTTCAACCAATAATTCATTAAACAATCTTAGTGCAGTAAGTTTTAGCACTTTAAGTATTAACGAAGATCACCCAAACATAAACTATAACATTTATGTAAGAAAGGCAAAACCACATAGTATTTCTTTTGAAGTGGAAGGTACAAATACGGCGGGTGACCTTGGTGCTGCTGCGGCAATAGTTTACACCAACCGAAACCTTTTCAGAGGTTCCGAACTCTTCAAGTTTAAGGTAAGAGGGGCATTCGAGGCCATCACAGGATTGGAAGGTTACTCCAATCACAACTACACGGAGTACATGACAGAAGCAAGTATCTCCATCCCCCGACTGCTCATCCCTTTCAACAAGAAGTTGCAGTTTGAGCAAATCGGCACTTCGGAGTTTGGAATCATCTACAACATGCAGGAGCGCCCCGAGTTTCACCGACGGATGCTCACCGGAAGCTTTTCGTACAAGTGGAGAGGCAAAAAGAACGAAAACATCCAGCACAAACTGGACGTCGTAAGCATAAATTACATATTTATGCCGTGGATATCCAGCACCTTCCGCAAAAACTACCTTGAAGATGACGACCCCCGATACGGCATACTTCGTTACAGTTATGAGAACCTATTTATTATGAATTCAGGATATAGTTTTGTCATGAAATCTAATAAATACAACATCAATAAGGTCGTATCATCCAACAACAGTTGGCAATTCAAGTTCAACCTTGAAGCAGCCGGAAACTTGCTCTACCTGATAAAGAAGGCAAGTCGCGCTCCACGCAACAGCAATAACAACTACGAACTCTTCAACATTGAATTTGCCCAGTATGCCAAAATGGACATTGACTTTGTTAAGAGTTATGTCATCACCGACAGGAGTTCTATTGCGTTCCACACCGCCCTGGGCATTGCCATCCCATACGGAAATTCATCTATCATCCCTTACGAAAAGCGCTACTTCTCGGGTGGCGCCAACAGCGTCAGAGGGTGGAGCGTACGCGAATTAGGACCAGGGGCGTACAAGGGGACAGATGGCAAAATTGACTTTATCAACCAAACGGGTAACCTGAAATTTGACCTCAGCGTGGAGTATCGCACCTACCTGTTCTGGAAATTCTACGGTGCAGCATTCATTGATGCTGGTAACATCTGGAACCTCCGAAATTACTCACAAACGGCGGGACAGTTCACCCTCAAATCATTCCACAAAGAAATTGCCGTGGCCTACGGTCTCGGATTGCGCCTCAACCTTGACTACTTCGTGTTAAGATTTGACGGAGGTATGAAAGCAATCAACCCCACCTACCCCACAGGCAAACAGCACTACCCCATCTTCAATCCCAAATTTTCAAGGGATTTCACATTCCACTTTGCTGTGGGCATGCCATTCTAACACACAGATTAAACTTTCACACACATTATTTATACCCGATGAAATTCATATCTTTCGCAAGCGGTAGCAGCGGTAACTGCTATTACTTAAATGCCGAGGATTGCAGCATACTTATCGATTTAGGGATTGGAATCCGAACATTCAAGAAGATGTACAAAGACTATGGATGTTCATTCGGAAACATCAAGGGCATTCTCGTCACGCACAATCACACGGACCACTCCAAGGCGGTGGGTTACCTATCCAACGAGTTTCACATCCCCGTCTACACCACCCGCGCCGTACACGACGGCATGCTCAACAATCCCTTTCTCAGCAAAAAGGTGCGCCCAGAGCAACAGGTCATCATCACACATGACGAGGCATTCCACATTGGTCCCTTCACCATAAAGACCATCCCCGTGCCCCACGACAGTTACGGCAACAACGGTTTCCTGATAAGTTATAAAGACGTACAATTCTGCATCATCACAGACATTGGGCATGTTACCCCCGAGATAGAGCAACTCATCAGTCATGCTACACACCTTGTCATAGAGTCAAACTACGATGTCCAAATGCTGATGAATGGCAAGTACCCCATGCGCCTAAAAAATCGCATCAAGGGCCCCTACGGTCACCTCTCTAACGACGAGACGGCACAGTTACTCGCCACATCGTTAACCCCCGAGCGCATCCAGCAAGTGTGGCTTTGCCACCTCTCTGAGGAAAACAACACCCCGAGCATAGCTGCACTCACCAGCACACAGGGTGTCCAATCCGTCCCAGCGCTTCAACACATCACGCCTCAACCGCTACCACGACGAACCCCGTCAGGACCACACACGCTTATTTGATGTTCAGGGAGGGAGGATGTTTCGGAAGTTAAGAAGTTCAGATGTTCAGAAGTGCTATCCAGTCGGCAAGGACCGCTTAACATCAGAGACTCATAATCCTTTAACTTCAGAACCTCAAAGTTCCCTTCACCATACCCCATCATGCTTCAAACCACAATCGTAATACTCGTCATCATTGTAGCGGTAATCTACCTCATCCATCGCGTGATAAAGGGAAAGTGCCACAAGGGATGCACCTCGTGCCCGCTCTACAAGAATTGCACAAAGGAAGAAAAGAGAAAGGTTCACCATTAGCCATCCTCCCCCCCTTAACCTTTCCCCCATTAACCCTTCACCTCTTCCCCATTAACCCTATATGATTACCCGTTGCTACCTTGAAATAACCAACCGCTGCAACCTAAATTGTGTGTTTTGCCCCAAGACCACCAGGAAAGGACATCAACTCACCCCTGAGGAGTTTGACACGCTGACCGACAAACTCGTTGGTCGCATCAAGTTTCTCTACTTCCACCTGATGGGCGAACCCCTCCTGCACCCTCACCTGCCCCAATTCATCACCACAGCAAAAGCAAAAGGGTTTATCCCCATACTCACCACCAACGGCACGCTACTCAACAACGCCGAATTCCTGCTACAAGCAAAGCCCCACAAAGTACAAATATCATTACAGGCACACGAGGGCAACACCCTCAGCACTGCCGACGCTTACATCAAGCAGGTCATGCAGTTTGCAAGAAAAGCAGCCGACGCAGGCATCATCATCGTACTCCGACTGTGGAACGAGGGTAGCACACACAACACCCTCAACGACCACATCATCACCCTACTCTCCGCCGAGAGTCCCGCCCCCTGGACCGAGCGCCCCGACGGATGGAAAATCGCCGAGCGCATCTACCTTGAAACCGACACCACCTTTGAGTGGCCCGACCGCGAACGAGCACCCTACACCGAAAGCGAAGCCTTCTGCCACGCCCTGCGCAATCAAATCGGCGTGCTTGTCGACGGCACCGTCGTACCCTGCTGCTTGGATTCACAGGGAGCCATCAACTTAGGGAACCTACATCATCAATCGCTCGACGAAATCCTCAACTCACCCCGCGCACGTCGACTCTATGAAGGATTCACGCACCACACCACGTGCGAACCGCTTTGTAAAACGTGTGGATACGCCATCATCACAAAGCGGTTTAGGAAATAAATACCTCATCCTTTTCTTAGAACACCTATTGGTCGTAAGTTCACCGCCAACAAAAAAACGCCCCAATGCGCCGAAAGCGTACCATCAAATAAGGCAGAAAATGCAAAATAAATACCGTGTTAACAACTGTTTACCGATTTGCTTTCTGCTCAGAACTGTAGTATATTTGCAAAGCAAAAGTGGAGATACCCCAAAATAGCAGGGTTATCTCCACTTTTTACGTTATGAAGGTTACAGATTGTTGCCCGAAAAATAAGTATTACAGTTTTTACAAGGTAGCTTGTCGGCGCCACAAGGTTACTTATCGTGCTTTCGGCAATAGATAAATTTGAAAAGTCCGGCACCGTGAGTGTTAATAGGGTAAAAAGTTTTGCGCGAAAAATGATGAAATGATGAAGGGCGCTTTTACTGCGCTTTGCAGCGCATCAACCAGTTGTGAAAGAATTGAGTGCATGCTCCTGCCCAAGTATAGGGTACGGCGGTCTCTGAGGGGGTATCGCTGCTGTAATAGTGCTCAGGCGGAGCAATAGTAGCGCCTTTCTCTAAGTCGCGCAGGTACTCCTTGTGAAGGGTGAGGGGTTCGTATTCAAGATGCCCTACGACGTAGACTTCACGACCGTCGTTTGACTCCATAATACCTACGCCCGTCTCACTACTGTCTGCCAGCACGCGGCATTGTCGGGGGAAATCCTGACGGTGCACCTCGGTGTGACGACTGTTGGGCATAAGAAACTCGGGATGCATCCCTTTGAGCAGGGGGTGAGCGGTGAGTGCGCGGTGGGCGTAAATGCCGAAGCACTTTTTTGGCAGGTCGTACTTGGGTATGCCGAAGTGGTGGTACATTGCTGCTTGGGCTCCCCAACATATATATAATGAGGAGCGCACATGAGTAGTGGCCCACTGCATGATGTCGGCGAGTTGGGGCCAATAACGCACGTCTTCGAAATCCATGTGTTCAAGAGGCGCTCCTGTAAGGATGAATCCGTCGTAATGGTCTGACTGATACTGCTCAAAATCGGCATAATAAGCATCGACATAGGATTGGGGCGTAGTCTTGTACGTTTGCCCTGCAATCTTCATGGGCAGCAGTTCTACATCGATGTCAGCAAAATTGAGGGAACGGCAAAAGTCCTCCTCCGTCACCTGCTTCATGGGCATAATATTGAGGAAGAGGATGCGCAACGCACCTTCCGGCGCCTTTTGGTTGGACACAAAAGGTAAGTATGTCAGGGGTAAATTAGTGTAGACCATGAGGGGGGGGGGGGGAGAGAATAGAGAACTGTGAGCAATTGCAAGGTTTAACGATTAACGTTTAAGGGGGGGGAGACGCCGTTCTTTGTTAAACGTTTAACTGCTCCATTTCTTGCATGGCGAGTTCCCATTCGGAAACGACTTCATCTAATTGGCGTTTGAGCGTGGCATGCTTTTCGAAGAGGGGCATTGAGGTTGCTCCTTCGGGTGTGGCGAGTGAAGTCTCCACCTCGACTATTTCCGCCTCGATACGCTCAATTTGTTGCTCGGCATCGTGCACACGGCGCTCTGCCTTTTTGAGGAGTTTTGCACGCTCCTTCTGCTGCTCATAACTGAGTTTTCCGTCCGAAGGTGCTTGCGATGCAGGTGTCGTGGTGGTGCGAGATTGCTGTTTGGGGAGTGTTGCTGCTACTTGTTCGAGCGACTCGATGTCCTTTTTGCGTAAGAAGTCGTAGATACCGCCAAGATGCTCGCGGACGTGACCACCACCGAATTCGTAGACCTTTGTAACGAGACCGTCAAGAAACTCGCGGTCGTGACTCACAACAACGACGGTGCCGTCGAATGCCAGAATGGCCTCTTTGAGCACATCCTTCGTACGGAGGTCAAGATGGTTGGTAGGTTCGTCGAGAATTAAGAAGTTGACGGGTTCGAGCAACAGTTTTATCATTGCCAAACGACTGCGTTCGCCACCTGAAAGCACTTTCACCTTTTTATCCGCAGCCTCACCACCAAACATGAAAGCACCGAGGATGTCGCGTATCTTCAAGCGCACATCACCCTTTGCCACATAATCGATGGTTTGGAATACAGTGAGTTCGTCATCCAGAAGTTGCGCCTGGTTTTGGGCATAATAACCGACACTCACATTGTGACCTAACTTTAAGGTTCCACCGTATGGGATTTCCTGCATGATGCACTTTACGAGTGTGGACTTACCTTCACCATTCTTGCCCACGAAGGCCACTTTCTCGCCACGCTTGATGGTTAAATCCACCTTGCTAAACACACAATGGTCGCCGTAATCCTTACGCAACTGCTCACAAATGACGGGGTAGTCGCCACTGCGCATGCAGGGCGGGAACTTCAAGTGAAGCGAAGCATTGTCAACCTCGTCCACCTCAATGGGAACGATACGCTCCAACTGCTTTATACGACTCTGCACCTGTACGGCCTTGGTGGCCTTATAGCGGAAGCGTTCAATGAAGTCCTTAATATCGGCAATCTCCTTTTGCTGATTCTCGTAAGCACGAAGTTGTTGCTCGCGACGCTCAGCACGCAGTTTTACAAATTCATCGTAACTTACCTTGTAGTCAACAATCTTGCCGCAGGAGATTTCAAGCGTGCGATTGGTAACATTATTTATAAATGCACGGTCGTGACTGACCAGCATCACCGCCCCACCCGACTTTTGCAGGAATTGTTCTAACCATCGGATACTTTCGATATCCAAATGGTTGGTTGGTTCGTCAAGGAGCAACACATCGGGGCGTTGCAGGAGTAGTTTTGCGAGTTCGATGCGCATGCGCCACCCTCCTGAAAACTCCTTTGTGGGACGGGAAAAGTCGGTAATAGAAAAACCTAACCCTTGCAGTGTGCGCTCCATCTCAGCACGGTAATTCATACCGCCAATCATCTGATAAAGTTCGGACTTGTGCGTAAATATCTCCACAAGTTCCATGTACTCCTCAGTGTCGTAATCCGTGCGCTCCGCAAGTTCGTTGTTAAGTTGGTTTAACTCCTCTTGTAGTTGATGTACGTGTCCAAAGGCCTTTTCAGTTTCTTCAATCACCGTACACTCATCCGTCAGCACCATAACCTGTGGCAGATATCCCACTTTCACCCCCTTTTGCATGGCTACGTTGCCAGAGGTGGGTTGTTGAAGTCCTGCCAATATTTTGAGCATTGTTGACTTACCGGCACCATTCTTCCCCACCAAAGCAATTCGGTCTTTGGTGTTTACAACAAATGACGCGTCAGCAAACAACGGGCGCGCCGAAAATTCTACGGAAAGTGATTCTACGGAAAGCACAATAAGAAAATGTGGTGTGTGTGTGATAAAAGAAGTTGAGCGGAAACATCAACACTATGTATGGAGTGACAAAGTTAAACATAAATGTTAAAATAGAACTCATGTATAGAAAAATTCCGATGTCTGCCGCTCAGAAAACCCTCTAAAACCACATAATCGGCACAAAGAATCCTCCTTTTTTAAATCTAATGGCACAGGTTGCCACTAAAAAGTAGTAACTTTGCACCGTTTTACGGTTCTGACTCAAAACCTCAAAACCTCAGAACCTCCCCCCTATTTTTATGCTACTCAAATATTTTGAATCATTCGGGAAATACCTGCAACTCATGGCACGCACCTTTTCGCGTCCAGAGCGCATGCGTATGTTCTTCAAGCAATACGTGAAAGAGATGGAGCAATTAGGCGTTGACTCCATCGGGATTGTGTTGCTTATTTCCTTCTTCATCGGTGCGGTAATCTGTATTCAGATCAAACTAAACATTCAATCGTCATGGATGCCCGTGTGGGTATCGGGATACACCACTCGTGAAATTATGTTGCTTGAATTTTCAAGTTCTATCATGTGTCTTATTTTGGCGGGAAAAGTAGGTTCAAACATCGCTTCTGAATTGGGCACCATGCGAACATCCCAACAAATTGATGCACTTGAAATCATGGGGGTTAACTCTGCCTCGTTCCTCATATTGCCCAAGATACTAGGGTTACTCACAATGATTCCACTGCTGGTAATTTTCAGTACATTTAGTGGCATCATCGGGGCTTATGCCACGGCATATATCGCCCACATCCTCACACCGGCTGACCTTACTGCTGGTCTACAATATGAGTTTACCCAATGGTTCTTCTGGATGGGTATTATCAAGAGTTTCTTCTTCGCCTTTATCATCAGTAGCGTCAGTGCCTATTGTGGTTACACCGTTGAAGGCGGAAGTGTTGAGGTAGGTAAGGCATCAACTACTGCGGTTGTAACAAGTTCGATGCTCATCCTCTTCTCCGACCTCTTTTTGACCAACTTACTCTCATAAACCGACGAGGAAGGTGATTCTGAACATCTTAACTTCTTAACCTCAGAACAACCTCACCTCAGAACTCTCATCACTCATGATTGAAGTTACAAATCTCCATAAATCCTTCGGAACGAAGCAAGTGCTTCAAGGCATCAGCACCACCTTTGAAAGCGGAAAGACCAATCTTATTATTGGTCAAAGCGGTTCGGGGAAGACGGTATTGATGAAGTGCCTTGTGGGACTGCTTCAACCCACCTCGGGAACCGTCATCTACGACGGTCGCGACTTGCTCCAAATGAACAAGCGCGAACGTGCAGCGTTGCGTCGAGAAATGGGTATGATCTTCCAAAGCGCAGCGCTCTTTGACTCACTCTCGGTGCTCGAAAATGTCATGTTCCCCCTTGATATGTTCTCAACGGATAGCGTAAAGGAACGCATGCGCCGTGCCCGTTTTTGTCTTGACCATGTCAACCTGTTGGATGCCGAACATAAATATCCGGGTGAAATTTCGGGAGGTATGCAAAAGCGCGTAGCCATCGCCCGAGCCATAGCGCTCAACCCACGCTATTTGTTTTGTGACGAACCCAATTCCGGACTTGACCCTAAGACATCACTCATCATCGATGCCCTTATCAGCGACATCACTCGCGAGTTTAACACCACCACCATTATCAACACGCACGATATGAATTCGGTTATGGGTATTGGCGAACAAATCATATACATCAATCAAGGCAAAAAGGATTGGGAAGGCACCAACACGCAAGTGGTCAACGCCCAAAACGAGTCACTCATTGACTTCGTCTTTGCCAGCGACTTGCTCAAACAAGCACGTGAACAAATTAGGAACAATGGTTAAGAGGTTCTGAACTTCCAGAACGCACAGGATTTCGGCGCCACGACCCTTAACAAAACATAAAATAGGAGAAATATTTTGCCCGTTGCGCAATAATATCTATCTTTGGGGCAACCTTAAATATCTAATAACAAAGATGTATCAATTAAAGATTGCGCCCAGCATCACAAATCGCGAAGGCGAAGCGCTTGAAAGGTACCTTCAAGACATAGGTAGAGCAGAAATGATTTCTCCAGAAGAGGAAGTAGAACTTTCTTTGAGAATCCAAAAAGGCGACCACACAGCACTCACACGACTTGTGAGAGCAAACTTGCGCTTTGTGGTCAGCGTTGCCAAGCAATACCAAAGCAAAGGTCTTGGACTCATTGACATTATCAACGAAGGTAATGTCGGACTCATTAAAGCTGCCCAACGTTTTGACCCCACCCGAGGATTTAAGTTTATTTCCTATGCCGTATGGTGGATTCGCCAAAGCATCCTTCAAGCCATTACTGAGAAGAGTAGACTTGTGCGACTTCCCAGCAATCAAGAAGGACTTATCAGCAAGATTAAAAGGTATCGCAACCAATTCATGCAACAATACCAGCGCGAACCGGATGCTAATGAAATCTCGGCAGCATTGGATATTGAAGAGGAAAAGGTGGTGATAGCCCTTGACACATCGTTCCGCCCCATTAGCATGGATGCGCCGATTTCCGAAAATGATGACACAGCAGTAATCGACCTCATTACATCCGGCGACTCCTCTGCTGCTACCGACCAAAAGTTAGAATCCGAATCATTGTCCACGCAACTTGGTCTTGCCCTGTCTCGACTGCCCCAGCGTGAGCAACGCATCTTAAAGATGTCGTTTGGCATTGCCGAACCAGAACGCACACTCGATGAGATTGCGCAACGCATCGGACTTTCGAAGGAACGTGTCCGTCAGTTGAAGGAAAAAGCCATCCGAACTTTGCAACTTCCCCAATCAAAAGAGTTGCTTAGAAGTTACATCTAATTCCCATTGACTGTTTTCTCCATTCACACACTTACCACATGCACCAACTTAAATTTATAATTACAGCGGCGTTACTTGCGCTCTTTTCCTGTATTGCAAGTTACGCTCAAAAACCTGTCTACGGATTTGCTTATAGCACAAACTTGAATGATAGCATCGTTTACCTCACCGCTATTCAGCAACTTCCAGGTGCACAAATAGATAAGAACGACTTCCTTACTCACCGTGCTGAATTTGGAGAGCAGTTCGGGCATTATATTAAGCAATACTACGACTTACCACAGGTGATGACGGTGGTGTATTTTGCAAAAAGTCGCGCCAAACTCGAAAAACGTTTCCTTAAAATGCGTAAAGAATCGAAGCAAGAGCAAGGGAAACGGATTGTAGAGATACCTTACAGCGACTTTAAGTTCAGCGCACCGCAGTAGAGGCGGAAGTTCGGAAAAGTTCTAATGTTCGGAAGTTTAGAAGTGCTATCCTGTCTGCAAAGACCTCAAAACTTCTTAACCACAGAACCTCAAAGTCTCATAACCCTATAACCTCCCCACTAATGGACCAACTCTACTTTCGTGTAGCAGAATCCTGTTTTTACATTGAATTCATAGACAAAGAGGACGACAGACACCTGTTGCCCTCTTTTCCTGCTTTCTATATCAAGGAGCAACCCTCCGAAGCACTCCTATTCCGCCTCATCGTAGGCAAGAACCTCTGCCCCACCACTCCTCAGGGGAAAGAAGTCGGGCAGTTTGACTGCGGAGGTGCCAATCATGGCATCTACCTATTAGAGGACAGAGGGTACGAAATGCACATTTCATCCCCCGAGGGACACTTATCGTGCATTTTACACACGAATGCCGACTTTACTCAATGCCAGGCAACACTTGTGGGCGAAGATAGTTCAAGGCAGTTCGGTCTCAACAATGCAATAATGATATGCTTCGCTTTCAGCGGGGCGTACCACGATATTCTCCTCATCCACTCCTCCGTACCGATGATTGCCGACAAAGGGTACCTCTTCCTTGGTAAAAGCGGCACGGGCAAAAGCACACACTGTAAGTTGTGGCTCGACAACTTTGAGGGAGCTGACCTGCTCAATGACGACAATCCCGCACTGCGTCTCCACCCCGACGGCAACCTCTACGTCTACGGCACACCTTGGAGCGGAAAGACGCCCTGCTATCGCCCCCTGCGTCGCCTTGTGGGAGGATTTCTCAAACTCGAACAAGCGCCGTGCAACGAAATCAAGCGACTTCCGCCCCTGCAAGCCTTTGCCACAATCCTCTCTTCATGCTCCACAATGGTGTGGGACAAACCCACTTACAGCAGGATTTGCGATGCGACGAAGCGCATCATCGCCACAACTCCCGTATTCCACCTCCGCAACCTTCCAAATGCCGAAGCCGCTCGCATGAGCCATGCAGCGCTACGCCCGCACAATGAAAACGATTGAAATCCCCAACGAAATCCTCATCCCCAAGGTTAAGGAAGTCCTCGATCGCGGTGCTACTGCTACCCTGCGCGTAAAGGGGTACTCCATGCGACTCTTTCTCGACAACGGACGCGACCTTGTCACCCTCACCTCACCCGACCGCGGCGCCCTACGTCCAGGCGATGTTGTTTTGGCAGAGGACACCCCTCGTCACTACGTACTCCACCGCATAATAGCGCGAAATGGGGACCAACTCACCCTGATGGGCGACGGCAATGTTCGCGGCACCGAGACATGCACCACGGCGGATGTCATCGGGATTGTCACCCATTTCTATCGCAAAGGGCGCACTACCCCCGACGCAGTCAGCGGTTGGAAATGGCGCATATATTCTCGCCTGTGGTTAGCACTCACTCCCGTCAGAAGATATATATTAGCAATTTATCGACGAATACATTAACACACACTTTATGACACTCAAACCTGGATTCACCCTCCACGATGTATGTGGAGAAAAAGTATTGATAGCAGAAGGCATTGAGAATATCAATTTTTCAAAAATGATAAACCTCAACCCTACCGCAGCCTACCTCTGGGAAAAAGCAGCACAAGGAGCATTCACAATCGAATCACTCGCCACACTGCTTACCGAGGAGTACGAAGTAACGCACGAACAAGCGCTTAACGATACGCAAGCACTTATCCAACAATGGAAAGAACTGAAACTGATTGAAGAATAGAAATATAAAAAATCCCCAAGGCGTGCATCGCCTTGAGGATTTTTATTTATCTAATAACTACATTAAATGCACATGCCTTTCTTCACCTGCTTCACAGTATCGGGACCTTTGAGTGCTTCGACAATGGTAAAAGCAAATTCAAAGGTGAATCCGGGTGCCTTTGCGGTAATAATGGTGCCGTCGGCCTCAATGCCGCGCTTGGTGTAGGTGGCGCCGTGTGACTTATCCTCAAAACCGGGATAGGTGGTAGCCTTTTTGCCTTCAAGCACACCACTGGTGCCCAACACAAGCGCCGGAGCGGCACAAATAGCGGCTACATACGCTCCACGACTGACTTGCTCCCTAACGGCATTGCATACACCTGGATGCATGCGCAGGTTGTCTGCACCTGGCATTCCACCGGGAAGTATCAAGCAATCACTTTGAAGCACTTCGGAACGACGGAAGATGGCATCTGCCTTGACGGTAATTCCGTGTGCGCCAGTGACATTGCGTGAACCAGAAATGGATATGGTTTGTACAGGGATTCCTGCACGACGAAGTATATCTAATGTGGTAAGGGCTTCGATTTCTTCAAAACCGTTTGCTAAAAATAAATGTACCATAGGGGGAGAAGAAAGGATGAAAGGATGAAAGGGGAAAGGGAGATCGTTTAGGGTTTAGAGTTGAACGAGTAACGGTAGTCCGGAGGTTCGTTAATCGTTAACCATTTTACACTTGCAATGCAGCCCGGTAGGCCTTGATTGTTTCTTCAAAACCGAGGTAGAGGGCATCGCAGATGAGGGCGTGACCGATGCTTACTTCATCAAGCCAGGGGATTTGACTGGCGAAATAATGGAGGTTTTCAAGGCTAAGGTCGTGCCCAGCATTAAGGCCAAGTCCGATGGCGCGACAGTGCTTTGCTGTTTCAACATAGGGTGCGATGGCAGCCTCACGATTGTCAGCATAGGCAGAAGCGTAAGGTTCAGTATAAAGTTCTACACGATCTGCACCTACTTGCAGGGCATAATCGGCCATTTCGGGGATGGGGTCAATAAAGATGCTCACGCGAATGGACTTGCTGTGGAGGGTTGCTACCACTTGCTTCAAGAAATCAAAATGTTGCTTCGTGTCCCATCCGGCATTTGAGGTGAGTTGCGAGGGTGAATCGGGCACCAGGGTTACTTGCGCCGGTTCTACAGCAAGCACAAGGCGAATGAAGTCATCGGAGGGGTAGCCCTCAATGTTAAACTCCGTAGTAAGCAAGGGTTTTAGGGCATGCACATCGGCAAAGCGGATGTGGCGTTCGTCGGGGCGCGGGTGAACCGTAATGCCTTGTGCTCCGAAGCGTTCAAGGTCGGCAGCAACGCGAAGCAGATCTGGGTTGTTTCCACCGCGAGCATTACGCACTGTGGCTACCTTATTGATATTTACAGACAATTTGGTCATCGGTAAAGAAAAAAACAGTAAATTTGCTTTGTTGAAATATTTTCTATGGGCAAAAGTACAAATTTATTGCTACCCAGGGAAGTTAAAAATTATAAAAATCACACTTATGAAGGTTGCACTCATCGGAAATACTTATCAAGCGGAGAAGAGCAGATACTTGGTTGCGATTATTGAAGAACTTCAAAAGCATGGAGCAGAAATCATCGTAGAGCGCCAATTCCTGTCATTCATCACGAGTACCTTAGGCATTGAGCAAACGGGGTTAGTGGCGTTTGACGAGTGTGACTTTACTGCCGACCTCTGTATCTCCATCGGTGGAGATGGCACTTTCCTTCAAGCAGCGTCGTACGTTGAGGGCAAGGGGATTCCCATACTTGGTATTAACACGGGACACTTGGGTTTCTTAGCCGACGTGTTGCCCGACGAGATTGAAGAGGCTTGCAACAGGATTTGCAACGGTGATTACATTGTGGAGCACCGCGGTGTGGTGGAAGTGAGATGTAACGGTGCTTTGCTCTCTCGCCATCCGTATGCGCTGAATGAAGTGGCGGTGTTGAAGCACGACAACTCGTCGCTCATCGGCATTGAGGCGAAGATTGACGGAAGAATGCTCAACCATTACATGGCGGACGGTCTGATTGTTACGACACCCACTGGTTCAACGGGGTATTCACTCTCCGTGGGCGGTCCGATTCTCGCACCGATGTCGGGCACGCTTTGCATCAGTCCCGTAGCATCGCACAGTTTAAACACGCGTCCCGTAGTGGTGACCGACAACGTGAGTATTGAACTCTCCGTAGAGAGTCGCACCAACAATTTCCTGATAGCCATTGACGGACGAAGCGAAAGCCTGCCCTGCACTGACATAATTACTGTTACGAAAGCTCCCTTTAAAATTGGTGTGGCCAAAATCAAGCGCAACAGTTTCTACGACACTCTGCGCGAAAAGATGGCCTGGGGAAGAAGGGGGTGAAGATTTATGATGTTTGGAGGTTCTGAGAAACCTTTGGTTTGTTCTGATGTTCAGAGGTTCTGATGTTTGGAAGTACTATCCAGTCCGAATGGATCTCAGAACTTCAGAACGTCTTAACTTTACAACCTCACGTCCTTATGCCCTCAAATCTCAATATTTATGCTTATATCAACGGCAAACATACACTGGTTATGGAAGGTTGGTAAGGGTTACCGCCTTCAAGCAGCTATCAACACGCTCCTCGGTATTCTCATCGTAGGAGCGGATTTACTGTTTGTATGGTCCACGAAATTAGCGGTCGACATTGCCACAAAGTCTAACACCTCCACCTCGCTCACTACGGCATTCTCCTTACTCGTAGGGGTAATTATTGCACAAATCCTTTTGGGCATTGCTTCACGATGGGTAAAGGCTACTCTTGGAGTCAAGTCACTCAACAAGATGCACAGCAGTTTCTTCTCCTTACTACTGAATAGCGACTGGCGTAAGTTGCGCACCTTCCACACGGGCGACCTCATCAACCGACTGCAACGTGATGCCTCAGAAGTTACTAACTTCCTCACAGAAAGTCTCCCAACCCTTGTTACCACAATCGTCAAGTTTGTAGCCGCCTTCGCGTTCCTTTACATTATGGACAGCACCCTGGCGCTCATAATCGTGGGCATAGTTCCCGTATTTGTACTCATGGGACGGATTTATGTCAACAAAATGCGCGCCATCACACATAATGTGCGTACCACGGAAAGCGCTGTGCAAAGTTTAATGCAAGAGACACTGCAACACACACCCGTTGTAAAGACGCTACAACAAGTTCCGTACGTTGTTGAAAAGTTGCTCAAACTTCAAAAACGACTCCGCGGTGAGGTGATTCAAAAGACAAAGTATTCCACCTTCACCTCTACCCTGCTCAACGTAGGATTTGCCACAGGTTATTTCCTCACTTTTGCATGGGGGACATACAGCCTTTCGCAGGGTACGATCAGTTACGGTACACTCATTGCCTTCGTGCAACTCGTTTCGCAAATTCAGGATCCCGTTCGCACCCTTACTCGCTTCATACCCATCTTCGTAAGCGTTGGCACATCATGCGATCGACTCATCGAAATCGCCACCCTCCCTGCGGAACCCTCTCCGCTTCAATCGCCACTGTCGCAAGGGGTAGGCATACAATTTGATAACATCAGTTTCGCCTATGATGCCAACTCCAAAACGATATTCTCTGATTACTCGCTCACCCTTAACCCTGGTAGTCGCGTAGCCATAATGGGCGAAACCGGTGCGGGCAAAACAACCCTTATCCGACTCTTGCTCTCGCTCATTTCCCCCACTGCTGGTAACATCACACTCTTTAATACCCACAAATCCGTTAGCGCCAGTCCTGCATCACGATGCCATTTTGCATACCTTCCACAGGGCAATACGCTATTGAGCGGAAGCATTCGCGAAAATCTCTTGTTGGGCAATCCCAAGGCAACAGAGGCCGAAATGCGCCAAGCACTTGATATTGCCTGTGCCAATTTTGTACTACAACTTCCGGACGGCCTCGACACATCAAGCACTGAGCATGGCGGAGGATTCTCTGAAGGACAAGCACAACGCATTTGCATTGCGCGTACCCTTTTGCGCGATGCCCCCATTTTACTGCTTGACGAAGCAACATCCGCACTCGATGCCGTCACAGAGCGCAAGGTTATCGAAAACATTATCAACCACCGCCCACACCACACGCTTATCTTCATCACCCACCGTCCAGAGGTGACCTCACTGTGTGACACGGTCGTACGATTGTAAAATAGATATTCTTATCTGGTAAACAGGATTTTAGTAAACGAGTTTACAGGTACAAGTCAACGAGATTGTTTTATGAGATAAACAATCTGCTTTTACACAAGGTAGTTGTACTCTGTTATCTGTACTCTAATCATTTCCAACCATGTCTTCTCTCTTCACCCGTCCCCTATGGGTAAGTCTCTTTGCCCTCACCGCAGCAATAGCATGGGGGTGGGCATATCCCTTAATAAAATTAGGATTTGACGAGTTTTGCATAACGCCTGACATGACGGGTAGCAAAATGCTCTTCGCTGGCATCCGCTTTTTCTTCTCAGGACTTATCGTGCTTGTCCTTGCCAAATTCACAGGGCGCAGTTTTCGCATGAGTGCCAAGGGCGGATGGAGATTCCTGCTCCTCTTTACGCTACTCAACACCACGCTCCACTATGCCTTCTTCTACATCGGTTTGTCATACAGCGACGGTGCCCGAGCGGCCATACTCAATTCCATGAGCGTCTTTGTGCTCGTACTCCTTGCATGCGCCATATTCCCTAGTGACAAACTTACATGGCGAAAAATTCTAGGGTGCACAATAGGTTTCCTGGGCATACTCATGCTCAACCTCGGCGAAGTCAGTGCCTTTTGTTTTACGCTGTTGGGCGACGGGATGATTATCCTCAACGCTCTCAGTTCTGCATTCGCAAGTTTGATGACCCGAGGAGTAAGTAAGCGCATTGACATATTAGTCGGTACAGGTTACAGTCTGAGTCTTGGCGGACTGTTGTTGATACTCATCGGCATCTGCTTTGACGGCACACTTCCAGCCGTCACGCCCCTCGGATTGATTTATCTGCTACTGCTCATTCTCATATCCTCGTTAGGATTCACCCTCTACAACAAACTCATCATCTGCAACCCTATCGGTAAAGTTGCAATCTACAACTCCCTCATCCCCATAGTCGGAGCACTTACATCATGCATTTTCCTTGACGAACCTTTCCACATAAAATATATCATTGCAGGTGCACTCGCGGCAATGGGAATTTATATGATCAATATGGGGAAGCGATGAATACCTCACAGTGGTGATGCAATCATTAGGCAAACCCTTCACCCGACACCACCACCCCAAAAAAACACGCGACCTGATTAACTACAACATGAGACACCTCTACTTACTCCTCCTTTTGCTCGTGGTGCAGACGACAAGTCTCACTGCGCAAACCTCCCCCTTCATGCCCCATGACGGAGTGTTGCGCTTCTACCGCCTGGCATTACCCGTCACCGCCACCTGCTACAACCAATCTTTTGACGGCAATGCCGCTGAGGTCTACGACTTTTGGGATAAAACTGAGGAATTCTTAAACCAACTTTACCTACCCCTCGGATTCTGTATGGAGGTAGTGAGGGACGACCGACTCATTATTGAAACTCCTAACCTCATAGACCAGAATCCCTTTGATGCTAGCGCATGGGGTACCGAATTAACAAACGAAATCATTGGTGCTAACGCTTACGATGTAGGACTTTGGATTTCAGAACCTGCCGATTGGGACAACAGCGGTGGCGCCATATTAGGAGGAGTCTATAATGCCACCACCAAGGGGGGAGGTTACTCACAACCCAATTCCACAACCGTTGCACATGAGTTAGGCCACCTATTTGGAGCCGTACACACGCACGATTATGGGGCAGCGACCGAACCTGGAATGGGGCAAAGCGCAATGGGATACGGTACTCCCGCTAACTTCTTTTCACTTGCCAGCATCAAAGCAATATTTGAGATGCACCAACAGCGCAACGCAGCTTATTATGCAGACGCAGCGCGCACACAACTCGTAGGTACTGACGCAGGGGGAAACTATGTGTACGGCATTGCCCCTACCAACAACCAGGCACCCCATTTCCAACCCAATCAGGTAAAGGAACTCTACCAGATTCCACAAGGATGCTGCTTTGCATTTCCCCTCTCCGCCGACGACCCCGAGGGAGACCGTCTCACCTATGCCTTTCAGCAATATGAGGATGGAGCAACGTTTCACGCCTATGGTCCTTCGGAAACGGCGGTCATAGACTTCCGCCCCCAGTACACCATCTTCCCTTACGACGATTACCTCTTTATCAACGACGGTACAGATATCCCCTCTATGCTCCCAGGCACCTACCGCTTTATGGCAGCAGTCAACGACCTTCCACCCGCTCATCAGATGCACCCTCAGGGGATGCGGGAAGCGCCCTTCGTTTCAAAATACGCCGTAGCTCAAACGAGCATTGAAATCGTAGCAGGAACGCCATTTACAGCAACACTCTCTCCCAGCAAGTCGCACTATGAGGTCGGAGAAGTTGTCACCCTTAGTTGGGGGATAAACACAAACCTCTTCACCCCCGACACACAGCTGCGCATCAGTCTTTCCGACAACTTTGGACAAACATTTGATTACCTCCTTGCCGAGCATGTATCAGCCCTGCAAGGTTCTTGCAGCATCACCCTCCCCCGCATTTCCTTTGATTGCATAAATCATACCTTTGGCGAGGCAGAACGAAGCGTGCGTCCTGGCATCTTACGCATCGACATCGAGGGAAGCATAGCCTACACCCTTACCTGCCTGCACCCCGAAGCCGAAGGCGCAGCTGGAGGGTTCACCATGAGTGGCGAATCGCCTTCAAGCGTCAGCACACCCACCTCACATCATTCAACTACCACCTACCGTTTAAACGGCACTCCCGTATCGCCTACTCTTCCCCAGGCTTCCTTCCCCACAGGTTGCTACATCCGTCAAGGAAAGAAGGTTTGGATACGCGCAAAGTAATCCAATCGCAACTGGTGCCACACTTCAGAGGGGAATAAAGAGGCATCATTCAACCTCCCCCCTTAAAAAACTATTTGGGAGATAATTAAAATAATTCGGCACACAAATTAAAATAATTCCGGCCAACGACAATAGTTCGAAACAACATTGGAGATACCCCTACGCAGCGGGTTTCTCCAATGTTTATGACAAAAAAGAGCAGTTACTTTGTAGTAACTGCTCCTTACCTCGGTGATTCGCTTGGGGTTCGAACCCAAGACCCCCACATTAAAAGTGTGATGCTCTACCTACTGAGCTAGCGAATCTAACCTTATTTGCTGTTAAGCGAGTGCGAAGTTATGCAATAAATCTGAAACTGCCAAACGCAACAGGAGGTTTCTGAACACTATAGTATAAAAAAAGGGATTTATTGCTCTAAAATGAGAGTAGAGTTGTCAGAATTTAGTGTTAACACTTCATCCATGCGCATATCATGGGGGACTGTGGGTAATTCCGAAAGTAGTTGAAACGGGAAGCAAATGCCCATTTTATATACATTCTGAAAACTTGAATGCGACAACAAGCGGTCGTAATAACCCTTTCCTCTTCCCAGGCGACAACCTTCAGATGTAAAAGCTATGCCCGGAATAATAGCAAGGTCTATCGCTGCGTATTCCGTATATATGGAGGTGGAAAGGGGTTCAAAAATGCCGTAATCACTCTGCTTGAGATTTGCTTGATCGGTATAGGGATAAAGTTCCAAAGTATCACCAACCACTACGGGAAGTAGTATCTGTTTTTCTGCGCTCCACCGTTGAATGAAAGACATAGTCTGCACTTCATCGGGGAGTGAAGCATAAAGCAATACGACATGCGCCTTTTGGAAGACCGGATGATCTTCCAGAAGGCGCATTATTTCATGGGATTGTCGGTCGCGCTCGTAGGTTGAAAACAGTTGTTTTCGCTGACGAATAAGGCGACGGAGGTTTGACTTCAACATATCTTACTGGTTGAGAAGAGGTCGAGCCTTACCCTCACGAATAATGTCGAGAGTTTTCAGCATTGCAGGGTCCGTACGGTTTTCATACTCCGCGGACTCTGTGACTCCAAACACGTAATCGATGATATTGATGAAAAGGTAACGCTCTATAAGTTTGCGTGAAGTGCGTATCATGAGGTTACGACGCTTCACCCCTTTCTTTTCCGCAAATGCCACAAGTTTGTCAACAAGATTCATCTTGCGCAACAACTTTTCCAATGTATCAACATCAGGACAAGATTCGAAGAGTTCACGATTCTCATCTACCACGTTAAATACGAAGGTATAGGGAATAGTCGTGCGATAGAGGTCGCGGAAATAAGTCGTTATTCCAATCGTATCACGAGGAATGAAATAATCAGGGATTATACCACCGCCTCCATAGACAGTTCGTCCGCCATGTGTCGTAAATTTTTCACCTGAAACCTTGATACTATCTGCAGAATAATATTCACCATGCAATGCACGCTCAATGAGGTCGGCATTATAAGCGGTGTCATTTCCCATTTCATAATGTTTCTGCACACAGCGTCCTGAAGGTGTATAATAACGTGCCTTGGTGAGTCGTATCATTGAACCATCACGAAATTCGATGGGAGCTTGAACCAAACCCTTACCAAACGTACGGCGCCCGATAATGGTGGCGCGATCATTGTCTTGCAATGCCCCTGCCAAGATTTCGCTGGCAGAAGCCGAAGCTTCGTCAACAAGCACTACGACATCTATATCTTTATACATACCACGCCCATCGCTCGTATAATCTTCACGAGGAGAATGACGCCCCTCCATATATACTATAAGACGATCGGCGGGAAGAAATTCATTCGCCACAAGAATTGCAGGATGCATGTAACCTCCAAGATTATTGCGAAGGTCAATTACCAACGTCGTACATTCATCAATATGCAATTTTGCTAGAGCTGCGAGGAATTCCGAGTAGGTATGATCGCCAAACGAAGTGATGCGCACATATCCCGTAGTGTCGTTTACCATGTAAGAGGCATCAACCGTCTTAACAGGCACACTGCCACGCTGAATCGTGTAATTCAAAAGTTCATCCCTACCCTTACGCTTAATGCGCAATTTCACCTCTGTACCCTCCTTACCCTTAAGGCGCTTCATGGTTTCATCATTGGTGACAACTTTACCCACGAAAAGCGAATCGTCAACGTAAACAATGCGGTCACCAGCACGAAGACCGACTCGTTGAGCAGGTCCAGACTCAATGATTTTAAGAATGCACACCGTGTCTGACTGTATGCTGAACTGCACTCCTATTCCTTGGAAACTGCCCTTAAGTTCTTGAAGCGAACTTTCCACATCTTTTGCAGAAATATACGTAGAATGCGGATCAAGTTCTTTTAAGATCTTAGGCAAAGTCTTCTCTACAAGATCTTGAATTTCAACGGAATCAACATATTGGTCGTCAACCAAATGAAGTAAGTCAGTCAACTTATTGCTTGACGTGTTGATTATGGCAAGTCGGTTACCTGCAAAATGGTTAGAGTAGAACGTGCCAATCATAATCCCCAAAACCATTGCGATAGCAAGAAGTAAGGGGATGAAACGAAAGATTCTATTCTTCATTGAGATAAATTACTTCAATATTGGCACGGCGCAACAGGTCAACACCATCCGTAAGACGGTATTCACGACCGTAAATAACACGCTTGATACCTGCTTGAATAATGAGTTTTGCACATTCGATGCACGGACTATCCGTCACATAAAGTGTAGCACCATCCGAATTATTACCCGAACGTGCTATCTTGGTTATGGCATTTGCCTCAGCATGTAGTACATAAGGTTTCGTTACGCTATTCTCGTCCTCGCAGATGTTCTCAAATCCAGAGGGTGTGCCATTAAAACCATCAGAGATAATCATCTTATCCTTAACGATAAGTGCACCAACCTGACGACGACTGCAATACGAATTTTCCGACCAAATCTTTGCCATACGAAGATAGCGGCGGTCGAGTTCAATTTGTTTATTTGTATCCATAAATATATGTTACTTTACAATCCCTGTACGCTCCAACAAAGCGTTGATAGTTGCATCCTGACCGCGGAATTTGCGGTATAACTCTTGTGGATGAGAAGTACCTCCACGCTCAAGAATATTTTTACGGAAAGAAGTAGCAACTTCTTGATTAAAAATGCCCTGCTGCTTGAAATAAGCAAAAGCATCGGCATCAAGCACCTCTGCCCACTTATAACTGTAATATCCGGCAGAATATCCCCCCGACATGATGTGCCCAAATTGCACCGTCATACAAGCGGGTGCAAAAGTAGGAAGCAGTTGAGCAGTGCTCCATGCCGCAGTTTCAAAGGAGCGGACATCAGCTGTAAAGGGTTCGGTCAAACTGTAATAGGCCATATCCAACAATCCAAACGACACCTGGCGCATACAAGCATAAGCAGCATTGTAATTACGACTCGCTACGATGCGTTCAACTAGTTCGTCGGGCAAAGCCTCTCCCGTTTCATAATGAAAAGCAAAGGTACGAAGGAAGTCTTTTTCCACAGCATAATTTTCCATAAACTGTGAGGGAAGTTCTACAAAATCCCAATACACATTCGTACCACTCAACGACTTAAAACGAGTATTCGCAAAAATGCCGTGAAGGGCGTGTCCAAACTCATGGAGGAAGGTTTCGAGTTCGCCATGCGTCAACAACGCAGGTTTATCCTCAGTCGGTTTGCTGAAATTCATCACTATCGAAACGTGTGGGCGCACACCTTCCGACTGTTCGCGATAACTGGTCATCCATGCCCCACCCTGTTTAGAAGCACGCGGATGGAAATCCGTGTAGAGCACAGCAAGCGGACTGCCGTCGGCATCATACACATCATAGACGGTGACATCCTCATGGTAAACGGGAATCTCCTTGTTTTCCACAAAAGTAATACCATAAAGTTGCGTTGCCAAACCAAACACGCCTTGCTTTACGCGTGAAAGTTCGAAATAAGGGCGCAACATTTCAGCATCAATATCGTAGCGCTGCTTTTGTAGTTTGTGTGCATAAAAAGCAAAGTCCCAGGGTTGCGGTTCATCGGGAGAAAGGGCAAAAACTTCTGCTACCTCTGCTTGTGCCTTAGGTTTGTAAGCAGCAATAAGTTGTTCAAGCAAGGCATTCACGTTCTTGGGTTCCTTGGCCATGCGACGCTTCAAGGCATAGTCAGCATACGTTGCATATCCGAGTAGTTGTGCCAGTTCGCGACGCAGGTTCACCAAGCGTGCTACGATGGCAAAATTATTATGCTCGTTGTCGTGCGTACACTTCGTGTTGTAAGCCTCATACATCTGCTTTCTCAAATCGCGACGTTCAGCATATTGCATGAAAGGCACGTAACTCGGAGCATGAAGCGTAAACACCCACCCGTCAAGTTGGCGCTCGCGTGCTGCAAGTGATGCTTGTTCGCGCTGCAATTGGGGCAATCCCGAAAGTGCTTCTTCATCCATAAGATGCAGGATAAAGTCGTTTGTTTCCTTCAAGTTGTTTTGTGAAAACTGTAAGGTGAGTTGCGACAACTCCTTTTTAATCTCACGGAATCTGTCTTTCTTTTCAGCAGAGAGGTTTGCCCCTGCTCGTTCAAAACCCTCAAAGGTTTTTTCAAGCAACATACGCTCCTCTTCATTCAAGTCACTGAGGTTTGACTCCATCACGGTCTTCACGCGTTGATACAATGCTTCGTTGAGCATAATGTTTGACGAATGCTCTGAAAGTATGGGCGACATTTCTTGCGCCAATGTTTCGAGTTCATCATTAGTATGCGCACTTAAAAGGTTGTACATCACAGTAGTAACCTTATCAAGAAGTGCGCCACTTTCTTCAAGCGCTAAAATCGTGTTTGCAAAAGTAGGCACCTCGGGATTACTTACAATAGCATCAATCTCCGCCATCTGCTCAGTTATACCTTGGCGAATGGCGGGTTCAAAATGCTCATTACGAATAAGTTGAAAAGGAGTAAGGTCGTATGTAGAAAAGAAAGGATTCATGTGCGTGACAGAACTGTATTACTAGGTGGAGAAAGACTTTCTCCGTTTTTATCACTGTATGTATCGACTGATGTCTTCAAATTCTGCACCCATGTTGAGTTCGAGATAGATTCTATACAGCAGGGGTGCCCATTTTTCATGTTGTGAAGGAGCAAGTTTGCGATAACTTTCAAGGTAAGGTCGTGCTTCTGAGCACACACGCTTCATTTCACTTTTTGCCCACTCAAATGCTTCAGAACCAATACGCGTAGGAAGGTAAATTGTTTCCAATTCATTCATAATCAACTTGCCAGCGTAGTAATTTGCCTCTATATAATATTGTGCGGTATCGGTTTCCACAAGTTTCTTGGAAACTTCTATACATGCCTTTTCTTCTTCCATCTGAAACAATGCGTACGCCTTCAAATACATTGCTTTCAGCGCCATTGAATCGGCGATAAGTGCTTGATCTGCCAATGCTACCGACTGCGCATAACGCTGATCGGTGATATAAAGAGTAGCAAGTTCGTCAAAGAAGTAATCATGAAGAGGCATACTTGCCACACCCATTTCCAAATAGGTTTCAAAAACATCCGTTTTGCCACAATCATTCGCCGTGCGCGCATACATTTCCAAGGATGACTCAAAATATTGTTCGTCGGAAAGGAGCAAGGACTTGTAACGTTCTACCTCGGAATAATCACCATTTTGAAATGCACTATAGGTGTACATGTAAGCACATGTCGCATATTCCTTCGACTGGGCGTCAAGAGCAAAATCATCAGTCAGGTCGGAATGCGACATACTCAACAACAACCCAAGATGACGCTGTGCCTCCTTATAATTCTGACGACTAAAGAAGTAGTTTGCACCCGCCTTAAGATTCTTATAATAGCGCTTGATTATTTTCACATCACCCTCATTCTCATTATGTTCCTTTCCCAAATATTCCTTTTGAACGCGCTCTAAGGAATCAGCTTTCATCAAGTTACGGATAATTTGGCGGGTGCTTTCAAAGAGTTTAAGCGTGTCACACTCTTTCTTGAGATACACCTTTTCATTCTCAACATCATTGATTTGTATCTGCACCTTTACAGCCAATTCATAGAGTTTGGGCATAAATTGGCAAATACTATCTGACTCCAAACGTGCCACTTCCTTCATAGCCTCAGCCGTATTTTTTGCCTTTACTAATGAACGAAGCGTCTTCAGTTCCTTTTGCGCTACGACAGGAATCACCATAGCACACGCAAGTAGAGAGAACAGAATTCTTTTAATCATAATAGTTTATATGTCTTATCAACGAGTGACGAGCAACCTCATGGGGTCACCCGTCACTCCTTTAGATATAATCTTAATATGCTGTGCTCAAGATAGCATCCATTTCGTCAGCCTTCTGCTTGTTCTGAAGGTTGGTGTAAATCTGCTGAAGTGCAGCAGCCCACACCTTAGGCTGATCGGGCACAAGTTCGTGTGCACGTTCCATGTAGGGAAGCGCCTTTTCGTAATACGTTTTAATTTCATCGTACTCACGGTTGAACTCCTTCACGTTGTTGCGGTCAAGTTTCCAATCACCGTTGTTACGACGTGCTACCACTTCGTTCATGTAGGTGTAAGCCATGTTCACGTTGGCATCAACAAATGAAGGATTGAGTTCGATAGCCTTACCGAAACTTTCACGTGCTGCAACGTAGTTCTTCAACATGTTCAACTCGATGCAACCCTTGAGGTAGTAACCAGTGTGACTTGCGGGATTTGATGCTACGAGTTCGTTTGCCAACGCCATTGCTTCCTCAGGTTGTTCACGCTGCATGTACACATAAAGCAAGTTTTGAGCAAAACCTACGTGCTCTGTGCGTGCAATAGCTTCTTTAAGGTCGTTGATATAGGCAGCAGAGTCATTCTTTTCGAGGTGTGCCTGCATCTTCATGAGGTAAAGGTCACGTGTAGAGAATGTATCTTTAAGCGCAGCATCAACTGTTTCCAACACACCATCCCAATCCTTCAACTGGAAGTTGAGCATTACGATGTTTACAGCAGTCTGACTGTAATTCACTGCATTGAGTTTGTAAAGTGAGTCTGTTTCAGAAGCACTGAACACGGGATTCTTGGGGAAGTCGTAGAACTTACGGAACCATTCAATAGACTTCTTATAGTCCTTCTGCTGATTAGCGAACACACCTGCATAGTTGTAGTAATTGATCATCGTTTTAAGCGTCTGATAATTCTTTTCCTTATACTGAGGTTCGATGCGGCCCTTCTTATCGGGCTGCATGTCTGCAAGGTGACTCTTCGTAAAGTTTACCACGGCTTCATCAAGATAATTGCAGAAGGCAATTGTGTCGAAGGGATAACCCTGTGAAGCCAAATCCAACACACGTTCAAAATACTTACGATTTACCTCACCCTTGTTGTAATAGAAACCCGCAAACTTAGTAGTCTTGGGATTAGCCAAAGCCTTTTCAATGATTTCAAGAGCTTCTTCATAGCGTTCCTTTTCTACCATGAACTCTACCTTGTAAATCGCACTATTCTGCGCAACGCTTGTAAGCGCTGTAACCATCATGGTGATGGCAAGCATTATTTTCTTCATAATGATTGTTTATTTGTGTAGGAGCATTTTGAATGCTCCTACATTATTAAATGTTCACTTGGTTAATTATTCGTTATCCTCAACTGGCGTGAAAAGGTCGGGAGTTGCAGTTGCAACCTCAGTTGCGTCCTGTTCAGCAGTTTGAGTTTCGCCTTCCTGTACTTCCTCGTCTTCTTCCTCTGTGGGAACGATGCATACATTACTGATTACATCATTACGCTTCGTGAGGTTAATGAGGCGCACACCCTGAGTCACACGACCCTGTACACTTACCGTTGAGAGTTTGAGACGGATGGTGATACCACTCTTGTTGATAATCATGAGATCGTCCTCATCGGTCACGCACTTGATGGCAACGAGCTCGCCCACCTTTTCCGTTACGTTGAGTGTCTTCACACCCTTACCGCCACGATTCGTAATGCGGTAGTCCTCTACGCTACTGCGCTTACCAAAGCCTTGTTCGCTTACAACGAGTACCGTTTGCTTTTCAGGATCTTCTACGCACACCATGCCTACGATTTCGTCTTCCGCCTGGTCTATTGCCATAGCCTTTACGCCAGTAGCGCCACGACCCATCGTACGTACTGTATTTTCGTTGAAGCGGATGGCACGACCTGCACGGTTCGCCACGATAATTTCATTTTCACCGTTTGTCAAGCAAACGCTTACCACCTGGTCGTCATCGCGGAGGTTGATAGCGATGATACCCTTAGCACGTACGTTCTTGTAATCGTCGAGAAGTGTCTTCTTAATGATACCCTGCTTCGTACAGAACACAATGTTGTGCGACTCACGGTATTCCTGATTATCAAACTGCGCCACATTCAAGCATGCGTTTACACTGTCGCCCGGCTCAATGTTGAGCATATTCTGGATAGCACGGCCCTTTGACGCCTTATTGCCTTCGGGAAGTTCGTATACTTTGAGTTTGTAGCAACGCCCCTTTGAAGTAAAGAAGAGCATCGTGTTGTGCATCGTTGCGGGGTAGATGTACTCAATAAAGTCTGTATCTCGTGTAGAACCACCCTTACTACCAACACCACCACGCGCCTGAGCACGGAACTCAGCAAGCGGCGTACGCTTAATATAACCGAGGTGACTGATGGTAATCACTACATCGTCATTCGCATAGAAGTCCTCAGGATTCCATTCACCAGCAGCGGGAACGATTTCTGTACGACGCGCATCACCATACTTTTCCTTCACCTCAATGAGTTCGTCCTTGATTACCTTCTTACAGAGTTCTTCATCAGAAAGAATCTGTTCGTAGTAAGCAATCTTGCGTTGCAATTCGTCAAACTCTTCATGGAGTTTATCCTGCATCAAATTAGTGAGCTGACGGAGACGCATTTCTACGATTGCCTTTGCCTGAATTTCATCAAGAGCAAAGCGCTGCATCAAACCTTCAACTGCTGTTTCAGGCGTCTTTGACGCGCGGATGATACGGATTACTTCATCGATATTATCGCTGGCGATGATGAGACCTTCGAGGATGTGTGCACGCTCCTGCGCCTTACGCAATTCGAAAGCAGTGCGACGGAGCACTACATCATGACGGTGATTTACAAATTCAGCAATACATTCCTTCAATGTGAGCAACTTAGGGCGCTGCTTGCCAGTAGGACCAACGAGAGCAATACAGTTTACTGAGAAGCTCGTTTGAAGCGCCGACATCTTATAGAGTTTATTGAGCACCACACCTGCATTCGCATCGCGCTTCACATCTACAACAATGCGAAGACCTTCGCGGTCGGATTCATCGTTGATGTTTGCAATACCATCCAACTTACGCTCGCTCACCATTTCTGCAATGCTGCGGATAAGTTCTGCCTTGTTGACACCGTAGGGGATTTCTGTTACAACAATCTTGTCGTGCAACTCACCGCTTTCGATATTTGCCTTAGCACGCATAATGACGCGACCGCGACCTGTTTCGTAAGCTGACTTCACGCCCTGCAAACCCATGATGTAACCTCCTGTGGGGAAGTCGGGGGCAAGGATGTGCTGCATGAGTCCTTCTGTGTCAATATCGGGATTGTCAATGTATGCCACGCAACCATCAATAACTTCACCAAGGTTGTGTGTGGGTACGTTTGTCGCCATCCCAACGGCAATACCCGTTGCACCATTCACCAGGAAGTTAGGAATGCGCGTAGGCATTACCGAGGGTTCCTTACGCGTGTTATCGAAGTTGGGCACCATATCTACGGTTTCCTTCTCGATGTCCTGCATCATCATTTCGCCGAGCACAGAGAGGCGTGCTTCCGTGTAACGCATTGCAGCCGCAGAGTCACCGTCCATCGAACCAAAGTTACCCTGACCTTCTACCAACGTATAGCGCATGTTCCAATCCTGCGCCAAACGAACGAGGGCACCATAAACGGAAGAGTCGCCGTGAGGGTGGTACTTACCAAGCACGTCACCCACTACACGAGCCGACTTACGCGTAGGTTTATCGTGCGTGAGGCCCAACTCATCCATATCAAAAAGAATACGGCGGTGAACTGGTTTAAATCCGTCGCGTACATCGGGCAACGCACGTGCTACAATTACGGACATCGAATAGTCAATATACGACTTCTTCATCTCCGATTCAATGTAGACTTGTTTAATTCTATCCTCTGTCATAATTCAACGTTGAGCACACACTTCCGTGCGCTCAATTTATTTTTTCTATAATAAATAAATGAGTAAATTCTATCTAATTGCAAATTTACACTTTCTTTTCGACAAGAGCCACACTTTTACCCCCTAAAAATAACCACAGCGCCCGAATTTGGGCATTTTTAAGCCCGTACACGCATTTTAGGGGTAAAATCGAATACCAAAAAAGGATATACTATGTATAAACAAAAGCGCTCTACGGGCGTTTTTTTGATAGGAAGGCATAAGTACATTTTATCTCACACAAAGTCCTTATCCCCATTGCCGCTCACATTTGTATATAACGTATGCAACGACTAACCTTTTCTGCTATGATGAAATTTTCATAAAAGTGTATCATCACAAAAAAACGACATACCCCAAAGAGCATGTCGTTTCTTATTTTCAAAAAGACTACACCGGTGATGCGATGAAACTCCGAGTGAAATAAGATTTGAGCGCTTCCCCGTCTTTGTAATCCGACCCTACACGCGAGTGCATATCGGCACGCCATTGAGCAGTTCTGCTTTCCCGGTTTTCGATTAAGTGTTGAGAATCCCAATCTATCCGATGCAGTCTAAAAGTTCTTGCTTTACGAGGCAAATATACGGACTTCTTTTTACACGAACAAAATAAAAAGTCGGTTTTAACAACTATTATATTTTGAGGTTCTGAGGTTCAGAAGTTAGAGGTTCAGAAGTTCATCCAGATGGTAGTTGTACTCTGTACTCTGTCAGTTGTACTCTACCTTACCCCTTGCTCTTATGTCGGTTAGCACGGCGCTTGCGGATATCCGCCTTCTTCTTAGCCGCACCCGAACCGTGGAGCCCCGTGATATACGTCTTTTTCTTTGCTTTCGTCTTAACCTTTTCCTCCGTAGGTTTAGCCTTCAGCTTTGCACCCTTAAAGGTGATGCCGACGGTCATTGCCTGCGTGATTTCTTCTTCTGCTGCTTTACGCATAAGCACACGTTGGATTAATGGTGGAAGAGGCGCACGCCTGTGAATGCCATAGCGATGCCGTACTTATTGCAGGTTTCAATAACATGGTCGTCACGCACGGAACCACCTGCTTGTGCTACGTATTCTACACCGCTCTTGTGTGCACGTTCGATGTTATCACCGAAGGGGAAGAAAGCGTCGGAACCGAGACTCACGCCTGTGTTCTGTGCAATCCATTCCTTCTTTTCTTCGCGCGTAAGCACCTCGGGTTTTTCAGTGAAGAATTGTTGCCAAACACCGTCGGCAAGTACATCTTCGTAATCGTCAGAGATGTAGATGTCAATCGTATTGTCACGATCAGCACGGCGAATCTTTTCTACCCAGGGAAGGTTCATCACCTTGGGATGCTGACGCAACCACCAGATGTCTGCCTTATTACCAGCAAGGCGTGTGCAGTGGATACGGCTCTGCTGACCCGCACCGATACCAATTGCCTGACCGTCCTTTACGTAGCAAACAGAGTTAGACTGCGTATATTTCAACGTGATAAGGGCAATCATCAAGTCGCGCTTTGCTGCCGCGGGGAAGTTCTTATTGTCCGTAGGAATGTTTTCAAAGAGAGCGTCAGAAGTGAGGTCGATTTCATTGCGACCCTGTTCGAATGTCACACCGAACACTTCCTTGCTTTCAATAGGAGCAGGAACATAGTTGGGGTCAATCTTGAGGACATTGTATGAGCCATTGCGCTTTTCCTTCAAGATTTGGAGCGCCTCTTCTGTAAAGTCGGGAGCAATTACGCCGTCTGAAACTTCACGCTTGATGAGCAATGCTGTTGCCTTGTCACAAGTGTCACTGAGGGCAATGAAGTCACCATAACTTGACATACGGTCAGCACCACGTGCACGAGCATACGCCGTAGCAATAGGAGTAAGGGGTTCCTTAATATCATCTACGAAATAGATTTTCTTAAGCGTATCACTCATTTCTTCACCTACGGCAGCGCCAGCGGGACTTACGTGCTTAAAACTTGTAGCTGCGGGAAGACCTGTAGCAGCCTTGAGTTCCTTAACAAGTTGCCAACCATTGAGCGCGTCGAGGAAGTTGATGTATCCAGGACGTCCGCTGAGAACTTCGATGGGGAGTTCACCCTCCTTCATGTAAATGCGTGAAGGCTTTTGGTTGGGGTTGCAACCGTACTTCAATGCTAATTCTTTCATAATGGAATAGGTTAATTATTTTATCCTCTGCAAAGATACTGCTAAAAATTGGATTTCTCTGATATTGGAAGCATTATTCCTGTAAATATTCGCCCTGAATGAATGCCCAAACGGCGTGCGGAGAAGTAAGCCTCGTAAGATGTGTAGGTGCAAATGCCGCTTACATGCACATTTTCACGACGTACCCCCTCTTTCACAAGCAACTCTACATTTGCTTCCCAAAGATCAAGGTGCGACTTCTGCGTTTGCGGATTTATATGATGTATGCGCTCCATGTCAAAGCCGGCCTCTCTAAACGCCTCAACCACTTCTTCACCCACCTCAAAAGCGCGAGCAGAGATTCCTGGTCCTACAACAACCTGCAGTTCTTCCGATTTCGTGCCATACACCTCTTGCATCATCTGCAATGTCTTTTGCGCAATGCCACTTACCGTGCCGCGCCAACCGGCATGAACGGCGGCAACCACACGATGTTGAGCGTCAAAGTAAAGCAAGGGAATGCAATCTGCCGTGGAGACTCCAATGCACAATCCTTCCTCATGGATAATTACGGCATCCACACCTTCAAGCGCCTCTGACGGAGTTTCTAATGTCACGATGGCGATGTTATCACTATGTGTCTGCCGAGGGAGCACCAAACGCTCATCCGCAATCCCCAACTCCGCGCATAAAATACGGCGATTGGCACTTACATTTTCTGCCGAGTCACCACAATAATGGGTTATATTAAATGAGTCGTAAGCACCCTCACCTACTCCACCCTGTCGCTGGGTGCTGAATGCGCGAGGAGGAAAAGCATCCTGGAATGTGTACTCTAACAACTTCATACTATAAATAAAAGAGAAGGGAGAAAAATCCATGCACGACACCACCGCGCCAGCATCTTTCTCCTTTCTCCTTTTTCATTTCTCCTTTATATAAAATCAGTCTTCAAGGTCCTCAATTTCATATTCCTCCAACATTTCGAAGTCATCGTCTTCTTCATCATCATCGTCCTCATATTGCCAATCGGCAAAGTCAAGGTCGAAGTTCTGCACCTCACGATCGCGGTGCACAATGCTTCCGCCTTCTGAAATTGCTTGGAGTTTATTGCTTTCAGAGTTGAGTTCTTCCCAAAGGATGTCCTTCAATTGCTGAATTCCCTGACCTGTAACCGCCGAAATGAATACCACGGGAAGGTCTTGGGGCAATTCTTCACGAAGCATCTCAATGAGTTCCTCATCCAACAAGTCGCTCTTCGTAACCGCCAAAATGCGGCGCTTGTCAAGCATACCAGGATTGAACTTCTTGAGTTCGTTGAGCAAGATGTCATATTCCTTGGCTATGTGTTCCGTATCGCCAGGCACCATAAAAAGCAACAATGAGTTGCGTTCGATATGGCGCAAGAAGCGTAAACCCAAACCGCGACCTTCTGCCGCACCCTCGATAATACCCGGAATATCTGCCATTACGAATGACTTACCGTCACGATAAGGCACGATACCCAAACTGGGTTCCAAGGTTGTAAAGGGATAGTTCGCAATCTTGGGTTTTGCAGAACTGAGTGCGGAGAGCAAGGTTGACTTACCCGCATTAGGGAATCCCACAAGACCGACGTCGGCAAGGAGTTTCAGCTCCATGATAACCATCATTTCCTGCATGGGTTCGCCAGGTTGCGCATAGCGAGGCGTTTGGTTGGTTGCCGAACGGAATTGGAAATTTCCCAAACCGCCACGACCGCCCTTCAAGAGCATTACCACCTGTCCATCCTCGGTGACGTCGCAAATATATTTACCTGTTTCGGCATCATAAACCACGGTGCCACAAGGAACGTCAATATACTTATCTTCACCGTCCGAACCGTGAGAGCAACATTTTGAACCGTTGCCACCATGTCCCGCAAAGACGTGACGCTCATAGCGCAAGTGGAGCAAGGTCCAGTAGTTGTGATTACCGCGCAAATAAACGTGACCACCACGTCCGCCATCACCGCCATCAGGTCCGCCATTCGGTTGATACTTCCCTCTGTGAAGGTGCATCGAACCTCTACCGCCCTTACCCGAGCGGCAGTATATTTTTACATAATCTACAAAATTACTTTCGGCCATTTCTTTAGGTACAAGTTATTAGGTACAAGTAAACAAGATCGTTAGAACACAAACCAAAGAGTACGATAGTTCCATCGTTTATCTCGGGACCGTCTCGTCCACTTGTCTACTCATCTACTTGTCTACTATAAACATGTCTCAAACATGTTTACTATATCTTACATCTTATCAATCACCGCACAAAGTGCCGCATTGATTTCTTCCAAAGAACCACTACCCTTCACTGAGTGGCGCAAACCTTCTGCTTCATACCATTCAATGAGCGGAGCGGTTTGTGAATTGTAAACCGTGAGGCGCTTCTTGATGGTTTCTTCATTATCATCGGCGCGTCCGCTGGTCTTACCGCGATTGATCAAGCGCTCCATGAGTTCTGCTTCATCTACCGCCAATTCCAACATGCCACTTACGGCCGTGCCACGCTTTGCCAACATTTCCTTCAAGGCTTCTGCTTGAGGCACGGTGCGGGGGAATCCGTCGAAAATGAGACCTTCGCAGGGGCAAAGTTCGTCATACTTATGCGCCAAAATCTCAATCATCAACGAGTCGGGAATCAACTGACCATGGTCAATAAATCCCTGTGCCGTCTTGCCGAGTTCCGTACCAGCGGCAATTTCTGCGCGGAGCACGTCACCCGTTGAGATGTGCTTAAAACCGTATTTCTGAATCAAAAGTTCGCTTTGCGTGCCCTTACCTGAACCGGGAGCGCCAAAGATTACGATGTTTTTCATATTGAGAATGTTGTAATGTCGTTAAACTACTGTATAAATATCCTTGAGATTGCGACCTTCGCCGTCGTAATCCAATCCGTAACCCACGATGAAGTCGTTGGGGATGTCAAAGCAGTTGTACTTAACATCCAATTCCACCTTCAAATTATCGGGTTTCGTGAGCAACGATGCCACATGAATTGCCGCAGGATGCTTCTTCTGCAAAAGTTGAATCATCTCCTTCATGGTGAGCCCCGAGTCAATGATGTCTTCAACGATGACTACGGTGCGCCCTTCAATGTCGTTCGTGAGGCCCATGATTTCCTTCACCTGCCCCGTAGAAACGGTGCCTGAATAAGACGCCATTTTCACAAAACTAATTTCGCAAGGGATGGTAATCTCGCGAAGTAAGTCGGCGGCAAAGATAAACGAGCCGTTCAACACCGAAATAAATATGGGGGTTGTACCCTCCAAGTCTTTATTAATGCGCTTCGCAATGGCACACACACGTTCCTTAATTTCTGCTTCAGAAATTGAAACGGCAAATTCTTTATCCTTGATTTTAACTGTCTGCATCGTTGCAATTATTAAAATAATGAGAATGCAAATATACGAAAAATATAGATATTTGGAAGTGTCGCCTCCCGTTTTTTCATAGGAAGGCTTTCAACAAACCCACATCGGACTTTCCGAAGCACAAAATCTCGCAATCGACTGCCATTTAAGCCTCAAAAAAAAATAGTTCTCAAACTGCGCTCCGAGCTTGGGACTTAAGAAAAATTATTCGGCACTTAAGAAAAATTATTCGGCACTTAGAAAAAATTATTCGGCACTTAGGAAAAATTATAAGGGACATAATTTTGCCCCATATTAACAAAGTAAGAAACAGACTATTATAAAAACATCGAAACCACCTTATCATCTTCTCCGAAAGAGCACTATTCTACCCTTATTAAGCTGGGATTTCATAGCACGCACACATTTTTTCTCCCCCACGTAGCACACAACTAAACTTTTCTTCCTATTTTTGTTTGAAATATCTATGAACCAGAATTATGAAAGAAGTCCACATATTTTTTGCCCCCGAAATTGAGCAGACCAATGAGTTGCCTCAAGATGAAGCACAACATGCCGTTCGTGTGCTCCGCATGAAGGAAGGCGACGAACTTGTAGCGACGGATGGGCAAGGACATTTTTATGATTGCACCATCACGCTGGCGTCCAATAAGCATTGCCGTGTCAACATCAATACGAAAGAAACCGCGCCCTTGCTTTGGCACGGAAATATCCACCTTGCCGTGGCGCCCACAAAGAATATGGATCGCACGGAATGGTTGGCAGAGAAGGCTACGGAAATCGGGATGAACCAACTTTCCTTTGTGCTCTGCGACAACTCTGAGCGTAAGGTGATTAAGACGGAGCGCGTGGAGAAAATCGTAGTGTCGGCAACGAAGCAAAGCCATAAGGCAACAAAGCCTGAGGTGGCTGAAATGATGCCTTTCAAGAAGTTTATTACGCAGGACTTTAAGGGGCAAAAATTCATTGCGCATTGCTACGACAATATCCCCAATACGACCAACGAAAAGCCCTTCCTCGGCGATGTTCTCAACGAGACGGATGATGCTTTGGTGATGATAGGTCCTGAAGGTGACTTCTCCGTTACTGAAGTTCAGCAAGCCATCGCCGCAGGGTTCACCCCCATCCACTTGGGCAAGAGTCGCTTGCGCACAGAGACGGCAGGCCTCGTGGCAGTTCACCTTATGTATGTCAAGAAAATGATGGAATAAGAAAGCATGGACACCTTGATTCAACTCTACGAAGAAACCTTCGGCTTTTCTCCCGCCTCAACCACACCGTTAGACAAGGCGGGGAGCAACCGAACTTACATACGCTTGACGGCTCCTGATGGAACAACCTGCATCGGGGTCATTGGATTGTCGCAAACAGAGAACGATGCGTTTATCTACCTCACGCGCCATTTTCATCTCCTTGGATTGAACGTTCCCGAACTTATCGCGGTGTCCGAAAAGGGGTGCTGCTACCTCCAATCCGACCTTGGCACGACTTCGCTTTACCAAGCACTCAGCGCTGGGCGAACTTCGGGGAATTATAATGCTGATGAGCGCGAACTGATTGCTAAGACGTTGCGTGCCTTGGCACAGGTGCAAGTGAAAGGCGCAAAGAATTTAGACTTCAACCGACTCATCCCGCCCGTTCAGTTTGACCAGATGGCGGCCACGTTCGACCTGAATTACTTCAAGTATTGCTTCTTGCGCACCACGAGTGTTGCTTACGATGAAGTGGCATTGGAGCACGACTTCAAGCGCTTTGCCGAGGATTTAGTGGCATGTGCCACGGCATCGAAGCATGTCACCTTCCTCTATCGCGATTTCCAGGCGCGCAATGTGATGCTCAAGGATGGCGAACCTTATTTCATCGATTATCAAGGCGGCATGAAGGGTCCGCTTCATTATGACATTGCCTCCTTTCTTTGGCAGGCCTCAGCGCGTTATGCTGATGACCTGCGCCAAGAGATGGTGGAGGTGTATCTTGACGCACTTGAGGAGTTGATTGACGTTGACCGCAAAAAGTTTAAGGCAGATTTAATGCGCTTCGTCTTGTTCCGCACGTTGCAAGTGCTCGGCGCTTACGGCATGCTCGGACGCTTTGAGCGCAAACCCTATTTCATTCAGTCAACACCCGCAGCGCTTGAAAATCTTGAAGGATTGCTCCACGCTGGAGTAGCAAGGGATTATCCCTACATGGAGGGTGTGTTGCAGAAACTGGTAGAAGCGGAATTGCGTAAGGAAGCAAATCCGACCTGCAAGCAGGAGGAGCGAAAGGGATTGCACGTGCGTGTGTTCAGTTTCTCTTACAAGAAAAGCGGCATCCCAACCGATTGTAGCGGCAACGGAGGGGGCTACGTTTTTGATTGTCGCTCTACGCACAATCCGGGGAAGTATGAACCCTACAAGAAACTCACGGGTCTTGATGCTCCAGTGATTCAGTTCCTTGAGGAGGATGGTGAAATCCTTCAGTTCCTCGAAAGCGTTTATAAGTTAGCCGACTTCCATGTGGAGCGTTATATGGAGCGTGGTTTCACCGATTTGATGTTCTCCTTCGGATGCACGGGAGGTCAACACCGCAGCGTCTATTCCGCCCAGCATTTGGCAGAACACCTGCACCAAAAATACAACATCCACGTTACGGTTGACCACCGCGAACAGGGTGTATTTCAAGAGTTAAAACCAGAAGTATAGGTTATAAGGTTATAAGGTTATAAGGTTTTAAGGTTATGAGGTTATAAGGATTCCCCCCGCATATTCCTCACAACCTCAAAGCGGAGCGACCTATCAACCTCAATACATCACAATAATATATGTTTACAGCAAGTAGAAAAGACCTCGCAGAATTGCTCGTCCTCTTCCGCATCGTTGAAGATATGGAGGTGGCAGAAGGCACTGCGGAAGGCACTCCCAGCGAGGGGATTCCCGTAGAGGCGGTGATGCGCGAAGAAGACAAGGTAATGCGCTGTTACCGCCGCGAGGGAGATACGATTTATATTGAAAACGATGCCAACGATGATGTCATCCAAGTCGATGCGTCAGAGTGGCAGAAGGTGCGCGAGCAACTGTTTGAAGCCTTGCGCCAAAAGGACGATGAAAACATCGTCTTGATTGACGACCCCGAAGAGGCGTTTTTAGACAAGATCAAGATGTTTAACCTTGCCGGCACTGCCGAAGGTCAGCAACACCTTTTGCTCGCTACACCTGGTGGATTGATGCCAGCTGCTGTATGGTCGCGTGCTGGTGCTTACCCCACCAAAGTGCTCGACGGAGGACGTGTTGCAAACCTCAAACTTGAGCAGACTGGAACGCGCTTTGCCACCCCTATGGCGGGAAAGGTGAACAACCTTGAAACCGACAATAGTGTGCGAGACCGCATGCTCCTTATCGAAGATATGGGCAGTTCCTTGCGCTACGAAGGTGTAGCCGACAAGGTGTTCCGCGCCAACCTCGCCATGCTCGACCTCCACTTAGGACGCCTGCTTGCCGAAATGGTGCGCCTCTCGTATATGGAAGACATCTTTAAGTTAGACGAACTCACCGAGCGCATGCGCGAACTCAACCCCTTGAAGGTGAAGACAGAACTCATCGTGAAGCACGGTTATTATGAGTATAAGGTGAAGCAACTGCTCCTTGCCTGCGCCGCCGGAATGCGCCCCGCAAAGATTTATCACGGGAACGAAAATCTTCCACCCTTCCTCCTCATAATCAACCCCAACGGTCAACCCATTGCCTTCCCCGCTACCGACCGCATGCGCCTTGCCGATTTCCTCTTCCATACTGCACGCCTCGAGCGCGGTAGCACGGAGAAAGACAAATACGGTTTTATGGAGCGCGAAAACAATGTCTATTACTTTAAGTTGAACCTAAAAATTGGGTTAGCGAAGCGATAACGCACGGTGATTCTATGACAAGCCGAAAACTTCCACGAAAAATAGGCATCCTCGCCATCAGTCCCATGCTGCTTTTGGTGGCACTATTCTTAGGTACAGGAGTTTACTTTGGCGACTTCTACAAGGTGCCACTCACCATACTCTTCATCGCCACCGCGGCCTACGCCCTGCTCATTACCCGAGGCCACACGCTGCAAGAGCGCATCAACCACTTCTCACGCGGAGCGGGGTCTAAAAACCTGCTCTTCATGGTGTGGATATTTGTACTCGCCGGAGCCTTTGCCAGCAGTGCAAAAGCCATGGGCGCCATTGACGCATCGGTAGAACTCACCCTTGCCCTGCTCCCACAGAAGGCACTCCTGGCAGGCATCTTTATCGCCTCGTGCTTCATCAGCATGAGCATCGGAACCTCCGTAGGTACCATCGTTGCCCTCACCCCCATAGCGGCAGGGTTGGCAGGAGAAACGGGATTCTCCACTCCCCTCATCGTAGCAGCCACCGTGGGTGGTGCACTCTTTGGCGACAACCTCTCCTTCATCTCCGACACCACCGTTGTTGCCACACGCACGCAGGGCATAAGGATGAGCGACAAGTTTCGCACCAACATCCGCATCGTGCTCCCTGCCGCCATCATCACGACGGTGCTCTACCTCATGCTGGGTTACAACGCCACGCCCCATTACACCGCCACCCCCATCACCCTTGCGCAGGGCATCAATGTAGTCCCCTACCTTGCCGTGCTCACCCTTGCGCTCATGGGTAAGGATGTGTTGCTTGTGCTTTTCATCGGCAACCTCTTCACGGGTGCCATTGGCATTGCCACGGGCGCTTTCGACGCCAGCGGTTGGTTTGCCGCTATGGCAAGTGGCATCAGCGGAATGGGCGAACTCATCCTCATCTCCATGCTTGCCGGTGGACTTCTTGAACTTATCCGCATCAATGGCGGCATCACCTTCCTCATCCACCGCCTCACGCGTCGTGTGCGCAGTGGTAGAGGCGCAGAAGTCTGCATTGCCACCCTCGTGAGTCTAACGAACCTCTGCACGGCAAACAACACGATTGCCATTCTCAGCGTGGGAGAAATTTCCCGAAACATTGCCGAGCGCTACGGTGTAGACACCCGACGCAGCGCCAGCATCCTCGACACCTGCTCGTGCATCGTGCAGAGTTTCATCCCCTACGGCGCACAACTCCTCATGGCGGCAGGTCTCGCCTCAATCTCCCCCATTGAAATTATCCCCTCGCTCTTCTACCCCATGTTACTTATCCTCGCCGTGGTTGGGGCAATCATATTCAACTATCCGAGATTAAAGGATAAACAAACGGAACATCCCATTAGCAGCGGACACGGAGAAAAATGAAGAAAAATGCGGAATAAATACCGTGTTAACAAGTGTTAACTGATTTGCATTTCGCTTCGATATGTTGTATATTTGCAGTACAGAAGTGGAGATACCCCCATACATCGGGGATATCTCCACTCTTTTCATTCACAAGGTTACTTATTGGAGGTCAAAAAATAAGTATTATCGTTTTTACAAGGTTACTTATCAGCGCGACAATGCAACTTATTGTTTTTCCAAAAATAGATATTGTCGCTGTTTTAAGCACACTGAATGTTAATATGTGTTAAAGTTTTGAGCGAAAAATGAGGAAAAATGAACGCAAATTACATCACGGAAAATGACCATGTCGGGGTGGTGTAATTTTAGTCTATACGTAATTCAAAATCTCTCGCAACGTGAGTACTTCATGCGTAGCACCGTCGCCCGCATCTTCCCCACTCCATCCTTCGCCTCTTATCCAAATCGTTCGGCAACCCACCTGCGTAGCGGGAACAATGTCTTTAGAATACGAGTCGCCGATGACGGTCACATCCTTTGCCTCACAGCCTGTTGCTTCTACTCCCAAGCGGTAAATCTGAGGGTCGGGTTTGCGCACACCGACCACAGCGCTTTCTATCACAGCGTCAAAATATTGCGCCAATCCGTAGTCACGCAAAATAGCTTCGATATTGCCGTAGAAATTGCTCACCAAGACCATGCGATACTTGGAGCGGAGCACAGCCAGCACCTCACGCGCCTTTGTAATATGGCGCAAAGCATAATCGTGGCAGTAATCAACTACTGTATTTAGTTTTTCGGTGCATACCTCAGGGGCATCATTCCAAATATGTTCCGCTTGAAGAAAAGCAAATTGCTGACACACCTTCTTTTCCAACACATCGCGGAACGTATCCTCGGGTTGCACAATCGGCGCCTTTGCCAAAGCACGTTCACCATACACATACGCCTCACGAAATTGCTCGTTCGTCACGGGCACCTTCGCCTCGCAATAACCTTCCCAAAGCACGTGCGCCCAATGACGCCCATCCGTGTCCAAGGTTCCGCCGTAATCAAATATAAGTGCTTGCATGGCTGACTACATAAAGTTTAAGCGCTCCTCCCCAATCGTCGTAGCAGGACCATGTCCGGGATAAACCTTGGTTTCAGAGGGTAGCACCATGAGTTCTTGCTTGATGCTGTTGATAAGTTGCTCATAGTTTCCACCGAAAAGGTCGGTGCGACCGATGCTACGGTAGAAGAGCGTGTCACCACTGAGCAAGACGTTTTCTTCAGCACAATAATAACACACGCCTCCCTGTGTGTGCCCTGGAGTTGGGAGTACCTTTAATGCGTGACTGCCTAAAGTCACCTCTTCGTGGTCGTCAAACAATTTACCAGCAGGAGGGGTTACAAGCGTAAAAGCATTGCCTACAAAACTACGCATCTGGGCGGCCGCTGCTTCGTAGGTGGTTAATTCATTTTTATGCATGCAGGGAGAAAGTCCCCATGTACGATAGACGAAGTCGGCACCAAAGATATGGTCAAAATGGCTGTGTGTGAGCAAGTGATACTTCACAGTCAGGCCTTCGCTCTTAATAAAATTGGTCAGCGCCACCTCTTCTTCAGGGTACAACACGCCACAATCCACAATAGCCGCCTCACGCGTTTCGTCGTAAATAACAAAGGTAGATTCCTCAATAGGATTTACCACAAATTTCTTCACGGTTAGCATTGTACGTAGATTACCTTCTTTGTTTCAAAAAACTCATCCTTAAAATAGTCGCTGAGGTTCCAAGTGGTAGAACATTTCTTGAAGGGTGCCAATTCGTTGACCAAGTCTCCGCCCTTGAGCACCACGATACCGTTGGGAAGGGCATTGCGACACTCCTTCGCCACATTCTTGCGCACCAATTTATACAAGTCGCCCATATCCATCACGGCGCGACTCACCACGAAATCAAACTTACCCTTTTCCTCAATGACATTTCTGTGTACGCAAATCACATTCTTCAAACCAATCGCCTCAGCTACGGCTTGCGCCACCTTCACCTTCTTGCCAATGCTATCGAGCAAGAGAAATTCGCATTCTGGGAAGAGTATGGCAAGAGGAATACCAGGGAAACCGCCACCCGTACCGATATCCATAATCTTAGTGCCCGGACGGAAGGTCACCGCCTTGGCAATACCCAAAGAATGAAGTACATGGTGCGAGTAAAGATTGTCAATATCCTTGCGAGAAATCACATTGATTTTCGCATTCCAGTCGCGGTAGAGCGCATCAAGTTGTTCAAACTGACTGCGCTGCTCGTCGGTGAGATTTGGGAAGTGGTCGAAGATAAGTTGAACCATAGCAAAAGTTTTTTGAAAGGAGAAATGAGAAATGAAAAAGGAGAAATGGCTGGCGCAATGTCCATCCGCACGGACTTTCTCCTTTCTCCTTTTTCCTTTCTCCTTTAATCAGAACCTGTTTTGACTGCTAAATTAAGCAAAAAATGGCAGATAGCAGTTGCAAGAGGGGTTTGTTTGCGGACGCGACAAATATTTCATAATTTTTTAGGGGGTAAATTTCGTTAGGTTCGCAGGAAGTTGTAAATTTGCCTTTGGAATTTATAAACACTTCTTTTAATAAAACTTAAATTTATGGTAAGTTACAAAGACCTCGGCTTGGTGAACACTAAGGAAATGTTCGCTCGCGCCATCGACGGTGGTTACGCAATCCCCGCGTTCAACTTCAACAACATGGAACAGATGCAGGCTATCATCAAGGCTGCTGTTGAAACAAAGTCTCCCGTTATCCTTCAGGTTTCTAAGGGTGCTCGTCAGTATGCTAACGCTACATTGCTTCGCTACATGGCTCAGGGTGCTGTTGAATACGCTAAGGAACTCGGTTGCGAAAATCCTGAAATCGTTCTCCACCTCGACCACGGTGATACTTTCGAAACTTGTAAGAGCTGTATCGACTCTGGTTTCTCTTCAGTAATGATCGACGGTTCACACCTCCCCTACGAAGAAAACGTAGCGCTCACTAAGAAGGTTGTTGACTACGCTCATCAGTATGGTGTAACTGTAGAAGGCGAACTCGGTGTATTGGCAGGCGTAGAAGATGAAGTTTCTTCTGACCACCACACTTACACTGACCCTGAAGAAGTAATCGACTTCGCTACTCGCACAGGTTGTGACTCTTTGGCTATCTCAATCGGTACTTCTCACGGTGCTTACAAGTTCACTCCCGAACAGTGCACTATCGATCCCAAGACTGGTCTCATGGTACCTCCTCCCCTCGCATTCGATGTGTTGAAGGCAGTAGAAGCTAAGCTTCCTGGTTTCCCCATCGTGCTCCACGGTTCTTCTTCAGTTCCTCAGGACGAAGTTGCTACTATCAACAAGTTTGGTGGTGCGTTGAAGGCTGCTATCGGTATCCCCGAAGAATGGTTGCGTGAATCAGCTAAGTCAGCAGTATGTAAGATCAACATCGACTCTGACTCTCGTTTGGCTATGACTGCTGCTATCCGTCAGACATTTGCTGAAAAGCCCGCTGAGTTCGACCCCCGTAAGTACCTCGGTCCCGCTCGCGACAACATGGAAAAGATGTACAAGCACAAGATCATCAACGTTCTTGGTTCAGACGGTAAGCTCGCTAAGTAATCATTGCTTACAACTGATAAAATTTAAGGTGCCTCCCGCTTGGGAAGCACCTTTTTTGTTATACATTGCAGTTACAAATTTAGAAAGTTAAACAAGACTACTCTTCCTCTAAAGGAGAATATGTGTCATTGTAAATTTCTAACAGATTCTTATCTCCAAATCTCCAATATGGAGTTGGTTGCACAGCATAAGTTCGCTCAAGCAAAGAGGTTGTCAAAGCTGTTAGCGATGTTTCTGAACCTTCATATACAACCCTCTTGGCACCAGCAATTACAACCTTCTTACTCTCATCTTGAACGAAAACAAGAACATCACCATCGTGCATGCCCATTTCATAGAAGTTAATTGACGGGCGCTTCTTCCTTACCTTTGCTATAGCAAGAGTATCGTCTGTTGTCAAGTCATTCGCAATTTCTGCAGATACTTCAGAAGTTACATCTTGAATATTATCCACAAACTTCATAAAGGCGATGGCTTGTTCAGGTTTAATGCTGAAGAACTCACGATTCTTATTCACACGATAGGGTTCAAAGGCACTGTGCAAAGTTGTTTCCAACTTATCCATGTGAGATAATTTAATACGACAAGCATAGACGCACTCAAACGGCACAGGAACTCCTGTTGTATAAAGTTCCTTCATACGATTCTGCAAATCCGTTCGGGATGTCTTGCCAATCTTAACAATCCCCGGCATACAGGGATTGGTCAACAGGTAAACTATACCATAATTCTTTGTATCTGACATGATAACTGGGTTCCCTACATTTTATGTAGTGTACTTTAAGTTTACTTTACCAACACCTTCTTGTCGTTCACCAAATAAGTGCCAGCAGGTAAGGTGACAGACTTATTACCTTTCACCATTCCGCTCCACACTTGCTTGCCTGCCATATCTACGATAGCAACTTTTGCGCTCTTGGCGGTAGTGATCGAAATGGTGCCGTTGGAAACTTCTACGGAAAGGTTATCCGCCGTAGTGGCGTTTTGAATACCCGTAGGTTCGAGCAACTGGAGCGTCATGCAGTCAATGTCAGCCATCCAACCTGCGTCGGAATAGAGGCGCACGGTGTTGTTGCCCTTATTGAGGGTTATCTCAAATTCCTTCTGCGCAATGTTGCTCCAACTACCTCCGTTGAGCGAAGCAGAAATGGGTTCGCCACCGTTGACACTAATCTTGATGTTACGATTTTCGCCCGTGATGAACGAGAGCGTCATCTTATACAAACCACCCGTTTCGCTCTGCACGGTGCGCCACTGAAGGTCGTTGCTCTCACGATTGCCCAACCATCCTACGATTGCGCCACCCGATGCACCTGCCTTTTCTGAATAGATGGCTGTACCGCGCGATTCGTTGTTCCAAAGTTCTTGATATTCCGAAAGCCACGCCGTTTCGGCTTCATAAACGGTGCGCTCAAGGCGCTCTGCGGCTTCAAGAGTGTAGATGCGTGTGCCGTGAGCAGGAACGCTCACCGACATTTCACCCGTAAAGGTACCCGCATCTGCGCGTTCAAAAAGGTCGCGCGCCTTTACTTCGCCCGCCAAGTCAAGCATGTCAAAATTAACGCTCACCGTCTTTTGTCCGTCCGTAGGATTGTAAACGGCCACGGCGCGCTTCTTGCAGTAAAGTTCTTCTACGTCCTTCACGAGGATGTAGCATCCATTTTCCTTTTCCACGACATAAGCCTGAAGCCCGAGTTCGTTTTGATTGAGCGCAATGAGTTCCTCGTTTTGCATCAACTCAAGGGCGTTACCCTTAATGTCGTTGAGGTCGCAACCAATCATCAGGGGCGACGACATAATACACCACATACCGAAGTGTGTCTTGTCTTCCTCTTCCGTCAATCCGCGACCCACTTCAAGCATATCCATGTCGTTGTAATGCCCGTAAGTAGTGTATGCCGAGAGGTAAAGGCTCTGCCCGATGATGCTCTTAATAGAAGCCCAACCCAAGTAGATGTCTTCCGTCGTACGCCAAGAGTCAACAATGTCACACACCCAAGTGCCGGGGAAAGCCCAACGGCAAATATTCCAATTCAAATTCTTCTTGTTCACGCCATTGATAGCAGCCGCAATTTCCTTATAGCGTTGCTCCTCATCAAGGTCAAGTCCTTCTGCATTGTTGCCGGCGTCCGCACCGCAATAATCCACCTTGATAAAGTCAAAGTCGAGTTCATCAAAATAGAGCGCCATATCCTCAGCATCGTGTCCGTAAAGACCTACGCCAATGCCGATGGTATCCTTGGGTTGACCCCAGAAAGAAGCACACGTGTTTCTACCTGCATCGGAGTAAATCCCCGCCTTCAAACCCTTGCCGTGAATATAGTCCACCAAGGGGCGCAAACCGTTAGGGAAACGCGTGGGGTGAATGAGCAAATGCCCGTCCTTATCGCGTCCGCCAAAGAAACCGTCGTCGATGTTGATATACTTATACCCCTTTTCAAAGAAACCGAGATTGACCATCGCATCCGCCTGAGTGCGAACGAGCGAATCGTTAATTTGGAAACCATACGTGTTCCATGAACTCCACCCCATGATAGGAGGTTGTTCAGCACTGGCTGTGACACAAGCGCCTATGCAACAGGCAAGCAAGGAAAGCAAAAACTTTTTCATGACAATATAATAAATGTGGTTAATTTTCTAATGGGTATAGCCAACGGATTACTACGCCTTAACATTACCTGCGCAAATATATAAAAAATATTTCTAAAAGTTTGTAGTTTTGCACACTCAACATGCGTCTAATGGGCAAAAAGACAATCATCTAACACGTATGAAAAAAATGAAAGCACTTGAACAAGAATTTGAACTCTTGGTGCGCAGGCACAAAAGCACCATCTACACGGTGTGCTTCATGTTCTCGAAAGACTCCGATGAGGTGGACGACCTCTTTCAAGAGGTGCTCATCAACCTGTGGCGGGGATTTTCTACCTTCAAAGGGGAGAGCAAAGTGGAGACATGGATTTGGCGCGTGAGTTTTAACACCTGCATTTCGCAGGAGCGCAAGAAGAAGCACACTTCTCGCATCCCATTAGAAATGGGTATCGACCTCTTTCACGACAAGGACGAAGACACGCGGCAAATCCAAATGCTCTACCAACGCATCCACCAACTGAAACCCTTCGACCGCGCCATCGTACTGCTTTGGCTCGAAGGCATGCCCTACGACGAGATTGCCGCTATCGTGGGTATCACCGTGAAGAACGTGTCCGTGCGCCTCTTCCGCATCAAGGAAGAACTCAAGAAAATGTCTAACCACTAAACCTTGCTCATTATGAATAACACGATTGACTCTAAGGAATTGCAGGAAATGAAAGCGCAATTGGAACTCCTTACCAAGAAGTTGGAGCGGGAAACGATTGTCAACGAACGCCTGATTCGCAGTTCTATGAAAGAGAAAGCCAACACACTGCGCAGGAACATCATTATCGAAAGCCTCGTCTGCATCATCATGATACCTTTCTTCATTTGGATATTGCCCCAAATAAGTCCGCACTCCATGTACTTCTGTGCCTTCTCCACCGCCTTTATGGCACTCGCCCTCGCTTATAATTATTATATGTATCGCGAATTTCACACCAAAGATTTCTCTGAAGCAAACCTCATTGAAGCACGCAAGGCAACTTTGAAGTTCAAGCGACTTACGCGTAGATGGACCTTCTGTATTGGCATCCCCTTCTTGATGGTTTTCATTCCCTGGTTTGTATATGAAAACGCATTAGTTTACAAGGGAGATATGCTCCAAACCCCACTAATTTCTGCCGCCATAGGCCTGCTTATCGGTGGCGTCATCGGAATTTATCAATTCAACAAGACGCTCCGCACTACCGACGAAATCCTGATGCAGATTGAAGAGTTGGAGGAGCAAACATAACAGAGTTTATCTCACATACAGAAAAATAACCGAGGCGCCACACTGTGTAGTATGGCGCCTCGGTTTTATTTAGGAGATTATTTAGCATCAATATCCCAAATCCTCATGCACAAGAATTACCTCAAATTCTCCCGTCATGGGTTTGCACCACAAGACAGAAAGTCCCCTGCAAATGCGTTCGGGACTATTGCAATTATAGCAACGGTCTGCCTTTACGGCACAGGGAGTTTTCACGCCTAATCTTCTTGCATTCTGAGGAGCAGCAATATTCCTTGCGCGATACAAGGCACTGTCATAGTCCTTCTCAATCTTGTTTTCACCAATGACAAAATAGACCTTCTCGTGACCGTAAAATATGGATGCGACACGATTGCAATTCGCATCGATATTCACTATCTCCCCACTTTCTGCTATGCCGTTTACAGAGGTAATATAGATGGACGCAGCATTCGCTTGCACACGCACCTCCTTACTTGTTTTACCCTCGGGGATACGCTGATGCCAGTGCACCTCATTATGCGCACTCAAACATTCATAAAGCCCCATTTTCTCTAAAGTCATGGAACCTGCAAACCCAACCGTCTGATGATGAATTTGAGCATCTAAATACTGCGCCGCTTCCTCTGCAGTGTCAAAGCAACTTACGGTATAACCTAACGCAATCAGGTTCTTCTTTAATATACTAAAATCCTTATGTTCCATAGTTTCCTCATATTATAAATAACATCGACTATTGCGACAGATTGAAATCCGTCTTATAAATCGCGTTATTAAAAAGTGCCTTACAACTTCAGGACTGAAGCTATAAGACACTTTTATTTTCATCAACCTATTCGGGTTTCATGTTTGTGTAAACAGTCTGAACGTCGTCGAAGTCTTCGAGCTTTTCAACCATCTTGTCGATAGCTTCGCGCTGTTCGGGAGTAACGTCCTTCACGTCGTTGGGAACGTAAGTAAATTCTGCACCTACGACGTCGAAACCTTGTTCTTCGAGGTGGTTCTGGATTTGAGCGAATGACTTGGGGTCGCCATAAATCGTGATGCTGCCTTCTTCTTCGTCTTCATCGTACTCGTCTTCTACGCCGTAGTCGATGAGGTCGAGAATCATTTCGTCCATGTCAAGACCGTCCTTCTTCTTGAATGAGAACACACACTTGTGGTCGAAGAGGAATGCGAGGCTACCCATTGTGCCGAGGTTGCCAGAGAACTTGTTGAACACAGAACGAACATCACCTACTGTACGCGTGGGATTGTCTGTAAGTGTATCTACAAAGATTGCGATACCGTGAGGACCGTATCCTTCGTAAGTCATTGACTTGTAATCGCTCTGGTCTTTACCCATCGCGTTCTTGATAGCGCGTTCTACATTGTCTTTAGGCATGTTTTCGCGCTTCGCATTGGCGATGAGGGCACGGAGTGCGGGGTTATTTTCAGGTTCAGGACCGCCAGCCTTAACGGCAATAGCAATCTGCTTACCGATTCGTGTGAAGGTTTTAGCCATGTGGCCCCAGCGCTTCATCTTCGCTGCTTTACGATATTCAAATGCTCTTCCCATATCGTTTAAGTAAACAAGTTTTTAGTAGACGAGTAGACAAGATGGTTTGATTGGCATCTCGTATGCTCGCAATTCTATTTTATTAAATGTAGTTCTATTAGGAGTAAACGATTTGACAAGTAAACTGGTAGACAAGCGGACAATTTCACTGTTGCATCACTATACATCTTGTCTACTTGTTTACTACAAACTCGTCTACTAAATTAACGGAGCTTTGCCCCGAGTTGCTTTTCAAGACTCTGAACAATCTTCTGCATGATGTTGTCGGTCTGCTTATCGTTCATCGTCTTGTCTTCATCCTGAAGGGTGAGGTTGATAGCGTATGACTTCTTGCCTGCTTCAAGGTTCTTGCCTTCGTAAACGTCGAAGAGTTCTACCTTCTTGAGGAGTTTCTTGTCGGCAGCGAAGCACACCTTTTCGATCTCAGCGAAAGTCACTTGCTTGTCAACGAGCAAGGCGAGGTCGCGACTTACGGCGGGGAACTTACTGATCTCCTTGAAACTTACCTTTGCGCCACGCACCTTTGAAGTAAGGAGTGTCCAGTTGAGGTCCGCGTAATAAACTTCCTGCTCAATGTCGAATGCTGCGAGGAGCGCCTTCTTCACAAGACCGAGTTCGAGATATACCTTTCCGTTGCGGTCCTTCACTACTATAGACTTTGCAAAGATGTCGTTCTCACCAGTCTCGATAAGCAAACCACCCATGGGGAGACCGATGCGCACGAGGATGTTCATCACATACGCCTTGAGTTCGTAGAAACTTGAAGCTTCATCAGCATGTGCCCAAGAACCTTCTACGCGCTTACCTGTAACCCAAAGTCCGAGGCGCTGGTCTTCGCTATAAGCAGCGAGCACCTTTTCGGGATTGCGCTTGCCTTCGTTGAAGTAGTAACAGTTACCAAATTCAAAGAGGCGGAGGTTTGCGCTACGGCGGTTCACATTGTGGCGAATCACTTCAAGACCACCAAAGAGGAGCGACTGACGCATTACATTGAGGTCAGAACTAAGGGGGTTCATGAGGCGCACAAGGTTTTCTGACTTGTAAGTCTGAAGTCCGTCGTAGTATGCTTCACGAGTGAGTGAGTTGTTCAAGATTTCGTTGAAACCACAACCTACGAGCTGTTCACTCACAAGGTTTTCCAACTTGTATGCAGCATCCACATTGCCCTTAATTGTCAAGCTTGACTTCACGGCAGTAGGAATTTCCACATTGTTGTATCCGTAGATGCGAAGAATGTCTTCAACTACGTCGCAATCACGCTGAACATCCACACGGTAAGCAGGAACTTCGAGTGAGAGGCCTTCTTCTGTTTCTGAAACAATCTTCATTTCCAGAGAAGTGAGAATTTCCTTCACCACGTCGCTACCAATGTTCTTACCGATAAGGTTGTAGATATAGTCGTAAGTTACATCAACAGAGAACTTCTTCACCAATTCAGGCGCCTCAACGTCAACGATGTTCATTGAGATTTCGCCACCCGCGAGTTCCTTAATCAACTGCGCAGCACGCTTGAGGGCATAAATCTGTCCGTCGGGGTCAATACCACGCTCGAAGCGGAATGAAGCATCTGTCTGAAGACCGTGACGGCGCGCACTCTTACGAATCCATGTGGGGTGGAAGTAAGCACTTTCAATGAGTACGTTCTTCGTAGTTTCATAAGTACCCGAACCCTTACCGCCAAATACACCAGCGATACACATCGGCGCAACGGCGTTACAGATTGCGAGGTCGCGGTCAGAGAGTTTGTGTTCTACACCATCAAGTGTTACGAAGGGAGTTCCTTCGGGCATAGACTTCACAACCACCTTACCACCTTCAATCATATCTGCATCGAAGCAGTGGAGGGGCTGACCGTAAGCCATCATAATATAATTGGTGATGTCCACAATGTTATTGATGGGGCGAAGACCGATAATTTCGAGTTTCTCCTTCAACCATTCGGGACTTTCCTTCACTTCTACACCGCTGATAGTTACAGCACAGTAGCGAGGACATGCTTCTGTGTTTTCAACTTCAATAGCGATGGGCAAGTTATTGTTATCTACCTTGAAGTCATCGACAGAAGGACGGTGCAACTTGGTTTCGTAACCGTTGCGAACGAGCCACGCATAAAGGTCGCGCGCTACGCCCCAGTGAGAACAAGCATCTGCGCGGTTAGGAGTGATATCTACTTCAATGAGCCAGTCGCTCTGAATATTGAAATAATCTGCCGCCTTCATACCCACGGGAGTATCCTGGGGAAGTACGATAATACCGTCGTGGCTTGTGCCAACTCCGATTTCATCTTCTGCACAAATCATACCGAGGCTTTCAACACCACGGAGCTTTGAGCGCTTGATAGTGAAGCATTCGTCGCCAGAGTAGAGTTTTGTGCCCAACGTAGCCACGATTACCTTCTGACCTGCATCAACATTTGCAGCACCGCAAACAATCTGTACGGGTTCGCCCTGACCAAGATCTACTTGACAGATGTGCATGTGGTCAGAATTGGGGTGCACTTCCATGCTGAGGACATGACCTACAACGAGGCCTTCGAGTCCACCCTTAATTGCCTGAACTTCTTCCACGCCACCTACTTCCAAACCAATAGAAGTGAGCGCTACGGCAATTTCTTCTGCTGAAAGGTTTACGTCAACGTATTCCTTCAGCCACTTATAACTGATATTCATATTATTTTAGGTTATCAGGTTTGAGGTTTAGAGGTTTAAGGTAGCTGCGCACCGCAAGGTTCTTTTACCTTTGAGCGAAGCGACCTAATAACCTTTAGCCTATTGTTTATTGTTTTCAAACTGTTGTTCTTCAGCGGGAGTTGCTTCCTGCTCTGTCTCTGTCTCCCACTCCTCTTCATCTTCCTCTTGCATGCGCTGCCACTTCTCACGTGCCAACTCCTGCATGTCTGCTACGGTGTCCTTCTCGTCAACGATTTCGTAACCGAGCATGGTTTCAATCACGTCTTCCATAGTTACGATACCGCGCATGCAACCGTATTCGTCGAAGATTACAGAGATGTGTTCCTTCTTGGCAAGCATCATTTCCCAAATTTCAGAAACGGAGGTCGATTCCTCAAACTTCAAGATGGGGCGTACGATGTCTGCGAGACGCATAGAGAATTTATCTTCCGTCAACTTCTCAAGCACCGTTTGGCGAAGCACATAACCCGTAATATAATTGTCGTCTTCCTCGTAAACAGGGATACGCGAATACGTGCTGTACTCCTTTTCGAGGTAGAAATCCTTAAGCGTCATCTGCTCATCCGCACTCGCTACAACCACACTGGGCGTCATAATCTCGTGTGCCGTAATACTGTCCAAGCGGAGGAGGTTTTGAATCATGCGATTCTCTTCCGTTTCAAGCACGCCTTCTTCTGCGCCCACCTTCACCATGGCAGAAACTTCATCGCGACTCACGCTGACGGGTTGTTCACTGCCCGAGAAGATTTTCATAATCCATTCGGAAATCAACACAAGGGGATAGGTGATAATCACCATACCACGAATAATAAAGGCCGTAGGACAAGCCAACGAGCGCCAGTAGCGTGCGCCAATGCTTTTGGGAATGATTTCAGAGAAGACGAGGATGAGAATCGTAAGGACGATAGAAACAAGTCCGAAGCACTCTTCCCCCCAAGTTTCTGTAGCAGCCCAACCGACACCAGAGGCGCCAATCGTATGAGCTATCGTATTCAAACAAAGGATGGCTGAAATCGGGCGGTCAATGTTCTCCTTCAGCGTCTTCAATAACTTGGCACCAGTAGCCCCTTCGTCCTCTTTCATCGTCACGAACGATGTTGGAGTAGAGAGCAAAACAGCCTCAAGAATAGAGCAGGTAAAGGATACCGCAACTGCAATTGTAAAGAATAAAAGTACTAAACCCATTAAGTCAAGTATATAGTTTCGTTGTTTTTAGGGCGCAAAGATACACATTTTATTAATAATATGCTAATTTTGCAGGTATGATTGATAGGATTACCATTGAGAAAATTCGCTCAGCCGCAAATATCTATGATATTGTCAAGGAGTTTGTGACCTTGAAGAAGGCTGGGGCGAACTATAAAGGCCTCTGTCCGTTCCACGACGAAAAGACGCCGTCGTTCATCGTTAGCCCGTCGAAGCAACTCTACAAGTGCTTCTCCTGCGGGCAAGGTGGCGACGCCGTTGGCTTTATCATGCAACACGAACAGATGACTTATCCCGAGGCTTTGAAATGGATTGCCAAGCGTTACGGCATTGAAGTCAAGGAGAAGGAGGAGACGGAGGAGGAGAAGAAAGAATCTTCGGAGCGTGAAGCGATGTTTGCCGCCAATCAGTGGGCGCGCGACTACTTTGCCGATACGCTTTACAACAATGTTGAAGGTGTGGCCATCGGTATGGCATATTTCCGCGCCCGCGGTTTTCGCGATGACATCATAAAGAAATTTCAGTTGGGGTTCTGCTTGCCCGAGCGCAACGCTATGGCACAGGCGGCGCTCAAGCGCGGATATGAAGAGGAGTATTTGGTAAAAACGGGCCTCTGCGTCAAAACGGAAGACGGCAAACTCCTTGACCGCTACCACGGACGCGTCATCTTTCCCGTACACACCATTTCCGGTCGCGTCGTAGCCTTTGGTGGGCGCGTTTTGAACACTGAAAAACAGAAGAATGTCGGCAAGTATGTCAACTCTCCCGACTCGTTGATTTACAACAAGAGTCACGAACTCTACGGCCTCTACCTTGCCAAGCATGCCATTACGAAGCACGACCGCTGTTTCCTTGTGGAAGGTTACACCGACGTAATCTCGATGCACCAAGCGGGAATTGAGAATGTCGTTTCCAGTTCGGGTACTTCGCTTACCATTGGGCAAATCCGCTTGCTCCGACGCTTTACGCACAACATCACCCTACTCTACGACGGCGACGCAGCCGGTATCAAGGCTTCGCTTCGCGGTATCGACCTGCTCCTTGCCGAGGGGATGAACATCAAGGTCGTGTTGCTTCCCGAGGGAGAAGACCCCGACAGCTTTGCACGCAACAACAACGCTCAGAAATATTGGGAATACATTGAGGCAAACCAAACGGACTTCATCCGCTTCAAGACCAACCTCCTCCTGAAGGATGCAGAAAACGACCCTCAACAGCGCTCGAATGTCATTCGTGACATCGTGAACAGCATCGCCGTGATTCCCGATCGCATTGTGCGTCAAACCTACATCGCTCAGTGCGCCGAACAGGTGAAGATGGAGGAGCGCATCATCGCTGCCGAGGTAGGCAAACAGATTCATGCGAACAACGGACAGCAACCTGCCGACAACAACCAACAGCCAACCGATGAAGGGCAGCAACCTGCGGCGACCAACACCATTGTGCGTAGCTTCGCCGACAGTAGTCAGAAGGAATTTGAGTTGATTAAAGCCATCATTCGCCATGGTTCGGCGCTGCTATTCTCAGAAGAAACTGAGGAGGGAGCAACTGTGGATTGGACCGTAGCAAACTATATTGCCGCCGACCTTGAAAATGACGGCATTGCCTTTCAGACACCCCTCTACGCCCAAATCCTTGCCGAGGCGCTTTCACTTGCGGATACCGCTGATAGTAAGTATGTCTCGCTCCACCATTTTATGCAAGCCGAAACGCCTGAGATTCAGCAATTAGCCACTCAAGTTGCGGAGGACAACTATGCGCTTTCAAAGAAACAGTTGGAGGAGCACAACCCCGACGAAAATCGACTTGTCGAACTCATTCCGCATCTGCTCAACGAGTATAAATTTCACATCGTGGAGTCACGTTTGAAAGAACTGCTCTTAGAACTGCGCAACCCCGAGGTACTTCAGTCACCCGAACGCGCTCGCGCCATCATGGAAGAGCATGCGCGTTTCAACCAACTCAAGAAAGTACTCTCGCCCATGATTGGCAAACGCATTATTACAAGGTAAAACCGTTGGGCACAGACGCCACGAGTAACCCACTAAATAGTTAATTACTATCTAAAATCATCACCATATGAAAACATCTTTACTTTCCTTGCTTTATGGAGTAAGTTTAGCGATTTCTGCTACTCCGCTCCATGCTGCAATGCCCCTTACCGAAAGTTATGTTCTTAATTTTCCCGCAGATCAAACATACACTCACGGTTCACGTCGTCTGAATGGTATTGCACTTAATAGTCCGTCTAACGGCAACCAAAGTGCAAGTATCGCATCATCATCCACAGTCTACAACATTATTGCCGATCAGCAATTCATGGCTTCGCCAGGTGAAACGGTTACCCCCACATTCCAGTTCTCCGGTACATGGATGAATGGTTTTGTATACCTTGACCGTGGCAATGACGGAACGTTTGATGCATTGATTGGTAACGACGGTACCATCTCAGAGGGTAGCGACATCATGTCGTTCTCATATTATAATTGTGCCAACGATTTCTCATGCAACAGCACAGGTGCCATCAACTCCAATGGTAATGTATTGAATCCTCCTGCATTTACGATTCCTGCGGACCTTCCTTATGGACTTTACCGCATGCGTTACAAAGTGGACTGGGACTCTGTTGACCCAGCCGGACGATTGGAGGACGGCAATGGTATCCTTAAAAATGGCGGTGCTATTTGCGACATTTTAGTCAACCTTCATGGAGATGTATGCACCGTGCAGACGACTGCTGCGAATGGTAACATCACTGATACTGATGGCAATCCGCTAAGTACGACTGTTGCATTTGGCGAGCCTCTCACGCTGACGATTACCGCCAACGATGGTTTCGTCTGTGATGGCATCATCGTGCGCCACGGTTACAACCTCACGTCTGACGCCGACCTTTATGGTCTTCCCCAATGGACAGAAGAAATCATTCCTGCATTCTTATTTGAGGGAAACAAGGTGACACTCCCTGCACAGTACATCAACGGAGATGTTAGTATCACCGCTATTTTTGCAGAAGTGCATGAGGGTTCTGACACTACGGGCGAATACCCCTTGAACTTTAACCCGACACTCGCATCTCCCAACACGGACAACAAGTTTATTGATGTAGCCTTTACCTCCAACAGCACATCAGTTGGCACACTTTCGCTCTCTGGTACCAATTCCTTAGTGTACAACGACATGATGGACGAGGAAGTGCGCGTTCTCCCAGGAAGCACGCTTTCAGCGATGATGTATTCTTCTAATACACAGGTCCACACTTATTTATATATTGACTACAACCAGGACGGTAAATTCGCAGCTACACTCACCGCCGACGGAACTCCCACGATGAGCGGCGAACTCGTTAGTTTCACTTATGCTAATGGTAAGAATAGTCTTGGAGAAGCGACTGCTATTGATGCTAACGTTAGCGTACTTCCCGAAACAACCATCCCAGCCGCACTCCCGACGGGATTCTATCGTGCGCGTTTAAAGATGGACTACGACAATATAGATCCTGCTGGTAGCGAATCCATTGCCCAGGTTGATGGTTGCATCATCGACTTCTTAATTAACGTACATAACACTAAGCAATCCCTTGAAGTACTTAGTGAAAATGGTAGCATTCATGGGAATCAAAATACGGGACTTCCTCTCACCTTCACACCGTTCTCTTCATTGAAGGTTGTCCCTACACCTATTGCTACTGGATATGCTGCCGATGAAATGATTATCCGCCATGGTCACAACCTCGACGGTCCAGAGTTTATTCACGGCAACCGTCAGTGGGAAGAATATAGCGTTAATGCGAAGACATATACCATCCCATCGGCTAAAATGAATGGTGATGTGCGCATCAGTATTTCTTACCAACCTACGGAAAGCGCAGAGTATCAGCTTGTGTTCAGCGACGAATTTAATTTGCCCGATGGTTCTCGCCCCGACGAATCAAAGTGGATCAGTTGTGAGCGTCAGGGAGCTACTTGGAATCGCTGGTTGGCTGATCGCCCCGAGGTCTATTTCATCAAGGACGGCAAACTTGCTTGTCGTGCCATTCCTAATCCCTATCAAGACGAAGACCCCGTTCCAATGATTACAGGCGGTGTGAAGTCGCAGGGTAAGTTTGCCTTTACTTACGGCAAGGTAGAATGTCGCGCACTCAGCAATCCTTGGATTGGCAACTTCCCCGCCATTTGGATGATGCCTGCTGATAATAGTAAGGGATGGCCTAATGCGGGTGAAATTGATATTTGGGAAGTCATTGATACGGACGAACGTAGCTACCACACCATTCACTCAAACTGGAGTTACAACCTTGGTAATACGGGCAACCCCAAGTCAAGTTTCAACACGCCTGTGAAGCTCGACCGCTACCACACTTACGGTCTTGAATGGGACGCAACTTCTTTGAAATGGTATGTTGACGGAAAGCTCGTTGGCACATACAACAAGTCAACAGATTCAAGCGTGCTCAACCAAGATCAGTGGCCCTTCGACAAGCACTTCTACATCATCCTTAATCAGAGTGTGGGCAACGGTGCTTGGGCTGCAAATGCTGATGTTAACCATGTCTACGAAACTACCTTCGACTGGATTCGTGTATACCAAAAGAAGGGGCAACAAAACACTGACGGCACGGTTGACATTGAGGAAGTTGGTGCACCTTCTGCACCTGCAATCAACGTCGTTGAGGGCGGAATTTTGGTAAACAGCACAACGCCTCAAACGATCAGCGTTTACGACCTCTGCGGTCGACTCATTGACAATCGTAGCGTAGTTGGAACCGCTCGCTTCTGCCTTCCCCAAGGCATTTACTTGGTGAATGGCACGAAGGTTGTTGTAAAATAAATAATTAGGTTGTGAGGTTTTAGGTCGCTTCGCTCATAGGTTGTAAGACTATGCAGACCGAATGGCACCTTAAAACCTTAAAACCTTAAGACCTCCATAATGAAAATCCTCATCACCGGCGCCACGGGTTTCGTAGGCAGTCGCTTCGTAGCGCGTTGGCAAAACGAATATACCTTACTCACTCCCTCGCATGCCGAACTCCCCATTGACAATGCCGAAGCGGCGCTACGCTATGTGACGGCAGAAAAACCAGATGTGGTGCTCCACCTCGCTGCTATCTCTAACACGTGGCATTGTGAGCAACACCCCGAAGAGAGTAAGCAAATAAATGTAAGGGGTGCGCTCCACATGGCACAAGCAGCCAAGGCGGTGGGCGCAAAGTTCATTTTCTTCTCCTCCGACCAGATTTACAACGGTAATGAAGAACTCGGCGGACTCCCCGAAACGATTGCCGTACACCCCGAGAACGTCTATGGACGCGACAAGTTCGAGGCGGAGCGCCTGATTGCCGAAGTAGATGAAGTAGCAGTACTCTTGCGCGCCACATGGATGTACGACGCCGAGCGAGAAGGGATGCGCACGCACCCCAACTTCGTGGTAAACATCGCCAATGCCTTGCGCACACAAACGCCCCTCCGCTTTGCCACACGCGAATACCGCGGCATCACCAACATCCGTGAAGTGGTAGAAATCCTCCCCCACTGCATCAACATCCCCGGCGGTGTCTACAACTTTGGCGCCGAGAATCCGCTCAACACCTACGACACCGCCCTCGCCTACGCCTGTTTGCTCCAAAAGCAAACTCCCGAAGCGTTCACTAATATGACTCCAGAGGAACTTATCCTCCCCGACACCGAGCGCTTCCCCACGCATATCCGCAACATCAGCATTGATATGCAAAAACTCCACGCAGCCCTCCCACACGATGTGCGCTTCAGCACAACTATGGAGGGACTCAGGAAATTCTTAGAATATTTAGAGTAAAGATAAAAGAGTAAAGTTGCCATGCGGAGTGTTTAATCGTTTATCTCTGTGGCTTTCTTGTCAACTCGTACCTCGTCAACTAAATAACTATTAACCTCACCACTATGTCCCTACACATTATTGATCACCCCTTGGTGCAACACAAGTTGAGCATCATGCGTAATAAGGAAACTTCTACGCTGAAGTTTCGCGAACTACTGAAGGAAATTGCGATGTTCATGGGCTACGAAATAACCCGCGACTTCCCCTTGGAATATGAAGAGATTGAGACGCCGCTGATGAAGATGAACGCACCGAAGATTTCGGGAAAGAAAGTAGTAATAGCCCCCATCCTCCGTGCAGGTCTCGGAATGGTGGACGGATTGCTCTCGCTCATCCCCTCAGCACGCGTGGGGCACATAGGTATGTACCGCGATGAAGAAACTTGCCAACCCGTGTTTTACTACTATAAGATGCCCGCAGGAAAAGACCGTTTGGTAATTGTTACCGACCCGATGCTCGCAACGGGCGGAAGTGCCTGCGACGCCATCAACCGACTCAAGGCAGACGGCTATACCAACATCCGTCTCATGTGCCTTGTAGCAGCGCCGAAGGGCGTAGAAGCCGTTACGCAGGCTCACCCCGACGTGGACATCTACCTTGCCGCACTCGACGAAGCGCTGAACGACCGCAACTACATCCTCCCTGGACTCGGAGATGCGGGCGACAGAATTTTCGGAACGAAATAAGGGGCGGTTCAACCGATACACAGGAAGCAAACTTCCTCAGAAAAAACGGACGGGACTACGCTTTCGAAGTACATACAAACGGATATATTACCCTGGGGTGCAGCGTGGCGCACTTCAGGGTAATGCGTTTCATATTATGAGTGTCCGGTAAATACCTCTTTTTGGGGAGGTAATAATATTATTGCTGTCCGGTAAATATAGATAACTCTTTGTTTGATGGATAGTTGTACTCATACAAGCCCCTCATAGATATTCAACCGAAAAAACGAGAATTTCTATGTTTAAGAGAACACGAATTTCACGAATAACACGAATCTCCATGCGGGATGAATATTTCTTAATCAGAGGCGAATAACACGAATGCCATCCGGATGGTATTCGTGCAATTGCTTTCGCGACCTTTGGTTCGTATGCGATAAGCAAAGATAACACCCCGCAAGGATTGACTTGCGCGACCTTCGGTTCGTGTTATTCGTGCAATTCGTGTTCTCTAAAATAAAGAGACAAATTTTACCGGACAGCAATATTTATGGATAAAGGGTAAATGCGCTGCATAGTCTTTGCGAACTTTGCGTAATCCGCGTGAGAATTTTTTACCGGACAGTTCCCATTGCCTAAGGCAAACAAAAATAGGATATAACGGCAGGATGATGTTTTTGGCGTATAGAAGATAGTTTTATGTGTCTCACGCAGACTCCGCAGAACCAAAGGTCGCTGTCCGAACTTGTGAGGGGAAAGCAATTCGCAGAGACCATGCGGATAAGAATAGTCTTATGTAGAGAATTACGCAGAGACGCACGCTACGCTTGCGCTACCATCCGGATGGCAAGCACAAACAAAGTGTGTGCGCTTCTGCGAAAGTCTGAGCAGTCTGCGTGAGACAAATTATCAATCAATAGAGTTTTCTCCCCTGAAACAAGAGTTTGTTATATAGAAGCAATAATTTAGAATCTTGTACTTTAAATGACGCTGAAGGCGTCTATAGCACGCTTGGGTCAACTGCTATATTACTGCCTAAAGTTAAGAGGTTCTGATGTTATGAAGTAAACCATTCGGACAGATAAACCGCATGGACCTCATAACCTCAGAACCTCTTAACAATCCGCAGGATTCTTTCCCCCCTACGACTCCTTATTCAGGTTGCAATTCATGCTTTTCGGGGAGTGTTTTCCAACCCTCGCCATAGGTGTCGTAAGCGTCGGTAACAACGACGAACGATAGGGGGTCGCACTCCTTAATTTTAAGTTTTACATCGTTCACTTCCTTGTAGCTCACCACGAGGAAGATCATTTCCTTGTCCTCCTTCGTGTACATGCCGTGACTCTTGATCACTGTGGCAGAACGCTCCAACTCGTAAAGTATGAATTGGTGGAGGTCCTCAACTGGTTTGCTGCAAATGACGAAGATGAGTTTGTCATCCTTATTACCATTGATGACATACGAGAGCACGCGCGAGGACACGAAGATGGCAATAAGCGAGTAGAAGGAAAGAAGCACTGAGGGCTGACTGTCCTCGGGAGCACCGATACCGAAACCGAACACGACAAGTCCGAAAAGCACCACAACAGCATCAACCAACAGGATGGCGGTGCTGAACTTGATGTTACAATACTTTTGGAGAATCATTGCCACGATGTCCGAACCTCCCGTAGTGGCTTGACAGCGCACCACTACACCACAACCGATACCAATCATTACCGAGCCGATGATGCAGGTGAGCATCAGGTCGTTTGACAAGTCGATAGTACCGCCAAGCATCAATGCGGGGTCAAGACTCATGATAGCCTCGCGCGTGGGGTAAGCGATGTTTGTCAGCAGGTTCATGATGGTGGGCGTAATGAGTACGGCAACAATGGTGCGCGTGCCCAACTTCGACCCGAGGAGCAACAGGGAAAGGAGCATCAACGGGATGTCGAGCATGTAACCAAACGTACCCACCAACACCGAGGGAAAGAGAGAGTGAAGCACGATACACGTACCGTAAACACCACCAGGAACAATGTTGTAAGGGTTGATGAAAAACACAAACCCCGCTGCCATAATCGTACAGCCAACAATAATGCCTATCCATGTGAGCCACCAGTCTTTGGAAAGCACGGGACTACAAAAGTGGTAGATTTTTTTCATTCTTTGAAGTTAAGAAGTTATGAGGTCCCTTTTGGTCAAGATTGCAACATCCGAACCTCAGAGTTTTCAAATCTTTATATTATAATTGTTTTGCGCGCAAAGTCCATCACATTTGCCGGGGGGCGCTCATTGCGCAATTCTTCTTTCATAAAGTCCATGTAGGGTGCCACATGCTCGAAGTATTTGCGATAGCCGGTGCAGAGGTAATTGAGTCCGGGTTCGCCATCAGCAGTTTTTGCAAATCGGTTTTTGGGACATTCACCATTGCAGGCAAAAAGGTATTTGCACTCACGGCATTGGCGCGGGAGGGTGTTGATTTTCATTGCTCCAAATTCGTCCTGACGCGGGGAGTAGAGCATCTGCGTGAGCGTCTGTGTGCGGATATTACCTAAGCGGTATTCGGGAAACACAAAGTGGTCGCACGAGTAGACATCGCCGTTGAACTCCATCACCGCAGCATGTCCGCACGAGCGCGCCATGGTGCAGACGCCTGGAGCGTGACCTACCCAGTTGCACAGTGTAGCGTCAAAAATCTGCACGAACACCTCTCCCACATCGTTACGCACCCATTCATCAAAGATAGTGCAAAGGAAGTTTCCCCACTGCTCGGGCGTCACGCTGAAATCCGCCAAGGGACAGTCCTCGCCGTCGCTGATGTGCGCAAGGTGGCGTCCGTCGTTATGGCGGCGGATGCGCTCGACGATAGGGGTAAACTGGATGTAGCGGCAACCGATTTCCTTGAAGAAATGGTAGAAGTCCAGCGGATAGTCGGCATTAAAGTCGTTTACCACCGCCATGGCATTCCACTCCACACCATGCTTGTTGAGCAGTTCAATGCCCTTCATCACCTTATGAAACGAAGGCGCGCCCGCACGATTCTTACGATATTCATCGTGAAACTCCTGCGGACCGTCGATAGAGACACCTACGAGCCAATTGTTTTCGCGGAAGAAACGGCACCACTCATCCGTAAGCATCGTGCCGTTCGTCTGAATACAGTTGTCAATCCTGCGCCCTCCGGCATACTTGCGCTGCAGCTCCATCGCCTTTTTATAAAACGAAAGTGGGCGCATGAGCGTTTCTCCTCCATGCCAAGTGAAAAGCACCTCTGACATCGTCTGCGCACCGATATACTGACGCACAAACTCCTCAAGAAGTTCCTCACTCATAATGTGCTTGGGCACATCGTCATAGAGCTTCGCCTTCTCAAGGTAGTAACAATAATCGCACGCCAAGTTGCAATGCGCCCCAATGGGCTTAAGCATCACATAGAGCGGGCGGGCAAAGGGGGAGATTGTTGCGTTCATTCAGAAAAAACGTACTCATAAAGTCAAGCACGACAAGCAAAAGTACCAAAAAAGTATGGGATTTGGTACTGTCAGGAAAAAATGTTTACGGATACCGATAAAAAAAGGAGTCTGCATATGCAGACTCCTGTATTGTTTCAAAACTCTAACTAAATATTAGAAGTTGTAGTAGAGGCTGAATGAGAGGTTCTTGCTGTTGGGAGCAACTTCAAATGCGCCCTTAATGTCATCGTAACCAATCTGACCCATGTGAGCAGCGAGAGAGAACTTTTCGTTGATAGCATAAGATACACCAGGCTTAACGAATACGCCCTTCCAAGTGAATTCGCTTGCACCACCGTTATAGTTGAAATCTACAGAACCATCAGCGAAGATAGAGAAGTTACCAGCCTTGTAGAAAGTGTAACGAGCGTAGGGAGCGATATCCAAGTTGAATGCATCAAATGCACCGAAGTCAGCAACTTCGAAATCGAGAACACCACCGATAGCGAGGTTTTCGTTGAGAACATAACCTACTTCAGGAGAGAGTTTGATACCTGCTTCGCCACCATTGTACTTGTCGCTGAAGTTAAGACCACCACCAACGTAGATCTGTGCGCTCATTGCTACTGATACGAGCACTGCTGCCAAAGAAGCAAAAATCTTTTTCATAGCTTTAATAAATTGTTTTGTGTAAAACCAGAGTCTGTATTTAAACAACTCTGTTTCTACTGGTTAAGAATAAAATAGTTAATTGATTATTTTACTACCTTACCGGTAATGAAATCTAATTTGTTTAACACAATTTCACGATTGATGACGCAAACTTAAGATTAAATTTACATTACATGGGTTGTTTGGTGTTAAAAAAAATAAACAAAAGGAATACAAGGACAATAAATCCGTATTATAGAACATTTTTGAGGGGGAGGTACGAACGAAATGTGCAGCATTTGACACGAGCAGACGGTCGCCAATAAAAACCGAGAGACTCTTTGCAGAATCCCTCGGTGACAATTGGGTGTTATATATATAGTGTGAGAAGAGAGTTGGTTTAGAAGTTCCAGAGCAAACCGAAACTGATGTCGGAGGTATCCATGTTGAATCCAAAACCGCCATCGCCAAAGTATTCATACTTACCTGTATCGCGGTAGCCCAAGAATCCGGTGTGTGCAAGGAAGGAGAGTTGCGGTGTAAGCGTTACCATCACACCGGGTTTGATGCCGGCTTGCCAACCAGTGTGACTGTCACCACCATTGATTTTGTGTACTGCCACACCTGCGGTACAGTCTGCAAAAATGCTTACAGGTCCCATATACATGGCGGTGTAGCGCACGTAAGGCATTGCCGCTACGCGGTAAATGTCCGTGCCCTTTTCATAACTATACTGGCAGTCCAGGCCCATACCAAGCGCCCACTTGTCGGAAAGTCTGTAACCCACTTCGGGTGAAATGCCTGCGGTAGTTGTGTTGTTGTCGTAGTCGCGCCAAACGTTAACGCCACCACCTACATAAACTTGTGCGCTCATTGCCACTGTTACAAGGGCAAGAGTCATGAGGGTAAAAATCTTTTTCATAATCGTTTTGTTGTTTGTTAGTAAAAAGATAAAACCGGTTTTATAGCTGTCAGACGGTGCAAATGTATGGACTTGTTTCGGCATGAACTCTTAACGCAGCGTTAAATCTTCTTATCAGATGTAAAAACGGACACACAAAAAGTGTTAAGGAGGAGAATAATAAAGGAAAATAGATAAAGGTCATGATAGAGTAGTGGCCTCATAAGGAATTTATGTGTGCATTGCCCTCCTACGGGGGCATTACCGATGCTTTGATTCTCTGCCACAAATTTGTCTTTAACCCTTTCAACTTTCCTCCCTCCCCTTTCCCTCTTTCCAAAAAAAGTTGTAGTTTTGCGGATGTATAGAATTAAGCAATTCAAGATGATTCGCAAATTCGATTTTCTGGTAATTGGTTCTGGTGTTGCCGGAATGAGTTACGCCCTTCAGGTAGCCGCTTCGGGTAAAGGTAAAGTGGCCCTCGTTTGTAAAACAACGATTGAGGAAGCCAACACTGCGAAAGCACAGGGCGGTATTGCTGCTGTTACGAACTTGCAGGTGGATAATTTTGAAAAACATATTCAAGACACCATGATCGCGGGTGACTTTATCAGCGACCCCGCGGCAGTGCGTCAGGTGGTAGAGAATGGTCCTGCTGCCATTGAGCGACTCGTGAATTGGGGTGTGAACTTCGACCGCAATGAGAGCGGAGAGTTTGACCTCCATCGCGAAGGCGGTCACTCGGAGTTCCGAATCCTCCACCATGCCGACGACACGGGTTTTGAAATTCAGCGTGGACTTATCGAGGCGGTGCGTCGCCATCCCAACATTACGATATTTGAGCACCACTTCGCCGTAGAGATTATCACCCAGCACCACCTTGGAGTAAACGTCACCCGAGCGTCGAAAGACATTGAGTGTTACGGCGCCTATGTGCTCGACCCTGACACGAAGAAAATCGATCGTTTCCTCTCCAAAGTAACGGTCTTGGCTACGGGAGGCTGTGGTGCGGTTTACACCACTACAACCAATCCCACCGTAGCTACGGGCGACGGTGTGGCAATGGCGTATCGCGCGAAGGCAACCGTACAGGACATGGAATTTATTCAGTTCCACCCCACAGCGCTTTACTCGCCCAACGAAACACACCCCGCCTACCTCATCACCGAAGCCATGCGTGGTTACGGAGGTATCTTGCGCTTGCCCAATGGTGCCGAGTTCATGCATAAGTACGATAAGCGCCTCTCCCTGGCTCCACGCGACATCGTAGCACGTGCTATTGACAAGGAGATGAAGATACACGGGTTGACCCACGTGTGCCTCGACGTGACACACAAGGATCCCGAAGAAACGAAAAAGCATTTCCCCAACATCTATGCGAAATGCCTAACGATGGGTATCGATATTACGAAGCAGTACATCCCCGTTGCACCGGCAGCCCACTATATGTGTGGCGGTATTAAGGTAGACCTGAATGCCTGCTCAAGTATCCACCGCCTGTATGCCGTAGGCGAATGTTCTTGCACCGGACTCCACGGCGGTAATCGCTTGGCAAGTAACTCGCTCACCGAAGCCGTTGTGTATGCCGAAACAGCTGCGCGTCACTCTATCGCGCACATTGATGAATATACATTTAACGATAGTGTACCCAAGTGGAACGACGAGGGTACGCTGACGAACGAAGAGAAGGTGCTCATCGCCCAAGACGCCCGCGAGGTGGGTCAAATCATGGCCAACTACGTAGGCATTGTGCGCTCCGACCTCCGCTTGAAGCGTGCTTGGACACGCCTCGACCTGCTCTTTGAGGAAACAGAAGAACTCTTTAAGCGCGTGAAGGCTACGCCCGACATCTGCGAACTCCGCAATATGATTAACGTGGGTTACCTCATCACCCGCTGGGCGCTTGAACGCAAGGAAAGTCGCGGATTGCATTACACGATTGACTACCCGAAACATGCTTATGACCAAGAATAATATTTGAAAGGAGAAAGGAGAAAGGAGAAAGGAGAAAGATGCTAGCGCAGAAATGTCCCGCATGGCATTTCTCCTTTCTCATTTCTCCTTTCCCCTTTAATCCCGCTTTGCGGTCTTTACCTCCTCCTTGCAAGGCATAATATAAACAAGTTTATCTTCTGCTCTTGCTTCGTTCGTCCTTTCTCCTTTTTCATTTTCCCCCCATGCTCAAATACCTAACTTACGATATTGTCTTTCAAGAATTCCCTGATGAGGTGACGCTTGCCGTTAACCTCTCGCTTTGCCCCAACAAATGCCCGGGATGTCACAGTTCCATCCTTATGGGGGATATTGGCGAAATGCTGGATGCAGCTGTACTTATCCGTCTTATTGAGAAGTACAGGGGCGAGGTTACGTGTGTAGCACTTATGGGTGGCGATAACGATCCGAGCATGGTGCAGGAAGTACTGTTGGAGGTAAAGAAGCATTACGCCGACACAATCAAGACGGGATGGTACAGCGGTTGTCAAGAACTGCCAAAGAACTTTAACCCTGCCGCATTTGATTATGTTAAGGTGGGACCCTACCGAGAAGCTTTGGGTGCTTTGAAAGACAGAACAACCAACCAGCGCTTCTACCGCGTTGAGGCAAACGGTACGCTTACCGACCTCACCTATCGTTTCTGGCGATAATAGCATGTGATAATAACAACAAAACACAACGAGCAGATACCCGTATGGTTATGTCTGCTCGTTGTGTTTTGTTGCGAATAATAGAAATGCGGTTTACACGACGCTCACGCCTTTATTTAATCTTTGTCCAATAAAGTGTGGTGCCGATACCTAAGATGGTGCCACGGAGTTTGAGTTTCTTTGCCGACTCAAATTCTGCCGTTACATTCACACGGATACCCTTTGAAGGGTCGTAAATCTTAGCGTCGCCCCATTCCTTGTCTTCCTTATCGTACTTCAAGCCGCGCACGATAACCACCTTGTCGATATCCACATTGCGAAGCGCCTTATCGGGGTTCTTCACGTCCTTGCGCTTATTGCCGTTTGCGTCAAGGGGTTGTTCTACCCAGAACACTTGTGCGGTGTAAGTGCCGTCCTTTTCCTTAGTGACACGCACTTTACTCTTCTTACCGCCACGGTCGGTGAGATACTCGCCAACAATGTTGTCAGCCTTGTCGTTCAGTCCTGCCTGCGCAAAAGAGGGCATTACGAAAGCCACTACGAGGAGGATGAGGGGCAAAATCTTCTTCATAATTTTTAAATGTGATTGTAATTCGGCGGCAAAGGTAGGACTTTGTTGCACAATGCGACAATTTTTGTGCAAATTATTTTGCACACTGTGGGTTGATTTGTGCAAAATAGACTTCTGTTTGTTGAGTAGAGTTGTCACAATGTAGGATTTGTATCTGCAATAACCATCTACTGACGACAAAATTACAATCTACGAGTTACCAACTACACCTCCGAACAGTCGCTCCTCCCTCTTTTTCCCTCTATAAATCAATTTTCGCAACCTCAAGTCGCTCGCTTTAAGAAAAAACTTGTATATTTGCACGTTGAAAATTACACTTTTTGAGAAAACCGCTCTTTGGGCCGCTCGAAAAGGGGCGTTTTCACCCACTACACATTTAATAATATATATAACAACAATAATTCAAACACAATGCAAAACAAAGGATTCGTAAAAACAATCGCCGTATTGCTGTTCTTGACTTGCTGCTTCTATTTCTCGTTCTCGTTCGTAACGAGCCACTACGAAAAGAAGGCTGCTGAAATCACAGCAACACAGGGCGTTGACGCCGGCATCGCTTACCTCGATTCGATGCGCAACGAAAAGGTTTACCTCAACTGGAAGACCCTTAAGGAGTGCGAAGAACTCGAAATTGGCCTCGGCCTCGACCTCAAGGGCGGTATGAACGTTATTCTCGAAGTGAGCGTACCCGATGTGGTAAAGAACCTCGCTGGAGAACAGAACGCAAAAGACGCCGACCTCCTCGCTGCTATTGACAAGGCTAAGGAAGGCGCTAAGAAGGGTGAAGATGATTTCGTTACACTTTTCGTAAAGGCTTACCAAGAAGCTAAGGGCGAAGGCAAACTCGGTGGTATCTTCGCTACAAAGCTCAAGGAAAACGGTATCAGCTATACTTCTACTGACGACGCTGTTCAGAAGGCTATCATGGAAGAAGTAGAAGCTGCTGTGGCTAACTCTAACGAAGTTGTACGTTCACGTATCGACCGCTTCGGTGTGGCTCAGCCCAACATCCAGATTCTCCGTGGTAAGGGGCAGATGGGTCAAATCATGGTAGAAATGCCTGGTATTAAGGAACCCGAACGTGTGCGTAACCTCCTCCAGGGTAGCGCTAACCTCGAATTCTGGGAAACTTACACAGTTTCAGAACTTCAGGCTGCTATTCAGACAGTTGCACAGGTAGAATATCCCGTTGATACTACTACAACTACCCTCTTCCAGCACCTCGCTCCCGCTCAGTATGGCGATGCTTGCGTACTCGGTTATGCAAAGGGTTCTGACCGCGAATTGGTTGACGCTATCCTTGCTTCAGAAAAGGCACAGGCAGCACTTCCTAAGGACCTCAAGTTTGGTTGGTCTGTTAAGCCCGAAAATGGCAACTACTATGCCCTTTACATGCTCAAGCAGACGAACGGCGAACCCGCTCTCGCAGGTGATGTTATCGCTGATGCTAAGGACGACTTCGACCAGTATCACCGCCCCATCGTTTCTATGACAATGACTACACAGGGTGGTCGTGAATGGGCTGGCATTACTCGCAAGAACCTCAAGCGTTGCGTAGCTATCGTGCTCGACGGCTTTGTATATTCTGCTCCCGTAATTCAGTCAGAAATCAACGGTGGTATTTCTCAGATTTCAGGTAACTTCACTACCGACGATACTCGCGACCTTGCGAACGTATTGAAGAGCGGTAAGATGCCTGCCCCTGCAAAGATCGTACAGGAAGAAACAGTTGGTCCGTCACTCGGTCAGGCTTCTATCGAAGCAGGTTTCACAGCGTGTGCAGTAGCCTTTGTAGTATTGATGCTCTTCATGTGTGCTTACTACGGCATCATCCCCGGTATGGTAGCTAATGTAGCACTCATCCTCAACTTCTTCTTCACGTTTGGTGTGCTCATCTCATTCCAGGCAGCACTTACTATGAGTGGTATTGCCGGTCTCGTGCTTTCACTCGGTATGGCAGTGGATGCTAACGTACTTATTTACGAACGCACGAAGGAAGAACTCCGCGCTGGTAAGAAGATTAAGGAAGCGCTCGCTCAGGGTTACAGCAATGCATTCTCTGCAATCTTTGACTCTAACCTCACTTCAATCATTACTGCGGCAATCCTTTACAACTTCGGTACTGGTCCTATCCGCGGCTTCGCTCTCACACTCTGCATCGGTATCTGTGCAAGCTTCTTCACAGCAGTATGGCTCACTCGTATGACTTACGAACACTTCCATGCTCGCGACAAGTGGTTGAACATCACTTTCACTACAAAGCTTTCTCAGAACTTCCTCCAGAATGTTCATGTGAAGTTTATCGAAAAGTCAAAGACTGCCTTCACAGTATTTGGTCTCGCTATCGTAGTGTGCCTCGTGTCACTCGGTGTGCGCGGTCTTTCTAAGGGTATTGACTTTACAGGTGGTCGCAACTTCGTAATCGAACTCGAAGATAAGAACATCACTCCCGAACAAGTACGCGAAGCTGTTGCTGCTAAGATTCACGCAGCTGACGCTAACGCTTCTGTAGGTGTTATCTCTATCGTAACTACCGACAACAAGGCAGTACGCGTAACTACTAACTACCTCATTGACTCTGAAGCTGACAATGCAGATGCTCAGGTAGAAACTACAATCTACGAAGCTCTCCACGGTGCAGGCCTCGTACAGGCAGACTACGATACATTTAAGGATCGTGAAAACCGCACAGGTGGTTCAATCATTTCTGCACAGAAGGTAGGTCCTTCAGTAGCTGCAGACATGGCGAAGGCAGCGGTGACAAGCGTTATCTTGGCGCTCATCGCAATCTTCTTCTACATCTTGATCCGCTTCCGCAATGTAGCATTCTCTATCGGTTCTGTAGCAGCACTCACAGTAGATACACTCCTCATCATTGGTATGTACTCACTCTGCTGGGGTTGGGTTCCCTTCTCTCTCGAAGTAGACCAGACCTTCATCGGTGCTATCCTCACAGCTATCGGTTATTCTATCAACGACAAGGTGGTAGTATTCGACCGCGTTCGTGAATACCTCGGTCTCTATCCCAAGCGTGCTACAAGCCGCCTCTTCAATGAATCGTTGAGCAGCACACTCGCTCGTACAGTAATCACTTCTGCTACAACATTGATCGTGCTCCTCTGCATCTTCTTCCTCGGTGGCGATAGCATCCGCTCATTCTCATTCGCAATGATCCTCGGTGTTATCTTCGGTACACTCTCATCAATCTTCTTCGCTGCTCCTGTAGCATACCTCACTTACGGTAAGAACAAGATTGTTGCTACTGAAGCCGAAAAGTAATCTCTGTATTATCCCTACATGAAATAAGAGGATAGCCCAGTGGCTATCCTCTATTTTTTTACCCCTGTTCGGAACGCCCCAAATAGAGCGAGAGATTCGGGTAATTCAAATCCGCGTCACGAAGTTACTTTTAGCGCGTCGAAAGTTACTAATTGTTGCCACAATATTACTTATTGTTTTGCCTAAATAAGATTATAATCATGGTTTATGCCTTCCTGTTCATTTTTTTATTCTATGAAAGTCCTTATTTCTTTAAAGTGTTTATATTTGCTAAATCAATGATGAAGGAAAAAGTTAAACTTAGACGATAGACTCTTGTTTAAGAAAGAAACAATAGAGTTATTATCTTCATTATCAGTTATATGGTATAATCTGAATTTTAGTCTGTTTTAACATTTACACCATCGTGTGACGCCGTTCTCGAATCAAGGTAGTAATCAATTCACTTTTAAATCTTACGACAATGAAAACAATGTTAAGACTCTTCCTGTTCGTGGCGCTCTTTTTTGCATGGAGTGGCGCTACTTCTGCACAAAAGTTGTTGCACAGTGCTGTCTATTACGACACAGGCACTTCCTTCGATGGCAGTCAGTGGATGCAAAACCCTCCTGTGGGTTCTGCTTACTTCCAAATTTATGACAACTATGTTTATTTCGGTGAAACAAAGTATGTCAGTCAGGGTTATGTAAATCTCTATGGGTTTTACGGAAAGAAATATGTTAAAGAAGGCACTGGAGGTGCGCAATTTATTGTGGTTAGCAACAACTTTGACATTATTAATTGCCTTACGCTCACATTTTGGGGGTCAACTCACACCACTGCTGGAGTTTGGAGTAAAGTTCCACCATCTAATCAGGCGCAGAGTCAAACGAACACTACCAACGGGTCCACTAATTCCACCACCTCTCAGTCATCAACGCTAAAGAAAGTTACTTGTACGCTCTGCCATGGCACAGGGCGTCATGGTAAGGAGTACGCTCCGAAATACAGTTATTCAAAGCCTGACACGTGGTGCCCAACTTGCCAAAAGTTTGATTATATCCACCACCATGAGGTGAAATGCCCCGCTTGTGCAGGCAGAGGTTGGAATTACAGTAACTATTAACCTCGTGACCAATCCACAGTTTGTTGCTTGGTTTAGACATAAGAACAGAAGGATAACGTCAAAGTCTTATGTTCTTTTGTCTTGGCAATAATATAATAGCGGACCTAATTTATGTTGCATGACGCTGAAGGCGTCACCGCTCAGTAACCGGGGTGTTTGAGCGAAGCGAATACCCCCGGAAGTGGGACTACGATGAGGCGCACCCTGAATGGGTGCCCTAACAATCGGAAACTGGGTGTCGGGGCACCCATTCAGGGTGCGTCAAGTGACTATCATTCCCGGGGGTGCGCCTCCGGCGTACCCCGCGGTTACTGAGCGGAGACGCCTTCAGCGTCTAAAAACCGCTTGGGGTAACACCAAATTCTTCCTTTTGTTCTTCTGTCCAAACACAATGAGTCTCCGTTGCATGTTTTAGACATAAGAACATAAGTACAAAAAAGAGGTTTTATGCTCTTTTGTTCTTCTGTCAAAACACATAGAGTATTCGTCAAAACTATTAGAGTCTTTGTCAAAACTCTTAGAGACTTTGTTTAAACACTTAGAGTCTCTGTCTAACCGCAAAGAGACTGCGTGACGAGCAATTTACTAACCCCTTTAATCTCAAGAAACTATGAACACACATTTTAAAATCTTATGGACATCATTCCTCATGTGCTGCCTTTCTTTTGGCATGCAGGCGCAGAAGTATGAGGTGGGGCAACATGTAACAGTGGATGGCCACAGCGCCATTGTGGTTTATGTTGACAGCACTGGCGAACACGGGCTTTTTGCTGGCCCTGCGTTGGCGCTTTATGACAAGAAGAAATACTCGCCTGAGAAGTTTGTGACAAAGAAATTCTCTGGTGACAAAAAGAAACGCGATGCACTCCGCTTCTTTCAGCAAGGCAAACTCGGCGTTGTGCTTGAAGCGCAATTAACCAAGGATGAGGTGAAAGACCTCTACAGACCCGCCCTTGACAGTCTTACTTCAACTTTAGGCGATGAAAATCAGCGCTACGTTATGGACTATTGCCAGCAAAAGGGTCTTGATGTTGCCAAATTCTTCCCCGAATTTGCTTGGGCGCAATCCTTAGGAGAAGGGTGGTTTCTCGGAGGAGTAGCAGAAGTAGTCGCCTATGTGAACAACATTGCTAAATGCAGAGAAACAACATTGGAACTCAATCAAAAATCTATTGACGAGGGGCATACTTATTTCTATCCGCTGGATTTAATTTCGTCAACCCATCGAAAATATATGGGACGGATGTGTCTCTTAGCCCAATATTGGACCTACGCTTTCCGTTTCAAAAAAGTGCAAGAGTATCAATATGTTCCCGCTGCTAAAAAGACCATGCCTGTATGGGTAGAGAAAAAGGAACTTGTGCAAGAATATTACTACGAATGGACTGTTGGGACCAATCTTCTCGGAGCTTTTCTCTCCTCTTCAAGAGATGTGAGTACCTATTATGATCCTCATTACAACTGGAAGCAATATAACTATCGTTTGGCCTTTAAGCGCTTTTAATTTGTAAGTAAAACCAGGTTTTGAGTGACTTTTTTCACATTTTTTATGAAATGCACTTGATTCTTTGTTTTTAATTCCTACATTTGCAATATTGAACATTCCAAATATCCGTTAAAATCCGCAACTCATGATGCGCTTCTGTCTGATTCTTCCTTTAGTTTTGGCGTTTGTGTGCGGAATGGTGCAGTGTTCAAGTGATGCGCAACCCGCGCCTATAGACTTGCCTATGGAGCAGTTTCAAGCGGGCGACATCGTGTTTCGACGAGGCGAAAGTATGGCAAGCCGAATGGTGCTTTACAATGACCCTGAAGGACAATATTCCCATGTCGGCATGATTGTTCAGGGCGATAGTTCACTGATGGTGGTTCATGCACTGCCAGGAACCGTTCCTACACAAGACGGTGAAGACCTTATCAGATTGGAGACGCTTCACGAATTCTTCGCACCTGAGAATGCTATTTATGGTAAGGTCATGCGCCTTCCCCTTGACTCCACTCAACAGGCGGAACTGACACACAGAGCACTTACAAAGGTGAAGACGCATACAGAGTTTGACCACGACTATGATGATAAGGACACGACCCAACTCTACTGCACCGAACTCCTGCAACTCCTCTACCAGCACGTCGGTATAGACCTCGCCGAAGGGCGCATCACCTCCATCAACATTCCAGGAGTTAACGCTGACATCATTATGCCCGCAGACATCCATCGCAATGAAAAACTGAAAATCATCTTCATTTTCTAATAACCAACTAACCAACTTTTTATTAACCCTAAATTTATTAAGTCATGAAAAAGTTAATTTTTGCCCTCGTATGCTTCGTAGCAAGTTTCGCATTCGTATCATGTGGCAGTAAAGAAGCAACTCCCACTGGCGCTGCAGAAAACAGTATTGAACTCATGAAGGCTAAGGACTACCAAGGCTTTATCGAAACAATCCATTTCACTGGGGAAACTCCCGAAGAAATTGAACAGCAAAAGGAATTCTACCTCGGCATGATTCAGGGTAAGGCAGACAAGACCATCACTAAACGTGGAGGTATCGAATCTTACACCTTGATTAGCGAAGAAATTGCAGAAGACGGCAATACCGCAAAACTTCAATACGAACTCACTTACGGCGACGGTACTAAGGACAAGAGCAAGTTCAACATGATTAAGGTTGACGGCAAGTGGATGAACGAAATCAAGAAGTAAACATCTAAATCCGTATATATAGGGTGTGTCTAAAGGTAACTTTGGATACACCCTATGTCTATTTTTAAGGAGGAGGGAGGAGGTAGTAAGTAGGAGTGAGTAATGCCATGCGGGACTATACTCGTTTATCTCGGTGCCTTTCTCGTCTACTTGTACCTTGTTAACTTGTCAACTAAAGAGTTAGGAGTGAGAAATACCCTGCGGGAGATTCACTTGACCTGTAGGGACGCACGGCGCGTGCGTCCGCCTCAATCGCCACTCCCTACATACCCTCAATCGCCAAATCCGTATACGGGGTAAGTAAATTTTCTGTGCTACCGAGAGCGCGACTAAAAAGACCTACTACTTGCTGATTTTTAACTCGCTACTGCTTCTAAAAAAAACTTAAAGATTTGTTAGCATTGAAAATAAATCCGTAAATTTGCAGTGCAGAAACTCTGCGTTTGTACTCGCTTTTGAATATAAACATTTACTAATCAAATCTTTATAAGTATGAAAATGATTACATCATTGAGAACAGTGCTCTCTATGTTGTTGCTCTTGCCTTTGATGGCGGTAGCACAGATTGAGGGTGGAAAGGTGTACATGTTCATGAACAGTGGCAACGCTGGTAAGGCGTTGGCTCCCGGTTCAAGTTCAAATGTAACGATCACTAATGCTGATAACGGCAGTATCAACCAGCGTTGGTATGTAGAAACTGCTGGTTCTTCTTTCCGCGTGCGTAGCATGGGTACTGGTTTGTACCTTCGTAGTTCAAAGACTACTTCGCAAAACTGGACGCTTGTAGATACTCCCGACGCTAATTGTACGTTGGATGTCGTTACTTTAGGTGATAAACTTACGCTCCGCGCAAAGGGCGATGTGAACGAAAGTGGTTATATGCACTATGGTAGCGGTACGGGTACTATCGTATGTTGGAGTACAAATGCTCCCGCAACATTGTGGACTGTTTCTGAAATCGCGATGACTGAAGAAGAAATTGCGCAAAACTGGGAGGAACTCAAGGACGTAAACTTCACAACTGAAGAATACAACGCTTGGAAGGCAGCCCTCGCAACACTCTTCAAGGATCAAGCATGCACACAGCTCGCTGACGCTTACGCTACATTCACATCTGCACAGATGCAGGAAGATGCTAATTTCCAACTTCTTCCTGAAGTACTCAAGAACATGGTGCTCAAGATGACAGTGGACGGCACTTGGGATGAAGCTAACGCTGATTCCAGCAAACCCCAGTGGGATGCTGAATATGCAAAGCGCCTCCGCGTACAGCTCATCGAACCTTACTGCAGTAAGGAAGAAGCTGCTGCCGTGTTGCACATGAATGCACATACGAACTACAATAACCCCCTCGGTCTTTACGCTAACGGTCGACAGACGCTCTACATCATGGTAGAAGGTAGCGTAGAACCCGGTGCTACGCTCTATCTTGCTACATGGACAGGTCACAGCAAGCCCGGTGGTAAGACTGATGGTTATCGCCTTGTTCCCGGTCTTAACGTTATTCCCAACTTTGCGGATGGCATGACTGGTTGTATCAACTATGTTGTGAATACATTCAACGCTGGTGAAAGAGGTAATAAGGGTCGCCAGATGAGCCTTGAAGGTTTCAAGGACATCAAGGTGCACATCGAAGGTGGTAACCTCAACGGTTACTTCAACCTCATGGGTGACGAACTTTGGGGCGAAGGCGACGACAATGCTGACTGGGATTACTATGCAGCACGCGCTACGCACACAGCAATGCCCATGCTCGGTCAGTACATGACCCTCCACTTCCCCTTCTTCGACGAAGACTGTGTGGATGAAAATGGCGGTCAGAACAAGGGCTTGGACTACTACTTCACAGGTAAGAATATCGCTAAGCAGTCACTTATCGAATGGGATAACGTGATGCTTTGGGAACGTCTCTTGATGGGTCTTGCTTCTAAGGAAGAAGTAGCTCGTGCTAACTCAATCTGGAAGTCTCCCTATTCAGATAAGGACGAAGTGTTCTCTCACACAGGTGACCTCACTGACGGTTATGCTTCAGACTATGAAAACTACTACCGCGTTCACGGTTTGGCATTCGGTGTGCCCACAGGTTATATGTACGGTTCTTGGGACCACTCTGGTTACAACTTCAACACCATGGAAGCTATCCTCGTGAGCATGATTAATGATTCAGGTTCTCACTGGGGTCCTGCTCACGAAATTGGTCACCAGCACCAGGAACCCTTCACGTTGAACGGTTTGATGGAAGTAACCAACAACCTTTTCTCTAACGTAGCACTCTGGTACTTTGGTAAGAGCACATCACGTGTGAACGGTACGGAAGGTATGTTGGAAGTTGTAGCGAAGTCATTTAACCAACCCGATGGCGACTTCTATACGAACAACATCTGGGCGTTGACGCACATGTACTACCGCCTCTTCATGTACTACCACGTACTCGGTAATAACACCGCTTTCTATCCCCGCCTCTATGAAATGATGCGTCAGCACCATATGCAACGCGTAAACCAGTCAGGTGGTATCCAGACAGGTAAGTACGGCTTGCTCCACTTCTACAAGATGGCTTGTCAGGCTGCAGGTGAAGACCTCACAGAATTCTTCCGCGCTCACGGTGTGCTCACTCCTATGAACGAACGTTTCGTGGGTGACTACTCTAACTCTATCTACACTTCTACTCCCGAAGAAATCAACGAAGCTATTGCATGGGTGAAGGCTAAGGGCTGGAAGGAAAGTTTGGGTCCCATCTTCATCAACGACGGTACAGGTCAGGAAATGATTGGTACTAAGGGTCAAGTGCTTGAACACTTCGACTGGGGTGGCGGTCAGAAACTCATTACTGCACACGTAGGTAACTACGCATATTTCGATGTTCCCGCAACTGACTATACATTTGAAGTAGGTTCAGGTGGTGTGCTCAACTTCACAGGTGAAGGCGGTATCGGTTTCCTCATCCGCAATGAAGCAGGTGAACTCCTCGCTTTCTCTAACAAGAAGCAGATGTATATCACTGACGAAGTTTCATTGAGATTGCTCAATGGCGAACTCCAGGTTGAAGTGCTCAACGGTGACGGTACAACGGTTATTGCTACTGGTGACGTTGTTTCTGGTATGCGCACCCTCTTGAAAGATGCTATCGATCGCGCTATCTTAATGACAACCGCTCCTGAAACAAAGTACAACAAGGTAGGTTTCTATCGTGATGCTTACGTTGCTGAACTTAGTGATGTCTTGACTGTAGCTAAGAATGCTTATGATAACGAACAGGTGGAAGATTATGCAGCATCTTATGCAGCATTGTATGCCGCTTTGGAGGACGTTGATAACAACCCCGACGCTATCGTTAATATCGTTAACGGTGAATACTATCAACTTACAGGATACACAGATGCAAAGAGTGCTATCACTATTTCTGAAGACGAAGCTTCTACATTGTCAATGCAGAAGGCTTCAACTCTTAAAACACAGCACTTCATTTTCGAAGAAACTGGTGATGCTGGTATTTACTACATCAAGAGCCGTTACAATGGTTTGTACCTCAACGAAGTGGTTGGTGGTGAACAGATGACTGCACTCAGCGAAACTCCCGTGCCCTTCAAGTTGTTGGAAAAGGGTGTTGGTGTCTTTGCTTTGGAATGTCAACAGGGTAAGTACTCTTCTGTAAACTACAACCCCTCAAGCCGTAAGGTCCTCGGTTGGGGTCATGAAGACCAAAACTCATGGTGGTACATTACTGCTAAGGGTCTTAATGCTAACGAACTTGCTGAAATCGAACTTTCTGACCTCGTGAACCGCACTAAGAAGGTGCTTACCGAAATGGGTAAGAGCGTGGTGCTCCCCGGTAAACTCCCCTTGCAGGTAACTAACTCTGCAGCGCAGTTCTACCTCTCTTCAAATGCGGATCAGAATACACTCGGTGACCAGAAAATTGGTGATGGTCTTGCTGCATTGCTCGACAACAGTACTTCTACGTTCTTCCAGTCTTACTGTCACGGTACATCAAAGGTAAGTGCTGCGCACCACCTTATCGTAGACCTCGGTAATGGTGCTTCTTTGGCCAAGTTTGTGTTCGGCTATGCTACTCGTAAGGCTGAAAGCGCTTCGGCTTCTTCACCTGCGCCCACACAGATCAAGATCAGTGGTAGTCACGACAGTAACAACTATGAAACTATTGCGACACTCAGAAACACTACAAACGGTCTTCCCTCTTACTCAAAGCTCGGTCAGTATTGGACTTCTGACACTATCGTGGCTGACACTGCATATCGTTACCTCCGTTTTGAAGTTACGCGTTCTGCTGGTCCCAGCACACCTACTTACGATGGTCGTTACTACTTCGCACTCTCTGAATTCTCAATCGAGAGTCCTGTAACAGAAATCAATGAGTTGCAACCCCTCTACAAGGGACTTGAAGAACTCTACATTTCAGCAGCAGCAGAAATGGCAAGTGCAATGAAGGTGTTGAGCAACGAATCATCTAAGGCTGCTGATATCAAGGCTGCTGCTACAACACTTCAAACGAAGTATGACGAATTGCTCAATGCACGTGATGCTGCCATCACAGGTATCTCTGGCGTTGAAACTAACGCATCTGCTAAGGACGGTATCTATGACATCAGCGGTCGTCGCTTGAACCAGATTACAGCTCCTGGTCTTTACATCATCAACGGTCAGAAGCGCCTTGTGAAGTAAACTTAATACGTAAAGCATTAAGTACACATATATTATATTATGAGTGGGATCGCCCGTGAGGGTGGTCCCACTTTTTTTGAATAGTTTCTATGGTCGCTCTAGTTTTTATGGCAGGGTGGACAAAAAGTAGGATGAAACCTCTGTAATTACATGATTTCCATATCTTTGTAGAAATTATCATTGATATGCTAAAAAAAATGCTTTTATTGTAGTTCTTCTAAAGTAGTTAAGAATGGCTTGAGAGGACGC
>JBGVGJ010000042.1:0-1777 GCA_045121635.1 Alloprevotella sp. | reverse complement strand
AAGCTACGGGCTTGCGTAAGCAAGCGGTAGGGGAGCGTCGTAATCGGGCTGAAGTCGTACCGTAAGGAGCGGTGGACTGATTACGAGTGAGAATGTTGGCATTAGTAGCGAGATGTAGGTGAGAATCCTACAGGCCGAATATCTAAGGTTTCCTCAGGAAGGCTCGTCCGCTGAGGGTTAGTCGGGACCTAAGCCGAGGCCGAAAGGCGTAGGCGATGGACAATCGGTTGATATTCCGATACCACTACCATCGTTATTATCGAGGGTGTGACGGAGAAGGATAGTGTGTGCTAGCGATTGGAAATGCTAGTCTAAGCGTTTAGGGAGTTACGGTAGGCAAATCCGCTGTAACAATTCTGAGGCGTGATGGGGAAGGCCATATAGGCCGAAGTACATGATTCCATGCTTCCAAGAAAAGCATCTAGAGAGAGAAGTAGTGCCCGTACCGCAAACCGACACAGGTAGATGAGGAGAGAATCCTAAGGCCGGCGGAAGAATTGCAGTTAAGGAACTAGGCAAATTGACCCCGTAAGTTCGCGAGAAGGGGTGCCTGCGAGAGCAGGCCGCAGAGAATAGGCCCAAGCAACTGTTTAGCAAAAACACAGGTTTGTGCAAAACCGCAAGGTGAAGTATACGAGCTGACGCCTGCCCGGTGCTGGAAGGTTAAAAGGAGAGGTTAGCGCAAGCGAAGCTTTGAATTGAAGCCCCAGTAAACGGCGGCCGTAACTATAACGGTCCTAAGGTAGCGAAATTCCTTGTCAGGTAAGTTCTGACCCGCACGAAAGGCGTAATGTCTTTGGGCACTGTCTCAACAAGAGACTCGGTGAAATCATATTACCGGTGAAAATGCCGGTTACCCGCGATTAGACGGAAAGACCCCATGGAGCTTTACTGTAGTTTAATATTGACACTTGGTGTGTGATGCACAGGATAGGTGGGACGCTAAGAAGCTGGTACTTTGGTATCGGTGGAGCGGACGTTGGGATACCACCCTTTGCACATTGAGTGTCTAACCCACGGATGTGTAGTCTGGGGGACAGTGTTAGATGGGCAGTTTGACTGGGGCGGTCGCCTCCCAAAGAGTAACGGAGGCGCTCGAAGGTACCCTCAGAATGGTTGGAAATCATTCGTAGAGCGTAAACGCAGAAGGGTGCTTGACTGCAAGACAAACAAGTCAAGCAGGGACGAAAGTCGGAGTTAGTGATCTTACGGTTTCCGCATGGAAGGGCCGTGACTCAACGGATAAAAGCTACCCTGGGGATAACAGGCTTATCACGCCCAAGCGTCCACAGCGACGGCGTGGTTTGGCACCTCGATGTCGGCTCGTCGCATCCTGGGGCTGGAGAAGGTCCCAAGGGTTGGGCTGTTCGCCCATTAAAGCGGCACGCGAGCTGGGTTCAGAACGTCGTGAGACAGTTCGGTCCCTATCTGTCGTGGGCGTTGGAAATTTGAGAGGAGCTGTCCTTAGTACGAGAGGACCGGGATGGACGCACCGCTGGTGCACCTGTTGGCTTGCCAAGGCCATAGCAGGGTAGCTATGTGCGGAAGGGATAAACGCTGAAAGCATCTAAGCGTGAAGCCCACCTCAAGATGAGATTTCCCATCGAAAGAGTAAGTTCCCTTATAGACGATGAGGTTGATAGGCTAGGTGTGGAAGTGCGGTGACGCATGGAGCTGACTAGTACTAATAGAACGAGGACTTAACCTTACAACGATTTATCTAGTTTTGAAAGAAAAGTCTGGTGATGATGGAAAAGTGGACACACCTGTTCCCATC
>JBGVGJ010000041.1:0-60248 GCA_045121635.1 Alloprevotella sp. | reverse complement strand
CCCCCTGTTTATAGGGGGAGGGGACCAGCTCTGCTGGTGAGGGGGTGCTAAATACAGTGAGTAGTTAGGAGTGAGTAGTTAGGAGTATGCCATGCGGTGCATATTTGCACCCCCTCACCACTTCGTGGTCCCCTCCCCCTATAAACAGGGGGAGAGCGCCGTCCGGATTAAAAAAACTCCGCATGGAAGTTGTACTCTGTTCTCTGTACTCTATTTAATAACCACCTCTTCAATATCCCCCAATCGCTCATACCCACTGACGATAACGCGGTCGCCGGGGTTGAGGCCGCCAATGACTTCGTACTGCTCGGGATTTTGGCGCCCGAGTTTGATTTCTACGCGGCGCGCAATGCCGTCGGCGTCGAGACGGTAAATCCATTTGCCGCCCGTCTTTTGGTAGAAGTCGCCACGGGGAATGATTACGGCGGGCTCGGGTTGACCTAATTCTACACGCACACGGTAACTCTTGCCGAGGCGAATGTTGTCGGGCGTCGCACCGGTGAAGGTGAGGTCGGTGTCAAACTTGCGGTCGCGCACTTCGGGCACTACGCGCGAAATCTTGAGGTCGAAGGTGTCTTTCTTCTGCGTAATCGTGGCAGGAAGTCCCACGGAGATGCGCTCCACATAGTATTCGCTGAGCGAGGTGCGGATTTTGTATTCGCTCATCACCTTGATTTCGCCAATCTTTGAGCCCCCGCTAATTTGTTGTCCCAGCGTGAGGTTGAGGTTTCCGAGTTGACCGTCCGTCGGAGCGCATACGATAAGGTCGTTTGTGCGTTGCAGGGTATTCTGCCACTTGAGTGCTGCCGTGTTTCGGTCTGCCACAATCATTTCTCGGCGCAGGAGGGTGGTCACAGAGTCGTGGTGCAAGTTTTGCATCTGCAACGTCAGTTTCTGCGACTCATGGCGGTAATCAGCTTCGGCAATGTCGAGCTCGGCACGGCTTTTCACGCCCATCGAATACTCCTCGCGCGTCTGCTTCAACTTGCGTTCGAGGTTTCCCATCTGGTAGCGCTGTTCGAGTGCCTGCATTTGTAGGTCGATACTCTTCTGCTCCATCTGAATTTCCTGTTCGCGCAGGTTGCGTTGCGACTTCTGCCACTGCTCGCGCTCTTGCTCAATCGTGCGCAGGAGTTCGGGGTTGCGGAGAATGAGAATCGTGTCGCCCTGTCGGAGCATGGCGCCCTCCTCGCTGACAATGCGGTCAACATATCCGCTTTCGTGGGCGTTGAGTTGGATGGTCGTAATGGGATGTACGATGCCCTCGGCTTCGACAAACTCCATGAAGGGCGCTTCACTGACTTCGGCAATTTTCACACTCTCGCTATCAACATGCTGACGGCGCGGAGCGAGGGCAACAGTAATGGTGTAAATAATGACGGCGGTTAAGGCGACACCGCCGAGGATGTGCCAGCAGTACTTTGAGTACCAGGGGCGGGGAGGTTTGGATATATCCATTGTTAGGTTGTGAGGTTTTTAGGTTATGAGGTTATAAGGTTGTGAGGGGCATCCGCTCTGCATAGTCCTTAAAACCTAAGAGCGAAGCGACCTTAAACCTTATAACCTTACAATATTTTACTCCTTACGAATACTTTCTACAGGATTCCTGCGCGCCACTTTCAGCGTTTGCCAAGCGATGGAGACAAGGGCGAGGAGGAGCGTGAGAAGCACGGCGATGACGATTGCCCACCAGGTGGAACTGATGCGATTCGGGAAGACTTCCAAGTAAATTTCCGTGCCCTTCAAGATAAGCGGAAGTGAGAGAAGGGCTGCTAAGAGGGAGAGGATAAGGAAGGGACGGGCAAGGTGCCAAGAAGCATTCATGACCGTTGCGCCCATCACTTTGCGCAGGGCGATTTGTTTGCTCTGCTGTTCGGTGTAAGAAATGGACATGGCAAACATTCCCAGGACAGAAATTAGCGTAGAGATGCACATAAAGCAGAGCACCATTGCCAACATATTCTTCATGTTCTTCATGGGTTCGGTAAGGATTTCATCAACAGTGCGCATCACAAAATCCTTTTCCATCCCCACCATCTCCTTCGTCACGGCGCGACACGTAGCCTGCATCTTCTGCTTCGTGGCAGGGATGTCTTTCATCCCATCCTCCGAAAGTTCCACCAACATGCTGAATGCACGATTCCGATTCATCATCACGGCGATCATATTGTGCCCGTCAGTCATTGAGTTGCCACTCACGGGGTCGAAAGAGCGGTAATCTTTAATCACTCCGCATACAGGATAACACGCTGTTCCCTCAATCTGTCCACCCACATTAGGATTTTCGGCACTGATTTTATAACGGTCGCGCGTGTCTTCCGTAATCCAGTGCTTGTCATTATCGGGTTCGCAATACTGTTCCACCACTTCAAACCCAAGCATACTCATACAGGTGGTATCCATTTGGGAATAGAACACCCACGAAGTGACAGCGTCTCCCGTTTCACTTTTCTCTTGAATACCATTCGTTTGACAAGCCCACGGACCTTGGTGTAACCACCCCACGCGTTTCACTTCGGGCATCGCCAATAGGCGGTCGTAAATCGGGCGGAGTTGTTCGGTGTAGGTAGAATAGGTTAGAGTAAAAATTTGCACCAATCCCTCCGTGCGGTAGCCCATAGGAAGTGTGGCTAAGTAGTGCATCTGCGCCACCATGACGATACCGATGGCTATCAACGCTGTGCTAATCAAGTTTTGAAGCACAATGAACACACGACTAAGGCGCATTTTGCTTTGGAAGCGGAACGAACCTTTCACCACGTCAATAGGTTTGAAGCGCGAAACAATAATCGCAGGAATCAACCCTGCCATGAGCGACACCAAGAGCAACAATGCCACGGCGGTGAGGATAGAAAAGAGGTCGGAGAAGATGCAGATTTCCGCTTCTAAGAGTTCTTCAAACCAGGGACGGGCAATTACCGCCACCATACACCCAAGCAAGAAGCACCCTGCCGTAAAGACGAACGACTCCATGAGATTGCGCCCCACTATTTGAGACACGGTATCGCCCAAAAGGCGGCGTGTGGCGAGTTCCTTGGCACGTTTCCCGATTAATGCCGTTGTGAGGTTGACATAGTTAAACACGGCAGATACCAAGAGCACGATGGCAACGCCCAAGAGTATCCACACCATCTCTTCGCTACCGTTGCGGAAACCAGAGTTACGTCCGAGCTTGGCAAAGTAGCATTCGCTCAACGGCGTTAGAGACACACCGCTAATATAGTTTCCATCTATGGGTTCGCGCTTCCAGAATTGCCAGGTTTCCAAGTATTTTTCCAACAGGGCATTCTTGGTTTCTTCCACCGAAGCGCCTTTATGTAGCGTGACAAAGGTGACGATGCTGCCGAAATTGTCTAACCAGGCACGGCTTTGCTCTTCCACTTTCATGGAGAAGAGTATTTCCACGGGCGAGAAGAAATCGTCGGTGTCGAAATTCTCCACCACGCCCACAATAGTCAAAGGTTCGTCTTGCCCTAACAGACGCAGGGTTTTGCCAATGGGGTCGGCATCGGGGAAAGCGCGTTTTGCGAACTCCTCACTCACGAGGATTTCCGTGGGCGACTCCAACACTTTTTCGCGAGCCACACCGCGCAATTCGTAATTGAAATATTGGAAGAAGGTGGAGTCAATCGCCATGGCCTTGGTCGTGAAAGTGTTTTCACCCGCCAAGACATCCCAAGGACGGGTTGCCCCAACACGCGTAAAACCTTTAATCTGCGGAATCTTTGGGCAAATCTCCGGACCCGTTCCTACGGTCATGGCTATCATTTTGCTGGACCCAATGACGTAAAGTTCATCATTAAGCGCTTGCGACTTACCCACCATAAATTCTGTTCGGGCATACGAAGCAAACAGAATCACAAAGCCCAGCGCCATGCTCAGACCAAAGGCTTGGATAGCCGTATAAAGTTTGTTACGGCTGAGGAATATGAAGTAGGATTTCATTTTTAGGAAGAGAATTAAAAAGTTTATTCTGAGAGGTCTAGATTTTCTAGATGCTCTAGATATTCTATATGTTATAGATGAAGATTAGAAAGCCAAATTATTTACCACCTCGCCATCCAACAGGTTGATGGTGCGATGAGCATAAGCGGCATCTCTCTGTGAGTGTGTCACCATCACAATCGTTGTACCTTCAGCATTAAGTTGGGTGAGGAGTTCCATAATCTCTTTGCCGTGCTTTGAGTCGAGGTTACCTGTGGGTTCGTCGGCAAGAATGATGCGAGGTTTGCCCACTACGGCACGCGCAATAGCCACGCGCTGCTGCTGACCTCCCGACAATTGTTGCGGATAATGCTTGGCGCGATGACTCATGTTCACCTGACGCAGAATTTCCAACACGCGCTGCTTACGCTCCGCCTTGGGAAGGTTCAGATATTTGAGTTGGAGGTCAATATTCTCCTCCACGGTAAGTTCATCAATCAGGTTGAAACTCTGAAACACGAAGCCGATGCGACCGCGACGCAACTTGGTGCGGTCAGCCTCCTTCATGCGTGCCACTTCTACACCATCCAGAAGGTAAGTTCCTTCGTTGGGATTGTCTAACAAACCCAAAATATTGAGCAACGTAGATTTGCCACAACCTGAAGGCCCCATGATGGCAACAAATTCGCCTTCCTTAACTTCCATACTCACACCATTCAGTGCTATAGTTACAACTTCTTCTGTGCTGAAAGACTTTACGATGTTTTCTACTTGAATCATAATTGAATAGGTTTATAGGTTATAAGGTTGTGAGGTTGTAAGACAATCCAGGTCGAATGGTACTAATGACCTTAAGACCTTAAAGCGAAGCGACCTCTTAACCTTTTTTTACACCGCAAAGTTAAGTAACAAGAAACCCTCCCGCCAAGCCTTTTTTTGCGCCAAAGCACGATTGTATGATTATCACACAGCACATTGTATGAATATCATACACTTTCCGATTCCGCCCCGCGGTTATGTGGCAAGAATCTTTGCGCACTCTCTTAAAAATCCCTACTTTTGTAACACAAATAAATAACACTAATTCTCTATGAATTCCACCGATACCCTGCTCGTTGTTGACGACAATCCCGCCGTGCTCACCGCCATCAAGATTGCGCTCAATAGTTACTTTGCGAAAATCATTACCCTTGAGAAGCCAGAGCAGATTCTCCTTACAATGAACCAAGAACCTGTGGATGCCGTGTTACTGGATATGAACTTTGCGCCCGGATTGAACTCTGGCGAAGACGGACTTCACTGGTTGAAAATTATACACCGCCAGCACCCCGACATCCCTGTGATTCTGATTACCGCATACGCCGATATCAACTTAGCCGTGCGCGGATTGAAGAACGGGGCAGCCGACTTCGTAACCAAACCTTGGGACAACGATGAACTGCTCCGTACCTTGAAGGACGCCATCCGCAAGAGCAAAGAAATCGTGCCCTTGGAGCAAATAGAAACCCAGCATGTACAGCGCGTGGTTGAGAAGTGTCACGGCAACATCAGTCGTGCCGCAGAACTTTTAGGCATTACGCGTCAAACCCTTTACGCCAAGATGAAACGATGACCGACACCGAACTTTACATCACTCTCGGCGTAGCCCTCATTGCAGTGTTGGGTTTCGCCATATATAAATATGTGCACCACCAATGCCTCTTGCGAAACCGTGCCCACCTCATGCGTGAGGCGATACACAACCGCGACTTCTCTTTCCGTATCACAACGAAGGGGCTGCCCTTTGGCGAGCGTGCCCTTCAAGAAGCACTCAACGACAACTGCCGCCACATCCAAACGCTGGTAGCACAAAATGAAATGGAGTCTTGGCAACGCCTGACGCGTGTGCTCACCCATGAAATCATGAACGCCGCAACGCCCATCAGCACGATTACGCAAGCCTATCTGTCTGACCCCGCCATAAAGGGAAGTCCTTATGAAGAAGGCATCCGCGCCATTCACGCCACCACTACGGGCATGACGGAGTTTGTAAGGAACTTCCGCAAGATGAACGACCTGCAAGAGCCTACCATTACGGACATTCCCCTGCGCGATATGCTCTTGTCGCTGAAAAGTATGTACACCGACATCCATTGGCTCCTCGAAGTGGACGACGAAGTACGCATCAAGGCGGACGAGAATATGCTCCGTCAAGTCTTGACGAACCTTATTAAAAACGCCAAGGAGGCGGGCGCTACGAAGATTGAATTTAAGTGGGAGCAACAGACAGGTGCCAGTTCCTACGACCCTCTGGCGCAACAGAAATACACGCTCTACATCAGCAACAACGGCAAGTCTATCCCTGCCGAAGAAGCCAAGGAAATCTTCACCCCCTTCTTCACCACGAAACCTACGGGTTCGGGCATCGGCCTCCCCCTTTCGCGCCAAATGATGATGAAGCAGGGCATCAATCTCCTGCTCAACGACCGCGCCCTGCCGGGTTATCACGCCACGTTCGTACTTTGCAATTAAGTGAATGTTCGCAATAGTACCACAAGCCATCTATTTTTACAAACATTACGAGTGGCGCGACACCGTATGCGAGATACGAAAAACAAACTCCGAGTTAATTCAGTTTAACTCGGAGTTTGTTTTATTTAAGTCCATATTAGTTTTGGGACTATTGGTGTAGCGACAAATTATCTACAAATCATTTAATTACAATCCGCTCCACGGGTTGCTCCTTCACCTTGTCAAAGGGGTGCGCTTGATACTTTACTTTAGTGAAGTCAATCTTCGCCAATTCGATGCACCGAATGGTGTTGTTGTAAGCAGTTTTGAAATACACTTTGCGGTGTGTCAAGTCAATTACAGAAGTCCAATGCGTGGCGCTGGGAATGTCGGGGGCAGTGCCTATCGGGTGTTCCGCACCAATGGGGAGGTCGAAGTTATTAAGGATGTGGAAACATTGTTTCACCGTGCTGAAAGCGTCGTCTAATTGGGGCGCAGTGGCGCGGTAGAAGGCGGCACGCACAAAGCGCGAAGGGGGAGTGGCGTCGCCAGGCAGTCCAAGGAATCCGCTATTTCCGCCCATGGGGAAAAGTTCCTGCTTGCCTAAGATTTGGCGCTGCGCATCTCCGGGAAAGAGGTTCACATAATTGTTTAGATTGGTAAGGTGCCACTGAAAATCGGGGGCATTAGTGATTACGCCCACCGTGTTTTCATAAAAATGGGGCACACCGTCCATAATTTCAAGCACTACTTGACGCCCGCTTGCGTCACCAATTCGCCAATGCACCACCGCCTCATTGTCTAACCCCACAATGCGCAGTTCTCCCGACTGAATGGCGGTAATGACTTCATCCACCGTTGCAAATTGGGTGAGCATCCATTGGTTCAGTTGCAGGTCGCCAATGGTTTTCTCTCTCAAGCCTTCTTCAAAAGGTTGATAACTGCCATAGTGCGGAAAGAAGAACAGTCCTGTGGACAACCCTTTTTCGTTAATCCCCTCGGCAATAAATTCTTCTCGCACCACGGAAAGTCCGACGACACCATATTTCGCCACAAACTTCATGCCGTTAGCATCCATGGGCGTAAAGGATTGCAACTCCTCGCCACGAGGAATCACAACATACATCCCTGGCAAATCCATTTGTGCACCCTCAATGGTGCGCGCTTGAATGTAACTTCCATCCTTGGTAGTAAGCGAAATGCCTGTACAGGCCATTCCGATAATCGCATTGCTCATAGCAATGACTCCTAAAATAATCTTTTTCATAACGTGAGTTTTTAATGTCATTGATGACATTGCAAAGTTATGGGCAAGAAAATTGTTGAGACTAACGCTTTATCATAAATAACCTTAACGGGAGTTATAATAAAACTTAATGAAGATGATATAACCGTTGCTCCATAAGTCCATTACTTTTACTTTTCAATCTGAAGCATAGTGGAGCTCTGAAGGTGAGAAACTCTACGAGGAATAGGATTGTAATGCTCAGCAACGGACTCATCACGCACCTCAGCTGTACGTGTCAAAATGTCTGTAAGGTCTTTTGCCATAAACTCTTTTGTGTTGGTTTACAGCAAAAGTAGATGTTACTTTGGTGATAAGAAAAGACAAAAGAACCGACGACAAACCGAGAGCAATCAAGTTTACTTGAATTGCCAAGGTGCGAAGGAGGAAAAGACTGCAATCGCAAAAATTACGGTTGATCGCAAAACAAATATGTACACTGTCCTTCTGTCAAAATAACCACTCTACGTACTGTGGCCGCACGGATTTTTTTGCTCTTCATTTTTTCTCATTTTTTACACAAAACTTTAACATACATTAACATTCGCGCTACTTAAAATCGCACCAATATCTATCTTTGGAAAAACGATAAGTTACATTGTAGCGCCAATAAGTTACCTTGTAAAAACGATAATACTTATTTTTGAGGCACAATAAGTAACCTTGTGAACGAAAAAAGTGGAGATACCTCTGTTGTTTAGGGCTATCTCCACTTCCGTAGTACAAATATACAAAATTTCTGAGCAAAATGCAAATCCGTTAACACTTGTTAACACCGTTTTTATTTTGCATTTCTTGTCATTTTTCAGGTCTTAAAATCCATTTGATAGGTGAGAAGTTCTTGCTTATACAACCTCTTTGTCAGAACCAATTTAGATGTTTAACTTACCTGCATTATTCAACCTGTAACACAAGTCCTTTGAGGTATTCACCTTCGGGATGATAGATGTTAATCGGGTGGTCAGCAGGTTGGTGGATTTGATGTAAGATGCGTACGTGGCGACCGCTCTGAGCTGCTGCTGTGAAGACGGCGAGGCGGAATTGATCCTTGTTAACTGCTTGTGAACAACTGAATGTAAAGACTATGCCACCCTTGCGAATCTTTTGGAAGGCGATGCTGTTGAGGCGTGTGTATCCCTTGAGGGCATTGTGGAGCGCTCCCTTGTGCTTGGCGAATGCGGGCGGGTCAAGGATGACGAGGTCGTAATCGCCCCCTGCTTTTTCCAGGAATTTGAAGGCATCTTCGGCAAATGCTTCATGGCGGTTGTCGCCCGGGAAATTGAGTTCGGCATTTGCACGAGTAAGGTCAATTGCCTTCGAACTGCTATCTACTGAGTGTACTAGTGTGGCGCCACCGCGCATGGCGTATATGGAGAATCCTCCTGTGTAGCAGAACATGTTGAGCACGCTCTTACCTTTACTATAAGACTCAAGGAGTTTGCGGTTTTCGCGTTGGTCGATGAAGAACCCGGTCTTTTGTCCCTTCAACCAGTCGATGTGGAATTTCAATCCGTTTTCTGTAGCGACGTTGGTTTCATCGCCTCCCACGAGGAATCCATTTTCTTGGTGAAGGTCGGCTTTGTAGGGTAGGGTGGTCTCTGACTTGTAGTATACATGCTTCACCTCTCCCTCGCATGCCTCAATGAGTGCTTCCGCAATTTCTTGGCGACAGCAATGCATGCCAACGGAATGGGCTTGCATAACAGCTGTTTGTCCATAAACGTCAATGATGAGGCCTGGGAGCTGGTCGCCTTCGCCATGAACGAGACGGTAGATGTCGTTATCGGGACGCACGAGGTCAAGGCTCCTACGCACCTTGAATGCTTCGCTTAATCGCTCTACCCAAAAGGCAACGTCAATGGGTCGTTCTGTGAAAGACAATACGCGCACAGCAATAGAACCTATTTGATAATGTCCTAATGCCATGAATTTGTTGTTCTCATCCACAACTCGCACAAGTGTACCTTCTGCAAGGTTTTCGGGAATACGGGTTATTGCCCCCGAGAAAATCCAGGGGTGGAAGCGACGGAGACTTTCAGATTTGCCTCTGCGAAGTTGAAGGGTTTGTATCACAATAACTTAATTATTTGTTTTTACTGATGGGGAGACTTCTGCCTCAATGATTTTGTAAGCACCTTGTTGCTTCAAACTGCTAAGTTCGAGATAAAGGCGTAATGTAGTATAGGCGTCGGTGGCGGCGTACATCTTTTGCGACTCTGTGAGTACGGTGTTTTCCCAATTGGTAAGTTGTGCCGACTTTGAAATCTTTTCGCCAAAGATGTTAGCATAGAGTTTTTGCAAACTCATATCCTCGATGCCCATTGTTTTTACAAAGTCTTGAAGATCAAGGAAACCCTGTGGTTGGAAAGGAGTACGACGTTTAAGTAGAGCAAGGTCATCTTTGAGCGAAAGACCAATTTTCTGGATGTCCGTGCTTTCAAGTAATTCAATAACCTCTTTGGGTAATCCAATCATATTCAGGCGGAACAGGAAACAAATGTCAAGGGTTGAAATTTGCAGTAGTGCCACTTGATACACCAATCCTCGACGGAAGGAGGGGCGCGTTTCCGTATCTACTCCTACGATGGGTTGGCGCTTAAGGTAATCAACCGCCGCCTTCACCTCTCGTTGACTGTGAACGACTACAATTTTTCCCTTAAATTCCACCTTGGGAAGTGTCGAAATCAGTTGTTTAGGGGTGCTTCTGAATAATGTTTTCATGCGCTTAGTCTTTTACCGAAAAGCGCACTTCGTGGAGTGCTTTGAGTGCGTTAAGTAATGTTTGCCCCCAGTAGAGTTTGAAATCTTCAACAGTATCATAAAGCGCTACTTGCATGGCATCTTCGTAATTTGAACGGAACACTTCCAAGAGGTTGCGCAACGCCTGATAGATGTCTGCCAAGTTTTCAGAGATGGTGCACAAGATGGGTTGCTCAGAGTATTTGAAATCCTCAACAAAGACATCGAGATAGTCGTCTTTTTCTGCTAATATGGAAGTCACGCCGGAGCGCACGTAGTTATAATCATCTTCAGTGACCTTTGGTTCGTTATAACCGTCAGCCTCCTCAATTTCTCCAATCAGTGACACTTTCAGATAAACCATTGGTAGGAGGTTGCGCATCACATCAATAAACTCGTGTTGCTCAAACTCGCGACAATGTTCCAGTGTCTTGCAGTATTCAGACGCAACGGTGATAAATTCAAGGGTCTTTTGTGAATATATTTGAGATTCTTCCATATCCTTGTGCGGTCATATAGAGGTGCTACCTCTGATAGGTGTTACAATTTCATGCAAATTTACTTTTTGAGCAGTGACGGGCAAAGTAAATCCCTATATTTTTGTTAATTCTGATAACTAAAATTAATATTTGTAGGGCACACGGGTGCTAAATAGAAACCTTTTTTGTAAGTTTGCGTAATAAATATGTAGACAGAAATGCGTAAAAAAGTCTTTATACTTGTTTGGACCCTTTTCTTCTCAGCAATAGCTGTGGTTTGCTTGGCATTTGTGGGTGTAGTGAAAGGGTGGATTGGGTATATGCCCAACATTGAGGAATTGCAGAATCCTATAAACCGTTATGCCTCGCAAATTTTTACGGATGATGGTAAACTCATCGGTACATGGTCGCGCAATGAGAACAGAGTTTTTGCCGATTATGAACAAATAGCTCCCCACATGTTTAATGCTCTTGTGGCTACCGAAGATGAGCGCTTTTTTGAACATTCGGGTATTGATGTTAAGGCATTGTTGCGTGCAGTGGTGAAGCGTGGTGTGCTCCAACAGGCAAGTGCTGGAGGGGGCAGTACGATTACACAACAATTGGCGAAGCAGTTGTACTCGGCTAAAGCTGGAAGTACGTTTGAACGTCTCTTGCAGAAACCTATTGAGTGGGTTATTGCCGTAGAATTGGAACGCTGCTACACAAAGGAAGAGATTCTGACGCTTTATCTCAATTACTTTGACTTCCTTTACAACGCCGTCGGCATACAAACGGCGGCACGAGTATATTTCGGGAAATTGCCTTCTGAACTGACAATTTTGGAGTCAGCTACACTCATAGGTATGTGTAAGAATCCCTCGCTTTACAATCCCGTGCGCCATAATGAACGTTGCCGTTTGCGTCGTAATGTGGTGTTGGGACAAATGGTTCGTTCGGGATACCTTACTCAGGCGCAGTTTGATGATTTGAAGGACGAACCCCTCAAACTCAACTTCCGTCGTGCGGACCATAAGGATGGACTTGGCACCTATCTTCGTGAGCATCTACGTACGAAAATGACTGCCAAAGAACCTAAGCGTAGTAAGTATGCTTCGTGGCAGAATCTGCAATATTATGAAGACTCTTTGGCGTGGGCAACAGACCCTCTCTACGGTTGGTGTAATAAGAATAAGAAGAAGGACGGTGAAAATTACGATATTTATACCGACGGTCTGAAAATCTATACGACCATTGATTCGCGCATGCAAGCTTATGCAGAAGAAGCAGCGGTGAATCATGTGGGGCATGTGTTGCAAAAGGACTTTGAATATGGTCGTAATCATCCCAATTTCCCCTTTACGAAGAATCTTACCAAAGACCAGATTAACCAGATTCTGAATCGTGCAATGCGCCAAAGCGAGCGTTACTCAAAGATGAAGGCTGCAGGATTTTCTGAGGATGAGATTAAGAAAGCGTTTGCCACTGCTGTGGAAATGTCTGTATTTACGTGGGATGGCGTTGTTGATACGCTTATGACACCGATGGATTCTATCCGTCACTATAAGAAGTTCTTGCGTACTGGTCTTGTGTCAATAGATCCTACAACAGGATATGTTAAGGCTTATGTGGGTGGTTTGAACTACACCTACTTCCAGTATGACATGGCTATAAAGGGCCGTCGCCAGATTGGTTCAACAATGAAACCTTTCGTCTATGCGATGGCGATGGAGGACGGTATGTTACCGGAGGATACGATCGTTAATATTCAGCGCGAGTATAAAGTGGGCGAGCAAGTTTGGGCGCCCCGTAATACCGGTAATGCGCGTTATGGCGAACCCGTTACGCTTAAATGGGGACTTAGTCAGAGTAACAACTGGATTACTGCTGAATTGATGTATCAATCTGACCCCGAGGGCGTAAGACTTGCGAAGTACTTGCGTGAGTTTGGCATTGCGAACAATGAGATTTATCCTACGCTTGCCTTGTGCCTTGGCACTTGTGATATTACTGTTGCTGAGATGGCAAGTGCGTATACGGCATTTGTAAACAAGGGCATCCGTTGTGCTCCAATTCTTGTGAGTCGCATTGAGGATTCCAACGGTACGGTGATAAGTGAGTTCGCTCCGCGTCTTAATGAGGTTATTAGCGAGGAAAGTAGTTATAAGATGCTCAATATGCTTGAAGCGGTAGTAAATGAAGGTACAGGTGTACGCTTGCGCTACAAGTATAAGTTTACGGCACCAATAGCAGGTAAGACGGGTACAACGAATAGCAATTCCGACGGTTGGTTCGTAGGTTGTGTTCCCCACCTTGTTACAGCATGTTGGGTGGGTGGTGAAGAGCGTGACATCCACTTCCTCTCAACTTCAATGGGTCAGGGTGCCGCAACTGCGCTTCCCGTGTGGGCGAATTACATGCAGAAGGTGTATAACGATGCAACACTTGGATATGTTCAGAGTGATTCATTTGACATTAAGGCGGATTCCTTACAGTTGAATGACGAGTCGCTACCTGAATTTGATTTTGCAACTTCCTCACAGACACAACCCTCTACTTCTTCAACCTCTGAGGATGATGACGTAGAATCTTACTTTGACTAATCCTCTCAAAAATACTTTTTTAAATCCCTCTCTGAAAAATGAAATTCTTAGCACTGATACCGGCACGATATGCTTCAACCCGTTTCCCCGCAAAACCTCTTGCAATCTTAGGGGATAAACCCATCATTCAGCACGTTTATGAGCGTGTAAGTTCTATCTTTGAGCATGCTTATGTGGTTACTGATGATGAGCGTATTGAGTCATGTGTAAATACTTTTGGTGGTCGTTGCGTGATGACGGGTACGCATCATAAGAGTGGCACTGACCGTTGCTTTGAAGCGCTTGAAAAGTTGGGCGCAGGTTTTGATGTGGTAGTTAATGTGCAGGGCGACGAACCTTTCATTGCGGCTTCGCAACTTGAAACCATTAAGCAGTGTTTTGCGGATGCCGATACGCAGATTGCAACACTCGTAAAACCCTTTACACCTGCTGATGGTATAGAGGCGCTTGAAAATCCCAATTCTCCGAAGGTGGTGCTCGACAATAATAACTATGCGGTTTATTTCAGTCGTTCGGTAATCCCTTACCTTCGTGGCGTGGAAAAGGATGAGTGGCTTTCTCACCATACGTTCTACAAGCATATCGGACTTTATGCTTATCGTGCCGAAGTACTTAAAGAAATTACTTCAATGCCCTTAGGTGTACTTGAACAGGCGGAATCGTTGGAGCAACTTCGTTGGCTTCAAGCGGGTTATCGCATAAAGGTAGGTACAACAGATGTTGAAACTATCGGTATTGATACGCCAGAGGACTTAGAACGTGCAAAAAACTTCTTATTACAACAGTCTTAACTCATGACGCAAATACAGAATAGACTTTTTATATCCATCCTTATATCGTTGTCGTGTACTTTCCTGACTTACGCACAAAAGGTTGAAATAGGTACTTACTACTTTAAGAGTGATGGTGGGGAATATACGGGCGAACTTTCAAAACGTAAGCCTCATGGTCGCGGTAAGACGCAATATAAGAATGGTGATGTATATGAAGGGCAGTATGAAAAAGGAAAACGCCATGGAATTGGAACTTTCATCTACGCCAATGGTGAGCGTTATGAGGGGCAATGGGTATTTGATGAACAACATGGTCGTGGTACCTATTACTATCTTGACAATAATAAATACGTAGGTCTTTGGTATCGTGATGTTCGCGAAGGTCAGGGCATCATGTATTATTATAATGGTGATATATATGATGGTGAGTGGATGGATGATGAGCGCAATGGAAAGGGGTGTTATACCTTTGCAAATGGTGTGTTCTACAACGGTGAGTGGAAGGATGATAAAAAGCATGGTTTTGGCACCTATGATTGGGGCGATGGATCTAGTTATGAAGGGCAATGGGAAAACAATTCGCGCTCAGGAAAAGGTACGTATACCTATTCCGATGGAGGGCAATATGTTGGACAATGGGCAGATGATTTAATGCACGGAAAAGGGCGTTTTACCTCGGCAGCAGGAGATGTTTATGACGGCGATTATATTCGTGGAGAACGCTCTGGAAAAGGTGTTACGAACTTCGCAACAGGCGACAAATATATTGGAAATTATTTGCAGGGTAACCAACACGGCCAAGGTACTTACTCATGGTATGAAGGTGCTACTTACATTGGTGAGTGGAAGTACAACGAGCGCAACGGACAAGGCACTTATCGTTGGGCTAATGGTGATGAATACGTAGGCGCGTGGAAAAATAACCTCATGCACGGCGAGGGTACAATTACATATGCCGATGGCAGCAAGTTTAATGGTACTTTCGTAGAAGGGCGCAAACACGGCAATGCCGTAGAAATTGATGCCAATGGTAAGCGTTTGGAATGTATTTACGTGGAGGGTGAGCGCGACGGTGCTTTCTCTGAATACAATAAGGATGGTTCGCTCATTGCTAAGGGCGTGTTCCAACAAGGGCGCCGCAAGGAGCTGTAAATTTTAATGCTCACCGGTGAAGGGTTAAGGGGCAACGGATTCGCCCGCTCGAAACTTCCCAACCCTCCAACCTTAAACCCTCCAACCCTCATAACCTTATAACCTTCAAACCTAACTCCTAAACTTATTAACCTTAAATATTATGGCAACTAAAAAGAAACCTGCTGCCAAGAAGCAGCCGTTACTCAAACTCGTGAAGAATGACCCTTGGCTCGAACCTTTCAACGAGGCAATTCAAGGTCGTTATGACCATGTGATGTACAAACTCAACGAACTTACCGGCGGTAAGGGCAGTCTCTCAGAGTTTGCAGGTGGTCACCTTTACTTTGGTCTCCACCGCACACCCCGTCAGTGGGTGCTTCGCGAATGGGCACCTAATGCAACGAAGATTTACCTCATTGGTGAGTTCAACAATTGGCAGGAGGACGAAGCCTATGCTATGAAGCGCCTTCCCAAGTCGGGTAATTGGGAAATCAAACTCCCCTCAAAGGCTATGAAGCATGGCGACCTCTACAAGCTCAAGGTATATTGGGAAGGTGGCTGTGGCGAACGCATTCCCGCTTGGGTGCGTCGCGTGGTGCAGGACGAAGAAACCAAGATTTTCTCTGCACAGGTTTGGGCGCCAGAAGAAGAATATAAGTGGAAGAAAAATAAGTTCAAGCCCCAGCGCGACCCGCTTCTCATCTACGAATGCCATATCGGTATGGGACAGGATGCTGAGCGCGTAGGTTCTTACGAAGAGTTCCGCCTCAATGTGCTTCCCCGTATTATCAAGGAAGGTTACAACTGCCTTCAAATTATGGCCATCCAGGAGCATCCCTACTACGGCAGTTTCGGTTACCATGTAAGTTCATTCTTTGCAGCAAGTAGCCGCTTCGGTACACCCGAACAGCTCAAGCAACTCATTGATGAAGCGCATCAAAATGGTATTGCCGTAATCATGGACCTCGTGCAGAGTCACGCCGTGAAGAACGAAGTAGAAGGCCTTGGCAACTTTGCCGGCGACCCCAACCAGTTCTTCTATCCCGGCGACCGCCGCGAACATCCCGCTTGGGACAGCCTCTGCTTCGACTATGGTAAGAACGAAGTCATCCACTTCCTCCTCTCTAACTGTAAGTACTGGCTCGACGAATTCCACTTCGACGGTTTCCGCTTCGACGGCGTAACCTCTATGCTCTATTACAGCCACGGTCTTGGCGAAGCCTTCTGCGGTTATGGCGACTACTTCAACGGCAATCAGGACGGCAATGCAATCTGTTACCTCACCCTTGCCAACATGCTCATCCACGAAGTAAATCCCAACGCCATTACTATTGCTGAAGAAGTGAGCGGTATGCCCGGACTTGCAGCGCCCGTGAAGGACGGCGGTTACGGTTTCGATTACCGCATGGCAATGAATGTGCCCGACTATTGGATTAAGATTATTAAGGAAAAGAAGGACGAAGATTGGCATCCCTCTGGCATCTTCTGGGAACTCACAAACCGCCGTGCCGATGAAAAGTGTATCTCTTACGCTGAGAGTCACGACCAAGCATTGGTGGGCGATAAGACCCTCATCTTCCGCCTTGTAGATGCCGATATGTATTGGCACTTCAAGAAGGGCGATGAAAACTTCATGGCACACCGCGGTATTGCGCTCCACAAGATGATTCGCCTCGTTACAGCCTCTACCATCAACGGTGGTTACCTCAACTTTATGGGTAATGAGTTCGGTCATCCCGAGTGGATTGACTTCCCCCGCGAGGGCAACGGTTGGAGCCACAAGTATGCGCGCCGTCAGTGGAACTTGGTGGACAATAAGGAACTCTGCTACCACTATCTCGGGGACTTCGACTGTGATATGATTTCACTCCTCAAGAGCGGTAAGTCACTTCTCAAGCATAAGGTGCAGGAAATCTGGCACAACGATGGCGACCAGGTGCTTGCTTACTCACGTGGCGACCTTCTCTTTGTGTTCAACTTCTCGCCCGACCGCTCTTACGAAGGTTACGGTTTCATGGTACCTGAAGGTTCTTACAATGTGGTGCTCAACACCGACAACCCCGCTTACGGTGGTAACGGACTCTCTGACGACACCATTGAACACTTCACCAACTACGATCCCCTCCTTCAGCAGCAGGGTAAGGGTTGGTTGAAACTCTACCTCCCCGCACGCTCTGCAGTGGTGTTGCGTAAGAAGGCGGAGAAGAAGTAATTCAATGATATAGTAAGGGTGTGCCAAGGAATAGTTTTGGCACACCCTTTATCTTCTGTTGTCGGTTATGAATGTTAATATTCAATTGATACCTACATTAGGTTTCTTATTGCTCGTCGCTTTAGGTGGATACGTAGTTTATTTAGTGGGTCTCATCTTGATTAAGGGTAAGCTCCCGCCTTTAAGAGTCCTGAATCCTTATGCCTTTCTAAAGTTTAAGTTGTTACAGTTGTGGCACGCTTACAATATGAGAGAAGCGCTGCATGGTGATGCTGAGTCACAATTTCAAGTGGCATGGAATTATGCTAAGGGAATAGGCGTTGCAGAGGACCGGGTAGAGGCTTTTAAATGGTATCGTAAGTCGGCTGAAAATGGCAACTTGATTGCCACCCACAACCTTGCTTGGTGTTATGAAAATGCATTTGGATGCCAAATAGACAAGCATCAGGCATTGTATTGGTATCAGGAAGCTGCTAATAAAGGGTATATTCCCTCTTTTTCTGCCGTGGGGCTTTGCTTACAAGAAGGTTACGGATGTAAGAAAGAACCCAAAGCGGCGTTTGATTGGTATATGAAGGGGGCAGAGCAAAACAACCCAGAGTGCCAGTTCTGTGTAGCATGGAGTTATGCCAAGGGAATCGGTGTGCTACGAAATAATCAAAAGGCTTTTGAGTGGTATCTAAAAGCTGCTCATAATAAACACTATCAAGCGGCCTTTAATCTGGCATGGTGTTACGAAAACGCATTTGGTTGTGTTCAAGACAAAAAAGAGGCAGCCAAATGGTATATGGTTGCAGAGCGTCTCAAACTTCAATAGGGATATTAATCACTCTGAATTGGGCATACAAAAGGGCATTTATTGAAAGACTCTATAGTTTTAGTAAACTTATTTGTATAAAAAAATAAGCGCTTGCCTTCATTGTAAAATGAGAGCAAGCGCTTGTTTTATTTTTTATGTACTCACAAAAATTTACTTCTGCAACTCCATTCCGATGAGCATACCATCGTAAGATTGGAGGAGCGTGTTAAGTGATGTTAGGGTAGAATTGTTAGACACGGCAGAGATTGTCGTGAGGAACTTCAGGAGTTTGTCTGCGTCGTAGAGGAGGCTGAGTGTATTACCCGTCAAAGCGATTTGAGGAGTGATGGTTCCTACACCGTTGAGGTAGGTGAGCGTCATCTTCTTGTTTTCAAGGTCGAGGGTATAGGTACCCTGGATGGTGCGTCCCTTAATGGTTGCAGAGTAAGTGTAGTCGGCATGGAATGTGAAGGTGATTTGGTCGCCTGTGAAACCCAACTTTGTGAGCGCCGCATTTACCTTTTCTTCAACCTTTGTAGCTGCTACTTCACCACCTGCTTTGAGCAGGAAATTTTCAGATTCAAACACGCAATCGGCACTCTTGTAGTTCCATGTGCCAACGATGCTCTGCTGACTGAGCGTAGAACCTCCGAGGAGCGAACCGAGAAGTTTTTCAAGTCCAGAACCTACGAGGTCTGAGGTCTGTGAAGAGGTTGTAGTTTGTGTTGTTACAGACTGATTGCCCATACCTGAAAGCATGGGTGATGTAGCACCGCAACCGGTGAGGAGTGTTGCCGCTGCGAGAAGGGCAGCGGGAAGCAAGTTTCTTTTCATAGTGGATGTGGTTTCGCCACTAATCTCACAAATTAGGATTGGGTTAGTTATGAAAATTCGTGCGATGAGTGACTTTAAAAATGTGATGAAAGATACTTTTTGGATAGTTTAGGGGCATTTATCTACTTCTGCAACTCCATACCGATGAGTAACCCATCGTAAGATTTGAGAAGGGCGTTAAGAGATGCTACCGTGGCGTTGTTAGAAACGGCAGAGATGCTTGTTAAGAACTTGAAGAACTTGTCGGCATCGTAGAGGAGGCTCATGGTGGTGCCATTCTTCACAATCTGGGGAGTAATCGTACCTACGCCGTTAAGGTAACTGAGGGTAATCTTCTTGTTTTCCAAATCAAGCGCATAAGTACCCTTCACGGTGCGTCCCTTCACAGTTATCGTGAAACTGTTGTCAGCGTTAAAGGTAAATGCGAGTGCTTCGCTGTTGACACCAAATTTCTTGAGAGCGTCGTTAATCTTTGTCTCCACCTTTGTAGCAGCAGCTTCACCGCCAGCCTTCATCAATACATTCTCGGTTTCAAACACGCAGTCAACACCCTTGTAACGCCAAGTGCCCTGAACATCGTTGGCACTGAGTGTAGAGTTGCCAAGCACCGAACTCAAAAGACTTGAGAGGCCAGATGTGAGTGCGTCGTCTTGACTGCTGTTTGAAGACGATGAAGACTTAACTGCGCCTGAAAGTTTGCTCAACAAATCAATCTGTGCTGTTGCTACTGTAGAGAATCCAAACAAGAGGAGGGGGAGGATAAACTTCTTCATAATCGTTGTTATTTTTTTGTGTAAAAGTTTTTAGTGGATTGGGGGGGGAGCGTCCCACTTCATGACTGCAAATTTAACTTAATATTTTCACAAAATCCCTCTTGCAAAGGCATTTTCTATATTAGGAACTTCAGGTTTTGTGCTTGTGACACTTGTCAGTTCTCCTTTAAAATACTACTTTTGCTCCATCAAAATGAGACGGCTTATGATTAAATCTATTCGTGAATATAGGAACGAACTTTACATCGGCAATGTAATTGGTGTGGTGCTCCTGTTAGGACTTGATTATATCCCTGAAATGCAATTTGTTACGAGGGATGTTACTGCACCAATGGTGTTGTTCTTGGGACTATTGTTTGCTTTAATTTGTGGACCTACTTATACCAATTTTAATAAAGTTGCCTCGAAGAAACTATTGCAGTATAGTGTCGTAGGACTTGGGTTTGGCATGAACCTTCAAGAGTCGTTGGCTTCGGGAGGGGAAGGAATGTTGTTTACGATTGTCTCTGTGGTTGGCACGATGGTGGTGGGCGTCTTTCTTGGACTTAAATATATAGGTGTGAATAAGTCTACCGCTTATTTAATAAGTTCGGGAACCGCGATTTGTGGCGGTAGTGCGATTGCTGCGGTTGGTCCCACGATTAAGGCAAAGGATAGCGATATGTCGGTGGCATTAGCTACTGTTTTCATTCTTAATGCAATCGCTCTTTTCCTATTCCCCATTTTAGGGCATTGGTTAAACCTGTCGCAACAAGAATTTGGAATGTGGGCAGCAATAGCTATTCACGACACAAGTTCTGTAGTAGGAGCTGGAAGTGCTTATGGAGAAGAAGCGTTGCAGGTGGCGACAACTATTAAATTGACGCGTGCACTTTGGATTATTCCCCTGGCGCTTGTGTTGGCATTACTGTTTAAGAACAAGCAACAGAAGGTCTCTATTCCTTGGTTTATCCTTTGGTTTGTAGTTGCAATGCTGCTCAACACCTATTTGCTGGAGCGTGTGCCAGAGGTCGGAATTTTTATTTCAGGAATAGCGCGTAAGTGCTTAATACTTACAATGTTCTTTATCGGCGCTTCGCTCTCTATAGACAAGATTAAGGCGGTCGGCGTAAGACCTTTGAAATTGGGTGTCCTGCTTTGGGTAATTATCAGTGTAGTTTCACTTGCTTATATCCTTTGGATGAGAGGATAGGGTGAGGTTGCTAAATAAATAGTCCTTTGTATTTTAATTTAATAGGGAGATATTTCAAATTAAGTCGGACTTACTTTAAAATATCTCCCTATTAGTTTTCCCTTTCTCTTGATGTTATTACCAAGCATCAATTGAATATAATAAAAGACCGCTCCAATGGAAAAAGGAGCGGTCTTTCTTATGTTCTTGCTGTGTCACTTCGTAATGAGTAACGCAGGGTTTAGAATGTTACAGTACCGAGGTTGCGGTCAACGAGGATGCCGTCAACAGCCTTGAGGTTGAACTTACCTGCCTTCTTCGCCTTAAACTTGATAGTGAAGAGGTGGTTAGAACCATTGTCGAGAAGGAAGTTGTTACCACGGTTTACGAAAGTGGGGTAGAGTGCCTTCTGACCGTTAGAGTGGAGACGGTCGTAAGTGAGATTCACCATATTCTTCATACCTACGAGTTCTACGCCCACATATTCGAATTCAGCAGTGTTGTAGGGGAGACCGAAACCGAGTGCGTTCACTGCGTTGAGGTCCTTACCACTTACCTTGATTTCAACAATGTCACCCGCCTTGTAAGCGTTAGTGCTGGGGGTGAGTTCAAGGCTACCGGCAACCTTTACGTTAGAAGCGCGTACGCCACCATCGAGTTCTGTAGAAACTACAGAGATGTCGAAGGCGTCGATAAGACCGTTTGCGTTCACGTCACCAATACTTACATAGTCGAAGTCACCATCGATAGTGCGGAGACCTGTGTAGTTCATGTAAGAAGTGAGGTCGTTATCGTCAATGCGCTTGTCGCGGTTGATATCTCCCTGGAGTACACTTTCAGTGTCTTCTACCTTGTAAACATACAATTCGTGACCAGAACCGAAGTTACCAACAGCATTGGTTACAGAAATCTTGATGTAACGCGCAGTGGGGTTGCCCTTGAATGTGTGAGTAACCATAGCGCCGAGGCGAGGCCATGAGAATGCTTCGGGTTCACTCCAATTCTGCTTGTCAGAGCTGTAAGCGATAGTACCTTCGAGGATTGTACCGTTACCGCCATCTTCGCGGTGGTAGTATTCGAAGCGGTCAAGCTGGTTGAGTGTGCGGAGGTCGATAACCATGTCGAAGGGAACAGCTTCGCCCTTACCCCACTTAGTATGCCAGCCACTCTTCATGTCGAAGTCGAAGAGCTTCGCAATAGTCTGACCGGGTTGGTCTTCGCAAGTAACAGTAGCCTTGATGCCCTGGATAGCAAATTCAAGAGGATTAGAAAGCGTTGTTGCCTTCGCTGTAGTCCATTCAGAAGCGCCATCAGCATTTACGGCACGCACCTTGAATTCATAAGCAGTTTCAGCTTCGAGTGCTTCAAAGTTGAGACTCAAATCTGTGATAGTAGAATAACGCATGCCCTGGAATTCCACTTCGTAGAAGTCAGCGTTCTCAACCTTTTCCCAAGAGGGAGCGAGATCGTAAGGCTTGATGTTTTCTTCTGTGAAGTTCACCTTGGGAGCAGCGAGAGTGCCGTGACTCTTCTTCAAGTGGTCTGCGGGTTTGAATTCAAAGCCGTCAACGAGGATTTCAAAGTCGCTTGCTGTGATGTCGTACTTAGCGAGGAAGATAACAATCTGTGAGTTCTTCGTGATAACTTCCTTCGCAAATTCGCTACCGGGAGTCGCAAACTGATTGAGGTTGGGCGCTTCTTCAAAACAATAAAAATTGTGATGTGTTTCCAAATCCTTCACTTCAGCAACAGCCTTGAGGTTAATCTTCTTCTTACCTACCTTGAGCACCACCTTCTTGGGAGCTGCAGTAGCGTTGATGCGAATTTCTGTTGCCTTGTTGGGGTTGAAACCTTCAAAGTCGCCAGTTGTTGCACCGATGTTGATAGTGAGTTTCTTGCCTTCTACAGTAGTAGAGATGGGAGTCGTTGTGTTACGACCGTAGAGGTATTCCTGAGTCTTACCGTCGTCGTCATACTCGTTGAAAGTAGCGCCTTCTGTTGCGTAGATTTCATAGCCGCGCCAGTTGTTTGCCACCTCCATGGGAGTGTTGTGAGGCTTGTTCATGGGGATAATTGAACCGCCCTTAACGAATACGGGGAGCTTCCAAAGGGGACAATCGTAGTTATTGATGATGCAACCGCCTTCGTAAACATCGCCATTGAAATAGTCTACCCAAGTTCCTTCGGGGAGGTAGATACCGTTGCGGATGTCGTTACCCTTTTCGTCCATCTTAGTGTCCTTATAAATAGGAGCAACGAGGAATGAAGGACCAAAGAGGTACTGGTATTGTGTAGCTACACCGAGTGTGTATTCATTGGGATATTCCAAGAACATAGCACGAATCATGGGCTTGCCGTCAACAGCTTCGCGGGCAATGCTGTAAGCGTAAGGCATAAGCGCAGCCTTAAGCTTCATGTACCAACGGTTGATAGAAGTAGCGGGTTCGCCAAGTGCCTGAGGATACTTTGGATTAGCACCCCAACCGTCCATGTTGAGTTCCATTGGAGTCCAAGTCTTCCACTGGTATTCGCGAACATTCACGGGGATGTTTACACCGCCAAAGATACCGTCAACGTCGCTTGTGATATTGGGCTGACCAGAAAGACCTGAACCAATAAATGTGGGGATGTGGAAGCGGATGTATTCCCACTCGCCACCTGTTTGGTCACCACTCCAGATACCTGCGTAGCGCTGTGTGCCAGCCCAACCGTCGAGAGAGATGATGAAGGGGCGTGCATTGCTACCGTAGTAGGGCATAATCTGACCTACGTCAGCAACACCGTTCAAACCGAAGCTGTAACCTGCACCAACCCAAGCCACGTCTGTCTTCAATACGCGAACACCTGCGTCGCGCACTTCCTTAACAATGTCGCGCTGGAGGAGAGCTTCAATACCTTCCTTGGGGTGAAGGTCACTCTGTGTCCAAAGACCGATTTCTACACCCTTTGCACGAGCGTAGTCACCGAATTCCTTAAGGTTTTGGATGTTACCGTCAAGTGTTTCAGTCTGACCGTAACCTGCTCCGTAACCGTCGTTGGGAAGGAACCAACCGAGGGGAAGGTCGTTGTCCAAATAGCGGTCGAGTGCTGCACGCGCAGAGAACTGGTAGTTGCCGGGAAGTTCGCCGTTCAAACTTTCCTTGATACCGCCGTTGTCCTTCTGACTTTCGTTATACTGCTTGCCGTCTTCGTATGCCATGGGGTAACGATGAGGCTTTTCTACTTCTGTCCAGTAGTCGCGGTTGTAGGCATTCAAGTGACCCATGTAGAAACCGAACTTGGGAAGGAGCACGGGGTTACCCGTAAGTTGGTAGAAGTCGCCAAGGAGGTCCTGAGGAGTCGCATTTACCATGAAGAATACATCGAGGTAGTTTTCTTCGTGAGAAAGCACCACCTTGTCAGCAGCCTTTGAACCGAAGTCGTAAGTACCCTTCTTGAAAGTGTGCCACATTACGCCGTAGCCCTTTGTAGACCAGTAGAAGGGCGTGGGACTTGCAACACCACCGTCAACCCAGTTGTTAGAGTTTTCGATAGCAATCTGCTTGCCCTTGTGAGAGAAGCGACCGTTCTGCACACCACCGCCGTAGAAGTATTCGTCAGCACGACCAGCGAGTGTGATTGTAGTCTTCTTTTCTGTAAATTCCTTTGCAGCAACTTCTTCGATTACGCACTCACCAGTAGCGCAATCGTAAACGCTCATCAAACCTGACTTTGCGCAGAGTTTAACATCAATGCGAGGGGTTGCGATAGAGTAGAAACCTTGTTCTTCCTTTACCGTTACACCACCTACAGCACGGCGCGGTGTGTTCACGAGAATTTGTGCTTCAGGTTTCGCCTTGGGATCGCGGATAATACCGCCCGCATTGTCTTGGAACACGCGGAAGATGTTTTGACCGTAGAAGTCAAATGTCATCGTCTGTCCATTAGCGAAGATGACTTCAACCGTTGTGGGGTTGATCATCTGCACACGAGAAATCTGTTGTTGCTGTACGCTGGCAACTTCTGCCTTGTCGATAGCAACACCTACAGTTGGAACTGCCGAAGTCAGTGAAAGTGCCAAAATCATGCACTTACCTGCCTGTGAAAGTCCTTTTTTCATAAGCGTTATGGATAAAATATTAAGTGATTCTTAGTGTCGTTTCTTTATTGGCACACCATATATATATATACTACGGCGGCGGGAATTGCGAGGAGAGAAGAGTCGAAGCGGTCAAGGAGTCCACCATGACCGGGGAGAATGTTTCCGCTGTCCTTGATGCCCACTTGGCGCTTCAAGAGACTTTCAACAAGGTCACCCCATGTGCCGAATACACACACGGTGAAGGCCAAACCTAACCATTGCCAAAGTTCCATGTAAGCAGGTTCATACGCATAGATGCCGCATGCCGCTGCAAAGCAGAGAAGTCCTCCACCAATGCTACCTACCCATGACTTCTTGGGAGAAATGCGGGGGAAGAGTTTTGCGGGGAAGTAACGACTCAATAAACTTCCGAAGAGGTAGGCTCCCGTGTCGCTCATCCAAAGGAAGATGAAGACAGAGAGGGGGAAGATGAAGTCGTAGCGCATAGTGTCGGTGAAACTATCGTAGTTCAATCCCAAGACAGAGAGCAAGGCAAAGGGCAATGCAATGTACATTTGCGCAGCAAAGGCATACGCCCAGTTCTTCAAGGGATTTTCTTCCTGACGATAGAGTTCGCTTACAAGCAAATAGATGAGTGTGAGCAAGTAAGGCGTAAAATTACTCGCAGGGATTGCTCCCAATTGGTACCACCCTACAGCAAATACGAGGTAAAAACCTGCCGCTGCGTTAATCAAGCGGTTCATACTTGCGCCCGCATGATTATTGACAATGGTGCCAAATTCCCAAATCGTTAATGCTGCTACAATACTAAAAATCAGGATGAGCGACACGGGACCATAAAGAATGCTACCAATAAGCACAGCCGCAAAAGTGAGGCCTGTAATGGCGCGGATGATGAAGTTTTTCATTCGTTAAAAGTTGTAATAATTATAGAAGTTATAGTCACTATAGTTCTATAGATACTATAAACTATTCAGCAATAGCATCTTGTTCTGCCGCTTGCTTGCGCTCTTCCTCAATCATTTGCTTGACGGCTTCGAGTTCATCGGTACGGTCGGTGAGGGGATGTTCAGTTTCTGTCTTTTGCTCTTCTTCAAGAATCTCATCGGCGCGACTCTTCCAGGGGCGCTTGCCAAAGATATTCTCAACATCTTCGGTAAAGATGACTTCCTTATCGCAGAGCAGGTTGGCGAGCTGTGCATGCTTCTCTGCATTCTCACTCAACAAGCGCTTCGCACGCTCGTATTGTGCTTGAATGAGTTTGCTCACTTCCGCATCAATCTTTTCTGCGGTGTGGTCAGAATAAGGCTTAGTGAAACCATACTCCTGATTGTTATAGTAGCAGAGGTTAGAAAGCGAGTCGCTCATACCCAAGTAAGCCACCATACCATAAGCACGCTTTGTAACTGTCTCCAAGTCGTTGAGCGCACCCGAAGAAATGTTGCCAGTAAAGAGTTCTTCTGCGGCACGACCACCGAGGGTTGCACAGATTTCGTCGAGCATTTGATTCTTGGTTGTGATGGTGCGCTCTTCGGGAAGGTACCAAGCTGCACCAAGTGCTTGACCGCGGGGAACAATCGTTACCTTAACGAGAGGATTCGCATGTTCCAAAAGCCATGAAACACTTGCATGACCAGCTTCGTGAATAGCAATGGTGCGTTTTTCTGCCTTGGTCATTACCTTGGTCTTCTTTTCCAACCCACCAATAATACGGTCAACAGCATCAAGGAAATCTTGCTTTGACACAACGGGTTTATTGTGACGCGCCGCAATGAGGGCGGCTTCGTTGCAGACGTTGGCAATGTCGGCGCCCGAGAAACCAGGAGTCTGACGCGCCAAGAAGTCGATGTCGAGATTTTCTTCCTTCTTCAAGGGCTTGAGGTGCACGCCGAAGATGGCGATGCGCTCCTGAAGGTCGGGGAGTTCTACGTGAATCTGACGGTCGAAACGTCCCGCACGAAGCAATGCCTCGTCAAGAATTTCTACGCGGTTGGTAGCCGCAAGGATGATGACACCAGAGTTGTTGCCAAAACCGTCCATCTCCGTGAGCAACTGGTTGAGCGTACTTTCGCGCTCGTCGTTCTGATTGAACGAGGGGTTCTTACCGCGGGCACGTCCGATGGCGTCAATTTCATCGATGAAGATGATACAGGGAGACTTCTCCTTCGCCTTTGCGAAGAGGTCGCGTACACGACTCGCTCCCACACCGACAAACATTTCTACGAAGTCACTACCAGCGAGTGAGAAGAAGGGAACGTCCGCTTCACCAGCAACAGCCTTTGCGAGGAGGGTCTTACCCGTTCCCGGAGGACCTACAAGCAAGGCGCCCTTGGGGATCTTACCACCAAGTTCGGTGTACTTCTGGGGATTCTTCAAGAAGTCCACAATTTCCTTGACTTCCTGCTTAGGACCTTCCTGACCCGCAACGTCGGCAAAGGTGACATGCTTTTCTGCAGAACCCTTGTCGAAGAGGCGAGCGCGACTCTTGCCGACATTGAAAATGCCGCCACCGCCGCCTGCACCTCCGCTCATGCGCTTCATGATGAAGTACCACAGACCGATGAACAAGAAGATGGGCAAGATGCTGCCGAGGATGCTCATCAGCCAACCGCTCTCTTCCTTAAAGGTCACTTTGCCCTTATAACCCACACTGTCCAAGAAGGCATCTACCTTGTCAGGACTGGGGTAGCGCGCCGAGAGGGTGGGGTGTTTACCCGTTTGGTCCACATTCTGCTTAAATACTTCTTGAATGTGTTTGCCAAGGACTACAAGACTCACCTGTCCGTCCGTCTTATTCACCACAATATCATTGGTGTAACCCTTTTGGACGTAGGTCTTAAATTCTGAATAACTGATTTCTTTGTTGATACCACCCGTAGCGTCACCACCACTATAAATCATATAGATGAGCGCACCGATGGCAATGATGTATATCCAACTGAGGTTGAAGCGTGGCATCTTGGGCTTCTCACCTCCCTGTTGGGGTTGTTGGGGAATTGGCATAAATTGCGTAAGTTATGAGTTAGAAGTGAGGAGTGAGTAGTACCGTTCGGATTGAAGTCCAGAGAGCGCTATCCAGCACACTTACTCGTCTACTCGTACCTTGTTTATTTGTCAACTATTATAAGGTGCACAATGCTTAAAACCTAAAAGCGAAGCGACCTTATAATCTTATAACCTTAAAACCTTGTCTGGTTAATCAAGGTCAGGAATTTCCGTAATATTGGCGTCTGCCCAAATGTTCTCGATGTCGTAGAACTCACGCGCATCGGGTACAAGGATGTGCACCATAACCGTGCCGTAGTCGGCAGCCACCCAAATGGCATTGTTCAAACCTGCTACCGTTGCAGGCTTTTCACCCGCCTGCTTGCGTGCAAATTCTTCTACAGAGTCTGCAATAGCATCCACCTGCTGGGGCGTATTGCCTGTGCAAACCACGAAGTATTGTGCGGGGGCAGTATCAAACTTTGTGAGGTCACAAACCACGATGCTGCGGCCCTTCTTTTCCTGTATACCATCAATAATAGCGTCTACGAGTTTCGGAAATTTAGTCATGTCTATTTAGTAATTATGTAAAAGGTCAATAATTAGCATCCGCAAAGTTACTTAATTATTTTAATATAGCATAACTTCTTTCAAAGGTATGTGGCGCTGTAATCTTATTTAATTTACTCTTTTTTTTGTTCTTGTATTACCATGCCTGCGTATGATGTATAAAAATCGCCTCAATTTGTCTTCATTTTTCCTCATTTTTTGCATAAAACTTTAACACATATTAACATTCGGGTCGCTTAATTTTACAACAATATCTATTCTCAGTGAAACGATAAGTAACTTTGTCGCAACGATAAGTCACCTTGTTAAATCAATAATACTTATTTTTTTACTCTTAATAAGAGACTTTTTGAATGCAAAAAGTGGAAATGTCCCTGCTGTTTGGGGGCATCTCCACTTCCGTAGTACAAAGATACAAAATTTCTAATCGAAATGCAAATCAGTTAACACTTGTTAACGTCAACTTTATTTTGCTTTTTTCTTAATTTTTCAGAGTCGAAAAGATGACTGAATGTTGAGTGCTACGCACTTGCTCCAGTCACAATGCGGTAGAAGTTGCAACCGATAAAGTTGCCAAGGACGATGGCAACATAAAAGCAGAGGACATCGCCGATGTTTGCAAAGATGAATTCGGTGGGGACGGTGAGGTAATAGAAAGCGTCGGCCACGCAGTGGGGGAAACCACAGACAATGAAGAGGGGCACACCGAAGAGGGTGGGGAGCACATTGCCCTTGCGCGCAAAGGTTACGGCGGTCGTCATAATGAATCCGCAACCAACGGCAAGCAGACCTCCACGCAAAGGACCAACGGCGAGGCGACCTTCAAGAATGGATTGTGCGGCTTCTTGGAGGGGCTGGGGAGAAGTGCGCGCTAAAAGTGCTACGAGCAAGCAACCGATGATGTTCCCAAAGAGCACGAGGATGAGGTGGGGCACTTCGTTGCGCTTGATGAAACCAGCAAAACCTGTGTAGAGGCGAAGGCGGTAGTTGATTACTGCCAAAAGTCCGAAGGCGAAGAGGATGCTTCCGACTATATCGCGAGTGGCGAGGTAACCAAAACCAGCAATGCCCACGCATACGCCGCTAAGCATGGACGACTTCAAAATATCTGCAATGTTCTTGAATAATGAAACCTTCATTGTAGTCTTTATAATTATATGAGTGGGAACAACATCCCATAATCTCTGCAAAATTACTCCATTTTGCTTATTTGATAAAGCAGAATTGGGTTTTTCTTTTGCAAAAATTAACTTTTTATGCACAAAAATTAGAAAATTGTGTAGAAAGTCGTACCTTTGCACCCGATTTTTGAAACCCCATGATTTGTCAAACTTCTTCATATTGGCGAACTTAGGGTTTTGGGATAGCATTTACAAACTAAAAACATACTGTATGAAGAATACAATCGTTGACCTCTTTGAGGCTTCTGTCAAGAAGTATGCGCAGAATACCTTCTTGCTTGAAAAAACGGGTAAGAAGTTTGAACCCACAACTTACGCTCAGGTTAAGGAACAGGTGTACCGTCTTGGTGCCGGTCTTCAAGCACTTGGCGTGAAGAAGGGCGACACAATGGCGCTCCTTTCAGAAGGTCGCAACCTTTGGGTAATTGGTGAATTGGCAATGTTCTATGCTGGTGCCATCAATGTGCCCCTCTCTATCAAGTTGGAAGAAAGCAGCGACTTGCTTTTCCGCTTGAAGCACGGCGATGTGAAGTTCGTAATGGTTTCAGGCACTCAGTTGAAGAAGGTGCGTGCCATCAAGGATCAGTTGGATGCCGTTGAAAAGATTATCGTACTTGATAATTGTGGCGAACTTCAGGACAAGGAAATCCTTGTAGACGAAGTGTTTGCAATGGGTGACGAATTCTTGAAGACACACACGATGGAGGAATTCCTCAGCGTGGCTAACTCTTTGCAGAATGACGACTACGCAACAATTACTTACACATCTGGTACTACAGCTGACCCAAAGGGCGTAGTGTTGACGCACCGCAACTATACAGCTAACGTTGAGCAGTCATTGACACTCGTTCATATCGACGAAACTTGGCGTACGCTCATCATTCTTCCCCTCGACCACTGCTTCGCACACGTTGTAGGTTTCTACATCATGATGTCTCGCGGTGCTACAGCAGCAACTGTTCAGGTTGGTCGTACACCTCTTGAAACGCTCAAGAATATTCCTCTTAATATTAAGGAAGTGAAGCCCCACTTCATCCTTTCTGTGCCTGCGTTGGCAAAGACATTTAAGAAGAATATTGAGAACGGTATTCGTGCGAAGGGTAAGGGTACAATGCGCCTCTTTAAGTTTGCGCTCAAGGTGTCACAGATTTACAACGGCGACTCAAACCTCGACTTCAAGGGTTGGCGTTATCTCCTCGCTCCCATGGTGAAGTTGTTCGACAAGATTCTCTTCTCAAAGGTGCGTGAGAACTTCGGTGGCGAAATGCGCTTCTTCATCGGCGGTGGCGCACTTCTCGACAAGGACCTTCAGAAGTTCTATATGGGTATCGGTATGCCCATGTTCCAGGGTTACGGTCTTTCAGAAGCAACTCCCGTAATTTCGTCTAACGGTCCCGACCGCTACCGCTTTGGTTCAAGTGGTAAGCTCGTAAGTCCCATTGAAATCAAGATTATGGCGGACGGCAAGGAACTCCCCGTAGGTGAAATGGGTGAAATCGTAGTGAAGGGCGAAAATGTCATGGCTGGTTATTGGAAGAACCCCACTTCTACTGCTGAAACTGTGAAGGATGGTTACCTCTACACCGGTGACTTGGGTTACATGTCAAAGGAAAATCTCCTTTATGTAAAGGGTCGCTTCAAGAGTTTGCTTATTGGTAGCGACGGCGAGAAGTATAGTCCCGAAGGCATTGAAGAAGCGCTCGTTGAACACTCTTCTTGCATCGACCAAATCATGCTTTACAACAACCAGTCGGCTTACACCACTGCGCTTGTAGTTCCCAACAAGGAACGTCTCCTCCGTCACATCGCACACCAGGGATTGACACTCGAAACAGAGGAAGGTCGTAAGGCGGCTATTGGTGAAATTGAAAAGCAAATCAATGTCTTTAAGAAGGGTGGCGAATTTGAAACAATGTTCCCCGAACGCTGGTTGCCCGCAACCTTTGCTGTGCTTGCAGAACCTTTCACTGAACAGAATCAGATGATTAACAGTACGATGAAGATGGTTCGTGGTAAGATTGAAAAGGCTTACGCTGCACGCCTCGAATACATCTACACTTCTGAAGGTAAGCAGATTTACAATCAGCAGAACCTTGATGCGTTGAAGTAAAAACTTTGTAAATATAAAATGAGAAAGGAGAACCGACGCCAAACCGAGTGCAATCAAGCTCGCTTGAATTGCCGAGGTGCGAAGGAGGAAAAGACCACGAAGTGGGATTAAATGAGAAAGGAGAAATGAGAAAGGAAAAATGCCCATGCGGGACATTAACTGCGTTAGCACCTTTCTCCTTTCTCCTTTTTCCTTTTATACTTTTAATATGCAACAACAGGTAGCGGATTTTATCGCGTCGTTCCAAGATTCGGATGCACATATAGAAGTGCAAACTTCGGGTTCAACGGGCACTCCTAAACGGATGCTTGTTGAAAAATCGCGCATGTTAGCAAGTGCGCGACGCACGAATGATGTGCTTGGGTTAAAACCGCAGGATGTGGCGCTCGTTTGTCTCCCTGTGGATTATATCGCGGGGAAGATGATGGTGGTAAGAGCCTTGGAGCGCAACATGCGTATGGAGGTGGTGACTCCCTCTTCAAATCCACTAAAAGATTTTGATGAAAGTCGTTTGGGCGCTCAAACCCTGTTGGCAATTACTCCCCACCAATTGGCAGAAATATTAGCAGATGAGCATGCGCTACAAATAATTAAAGGCGTGTCGCATATCATCATCGGAGGTGGAGCATTGCCCGAGCGTGTAGAACAAATGGCAAAGTCTTTGCCTGGCAGTGTGTACGCTACTTACGGCATGACGGAAACCCTCTCGCACATAGCGTTGCGTCGCGTCAATGGGGCGCATCCCGAAACACACTTCTCGCCACTTGAAGGAGTTGCGCTCAGTCAAGACACCGAGGGTTGCTTGGTTATTTCCGACTCCCTCACGACGGACGCTCCGTTAGTGACAAATGACCTTGTGGAATTGCTTCCCGACGGGCGTTTCCGCGTATTGGGTAGGCGTGATAACGTCGTTTGCTCAGGTGGTGTAAAACTTCAGATTGAGGAATTGGAGCGCAAGTTGTCAGAAGTCATTCCCTTCCCCTTCCAGCTCACTTATGTAACAGACGAACGCCTCGGTCAAGCACTCACGATGCTCTACACAGGAGACCTCACGGTAGAAGAACTCCACCGACTTTGCATCACAAGCGTCACTCGCTACGAAGTGCCCAAGCATTTCCTTCGTGTTTCTGAACTTCCCATGACGGAAACAGGGAAACCAGCTCGTAGTATGGCACACCAAATGGCAGAAGAACGCCTCCGCTAACTTTAATTTTTCAGCATACAAAATTATTAGAACCTATGAACGAAACTCCCCAACTCAATGAGCATAACAAGGCGGAACATCCGCCCATGCACACTGCTGAACACATTTTGAACCAAACTATGGTGCGCCGCTTCGGATGTCCGCGTTCGCGCAACGCACATATCGAGCGCAAGAAGTCGAAGGTGAGTTACGACCTCCCTGTGTGTCCGTCGGAAGCGGAAGTGCAGGAGATTGTGGACAAAGTAAATGAAGTGATTAAGTCGGCTTTGCCCGTGACGGTGGAATACGTTTCCATCCATGAAGTACCTGCGGAAGTTTGTTTGGAGAAGTTGCCCGCTGATGCCTCTGACACCATCCGCCTTGTGCGCGTGGGGGATTATGATGTCTGTGCTTGCATCGGCGCACACGTATCTAACACCTCGGAGATTGGCACTTTTACACTGCTCGGTACGAATTGGGATGAGGAGAAGAAGTCTTTCCGCATCCGCTTCAAATTGGTGTAAAAATACGTGTGATTTGGTGCAAAAAAATGTAATAATTTTTTGCATTGGAATAGCGTTAGTAATCTGTGGGTTAAACTACCCGAAAATTATTAGTAATGTATTTTAAATTATGTTACTAATAATTTTTTTTATGTTACTAATAGTTTTCACAACAAGTGGTTTAGTTTTTCTCGTGCGTAGAATCGGGGAAAAATTTTGCCGTGTGTGCGGGTGTAGTTTACCGCTATTTTTGATTTTGAAACAGATATTCTTAAAAAACTTCGCTTGTCCCGACGTTTTTTTCTAACTTTGCCAAGAATAACACAAACTAAAATTTGAAAATAGATTATGCTTACGATTAAACAAATATTGGACGACAAAGAAGCCGTGATTCGCGGTTTGAAAAAGAAGCATTTTGCTGGTGCTGCTGAGGCTGTTGAGAAGGTGCTTGAAATCAATAACCGCCGTAAGACTGCGCAGACAGAACTTGATGCGCTTTTGGCACAAGTGAATGCGCTCTCAAAGAGCATTGGTGGCTTGATGAAGGAAAGCAAGAAGGAAGAGGCTGAAGCGGCAAAGCAGCAGGTGGCTGATATTAAGGAGCAGGCAAAGGCGCTTGAAGCGCAGATGGCAGAAGCTGCTGAACAACTCAAACTCCAACTCTATACCATCCCCAACTTGCCCTATGCTGAAGTGCCCGAAGGTCGTTCTGCAGAAGATAATGTGGTGGTGAAGACAGGTGGTCCCGCCGTTGACGAAACAGCTGCTCCCAACCCCGAAATGCTTCCCCACTGGGACCTTGCGAAGAAGTACAACCTCATCGACTTTGACCTCGGTGTGAAGATTACAGGTGCTGGTTTTCCCGTTTATATCGGTCAGGGCGCACAATTGCAGCGCGCGTTGATTAACTTCTTCCTTGACGAAGCACGCAATTCGGGTTACACCGAAGTAATGCCCCCCACGGTGGTAAATGCTGCTTCTGGTTACGGCACAGGTCAGTTGCCCGACAAGGAAGGCCAGATGTATCACTGCACAGCTGATGACCTCTACTTGATTCCTACGGCAGAAGTGCCCGTGACAAATATCTATCGCGATGTGATTCTCAACGAAAAGGAATTGCCCATCAAGAACTGTGCTTACACACAGTGTTTCCGCCGCGAAGCAGGTTCTTATGGTAAGGATGTTCGTGGTTTGAACCGCCTCCATGAGTTCTCAAAGATTGAGATTGTGCGCATCGATACTCCCGAACACTCTGCTGAAAGTCACAAGGAAATGTTGGCGCATGTAGAAGGTTTGCTTCAGAAGTTGGAATTGCCTTACCGCATTCTTCACCTCTGTGGTGGCGACATGTCGTTCACGGCTGCTACTTGCTTTGACTTCGAAGTATATTCTGAAGCGCAGCAGCGTTGGTTGGAAGTAAGTTCTGTTTCTAACTTTGACGCTTATCAGGCAAACCGTCTCCAGTGTCGTTTCCGCAATGCTGATAAGAAGATTCAACTTTGCCACACGCTCAACGGTTCTGCACTTGCACTCCCTCGCATCGTAGCGGCACTTCTTGAAGACAATCAGACTCCCGAAGGTATCCGCATTCCTAAGGCGCTTCAGCCTTACATGGGTGGTGCTGAATATATTAAGTAAGGTCATTGGTTATAAGGGCGCTCCGCTTTTAGGGGTTAAGAACCATGCGGATGGGGTAGTACCTCAAAACCTTATAACCTAAAACCTCAAAACCTCATTATTATGCCACGATTGCTTTCCATTGACTACGGCAAGAAGCGCACGGGAATTGCTGTGAGTGACCCTTTGCAACTTATTGCCAATGGACTTTGCACGGTAGATACAAAGGAATTGCTTCGCTTTCTGACGGACTATTGTAAGAAGGAAGAGGTGGAGCGCTTCATTATTGGACTTCCCACGCAACCCAACGGACAACCCTCCGAAAATCAGCAACGCGTGCGTTGTTTTGCTGGTGAGTTGCGCAAGGCGCTGCCCAATATTCCTATTGATTTCTACGACGAACGCTTCACCTCTGTGCTTGCCCATCAAGCAATGATTGACGGCGGTTTAGGTATGAAGCGTCGCAGGGATAAAGCACTTGTGGATGAAATTTCAGCTACGATTATCTTGCAGGATTATATGCAAGCACGGATCTAAGGATAAGTAAACTTAATAATTAAATATGATTCTTCCTATTTATACATACGGTCAACCTGTATTGCGTAAGCAGTGTGAGGACTTTGACCCTGAAACATATCCTGAACTTCAGCAGCTCATTGAGAATATGTATGAAACAATGAAGCGCTCGGAGGGTGTCGGACTTGCAGCGCCTCAAATCGGTAAGGCCATTCGCTTGGCTGTAATTGGTTTGGACGACCTTAAGGAAGACCACCCCGAATATGAAGGTTACCTTCACGCTTTCATCAATCCTCACATCGTAGAAGTTGATGACTCTGAAATGGTGAGTATGGAGGAAGGGTGCCTTTCACTCCCCGGTATTCACGAACCCGTGAAGCGTCCGGCACGCATCCGAGTAAAGTGGTTGGATGAAAACTTGCAACCCCACGATGAATGGGTAGAAGGTTTCCTCGCTCGCGTAATGCAGCATGAATTTGACCACCTCGATGGTAAAGTATTTACCGATCGTATTGCACCGCTCCGCAAGCAGATGGTTAAGAGTAAGTTGGCGGCAATTATGAAGGGAAAAGTGGCTTGCCGTTATCGTACAAAGTAATTTAGATTTATAGTGAGGCTGTTGTTAATCTCAAAAGTCTATTAACAGCTAAATTCAACAAATGAATAAGAGAGGGGTGACAACGCAATGCCATTCCCTCTCTTATTTTATATTTTCACGCGCGCAAATTGTCAATGGCTCCTTTAGAATCCCCTCAAATATATTCTTTTCTACAAACAGAAAATATAGCCCGCTCTACGGCAGAGATAGAATACCATCCCTTACATCCCTTTTTGCCCAAGAATTGCAAAGTTTTGTTCTTAGGAAGTTTTCCCCCTCAACGGAAGCGTTGGTGCATGGATTTCTATTATCCTAACTTTATCAATGACCATTGGCGTATTGAGGGGTTGATATTCTTTGGTGATAAGGATTATTTTGTAGATAAATCCAATAAGACCTTTCGATTGGAGCGCATTATTCCTTTTCTTGAACAAAAGGGTATAGGCTTTTACGATACCAATACGGCAGTGCGACGTCTTCGGGATTATGCTTCCGATAAATTCCTTGAAACAATAGAGGCAACTGATGTTTCTGCAATGTTAAAGTTGATTCCTCAATGCCGTGTTGTGGTTACAACGGGAGAGAAGGCAACGCAAATCCTGTGTCAGCATTTTAAGATTTCCAAGATGCCTTCTGTTGGTGAAGCAATCCCTATTCCTGAGATGTTTAACGAAACACGACCGCTCTATCTCTATCGCCTCCCTTCTTCTTCGCGAGCTTATCCGATGTCTTTGGAAAGAAAGGCCGAAGCCTATCGCAAGATGTTTGAGTTTATTAACATAGAGTAAGGTGAGAGTGTAATAGTTTGATAATTACATGCATATTGGGCTTAGAAGGCTTAGACTTTAATGCCTAAGTTTGTGCTTGACACGTCATCAAACATTAATGGACGCACTTAAAAAACTTTAAATCTACAAGAATCTGCATCTCATTTTTTATCTTTGCACATGATTGCAAATAATAGTGCTTAAATACTCCCCCTTATTTGTAAGTTCATTCGATGTAACACACAAATAGTAAGAATTAAAACTTAGATAATTTTATACGACTAAACTTAGATTTCAAATGTTAAAAAGGCTACTCCTCATATGTTGCTTAATTCCACTTTCTGTGTTGGCGCAAGTCAATACAGACCAAGTAACGCTGATGGGGAGGAATGCCTTGTATTTTGATGACTTCCTAACGGCAATTCGTTACTTTAATAAGGTGATAGAGACGAAACCCTACCTCGACAAACCTTATTACTACCGCGCGTATGCCAAGTTTAGTTTGGAAGATTTTCGTGGTGCGGAGGACGATTGTGAAGCCTGCATTGAGCGCAACCCTTATCTGACGGAGGTATATCAACTGCGTGGTTTGTGTAGAATACATAATAAGAACTTTGAGGGTGCTGTAGCCGACTATGGTAAGGTGCTTGAAGAGACAGAGAAGGATTTTACGGCGCGTTACAATCGTGCGCTCTGTAACTTAGAACTGAAAAATTTAGATGCCGCAGATACGGACATTGATAAGTTACTCAGTTTCTTTCCCCGCCATTATCGTGCGTATTTAGTGAAAGCACAGATTTCCCTTGAACGCACGGATACCGCAAAGGCAACTTTTTGGGTGGACTCCCTCTTGACACTTACGCAGCGTGACGCTTCCGCATGGAGTATGCGTGCTAAGTTGGCAATGACGGAGGAGCAGTGGAACTTAGCAGACTCTTGTGCGACAAAGGCAATCGAACTTGAAACTACTGATGCCGACCATTATATGCTCCGTGCCCAAGCGCGTCACAGCATGAACCGCTTTGATGCCGCGCATGCTGATTACAATGAAGTGATTCGCCTTGTGCCTCACCATTTTGTGGCGCACTACAATCGCGGTTTGCTACGCTCTACCGTGGGCGACGACCATAATGCGATTGCGGACTTTGATTATGTGCTCAATGAGGAACCTACCAACACCCTTGCGCGTTACAATCGTGCGCTGCTCTATGAGCGGACAGGCAAGTTCCGTGAGGCGATAGACGACTTAACTTTCTTGATAAAGGAATATCCTAATTTTGTCTACGGTTATGCCCTTCGTGCCGATTGCAAACGCCGTATTGGTGACATCAAGGGAGCGAACAACGACGATGCCTTCGTAGAGCGTAGCAATTTGGATTTGCATTTTGGTAAAGCGCCCAAACATCCTACAAAGAAGGTGGTGACGCGTACGGAAAAGTCGTTGGAAAATTACCGGCAGTTGGTTGAGGAAACAGACACGGCAAATACGCTGCTCAAAGAATTGATAGGTAAGGTGCAGAACTTGAAGCACGACGACAACCCTATGGGAATGATTGCGCCCGTCCTTGTACAGCGCCAACAAAGTGCATATTACCATCCTGAAATTGATGTGATAAACAAACAGAGATTGGTATCACTTCGCCTTATATTATCAGCAGATGTAGAGAAACTCTCGCCGACGACGTTAGAGTACACCCTCCTGCAACTCAATACTCTTGTCAGCAACGGTGGCAGTACTGCCTCTCTCGTGTTGCGTTCGATTGTAACAGCTGATACATATAATTTCACTGATGCATTCGATGATGCCACTGGTGCATTAGCCTCAGACTCGCTATCAGTAACAGCATTGCTGCAACGTGCAAATGTCAACTACCTTATGGCAGATGTGATGCCCGATATGAAGTCGCTAAAATTAGTCGCAGCACTAAATGATACTGAGCATCTCATAGCGCATACGGAACAAACCTGGGCTCCTGCCCTCTATAACAAAGCTGTGGTACTTGCTGCAATGGGGCGCAAAACAGAAGCTATTGAGTGGTACACGAAGACGATTGCACTTGATTCCTATCTTGCCCACGCTTACTACAATCGCGCCTTGCTTTATTTAGAGGAAGGTAAACAGCATGAGGCTGAGAAAGATTTGAGCCGTGCTGGCGAACTCGGACTTTACAAGGCGTACAGCTTATTAAAAAACAGTAAGCGTTAGTTCATTCTGAACCTCAAACACAATACATATTATAACTAATAACCAGAAGACTTATGACAAAACATTTGATTGCTTCGCTTGTGCTTGCAGCTGGACTGTGTTTTTCTGCTCCACAAGCTTCTGTCGCACAAGACACGCGTGTAGACCTTACTTATGCTGCTGAAAAGGCGGTTAATTCCGTTGTGTATATCAAGGTTACTACGAATGCTAAGGTGCAAACCGTTCCTTACAACGATCCTTTCCAAGATTTTTTCAGCGAATTCTTTGGTCAGAGCACCCCTCAGCAGCGTGAACGCAAAATTCAGACTCCCAAGCGCACCGGAGCGGGTTCTGGAGTAATCCTTTCCGAAGACGGTTACATCGTAACCAACAATCATGTCGTGGCAGACGCTGATGAACTTGTCGTGAAACTTAACGACAACCGCGAATTTAAAGCCCGCATCATCGGTCTTGATAAAACTACCGACCTTGCCCTAATTAAGGTAGAAGAAAAGGGACTTCCTGCCATCACCGTGGCTAATTCTGACGATGTAAAACTCGGCGAATGGGTGCTTGCCATAGGTAATCCATTTAGTCTTACTAACACGGTTACCGCAGGTATTATCTCTGCCAAGGCGCGCACACTCGGTGCTTCAAACGGTATTGAAAGTTTCATCCAAACCGACGCTGCTATTAACCCAGGTAATTCAGGTGGTGCGCTTGTCAATGCGCGTGGCGAATTGGTGGGTATCAATGCCATGCTTTACTCACAGACGGGTTCTTTCAGCGGTTACGGTTTTGCCATTCCCACTACGATTATGACCAAGGTGGTAGATGACCTTAAGAATTTCGGCACAGTGCAACGCGCAATGCTTGGCATTCAATACACTGAGGTGAGCAACTATATTGCCATGCAACATGAGAAGGGTAATGACCCTGACCTCGGCACCGTAACCGGACTTTATATCAACGAAGTTACTGCTGATGGTGCAGCAGCGGCGGCTGGTTTGAAGCAGGGGGATGTGATTATCAAGATTGACGGTAAGAAGATTGAAAAGTCGGGTCAGTTGCAAGAAATGATTGTTGCTCATCGTCCCGGCGACGTAATTAAGGTGACCTACCTCCGTGAAAAGAAGGAGTACACCACTACCGTTACCCTCCGCAACGAGCAAGGCACAACCACCGTGCTTAAGTCTGTGGATGAAGACAAACTTGGCATTGCCCTTGAGGAACTTCCTGCAAAGGACAAGCAGGCGCTTTCGCTCACTTACGGACTTCTCGTGAAGCACATCAAGGCAGGTAAGATGCAGAAGGCGGGTATCACGAAGGGACTCATCCTCCTTCAGGTAAATGATAAGCAACTCCGCACCGTGGACGACTGGAACGAAGCGGTGAAGGAAGCAAACCTCTCTACCGACCGCGTGCTTTGGATTCGCGCCAAGACGCAGAGCGGACTCAACCGCAGCTTCACGGTAGAACTTGATGAAGAGAAGAAGTAATACAACCCCTATTAAATAGAAAGTCTCGGTGAGTGCAGTAATGCTTTCACCGAGATTTCTTTTTTATTCTCACCCATTGTTTCCGGACAGATGAACATAAGTGCATAATGACGTGGTATATAAGTTGTCCACCGAAATTATATTCTGTGTTCTCATAAAAAACTCTTTGATGCTTATGTCTCTATGTCCTTACGATTGGACGATATTTAAAATTGCCAATGTGTGAAGTGATGTTTAATACTATCCAAGAACGGCGAGGGACCACGTGAGAAGGTACGCGCCGTGCCGTGTCGGTCTGTCATGTGATAGAGATTGTAATAACTGATGTAGAGGCGGCGCTTGGCGCGTGAGATTGCCACATAAAATTTGCGGGCATCCTCGCGCTGCTCCTCATCAGTCTTGCTGTTGTAGAAGGGATAGACTTCGCGCGATGCACTACTGACAATGACGTTGTCAAATTCCAATCCCTTGGCTTTATGTACCGTAGTAACAAACACTTGCTCACCTCGGCGGCGCATGCTCTCACTATCGCAGAGGTCGGCCTCCTTAAGTGTGTTGAGGGTAAGTGTGTGGCGCTCCAGTTGCTGAAGCAGGTAGGGCGTTTCGACAGTATTGAGAATATCGTAGCGAAGGTAGTCGGTAAAATAATCCAACTTCTCAATGTGCAAACCTAATTCCTCCGTCGCAAAGTGGATTTCGCGAATGAGTTGTGGGGTAGGAGTCTCGGGCGTTTCCATGAGCGCTGCTTGTGCGTGGTAGAAAGCAATGGCATAACGCTCAGTGAGTCGGTTGGCAATGCGCTGAAGTTCGGGGGCACGCAGTTTCTCCAACAGCTCGCTCACAAGCGGATGGGCGTGCGCGTAGCAATGCTTCAGGAGTTGGAAAGTTGCAAAAATATCGTCGTCAGCAAGGTGTGAATTTTCCCCTTCAAGTCCGAGATTTTCTAAAAGCGTTTTCAACTTATGGTTGTGCTGACGGGGGAAGAGCAGACGGGCGAGTTTCAACGTGTCGAATACGGAGTGGGCATACACATCTGCTCCCACCGCCATGGTGAGGGGAAGCGTGGAGGTGATACCGAGCGAGAGGAGGTTGTTGTGAAGGATGCGGTTGTCGTAATTCACGTTGTGCCCAACGAGTATGCACCCCTCGGCATAGGCAACAAATTTTTCTAACCCCTCACGGCGGGGCAGGGGAGTGGTTGCGGCGTAGACGCTAAGCAGGGGATTCGGTAAGTCGCCCAGCATTTCGGGAATCTTGCGGTCGGTGTGAAGAATGACTTCAAAGGCGCTGCCCTCAATTTTCTTTCCCCCTTTCACCTTGAAGGCGGCGAGTTGCACAATCTCGTCGTTGAAGACATCGAGGCCCGTAGTTTCTGTGTCGTAGATAACGAGCGTCTCTTCTTCGTAGGCGCGACAAAAGGCACTGAGATAAGTCTCTCCCGTGTAGAGCAGCAGGTCGGTGGGTAGAATCTTGAGTTGCTTGAGGCGATTTATAATCGCCCTGCTACGCGCAGAGGAAGACTCGATACCGAGTGCCGTAAGCAGACGTGCCCAAGCCATGTGACTGTGCTCGTTAGTAATCACATTGAGGTGGGCAAGCAGTGTCTTTATATCGGGGGTAGAGAAAAGGTCTACGCCCGAAATTTTAAAGTGGGGGATGTCGGTCATGAGGTTGCAAAGCAGGTCGGCATCCTTATTTGTGGGTACGATAACCGCCACCGTCTCTTCCTTGTTTTCACAGAGGTGGGGGAGCAGGCGGTGCACAATATTCTCAGCCTCTTCGGCATTACTTTCTGAGAAACAGAAACTCAGATGTTCGGGTGTGATACCCTCCATCTCTCGTGTCGTAGTCGAAAGTAAGTCGGGATGAACACCCAAATTTGCCTGTGCAAAGTCGTTGAAGACATTCAGCAAGTGGCGTGGCGAGCGGAAGTTCTCACTGAGGCGGAAAATGTTGCCCTCACATTGGAGTTTTAATTGCTCAAGCGTTTCCTTCTTTGCCCCAAGGAAGGCAAAGATAGCCTGTTGCTCATCTCCGAGGTAGAGTAGGGACGACTGAGGCGTGCGATTGTAGAGCAAATCAATGATGGCCAACTGCATAGGGTTGAGATCCTGCACCTCGTCAATCTGAATCCAAGAGTAACGCTGGTGTTCGGGCGTGTCACGCAAGTAAGCGTAGGCATTGATAATGATGTCGTCGAAGTCTACAAGGTTGTGCTCCTGCTTGTAGGCCTCATACTTTCGTGCAAAGTCCATGGTGTAGAGCACGTCCTTGTAGTGCGCCCCAATTTCAGGCGGAATGATTTCCGGACAATCGTATAGTTTGAGCAGTGCCGTGCGACCGTAGGGCAAATGAGCATGCGCACAAAGTTCGCGAAGCTGCTGCTTGTATGCCAGTGAGGAGGCATGAAGCAGGAGTTCGTTGGGAATGTTCAGACGCAACTGTTGCATGAAGTGCTGGTAGTTGTGCGTCATGTGTACATTCTCATGCGTGGGCGTTTGCAAAGCGCGTGCACAAATCGTGTGGATGATGTCGTTTGCATCCACCTCATCCAAAATTCCATAATCCCCGCCGATGCGACCTTGTTCGTAAAGCAACCCCGAGCAATAGCGGTGAACGTTACCCACAAAGAGTTGCTCCACATCACACCCCATGCGCTCGGTAATACGGTTGCGCATGCCGCGTGCCGCACGGTTGGTGAACGTCAGGCAAAGCATGTCTTGCACCTCACGTCTCAATTCCAAAGCCCGCGCAATACGTTCGGCAAGGATATGTGTCTTGCCACATCCCGGAGGTGCGAGTACGAGGCACTCACCCTGCTGGGTGTCTATCACTTGTTGCTGTTGCGGATTGTTTTGAGTGTGGGGGTGCATAGTTTGAAGGGTGAACGATTAACGATTAAAGGGTGAAGGGTTAAAGCATATGAAATTCACGTGTAAAGGTAGTTTATTATTCTTTCATATCGCCCACTTTATATCTCAAAAATAGATGACGCTGTGTCATAATGTGCAAACTGCTACGTTGCTCATCAATTTCGGATTTGGTCATGTACTTCCGTACACTCCCTTCGTCCTTAATTTCAGCGCCTTGCATTTTACACATGCTTACCCAGCTAAAGAGGGTGTGCCGAAGTTTTGCATTTCGACACACCCTCTTCTCCATCCGGATGGTTTTTCCCTCGTTCGGATAGCGAGTTTGGGTTCTGCAAGAAAATATGTCCTTATGTTCTTTGTCCGATATATAATTGCTACGCACTAAAAAAACACTAATACCCCGCATATCCGCAGGATATTAGTGTTAATTTGTACTCATTTGTGGTTTAAATAACCTACTTGTAGTTATGAGTTTTTATTTTCTGACGGGGTCGCAAGTGAGACCGATGCCGAGTCTCTTAAAGATTTTGCGGTCTACCTCGCTAAGCATTACCGTTGTGTGTACTTGGCACCCGTTGAACTTGGGAAGTTGCTCAAGGGCACGACGGCAATTTTCGTCAGTGGTAGAGAGCAAGGAGAGTGCTACGAGCACTTCGTCGGTGTGCAAACGTGGATTGCGACCGTGGAGGTATGATACCTTCGTGCGCTGGATGGGCTCAATCATTGATTGTGGTATGAGCTTCACTTCGTGAGGTATTCCCGCAAGGTGCTTTGTGGCATTGAGAATGAGGGCAGCACTGGGACCGAGGAGTTCGCTCGAACCTGCCTTGATGATGGTGCCATCCTGGAGTTCGATAGCAGCAGCGGGGCAGTTCCACATCTCTTTGCGCTCGCGAGCGGCAACGGTGGTTTGGCGGTAGTCGGTAGTCAATTTTGCTTGCTTCATAATGAGCGCAATCTTATTGACTTCATGCTCATTATCAGCACCGAGTGCATAGCGGTTAAGGGCTTCGTAATGGCGGCGTACGATTTCGTTCTTAGCGGCATCGCTACATACGTCTTCATCGCTCATGCAGAAACCAATCATGTTCACGCCCATATCGGTAGGCGACTTGTAGGGGTTTTCGCCGTAGATGCCTTCGAAGATGGCATTGAGTACGGGGAAGATTTCGATGTCGCGGTTGTAGTTAACAGCGATTTCTCCGTATGCTTCAAGGTGGAGGGGGTCAATCATGTTGACATCGTTGAGGTCGGCTGTTGCTGCCTCGTATGCCACGTTGATGGGGTGCTTAAGGGGGAGATTCCACACGGGGAAGGTTTCAAACTTGGCGTAACCTGCCTTAATACCACGCTTGTGCTCGTTGTAGAGCTGACTGAGGCACACTGCCATCTTGCCACTTCCAGGACCGGGGGCTGTAACGATAACAAGGGGGTGTGAGGTTTCGATGTAATCGTTCTTACCAAAACCTTCGTCGGAATCGATGAGCTGAACGTTGTGGGGGTAACCGTCGATGGTGTAGTGGTAGTACACCTTGATACCCAGGCGTTCAAGGCGATTGCGATAAGCATCGGCACTGGCCTGTCCGTTGTAGTGGGTGATTACGACACCACTGACGTAGAGTCCGCTGTTTTCAAATTCGCCACGAAGTCGGAGTACATCTTCATCGTAGGTAATGCCGAGGTCGCCACGAATTTTGTTTTTCTCAATATCGAACGCACTGATAACCATGATAATCTCGGCTTCGTCCTTGAGTTGGAGAAGCATCTGAAGCTTGCTGTCGGGTTGGAATCCTGGTAGCACGCGACTGGCATGGTGGTCATCGAAAAGTTTGCCGCCAAACTCGAGATAAAGTTTGTCGCCAAATTTGGCAATACGCTCCTTAATGCGCTCAGATTGGATTCTGAGATATTTTTCGTGGTCAAATCCTGTTTTCATACGTGCAAAGTTACTATTCGTAGAATTTTCGGCAAAGCAATTTGTAAAAAAAATGGTGGGGATTTTTCGGGAGTTTTTTTGGTCAACGGATGATACTTGTTTTCTTGACAGAAGAAGATAAGTCCATAAGTTTCTATGGGCTATGCTCGTCAATTGATTACACGTTTTTAATCCGCTTTTTGCTCCACGTATCACGGGGCTTGAGCGTATTATAGTTCCGCAAAGCAACATGGCTTAATCTTGTATAATCAGTTGAATTAGAACATGGAATATGTGCTCTTATGTCCTTCTTTCAGAGACAGACTACGCGCAATCGTGTATTCGCATCATTTAGTCTTCAAGAAAACTTTCGGCCTCAGCAATAGCATTGCATTTACCTACATCGAGTAGGCGAAGGTGGGGTTGTGTGACTCCGTAGATGTTAATTTCGTGACAGTGGTTGAGGTAAAAATCCATGATGGGGAACTTCTCGGGATAATCATTCATGAGTGGAAATAGGGCGGGAGCGAATACATGAATGCCCGAGAATGCTAATTGCTTGCACTTGGAAATGTCCAGGTTGGGGTAGGGGGAGCGTACTTCCCCCGTCTGAATGTTTGTCCACCCCACGAGGCGCATGTCGTCGTTGAAGAGTAGGTAACGATTGGTGGTGCGCTGTGACACGAGCAGGGTTACATCATGACTGACGTGTGCCTGCATCAATTCTGTGAGGTTGGCATTGCTGAGAATATCAACGTTATGGATGAGTATGGGAGTGTCGGGGAGAAAGAGGTGTTGTGCATTGCGGAGTCCGCCGCCGGTGTCAAGAAGTTGTGCGCTCTCGTCGGAAATCATTACGTCAATTCCCCATTCTTCCTTGTTGACATAGTCGATTATTTGATTGGCAAAGTGGTGTGCGTTGATAACGACGCGCTTGGCTCCGGAGTGAATAAGTTTCTGTGCTACATGCATCAAAAGGGGAGTTCCTGACACGGGCACAAGGGCTTTGGGCATGGTATCGGTAAGAGGTTTGAGGCGCGTACCTAAACCTGCGGCTAAAAGAAAGGTTTGCATGATGTTGCGAGAAATAAGTGCGGTGGGATAATTATTGCCTGCACAGACATAAGCACCTGTGAATAACTGCGCGAGGTATTATTTTGCAGACAGCAATAATAAAGAAAGAGCAGAGTGCCCATGGTGTATGTGATGGTTGCTCTGCTCTTCTTATAAGTAGTGTTTATTGGAATCGGCTGTAAATGATTGAAAGGTCGATGGCATCGTCACCACCCTGCAACTTGGCGCTATGCATACCGAATTCGTTATGTAGGCGCATCAATGTTTGGCTTGTTGTTCCGTAACCGGAATTCGTGGTAGAGTATTCGGGTTGTACGGGCAGGAGTATGACTTTATTCCAATTGGGATTTTGCGTTTCCCACGGTTGATACTTTGCCTTTCGTTCGTCCTCGGTATCAGTGGGGAGAACTCCGCAGGCTTCATCGCGCTCGTGCTTAAGAATCTTAATCAACTGACTGATGTTGGAGAATGTGTAAGCATTCGTCATCGCATTGTGATTAGAGATGTAAGCCTGTGCGCCTGTGAGTTTAGACTTTTCAAAGAACGTATGCTGCTCATCCTTTCGAATCATGAGGATTGTGGGCGGAGCTGAAAGATCGTAGATGTTGTGAGTCTTATCATTGAAGCAACGCACTGAGAAAGAGGCGGAGTTGATGGTGTCATTGTAATGTTCGCCAGCAATAACTTCGTCAATGGGGAGCGTAATTTCCGTACAAAGTCCTGAGGGAGACTTGATGTAAGTGTAACCGTTTGAAGAGTCAAGCATTGAGGCGGGCATTTTATTCTCAATCTGTGTGTTCTGCAACACCTCTTCGGTTGCCGCCATGCGCTGAAGTCCGTCGACAATGGTGTCGTTGCCAGCTGCTGTCTTGGTGTGGTAACGGAAATATACGTTGAGCGTAGTGATAACCGTTTCGACCATGCTACCTGCACCACCTGTGATTTCAAAGAAGAAACCGGGGCAGACGTGGTGGATGAACATGTAAGAGTTCTTGAAATACTCAGGATGGTCGTAATACTTATTGATGAGGAACTGACCGTAACTAACAGGAAGTGGTACGCGAATGCTACGATAGTAGGAGGTGCCTTCTGTTTCCGTTTCGGGGCGCATAAGGTCCTTCACGGCATATGTCATTGACACCTTAACGTCGGAGGTAGTACTAAGGTAGTCGGAGGGGTTGATGTCGGTGTAATAGGATATGCCTTCCTCCATTACTTTGGCGGTGTCCAACTCTTGCACGAGGAGTTTCATTGTGGTGAGTGAGTCGCCATAGTAGTTGTCAAAGTATATGCGGATGTCGCATGAGTCAACGATGATGTCGGGGTCGGCAGGGAGTTTGTAGTTTTCGGCAAGGTGAAACTGAGCGAGGAAATTGCATGTAGTCTTCGCGCGAGTTTCGGGGTCAACGACTGAACCTAAATAGCAGGTGTTGGTTGTTGCAAGAATGGCATCCATCTTTTGAGTACGAGAATCCATCTTGTACGTGCTGGTGGCTGTTTGTAGCGCACCGTACTCGGGCATTATTTCTGTGCCGAAGGTTCCGGTGGTGTCATCACAAGCACACAGAATCGCGATGGTAAAGAGGAGTGCTGTGGATGATATCTTGGTGAGTGTTGTTTTCACGATGGTTAAGTATAGATGTAAAGCATAATGTGCCAATGTGCAGGGGCACATCGGCACATACGATATTAAATGTTATTCTCCAATAACTGCGTCATAAGTGGTGTTGTAAGCGTCAGCAAGTGGTGCTTCGGACTCACGAGTGGTTACGATGATGCCGCGTTCCTTAGCGTATGCTGCAAGTTCGGGTTGCGCGTCAGCATGTTCTAAAATAATTCCGTCAGAGAAATGCACAGCGAGTTTGCCGAGCGCATTTGCTTGTGTGAAGTCAATGCCTGTACTGTCAAGTAACTCGGTGCTGATGTTTCGGAATTCAAGACACTCCTTGATGTTGGCAGGAGGTGTCATCTGCGGCATTTCTTCGTATGCATCAAAGATGACCTTTGTGTCTACGAAGGGGGTGTCTTCGGCAAAGGCGGTTTTGATAAGGAGGGGTGCGATGGCAGAAATCCAACCTTGACAGTGGATGACATCGGGAATCCATCGCAACTTCTTAACGGTTTCGAGCACGCCACGAGCGTAAAAAATAGCACGCTCAATGTTGTCGACATACTCTGTGCCATTTTCATCCTTAATCATGGCACGCTTGTGGAAGTAATCATCGTTGTCGATGAAATAAACCTGCATGCGAGCAGCCTGGATGCTTGCGACTTTAATGATGAGGGGATGGTCGGTATCATCAATTACGATGTTCATGCCTGAGAGGCGAATAACTTCGTGTAATTGATTGCGTCGCTCGTTGATAATGCCCCATCTTGGCATAAAAGTACGTATTTCTGCTCCACCTTCTTGGATAAGTTGTGGCAGATTGCGACCAACAGCAGACATGCTGCTCTCGGGAACGTACGGGGTAATCTCTTGGGTAATGAATAATACCTTCTTCGCCTTTGTCATCTTAAAGTTAAGTCTAAAAAAGTAAATGTGGTAGGAGTAATTGCAGACGACAAATGCGGTGTGATTTTGTGTGCGTTTGGCGTATGCAAAAATAAAACCGTTGCAAAGTTACACATTTTTATTGAATTGAGACGTGTGAAAGGCCTCTAATTAACTCATGTGGAGGGGATTTTAATATTTTTAGAGATAACTACCCAGTTATTTCGTAATAATTAACGAAATTTGCCTGGCGAAATGTGTATGATTGCCGAAGATGACATCGTAGAGGTGAATGTAGATGTGGCAATCATCAGAATGAAACGATATGAGAATAATTACTGCTGTAAAAGATTTAGAGGCGTGCGTAGAACTTCTGCGTCGTGATAATAAGGTAATTGGACTTGTGCCTACGATGGGGGCTCTTCATGCTGGTCATGCTTCATTGGTGAAGCGTTCGGTGGAGGAAAATGATGTAACCATCGTGAGTGTGTTTGTGAATCCCACACAGTTTAACGACAAGAATGACTTGAAAAATTATCCTCGTACGTTGGAGGCAGATTGTGAATTGCTTGAACAATTAGGCGTGGACTACGTTTTTGCTCCAACAGTAGAAGAGGTTTATCCGGAACCCGATACACGAGTTTTCTCTTATCCCCCAATTGATTCGGTGATGGAAGGGGAACGCCGTCCGGGACACTTTAATGGAGTGTGTCAGATTGTGTCGAAGTTGTTCTATATGACTAAACCTGATGTTGCGTACTTCGGTGAAAAAGATTTCCAACAGGTTGCTGTAATCCGAGCAATGGTGGCGGACCTTAAAATCCCTGTCAAGTTAATACCTTGTCCTATCGTCAGAGAGGAAAGTGGATTGGCAATGTCAAGTCGTAACACGTTGCTTACGGAACATGAAAAGGAAATAGCCCTTCATATTTCAAAGAACTTGTTTGAAAGTGTTGACTTTGCAAAGAATCATTCTGTAAAGGAAACTCGTGATAAAGTGGTTAGCACGTTGAACGCTATTGAAGGGTTGGATGTGGAATATTTCCACATTGTGAATGGTATTACACTTCAAGAGGTGGATTCATGGGATGATGCGGAGGATATTGTAGGATGTATCACTGTATTCTGTGGAGCACGCCCCGTTCGCTTAATTGATAATATTAGATATAAGTAAATACTCAGAATATATCATGGTACTCAGTATATTAAAATCAAAAATACATTGCGCTACCGTTACAGAGGCGAATCTGCATTACATGGGCAGCATTACCATTGATGAAGATTTAATGGATGCCGCAGGTCTTATTCCCAATGAGCATGTTCACGTTGTTAACAATATGAATGGTGCGCGTATTGAAACTTATGTTATTAAAGGTCCGCGTAAGTCGGGATGTATCTGCTTGAATGGTGCAGCAGCGCGACTTTTTCATGTAGGTGATGAAGTGATAATCATGGCTTATGCGGGGATGACTCCTGAAGAAGCGTCAACCTTCTCTCCAAAGGTGATTTTCCCTGTTGGTGATAAGAATGAGATTTAAGTCGGCTTCCTTACGACAAAACCGTTTTAGAACGTATTGGATGTTTTAACCAATGGTTCTAAAACGGTTTTGTTGTTGATATGCAGGTTGTGGAACTGAACTTTGAGGGGTGCTGCAAAGTAACAGGGTAGGGCAACCTTATTTTACGATACATTTCTTGCCGTTGATAATATAGATACCTTGTGGAAGGTCTTCTATATTTTTACCCGAAATCAGTTGTCCATTTATCTTGTATACCAACTGAGTGGGCACAGCTTGTTTCGCTTGCAGAATGTTTGTAGCATCCGTGTTGCGTTGGTAACTTACTCTAACAGATTTCAGTCGAACCGTTTCTGTAACCGTAAATGTTACGAGTTGGGCTTTGCCGGTCCATTTCTTATTCATAACGTTGGGCAATCCCTTTTGGTCGGTGGATGAAACGGTGACGAATTCTATGGATTCTATGAGGTGCTCATTGGGAACGGAGAATGTAATGCTTCCGCCATTTGCATACACACCCAGATATATGCCATTGCTTGTGGAATTGTAAAAGCGCGTGTCTGTTGTTGCACCGTGTGTTACAGAGATGGTTACAATTCCTTGCGTGAACTCTTTGTCAATAATTGTTTCCCAAGATTCGTTGGGGGTGGCAAACCCGTAAGCTTCGGGTGTGGTGAAGTCGAAGAGTTCTTCGTTTAACTTTACAATCAGTGTGTAGGAGGCTGTACCCGTGTTGTAAGTGTTATCTGCTGTTGCGGTAGCAGTGATTGTTGTAATGCCCGCATTGATGATATAGACTTCACCTGTGTGAGCGTTTACGGTTGCAACATCTGTATTGCTACTCGTGTAGGTGACATCTGTCTTTGCTCCCCTTAGTGTGGGTGCGGTAAATGTGTCACCCAGGTGTATGGACATTGTGGATTGGGAGAACTGTAATGACTGACTCTCTTTTGCCGAGTCGTCTGCGGTGTAACGAAAGAGACTGACGGGTTCTTGTCCAGAGGTGTAACAATTAAATAAAGTGTTGTCGGGATTGAATCTTAGTTTGTTGCTGCCTGATGTAGGACGGTTAAATGTTATCGTCGCTGTTTTGTCAGTCTCAAAATGTACGGAACATTTACTGTAATCATTGGGTGCTACGGCGGTGTAATAGGTAAGCTCGTTTGCATCAGTCTTGGTTGAACACAGATAACCTTTTCCTTCTCGATAAAAACTATATCCGGTTTCGCGCACTTCCAATTTAAATACTGCAGCTTCGCCGATGTTTTTAATAATTCCGTCCTCAATGACAACTGGAGTCGCAGGAAGGTTTTTCGCGTCTTTCTCCGCCGAACTAATCGCCTGTTGGCACTCCGTGTTAACTATCAAATAATGCCCACCCTCAATGAGTGCATCTTCGGATGTCACAATTTTGTAATATTGTGCAGACACATTTATGGATATGAGTCCGCATAAGATGGGTATGATAGTGTGAAAAATATTGCGGTGTGCCATTGGAGGAACTTTAAAAGGGATAATATGAAATGACTGATAATAAGTTCTTTCTGTTACAAGAGTTCTAACTATCTATACGCCCACAAAGATACAAACATTATACATAACTGAGGTAAATGGTTCGTAAATAATGGTGTGATAAAAATTGCATGATGTGATTATGTTAGGATAAATTGATATATTTGTATGTTGTAAAAAATTATTGATATGAATAAACGAGGTTGGTTAGTCCCAATTTTGATTGTGACCCTAAATGCTTTGGTCATTATTTGGCGCTGGAATTCCTTGTCGGAAATTCTTCCTGCCCATTTTGATTTACAAGGAAATGCGAGCGGTAGTATGTCTCGTAATCTGCTACTCTTATATCCCCTTATCGGTGCTGCAATATCCTTGATTGCGTATGTAATAGCCCAGAAGAAGCAACGCCTCCAAACAGGACTGATAATTCTGACATCAGGCATCTGCCTAATATTGCTATCATCCACTTTGGTTACACTTACATCAGGTGCAACTCCAATTTTTATGCTTGCAGAACCTGTAATCCTCCTAATCGTAGTAGTCGGATTTATTGTTTCAGTCGTTAAATCGCGCAATCATTAGACTATAACGTCGTTGTCTCACAAATAAATGTAAGAATTATATAGATATTAACAACCATCAGTTTTACCACCAATATTAAGTGGAATACACAAAACTTCAGCATATTCGAATATGCTGAAGTTTATTATTGATATATGCTTAACCACCAATTATTTGCCGATGCAGAAAGTAAACCCTTCTGATAATCAAATAGTTACGGAGTTGTGGGTAAAATAAGGGAATCAATTGAGCCTTGCAATTGTGGCTAATGGCTACTTCTAGCTTTTGCCACTTGGCGCCCTGATTCTGACACAAAGACAGTAATTTTTCATAGAAAATACGAGTTAAATTATAGATAAATAATAACATAGCCCCCAAGACCATTTCACTTGTGTTCGATATGGTTTTTGGGGGTTGTGAATGTTCACTTTCTATTGTAGAATGTTAAGTTGTATACAGATTGAATACAACTAATTTTGGAATGCAGTTGACTACAATTGTAGTCAACTTGATAAAATTAGTAATCGGTTAGCGAGACTAACCAACTGACTGTTTTACCGAAGTGGTTAGCCACACTAACCACTTCGAGGGAGGCGATAAAAGAACAACTCGTGAGGTTCACTCACGAGTTGCTTAACTTTATTTAGTGCCATTTCAAAGTGCCAAAATGGCACTTTGAAATTTTGAATTTGGCACTTTGAAATTATCAATTGAAGCTGTATTTATAACACCTCATTTTTGCTAAACGCCATAAATCGGAAAAATTGCGTCGTTGTAACGCCATAATACGGACTTTTTATACTTATATTTAAGGTTCGTTGAGATTATTAATATGGTGACACCGCAAAATTGCAAGATGTATATTAGCAAAAACACTTGTTGTATTACCACAAAAACACAAGTTAAAATACCACAAAAAAGCAAATTGCCATTGCTATCTAAAGAATAATCATTATATTTGCAAGTAGTAAGCATAAATTGATTTTAATATGGCTGATAAAGAGTATTTAAGTAGAATAGCTGACGACGAACTAGCTTTGAGATTAGAGGCTTTCGGAGCTGTGCAAATAAAGGGCCCCAAATGGTGTGGTAAGACCACTACTGCGGAACAACAAGCCAAAAGTTTTATCAAATTGCAGGACCCTGATAAACGCGAAGGTTATTTGGCTACTGCAAGAACAAAACCCTCAATTTTGTTGAAGGGAGAAACACCTCGACTGATTGATGAATGGCAGGATATACCTATTTTGTGGGATGCTGTACGCAATGCCGTTGACCAAAGAGGTCTAAAAGGTCAGTTTATTCTTACGGGATCAACCGTAATAAAGAATAATGGCGACGAGGATTCTCCCGAGGAGCAAATGCAAATGCATACAGGTACTGGTAGAATTGCTACTATGACGATGTATCCTATGAGTCTTTATGAGTCGAAAGAGTCGTCAGGTGAAATATCTTTCCTTGAGTTATTTGACAACAGGTCATTGGACATTGACGGTATCACATCAAAGTTATCGATTGAGGAGTTGATAATGTTGGCTTGTCGAGGCGGTTGGCCAGATTCGCTTAATGTGAAAAGCGAAAGGGCACAATTGCTTATTGCCAAAGATTACCTCAATAAGGTGTGCGAAGATGATATTTCGCGAGTCGATGGAGTTCAGCGTAATCCTGAACTTGCTAGACTCATTTTGCGTTCCTATGCTCGCAATCTATGCACCTTGGCAAAGAAGACGGCAATGCTTGCTGATGTTAAGGTTGAAATGGAGACAACTGTGCAAGCAACCTTTGATGAGTATGTTGATGCATTGAAACGCCTATTTGTGATTGAGGATATTGATGCATGGTGTCCAGCTATTCGTTCGGCAACTGCTATCCGTTCGGGCAAGAAGAGGTGCTTCATTGATCCATCAATCGCTGTGGCAGCAATGGGAGCATCTCCAAAATCTCTTGAACTTGACTTAAAAACCTTTGGTTTTATCTTCGAGTGTATGTGTATTCGTGATTTGAGGGTATATTCACAAGCGATGGGTGGTCGAGTATCTTACTATCATGATAGATATGGCTTGGAGGCTGATATTGTTCTTCATCTTGATGACCAGCGATATGCACTTATTGAGTGTAAGTTGGGTAGCCGAGATACTGATGAGGGAGCAAAGCATCTACTACAACTGCAAGAACTGATCCGCGAGCGCAATAAAACCGAGAAGCAGATGCCTCTTCGCGAACCAGACCTGTTGATTGTGCTGACCGGTGGAGAGTTCGCTTATACTCGCGAGGATGGCGTAAAGGTAATCCCACTCGGATGCTTAAAAGATTAGGTTTATTGTTTATAATACTTTTATAATATGGATAATCAAGATAGAATAAAGTTGTTCGCAGATGCTTGTAAGGAGTCCTTTGAAGTTGCCAAAGATGTAAAAGAACAACAAGACATAGTTAGGGAGGACTTGCAGTATATATTTAATGCGGTATTACGTGCTAATGCGGAAGAGTTGAAGACTTGCAATAGCTATATAACAAATAAGTATCCAGACCTCGTGCAGTTTACACCTCATAATTGCTTTTTAACTGTTGTTCCAAGTAATGTTGTAGAGAGTATGTCTATCATACAATTACAAAATAGTTTGTTGGTCGCAGCAGGAGCATTAAATAATATGCTCGCAAGCTATAAGTTTTTAAGAATTATTGGAGGCGGAGCTAAAATCGCAGCAAAGCAAGCAATAGAAGGAGCGTTAAAGCTATAATTAAAATTATTATAAATGAATTGAGTTGAAATAACCCAAATAAACTCACGATGATACTCACGAGTTTATTTGGGCTATTTGCATTCGTTGTAGAATCAAATGATATAATTTTATGCCAGTTAATTTACATCTTAAGTTCGGAATGTAAATTCTTTGTGGTTTTTACCTTAGTATTCCCATTATCATCTCTTTGATTCTACGTGTCTCATGATCCCAGGCACTTTGGTCTATCTCATCATTTAACCATTGTAATGCTTGGTTGAGATACTTCACTGAATATTCATCATGAAATCTATTATGATACTCAATGGCTTGCCTACCATATGTGTGAGCATGAAATCTTTTACGTGAATCTGCGTGCATGCACTTTTCAAGAATTTTCATACTCGTATCTAGTTCATTTCTAACATTCGCTCCGTTTTTTCTTATATTGGCATTGAATAAAATAATTGCATGTGTATTTCTAATCGAAAAATACTTATCATCTGTTAGACTAATAGCTTTGTCTATCCAACTGAAGGCATCTTCGTAACGATTCTTTCCGGCTAAGTACAAAGCGCCTTGTTGTAATACATATGGATTCCTCCTGTCATAAATAAATGCATTCTCATAGTATTCTTTGCCTTCACGCCAATCATCAAAAGCCCGTTCAGCTATTATTTTATCAAATGCATATTTACGGAATGTCTTGTAATTACATATAATATAAGATGGTATCTTCTCAATAACTGTACTAATTACAGATTTTAACAGTTCGCGAGAACAAGAATTCTTTATTACGTCTGCTATATATCTAGATCTTGGGTAATAATAGTCCATTTCTTTGTATTCATCGTCATTACTCTTGGGTATATATTCATGAATTATATCTTTGGCATCATCTTGCATTTCGAAAATATCATCATAATTATAATATCCATCAAAATAGGCATGTGCCATTTCTGATGATAATGGGATACGGCAACTATGCATATAGGCACACAAGACAAGAAACTCAGCTAAATCAGGGTCATTAATCTCAATTTGTTTTATAGCTTGAGCATATCGTTCCTTAATACTTGGCCCTTTAATGTTTCTAATAACGAATTCGAATAATGTATCTTTCCCATACTCGCCTAATTCTTCTTCTCTACGTAAAATATTTCCTCTTATACTTTCCGGTAGTGAATCATAGATGCCTTGTGTGTCCTTATCCGTTAATGATGTTACATTAATTATATTATATTTATTTTTATCTATAAGATGTGATATAATACTATAATTATGGCTACGTTCCGCGCCAACAATCTTTATATTATTTTGATCTAATATTGGCAAAGCTTCAACACTTTCATATATATCATCAATAAATATTACCACCTTTTGGTCACCAATGATTTTCTTTAAAAAGATAGCTTTATTTTCCGATATGGATTCAAAGTGTAATTTTGTCCCCAAATTTTTGATTTCATTGGCAGCTTGCATCATGAGTGTAGACTTGCCTGTAACAGGAGCTCCAATTATTATGGTTCCACGTTTTGAGCTATATATACTATCAAGTATATTGGGTAAATGATGGGTTTTATAAATTTGGTTGTCAAGAATATCAGACCAAATAGGAGAACTACCTGTATAAAAGTCTTTTATGGGTCTATGTCTGTCTATTTCATAAATGCTATGTGGCACGATATTCATTTTTAGCATCATATCGATACTGTCCGATTTGTTCTCATCGTTTACTTCATACTCTATTTTACCAAAGTATTCCAATAAACTCGCAATATCGCCTCTAATAATATTAAATCCCAGAGATTCATAGTATTCAATATAATCAGGGGCTGAATCTAATAGCAATATCCATTTGGGTTTTTGTGCATTCCCAAATGTCTGCCTAGATGTTAATGTTTGAATTACAGAAGAGTCATTAAAGCTATAGCCTAAAAAGATAGTTGGAAATGTTTCCATGGACAAAGACAAACAGCTCCAAATACGAGGAGTCTCATTGTGAACATTTGCAATTGAAGAAACGTCAAATACATACTGAGAATCATTTCTCTCAACATTTCCATGCAAAGGAGTATAGTTTACCGCATTTTCATCATTTGAAGGACCATTTGCTATTTGATCGTTTATATATTTACTCCCATTTTCGATGATCCGTGGAATTAGATTGTCAATATTAGTTGTGAATATGTTCTTTATGTTTAATTTATTTATAGAATAATAACGAGTATCAATATATTTCACTGAAAACCTATTCTTTAAGTAATTGTGAAAATCCTCCTTGTTGGACTTTTCCAATATTGTAAACCATTGTCAACATTCTGCATCACCTTGCCAACCACAAAGTGGTGGTTTTAGTATCGCGGCACAAATGAGGTACAAAAATGAGCTGAAAAACGACTATATTAGACCTATGTTAGTCATATAGTAAAAAGAAAAGCGCTGATAATCAGCGACTTTATAATCAATGGTAATGTTTTGTAATTGCTGCTAATCGAGGGTTACTTTCCGATGCAATATTACGGAAATTTATTAATGATGCAAAGAAGAATTTTGTAAATTTCTATATATCAAATATATATAATGTGAGCCTGGCACACATTCCGTGATTTTTGGCACACGTGTGCCAAAATATGCGGCAACAAAAAGCTCTGTTTTACACCTCTTGTAGCATATCGTTTATTTATTTTCCTACGCAGTATGATGTCAACTTTCCAAATCTATTTTTGAGAATTTTTAACCATCTTGAAAATCAGTATGTTGTGCCTTATCTTGGCACACGTGAGACAAAAGAGAAACATGATGTGTGCCAAAACGTGTGCCATCATTTTGATTTTGCTTATAGTACACTTTTATAGCCTTATAAATCAAGGATTTATGCTTCTGGTTAAAAAAGAAACAATCACAAATGCTATCGTGTGCCACGAAAACAATCTGAAACAACTTGAATTTTGATTTTTTGGTAAACATGTTTTCTTCATTTTGTGTGGTTTTGTTTGTTTCCGTAAATGCTATTTTCTAATCAAACATGAAGCTATATTTTTTTTTAAAATTTCTATTGAATCTAGCCTTTGAAGTACAATTTTATCAGTTTAGTCTAGTTTGGATATATAACAAAAAGACTGGACTGGTACACTTGTTTTCTTTTTACCCGAATTAATTTTTATTGATGTTTAATTCATATAGTTTTTTTTGGGGGTAGTTATTGGTGTTTTGTTATTCTAAAAAAGGTAAATTCTCATATTATAGAGTTAGTTTTTATGCAATAATTGCTTTGTATTGCATAAAATAGTATGTTTTTTGTGCAATACGCTTTGTAAATTGAAGAAAAACTAGTAATATTGCACATGAATAACAAGATATAAGATGAAAACAATCATTCTAAATCAGCGTAAAGAACGTGATGAACTGATGTCACGCCCTTATTTAATACGTAGAAGCAATCAAGATATAGACTTGTTGTTGAACAGTAGTCTGATAAAGCTAATAACAGGTCCTAGACGAGTTGGTAAATCTACTCAAGCATTATTGATGCTTAGAGACAAGAATTTTGCCTACTTGAATTTCGATAATTACTCGTTGTTGGAAGCATGGGATGCCAACCTCGTTATGCGAATGCTGGATGATGTCTATCCTGATTATGAATATATTTTGTTAGATGAAGTGCAGAACCTGAATGGGTGGGACCTATGGGTTAGTGAACTCTATAGATTGGGAAAGAATCTTGTAATAACTGGTAGTAATGCTAGAATGCTAAGCAGTGAAATGGCTACAGTTCTAACTGGAAAATATCTTCAAGTGGAAATGCTGCCATTTAGTCTTGAGGAGTTTTTCGACTGGAACAAACTGGACCTTCACATGCTGAAGCCGGAAGATATAACGAATTCATATGTATTGACAGATGATTATCTTAGAAATGGCGGTTACCCTGAAGTGGTGGCTTCACGTCAATTGACTCGTAGTTATCTTGACACCTTGTTTGATTCTATCATATGGAAAGATGTGGCCAAACGTCATAATGTCCGCAATGTAACTGATTTGAATAATTTAGCCATGTATCTTGTGTCTAACTTTTGCAATCTGGTTAGTGCAAATGATTTAACGACAGAACTTGGATTCTCTAGTGTAAATACGACCAAGAAGTATATGGATTACTTGCATGAACCATACCTTTTCTATTATTTATCACGCTACAACAATAAACTCAAGTTGATGAAGAAGGCACCAAGAAAAGTGTATGTGGTTGACAATGGATTTGTTGCATCCAAAGCATTCTCTTTGAGTGACAACTTAGGACGTTTGCTTGAAAATCAGGTGTTCATTGAACTTGTACGTCGAGGCTACGATGTAGAAAAGACCATGTTCTATTATCGTTCACGAAACGATAAGGAAGTTGATTTCGTTCTTCGCAAAGGAGCGCATATAGAACGCTTGGTACAAGTTTGTTATGATATGAGCAATCCAAAAACAGAGAAGCGTGAAGTGGATAGTATAGTTGAATGTGCTGGAGAATTAAAATGCGACAACCTTGTAATCGTCACTAATAATGATAAGCGTACGATTGAAAAAGATGGTTATAAGATAGATGT
>JBGVGJ010000040.1:0-1553 GCA_045121635.1 Alloprevotella sp. | reverse complement strand
CTCTCGACTAGTGAGCTGTTACGCACTCTTTGAATGTGTGGCTGCTTCTGAGCCAACATCCTAGTTGTCTTCGAATTCCCACATCCTTTTCCACTTAACACACACTTTGGGACCTTAGCCGGTGGTCTGGGCTCTTTCCCTTTTGACCGCCCAACTTATCTCGTGCAGTCTGACTCCCACTCATCATCTACATGGCATTCGGAGTTTGATATCTCTTGGTAAGCTTTGACGCCCCCGCGGAAATTCAGTGCTCTACCTCCATAAGACTTAAACGAGGCTAGCCCTAAAGCTATTTCGAGGAGAACCAGCTATCTCCGGGTTCGATTGGAATTTCTCCCCTATCCACACCTCATGCCCACCCTTTTCAACGGATGTGGCTTCGGTCCTCCATTGCCTTTTACGGCAACTTCAACCTGGACATGGATAGATCACCCGGTTTCGGGTCTACTTTTACTGACTTTACGCCCTTTTAAAACTCGCTTTCGCTTCGGCTCCACACCTGAAGTGTTTAACCTCGCCAGTAACAGTAACTCGCCGGACCGTTCTACAAAAAGTACGCGGTTCATCTTTTCATAGATGTTCCACAGCTTGTAAACACAGGGTTTCAGGTTCTCTTTCACTCCCCTCCCGGGGTCCTTTTCACCTTTCCTTCACAGTACTATGCGCTATCGGTCACTAAGGAGTATTTAGGCTTACGGGGTGGTCCCCGCTCCTTCCATCAAGGTTTCTCGTGTCTCGATGTACTCTGGATTCCGCTCTGGTTGCTCGTTTTTCGCTTACGGGGCTTTCACCCTCTTCGGCAGGCTTTCCCAAAACCTTTCTGCTAAACTTGCTTCTCAGCTATGCGGTCCGAACCCCACAATGCTTGCATCGTGGTTTGGCCTCTTCCGCTTTCGCTCGCCGCTACTCACGGAATCGATGTTTCTTTCTCTTCCTCCGGCTACTTAGATGTTTCAGTTCACCGGGTTCCCTTCCATACACTATGGATTCATGCATGGATACATGAGGGTTTCTCATGTGGGTTTCCCCATTCAGACATCTGCGGCTCTATGGATATTTGCTCCTCCCCGCAGCTTTTCGCAGCTTATCACGTCTTTCGTCGGCTCTTAGTGCCAAGGCATCCACCCTGCGCTCTTATTTGCTTGACCTCTCGTTGTATAGCGTTACAACTTTCTTTTATTTCTTTAAGAACTCGTATGTTATCTTCACAGATTTCATACTTCTTGGTTTGTTTTCTCGGATGTCTTGATTGTTTCTTTCTTAAGAATCTATCAATTTTTCTCTCTGTATGAAGTTTTCAAGGTACATATTCTTTTCGGATGTTTCCATCCTAATGGAGACGGAGAGATTCGAACTCTTGACCCCCTGCTTGCAAGGCAGGTGCTCTCCCAACTGAGCTACGCCCCCGTATAATGGGCTTAAGTGGACTCGAACCACCGACCTCACGCTTATCAGGCGTGCGCTCTAACCGGCTGAGCTATAAGCCCTTATATATAAAACCCTCTCGGGTATTATCCTTTTTAGGTTCTGGCAGCCACCTACCCTCCCACACC
>JBGVGJ010000039.1:0-3054 GCA_045121635.1 Alloprevotella sp. | reverse complement strand
TCAGAATGTCGCGGTGAATACGTTCTCGGGCTTTGTACACACCGCCCGTCAAACCATGAGAGTTTGTAATACCCGAAGCCGGTGGCCTAACCGCAAGGAAGGAGCCGTCTAAGGTAGGACAGATGATTGGGGTTAAGTCGTAACAAGGTATCCCTACGAGAACGTGGGGATGGATCACCTCCTTTCTAAGGAGAATAAACAAAACAATTAAAACCAAGAAATATACTAAGTCGTATACAGTTTTGAGAGACTAAAAGTTTCTCAGGAATAAATTATTAGAGATCTTTGAAAAGTAGATAAAAATGTAGTCGAAGAATTAAAAAAAAGGTTAAGGAAATAAGGGCGCACAGTGGATGCCTAGGCACTAGAAGGCGATGAAGGACCCGACGAACGGCGAAACGCTGCGGGTAGTTGTAAGTAAACGTAACCGCAGGAATCCGAATGGGCAAACCCACATACTAGGAGAGTATGTATCCAGCAATGGAGGCGAGACCTGGCGAATTGAAATATCTTAGTAGCCAGAGGAAAAGAAAGCAAAAGCGATTCCGAAAGTAGTGACGAGCGAAATTGGAGGAACCTGACATGACAACAATCGATATATGATAGACGAATGATTTTGGGAAAAACAAGCATAGAAGGTGAAACTCCTGTAGTCGAAATCATATAAAGAGGGTCATGCGAAAAGTACGGCGGGACACGAGAAATCCTGTTGGAACGAATAATGAGGACCACCTCATAAGGTTAAATACTAGCTAGTGACCGATAGTGAACCAGTACCGTGAGGGAAAGGTGAAAAGAACCCCGGGAGGGGAGTGAAATAGAACCTGAAACTGTGTGCTTACAAGTAGTCAGAGCCCGTTAATGGGTGATGGCGTACCTTTTGTAGAATGGACCGGCGAGTTACGTTATCTAGCGAGGTTAAGGGTAGAGGCCCGGAGCCGAAGCGAAAGCGAGTCTTAATAGGGCGTGAAGTTAGATGATGTAGACCCGAAACCCGGTGAGCTAGCCATGAGCAGGGTGAAGCTGTAGTAAAATACAGTGGAGGCCCGAACTATAGTCTGTTGAAAAAGACCTGGATGACTTGTGGCTAGGGGTGAAATTCCAATCGAACCGGGAGATAGCTGGTTCTCCCCGAAATAGCTTTAGGGCTAGCGTTCACGAAGAGTTTTATGGGGGTAAAGCACTGAATGGTAGATGGTCCCACCTCGGGATACTGATATCAATCAAACTCTGAATACCATAAAACACGGTGAGCAGTCAGACTTGTGGGCGAGAAAGTTCATGGTCAAAAGGAGAAGAGTCCAGACCGCCAGATAAGGTCCCAAAATGTATGCTAAGTGGAGAAGGATGTGGAGATGCATAAACAACTAGGATGTTGGCTCAGAAGCAGCCATCATTTAAAGAGTGCGTAATAGCTCACTAGTCGAGTGACTCTGCGCCGAAAATGTACCGGGGCTAAGCATACTACCGAAGCTGCGGAATATAGCAATGCTATATTGGTAGGGGAGCGTTCCATGCAGGAAGAAGATAGATCGTAAGGACTATTGGACAGTATGGAAGTGATAATGCCGGTGTAAGTAACGAGAAGATGGGTGAGAATCCCATCCGTCAAAAACTCAAGGTTTCCAGGGGAAGGTTCGTCCGCCCTGGGTAAGTCGGGGCCTAAGGTGAGGCTTAACAGCGTAGCTGATGGACATTTGGTTTATATTCCAGAACCACTTATATAACTGATGGAGAGACGAAGGAGGCTAACTAGAACCCCTTAGTGGATTGGGGTCAAGTAATCAAGACGGGTATGTAGGCAAATCCGCATACTGATGGGTAGATTACGAGGTAATGCTAGATGAGGTCAAACTTCCGAGAAAAACTTCTAAAGATATTGTATAAGTGCCCGTACCGTAAACCGACACAGGTGAGTGAGAAGAGAATTCTAAGACGCGCGAGAAAACCCTTGTTAAGGAACTCGGCAAATTGACCCCGTAAGTTAGCGATAAGGGGGACTCATAGAGATATGAGTCGCAGAGAATAGGCCCAAGCAACTGTTTAACAAAAACACAGGTTTGTGCAAAACCGAAAGGTGAAGTATACGAGCTGACGCCTGCCCGGTGCTGGAAGGTTAAGAGGAGAGGTTAGGAGACGAAGCTTTGAATTGAAGCCCCAGTAAACGGCGGCCGTAACTATAACGGTCCTAAGGTAGCGAAATTCCTTGTCAGGTAAGTTCTGACCCGCACGAATGGCGTAATGTCTTTGGGCACTGTCTCAACAAGGGGCTCGGTGAAATCATACTAACGGTGAAAATGCCGTTTACCCGCGACTAGACGGAAAGACCCCATGGAGCTTTACTGTAGCTTGATATTGATGCTTGGTATGTGATGCACAGGATAGGTGGGACGCTATGAAACTAGGACTTTGGTCTTGGTGGAGCGGCCGTTGGGATACCACCCTTTGCATATTGAGTGTCTAACTAGTGGTAGTGGATACCAGAGGACAGTGTCAGGTGGGCAGTTTGACTGGGGCGGTCGCCTCCTAAAGAGTAACGGAGGCGCTCGAAGGTTCCCTCAAAATGGTTGGAAATCATTTGAAGAGTGTAAAGGCAGAAGGGAGCTTGACTGAAAGACAAACAAGTCGATCAGGGACGAAAGTCGGACTTAGTGATCTTGCGGTACCGAGTGGAAGGGCCGTGACTTAACGGATAAAAGCTACCCTGGGGATAACAGGCTGATCCTGCCCAAGCGTTCACAGCGACGGCAGGGTTTGGCACCTCGATGTCGGCTCGTCGCATCCTGGAGGTGGAGAAGCTTCCAAGGGTTGGGCTGTTCGCCCATTAAAGCGGCACGCGAGCTGGGTTCAAAACGTCGTGAGACAGTTTGGTCCCTATCTGTCGTGGGCGTTGGAAATTTGAAGAGAGCTGTCCTTAGTACGAGAGGACCGGGATGGACGTACCAATGGTGCACCAGTTGGCCTGCCAGGGCCATAGCTGGGTAGCTAAGTACGGAAAGGATAAACGCTGAAAGCATCTAAGCGTGAAGCCTCCTCTAAGATGAGATTTCCCAA
>JBGVGJ010000038.1:0-16900 GCA_045121635.1 Alloprevotella sp. | reverse complement strand
TACTTCTCTACAAAAAGTTTATGAAAATCTTTCAAAGATCGTGTGCTAAACGTTCTGTTTTCGTTAGCGAGTGCAAAAGTACGGCAAGATTTTATTCTGACAAAGGGTTTATAAGAAAAATTTTACAGAAAAATTAGTTTTATGAAGATTTGGGGTTAATACTGGGGGGATTTGAGGGGTATGGGTGGCAAAATTACATATTATACGGTTGGATGGGAACCCCCTCCCCGCCTGCGGCGGTACTCCCCCTATGATGAACAGGGGGAGAGACTAATTACTTTTTTTGATGGGATTTTCCTTGAGAGGGGGGGGATAAAACAAAAATCAAGTAGTCTCTGTTGGGAAACTACTTGACTTATATAATATATATTGTGCGCTGAAAAGGTCACTATGCCTGGGGCGCATCGCAATTGAATTCCTTGTTCAAGAAATAACTGCGGAAAATCTCGATGGCTTCGGGGTGATTGTGTGCGAAAGACTCGATGTGGCGGATGCGCTTCTGTTCGAGAATTTCTTCGAAGGCAATGAGGATGCCGGTTTCTTCTACCTCACCAAAATCGTGGTTGACGGCAGTGCCAAATACGCGCATCGTGGGACTCAAGCCCATGTAGGCGTTGACGAGCGGGGGAATGTTGAATCCGAGTTTGCGCACTTCGGTGTTGAGAATCTTGTAATCCGCCTTGAAGTCGGTTTCATAAAGCACGGCAGCAAGTTCTTCAACAGGCGTGTCCAAGACAACGGGGTTTTCTGGAATCACCCATGCATCTTTATCACCAAAGTGCTTGTTGAGGAAGTAGAGAATCAAGTCGCGTGAGCGGCGGTGGAACGAGGGATACATGGTCATCTTGCCAAAGAAGTATTTGATGTTAGGCAAAACGATGGTGAGTGCTCCAAGTCCGTCCCAAAGGTTGTCGAGCGCGAAGAGTCCCTTACCGATTTTGCTGGAACTTTGATATTCCAAGGTCACGAAGGAACGTCCTAACTCAACCGTGTCGGGCAAGCAGTTTTCAATGAAATCCTGTGAGAACTTAAACATGTGACTGGTCGCCAACTTGGGTTGTCCGTCCTCACCGAGTTCGATTTCCGTACCGGGAAGGAAGCGGTAACCGCCAAGGATCATTTCATCTTCGGGATCCCACACGATGAGTTGGTAGTAGGGATGCTCGCACGTATCAAATTCATCAAGGTCGCACGCCTTACCTGTCCCGCCACCTGCCGCACGGAACGCAATCTCACGCAGACGGCCAATTTCGCGAACGACATTAGGCGCCTGATGATAGGTCACGATATAAATCTCGTTATTGCTTTTGTTGGTAATGCGCAAGCGACGCTCTGGCGTAAGTTCCGCCATGAGCAATTCCTTGGCAATGGGTTGTATGATTTCTTCCATTATAATATAGTGGAGCAAAATTAACTATTCTGCATGGCGTAAACTTGTTCCTTGACATGCTGTGCCCACTCTATTGGGGACTTTGACTTGTCGAAAGTTTGCCAAGGAATCGGTTTTCCGATACGCACGGTGAAGGTATTGTGCTGATTCTTAAACATCTCATCGGCAAGGAAGAGCATGGCGATATTGAACTTGATGCCCAATGCCTTACTGATATTTGCGAGTCGATAAAAGAAGTCGGAATTTCTGCCTTCGAAATAGATGGGCACGACATCGCGCTGAGTTTCTACGCTTTTCGTGACAAAGGTTTTCTTCCATTCCAAGTCGCGAATCACACCGTTCGTACGGCGCGAGCAAAGTCCAGCAGGGAACATGATAATGTGATTATCGCTGGAGAAACCTGCCTCAACAATGGCGGGAAAACTTCTGCTCTGCTTGCCTGTTTTGTTAATGGGGATGAAAAGTGGCGCCAATCCGTGGAGATTCATCAAGAGATCATTGACCAAATACTTCACCTGACCTTCGTACTTCCGCCCTATCACTGCGCCCAAAGCGAGACCGTCCAAACCGCCAAGTGGGTGATTACTCACAAAAGTATAACGACGGGGGTCGGAAGCGTCAGGGAGATTTTCAGTGCCTTTAACCACAACCTTTGTATCCAAAAAGTCCAAGCAATCCTCAATCCATTCTACGCCCTGCTTGTCACCCTCCTGCTCGATAAAGCGATTGATATCGTCTTGATGAACAATACGCTTCAACCAATTCACCACAAAGCGGGGCACCCATCTTGCTTTGTCGCCCATCTTGCTTTGCAGCACCTTGTCTATGTCAATTTTAAAGGTTTCCAAAGTCAGAATTGTTCTTTTCTACGGATTGTGTTAAAAAAAGTTTTGCAAAATTAAGGATTTTTTTTCTTTCTGACCAACTTAGGAGCTTACTAATCTACAATTTATGTACAAAAAGCAAAAACTATCTGAGTAATAGTTTCATTTATCTCTCAGATAGTTTTTCTTATGTCTCAAATAATTCTCAGTTGCTCACTACTTCGACGTCTCCAGTCCCGAACGCTTCGAGCGGTTATAACTGCGGTAATCATCAAGTTCGATTTCCACTTCGGGTTCTACGAGTTCGCCCGCCGCAGGAAGTTGATACTTCAAATACTTAATGGTCAAACCGCGCGTGAGCCACTGCTGCTCATAATACGTTTGGATGCCGAGAATCTGCTTTACCTCATCGTCGGTCTCCGTAGCCAACATATTGTAAAGGTCTTCGGTCTTGAAGAGCACGGGCAAGTTGTTCTTCTCCACCATATAGTTGGTGTAGGTAAAGAGGAAGTTGCTGTCGGTCTTCAGGTGGATAAGACCGCCGTCCTGAAGGAAACCGCGGTAGCGCTCCATGAAGTAGGTGGATGTCAAGCGCTTAGTCACCTTCTTCATTTGAGGATCGGAGAAGGTCAACCAAATTTCAGCCACTTCACCTGGGGCAAAGAAGCGCTGGATGAACTCAATGTTGGTGCGCAAAAAGGCTACGTTGGTCATGCCCGCCTTAAGGCTTTCCGTAGCTCCCGTCCACATGCGCGCACCCTTGATGTCAACGCCAATAAAGTTCTTGTCGGGGAAAAGGCGTCCGAGCCCCACGGTGTATTCTCCGCGACCGCAACCGAGTTCAAGCACGATGGGGTTGTTGTTCTTAAAGAAGTGCTCGTGCCAATGGCCCTTCAATTCAAACTGTGCCTCTGTGTCGAGCGCCTGAAAGGGGGCTTCAAACACGTGGGGGTAACTTGCCATGTCGGCAAACTTGGAGAGTTTATTCTTGCTCATTGTTCAATATGTTTTCAAGTTCTTGGGAAGTGGCAGTGAGGCGCTCTTTGCAGAACGCAAGCAACTGCTGCGCCTCTTTGATTTGAGCCGCGAGTTTGTCAATATCGAGCGTGCCCGATTCAAGAGATGCAACGATTTCTTGCAGGCGCTGGGTGGCTTGAGTGTAGGTCATAAATTAGGTTGGAAGGTTGTGAGGGGGCGGATTATAAGAAGCCGGAGAAATTGTGTCTGTTCTACGAATTATAGAATGCGTGAGGCAACCGTGCCTTGCGCAAATGTGGTTTCCAAAACATCGCCGGGGTTCAAGCATTCGGCATTGGTGACCACCTTTCCGTTCAGTCGGGTCACGCTATAACCGAGGGAGAGGATGCGTTTGGGATCTGCGAGTTGCAGGCTCTTTTCAAGAAGTGAGAGTTGGTGATGCTGCGTGCGGAGTGTCTGCTTTGCGAGGAGCGAAAGGGCGGTGCGAAGTTGTGCCAAGCGCTCTTGCTCTTGCGCCGTTGCCTGATGTGCGAGAAGGCGCAACTGCTGGGTGAGCATGAGCAAGTTCTGCTCTTCCCGAGAAAGGAAACGCTGGGCGGAAGTGTAGAGGCGCGCCTCCAGTTCTGCCACAAAGTCTACCTCATTTCGGCGTTGCTCAATCAAGAATGCCGCTACGGCGGTGGGAGTCTTGAGGCGCGTGTTTGCCACAAAGTCAATGACCGTTTCATCACGCTCATGCCCAATTCCCGTAAGGATGGGGAGCGGACAACATGCCACTTCGCGCGCCAAGTTCAGGCTTTCAAAACCATAAAGGTCGGCAGCAGCACCACCACCGCGGATAATCACGATGCAATCCCACTGCTGGGCGTCGGCACATACCGCTTGAAGGGCACGGATAATGCTTTCCTCCACCTGTTCTCCCTGCATAATGGCGGGAAAAAGGGTACATTCAAAAGGATAACCCGATTGCGCGAGTTGGTCTTGAAAGTCACCGAAACCCGCCGCCTTACTGCTCGAAATCACGGCGATGCGGCGCAGGGGGCGTGGGAGTTGCAGGTTTAAGTTTCCTTCTAAAATGCCCTCGCGTTCGAGTTGTTCTAAAATCTCTTGCCTGCGCTTCGCAATATCTCCGAGTGTGTAGGTAGGATCTACGTCCGAAATTGTCAGAGAATAGCCGTAGAGCGGATGGAAGTTCACGCTGACTTGACAGAGCACCTTCATGCCCGCCTGGAGGTCGGTTCCCGTAGTCATTCGGAAGCGCTGGGCAATATTCTGATAAGCATTGCGCCAAATATTTCCGCGTGCTCGGGCTACGATGTTGCTTCCGCTCTCGTCCTTCTCCACAAACTCTACATAGCAATGCCCATTGGCTGCCACGCGTGCCTCACTCAATTCCGCCGCCACCCAATAGGTGTCGTTGAAATTGGCTTCTATGGCTTCGCTTATGGCGCAGTTCAGTTCGTACAGACTGAGGGGAGTCATGAGGGAGGGAGTTTAGTTGATGGATAAGAGTTCCTTGATTAACGGCAGCACTACGCTGTTCAAAATAGCGTCGTTTAGGCGGTGTTCCCCCTCAAAAATGGCAAATTGTTCCTTACCATAATGCTTGCAGAAGAGGGGTTGAAATTCCGCCGTCATCTTATCGGCATTGCCAAAGAAGGCATGGACATTTTTGCATTCCTCGGGGGTGATTTTAGCAAAGGATTCCTTCTCCAAAGCCTTGAATTGGTCAATCATTTGCTTGTCCACCTTAAAATCCTTCGCCCCATCCTCGCGCTTATTGAGGAAAGGATAGCGCCCCATTCCCTTGAAGGTGAGCATGCGCGCCATCTTGAAACTCGGATTTACCAATATGCGCTTCCGACCTCGGAGCAATTCGGTGTAGAATCCGCCCATCGAGGTACCGATAATAAGGTCGGGATTTTCCGTTTCCACCAAGTTGCGCAAGAGTGCGATGGCCTCGGCTGGAAGTACGGGAAGGTCGGGAGCAATCACCTTTACGCCATGAGGATAAAGCATTTGGCGCAGCATCATCACCGTGCCAGACGAGCCGGATGAGCCAAAGCCATGGATGTATAGGAGGGTTTTCATTGTGTATTCCTATAGTTTCGTTTTTAGAGAGAAGAACAAATGCGCAGAAGCGCCACTCTTTGCCCTTATGTTTTTATGGCAAAAAATATGTCTTGAAGACTTTTTCCTAAGTCCCTTGTAATTTTCATTAGGTCCCTTCTAATTTTTCAGAAGTCCCAATGTTATTTCGCCAAGTAAGCCCCAATGCCGCGTTGGTTTCCAATAATCGCACCGCCCACCAAGCGATTGCCGATATAAAGCACGGCACTTTGTCCGGGGGTAATGGCGCTGACGGGAGTTTCGGTCTTAAAGAGCAGGCGCCCGTCTTCAAGTCGCTCTATGTGGCAGGGTACGGGTTGTGAGTGGTATCGGACGCGCACCATAAGGTCGGGCGCAGCAAAAACCTCGGATTCATCGACGAATTGGGCGTCTTCAGCAAAGAATGCTTGGGTCAACAATTCGGTTTCATCGCCAAGAACGATGGTGTTCTTCTCAGCATTGAGGCGCAACACATAGGCGGGTTTTCCGAGGGCGATACCTAAACCCTTGCGCTGCCCAACGGTGTAGAAAGGTACGCCGAGGTGCTGGCCGAGTTTGCGACCTGCGGCATCCACAAAGAAACCTCCTGCCACTTCATCGGCAAGTGTGGGCAATTGTTCGCGCAGGAAATCGCGGTAGTCGGACTCTACGAAGCACACTTCCATTGACTCTGCCTGCTTGGCGCGCCATTCAAATCCGCGTTCGGCAAGTACGCGACGCACCTCCGTCTTCTCCATCGTTCCGAGTGGGAAAAGGCAACGGCGAAGCGTCGCTTGTGGCACGCGCCAAAGGAAGTATGATTGGTCTTTGCGCACATCGTCGCCCATGAGGAGGTAATCGTTGCCCGCATGACTGACGGTTTTGACATAATGCCCCGTAGCCATGCGATCACAACCGAGTTCGTCCGCCAAATCATGGAGCAGGCGGAACTTAAAATCGCGATTGCAACGCACACAAGGGTTGGGCGTGCGCCCCTGTCGGTATTCGTTGAGGAAATACTGGACAATGGAAGCACGAAATCGGTCGCGCACATCCACCACATGGTGCTCGATGCCCAACTCTTGGGCCAAGCGGCGCGCACTTGTGATAAAGTCGGGCGCATCACTGCCCTCGGCAAACTGGCGGGGGAGGTCGTAAACGCGCATCGTCATTCCCACCACTTCATACCCCTGCTCCTGAAGCAAAAGGCAGACGGCGGAACTATCCACTCCGCCCGACATCGCCACCAATACTCTGTTGTTCATATTGAATAGAGAGGGTGCGCCAAAACTGTTGACACACCCTCATTTATTGCTTGTTTTACTTTGTCAAAGCCACTTCTGCTTGATTCTGAAGCACTTCGCTGCCGGGATAACCGCCGGTCTTGAAGTTGTCGTAGGCTGTGCTGCCGTCCTTATTCAAAATCATGTACGAGGGAATACCGAGAAGGCCCAATCCACCGCAGAGTTCGCCCCACTGCTTGTTGGTCAAGCGGTAGTGTTCGCCCTCAATGTTGGCAATCATGCCCTGCCACTTTTCAAGGGGTGAAGATTCGCCTGTGATATATACGAACACGACGCCCTTCTTCTGGAGGTCGGGCTTGATTTCATCGATTAACTTCATCGCCTGACGGCAGGGACCACACCAAGTTGCCCAGAAGTCGATGACAACCACCTTGCCTTCGTAATTCTTGGCGATAGTGGCAAGAATGTCCTTGCCAGCCACCTTTGTATCTACCGTTTTCACCACAGCAGCCTTCTTTTCAGGCGCCTGAGCTGAAACATTTGTACCAAACGCTACCATTACGAGGAGCGCTACGAGAATCATTATTTGCTTCTTCATAATCATATACTCATTTAAGTTACAAGAGCAAAAATACAACATTTCGACAAGACGGAAAAGGAGTGCCCTGTTATTTTTTGTTAAGGGACATAGAGAACCCATGAAAGGAGCCCTCTGCCCCCATTCTTTTATAGGCAAAACTAAGTAATACTTAGGCTTCCGAATTAGAGAGTTAAGACGAATTAAGTAAAACTTCGTTTTTAAGGTATGGGGGATGCAGAAGATTTACCCTTATTTATGCAGAATATGTTGGGGTAAAGTTGTACTTTTGGGGTTCATTAACAGTCTTTATGGGCTTGTAACCTAAAAAACTCAACAGATATGCAAACTTTTCTCTACGCTAAAGACCTCGGCAACCTTTCAGATGCGCTTGCCTTGGCAAAGGATATTAAGAAAGACCGTTACGCGTTTGAACATCTTGGCAAGCGCAAGACGGCATTGCTCGTGTTTTTCAACAACAGCCTTCGCACACGCCTTTCTACACAGAAGGCGGCACGCAATTTGGGACTTGATGTCATCGTTCTCGATGTAAATCAGGGCGCCTGGAAATTGGAGACGGAGCGCGGCGTGATTATGGACGGCGACAAGAGCGAGCACCTTTTGGAAGCAATTCCTGTGATGGCTTCGTTCTGCGACATTATCGGCGTACGCACTTTTGCGGGCCTCACCAACCGAGAGGAGGACTACACGGAGCATGTGCTCAACCAGTTTATCAAGTATAGTGGCAAGCCTGTCTTCTCTATGGAGAGCGCTACGGCACACCCCCTTCAGGCACTTGCCGACCTCATCACCATTGAGGAATATAAGGAAACGAAGCGCCCCAAGGTGGTGCTGACATGGGCACCCCACCCCAAGGCACTCCCACAGGCGGTGCCCAACAGCTTTGCGGAATGGATGCGTGCGGGAGATGTGGACCTCGTAGTAACACATCCCGAGGGTTATGAACTTGACCCGCTCTTCGTAGGCGATGCTCGTGTGGAGTATGACCAGATGAAGGCGTTTGAAGGTGCAGACTTTGTGTATGCCAAGAACTGGAGTTGCCCCGGTGTGTCTTGCCCCGAAAATTATGGTAAGATTCTTTGCCAAGACCGCTCATGGACGGTGACGGAACGCCAAATGGCGGTGACCAACGATGCACACTTCATGCACTGCTTGCCCGTGCGCCGTAACGTTATCGTGAGCGACGACGTAATTGAATCGCCCCGCTCACTCGTCATTCCCGAAGCGGCAAACCGCGAAATCTCTGCAACCGTTGTGTTGAAGAAGATGTTGGACGCCATCCAATAAAATGCCCCACCCTAATGCTGCTCGAACGCATTCAATCCCACTTTCCCCACCCCCTTACGGCTTGCCAACAAAATGCTGTAAGGGGGTTGGCGCGTTTCTTTGCGGCGCAAAACGAGCAGTCGGTATTCATTCTGCGTGGGTACGCCGGAACGGGGAAAACATCCCTTGTGGGTGCGCTCGTGAAGGTGATGAAAGAAATGCGACGCCATGTGGTGCTCCTTGCGCCTACTGGTCGCGCGGCAAAGGTGTTTTCTCACCACGCTGGAGCCCCTGCATACACCATTCACAAGGCGATATACCGCCAGCAAACTTTTAACGGCGAGGACACGCGCTTCGGGTTGGGATATAACAAGCATCAAGGCACACTTTTCATTGTGGATGAAGCCTCAATGATTGCTACGGGCGACGGTGGAAGCAGGATGTTTGGTAGCGGAAGCCTGTTGGAAGACTTATTGCGCTTTGTGTTTGAGGCGGAGAACTGCAAAATTATTTTTGTGGGCGACACCGCCCAACTTCCTCCGGTGGGTGAGGATGAGAGTCCCGCCCTTCGTGCTGAAACCATGCGCTATTACGGCATGGAAGTCTATGAGGCGGACCTCACGGAGGTGGTGCGTCAGGATTCGCGCTCGGGGGTGCTTCACAATGCCACTCATCTGCGTGAATTGATCTCGGAAGAGGCTTTTTGTCTCCCACAAATTACGGGTTCTCAACGAGGCAAAGTGCGCTTTCTCCCAGGCAACGAACTCATTGAGGCTCTCGTTACGAGTTATCGCGAATATGGTTCGGAGGGCACGATTGTTGTGACGCGCTCCAACAAGCGTGCGAACATTTATAACAATGGAATTCGTGCGCGCATCTTCGACCGCGAGGAGGAACTGACGCGTGGAGATATGGTAATGGTGGTGAAAAACAATTATTACTGGACCACTGAAGCGCGACGCGGATGCACCCCCGACGAACTCCGAGAAATGCGCTTGCCCGACTTCTTAGCAAACGGGGATATCCTGGAAGTAGTGCGCTTAAGCAATATCCACGAGCAGTATGGTTTTAACTTTGCCGATGCCACCCTTCGCCTGCCCGACTATGACGATAGTGAAATTGAGTGTCGCGTACTGCTTTCTACTTTGTCCTCGGAGTCGCCCTCGCTGACGCATGAGGAGAGCGAAAAACTCTTTCAGGCCGTTTACGACGACTATTTTGACATCCCCTCAAAGCGGGAGCGCATGAAGAAATTGCGCGAAGACCCATATTATAACGCCCTCCAACTGAAATATGCCTATGCCGTAACTTGCCATAAGGCACAGGGCGGTCAGTGGGAGCATGTCTATATCGACCAGGGCTACCTTACTGAAGACATGGCAGATATTTCTTACCTCCGCTGGCTTTATACGGCCTTCACCCGCACTTCCGAACAGGTCTTTTTGGTGAATTGGCCGAAAGAACAGCAGACGGTGGTGGAGGATGAGGAGGACGATGAATAAATACTTCTGGTAAAATTTATCTCTTTATTTTAGAGAACACGAATTTCACCAGACACCAATAATTCGGAATATAATAACGCCCGCTCCCTAATGGGGGACGGGCGTTATTGTTTACTTATAAATCAAGGTTGAAAGTTTGTCTTCAGCATAAACTTCGCGTGCAATCTCCTGCAGTTGCTCAGGCGTAAGGCGGTCAATTTCTTCATAAAGATTATTGACGTCACGATGCACATTGTAATGCGCAAAGGTTTTTCCGAGTGCCAAGGCATAACCTTCGCGATTGTCGCACGAAATTCCGATTTGACCCTTCAACTGCTTCTGTGCGGCGCGCAATTGTAATACGGTTAAAGGCTTTTCTGCCAATTTGCGGAGTTCCTTCTTCACTAATTTCAAGCAGCGGTTCACATCGTGTGGGTCGCAACCGAAATAGACATTCCACATTCCCGTATCGGGATAAGTGGAAAGGTAACTGTCAATAGAATATACCAGTCCCGCGCGCTCACGCACTTGAACATTGAGGCGCGAATTCATTCCCGGACCACCCAATATATTATTGAGCAACAACATTCCGAAGCGGCGTTCATCATTCGCCCCAAAGGCGGGAGCACCAATCACTACATGCGCCTGATGTGTACCTTTTTTACGCACAATAGTCTTGGGTTCGTAATTTGTTTTCAACGATTCCACCGAAGGTTTTGGACTATTTTGCACATCTGCCGTAGCCGTTTCTACAAGTCGGATTAAGCGCTTGGAGTCAACATCACCGTAAGCATAGAAAATACAATTTTCAGGCACATAATGCTTATCCACAAAGCGACGGAAGTCTGCGGTGGTATATGTTTTGAGTTTCTCGGCTTTACCCAAGATGTCGCGACCAAGGGGTGCGTCGGCAAAAATCATACTCTCGAATTCATCGAAAATAAGTTCGGCAGGAGCATCCAAGTAACTGTCAATCTCATCACAAATTACCTCTACCTCGCGTTCCACTTCGTGTTGGGGGAAAGTGCTGTGGAAGACGATGTCCGAAAGTAAATCTACGGCGCGCGCCACATCCTCTTTCAAAACAGCAGCGGTGTAAACGGTCTCCTGCTTACTCGTTGAAGCATTCAAATCACCGCCCACACGCTCCAGGGTTCCCGTTACCTGACACGCCTTTCTGCGCTCGGTGCCCTTAAAAGTCATGTGTTCCACAAAGTGCGCCATGCCACTTTCTGCATCAGCCTCATGGCGCGTACCGCTACAGACAACATAGCCACAATAAAGCACTGCGCTGTCAGAGGGTTCGTGAATTATGCGAAGTCCGTTGGGGAGGGTGTGAATCATATTGAGAGGTTATGAGGAGGAGTGAGGTTTCTGGACGATCTATAACATATAGATTTCTAGATAGTCTAGGATGTCCTAGATTTTCTTTTCTTCAAAAATTCGTGATAAACAACATGGGCGCCATAAGCACCAATCAAGCCTGTATTTACCAATAAGCGGAGCCACAATTCCTCGATGAATTGGGCAGAATAATGCATGCCCATGAAGAATAGGGCAGTCATTGCGACATAAATTCCTATCTCCTTCAAGGGGTAATTTGTGGGGTTATATTTCTGTCCTAAGAAATAACTGAGAAGCATAGAGGTGCCGTAACCTGCCACTCCAGCCCAAGCACAAGCCATATAACCATAGGTGGGAATAAAGAGAATGTTTATGGTTACGAGCACTACGCACCCTGCCAAAGAAATCCAAAGTCCCCACATAGTCTTGTCGATAAGCTTGTACCAAAAACTGAGGTTAAAGGCAACGCCCATCATAATTTCTGCCACCATAACGATAGGCACGACACGAAGACCGTCCCAATAATCGGGGGCAATAATAAATTTAAGGACGTCGGTATATCCTACCACCATCAAGAAGGCAAGCAGGGTAAAGATGAGGAAGAACTTCATGGCCTTTCCCATGTCCTGCGCCCCACCTTTTGCAAAAACAATGGGTTCGTAAGCATAACGGAATGCCTGGGTAATCATCGCCATAATCATGGCAATCTTCACGCATGCTCCATAAATGCCGAGTTGTGTGCGCCCTTCTGCCCCCTCAACAAGATGGGGAAAAATCATTTTGTCGGCAGTCTGATTCAAAATTCCCGCGATGCCCAACACCAAGATAGGCATACCATAGTTCAACATCGGGCGAAGCATCTTGCGGTCGAAGGTGTAACGGAAACCCGTAAGTTCTTTGTAGAAAAAGAGGGTGATGAGCGCCGTACATGCCAAGTTGATGCCAAACACATAACCCACCTCGAAGGTATAATCAAACCAATGGGGGAGCACTACAAAGTACGCCAAGTTTGTTGCTATGTTCAGCACAATAAAGAGCAACTTTAAAGAAGCAAACTTCATCGCCTTCTTTTGCAGGCGCAAATAGCCGAAAGGTATACTCTGAAAGGCATCAATCGCCACACAGGTTGCCATCATCCAAATGTACTCTGGGTGGGTAGCGTAACCCATAAAACCAGCGATGGAATCGAGGAAAATTGTAACTATTGCTACGAATGAAAGTCCGACTCCACCCACCAAAAGCAACACCGTGCTGTACACCTTTGGCACATCCGCACCCTCCTTATTCGCAAAGCGGAAGAAGGTTGTTTCCATCCCGAAAGTAAGCAGCACAAACAACACTGCCACATAACTATACACTTCCGTAATTACCCCATAACCACCCGACGCAGCAGTAATCTGATGCGTATACAATGGCACAAGCAAGTAATTCAAGAAGCGTCCGATGATGCTTGACAGGCCATAAATTGCAGTGTCTTTAAAGAGGGAACGAAGCATGGAGGGAAAGGAGAAACGATGAAATTTTACGTTTAACGGGGGAAGGGGAAACTACCCAGTGCGGTTGTCTATAAATTCTATAATATCTATTGTTTCTATAGCATCTATAGAATCTATAACATTACCCAAAGAATAAGTAGCACACACCCACCGCAGCAATAACGCCACAGAGGTCAGCGAGCAAACCACAAGTTACAGCATGACGCGTGTAGCGGATGCCTACACTACCGAAATAAACAGCGAGAATATAGAAGGTGGTATCTGTACTGCCCTGGAAGATACAAGAAAGTCGACCGACAAAGGAATCTGCACCGTAGGTCGTCATGGCATCTACCATCATACCGCGTGCCCCACTTCCGCTCAAGGGTTTCATAATCGCCGTAGGCAAGGCGCCTACCCAATCGGCATTAAAGCCGCAGGCATTTACGAGCCATTCTACCCCACCTATCAACCAACCCATAGCGCCCGAGGCACGGAACACACCAATAGCCACTAAGATGGCCACTAAGAACGGGATGATACGCACCGCCGTAGAGAACCCTTCCTTTGCGCCTTCCACAAAGGCGTCATAGACATTCACCTTTCTGCGCATGGCTGCCAAAATAAACGCCACAATAATACCCAACAGCAGAACATTAGCGGTGGTGGTTCCCACAAGGTTCATCATCGTTGAGTCCATCTGACTAAAACCCCACATCAGTGCTGCCACGCCCACAGACATACCGCCAAGCGCCAAGAACAAGGTGCGATTCAGCAAGTTAATACGCTGATACAGACTGGTAATAATAATCCCTGCGAGGGTAGAAATAAAGGTAGCAAGCAGGATGGGAATGAAAATATCTGTAGGATTTGCCGCCCCCATTTGTGCGCGATACACCATGATGCTTACGGGAATGATTGTCAGTCCCGAAGTGTTGATTACGAGGAACATAATCATGGAGTTCGTTGCCGTATCCTTCTTTTCATTCAAGTCTTGCAAGCGCTCCATAGCCTTGAGTCCCAATGGGGTGGCGGCATTATCAAGTCCCAACATATTCGCTGAGATATTCATGAAGATGTTTCCCACCACGGGATGTCCTTTTGGCACTTCAGGAAACAACTTACAAAACACAGGACTCAACCAGCGCGCCAAAACATCCACAACACCACCCTTTTCGCCTATTTTCATTACTCCCAACCACAGCGAAAGCACACCTGTCAACCCCAACGAGATTTCAAAGGCCGTTCGCGAGGTATCAAAAGTAGAATTGATAATGGCGGGGAACACCTCGGTGTCACCCATAAACAAGAGTTTCACCACTGCAATGGCGAAGGCTATGAGAAAGAAGGCTATCCAGATGTAGTTGAGAACCATGATTTTTAGAGTACAGAGTACAGAGCACAGGTAGCAAGAAAGCAGTTATACATGGTACACTATTATCTAAAGTTGTACGTTGTACTCTGTTATCTGTACTCTATAAATAAGGAGGCTTTAAGCCTACAAGGACTGTTAATCCCTCATAACCTTAAAACCTCCCACCTTATATATTACGCATCAATTTCTGCATACGCCGCATTGGCTTCAATGAAGTCGCGACGGGGACCTACATCTTCGCCCATAAGCATTGAGAAGATGTAGTCGGCTTCTGCAGCATTTTCAATCGTTACCTGCTTGAGCATACGGCGCTCGGGGTCCATAGTTGTTTCCCAAAGCTGCTCGGGATTCATTTCACCAAGACCTTTATAGCGCTGGAGGGTGATTGAATTTTCGTTGCCATCACCATATTCACGGATGAACGCGTCGCGCTCTTCGTCGGTGTAGCAATACTGGTCCATCTTACCCTTCTTACAACGGTAGAGCGGGGGCATTGCCAAATACAAGTGACCCGCATGAATGAGCTGAGGGAAATAGCGGTAGAAGAGCGTCATCACCAATGTTTCAATATGGTGACCGTCGACATCGGCATCGGCCATGATGATAATCTTATGATAGCGCAACTTCTCTATATTTGCCACCTTAGAATCTTCACCATCCACACCAAAACGAATACCGAGAGCCGTGATGATATTGTTGACTTCATCACTCTCAAAAGCCTTGTGCCACATCGACTTTTCGACATTCAAAATCTTACCACGGAGGGGAAGAATCGCCTGCGTTGCACGACTGCGAGCAGACTTTGCAGAACCACCCGCAGAGTCACCTTCGACGAGGAAGAGTTCACACTGCTCTGCCTTGCGAGAAGAACAATCTGCCAACTTACCGGGCAAACCGCCACCACCAAGAGGACTCTTACGCTGCACGCTTTCACGCGCCTTACGAGCTGCCACACGAGCTGTTGCAGCAAGGATTACCTTGTCAACAATCATCTTCGCTTCCTTGGGATGCTCTTCAAGATATGCAGAAAGTGCTTCACCTACAGCCTGATTCACAGCACCTGCGGCTTCAGAGTTACCAAGTTTTGTCTTTGTCTGACCTTCAAACTGGGGCTCAGCCACCTTTACGCTGATAATCGCCGTAAGCCCTTCACGGAAGTCTTCACCCGAGATTTCAATCTTCGCCTTCTCAATCTGCTTCTGCGCAGTCTCTTCGGCATACTTCTTCAACACGCGCGTCAAGGCTGTGCGGAAACCTGTGAGGTGCGTACCACCTTCAATCGTGTTGATATTATTGACATACGAATGGATGTTTTCAGAATATGAAGTGTTGTACATAATCGCCACTTCAATGGGCATACCATTCTTCTCTGTATTCAAGTAAATCACATCGTCAATCAAGCGCGTACGACCTGAATCGATGTGGCGTACAAATTCACGCAAACCGAGTTCTGAATAGAAAGTCTCTGTACGGATATTACCCTCTTCGTCAGGGCGCAAGTCGGTCAACTTAATGCGGATTCCTGCATTGAGGTATGCCAATTCGCGCATACGGTTGGCGAGGATTTCGTACTTATATACTGTGGTAGAGAAAATCTCACCATCAGGCCAGAACTGCTGACGCGTACCGCGCAAGTCTGTTACGCCTACCACTTCAACGGGATAGAGAGGCTTACCCTTTGCATATTCCTGCTGATAAATCTTGCCGTTGCGGAACACCTGCGAAAGCATGCGTGTTGAAAGCGCATTCACACAACTCACACCCACGCCGTGGAGACCACCAGAAACCTTATACGATCCCTTATCAAACTTACCACCAGCGTGAAGCACAGTCATTACGACTTCGAGGGCCGAGCGACCTTCCTTGGGGTGCATATCCACGGGAATACCGCGACCATCGTCCTGAACGACGATAGAATTGTCTTCACAAATAGTTACCTCAATATTCTTACAATAGCCTGCAAGGGCTTCGTCGATGGAGTTGTCTACAGTTTCATAAACAAGGTGGTGCAAACCCTTTTCGCTGATGTCGCCAATGTACATCGCAGGGCGCTTGCGCACCGCCTCTAAACCTTCAAGAACCTGAATGTTACTCGCTGAATATTCAGCGCCTTTCTTTTCGATTTCTTCCATTATAGCGTGTATAAATTGCCTGTATATTATTACTTGCAAATTTACAAAAAAAGTTTCACATAAAGCGCACAGAATAAGGGAAAAGAACAACACAAAAATAGGGGTTTTCAGGGGGAATAGGAACATTATTTATTGTCCCGCGAACGAAGTGATGCACACCAGGAAAAACTCTCCTCATTGACAGAAAAACATATCCGTTCCTGTCGGTTAAAATACCAAAAAAAGAGCGACCCTTGCGGATTGCTCTTCTGTTCTGTTGTCCCATAAGGACTCGAACCTTAAATTACAGAACCAAAACCTGACGTGTTGCCAATTACACCATGGGACAAACTTCAAGTGCTTTCTCTCGAAAGACGGTGCGAAATTACAAAGTTATTTTGACATGAGCAAGAGGGAGGGGTAGTTTTTTGATGGGGTGAGCAGGGAAGGTAGGAAAATCTGGACGGTGGAAAATGACCGGATGGCGGGAAATGACCGGACGGCGGGATTTGTCCGGATGGCGCTCTCCCCCTGTTTATAGGGGGAGGGGACCGCCTTGGCGGTGAGGGGGTGCAATTTAAAGTGAGGAGTGAAGAGTTAGAAGAAACCATGCGGCACATATTTTGCACCCCCTCACCGCCAAGGCGGTCCCCTCCCCCTATAAACAGGGGGAGAGCGCCATCCGGACAAATCCCGCCGTCCGGTCATTTCCCGCCATCCGGTCAT
>JBGVGJ010000037.1:0-15716 GCA_045121635.1 Alloprevotella sp. | reverse complement strand
TATCTGTTTGCTCAAGACATCCTTCCTTATCATAAAGAATTAAACGGTACAAATAACATTAATGTTACCCAAACTAATTTGCTACCTAAGTTGCAATGTTTGTATCTTGTACTTCTCTACAAAAAGTTTATGAAAATCTTTCAAAGATCGTGTGCTAACCGTCTTGTTTTCGTTAGCGAGTGCAAAAGTACGGCAAGATTTTATTCTGACAAAGGGTTTATTGGAAAAATTTTACAGAAAAATTTGTTTTATGAGGATTTGGGGTAAATACTGGGGGTATTTGAGGGGTATGGGTGGCAAAATTACATATTATACGGTTGGATGGGAACCCCCTCCCCGCCTGCGGCGGTACTCCCCCTATCCCCTATCTTATGGGGAGAGCGTCGTGCAGAGAGTGAGGTGAATTAGTAACTACGTACTTTAGATTGTCTACAATGCAAATTATTACTCGTAGCGGGCGGGTTGTAAGAGGTAGTTTAAGACGCTGTCCCAGTTGGGGAAGCGCTCGGAACCGAAGTGTATCCACTCGCCTTTAAATTCGCTGGCGCCGTTATTTGGGCGGTCGTCTATGAGGTAGTCACCTGCGCAAAGGTGCTTACAATGGGTGATGATCATGCGCTTGTGGAAGACATCGTCGAGGTGTTTTGTAACCCACGATACCTTGTCGGACCATGCCGAAGGGTTTTTCCAAGGGGCGGTGGAGAGGATGTAGACATCGTAATGCTCATGAAGTTTGTGGACAGCCTCGATTGCTCCTTTCATGGGCTCCATGAGTCCGAAGATTCCAGGCACTTCATCAAGACGTCCCTCATATTCGCGCTTCACAGCGTCGGTAAGTTTGTCAATACCCGACTGAAAATTTACCAACACACCGTCCATGTCAAAATACAATCTTTTCTTTTCCATATAGCTGAACTTTAAATTTATCACACATATATATAATATAGTAACATTGGGGCAAAAATTCAATTTTTAGGGGTACTTTTTTTTAATTTTATTATCTCACGCAGATTCAGTGCGGAGATTTTTACCGGACAGTCATGTCATAAATCCGTAATACCTGGGTATGAGTGCACACATACATAACCGCTGATGAACAAAGTGAACCTGCGACCGGTGGTTGCTGTGGATCCTCCTACGGGGACCGTTTGGGGGTGCAGACGAACATTCCAACTACCGCAGGTTCGTTTCACTCACCAGCGGTTAGGCAAGTGCGACCTCCTACGGGGGCATTACGAATCGTTTTACCTATATTTTTTATAAATATGGGTGTGCCAACTTCGAGATTGACACACCCATCACACGTTATGCTATTTACTTGATAATTCTGTTGCGCTGATTGTTTGCCTTCTCGGGTTTCGACTTACCAACGCGCTTGCCCGTAGCCTTTTTCTTGGCACTCGCCTTGGCTTTGTGGGCGAAGGGATTTTTCTTGTTGACGACCATTTTATAAAAATGAGAAAGGAGAAACTAAAAAGGAGAAAGACCATGCGGAGTGCATACTTTCTTGTTTACTCGTACTTGAATACTCGTCTACTAAATACTTATGCTTCTACCAATTCCCCCTTGAGGGTTGCTGAAGATGCAGAGGTGATGCGCACACGCACGGTTTGCCCCGTGTGATGCCCCTTGCGGTCGAACACTACGACTTTGCCTTGCTCCGTGCGACCAAAGAGTTGCTCGCGTGAGCGCTTTGAGGTGCCTTCGATGAGGACATCGTACTCCTTACCGATGCAGGCGGTGTTGGCAGCGAGGGAGAGTTCGTTTTGAAGGGCGATGAGTTCTTCAAGTCGGCGCACCTTGGTGGCTTCGTCAATATCGTCGGGAAGATGCTTTGAGGCATACGTGCCGGGGCGCTCGGAATATTTGAACATGAACGAGGAATCGTAACCACACTCACGCATGAGCGAGAGCGACTCCTGGTGGTCCTCCTCCGTCTCCGAGCAGTAGCCCGCAAAGATGTCGGTGGAGAGTCCGCAATCGGGGATGATGCGACGGATGGCAGCCACACGGTCGAGATACCATTCGCGTGTGTACTTGCGGTTCATGAGTTTGAGAATGCGGTTTGAACCACTCTGCACGGGCAAGTGGATTTGCTTGCACACATTAGGTTCTTCAGCAATCACATGAAGCGTTTCGTCAGACATATCCTTGGGGTGAGAAGTCGTGAAACGCACACGCATTCCCGGCACTGCTCGCGCCACACGACGCAGGAGTTCGGGAAAGGCAATTGTTTCGCCATTCGCTTCCCAACGGTAGGAATTTACATTCTGCCCGAGCAGGGTTACTTCTTTATAATTGCGTGCTTCGAGGTCCTTCACCTCTGTGAGGATGCTTTCAATATCGCGTGAGCGTTCACGACCGCGCGTATAAGGCACGATGCAGTAATGGCAGAAGTTGTTACAGCCACGCATGATGCTCACAAAGCCCGAAAGGTGGTTGCCATGCACACGCTGGGGCACCACATCGCGATAGGTTTCCGTCAATGAGAGTTCTACATCAATCGCCTTCTCACCTAATTCAGCCTGTGCTATAAGATGGGGCAACGAAAGGTAGGCATCGGGGCCCGCCACAAGGTCTGCGCCGTGGTCGTTCAAGAGTCCTTCCTTCACGCGTTCCGCCATACAACCGAGTACGCCGATTATCAATTTTCTACCCTTGCGCTTCAAGGCATTAAGTGCTTCAAGGCGGTGAATAATCTTCTGTTCGGCATTATCACGCACGGAGCAAGTGTTGAGGAACACCGCATCCGCCTCATCAAGTGTTTCACAAGTCTCGTAGTCTGCCATCTTCATGACAGAGGCTACCACTTCGCTGTCTGCCACATTCATCTGGCAGCCATAAGTTTCTATATAAAGTTTCTTCATAGCGTAAATTGTAGGGGCAAAATTACGAAATTTTGTTTACTTTTGCGGAAACCTTTTAGTTAATAAGTCACCTTATGCGCAAACTCACTATAGAAGAACTCCAGCGTATGGACGTTGCGGAGTTCAAGCAATCTGAAAAGTTACCTCTCGTTGTTGTGCTCGACAATGTGAGGAGTCTGCACAATGTGGGCAGTGTATTTCGCACGGCCGACGCTTTCCGCCTGGAGCGCGTCGTGCTTTGTGGCATCACAGCCTGTCCGCCTTCGGCAGAAATCCATAAGACGGCACTCGGCGCTGAAGACAGTGTGGATTGGACCTATTATAACGACGCTACCGAAGCCGTGGCGGCGCTCAAGGCGGAAGGTTACACGGTCTTTGCCGTAGAACAGGTGGAGGGAAGTGTATTGCTACCCAACCTTACGCTTGACCCCACAAAGCGCTATGCCGTTGTGATGGGAAATGAAGTGAAGGGCGTGCAGCAAACCGTAGTTGACGCTGCTGATTATGCCCTTGAAATTCCGCAATACGGCACGAAGCATTCGCTCAATGTCTCCGTCACGGCAGGGATTGTGATGTGGAAATTCTTGGAGTTGTTGGGCATGAAGTGAAAAAGGAGGTACAAAAAAATCGTTGAGTAAATGCCAGTGACATTTACTCAACGATGTGGGCCAACTTGGGCTTGAACCAAGGACCTCCGGATTATGAGTCCGTTGCTCTAACCAACTGAGCTATAAGCCCTAACCGATAACTGTGGTTATCTGAGTGCAAAGTTATGAAAAAAAGTGGAACCAACAAAGTTGTTTGCCTGTTTTGTTGGTTCCGCTTTATTTATGCTGTAGAGGGGGAATCCCTCCTTGTACAACCTACTTTATACGTTGCGCCATAATAGCACGTTCCAGTGTGCCGAGTTCCTTGTCCAAACGTTTGGCCGAACCCGTTCCACCGCAGAGTTTGTCAAGTTCTGCCCAAAAGGCGGGACTGTGGTTGAGTTCTTTAAGGTGGCAGAGTTCGTGGGCTATGACGTAATCAATAAGGTGAGAGGGGAGGAGCAGGAGCCACAGGCTGAGGTTGACATTGCGCAGGGAGGAACAACTGCCCCAACGGGTGGAGACATCCTTGATGGTAAGGCGGTTGAACTGAATGTTGTGTGTGGTGGCAATGTTGCGCAGGCGCTGGGTAAGGATTACTTGCGCGTTGTTGCGCAGGGCGGTTGCCAACACTTTGTTTGCCCATTCCAAACTCGCCACGCCTTCAAACCTAAATCCTTTCGGCATATAAACAATAGCGCTTTCGGGAGTTCGCTTGATGGTAGCGTGAGGCTCCCTGCCTTCCTCAAAATGCAGGTGGTAGAGGTCCGTGGATATTTGGAAGTCGTAGTTGAGTTTGAATACCATTTTTTGAAAGGAGAACCAACGAACGAAGCAAGAGCAGAAGATAAACTTGTTTATATTATGCCTTGCAAGGAGGAGGTAAAGACCGCAAAGCGGGATTAAAGGAGAAAGGAGAAAGGAGAAATAGACCTGCGGAATATGCTGCGCTTGCTATTTCTCCTTTCTCCTTTTCCCTTTCTTATTTATTAAGCATTTGCTTAACAAGTTCAGAAACAAGTTTTCCGTCAGCCTTACCAGCAAACTTCTTAGAGGCTACACCCATTACCTTGCCCATTTCCTTGGGGCTTGTAGCGCCTACTTCAGCAATGATTTCGGCGAGGGCAGCGCGGAGTTCTTCTTCGGTAAGTGGTTTGGGAAGGTATTCTTCTACGACAAGCACCTGACCCATTTCCTCTTCAGCGAGGTCGGGGCGGTTTTGCTCGGTGTAAAGTGCTGCGGTGTCGCGACCTTGCTTTGCCAATTTAGCCAAAATCTTGAGCGCGTCGGCATCTGCAAGTTCTTCGCTCGCACCGGGAGCGGTCTGTGCTTCAATAAAGAGTTTCTTAATGTTGCGGAGCGCCATGAGGCGAACCTTATCCTTAGCCTTCATGGCTACGGGAATATCTTGTGAGATTTTTTCAAAGAGCGTCATAAGTAAAATGAGAAATAATTACTGTGGTTGTGAATATTCCTTGATTTTCTGGAGTTGCTCGCGCGTACGCTTTGCTGTGGGGATGACTTCTACTTGATCAATGAGCAGTTCGTTGTCAAGATCTTCTGGTGAGAATATATAGACTGGGCGTTTGGGCTTGGTGGTTGTTTTTCGGGTTTCCCCATAATAAGTATGGAGAAGCGCGTCACGCTCAATGCGCTTGAGGAGTTGCTCCTCATCCACCTCTTCCTCTTCTACGAGTCCGAATCCTGAAGCGAGAATGGTGACCTTTACTTCTCCCTTCAGCGACTCATCCTTTGCTAACCCCCATTTGTATTCTAAATCCTTGCGCTCAAACTTTGCGATAAAGTCTTCTACCTCGCAGAGTTCGTTCATCTGAAGCGTTTCGTGCTTCTCGGGGAAGATGATACACATCACCAAGCGACGGGCGGTAAAGATGTCGTTCTGGTTGAGCAGGGGAGAGTTAAGAGCATTCTCAATAGCGGCGGTAATACGGTTTTCTCCGTGTGCCGTGCCTGTAGAAATGACGCATACACCCCCTTTTTTAAGCACCATACAGACGTCGCGGAAGTCGAGCATAATAACCCCACGCATTTTGATAATATCCACCACACTGCGCACGGCATTCGTAAGTGTATAGTCCGCCTTCTGGAATCCCTCCATCACGCTGTTGGTGTGGTAAACACTCAGCATGCGTTGGTTGTTCACAATAATGAGCGAGTCTACTTCCTTCGCCAATTCTTCGAGTCCGTCAAGCGCTTTGTCAATTTGCTTTTTGCCCTCAAAGAGGAAAGGAAGCGTGACGATGCCCACGGTAAGAATGTCGCGTGCTTTCACTTCTCGCGCCACAATCGGCGCAGCACCCGTGCCCGTTCCGCCACCCATACCTGCGGTGACAAACACCATTTTGGTTTCCTTATCGATGGCATCGTAAATTGCAGCGAGCGAATCTTCGCGTTCGGCATACTGTTTACCGATTTCGGGTTTACCACCTGCTCCCAAACCAGGTCCGAACTGAATGCGGTTAGGAATGGGAGAATCCTCCAACGCTTTGCTATCCGTGTTACACACCAAGAAACTCACGTCGTACATCCCATCTCGATACATATTGGCCACGGCATTACCACCGCCACCGCCCACCCCGATGACTTTGATAAGGGTGTTGGTGGCAGGAGCCGTTATCTGTATAAGTTGATCGTCGAACATGAAAGTCGTAGTTGGGGAATTTTTTGTTGGGAGAAGGGAGGTTTATTAGGGGAGGAAGTTGACTGAAGAAGTCATGTCGATAGCATTTGTTGCTTCAGGCTCAATAGCTACAACGACTTCGCCACCAATCTTTGCCTTAATCTCGTTGAGTTGCTCCTTCGTGCGCTTGTAGGTCGGTGTAATTTCGACCATAGAAATAATTTCTTCGTTATCAAGGTCGTCAAGACCGAAGAGGTACACCTTGGGTCGCTTCTTGCTGGTGCCGCTGCGGTCGTTTGTTCCGTAGAACTGCTCACGACGAGTGTCGTTTTCTTCAGCCTTCTCTTCAAGTTCGCGCAGGCGCTCCTGCTCTTCCTGATTCATTTTTTCGCGAATACCCGGTACGTTGGTAATACCAAAACCTGTAGCAAGGATGGTAATCTTCACCTTCTTACCGAGTTGAGGATCGATAGAAAGGCCCCACTTGGTTTCCACATCATCGCGGAACTTACCCATGAATTCGTGCACCTCGTTCATTTCTTCCATCATCAAGGTGTCACCTTCGTTTTCAGAGCAGAATGAAATTGAGAGCAATACCTTCTTAGAATTGAAGATATCATTACTGTTGAGCAAGGGAGAATGGAGTGCATCCTGAATAGCGGCAGTCACACGGTTTTCGCCCTCGCCGTAACCAGTAGACATGATGGCTACGCCACCGTCTTTGAGCACCGTACATACATCACGGAAGTCGAGGTTGATAACGCCGTGCATCGTGATAATTTCGGCTATGCTTCGTGCTGCAACTGAGAGCGTATTGTCGGCACGTTCAAAAGCCGAGAGTACATTGAGGTCGGGATAGATTTCGCGCAAGCGTTCGTTGTTGATAACAAGGAGGGCATCTACGTGCTTGGCAATTTCTTCTACGCCATCAAGCGCTTGGTCAATCTTGCGTGTACCTTCAAAGAGGAAGGGGATGGTTACAATACCTACGGTAAGTATGCCCATAGCCTTTGCTTCGCGTGCAATAACGGGAGCAGCACCCGTACCCGTTCCACCGCCCATACCGGCAGTGATGAACACCATCTTAGTGCCGTCGTTCAGCATGTTTTGGATGCTCTGGATACTTTCTTCAGCAGCATCACGAGCACGTGAGGGGCGATTACCCGCACCAAGTCCTTCGCTGCCTAATTGCAAACGTACGGGAATGGGAGAATCTTGAAGTGCCTTTGAGTCGGTGTTGCAGATGACAAAGTTAACGTCGTGGATGCCTTCGCGATACATATAATTGACAGCATTACCACCACCGCCACCTACACCGATGACTTTTATGATAGAGGGAGTAGCTGTAGGTACTCCCAAGTCGATGAGATTATCTTCGTTCATTGTTTCGGATGTTTACTTTTATTGTTAAGGTGGAGTGATTAGTCGTCGTTAACGAGTTTGCCCAACCAACTACCAAAACTCTTTACACCTCTTACAATAGCGTTGGGTTTCTTGGGTTCTTCGGGTTCGTCAACCTCTTCTTCATCTGTGTCAACAGGGTCTTCCTGTGGTTCTACGACAGCAGGTTCGGGAGTGGGTTCTGCTACCACTTCAACGATAGGTTCTACAAGGAGTTCCTGTACGACGGGAGTAGCAGGTTCTTCCTGTTCGAAGAGTTGGGGCGTTTCTTCATTCAATTCGCCACCACAGCAGTTTTGTTCTGCCTGCTCGATGAGCGCAAGAGCAGCAGCATAGTCGCCCTCACGAACGGGGTCAACATTCAAGTTCTTCGGACCGCGGATAGAGAAGCGTGTATTCTTCACCACACGGAGTTTTTCAATACCCACGAGTTTTGCCACCACACTCTCCATATTTTTGAGCATAGAAGCGCCACCTGTAATGATGATACCAGCTACAAGCTGATTCTTTTCGTAGTTGGTAAGTTCGATCTGCTTCTTGATGTTGAGCACAATTTCCTCAACGCGTGCTTCGATGAGTCCAGAAAATTCGGTGTAGGGGAATTCGCGACCGTCGCTGGTTACGATGGGCGGATTGTTGTCGCCACCATTTGTGATGGCTGCGCCCCATTTGAGTTTGAGCGTCTCAGCTTCATCCTCTTCAATCTGCAAAGAAGTGATGTCGCGAGTAATGTTGGCACCGCCGAGGGGAATTACTGCCAAGTGGCGGAGCATGTTGCTCTTGAATACCGATACAGAAGTGGTTTCTGCACCCATATCCACAAAGACACAACCCGAACGCTTTTCGGGTTCGGTAAGCATAACATCGGCAAGGCGGAGCACGGTGATGGGCATTTCAGCCACTTCAAGACCCGCAGCGCGGAAGCAGTTGCGGATTTGGTCTGCCATGCTGCTATTGGCAACGATGTTGAGGTAGCGCGCCTCTAAATTGTCGGCAAGCATACCTACGGGTTCGTTGGTAAACTGCGTACCCACCTTGTATTCCTGGGGCACTGTACCCAAGATGTGACGCTCGGGAGTAGCCTTTTGAAGGTTTTCAACGCGTAGCGCTTCCATAATGTCTTGCGAGATGATGTGCTTCTCGCTAAACGTGCGCTGAATGGTATTGGTCACGGTGTGCATGCCCATACCTCCGATGCCCACGTAGGCCTTAGTGATGCGCTTTTTGAGTTGCGTTTCAAGGGTTTCCTTGATATTCTTTGCGCACTGCGTCATCTTGTCGATGTTGCTGATGCGTCCCTTACGGATGAAAGATTGTGAGGGTTCTTGCGTAAATGCAAGTACCTCGATGGCGCCGTCGGGCTGCTTGCGACCGGCTATGGCGGTAACTTTCGACGAACCAAGGTCGATTGCTACAACGAACTCTTTAATGTCTGCCATTGCTTATAAGTATGTTTTATTGTTGTTCGGTAAGGATTGTATGTCACTTTTTGCCTATCACTTGATTGGTATAGGCGATGTTTAATTCGCGGTACTTGTTCCACCCCACTACGGGCATCACGCGGTCGTAGAAGAGTTTGAGGTTGTCAAACTTCTTCTCCACCTTCTCAATGCGCCCAAAGCGAATGACTTGCTTTCCCACACGGGGGTAAAGATCCGCCTTTTTATCGGGGTTGATGTGCACTTGTTCCAACTGATGATTCCAGAAGTCGTTAGCATAAACAAACTGTGCCAACTTCACCAATTCCTTAGCAGCATAAGTGGAGTCGATACTACCCGTTGCTACAATGAAATTGCCGGAATAATTCAACGTGGGGAGTTGGCATCCCGTTTTGTCTAAATAGTACGACGCTCCGCTTTCAGGCATCACACGCATTATGGGAATGCGCTGGTCAACAAGGATATTGACATTACCACCAGGCGACTTGTAACAGATGACTTCGCTGATGTACGGATTCTGACGCAAGGAATGTTCAATCGCCTTACTGTTTATCTGATCCATCACCTTGCCCACGGGATAAACCTGCGCCTCCTGAATGGTGCGTATAATCTCGTCGCACTTCACAAACCCATGCTCCTCATTGGCAATCTTCACGTTCACAGCCACACATGTACTCTTGTCGCCCTTCCCCGTCAAATGCTGAAACGCATAGATGAGGTAACCGACAAGAACGATGATGGTAACCAAACGAAAGACTATTTTGAGTATTTTGAGCACGTTTTTTTGGGGAAAGGTTAAAGGTTAACGATGAAAGGGAAAAGGAGAAGGGTTAACGGTGAAGGGGGGGTGTAGGGAGGACTAAATTTTATTTTCCAAAATAGTTTGGAATTCCTTCATGTAGTCTTCCACATCGCCTGCACCAAGCACTACGAGCACATCCATGGCTTCTGCCTTCACAATTTCGGGAAGGTCTTGCTTCTGGCAAAGGCTCTTCTTCATGTCCGCGCGGAGGTGGTCGAAGATAAGTTGACTCGTTACGCCCTCAATGGGGAGTTCGCGTGCGGGATAGATTTCCGTGAGCCACACTTCGTCGAGCAGTGAGAGCGCTTCGGCAAACTCCTTGTAGAAGTCGCGAGTGCGGGTGAAGAGGTGGGGTTGGAAGATGCCCGAAATCTTGCGTCCGGCAAACACTTCGCGGATCGAGAGGATGCTCTGGCGGATTTCTTCGGGGTGGTGGGCATAGTCGCTGAGGAGCACGCAACGGTCGTTCTTGATTTTGAAATCAAATCTGCGATCTACGCCTCCGTAGGTCTTCATTGCCTCACGGATTTCGGCGGCGGTCAGTCCTGCCAACTGCGCCAACGCGCATGCGCCGATGCCATTATCGATGTTGATGCTCACGGGCACACCCAGTTCAATGTCCTTCACATTCTCGATGGGCGAGATGAGGTCAAAGACGATGCGTCCGCCACCAATGCGGATGTTCTCTGCGTGGAAGTCGCCCTCATGTCTGGAGTATTCGTAACGGCGAACACCCTCCTGCAAGCGTTCTTGGAACTTCAATCCCTTATGTACGACCAGCGCACCACCGGGTTGCACCAGCGAGGTGTAATGGCTGAAACTTTCGAGGTAAGCCTCCTCTGTGCCATAGATGTCAAGGTGGTCGGCGTCGGCAGAAGTAATGAGCGTTGCGTAGGGGCGGAGGTGGTGGAACGAGCGGTCAAACTCGTCGGCCTCAATCACCACGTAGGGACTTTCGGGAGCGATAAGGTAGTTCGTACCGTAGTTCTTCGTGATGCCCCCAAGGAAGGCGTTACACTTCACGTGGCTACTGTGAAGCAGGTGAGCCGTCATTGCGGAAGTCGTAGTCTTGCCGTGCGTACCAGCGCAACAAAGGCCCTTCATCTGTCTTGTAATGATACCCAAGACCTCGGCACGCTTCTTCATCTCAAAGCCCTCGCGGCGGAAATAGTTAAACTCCTCGTGCGTTGCAGGGATGGCGGGGGTATAAACTACGAGCGTCTCTGCCTTATCCTTGAAGCAGGCGGGTATGTGTTGCTCGCCGTCTTCGTAATGGATGGCTGCGCCTTCTTCACACAACTTCTTCGTAAGTGGCGTTTCCACGCGGTCGTAACCGCCTACGGTATATCCTTGCGAAAGAAAGTAGCGCACCAGAGCGCTCATGCCGATGCCACCGGCACCGAGGAAATAGATATTTTGCATTGAGGAGGATTGTTTTTTTGTTGAGGTTATTAGGTCGCTTCGCTTTGAGGTTTTTAGGTTTAAAGGTAAGCAGCGCTCACGCTCCTTAAAACCTACAACCTTAAACCTTACAACCTTACAGTTCCGCCAGTGCCAACACCTCGCGAGCAATATCCATTGCTGCGTTGGGCTTGGCAAGGGGCTTGATGTTGTCACTCAGTTCTTTGAGTTGCAACGGTTCTTGCACGAGGGCGATAGCGCGGGACATAAGCGTCTGACGCGCTTCATCGTCCTTGATATACACGGCAGCACCCTTCTTCACGAGTGCCAAGGCATTCTTCGTTTGGTGGTCTTCCGCCACATTGGGCGAGGGCACAAGGATCACGGGTTTGCCGAGCAAGCAGAATTCCGAGATGCTTCCGGCTCCGGCGCGTGAGATTACAAGGTCTGCCACGGTGTAGGCCGCAGCCATGTCAGAAATAAAGTCGGTTACAATCAAGTTTTCGGGGCGTCCAGCGCGACGCAGGGCATCGGCAATCTCGTTGTGGTAGAAACTACCCGTTTGCCAAATAAACTGCACCTCATCTTGCTGGCGAATGAGTTCTAAGCACGAGAGGACACTCTCGTTGATGGTGCGAGCGCCGAGCGAACCGCCCACGATGAGCACCGTGCGCTTCTTGTCGTCAAGGCCAAAATGCGCTATCGCCTCATGATACGTCATCGAGGGGGCAAGAAGGTTTTGGCGCACAGGGTTGCCCGTAAAGACAATGTTTTCTTCGGGGAAGAAACGCTCCATACCTTCGTAAGCCACGCAAATCTTTTTTGCCGAGCGCGCCAAGAGTTTGTTGGTCACGCCTGCATAAGAGTTTTGCTCTTGAATGAGCGTGGGAATACCCGCCTTTGCCGCCATGTTGAGCGTCGGACCGCTGGCATAACCGCCCACGCCAACTACCACGTTGGGTTGGAACTCACTGATGATGCGCTTTGCCATACGGCGGCTCTTCATCAACTTCCACAGCACGCTGATGTTCTTAAACAAATTCTTGCGGTCGAATCCTTGCACGGGAAGTCCCACGATTTCATAACCCGCAGCCGGCACGCGCTGCATTTCCATGCGCCCTTCGGCACCGACAAACAGAATTTTTGCATCCGGACGCAATTCGCGTACAGCATTGGCTATGGAGATTGCGGGAAAGATGTGACCACCAGTGCCACCACCGCTAACAATTACTTTTAATTCGCTCATAGTATCGTTTTAAGGGGGAATAAATCCCTATAATTATCAATCCCATAAGGTTACTATACGGGATTTTGCAAAGTTAGCAAAATAAATTTGCATTATGCATGCGCATCTGCGTAATATTTTTTTGAAAATAAAAGTAGGGAATGCAAGTGCTCCGTTTCGGTCGCTCGTTATGCTACCAAAATCAGGAAAACAGACTGTTTCTGAACTATTGGTGACCAATAGAATAATATAGCAGTTGCCCTAAAGGACACGCAAGCAAGTGCTATAATAATGCCTAATATTATTACCTACATCTTTACGTCCCTTTAAAGGGCACAAAGAGTAATGTTATATGTCGGAAATACTTGTCAAACGGGGTACCAATTCTCACCCGAAAAATGAAGAAAAATGAAGAATAATGTTGGTGTTAACAAGTGTTAACAGATTTGGATTTCGCACCCAAATTTTGTATCTTTGTATTACGGAAGTGGAGATAGCCCTTGAAATCAGGGTTATCTCCACTTTTTTTGTCCCGAAAAACCCATTTTTAGGGGCAAAAAATAAGTTACCTAGTTTTTTCAAGGTTAAACAACCGGTTTTCTATGTTACTTATTCTTGCACCGCAAATAGATATTGTTGCGAGGATGTGTAGGTTGAATGTTAATGTTTGTTAAAGTTTTCAGCGAAAAATGAGGAAAAATGAAGCCCTGAAGTATCACAATTTTTCGCCATGGTAAGCGGTAGGTAGTGAGTAGAGAGTAGTGAGTAGAGAGTAACCCGTCCGGAGTATCACCTCCGCACTCCGTGCGTCCGTACCTGTCAAGTGATTTCTACCATCCGAAGCGGTTGTTATATAGAAGTAATACCAACCAACAAAAAAGCAGATTGTAGTCGCTTTGGTGCGTCTACAATCTGCATTCTATAGGTGTTATTCCGCAATAAGTGTAAACCAACTTGATGCGTTCATCACCTTGTTTATAATCTTCAATAATCTGAATCTTGTTAGAGTAGAATTTAAAATAGGAATGATACAGCAGTTACTTTACAAGCAACCACTATACCATAACCTACATACAATTCAAAGAACTAAGTGCATTTTTGAAGGTTTACCTCTTTGTACACTTTGTCAAATATCACTTTATTCGTTGGGACGGAAATTTGTAGATTCTTTAACAGAGCGTTTCATTGCTTTTGCCTTATCCTTGCTGGTCAACTCACCAATGATTGACTTGAGGATGTATTCAAAATTGTTAAAACCACTATAAAGATCCACTTCATGTATCAAGTTGTTCCAATCATCCAAATTTTTCCAACTTCCAGAATTTGAACCAGATGTTCCATTAGGTGCAAACAATATCAGGCGTCGACCAGAGGGCATTGACTTCCATTGTGAAGTCAAATCTTCTAACTCAACATTTGAATAACGAGAACCTACCAAGTAAGGAGCATCTGTCCAAAGAATGATTACTTGGCGGTGATAACCATCATCTACGCCCCAATCTGACTTGTTAAAGGCTGCTTCTAACGCTTCAAGACCACTTTCGGGAGTATCACCACCACCGGAAGCGTAAAGACCATTCACAAATGTATTAAAATCTTCACGCTGATCGGGCAATGCATATGTACTACTTGTTTGCAACCATCTTGAGCCGTCTTCATTCTTATCACGGTAAGCAATAACCTGTGTATTTAAACCTGTGAGCTGGATACTTTCCTCTTCGCAACATTTATTAAATGCATCATAGAAACCAATAGCGTTTCGCTTAACTGTATTAATAATACCACTCATACTACCCGTCACGTCAATACACATAACCACATCTACAGTTAAAGAGTTATCACCAGTGGTGAAAGACTTGACTGTTGTATCGTAAATAACTTGGTCGTTTGGACTACCGTATTTGGGTACAATATTGCCGTGATCTTGGTCGTTAAACTTATAAAAAGACTTGTAATAGTAAGTAGTGTTGGGTTTGAAACCACGGAAATCTACACCAAAACTTAAATCCTGAGTAGATTGATAACCTGTACCTTCATATTCAGCATTGCCCACCGTAAGTTTTTTAGGATCTTCATCACAGAGGATACCGTATGTGCCGTATTTGTTATACTCACCTGAAGGACACCAAATTGTTCCACTAAGTGTACATGAAGAACCACCTACCTTATAAGTAGCTTTACCTGTCCAAAGAGAAAGTGTATTACAAACAGACTGAGTGATCTGATCTTCATGCCATTGTCCGAGTGTTTCTGTAAACTCAAAAATGCCAGAAGTTGTTGTTGTGATAGCACTCACCAATTCAGGATCTTCAACATAAGGTTCTTTACTTACATCCTCAAAAACCTTTCCGTAAAGTTCTGTAATTGAAAGACCAAAGGAACTACGAACTTCATTCTTTTTCAACAACATCGCTGCCGCAGACAACGTAGCCTTTAACGCATCACCTTCATTACCAGCAGTAAGAGTTGTTAAAACATCTTTGTCATATGCTATACTATCGAGCATTGTTACCTCAGTACCATTGTCGTAAAGCAATTCAAGAATAGTGTCGTTAGGGAAACTGAAGTATACAATACCTTTTTTAGTAACCATCTGAGTAGGAATATTATCCTCCTTAGTTGATATAAGACTTACCATATCTGATCCATCAGAAGGCATGTAGTTGATAGAACTATAATTTGTTACAGTAGAACTTACATCTTCCTTGTAACAGAAATATCCGAATTTTGTCAAGTATGCGGCATCCCATTCGCCTATACCTGAAGTTAATGAAATAATACCTTCAGCAGCTTGCAAAATGCTTTCCTGCGTCACGGTATTATCATTATTATCGTCATCATCACTACATGCTGTAAATCCAGCACTACATACCATACCTATTATGGCAAAGACCAAATGTTTGAACTTGAGCATAATTTAAATTGATTTATTGATTTAAGAGTTTTATTTTATACAATAATGCAACTTCCACTTTGCAAAAAAACAAATTATTTTCACATACAAAAGCACTCTAATGATTTTTTATATAAAAACTCTAAAAATCTTGAACAGAAATAGATAGCAACATATTTCCGCTGTATTTTGCGACAACTATCTACAGGGGATGGTGGTTACTTGACAGAAACAATGTGATTTTTGACACATAAGTATATATACCTTTTGCGCCACTGATTTATTTTGTTTTTTAGCCACTAATCTTCACTAAAAAACAGGCAGGGTGGACAAAAAGTAGGATGGTTTTACTCTAAAAAACTCTTATTGGACAAAAAGTAGGATAGAATCCCTTGACTGAGCCGGCTCAGTCAAGGGATTTGTCGTTTAATAATGTCTTAGAATGTACTCGTCTAACAAC
>JBGVGJ010000036.1:0-27694 GCA_045121635.1 Alloprevotella sp. | reverse complement strand
TGCAATGCGCTCGTCGGGGAGATTGTAGTTGTAATCCTTGATTTGGATTTGTTTTGTAGTAATCATGCTGTAAAGGTTTGCACGAAGGGAAAGAAAAAAGGTGCAAACTTTAACCGTTTGCACCTTTTGCGGAGAGAGAGGGATTCGAACCCCCGGTACCTCTCGGTACGGCAGTTTTCAAGACTGCTGTAATCGACCACTCTACCATCTCTCCAAGAGACCTTCGTGAGTTGGTTTCTTTTAACGAGTGCAAAGGTACGCGTTTTTTTTATACCTGCAAGGGGTGTGGGCGTTTTTTTTAAAAAAAATAATGTATTCCCCCTTAAAGGGCGGTTTATGCTGTTGTAATGCTAAGCGTGATTAGCAAAAATGGAGTATAGGAGTTACAGTTTAATATCTTCTCCTGTAAATTGGAAGGGCAGGAGGGCGTCGATAGAGTCGAAGACGAGAACTTGGGAGGTTCCGTAAAGGAGGATGCGCATGGGAGTGTTGAAGCGGCGCTGCGTTTCGAGCAATACTTGACGGCAGGCACCGCAGGGGGTGATGGGAGAGGAGAGAAACTCTCCAGGAGTGTTGGATGCCGCAATGGCGAGGGCGAGCACGGCACTTTGGGGGAAGCGTGCGTTGGCGTAGAAAATGGTGCAGCGCTCGGCGCAAGTGCCACTGGGGTAAGCTGCATTTTCCTGATTGCTTCCGCAAACGATTTCGCCGTTGTCTAACCATGCGGCGGCGCCCACTTGAAATTTAGAATAGGGGGCGTATGCCGAAGCGCAAACAGCTTTGGCGCTATCAATGAGTTGACGGTCAAGAGCGGGGAGTTCGTCGTAATCGTATGTCTTGTAGTGCAGACAGAGGGTTTCTTCTTTCATGGTAATGGGGAGGTTTTATAGACAAAAGAACAGAAGGGCATATTTTACGTGCTTCTTTTAGAATGAGGATATAGTTTAGAAACTTTTGTCCTTTTGTTCTTCTGTCTAAAACAGAATCTTTTTAGTAAACAACAAATTCCTTTTGTCAAAGAGGGCGTGAGACAAACTAACTAAATAAGGTATGTCAAAACGATTGTGTCTTGACATACCTTACATATTATGTGTTTTTATTCGTACACTTCAATAACCTTTTTCTTACCTGCAGCGCCAACAGCCTTTGCGGCACCGTTAAAGATTTCGTCCTTGCGGTCGATAGTGAAGCGACGGAACTTTCCAGGGATTTTGAGGAGTTTGGTTTGCTTCTTGTTGAGTGCCTCCTTATCGGTAATCCATTTTTCAGCGGTGAAGCACGCGTCGGGGTTGGCTTCTGTAGAAGGCGTTTCGGTTAAATCGTAGATGTAGCGGATGCGGCGCATGGTAATGGTGAACTTACCATCTTCCGCTTGCGTTACGAGTTGATAATAGAAGCGTGTGCCGTCGGTTACGAGTGCCTTACGCTTAAAGTAAAGGAACTCTTCTACGGCAATTGCCAATGTACCCGCTTCGGGCTGGTCATCTTGCACGCGAGTTTGGGGCAACGCATTTTCGTTGTTCAGAATAACTTCTGTGAGGTATGTCTTAAGTCCCTCGTGAATCTCAGCTTTTGACTTGCCTGGCACATTGTATGACTTCTCAAAAACTACAATTCCATTTTGCTCGGGCACTGCGCCAGCGAGGTATTTACTCATATCCTGTTGCTTCTGAGCTGCAGCGCCGAGAGGGAGTAACATCATGAGGAGGAGAATAATTTTCTTCATATCGGTATAGGAATAATTTTTAGGTTTGGGGCAAAGATACAATAAAGAAATGAAAGTGACTTTAGAATACAACAAGAATCTCGCGTGCCAACTTGTATTTGTGTTCTGGAGAAATAATATTTGGAGTTTAAATGTAACCTGTATTTTGAAACAATAACAATATGGGGCTGTCTTGTTTTTTAATTGTCTAAGGGGAGTTCTTAAAATTTATTGAATATATTTTTATTGTTTTATAATGAATAAGTAACTTTGCAGTATCTCAAAAAGATGATTTGTATGTTAAGTTTATAGTTTGGTGTTATGAATGATAAATGGTCTGAAATAGTATTTACGTTATTGCCTCATTTTGAAAACAATTCGTCTGAGGATGTTTATCAAAAAGATGTCGAATCTTGTCTGCAGATTCTTGGATGGAAGCGGTTTAATAAATCTATGCAAGTGCAATCTACATTGCCTATTGGTAATAGCAATAGTATTCGCTTAGATATTTTGTTGCGTAAAAATGATGTTAATGTTTTACCGATAGAAATAAAGCGACCTTCGAATATTTGCAATGTTCGACAAGAATTCCAATTGTTGTCGTATATGCGAATGCTTCGGGTTAATGTAGGATTATATGTAGGAGAGGATTTTAGACTGTATTATGATAATCCTGAAGATTCGTCAGAGGCAATATGTGTGTTCTCTTCTAAGATTAATGAATCATGTAAGAATGGAGAGAAATTATGTGCCTTGTTGGATTATTCTACTTTTGATAAAACTAAACTTGAACTGTTCTGTCGAGATGAGTACGATAAAATTCAGGCAAAAATGAATATCCAAACTCGTATTAATGAGTTCCTTGCTCCTGAATATTGTTCGGAAAATATATTGTCTTTAATTAAACTCAAATTTCTTGATGAAGGTTTTGAGGACTATGCAATAGATGAGGTGCTGAATAAACTTCATGTTTATGTGCAAAGTAAGTCAATGACTGATAGTCGTGTTTTATTGCCTGAACCAATTGTAAAAAAGAATGTGGATAATGCCATATTAGTACAGAGCAAAGAACGGAAACCATATGTTCGTACGGCAAATAAATCTTTCCTCGAAATATGTTTTGATGATGGAACTATTATTAGTCATGATAGTGCTATAGAAGTTGAACGATTGTTTATCTTAAAAGTGGGTTTGGAGAAAGTTAAATCTTTAGGTCTACAGCAATGTCGTGAAAATCTGATTGGGACTCCTGCAACAACATCGAATCCGAAATATTTAAGTCGATGGACGTATTTAGATCGAGGGTGGTACCTCTTTAATTGTTCAAATAATGGAGATAAGAAAAAGCATATTGAAAGAATAATTGATGCCTTCAAAATTAAAGCAAAGGTGAAGATATTAGTATAAATTTCTTATAAGTTTTATATAACTGTCCTATGTGCAGTAGTAACCCAAAAATTAACAATTACACCGATGAACGACATCCCAAAATGCCCGAAGTGTGGCAGTGAATACACTTACTTTGACGGTTCGCTTTTCGTATGCCCCGACTGCGCTCACGAGTTTCATGAAGCAGAGCAGGAAAGTGCTGAAGAAGTGCTCGTGCCTCGTGATAGCAATGGCGCAGAACTCTTTGACGGCGATGCTGTTACTGTAATTAAGGACCTTAAAGTAAAAGGTTCGTCAATGGTTATCAAGCGCGGCACAAAGGTAAAGAGCATCCGCCTTACGGATAACCCCGAAGAGGTTGATTGTAAGATTGATGGTAGCGGCATTGTGTTGAAAACGTGCTTCTTGAAGAAGTAAACTCCTGTGTGAATAACAGGTAAAAACGGAATAGGGAGACTTACTGAACGTACGGTTGACGTCGTCGGTAAGTCTCTCGTTTTTATTGCCGTTTCTTGCATCATGGTGTGCGTGTTTTTTTTCTTCTGAAAATTATTAGTGAGTTAATTCCAATTAAGTTACTTATAATTTTTACGAACTCACTTATAATTTTAACAGGAACGGATGTAGTTCTGTGGCAATGTGTCATGAACTTATGTAAGTGAGAAAAATGTGTCATTTTGACTTGGTTATTGGTCGTAAATCGTGTGTTGTGTGGGCGCAGTACACATTTTTTATATATAAAAGCGAAAAAAAATGCTATTATGTGTGTGGTGTAAATAAAATAAAATAACTTTGCAACTTAGACTTAACAAACATATTGTAACTAAATACTTGTTTTTGCTTTCACAATGAAAATAAATCTCCTGCAAATGGACTTATTGTGGGCTGATCCGAAGGCGAATTGTGCGGAGGCGGCTCGCAAGATGCGTGAGATGGATGTGGCGGATGTCTACATCCTTCCCGAAATGTTTTCTACGGGTTTCGCTACCGTGCCCGAGGGTATTGCTGAGGAGTGGCAGAATGATACGTGCTCTTCTCACCAATGGATGCTGGCGATGGCCAAGGAATTGGACGCAGCGGTGGTGGGTAGTATAGCTGTTCGCGAAAGTGATGGAAAATATTACAACCGCTTGTGCTTCGTGCGCCCCGATGGCGAAACAACGCTCTATGATAAGCACCACCTCTTTACTTTCGGTGGTGAGCATTTGAGATATACGGCAGGGCAGGAGCGTGTGGTGGCTGAGTTTCGCGGATTCCGTTTCCTGCTTCAGATTTGTTACGACCTCCGCTTCCCCGTTTTTGCACGCAATAAGGCAGATGAGGCTTACGATGCCGCCATCTATGTGGCGAGTTGGCCAACCCCGCGCGTTGAGGCGTGGTTGTCGTTGCTGAAAGCAAGAGCTATTGAAAATCAGTGTTATGTTTGCGCCGTGAATCGCGTAGGTACGGACCCCAATTGCCAATATTCGGGTGGCACGCAGTTGATTGATCCTTACGGAAAGGTCGTTGCTGAATGCCCCATGGGAGAGGCTACAGAGACTTCGGGAACATTGGATAAGGAAATGCTTGAGGCGTTTCGAAAGAAGTTCCCGGTGTTGCACGATGCAGACACATTTTGAAAGGAGAAATGAGAAAGGAGAAATGAGAACCGAAGGTCGGCGCCCGAAGAGGCTAAAGCCAAAGGAAAAAAACATGCGGATTGAAATCCCCATGCGTATGCCTACTCAAACTTCTTGTCTACTCGTACCTTGTTTACTTGTCAACTAAAAAACTAACTATATGAAAAGATTACTCCTCGGAGATGAAGCCATTGCTCTCGGCGCCGTACATGCCGGCATTGGTGGCGTTTATGCTTATCCTGGAACGCCCTCCACTGAAATAACTGAATTTATTCAAGGTGATGCGCTCGCAACAGAACGCGGTGTGCACAGCCGTTGGTGTACGAATGAAAAGACTGCTATGGAAGCAGCGCTCGGTATGTCGTATGCCGGTAAGCGTGCGTTGGTGTGCATGAAGCATGTGGGTATGAATGTTGCGGCTGATGCTTTTGTGAACTCTGCCATTACGGGTGTTCACGGCGGTATCGTAGTTGTTGCCGCTGACGACCCCTCTATGCACTCCAGCCAGAACGAACAAGACAGTCGCTTCTACGCTTCATTCGCCCTCGTTCCCACCTTCGAACCCTCAAATCAGCAAGAGGCGTACGACATGATGGAGAGCGCCTTCACGTTGTCTGAAACATTGAAGGAACCCGTAGTGTTGCGCGTCGTAACACGCCTTGCTCACAGCCGTGCGGCAGTAGAAGTGCGCGAAGCGCGTGAGTTGCAAAATCTCGGAATTTGTGAAGAGCGCTGGGTGCTTCTTCCCGGTATTGCGCGCCAGCGTTATGCTGCGCTTATCGCAAAGCAAGACGATATGCTCAAGGCATCTGCCGACTCATTATATAATAAGGTAGAGAAAGGTGGTAATGGCAAACTCGGCATTATTGCTTGCGGTATTGCTTACAACTATGTAAAGGAAGTGGTAGGCAATGATGCAAACGTGTTGAAGGTAAGCCAATATCCCCTTCCCGAAGATGCTGTTCGCGCATTGGCACAGGAAAATGACGCCGTGCTTGTTGTAGAAGACGGTCAGCCCGTTGTAGAACAACAAGTGAAGGCTTTGCTCGGTAGCAACTACGAGGTGAAGGGTCGCTTGACCGGTGCGCTTCCCCGCACGGGAGAATTGACGCCCGATAACGTAGCCAAGGCGCTCGGCGTGACTCCCAAGCAGACGCTTCCTGCTTCAGAAATCGTGGCACCCCGTCCTCCGCAGTTGTGTCAGGGTTGTGGCCACAGAGATGTCTATGCTGCGCTCAATCAAGTGTTGGCAACATATCCCGATTACCGTGTGTTTGGTGACATTGGTTGCTACACACTCGGTGCACTTCCTCCCTTCCGCGCGCTTGCAAGTTGCGTAGATATGGGTGCCTCAATCACCATGGCAAAAGGTGCGGCTGACGCAGGATTTTTCCCTGCCGTAGCCATTATTGGAGACTCAACATTTACGCATAGCGGTATGACAGGCCTTTTGGATGCCGTGAATGATAAGAGCAACATTACCGTAGTGATTTCCGACAACCTTACAACGGGTATGACAGGCGGACAAGATTCTGCGGGAACAAATAAATTTGAAGCTATCTGTATTGCGCTTGGCGTAGAACCCGAACATGTGCGTGTCGTAGTTCCCCTTCCCAAGAATATGGAAGAGATTACGCGCATCTTGAAGGAAGAAATTGATTATCCCGGTGTGTCGGTAATTATTCCTCGCCGAGAATGTATCCAAACAGCGGCACGCAAGGCACGCGCAGCACGCTCTAATAAGTAGCATCATGAAGAAAGATATTATCCTTTGCGGTGTGGGTGGACAAGGTATTCTCTCCATCGCAACCATCATAGGCGAAGCGGCAACGAAGGCGGGTTTGAACCTCAAGCAGGCTGAAGTGCACGGCATGAGTCAGCGCGGCGGTGACGTGCAGAGTCACTTGCGCCTTTCCGACGCAGAAATTTATAGCGACCTTATTGCCGAAGGCAGCGCAGACATGATTATCAGCATGGAACCCATGGAAAGTCTGCGTTATCTTCCTTACCTTGCTGCCGATGGTAAAATCGTGACGAGCAACAAACCCTTTGTGAACATCCCCAACTATCCCGAAATGGCCGACGTAACGGCAGCGCTTGAAAGTCTGCCTTCGGTAGCTATGGATATTGAGGAAGTAGCAAAAAATGCGGGTAATGCGCGTGGTGCAAACATGGTGCTTCTTGGCATGGCAGCTCGCTATCTTCAGATTCTTACGCCCGACCAACTCTGCGATGCTATTCGCACAATTTTTGCGCGCAAGGGTGAGGCGGTTGTTGAGGCAAATATTAAGGCCTTCCAGGCTGGTTATGGCGAATAAAACGGTGGTGTTATGAGCAGAAACTTTCCCCCTGACACCTGTCCCTACCTCCATGAGGAGATGGAGACTATGACGCGCGAGCAAATCTCTGCGCTTCAGTTGGAACGCCTACAGGCTACCGTGCGCCACTGCATGAATTCGCCCTTCTACAAGCAACGCTTTGAGGAAATCGGACTCAAACCCGAGGACATCAAGAGTCTTGACGACATTCGCAAAATTCCTTTCACCACAAAGGCAGATTTGCGCGACACCTATCCTTTCGGCATGGCGAGTGTGCCCCTTCGTGAATGCACACGCTTGCACTCTTCCAGCGGTACGACAGGTACGCCCACGGTAATCCTTCACACGAAGAAGGACTTGGAAGAGTGGGCGAACCAAGTGGCACGCAACCTGTGGATGGTGGGACTTCGCCCCGACGATGTCTTCCAAAATTCCAGCGGTTACGGCATGTTTACCGGCGGTCTCGGATTTCAGTATGGTGCAGAGCGTATGGGCATGTTGACCATCCCTGCTGCTGCCGGAAATTCCTTGCGTCAGATTAAGTTTATGACCGACTTCGGTACGACTGCCCTTCATGCGGTGCCCTCTTACGTAACGCGCCTTTACGAAGTGATGCAGAGTGCGGGGGTTGACCCTCGCAAGGATACCAAATTGAAAGTTCTTGCCATCGGTGCCGAACCCCATTCGGAGGAACAGCGTCGCCGCATTGAGGAAATGATGGGCGTGAAGGCCTACAACTCCTTTGGCATGAGCGAAATGTGCGGTCCTGGTGTGGGCTTTGAGTGCCAGGAGCAGAACGGTCTCCACTTCTGGGAAGACTATTACATCGTAGAAATCGTTGACCCCGAAACTTTGGAACCCGTTGCGGATGGTGAAATTGGCGAACTCGTTTTGACTACACTTTGTCGCGAAGCTATGCCCTTGCTTCGCTACCGCACCCGCGACTTAACTCGTGTGCTCGGTCGCACGTGTCCTTGCGGACGCAACCACGTGCGTATTGACCGCATGAGAGGTAGAAGTGACGACATGATGGTGCTTCGCGGGGTGAACATCTTCCCGATTCAGATTGAGAAGATCCTCATGACCTTCCCCGAATTGGCAAGCAATTACCTCATTACCTTGACTACGGACGCCGACAACGACAACATGACCGTTGAGGTGGAATTGGAAGAACTCTTTACCGACGACTTCCGCCGCTTGCAGGAACTTACGAACCGCATACAGCGCGCGTTGAAGGACGAAATCTTGCTCACACCCCACGTAAAGCTTTTGCCGAAGGGCACACTCCCCGTTTCAGAAGGCAAGGCGGTGCGTGTGGTTGATAAGCGTAAGGTGTACCAATAATTATTAGAGTACAGATAACAGAGTACAGAGCACAACTCTTTTCAGAGTACAAATAATAGAGTACAGAGTACAAATGACAGAGTACAAAGTACAACTGAAATCCCCCCCAAAAAAAACAATAGGTTTACACTCCGCATGGAGTTGTACTCTGTACTTTGTACTCTAAAAAACAATAGGTTTACACTCCGCATGGAGTTGTACTTTGTTATCTGTACTCTGTACTCTAATCTAAAAGTTATGACCATCAAGCAACTATCTATATTTATCGAGAACAAAAGCGGCACGCTCATCCGCGTTCTTGACTTGCTCAGTAGAGCAAACATCCAAATCATCGCTTCGACTATTGCCGACACGCAGGACTACGGTATTTACCGTGTGCTCTGTTCTGCCCCCGGAGAAGCTTACCTCATTCTGAAGGATAACGGTATTAACGTGCAACTTGCCGACGTTATGGCCATCACGATTGATGACGAACCCGGTCGCGCGGCACTTGCCGTGAAGGCGCTTTCAGATGCCGGCGTAAACATTCTCTACATGTACTCCTTCCTTTGGAAAGGTAAGGGCGTTTTGACTATGCGCACCGACGAAGTAAGCCTTGCTGAAAAGGTAATTCAAGAGAACGCTATCCAACTCTTAAACGAAACTGAATTTATGGTGTAAAACAAGTTTCGCAAGTGCTCAACTTGTTTTAAGGTTTTAAGGTTGTGAGGTTATAAAGAACCATTCGGACTGCATAGTCCTTAAAACCTTATAACCTCATAACCTAACGAAACTGAAGCTTGCGAAAGTTGAGTAATCAACTTCTAATTATGATTTACAATCCCGAAATGGAGTGCATGTCTCGTGAAGACATGCGCCGCTTACAAACGGAACGCCTCATTGAAACGGTGAAGCGTTGCTACGAAAATGTTCCCTTTTACAAAAAGAAGATGGACCAGAAGGGCATTCGCCCCGAGGACATCAAGTCTATCGACGATATAACGAAACTTCCCTTTACTACGAAGCACGACCTCCGCGATGAATATCCCTTTGGACTTCAGGCGGTGCCTATGGAGCAGGTGGTGCGTGTGCATGCCTCTTCGGGTACAACTGGTAAACCCGTTGTGGCAACTTATACGCAAAACGACCTCGATAATTGGGCAGAAGGTGTGGCGCGTGTCCTTGCTGTGGGCGATGTAGGTCCTGGCGATGTGGTGCAGGTGTCTTACGGTTACGGCCTTTTCACGGGCGGACTCGGAGCGCATCAGGGTGCGAATAAATTAGGTGCCATTCAGTTGCCCACCTCTGCGGGTAATTCCGAAAAGCAAGTAATGCTCATGAAGGACTTTGGCACCACCGCCCTTTGCTGTACGCCCTCTTACGCCCTTCACTTGACGGAAGTCATGAAGAAGTGCGACATCAAGAAGGAAGACCTCAAGTTGCGCGTTGGTTTCTTCGGTGCAGAACCCTGGACATGGGGTATCCGTCGCGAATTGGAAGATAAACTCGGCATTAAGGCCATCGATATTTACGGACTTACGGAAATGTCGGGTCCTGGTGTGGGCGGAGAATGCCAATACCAAGACGGTACGCACGTTTGGGAAGACATGTTCTATCCCGAAATCGTAAATCCCGACACGCTCGAACCCGTAGCGCCCGGTGAACGTGGAGAACTCGTCTTCACCTCCCTCTGTAAGGAAGCCATGCCCATCATCCGCTACCGCACCCGTGACCTTACGCACCTCATTTATGAAAAGTGCCGTTGCGGACGTACTGCCGTGCGTATGGGTAAGATTCTCGGACGTAGCGACGACATGCTTATCATCCGTGGTGTGAATGTCTTCCCCAGCCAGATTGAAGCCATTCTTACCGAATTCCCTGCCTTCACGCCGCAGTACTTTATCACCGTGGACCGTAAGCACAATGAAGATACCTTCGACCTTGACGTGGAACTCCGCGAAGACCTCTTCTCGCCCAACCCCGCCAAGCAGATGCCCTTCATTAAGTACCTCTACGACCGCCTCGTGTCTGTTACGGGTATCAAACCCAATATCCACATCCAACCTCCTGGAACCATCCAGCGCTCTATGGGTAAGGCAAAGCACGTACTCGACAAGCGCGACTTCTCGGATTGGGAGAAGGGAAAGTAAAATAGAGTACAGAGTTCAGAGTACAGAGTACAAATAATAGAGTACAGAGTACAACCGACAGAGTACAAAGTACAACTGAAATCCCCCCCAAAAAAAACAATAGGTTTACACTCCGCACGGAGTTGTACTCTGTACTCTGTTATCTGTACTCTAAAATGAAATGACATGAAACTTTTCTCAGATGAATTAGTCAACGAGGCTGCACGCATTAACCATGTGGCAGACCTCTCTCACGCTACCATTGGTGAGACCCTCTTGGTGGCGCAATATTTAGAGCAGAAGACGGGACAACCCTTTATCCGCATGGATCAGGGAAGCCCCGGACTCCCTGTGAATGCTTACGGCACAGAAGCCGAAAAGGCGGCGCTCGACCGCGGGGCAAACAATCAGTATCCCGCAGCAGCTGGTGTGCCCGAGTTGAAGCACGAAGCCAGTCGCTTTGTCAAGGCATTTATGGACATCGACATTTCAGCGCGTGCCTGTATACCCACGGTGGGAAGCGTAGCCGGAAGTTTCGGTGCCTTCATTGCTTGTTGCCAACGCGATGAGAAGAAAAACAAGGTGCTCTTCATCGACCCCGGTTTCCCCATTCAGAAATCGCAACTCCGCATCTTGGGCATTGAGTGGAAGAACTTCGACATCTACCCCTACCGCGGTGAAGCCCTTCGTGCGAAGCTTGAAGAAGAAGTAAAGGACGGCGACATCGCAGCCATTATTTATTCCAACCCCAATAACCCCGCGTGGATTTCTTTGGAGGAGGACGAACTCCAAATCATTGGCGACATTGCTACGAAGCACGATATAATTATCCTTGAAGACTTGGCGTATTTCGCGATGGACAACCGTCGCGACTTGTCGAAACCCTTCCAGGCACCCTTCGTACGCACCGTAGCGCGCTATACGGACAACTACATCCTCATGCTCTCGGCGTCAAAAATCTTCTCGTACGCCGGCGGACGCATCGCTCTTGTGTGCATCAGTGACAAACTTTTTGACCGCCAATTCCCCGCACTCGCAAAGCGCTACAACGACAGCGGTGTCTTTGGTGCCACCTTCACCGCCAGCATTCAGTATATGATTACCTCGGGTTGCACCGCCAGCACGCAGTATGCCTATGCCGAAATGCTCCGCCTCTCCACCGAGGGCGTAATCAACTTTGTTGACGACACGAAAGCCTATGCCGAGCGCGCGCAGAAGATGAAGAAGATATTTACCGACAACGGTTTCACCATCACGTACCCCACGGACGTGACCGAAGACATTGCCGACGGCTTCTTCTTCTCACTCTCTTACCCTGGACTTACGGGCGGCGAACTCGCTAAGGAACTCATTGCCTACGGTGTATCCAGCATCAACCTCGACACCACAGGTTCGCTCCAACCCGGCGTACGCGCTTGCACCAGTCGTATGCGCGACGAACTCTATCCCGTGCTCGAAGAGCGCATGAAGGCCTTCCGAGAAGACCATCCCGTGATGTAGCAAATAAAAAAGTAAAGAGACCTATCGGATAATTGTCCGCATGGTCTCTTTACTCTTTTTATTCGTCTTGCAAACCTCGTAGATATTTTGACCGAAGAGATTCCGATCTATTTGCGTCACACTTGCTCCTGCACTTCAATGCAACTCCTTATCAACTTTACGATGCCCTCCACCGCAATGGGGTCGGTCATATTTTCTCCGGGCAGAATGAGGGAACTCCCGAATTGCTGGATATTTGTGGAGTAGATGGGGGAGTCTATGTCGGAAGCAAGGAATAATGAATGTGCGTCGGCGTTGTAACCATATTCAAAGGCCTTCGCTTCAAGTTGTTTCCACTCTATAATCATTTGAGGTATTATAGTTAGGTATTCAGGTGGAACGGGCGTGGGCAATTGAATCCTTCTTTTTGTACACTTTTCGCCAAGCAGTTGTTTGAGCGTGGCGCTTGTGTCGTAGGACGGGCGTATCAGCACCTTCTCAATACCCTTGATTTGCGCCGCTAATGTAGCCCCACTGCCATAGGAAACAATGAGGTCGGGGGTGAAAAACTCGCTCTCACAAAAATATTGGATTATGTACTCCATTTGTGCAGCGCTTCTGACTTTGAAATTTGAGAAGCAGTAGTAGTCGGTGTTTAACTGCTCTTTTATACTACTCAATGATGTGTCATTCTTTCCATCAAAAATATCGCCCAAGAAGAGGATGTGCTTTCTGGGGTCTCGCTCAAAATTGTATTGGGGAATTAGTCGCATGTTTAGTAGGCATAAATGAAGTGACGTACATTTAATGCTAGTAGGTGCAGGGCGGAGGGCGTTATTTATTCCTCCTGCTTGGCCTTTTGTTGGTCCGCCTTTTTAGCCAGGAAATCTTTGAGGGTCATGCCGCAGTCTTCTGTTTTAACGAAGCGCTGCTTGTCGTCGTTCCACTCGTAATCCACCTGAGCGTGGAGCGTTTCTTCCGTAACGCGCTGACCGCGTGAGCGCCCCGTGCTTGCCTCTACCAAATGTTTGACACCGTCAATAATGAGGTGGCACACCTCGTTGCCCGTCTTGACATTGGTGAGCACCTTGCCCGTAAACTGGCGCTTGTCGTGCGTTTGAAAAACTATTTCACTGCCGTTGCGACTTTTAAAATAAAGAAGCATGAGGCGACCGTACTTTGCGCAATGACCCGTGCCAGGGACACTGACGCTGTAAAAATGGTTGGGAGAAAAAACTTTTGCCATAGGTTAATAGGTTCTGATGTTCTGAGGTTAAGAAGTTCTGAGGTTAAGATGTTCCATGCCACCCATATAATCTAAGAGCGACTTGCAATTGAAAACCTGATATAATATAGAAACATTTGGACAGAAATTCAAAAAATAGGGTAAAAAAATAGTATGGTAGGTGCGTGAACAGGAGTTTGCATGATCTTATAGTTACTCCAACTTCGCATAAAAAGGAAAAATAAGATAGTTATTATTAGCAAAGATTTACTACCTTTGTTCGATAAATAAGAAATAGGAACTACTTTTTGAAATATTGGGAGAAAAGTTCTATATTATGTTAGGATTTAGGTTGTAATGATTAACCTTTCGCCTTTAAAATTCATTACTTTAAAATAAATTTATGCTCACATGCACTCCACATTTAACATAGATGACTATCTTGCAGAAATTAATCACTACGAGTTGCTCACGCTTGATGAAGAAACAGCTTTGGTTGAGCGTATCCGAAAGGGCGATAAGGAGGCGGTGACAACACTTAAGAATGCACACCTACGCTTCGTCGTTTCGTTAGTGCGCCAATATACTAAGGAGGGCGTAAGCCTTGAAGTGTTGATACATAGTGGCAACATGGCGTTGGAGGAAGCTACCGAGATGTTTGCCAAAGATATGCCCAGCGAACCATTTATCAAATTTGCGGTACCTCATGTGCGTAAGGCGCTCGAAGAATGCGTAGCGCGCTACAAGGAGTTACTGCAAAATCAACTTGATAGCTTCATGCTACGGGTAAAGCAACGTGAAGCGGAGGAACGGAAAGACCCCGTGGTGGATTGTCAATACCGCGAAAGGGATGAGTTACACTCCCGTATGTATGCAAAACATCAAGAGCTTCGAGAGCGATTTATGCAAGGCGACCTTTCGGTACTTGATGACGCCCTCTCGACTTTGGAGCGAGAGGAAGACAGGCTGATTCTGAAATCCTACTACGGTTTTGGCGCGCCAAAGAAGAACTTAACGCAGATTGCCGAACTTCTTGGGGTGCATACCTTTGGAGCGAGCAAAAAGCTCTTGGATGCGAAGCAGAATTTGGGCGTCTTTTATTGCGGACTCTTAGATATGTATGCGCAACAGCATGATAATTGCACCCCGAAAAATACCCTTTGAAAAATGGTCGTTTTAAAAGATTATCAGCTACCTAATGGCACCCCTTTAGAGTCTGCAATTATAGATTTACTCTGCACAGACTTATTGGGAATTCCCAATTGTAATGGCTCAATTGGGCGATGGTATTCACTTATGAGGACACTTGCTGATGCCGATAATAAAGTTTGGGCAAGTGTAGCGAGTATTGACATGAAGTCAAAGAAGAAAGACCCTCTCTTGGTGTGCCATAAAAGCGAGTTCTCCACTCCCTCGGGCATGGAATGGACTAAGCTGTTTGACTACGTTAAGTTTGGTCACGACGCCCCCTTATGGGTGAGCCACGAAGAGGAGCCTTTTGACCTGTTTGCCCCAGATGTGAAGCGCGTCATGCTTGTTTCGCAAGACCCTTTGCGAAATCGTGGGGCGAAAGGCACACTCCTTTTGTCTTCTCCCTTTGGTATGCACTGTAGGGAGTATCGCGAGAAGCAAAATATCACAAAGATTATCAAGAAGATATGGCAGAGGGATGTCAAAGTGGTGTTCTACCTCACGGATTACAATAAGTTTTACGTTCAGGACAGCACTTCCATGACGTTAATCAATAATTCAAAGCCCAACTTGGCGAAGAAATTTAAGGACATTTTGGATAAGGAAATCTCATTGTTCGACCCTCATCTTATAGTAACAATAGGCGATAAACCTTCGGGAAAATTAGTGCCGGGATTTAAAGCTGAGCAGCGCTTTAAGTTGCAAGAGTATAAAACGGCGAATAAGCCTTACGACGTACTGCCCATGTACCACATCGCCAATGGCAGAGTAGCCATAACGAGAAAGCAGAAATTTGAAGCAGTCAATAACGAGCGTGCAGATAAATACCCCGACTGGTTTGCATGGTACGCTGACGAGATTTTCCACCACTTGCCACACTGAAAATTAAAGGCAGAGTCGTGTCCCAGCAACTCATATATAGAAGTGAGGGAGTGTCGCACAAATGTGTTCGGCACTTCCTCGCTTTTATGTCTCAGTTGCGAATGATTAATTGTTCGTTGGTTGGCTGTCTTTCATGATTTCTTTAAGTGGAAACACTTCTCTTACTTTCAAACAGTCATCTATCATGGCGTCAAGTACATCCTCGACTGAAGCTTCCTTTGAGATATTCTTCCATTGGGCAATGAAGGGCGCGCCATAGCCTCCGAAGCCTTTGAGAGAGGCGTCTGTGTCATGCTTAAGTCCTTTATTTTGGTGATTTTCATCTGGGGAAATACCCTCGTCAAAGATTGGTTTCCCATTGTTATTCTTGGGGAATTTCCAATCAGACGTTTCCTTGGGCTCGTATCTGAACATATCAGACAGACTGTTTAACTTATTGCAATAAAACTTAATCTTCTCCTCTAAATTTAGTGTTCTTAGTTGCTCCGTTGTAGTCCCTAGAAAGCGTTTGTATAATCCATCCTGAATTTGAATACCAAACACACAGTAGTGACCGATATGGATTATTATATTAATCAAAGCTGTTCCTCTTGAGAAGTCAGTTGCTACTTTTACATATTCTCTATATTCATTCTTTTCTACAAAGTCTTCATCCTTAGTGCTAATACAGTACTTCGTGCTATCAGTTACAAGTTTTTTATCTTTACCCTTTTCACACAATTTAATCAGAATGTGATTGGCAATTAACTTCTGCCAAATATCGTCCATTCTTATTTCACGCAAGGCTGTATTTGATTTAAGCGTTTCTGTCCATAGCTGTTGAGTCCATGCGTCTTGTTGAAGCTTATATGGTGGTAATTCATTTTCTAAATACTTACAGAAGTTAGAAACATATTTAGAGTACTCACGAATCAATTGTCCTTTAAAGTCATTCTTATTTTTGGAGTGGGTATTTAATTTACTTGAATAATCTTTATAGGAAACATAATGCCATTTAGTGCTTTCTTGGGGGGCAGTACTATCTTTTACGAAAAAAACAGAATAGGGATTATCCTCCTTCCCCTCTTTCGTAATATCAAACTCATAGATATTTTCTGCTAATGACAATAAAACGAAGTGAGTGTGTTGTTCTTTAAGGCGTGTTTCAGAATTTTCTTCGAACTTATCATTATATTCCTTCCACTTCTCTTCCAAATTCTTATCGCCAACTCTTTTTCCAGTTTTGCATCGTAGTAAATTCTTGCGCCCTTCCTTGTTTAGAATATTTACGTCGTTTTGATATTTTTGTAACTGTGCCTTATACGGGATGCTCTTAAATTTATTCTCCAAAATGAGTAAGATTTGCCCCGGTATATTCCCATATTCATCTTCGCCTTCGTCTTTTGGGGAATCTTTCTTTTTTTGTGGGATTTTCTCACAAATACAAAGGTCAAAGTTTTTGTATTCTCGCAAGACCATGTACTTATTATCTCGCAATCCATTCGCAATATCTTTGGCTTCTTCTTCGTTTGTGATTCCAAACAATTTTAGAATTTCAACAAAAAGTTTATTTGTGTCCTCATCCTCTGCAATCCACGCCAGCATATTAGAGTGGAACAACTCTTTAGAGGCGAGCGAAAGGTTGAAAATTGGGTTGCTTTTTAATTCGGCTATCAAATCTTTAGTACTCATATTCAGTCGTGGGGGTATAAAATTCAAGTGCTAATGTAACAACTATTTTTCAGATTGATTGTATGCTTCATCCGAAAAACGCTTTTGGAGTGAGGATTACGCTTTAGAGTATTGTGCGGGTTGGAGTAAGTAGTTTAACACGCTCTCCCAGTTTGGGAAACGCTCAGTTCCGAAATGCAACCACTCGCCTTTGAACTTGCAGGCGCCGTTATTCCCGCGGTCGTCAATAAGATAGTCTCCTTCCAGAAGGTGTTTGCAATGGGTGATGACCGTGCGTTTGTGAAACACGTCGTTTAGGCGTTTCGTAATCCACTGAACCTTATCCGCCCACGCCGAAGGGTTGTTCCATGGAGCCGTAGAGAGAATATATACGTCGTAAAAGTCTGCTAATTGGTGTACAGCCTCAATGGCTTCCGGAAGAGGCTCCATCAATCCAAAAATACCGGAAACTTCGTCCAACCGACCCTCATATTCCCGTTTCACATCCTCGCTGAGTTTGTCAATTCCGCTTTGGAAGTTTACCAATACGCCGTCCATGTCGAAGTACAACCTTTTCTTTTCCCTCTGTGATTTTTTTGGTGTGTTAAATTTACGATGCTAATATAGTATGATTCGGTCAAAAATTCAAATCTGAGGCTAAAAAAAATTTTTCTTCTCATGGCAAAAGCCCTCTTTCTGAGTTCGTGAAAACGAATCGGGAACGGCGCTCTACAAAGTGGCTTATAGTGACGATTAAGTCTCTTTTAGTTTGCATTCATTCTCACTTAATTTTGATTCTTTCTTGGGCATGAACGAAAAGGTGGTAAAGTGGGGAAATACAGACTCTATAAATGGGGAGGGGGAGAGTTGCATGCAGATGAAAGTAGGGCAGATTAAGCGTAGAACGTAAGTGATATTATGCTCTGAGGCAGAAATATGAGACATAGCGTTGTGTGCCTTTAGAAAAAAGTGTATCTTTGCAGAGAATATATTAACATAGATGGGGCGAGGTGTGCCTTGCTCCTGCTTTAACGATTATAGCTATGAACGTACTCGAATTGAGTGAACAAGAAATTGGACGCCGCCAAGCGCTCCAGCAGTTGCGCGACATGGGAATTGACCCTTATCCCGCGGCTGAATATCCCGTGAATGCGTATTCTACTGACATTCGCGACAACTTTAAGGACGACGAAGAACCTCGCCAGGTGTGCATCGCCGGACGCATGATGAGCCGCCGCGTAATGGGTAAGGCTTCTTTCGTAGAATTGCTCGACTCTAAGGGACGTACGCAGGTTTATGTGACGCGCGACGACCTTTGCCCCGGAGAGGATAAGGAACTTTACAATACCGTGTTTAAGAAGTTGCTTGACTTGGGCGACTTCATCGGAATCAAGGGTTTCGTGTTCCGTACGCAGACGGGCGAAATCTCTGTGCATGCTCAGGAACTCACGGTGCTTGCGAAGAGCATCAAGCCCCTTCCTATCGTGAAGTATAAGGACGGCGTGGCTTACGATGCTTTTGAAGATCCCGAGCTTCGTTATCGCCAGCGTTGCGTAGACTTGGTGGTGAACGAGGGTGTTAAGGACACGTTCATGAAGCGCTCAATCGTGGTAAAGACGCTCCGCAACGAGCTCGACGCTGCGGGTTACACCGAAGTGGAAACTCCCATCTTGCAGAGCATTGCGGGTGGTGCGAGTGCGCGTCCCTTTATCACGCATCACAACACGCTTGACATCGACCTCTATTGCCGTATCGCGACTGAGCTTTACTTGAAGCGCTTAATCGTTGGTGGATTTGAGGGTGTGTTTGAAATCGGTAAGAACTTCCGCAACGAAGGGATGGACCGCACACACAATCCTGAATTTACTTGTATGGAACTCTACGTTCAGTACAAGGATTACAACTGGATGATGTCGTTTACAGAGCAGCTCCTTGAAAAGATTTGTATTGCCGTAAATGGTTGCACCGAAACCGTAGTTGACGGCAAGACCATCAGCTTTAAGGCGCCCTACCGCCGTCTTCCCATCCTCGATGCGATTAAGGAGAAGACGGGTTACGACCTTAACGGCATGAGCGAAGAGGAAATTCGCGAAGTATGCAAGAAACTCAACCTCGAAATCGACGAGACGATGGGTAAGGGTAAGCTCATCGACGAAATCTTCGGCGAATTCTGCGAAGGCACTTACATTCAGCCCACATTTATTACGGATTACCCCGTAGAAATGTCGCCCTTGACGAAAATGCACCGCTCAAAGCCTGGACTCACAGAGCGCTTCGAACTCATGGTGAACGGTAAGGAATTGGCAAATGCTTACTCCGAACTCAACGATCCCCTCGACCAGGAAGAACGTTTCAAGGAGCAGATGCGCCTCGCCGATAAGGGTGATGATGAAGCGATGATTATCGACCAAGACTTCCTCCGCGCTCTCCAATACGGCATGCCTCCCACCAGCGGTATCGGTATCGGCATCGACCGCCTCGTTATGTTGATGACAGGTCAGACAACCATCCAGGAAGTACTCTTCTTCCCCCAAATGCGTCCCGAAAAGAAGGTGGCGCGCGACAAGGCCGAGAAATTTGCTGAGAAGGGAATCCCCGCAGAACTCGTGCCCATCCTCCACAAAGTAGGTTACAATCTCGTAACCGACCTCGAAGGTGGCAATCCTCAGAAGATTAACCAGCAGATTGGCGAAGTCATCAAGAAGTATAAGCTTGAGGTGACAAAGCCCAGTGTGGCGGAAATAGAAAAGTGGACCATGTAGCCCCCTCCAACCTTCCCCTAAAGGGTGAGGCTATACCTCGGATGTATCTGGTGGGTAGCCCTTCCCTTTAGGAGAGGGATGGGAGAGGCTCTCCTTTCTCCTTTAATAATTATGTCTCGTTTCTTCTCCTTCTTCTCCAACGAAAACGGCCAAGCCCTGACTGGGGGTGATGTCGAATGGGGGACAAACATAGCAATTATGGGTGGCGGTAGTTGGGCTACTGCCATTGCAAAGATGTTTTTGGAGCGCACACCCCACATTCATTGGTACATGCGCAACCAAAGTACGATTGACGAATTCAAGCGCCTCGGTTACAATCCTTCGTACTTGACAAGCGTGCGCTTCGACCTTTCGCGCATTACTTTCTCAAGTGATATCAACGAGGTGGTGAGCAATTGCGACACCCTCATCTTTGTGACGCCCTCGCCCTACTTGAAGAATCACCTCAAGAAGCTTAAGGTGAAGCTCCACAACAAGTTTATTGTGACGGCCATCAAGGGTATCGTGCCCGATGAGAATTTGGTGTGTACGGAATACTTCCGCCAGGTGTATAATGTGCCTGAGGATAACCTCGGTGTGCTTGGTGGTCCCAGCCATGCCGAAGAAGTGGCGCTCGGTCGCTTGACTTATCTCACCATAGGTTGTGCCGATAATGCCAAGGCGCAGATGTTGGCGGAGAAAATCTCAAGCAGTTATGTCAAGACCAAGACCAGTCAGGATGTCATCGGTATTGAGTATGCTTCGGTGCTTAAGAATGTCTATTCTATCGCAGCAGGTATCTGCAACGGTTTGAAGTATGGCGACAACTTCCAGTCTGTGTTGATGTCCAACGCAGTGCAGGAGATGAACCGCTTCCTCCGCTCCGTTTATCCCATTGAGCGCAATGTTTACGACAGCGTTTATTTGGGAGACCTCCTTGTTACGGGGTACTCCAACTTCTCGCGCAACCGCGTGTTTGGGCAAATGATTGGTAAGGGTTACTCCGTGAAGTCTGCACAAATCGAAATGGAGATGATTGCCGAGGGATATTACGGCACGAAGTGCATGAAGGACATCAACCGTCACTACCATGTAAATATGCCCATCCTCGACGCCGTATATAATATATTATATGAGCGCATCTCGCCCAGCATCGAAATTAAGTTGCTCACGGATTCGTTTAGATAACGATTCCGGCCCAGCATAGAGGGCGTGTCACAGAAATAATTTGTGAACTGTTGCAAGCGAAAGCTTTTGCATATTGAAAAATAAGGGAGATAGTAAAAACTATCTCCCTTATTTTTTATTTTATCTCCTTTGTTTTTTTAATTATCTCCCATATAAGTTTTAGGAAAACGGATGTCGTGTGTGCAAAGTGAGAAATACGTGTGATTATATCGGGGGTGATAGGTGTGACAGGCGGACTTCGTGTCCTAATTTGTCTTTGTGTGTGGAAAATTGCTCACATAAGGCTTATTTGTGCAGTATTGATATATTTATTGAAGGTCAAATGATAAAAAGTTATCAAATTTTAAAAATTTACAGCAAAAAGTATTGGAGGTAATAGTTTTCTTTATACATTTGCAATCAGACTAAGAAAGGTAAGTTACTTTGTGGTAGGCAAAGGCTCACCGAGATTTATTTACACAACACAAACAACTAAACGGCTGAGGTGGGTGGTGCAGTTCTCCTTTGGAGGCTCACCCCGCAGCTAAGGCTTACGAACCTCAATTCCCAACCGTAGCAATTTTTATGATCGCATTCTTTTTACATATCGCGACTTGTGCATCCGGCGTCGGGACATCCACTACCCATCGAGGGTAGGGGCTTTTACTCGTGTTTCAAATAGAAACACCTTTTTCGTACACTTGTATTGTTTCCTGTAAACAAATTTCTCCTGCACCTGTAGGAACATGCTACACCTCAAGCACCGTAAATTCGTGCGAGGTGCACCTTTCTTGTTGCATCAACTATTTCATCATCTCGCTGATGGGAATATTCATGATTTAAGGAAAGTGGAATACGGCTTTGCCGTTCGCCTTCCTCTTCCCGCTTGTTAGTTTTCCCAAAGGCATTAAAATATTCAGATCTATGAAGCACATAATTATTCTTGGCGATGGTATGGCAGGTTGGCCTATTAAAGCTCTCAACGGACAGACCCTTTTGCAAGCGGCGTATACTCCTTTTATGAACGAGTTGGCACGCAAGGGGCGCACCGGGCGCTTGATGACCGTGGCACCTGGATTCCATCCTGGTAGCGAGGTGGCAAATATGTCTGTGCTTGGTTACGATTTGGAAAAGGTGTATGAAGGTCGCGGTCCGCTCGAAGCTGCGAGCATCGGAGTGGAACTTCAACCTGGCGAACTCGCGCTGCGTTGCAACATTATCTGTATTGCCGACGACTGCATTAAGAATCATTCTGCCGGACACATTACTACGGAAGAAGCCGACGAACTCGTACAAGCCCTTCAGGCAGCTCTTGGCAACGACCGCGTACGTTTCCACACCGGCATTCAATACCGTCATTTGTTAGTCATTAAGGGCGGCGACAAGCGCATTGCTTGTACTCCTCCTCACGATGTTCCGGGCCAGCCTTTCCGTCCGAGAATGGTGCGTGCCACAGTTCCCGAGGCGCAGGAAACAGCTGATCTTATCAACGACCTGATTTTGCGCTCACAGGAGGTACTTAAAAATCACCCCATCAACCTTCGCCGCATGGAGCAGGGAAAGGATCCTGCGAATAGCATTTGGCCGTGGGGCGGCGGCTTCCGTCCGCAGATGGAACTCTTGAGTGAGAAGTTCCCTGAGGTGAAGTCGGGTACCGTAATCTCAGCCGTCGACCTCATTCGCGGTATTGGTCATTACGCTGGCTTTGAAACTCCCGAAGTAGAGGGAGCTACTGGCCTTTATGATACAAACTACGAGAACAAAGTAAGCGTGGCGCTCGACGCACTCCGTCAGCAGGACTTCGTTTACTTGCACATCGAAGCCAGTGACGAAGCTGGTCACGAGGGTAATATGGATTTGAAGAAGCGCACCATTGAAGATTTGGACAATCGCGTTGTGCGCCCCATTTATGAGGAAGTTAAAAACTGGGATGAGCCCGTTTCTATCGCCATTCTCCCAGACCATCCCACGCCTTGCAGTTTGCGTACGCACACTTCCGAACCTGTGCCCTTCCTTATCTGGAATCCTGAAATTCAGCCCGACAATGTAGAAACCTTCGACGAAGTTTCTGCCCTCCACGGCTCTTACGGTCTCTTGCAAAAGGACGAATTTATTCAGGCATTCTTGAATCATTAATCTTTAACCTCACCTCCTTATGAACTACTATAGCACCAATAAACAAGTAGCCGATGTCGCACTCGAAGAAGCCGTTGTAACGGGTCTTGCTGCCGACCGCGGCTTGTATATGCCTCGAATGTTGAAACCCCTTCCACAGGAGTTTTTTGATCGCATCGAGGAAATGAGTTTCCAAGAGATTTCTTTCCGCGTGGCTGAAGCATTCTTTGGCGAAGATGTGCCTGCTGACAAGCTCCGTGCCATTGTTTATGACACGCTCAGCTTTGACACTCCCGTCGTTCCCGTAAGCGAAAACATCTATGCCCTTGAGTTGTTCCATGGACCTACTCTTGCGTTCAAGGATGTGGGCGGTCGCTTCATGGCACGCTTGCTCTCTCACTTCATTCAGGGTGATGATGAGAAGAAGGTCAATGTGCTCGTAGCCACTTCGGGAGATACGGGTAGCGCCGTGGCAAATGGTTTCCTCGGTGTGCCGGGTATTCATGTCTATGTGTTCTATCCCAAGGGCAAGGTGAGTGAAATACAGGAGAAGCAGTTTACTACGCTCGGCCAGAACATTACTGCGATTGAGGTGGACGGATGTTTTGACGATTGTCAGGCACTCGTGAAGGCGGCATTCATGGATGAAGAACTCAACAAGCGCCTTAAGCTCACCAGTGCGAACTCTATTAACATCGCACGCTTCCTCCCGCAGGCGTTCTACTATTTTAATGCCTACGCACAGTTGAAGCGCATGGGCAAGGAGCAGGAAATGGTGGTGGCTGTGCCCAGTGGTAACTTCGGCAACCTTACCGCAGGTCTCTTTGGCAAACACATGGGACTCCCCATCAAGCGTTTTATCGCTGCTAACAATAGTAATGATATCGTTTACAAGTATTTGCAAACGGGTAAGTACGAACCTCGCGCCTCTGTCTGCACTATTGCCAACGCTATGGATGTTGGTAATCCCAGTAACTTTGCGCGCATCCTCGACTTCTATAATGAGAGCCACGAAGCGATTTGTAAGGACCTCAGTGGAGCAGCTTATAGCGACGCACAGATTGAGGCTTGCGTGAAGCAGGTTTGGGCGGAAGAAGGTTACTTGCTTGACCCCCACGGCGCTTGTGGTTATCAGGCGTTGAAGGAAGGTTTGAAGGACGGTGAGGTAGGTGTGTTCCTCGAAACGGCACATCCTGCAAAGTTCAAGGATACTATTGAGCGCATCATCGGCGAGGAAATCGAAATCCCCGCAAAGCTTCAAGAGTTTATGAAGGGCGAAAAGCAGAGCATCCCCATGGCGCCCACGCTTGACGCACTTAAACAGTATTTGTTGGGATAAGTCCCACATAAAAAGGGAGGTTCACTTTTGGGAACCTCCTTTTTATGCGCATTTTTGTTTTGAATAAAAAAATAGTAGTACCTTTGGACTGTGTTTCTCTCTCAGAACATCAATTATGAGTGAATTAGAAAAACATAAAATCAGTTTTTTGGTAGCCCTAATCAATGAATTTGGTCAGCGTTTCGGACTTTCAAACGTTGATTCTTATCGCTACATCAGTAAGTATGGTGGGGTGCAAATGTTTTTGGAACATTATGACATTCTGCACACGCTCTCATTTCGCGATATGGTAGATGGTTTAGTGGCTTACTGCAAACGAAAGGGAGGGCATTTGGAATGAAACTATATCATGGTTCGAATGTAAATATAGAAACCGTTGACCTGGCAAAGTCAAAGCGATACAAAGATTTTGGACAGGCTTTCTATCTGTCTGCAGAAGAAGAACAAGCCCGGAAAATGGCTGTCGCAAAGGTTGTTCAGTTTGGAGGTGAAGAAGCTGTTACTATATTTGAATTTGATGATACCTGTCTTTCATCTCAAGAGTTGCAGGTTAAATGCTTTACTGAATATTCTCGCGAGTGGGCTGAGTTCGTGTTTAACAATCGTGATGAAAATCAAGATTTCTTGCATACGTACGACATTGTATATGGTCCAATTGCTGATGACTATATAGGTTTGCAGATTCGTGATTTCAAGCGTCAGAATATTACGTTTGAACAGTTTCTTAAAAACATACGTTATCACAAGGGTATAACTTTTCAATATGCTTTCTGTACTCAGAAAGCAATAAAACAACTGGTTCGTTTATGACACTTACTGCAGGACAAATTCAGTATATGGTAGAGGAAATAACTGCAGACCTCATTCGTATGACTATGGATAATGAGGGCTTGAGCATGCCTGAGGCTTTTGACAAGGTTTACAATTCTAAAACTTATCAAAATCTACTCAATCCGCAATCGCAGTTATATTATCAAAGTTCAGGGTATGTATATGACTTGCTCACGGGTGAAGTACCCACATTATAGATAATCGAAGCAGAACTTCGTTTTATCGTATTGGTAAAAAGAAAGGAGAAAGACCAACCGCAGTCCGCATGGTCTTTCTCCTTTCTCCTTTCTTTAGTGACAACCTTTCTTGTCAATCGTCGCCACGCTTCCCTCAAATTGTTCTGCCAATTCGGGTTTGAGCGTGAGGGCTTGCTTAAGGTCTTCTGCCGCTCCAGCGAGGTCTTTGAGGTGATGCTTTACCGCTCCGCGCGCCATGTAGGCTTCTGCGAAATCAGGCAGGGTTTCGATGGCGTTGGAGTAGATGCTGAGGGCTTCTTCCCAACGCTTTGCTTGCTGAAGCAGGTTGCCGAGTCGGAGCACCACATTTCCTGCCTCGGGCTTCTGAGCAAGGATGCTGTGGTAGGCGGCAATGGCATTTTCTGTCTGACCGTCGATTGCCAAGATGTCTGCGCGTAGCAAGGAGTAGGCGAGTTGGGCGGGTTCAAGCGTGATGAGCGCGTCAACATCAGTGAGCGCCTCCTTCGTTTGTCCCATCTGCACCAAAGTCACTGCGCGCAAGGCGAGCGCCTGGTTATCTTCGGGGTTATTGGCAATATGCTGCGTTAGAAGTGCAATACCAGCAACGAGTTGGTTGTCAGTAATAAGTTTTTTTGCTTGTTCGAGCATGGGGAGGGAGTTAGTAGTGAGTAGTAAGTAGTAGGTAGTAAGTAGTAGTGAACCATGCGGGACATATAACGAACGTAGAGACGTCATATTATGGCGTCTCGGTAGCAAACGGAAATTCACTTGACCTGTAGGGACGCACGGCTCGTGCGTCCACCTCAATCGGCACTCCCTGCATACCCTCATTCGCCAAATCCGTATGCATTTAGGACGCACCGGTGCGTCCTTGATATATACGAGGTTGCGAGTGGATGTTTGCGGAAAATTTCCATTGAGGAGGACGCACGGACCGTGCGTCCCTACCTATCAAGTGGAACTTCATTCGTTTATCTCGGTGTCCTTCTCGTCTACTCGTACCTTGTTAACTTGTCAACTTAAAAGAGTAAAGATAAAAGATGCCATGCGGGACGCCGCTCGTTTACCTCGGTGACTGCTTGTCTTCTCGTACCTCGTAAACTTGTCTACTATTAACAACATTGTGAGGTTATGTGGGCTTACTTCCCGCAAGGTTCTTACGACCTTTGAGCGAAGCGACCTCATAACCTCACAACCTTAGTTTAGTTATCCGTAAATAATCTTACCGTTTTCGTCTTCAAACGCTTCAGTGTCCTTAGAATACTGGTTCATCGCGCGAAGGCTCATACCCATGCTTGAGAAACCGCCGTCGTGGTAGAGGTTTTGCATAGTTACCTTGCGTGTGTAGTCGGAGAACATCATAACGCAGTAGTCCGCGCAATCATCAGCTGAGGCATTGCCGAGAGGAGACATCTTGTTTGCGAAAGACATCAAGTCGTGCATACCCTTTACGCCGTTACCCGCAGTTGTGGGAGTAGGCGACTGAGAAATTGTATTGACACGCACGTGCTTTTCACGGCCGTAGATGTAACCGAAGCTGCGTGCGATGCTTTCGAGAAGGCTCTTTGCATCTGCCATGTCGTTGTAACCAAAGAATGTGCGCTGAGCAGCTACATAAGAGAGGGCGATAACAGAACCGTATTCCTCAATTGCGTCCATCTTCTTGGCTACCTGCAACATCTTGTGGAATGAAATTGCTGATACATCAAGTGTCTTATCGAGGAAGTTGTAATCGAGGTCGTCGTAAGTGCGTTGCTTGCGCACATTGGGGCTCATGCCGATAGAGTGGAGCACGAAGTCGATCTTGCCGCCGAGCAATTCCATTGACTGTTCGAATACCATTTTCAAGTCTTCTACGCTTGTAGCGTCCGCAGGGATTACGGGAGCATTGAGCTTCTGAGAAAGACCGTCGAGTTCGCCCATGCGCAATGCAATGGGAGTATTACTGAGAGTGATAATTGCACCTTCTTCAACAGCCTTTTCTGCTACTTTCCAAGCGATAGACTGTTCATTGAGCGCGCCAAAGATAATACCGCGCTTACCTTTCAAAAGATTGTTTGCCATAATCTATATATTATATATAATATGTATCTTCTGCACAAAGTTACTATTTTTGAGCAGTTTGGGATAACGCAAAACCTCTTTTTTCTCCTCTAAAGCAGTCTCTATAAGGATTTTGTGTGGGTTTTGTAAGGTGGAGTTTAAAATTTGGTGCAAATGTTAACCTTTAGAAAGCCTCTAAATACAATAAAAGTGACGCTGTGTCATAATGTGCAAACTGCTACGTTGCTCATCAATTTCGGATTTGGTCATGTACTTCAGTACACTCCCTTCATCCTTAATTTCAGCGCCTTGCATTTTACACATTCTTACCCAGCTAAAGAGGGTGTGCCG
>JBGVGJ010000035.1:0-161910 GCA_045121635.1 Alloprevotella sp. | reverse complement strand
GTTCCACCTCTTCCCATTCCGAACAGAGAAGTTAAGCCCGTCCGCGCCGATGGTACTGCGTATAGCGGGAGAGTAGGTCGCCGCCACTTTTCAGAGAGGTTCTTCAAGATTTTGAGGAACCTCTTTTTTTGTTTAATTTTGCGACTAAGTTACAGACTATAACATGCATCTTATTTTATGCTTGGAACAATTGTAAATACAGCTACGATAATTTTAGGAACTTCTCTTGGGGCACTGTTGAAGAAAGGTGTGAAACCGCAGTATCAAGAGGGACTTTACAATGCGATGGGATTTTGCGCCGTGGCATTGGGTTTGAATGCGTTTGTGCAACACCTTCCGAAATCGGAATATCCCGTACTTTTCATTGTTTGCCTTGCAATGGGTTCGCTGATAGGTTATGCCTTGCGTCTTACGGAGCGATTTGAGACTCTTGTGGCGCGTCGAGAGAATGTCGGTGGTAATTGTATGACAACGGGAGAAAAACGCCTTGCAGATGGACTTTCTACTGGAATCCTGCTTTATTGTGTGGGTACGCTGTCCATGTTGGGGCCTGTGGTAAGTGCGCTTCAGGGCGACAATACATACCTTTTTACGAATGCAACGCTTGATTTTGTGACCTCCATGGTGCTTGCATCGACCTACGGTTGGGGGATGCTTTGGGCTGCTCCAGTATTGTTCTTGTGGCAAGGCGCTTTCTACGGCATGGCAAGTTTGTCGGCGGGCGCCATTCAAGACGAACTAATAACGGAACTCTCTATCGTGGGCGGCATTCTTATCTTTGCTTCGGGACTTTCAATTCTTGGTATTAAGGAGAGCAAGACGCTTAATATGCTCCCCGCGCTGTTCTTGCCCATCCTCTATTTCCTGTTGCGGAGCCTCATATAATCCTAATTTTGAGAAGAATTTCCTTAACTGGTAGGTGCATATTCACAGAATTTCGTACTTTTGTCGTTGGAACTATAACCTTAAAATCTTAAAGTCTATGTTGGAAAATGACAAGGCCCTTTTGGCAAAGAAAGGAATCTCTGAAGAAAAGTTGGCAGACCAGTTGAAGCAATTTGCTGACGGCTTCCCCTTCTTGAAGTTGAGTGCTGCTGCAAGTATTGAGAAAGGCATTCTCGCTCCCTCGGCAGAAGAACAGACTGCGTTGCTTGCTGCTTGGGACAAGTATATGGCAGAAAATCACAAGGTGGTGAAGTTTGTGCCCGCATCAGGTGCTGCAAGCCGTATGTTCAAGGATGTATTCTCTTTTGTGGATGCTGCTTACGACGCTCCCGAAACTGCTTTTGAGAAGAAGTTCTTTTACGAACTCCCCACTGCTGCTTTCTATGCCGACCTCGACGCAGCTTGCGTAAAACTCTATGGTAAGGACATCAAGGCGCTTTTAGCAGAAGGTCAGTACAAGGCTGTGGCAAAAGCAATGCTTGTAGAAGAAGGTTTGAACTATGGAAAACTCCCCAAGGGGCTTTTGAAGTTCCACAAGTACGCAGACGGTTCACGCACTCCGCTTGAAGAACACCTCGTTGAAGGTGCGCTTTACGCAAAGGCAGGTGATGGCAATGTGAATGTTCACTTCACAGTTTCTCCTGAACACCGTGCGCTCTTTGAAAAGCTCGTTGCTGAAAAGGCACAGGGCTATGCTGCACTGCACAACGCTACTTTCGATATTTCATTCTCAGAACAGAAGTCAAGCACAGACACTGTTGCTGCGAATGCCGACAATACGCCCTTCCGCAATGCTGATGGTTCGCTCCTTTTCCGTCCCGGTGGTCATGGCGCCTTGATTGAAAACCTCAATGATATTGACGGCGACATCGTCTTCATTAAGAACATCGACAATGTAGTGCCCGACCGCTTGAAGGGTGACACTGTAACTTATAAGAAACTTCTTGCGGGCTTGCTCGTTGACTTGCAGCAGCAAGCATTTGCCTACCTTGAAAAGTTGGATAGCGGTAAGTACACTATGGATGAGTTGCGCGAAATGTTGCAGTTCGTTCAGAAGAGCCTCTTCTGCAAGAACCCCGAGACAAAGGTGCTTGAAGATACCGAACTCGCTATTTATCTCCGCCAGAAGTTGAACCGCCCGATGCGCGTTTGCGGTATGGTGAGAAATGTAGGCGAACCCGGTGGCGGTCCGTTCCTTGCGTACAACCCCGATGGCACAATCTCATTGCAGATTCTTGAAAGTTCGCAGATTGATATGGCGGATCCTGAAAAGAAGGCGATGTTTGAAAAGGGTACACACTTTAACCCCGTTGATTTGGTGTGCGCTATTAAGAATTATAAGGGAGAAAAGTTTGACCTTCCCAAGTATGTGGACAAGGCAACAGGCTTTATCTCTTCAAAGAGTAAGGATGGTAAGGAACTCAAGGCACTTGAATTGCCCGGACTTTGGAACGGTGCGATGAGTGATTGGAGTACGGTATTTGTTGAAGTACCCCTTTCAACCTTTAACCCCGTGAAGACGGTCAACGACCTCTATCGCGAACAACACCAATAACTTTGACAAAACAACTTATTTTAGAATTTTCCCGCCTTGCCTTGTTGCATCTTGGCAACGGGTATGCTACACTTCCACCACTCCGTAAGCGAGTGGTGGAAAAGTGTATGTGGCTGTCGGAAGAAGAGTTTGACCGCCTCGTAGCGCAAGCACAACTCATGCCTGGTGCGTTCAGCATCAATCTTGCCGCTGTAATCGGTCGCCGTATGGACGGTCGTCGCGGTAGTGCTGTGGCAATTGCAGCAACGGTCGTGCCCCTCTTGTTGCTCTTCTTGTTGCTCGTCATCATCTTTGCCCCCATGCGTCATTGGGAACTCTTTGAAAGTATGCTTCGCGGCATGCGTCCTGCGCTTATTGGCGTGCTGGCGGTGGTGGCTTTCCGAATGGGACGCAGCAGTAAGGTAGATCTCAGTTTCCTATGGGTGCCTTTCGTAGTGGCAGTAGCGGTGGGAATCTTCCAAGTTGCTCCCTTGTACATACTACTTCTAACAGTTGGAGCTGGCTTCTTGTATGGTAAATTCTTGCGTTGATTCGATATGACATACCTCCTACTTTTCATCGGCTTTTTCTTCATCGGCTTCTTCGGTTTCGGAGGTCCCGATGCTGTGCTCGCAATGGTGGAGCACTTTGTTGTCGTGCAAAACGGGTGGCTCACGCATACGCAATTTGCCGACCTGCTTGTTGTTAGTAAAATGGTGCCGGGCGAAACTGCCGTCAATGCCGCCACGCTGTCGGGTTATGCTGCGGTGTTTAGTAACCTCGGTTTCTTCACCGCCCTCGGAGCTACATCTGCCGCAATGTTAGGACTCGCAACCCCTTCGTTTGTGTGGGCAGAAATAGCAGAGCGCATCACCATCCCTAAGGAATATACGCCCATCGTGGACAGCATCTTCGACTTCTTGCGCGTTGTGGTGCCCGGACTTATCGGAGGTGTTGCCCTCTCACTTTGTATTCCCGAAAATATTGGCAGTCTTGATACGCCGTGGCACCTTGGCGTCAGCGCCTTCCTCTGCGTGTTCACCATCATTGGCATGACAGCCTTTCGCTTTAACCCTGTGTTTCTTATTCTCCTCAGCGGGGTGGCAGGGATGCTGTTGCTCTAAGCGCAATCCCTTGTCGTAAAAACTATCTCGGACTTATTTTAAATTATCTCCGACTTAATTTCAACTAAGTCGGAGATAGTTTTTAGCATAAAGGTTACTGTATTTTCTAAGCAAATTGCATTTTCATAAAAGTCATGGTTAAGCAATATCCCCTCGAAGACTTCTTCCGCAATTCCGACCGTTCGGGCTATCAAATCTCGCCCGATGGCAACTACTTCTCTTTCCTTGCGCCCTATGAGGACCGCATGAACATCTTTGTGCAGAAGATTGGTTGCGAAGAGACACTGCGCCTTACGAGTGAAACAGCACGTAGTGTGGCGGGCTATATGTGGGCAACGAATGAGCGTATCCTGTTTATGAAGGACACTGCGGGCGATGAGAATTACCAACTTTACGGCGTGAATCTCGACGGTAGTGACTTGCGTGCCTATACCGCGTTCCCTGGGGTGCGCACCACGCTCATCGATGACTTGGAGGACATCCCCAACGAGGTGATTATAGGGATGAACAAGCGTCAGGCGGAGATTTTCGACCCTTACCGCTTGAACTTGGAGACGGGCGAACTCACGCAGTTGGCGGAGAATCCTGGCAATTGGCAATCCTATATGACCGACCACGCAGGTAAATTGCGCGCGGTTACTGCCATTGTGGACGGCGTGAACACGCAGATTCTTTATCGTGAACATGAGGACGAGGAGTTCCGACCTGTGTTGACCACGAACTTTAAGGAGTCGGTGGACTTCATGGAGTTTACGCCCGACAACAGGAATGTATATGCCGCAACGAATCTTGGGCGCGACAAGGTGGCGCTTGTGCTGATGAATCCTGCGACTTGTGAGGAGTTGGAGCAACTCTATGCACACGAAGTCTATGATGTGTCGAGCATTTCCTATTCTCGTAAGCGTAAGAAGTTGTTGGCGGTGTATTGTCAGGGGCATAAAGACCCCATCCGCCATTACTTTGACGATGAAGAGGCCGCTTTTCGTGAACATCTGAGGAGTTTCTTTTCTGGTCGCCGTTTCGGTATCACTGCCACCGACAAGGAGGAGCAGAAATACTTAATTTATGTGGGCAGTGACCGTACGCGTGGGCATTATTACTTCTACGATCGCGCGGTAGCTACTCCCGTTTTGCTTACGGAGTTGGCGCCGTGGATTAAGGAGGAAGATATGGTGGCGATGCACCCAGTTACTTACACCTCTCGCGATGGTTTGACCATCGAAGCCTACCTCTCGTTGCCCCATCCCTATACTCCCGAAACGGCAAAGGCACTTCCCGTCGTGGTTCACCCACATGGTGGTCCCTGGGCGCGTGATTCGTGGGGTTATTCGGCAGAGGTGCAATTCCTCTGCAATCGTGGTTATGCCGTGTTCCAAATGAATTTCCGCGGTTCAACGGGTTATGGTCGCAAGTTCCTTGAATCGAGTTACAAGCAGTGGGGGCAGGCGATGCAGGATGACATTACAGACGGCGTAAACTGGTTGATTGCGCAGGGCATTGCAGATGCGAAGCGTGTAGCGATTTATGGAGGCAGCTATGGCGGATATGCCACGCTCGCCGGCCTTTGCTTTACGCCCGACCTCTATGCTTGTGGTATCGACTATGTGGGCGTTTCCAACTTGCTCACGTTCATGCAAACCATTCCCCCGTATTGGCGCCCCCTTTTGGAGATGATGTATGAGCAGGTGGGCGACCCTGAAAAGGACCTCGACATGCTTACGGCGTATAGTCCTGCCCTTCAGGCGCATCTCATTAAAGCGCCCCTCTTTGTGGCACAAGGCGCCAACGATCCCCGCGTGAATAAGGCGGAGAGCGACCAAATGGTGGAGGCGCTGAGAAAGCGTGGCGTGGAGGTGGAATATATGGTGAAGGATGATGAAGGTCATGGCTTCCACAACCAAGAAAATCGCTTCGATTTCTATCGTGCGATGGAGCGCTTCTTGAAGCAGCATTTGGGAAAGTAAGAGGAATAATCTAGATTGTCTTGAGGTTCTAGATGTTCTAGATAATCTAGATTTTCTAGAAAGGAGACTGCTCTAAACAAGTCAGCCGAGCAAAGGCGCATTGCGCTTCTGCTCGGCTGAGTTATTTTTGGTTATTCGCGTAAGGGGAAAAAGGTGTTTGCACCCTAATCTTTTTTCGTTTCTTCCTTAACCCCGTAGAGTTGATCCTTAAATGCTTCAATCGCACGCTTGGCTGTTTCGATGGCTTCCTCCATAGGGAAGGGGAGTTCGCCGCCCGAGGCGTTGAGATGCCCACCTCCGTTGAAGAATTGCTCTGCCATTTTGTTGCAGGGGAAATCATCTACCGAGCGAAGGCTGACGCGGATGACATCCTTCTCGGTGTCTTCGCGCAAGGAGATACTCAATCGCATACCACGCACTTGCAGGGGCATATTCACCACCCCTTCCATGTCGCCGCGTACAAATTTAAATTCCTTCATCTCGTCGCGCGTCAAAGTAAGTATGGCTGCGCGACGCCCTTCGTAGAACTCTGTCTTTTTGTGCAAGATATAACCTTGCAGGCGCAAGCGATGTTCCGAATAATTGTTGTGAACATTGCGATAAATGCGGTCCTTGTCAATGCGCTTTTGGAGCAAAAGACTGATGCACACATAAATTTCGGGGTCGTTTGAGTTATAGGTAAACGCACCCGTGTCGGTCATCATTCCCGTGTAGATGCACGCCGCTCCCGAACGCGTCATCTGTTCGTAACCTCCCATCTGATAGAGCATGCGAAGCACCAATTCCGAAGTGCTACTCATCTTGGGGCGCGAAATGACCAGTTCGGCGTTTGTGTCAGGGTTCAAATGGTGGTCAATAATCACCCGCTTCGCCTTTGCCTTCTCTACGGCGGCACCCATTTCCTGCAAGCGCAGCACGCTGTTCATATCCATGAGAAAAATCAAGTCTGCCTGCTTAATCAGTCGGTCTGATTCTTCCGCCGCTTCGGAATAAAACTTCACATTCTGCGCCCCTGGCATCCAGCGCAAGAAGTCGGGACAAGGATTCGGCATAATGATGCTTACTTGCTTGCCCAAATGGCGCAGGTATTCTGCCCAGCCTAAAGCAGAACCCATAGCGTCGCCATCAGGTCCGCGATGCGAACACACAACGACGTTTCGGCAGTCCTTAATCAACTGAAGCAGGGAGAACAGTTCTTTCTGTGAAAGAGTGGGGGAGAGCATAGGGGAAGATGAGAAGGGAAAAATGAGAAATGAGAAAGACCTTGCGGGACTATTGTCGTTTATCCCGCAAACGATCTTGTCAACTCGTTTACTGAACGCTTGTCTACTCGTTTATGAAAGCGCCTTAAGCGCTTCGATTTCAGCCTTGGGATCGGCAGCACGGAACACAGCGCTACCTGCAACTACTGCGTCGCAACCGGCTTCGGCAAGAAGTTTCCCCGTTTGAGGATTCACGCCGCCGTCAACTTCGATAATTGCCTTTGAACCAGTGCGCACGATGAGTTCCTTGAGCTTGCGCACCTTTTCAACGCTGTGCTCGATGAACTTCTGCCCACCAAAACCAGGGTTTACAGACATGAGCATCACGAGGTCGAGGTCAACGATGATGTCTTCCAATACGCTGACGGGTGTATGGGGATTGAGCGTTACGCCCGCCATCATTCCTTCTGCCTTAATCTGTTGCACGACGCGGTGAAGGTGCGTGCAGGCTTCGTAATGCACATTCATAATCTTCGCACCGAGTGCCTTGACTTCCTTCACAAACTTCTCGGGCTGCACAATCATAAGGTGCACATCGAGAGGCTTCTTTGCGTGCTGCGCCATGGCTTCCATTACGGGGAAACCGAAAGAGATGTTGGGCACAAACACACCGTCCATCACGTCAAGGTGAAACCAGTCGCACTGGCTCTCATTGAGCATTTCAATATCGCGTTGGAGGTTGCCGAAGTCGGCAGAAAGGAGGGAGGGAGATACTATCATAATTTGAGTAAAGGGATTTTGTTGTTGTGAGACGTCCTTACTCCTGCAAAGTTAAGCATTTTGCGGAAGATGTCAAAGACTTGGTGGCAGTCAACCTACAGCAGTTTAAATTTTAAGCAGTTTCACCAACTTCTTCATCCCCGCCGTCGCGGTGTCTTTCAGCAAAATGGCGTCCTTTACCGCAGGCATCGTGTCGGCCTCGGGGTCGATGACAAAGATGGGCACACCTGCAGGCACGAAACGCACCAATCCTGCTGCGGGATAGACGTTGAGCGAAGTGCCCACGATGACAAAGATGTCCGCCTGTTCCGCTAAGAGAATCGCCTCCTCCATGCGCGGCACGTCCTCTCCGAAAAACACGATGTAGGGGCGCAGCAGCGAACCGTCTGTTGCCGTTGCGCCAACGGGGAGTTCCAAGTGGTCATAATCAAGAGTTTGCCACTGCTTGGAATCCTCCTTGTTAAACGACGAACACACCTTGAGCAACTCGCCATGCAAGTGAACGACGCGCGAAGACCCCGCACGCTCGTGCAGGTCGTCAACGTTCTGCGTCACCACCACCACCTCGTAGTCCTCCTCTAAGGCCGCCACCAAGCGGTGCGCATCATTGGGCGCTACGGTTGGGAGTTGCTTGCGTCGCTCGTTATAGAAGGCGTTGACGTAAGTAGGATTTCTGTGCCAAGCATCCACGGTGCACACATCCTCTATGCGGTAGTTGTCCCAAAGTCCGTTGCCGCCGCGAAAGGTGCCCAATCCGCTCTCCGCGCTAATGCCGGCGCCGGTTAGGAATACGATTTTCTGCATGTTATACTTTAATTATTGGGGGATAGAGAACAGAACGAGTAAACAAGAGAGCTTTCCTTGTTTACTCGTTTCTTATAAAACTGTTTATGATAAAACTATCGCTGCTTTAAGAATGACGTCGCTGCCCTTGCGGATTTCAAAGACGTGCGTGTTGCCGTCTTGCACTTCGGCATAAATATCCAACTGGTCGCCAAACAGACTTTCCAAGCAGTACGCCACTTCAATGCGCTTGGGTGGCGTAGTTCTTAACGTGTCGAGCGAGAAGGTGTTGAGCAACATCTCGATGTAGCGAATCGAATTGACATGTCCGTTGATGTCGAGGTCGCTATACACCGCCTTGTGCGTGTCAATGAGGGGCGCGTCTTTAGAAAGGCGCAAGCGACTGGGGCCCTTGATGTGAATTTCACGCTCGGGAATCATGATGTTTTTGAAACCCTCGTCGGGGAGTTTCGTAAGGTCAGCTGGCTGACGGCTTTCGATGTCGATGAGCGCCCAAATGCTTGTGGCTTGACCGAAAGGCGTGCCGTCGGGGGCGAGAATGTCAAAGTGACGGTCAGTAAACTGGCGGTAAACCTTTGTTACCCAAGTCTCAATGGTATAATCCTCATTGATGCGCGGCATGTTCTCCATGTCAATCACAAGGCGCGAGAGCACCCACGCGTGATTCTTGGTGTGCACATCATCATAGCCAAAACCGTTTGCGCCAGCGTGAAGCGACGCCGCACGAAGGATCAACGTGCCAAGAGTTCCCCAAGCCAAGCGACCTGTAATGTCTTCGGCAAAAGGCTCTACGTTGAAATCGTATTTCCCGAATTTGTTTTGCATAGTGGAAGGGAGATTGAATTTCTATAGTTTCTATAAATTCTATAGCGTCTATACCTATTCTCTATATGCTCAGTCCCAAATCATAGCGCTGCGCCATCTTTCTCATATTTAATATACCGTAGCGCATGCGTCCAAGGGCGGTGTTGATGCTGATGCCCTTTTCTTCGGCAATTTCCTTAAAGGTCATCTCCTGAAAGTAATGCATCTGTACCACCTCGCGCTGCTCCTGCGGGAGTTTCTCAATCAGGTGTTGCAAGTCGATAAATGTCTGCTCGCTGTCCATCGCACTTTGTGCACTTCGCTCAGCAAGTTTCGCATTGTTGAGAATGTCTACTTCCGACTCGTCTGTTGAAACCGTGTTCTCGCCCTTCTCGCGGCGGAAAAAGTCGATAACGAGGTTGTGAGCAATACGTGTGACCCATGAGAAGAACTTCCCCGACTCCGTATAGCGACCGTCGCGAATGGTGATGACTACCTTTACAAATGTTTCCTGGAAAATGTCTTCCGCAACATCTGTATTACGTACCTGATAAAGAATGTAGGAGAAAAGCCTATCCTTGTAACGCTCAAGAAGGACGTCAAAAGCCTCGTCCTTTCCCGTTGCATAAAGCGCCACCAACTCCTCGTCGGTGCGCATAGTGAGCATGTTCATACTTTACTATTTTAAAATTTAGAGTAAAGTCTTTTCGATAGGCAAAACAATTTAAAGGGTGAGGCAGTTGCGGATGTCGCAACTACAAAAAGTGGATTTTATTGTTGCAAAGGTAGGGAAAATTTTTCTGCCTGCAAGTTTTCAGAAAGATTTTTTCAACTGGGTTGCCCGTTAAAATTTCTAAACTTATCTTTGCAATCGTAATTTTGCACGCCAAGTAACACAGCTGTGCAAACATTACTCACTTGAATAAATACCTCATAAAACAACCTTTGCCATGCCCACGCCCACCTATTTATATACCGAATTTTCGCAATTCTTAAAGCGCTTCTTTTCTGAGAAAGTGCAGAAAATTTCCGTGCATGCCGGTTTTACCTGCCCCAACCGCGACGGAAAAATTGGGCGTGGCGGTTGCACGTATTGCAACAACCAAACGTTCAATCCCGAATACTGTGCCACGCAGCGCAGTGTGACTGAGCAGTTGGAAGAAGGCAAGGCGTTTTTCGGGCGTAAGTATCCCGATATGAAATACTTGGCATACTTCCAAGCGTATACCAATACGTATGGCGAGCTGGAACATTTGAAGCGCTTGTATGAGGAGGCGCTGGCGGTGGATGACGTGGTGGGGCTCGTAATCGGCACACGCCCCGACTGCGTGCCCGATGAATTGCTCGACTACTTTGCCGAGTTGCAAAAGCAGCACTTTGTGCTTATCGAATACGGGGTAGAAACTACCAGCGATGTCACCCTCAAGCGCATCAATCGCGGACATACTTTTGCGCAAGCCGAAGATGCCATCCGCCGCACCGCTCAGCGCGGCATACCCGTTGGTGCGCACTTCATTTTAGGGCTTCCCGGAGAGGCGTGGGAGGATATTGTGGCACAGGCCGACTGCATCTCAAAACTCCCTCTTGACACCCTGAAATTACACCAACTTCAAATCGTGCGCGGTACGAAAATGGCACAGGAATTCGCCGATGAATCCGTCGATTTTCGACTTTTCACGGTGGAGGAATATGCCGCGCTCGTGGCAGATTTCTTAGAGCGATTAGACACCCGCATTGCCGTAGAGCGCTTTACCTCGCAGTCGCCCAAAGAACTGCTTGTGGCGCCCGACTGGGGACTGAAAAATTACCAGTTTGTAGAGTTGGTGAAAAAGACCCTGCGCCAGCGTGGCACGTATCAAGGTGCGGCGCGAAGGGGGACGGAACGCGTGTGAATGAGTCGGTGATTTTCTATATTCACACCCTAAAAAAAATACCGAAAAATGCAGAATAAATACGGTGTTAATAAGTGTTAACCGATTTGCATTTCGCACTGAAATTTTGTATATTTGTATTACGGAAGTGGAGATCGCCCTAAACATCTGGGTTATCTCCACTTTTTTCGTTCACAAGGTTACTTATCAAGCCCTAAAAATAAGTATTAGTGTTTTTACAATGTTACTTATTGGCGCGACAATGTAACTTATTGTTTTTACGAGAATAGATATTTGTGCGGAATCGATAGCTGTGAATGTTAATGTGTGTTAAAGTTTGGAGTGAAAAATGCGAAAAAAATAATTAGAGAGGTTTAAGGGGTAAAGGAGAAAGGTTAAGGAGTAAAGGTTAAGGGTTAATTTGGTTAATAGGTATTGCTTACGGTGAATAATTGTCGATTAACGAGGTTATAAGATTCTGGTCCTCTTTCTCCTTTCTCCTTTCTCCTTTAGTCATACCCCATTGTGCTTGTAAAATTTCCTTACGACCTTTCGGTTTTATACGCTAGTCCATATTTTGAACCATCCATTTGTGTTCCTCTTTACTTTCTAACCTTCTGTATGTAACACAGAAATGCACCTTTTGTGGCGAAAAAATGATACATTCTAGAGTCTCTATTCTGCGTTTTAGGTGCATTACGTTAATTGATTTTTAAATAATGTCTATTTATGTCAAAAGTAACATATTTTAAATGTTATTTAACAAAATATCGCCTCTGTTGAATGATTTTTGCTTCTCAAATCATAAAAAATCAAAAAATGGCAAGGTCATTTAGCAAAAAACTGCTAAATTTGCCACAATCCCGTATACTATGTCCATACTATGCCCGTACGGGAAAACTGAATAATAACAATTACAACATAATAATTTTTATCTTGATGCGTATGAAAAACCATTTTAGAAAAATGGGAAAGGCGTTGCTTAATGTTGCGCTGCTTTCTGCTGTCGGCTTTACTTCCTGCGCAGATGACAAGTTCCATCTGAAGGATTTAGAGGAAAATGCCCGTCATGGGTTGAGTATTTATCACGAGTTGCAGAATCGTGGTGAATACAAGACTGTGCTTAAACTTATTGAGGACTTGGATTATGCCGATGTGCTTTCAAAGACAGGTAGTAAGACCCTCTTTGTGGCCAATGACAAGGCTTTTGATGACTTTTTTGCGTCACAACCTTGGCCAGGTGTGACGTCGTATGACAACCTCTCTAAGAATCAGAAGCGCGTGTTGCTTAACAATGCTATGTTGAACAATGCATACGTGCTTGAAATGTTGGCAAATACAGAAGGCGGTGGTAAGAACCTCTGCTTGCGTCAAGGTACATCTGCTACGGCGTCTGACTCTGTGGCACGTTGGGCTGTGGAGCAGTTGCCCGCAACTCAGTCTACAACAGATGTTGACTGGTTTAAGAGCCTTCGTGATAGAGGAGACTCTGTATATATGGCGCTTGACTCTTCGGATCCTATGATGACGCACTTCATTGAAGGTCAGTTGAAGAATAAGAGTATTGCTTTCGCAGACGTTGAAAAGATTATGGGTCAGGACTGGAATGTGTCAGGAAAGTCTACTTTCGGATTTGTCAACGATTGTCGTATTATCGATGGTGACATCGTTTGCTTGAACGGTTACATTCACGTGCTCGATAAGGTGTTGTTGGCTCCCGGCAACATGGCTGAAATGATTCGTAAAAATCCCAATACAAAATATTTCAGCAAGATGCTCGACCGTTTTGCAGCACCTTATTATAATGACCAACTTACGCGTCAGTATAAGGCGTTGAACGATATTAAGGCCGACTCTGTTTACGAAAAGCGTTATATCTCTAACCGTTCGCGTGGTGGCGGTATTTCTCGCGACCCCTACGGTGAATCTTTCGACGCTCGTCAGTTCTATCTCCCCTTCGATCCAGGATGGAACCAGTATGCTGTATCGTCTTCTACACCCAAGGAACACGATATGGCTGCTATGTTCGTGCCTAATGATGCCGCTATGATTGAATACTTCGTAAATGGCGGTGGTAAGGAAATGATTGAGCGTTACGGTATTACTGAAAATACAGTAGAGAATCTTGAAACAAATCTTTATCAAATTCCTCTTTCATTGATTCACCCCTTGATTGAGAACTTGATGAAGGACTCATTTAACGAGACAGTTCCCAGTAAGTATGCTACAATCGTAAATGACGCTCAGGACTATATGTTTACAACGTCTTACGAAACTCCTGAAGCATTTAAGGAATCAATCGTAGAATGTATGGTTGCCAATAACGGTATTGTATACGTAATGGGTAAACTTAATGCTCCTGCCGAATATGCATCTGTAATGGCACCCGTATCATTGTTGGGTGACCTTCAGGTGGTGCGCTCTATTGTTAAGGCTGACGATAACTTTATTGAAGGTACAAAGTATAACGAAGCTCCCTTGAAGCAGTACTTCTCTACTTATCTTAAGGCGATGCAGAGTTACTTCTCTTTCTTCGTTCCTAATGATGAAGGTCTCGCGACTTATGGTATCGTAGACCCCGCAGGTTTTGCACGTAACCAATACGGTAAGAATGTTAGTGGTACAGGTACTTATGCACGTTATTTCTGGACGTTTGCTTACGATGAAAGCGGTTCTAAATTCCCTATCACTGGTAATATCTATAAGTTTGACTTGAGAAATGGTCACAAGTATGAAAAGGGTAACAAGGATATTAAACCTCATTCAGTTGGTGGTTTAAATGGTTCTGAAGCAACGGATGAATCATCTGTATTGAGTTCACAGAAGCGTGCCCTTTTGATTGAGTTGATTAACCAGCATATTTTGGTGCATGATAATCCTGTTGGTGTTAACGACGATCGTACTTATTATTTGTCACGTAGTGGTGCTCCTGTACGTTTGACTAATAAAACGAATCCCATAGGTATGACTGTAGAAGGTGGTTATCAAGTAATGGTGAATGATGTCGCCGAAGGTAACGCCCCTAACGACCATGTGGCTACAGTAATCAATTACTACGATAAGACACAGGCTACAAATGAATATGGTAACGGTATGACATATATTATCGACCGTCCTATTCAGGCTACGATGCGTTCTGTTTACAACCACATGACTTATCCCAAGTCAAACAATCCTTACAATGCGTTCTATAAGTTAGTTGATCCTCAATTGGTGAGTGACCAGTTGCTTGAAGCGTGTGGTTTCTTCATGAAAATCAATGATAAGGGCGAAAGCGTGAAGATGGAGGATGCAGAAATTAAGAAGGAAAAGTTGAAGTACCTCGTGTTTGCGCGTGAATCGGATAATCCTGGTGTGCTTTATCCTGCAAGTGGTGAAAACTTGGTTCGTTTCTTCAATAACTATAACTACACTGTATATATCCCCACTGCTGAACAAATCAATATTGCTACTAAGCAAAAGGGTTTGATGACGTGGGATCAAATTGATAAGTGGGTGTCTACTCGTACTAATAAGTATAAGGATCCTCTTTCTGAAGAAGACAAACTTAAGGCTGCAGCAATGATTACAACGTTGGTTAACTTTGTGAAGTACCACTTCCAGGACCAGTCTGTGTTTGTTGATAATGTTACGAATTATACAAGTGATGCAGATATTCCCCAGTATCAGACTTCATGTGTTGATAATGTAACAAATTCTTACCTCTCTATTAAGGTAAAGCAAACACCCTCAGCACTTTCGGTGCTTGATAGAAGTGGAAATACTGTTAACGTAGTTGCTTCAGAAGGAAATAGAAACCTCCTTGCACGTGATATTTGCTATAATGCGACCTACACACAGGCTAATTCTGTAAAGAATTCATCTTACGCTGTGTTGCATCAGATTGATACGTATCTCAACTTTAATGCTCCTGAAGACTATGAAGGTCTTTATTGGGAAGGTGATGAATCGAAGGAAAAAATGCCTGTTGGTAATTTCAATTTCTGGGATTATGCAAAGCCCGAGCAACTTGAATCTTACGTAGCTAAATACAGACTCAGATAATAAGTTAATATTATGAATTACATAAAATATCTCTTAACCCTCGCATTGTGCTGCACATTTACTATGGTGATGGCACAAAAGAGAATTTCGGGTCATGTATGGAGTGAACTCGACGGACCCGTTATTATGGCGAATGTAGTTGAGTTGGATAAAACAAACCGTGTGGTTTCTGCAACTCAAACCGACGCAAGTGGTAACTTTACTTTATCGATTAAGAACAAAGCAAATACCTTGCAGGTCTCTTATATCGGTTATGCTACTGCTAAGTTGCCTATTGGCGAAACTACTTCATTCAAGGTTGAATTGAAGGATAACTCAATGATGAGTGAAGCGCAAGTTGTCGGTAAGCGTAAGATTAAGACAAATGGTTTGGCAATCCCCGAACGCGAAATCTCAGTGGCGCAACAGTCGTTGAACATGGATGAAATGGCTGGTCTTTCATTTGAAACCGCAGGTGAAGCACTTCAGGGTGAAATCGCAGGTCTTGATATCGTTGCTAACTCTGGTAACCTCGGTGCTGGTACTTCAATGCGCCTCCGTGGTGTGACTTCAATCAATGGTTCTTCTGAACCTCTTATCGTTGTCGATGGTTTCGTGCTTGAAGACTACAACAGTCAGGACTTTGACGCGAATAACATGGACGAAGAAAAGTTTGCTACTCTTCTCCAGATCAATCCTCAAGATATCCAGAGCATTAACGTATTGAAGGACGCTTCAGCAACTGCAATCTGGGGTTCTCGTGGTTCTAACGGTGTAATCGAAATTAAGACACGCCGTGGTTCACGTGGTAAGACAAAGGTGAATTTCAGTTATCAGTTTAAGGGTTCTTGGCAACCCGAAGGCATGAAGATGCTTGATGGTGACGGTTACACCATGATGTTGAAGGAAGCATACTTCAATCCTAAGCAAAGTGACGTTGCGTCAGGTATCGTAGAAATTTCATACCTTCAGAGTCACCCCGCTTACTACGCAAACTACAACAAGAATACCGACTGGGTGGATGAAGTAACACAGTTTGGTCAGACTCATGACTACGGTGTGAACATTTCCGGTGGTGGTGAAAAGGCAACTTTCCGTGTATCTGCATCTTACAACCATGCAACAGGTACAATCATTAAGCAGGAATTGGACCGTTTTACAACACGTATGGCTTTGGACTATTGGGTATCTGACCGTATTAAGTTCTCTTCTAACTTCTCATTGAGTTACACGAACAACCTTCAGAACTACAATAACATCCTCTCTGCTGCTTACAATGCAATGCCTAATATGGCGGTGTATCGTAACGAATATGACAAGATCTCGCAGACGTATTATCAGACTGGTGACTATTACATCATGCCTCCTGCAGCAGGTTCTGCTGGTTTAGTAGACAATGGCTCAAACCTCTCATCATATTACCTTAGCGACATGGTAAGTAATGGTAACCCTGTTGCTACTGCTAATGAATCTTGGTCAAGAACTTCTACCTATACTATCACTCCTTCATTCTCGCTTGAATATAAGCTCTTGGGTAAGGATGATGAGTCTACTCAGTTGGACTATACAGGGGAAGTACACATGAATGCGAATACGCAGACTACCAATTCATACTATCCCCACACATTGACTTCGGAAAAGTGGAGTGCTGGTGTTGACAAGACTGCAAATAGTGATTCTAAGAACTTTAGTTTCACAACCCGTCACTCTTTGGTATTTAAGCCCTTCTTCTACAACGACAACCATTCATTCCAGTTGATGATTCGTGGTGAAATGGGTTCTAACCAGAGCACAAGTCAGTCACTTTCTTCTACGGGTATTAGCGGTGGTATTACTGACCCCACAGTTCCCGGTTATCTTACAGGTGCATCTTCTGGCACATGGACAGGTCACACCATGTCGGGTATCGCAAGTATGCACTACTCTTATGGTTCTAAGTATTCATTGAGTGCTACACTTCGTGCGGACGGTTCTACTAAGTTCGGTTCAGGTAACAAGTGGGGTTACTTCCCTGGTCTCTCTGCGCGTTGGAACATTTCTGACGAACGTTTCTTCGAACCTCTTCGTAAGGTTGTGAACATGCTTTCACTCCGTCCAGGTTGGGGTATCGTAGGTAACGCAAGCTTTGCGGAAGGTCTTATTTATAATAAGTATGCCGCTTACGGTTCTTACAACGGTGTACAGGGTATCCGTCCCGAAAACCTCCGTTTGACAGAAATTCGTTGGGAAAAGACTGAGTCATGGAATATTGGTGCAGACATTCACCTCTTCGATGGCCTCTTCAAGTTGGACTTCAATGCTTATAAGAAGAAGACAACTGACCTTCTGAACAGCGGTGTTCGCATTCCTTCATCTACAGGTTTCAGCACCTTGAGTTCTGCTAACGTGGGTTCAATGGAAAATGAAGGTTGGGAATTGTACATCAGCACCAAGGATGTGTTTAAGATTGGTAAGTTCAGCATGAATTTCCGTGTGAATTTTGCGCAGAACATCAACACCATCACAGAAATGGATGCTAACGTGTTGGCAGCTGCTAATGCAGACTACAACTACAACAACCACACTTACGTAAAGCGCGTACAAATTGGTCATGCTCTCGGTGGTATCTATGGTTTCCGTTATAAGGGTGTTTATGCTTATGACTACGACCACAACGGTTACTTCATTGATGATAAGAAGAATGACTATAAGGATGCACAGGGCAATCGTAACACTGCTGCTGCTACAGGCAAGACTGCTCCTATCGCACGCGATGCTGAAGGCAAGGTAATCTACGACAAGCGTGGTAATCCGCTTCCTATGTACTTTAACTATGGTGGTAGAAACTATCAGTTCCAGGGTGGTGACGTAATCTATGAAGATATCAACCACGACGGTAACATTGACGAACTCGATATCGTTTACCTCGGTAGTTCTAACCCCGATATCAATGGTGGTTTCAACATTGACTTCAACTATGGTCGTTGGCGCTTGAAGACAAGATTTAGCTACCGCCTCGGTAACAAGATTTTGAATATGGCACGCCTCTATGCTGAAGACATGCGTACAAATAAGAACCAGTGTGCTTCGGTTTCACACCGTTGGCGTAAGAATGGTGATGTAACTGACATTCCTCGTGCAATGAACCAGGCTGCTGGTACTTCATACAACGCTTTGGTAAGTGACCGTTACGTTGAACCTGGTGACTTCCTCCGTATGAATAACATTCAGCTTTCATACAGTGTTGATCCTGCTAAGTTGAAGAAGTGGGGCTTGAGCCAGTTGAACATCTCAGCATCTGCTGACAACATCTTCTTCTTGACGAAGTATTCAGGTACAGACCCCGAACACTCAGCTGGTGGTTTCAATCCTTGTGTTGATAGCAATACTACACCTCGTTCACGCTCATTCACATTCAGTTTGAACTTTGGTTTCTAAGAAGTTAAAGGTTTCATGGAGCGCACCCCTTACCTAAGGAGCGCTCCTACAACCTCTCACGAATAACTTATACAACAATGAAAATGTCAAATATTTTCTCAAAACTATTTCTTGCCGGTGGTTTGTTCTTGACCGCAGGGATTACATCGTGTGATGATTATCTCACGGTGCTGCCAACCGACCAGATTACTGAAGAAGACTTCTGGAACGACAAGAATGACTTGAACAACGTGCGTGCTGCTGCATATGCGAAGATGGTGTCAGGTGACATTACCAACCGTATGTTTGTATGGGGTGAAGTACGTTCAGACAATTTACGCCTCAATGACTTGAGTAATTCAAGTATGCAGTACATTATGGAAGGTGTATTGCAACCTACTGAAGGACTTTTCAGTTGGGAACATTTCTATACTGGTATTAACTACTGCAACAAGGTGTTGGAATATGGTGCTACCATGGCTGCTGATGGTCGTGACCCCAGTTTCTCTGAATCAGACTGGAGTCCTCTTAAAGCTGAAATGCTTGCACTTCGTTCACTCTATTATTTCCACTTGGTGCGTGCTTATCGCGATGTACCTTTTGTAACGAAATCTATCTCAACCGATGCAGAAGCAAAGCGTGCGAATACTCCACAGACAAAGGGTGTAGAAATTCTCGCAACACTTCTTCAAGAATTGGAAGAGACCGTTGAAAAGGCTGTTGAAAACTACGGTTCTTCTACCGACAACAAGGGCCGCTTCACTAAACGTAGTATCCATGCGTTGATGGCTGATATGTATTTGTGGCGTAGTTGTATGCTTCGCTCATCAGCTGAGAAGGGTGATAACGTTGCAAATGCAAGTGCAGAGATTACTAACTGCTTGAATAAAGCTATTGAACATGCAGATTTTGTCTTGAACCACATTCAGGCAGAATATGATAGAGATGAGTTGGAAAATCCCACACCCAACAAGCGTGAAAAGGATCATTTGACGATCGATTGGTTGACAGTTCCCGAAGCATATAGCATGAATGACGTAGTTTATCAAACGATCTTCGGTCAGAAGAATGCTATATATGAGTCTATTTTCGAACTTCAGTACGATGGTACAAATAATGTCAATAATACTTATGGCAATTATTTATCATCATACGCAAGCAACTTATCAACAAAAGCGCTCGTAATCAGTAGTTCTTTGATTTCAAGCTTGACTACATACAATCCTGATAAGGGATTCGGACAGTCTGATAACCGTTTGCTTTCTACTATTAAGTATGAAACTTCAAACAACACTGGTGCTTATCCTGTAGTTAAGAATGTTGCACGTTCTATTAACTATAAAGACCGCTATGATATGACTGCTGGTGCAGACTATCAGTATCGTGAATCAAGCAACATGGATGCCAACTGGCCTGTTTATCGTGCTGCTGATGTGATGTTGATTAAGGCGGAAGCTGTGGCTCGCCTCCACTCAACAGTTAAGGTTGGTCTTTATAAGAATGACAAGAATGAGGATGCCGTTTATGCAGATAGAACAAAACTTACTGACGCTAATCAGCTCCTTGTGATGCAGTGTTATGACCTTGTTAATGCTCTGTTTAAACGTAGTAATCCTACTCTTGAAAATCCTCTCGGTACTGTAACGAATCCTGAAAAGACTTGTGATCGCCTTTCACCTGCTTATCCCTTAGGTAAAACTGGTGCAGATCTCTTATCGCTTGTTTACAACGAACGTCAGCGTGAATTCGTAGGTGAAGGTAAGCGTTGGTATGACCTTGTTCGTCAGGCAGAATATGAAAATTCTACTGCCAATGTCCTTTCAACTCACATGTCTGTTACTGCAACGGTGCGCAACCGTCTCAAGCAGTTGCTCTCATTCTACAACCCCATCTACTCTGAAGAAATGAAGATTGCTGGTGTTGATAATGGTGGCGCTTTGGTACAGAACCCCGTTTGGGACCGTTATACGAAGAAATAATGTGGGGATTTGATTGTAGAAATAATCCCTTTAATATCCTAAGATTAGATTATGAAAACATATTCATTCTTTAACAAGAACATTGCAAAGGTGGCGCTCCTCTTGTGTTGCGCTACAGCAACCGTTGCAATTAGTAGTTGTGAAGAAGAAATCGACTCCTCTAATTTTGCCATAAAGAAAGACCAGACCGTAGCAGATATTCTTGATTCAAACAAGGATTTGTCTAAGGCCCGTGATCTTTTCAAAATGGTTTCCCTGGGTAACGGTTCTTCTATTTACAGTGTACTCTCGGCACGTGGTAATTACACCGTGTTCGTTCCGGATAATGAAGCTATTGACCACTATCTTAAAGTTCAAGAGGTAGAAGATGTTTATTCTTTACCAGCTGAACTTGCACAATTGATTGCATATAGTTGTGTGATTGATAATGGTGATCAGCAAGCATATGAGTCAACAGAGTTTCCCACAAACGCATCATTCAACTTGTCAAACCTCTTTGACCGTTTGTTGACTTGTGTTGAAAAAGACTCTGTGGTAAAGCGCGCGAAGTATGACGAATTTACCGAACTTCCCGTTTACGATGAAAACGGAAAACCCGACTCTACTGAGCATCAGGTGTTCTATGTGATTGAAAATTCATCTTGCGTATTGTCAACTGACCACGAAGCTTCAAACGGTCGTGTTCACGTTGTAAGCGATGTTATCGCTCCTATTACCGACCGTATGGCGGATGCGATTAAGACAAATCCCAATATGCAGATTATGGGACTTCTTCTAAGCAAGACTGGTATCGACGCTTTGCTCCAAGTAGCAGAACGCGATATGGATTATGAAGAGGTTGAGCATCCTGAAGTCTTTACAACTACTGCAACATTCGGTAAGGCGAACGTTCCTTTGAAGCGTTATATCTCATTTACAGGTTTCGTTGAAAAGGATGAACTCTTTCAGCAGAAGTATAATGTTCCCGCTCCTCAATATGCTGATGATGAAATCAATTCTGATAAGATTATCAATGCTGATGAAATTATTGAGGCTATAAAGAACATTTCTGAAATTCAGACTGCTTATGGTTCGATGTCTGGTGACTTGAAGGATCCCAACAATGGACTTTATAAGTTTGTGTTGTATCACTTCATCCATGGTAAGTTGGCTCCTGGTAAGTTTGTTGCTCACAACAACGAGTTCCGTTACGACCCAGGTCCAAGTCAGAAGGAACCTCAGATGTCAAGTTTGCCCCTTGATGTGTGGGATTATTATACTACCATCGGTCAATCAAAATCACTTGATATTACGAATCCTATGCCTGAGCAACGCAGCATTATGAAGATTCTTCAGAAGGGTGATGCTGGTGTTGAAGGTTCAGAACATCCTATTTACATCAACAGATTCTGTACATATAAGAATGGTTTCCAGGATAATTATGATGTAGATAACGTGATTGAGGAGGGTATTCAGGTACTTGAACAAGAGGCGATATCTCCAAGCAATGGTTATGTATATCCCATTAGCGATTTGTTGGTGTTCGGTGATGCTGAACGCGAAATCATGGGTAAGGAGCGTATGCGTATTGACTTTACGACAATCTTCCACGAAACAACGTCAAATAACGTTCGTGGTGGTGCTTACACACATTTCCCGCAGTTGTCAGACAGTCATACCTACTTTGATAACCTTGTTCGTGCTTCTACTGATACAAAGTTGACATACCTCCATACCGCATACGGTGGTGGTAACTGGAAGGATTATCAAGGAGATGAATTCTTGGCTGTAGGTCTCTTCGACTTCATCGTTAAGTTACCTCCTGTTCCTGTTGAAAAGGAATATGAATTGCGCATTTATGCTTCTCATAATGCTTGGCGTGGAATGGCGCAGTTGTACTTTGGTAACCATCCCGACCGCCTTATGCCTGCTGGTTTGCCCTACGACATGCGTCAGTCATGTGTAAACAATCCTGCAATTCCTTGGGTGGAAGATATTGAAGGTGATGATTTGACCAATATCGAAAACGACAAGAATTTGCGCAACCAGGGTTATATGAAGGCTCCTAATTACTTCACAACTTCTGGTACTAAGGGCGTTTCAAGTGTACGTAATGCATCTCCCTCATCTCCAGGTCTTCGTCGTATCGTGACACGTCAATCTATGAAGCCCAACGAAACCTATTACTTGCGCTTCAAGTCTGCATTGAAGAAGATGGACGCTGAATGGTTCTTAGACTTCATTGAAATTGTGCCTAAGGAAGTTTACGATGGCGCTGTTGATGAAGATATTTGGTAAGAGTTAGAATTTGAAGAAGGAAGTACCTTCCTTTCTGAGGAAGGTCACTTTCTTCTCCAGTATAAAATTTGAAATTAACAAGAACAACCGTATGAATAATTCATATAAAAACTGGTTCAAAGGAGGTTTGCTCAGTGTCGTGACTGTGCTTGGCATGGTTGCATGTACTGACGACCACTACGATGTAGTAGAAACCGGAGAAACAGCTAAAAAGACTATATGGCAAAATATTCAGGAAAATGAAAATCTTTCTGAATTTGCAAGTGTCTTGAGCGCTACCTCTTATCTAAAGAACGATATGGACTATCCCTCTGGTTCTGCAAAGATGAGTTACGCTAACTATCTTAATTCTCCTCAGTCTTTGACGGTGTGGGCTCCTATCAATGGTAGTTTTGATGTGGAAGAAAAGTTAGCAAAACTTCAGGCAATTAAGGAGAAGTATAGCGAAGACCCCAAGGCTGCAACTAAGGAAGAGTACATCTTTGCTACGCAGTTCCTCGGTCAGCACATTGCTCGTTTCAACCATGAATCACAAGGTGAAGATAAGCGTGTGCGTATGCTCAACTCAAAGTACATTGTATATGATGCTAGCGCAAAGACTTTTGACGGTATTGCGTTGCTTGACAATGAACCTTCGCTTACAGCTTCAAATGGTACGTTGCACATGTTGAGCACTGCCTCTGTTTATGCTTACAACGTCTTTGACTTCCTCTCTTCATCTTTGTCGTTGTCAAAGATTAACAGTGTGTTCACGGATAAGGAATTTGACATTACCTCTTTCTCTCCTGGTTTGTCTACCGAAGGTGCTTTGAATAGTGATGGTAAGATGGAGTACGTTGACTCTGTTTATTCAAACAGCAATACACTCCTTAATATGGCTGGTGCACAGTTGAAGAATGAAGACTCTGTTTATGTAGCCGTATTCCCCACAGATGAAGCTTTTGATGAAGCAATGACAATTGTTAAGTCTTTGTTTAATTATAAGAAGAATGAGGTCTATAAGACTTATGAGGGCAATGGTAAGTGGTCAGACGCTGAAACATTGAAGTCTGGTTACAATTTTGACTCTTTGGCAGAATTGAATGCGAAGAAGTTGCTCTTTTCTTCAATGTTCTTTTCACCCTCTATTATGGGTAAGAACATGAGCCTCACAGACTCTGCTGCTATTATCGACTATTGCTTGTACAACGACTCAGTGAAGACTACTAATGGTAAAACGATTTACAGCAAGAAGACCGTTGATGGCAAGAATCCTTTCTTCTTGGGTGCGAACAATGAGGATGTAATTCCTATTAAGGTTTCTAACGGTTACGTATTCGCTGTTAATCGCTACAACTTAGATCCTGCGTATTCATTTATAGAACGTCGTGAAACAGGTGTCTATACTATCGGATCTGTAACTAACGGTCATGCTCAGAACTGGTCGCTTGGCGTAGATGATAAGAATGATGATATTGCAGACCGTTTTGATGTCAAGAATTTTACGCGTTATGAATTGACAGCAGTTGCACGTGACTTGAAGTTCTCACTTGAACTTCCTTCTTTGAAGAGCGGTAGATATAAGATTTATGCGATTTTAGTGCCGACCGCAGTTCATAATGGTATAGAGTTGGATTATACAGAGCAAGTAAAGTTTGACGTAAAGGTGTTTGACCCCGCAAGCAATCGTGCGTCTGCTATCTCTGAAGTATCAGCACCTAGCGATCGTGTTGAAAAGGTATTGCTCTTTGATGATTTGAATTTGCAGTATTCATACGATGGCCTCCCTGATGGTGTGAGATCATTCCCTTATTTGCAGTTCGAATTGTTGACAAGTTATCAGTATGATGATATGGGTAATCTTTTGTGCCAGGGCATAAATATCGCTAAGATCATCATTGAACCTTATAGAGAAGAAAGTACCAACGATTAAATGCTGAAGAAATGAAACAGAAACATATCAATTTCATGCAAGGTGTTCTCCGCGCATCCGTTGGACTCTTGATGTTGTCAGGAACTTGCGTACTTTCGGCTCAGGAAACTCCCGTAGCGAGTAAGAAAAAGACTGAAGTTCCTAAGTACGAAATGAAGGAAATTTCAGGTACAGTTTATGACGCTGCGACGAAAGAGCCTATGGCTGGTGTTCGTGTACAAGCATTGAACAATCGTTTGTACACAGCTATGACAGATGAGACTGGTAGCTACACCATTAAAGTTCCTACTTTTGTTACTACACTTTATGTGAGTGTAGATGAATACAATGCTACTCAGTTTGCTATTAAGGCGGCTACGGGTCAGGATGCTTATCTTTACAGTGGTTTGGTTAAGAACATCTATAAGGATGGCACAGACTTAAATCTGAAGCACGAATACACACTCAATGAAACGAGCGCTGTAACTGTTGAAGATGATATTGAAACTTACCTTAATGGTGCTGTACGTTCAATTTCTCGTGGTGGACTTCCTGCACAGGGTGCTGCGATGTTTATCAACGGTTTGAACTCATTGAATGCTAATGCACAACCCCTCATCGTAGTTGACGGTGTGATTTGGGATATGCAGTATGACCGCGGTACGCTTCACGATGGTTTCTACACTAACGTGTTTAGTGTGATTGACCCCGAAGACATCGCTGATGTACGTGTATTGACTAACGGTACTGCACTTTACGGTGCTAAGGGTGGTAATGGTGTTATTGAAATCGATACACGTCGTGGTAAGAGCATGGCTACTCGCATTAAGGTGCGTGCATACGGTTCTTACGAACAGACCCCCGATCAGATTCAGATGATGAATGCTGGTCAGTATCGCAACTACGTAACAGAATTCTTAGGTACTACTAAGAACGCTAAGCAACTTTCAACAGCTACTGGTGGTTTCTTGAATGAAGATCCCAATTACCTTTTCTACAATCTTTATCACAACAATACAGATTGGCAGAAGGATCTTTACGAAGACAGCTATACACAGAACTATAAGGTAAGCGTAGAAGGTGGTGATGATGTAGCGATGTACAACCTTTCGTTGGGTTACACACAGAGTGATGCAACTGCAAAGAAGAACGACTTCAATCGTTTGAACATTCGTTTCAATACCGACATTGAAATGTTCCGCAACTTCACTACTGCGTTTGACATTGCTTATACTAAGAATGCTTACAACCTCCGTGACAACGGATGGGCGGAAGATTATACTACTCGCAACATCAGTTCTCCCAATGTGCTTGGTTTGCTCCAAACTCCTTTCGTTAGTCCTTACGAATACTACGTTAAGTACAATCATGATCTTGGCAAACTTGATCTTGTTCATGCTTCAAACGTATATACAGGTAAGAACTATGCAGACTCAAACAATCCCTTGAAGTTTGCTTCTGCTTATGGTTTCGAAGGTTTGGCAAATCCCTACTGGATTCTTCAGAATGGTGACGGCGAAAATAAGAACTATCACGAACAGACACAGTTCAGCATCAATTTCGCTCCTAAGTATCGCATCGGTAAGTACTGGACAATCAGTGACCGTTTCAGTTACATCTTGAACCGTAACAACGAAAAGTACTACCTCCCCAATACAGGTACTCCTACGAAGAACGTTGAAGGTCTTGGTGGTGTAACCAGTGTTGTTAAGACACAGTTTGGTAAGGAAACATCACTCTTCAATGATTTCCGTGCACAATGGAAGCGTCAATATGGTGCTCATGCATTTGACTTCATCGGTGGTTTCCGTATGTCATCGTTCTCTTACAGTGATAGCTACATTGTAGGTTACAACAATGACAACGATAAGATGCCGAACATGTCTTATTCATTGCAGTATAAGGATTACGGTGGTACAAACGACAGTTGGATCAACCTTGCTTACTACTTGGATTTGAACTACAACTTGAAGAATAAGTATTTCCTCCGCCTCGGTACTACAATGGAATCATCAAGCCGTTTCGGTGCTGAAACTGTTGACGGCGTGAAACTCGCAGGTGTGAATTGGGGCCTCTTCCCCAGCGTACAGGCTGCATGGGTGATTTCTGCTGAACCCTGGTTCAAGGCTCCTCATGTGAACTATTTGAAGTTGAACGTAGGTTACGAAGAAAGTGGTAACGACAATGTAGACTATTACGCAAGTCGTACATACTTCCAAAACCAGAAGTTTATGGATAAGGCAACATCACTCGTGTTGGCAAACATCCAGAATCCTACTATCCAGTGGGAAACTAATCGTCGCTTCAACGTAGGTGCTCAGGTAAACCTCTTCAATAACCGTTTGTCACTCGGTGCTGATGTATATTGGTCAAAGACTTCAAACCTCTTGACACGTAAGGCAGTCAGCGACATCACTGGTATGTCAATGATGTGGGGTAACGATGGTGAATTGAGCAATAAGGGCTTCAATGTTAGTGCAAATGCAGTATTCAAGAAGACTAAGAATTTCAGTTGGCAGGCAGGTCTTACTGTAGGTACTTACAAGAATAAGATCGAAAAGCTCCCCGCTTCTAACCAAATCAAGGTTTATGCTCTTGATGCCAAGGGTAATAAGACAGGTGAACCCACTATTATCAATGGTTATACTTCAAGCGTTTACGGCGATAACAACATCCTTACAGCAGTTGGTCACGCTGCAGGAGTATTCTACGGTTATCAAACAGCAGCAACTCAAGGCGGTTCAGCAGTATTTGCTACTGATGAAGAAGCAAAGGAAGCTGGTTTGAAGTATCCTACTGGTCTCTCTCAGTCTCCTTCTCGTGATTTCCGTGCTGGTGACGTTCATTTTATTGACCAGAATGGTGACGGTTGGATTAACGAAGCCGATATGGTTGTAATTGGTAATCCTAACCCTGAATTCTTCGGTAGCTTCTACACAAGTTTCAGCTACAAGCGTTTCTCACTTGACTTCAACTTCAAGTATTCTGTGGGCAACGATGTGTTCAACTATCAGCGCTCACAACTTGAAAGCGGTAACAACGTTTGGAACCAGACAACAGCTGTGTGCAATCGTTGGCGCTCTCAAGGTCAGGTTACAGATATTCCTCGTGTAATGTCGCCTGACAATGATTTGTGGGTAAACAACGAACGCTTCTCTGATCGTTGGATCGAAGATGGTTCATACCTCAAGTTGAAGAAGGTGCGTTTGACTTACAAACTCCCCGTAAACAACCTCAGTTGGTTGCAGGGTCTCACAGTTTGGGGTGAAGCTAACAACGTATTTACACTTTCTGAATACACAGGACTTGATCCTGAAGTTACAGCTGGCAATAGCATCCTCTATCAGGGTATTGATGCCGGTTATCTCACATCAGGTCGCAACTTTAGTCTTGGTCTCACAGTTAACTTGTAATCGGAAGTACATGGTAGTGTGATGGAGAAAAGGAGGGTAATAACTCCGTCTCCTTTTCTTCCATCACAGACCCTTAAAACAAACACAACAATGAAAAAATCAATAGTTAGTCTCTTTGTCTTCCTTGCAGGCTTTGGTGTTTGCACTACCTCTTGTGAAGATATTCTGACTCCTGATATGGAACGTTATACCGAAGGATTTAACGGTACTGATACTGTGAATTTCTACCTTGGTATTATGCGTAATGTTCAGGATTTGGTTGAGCAGAATGTTATTTTGAATGAAATTCGTGCCGACCTTGCAGACACTACGATGTACAGTTCCGACTCAATTGCGCGTATCGCTCACTTTGATGCTTCTTTGAAGGATGGCGAGTCGGCTTTGTTGAATCGTGCTGCTTATTACAAGGTTATCAACCAGTGTAATTTCTACTTGGCCAAGGCAGATCCTAATGCTATCAAGAATGACATCTTGTATATGCGTAAGGAAATCGCTCAGGTACATATGGTACGTGCTTGGACGTATATGCAACTCGTACAGCATTACGGTCGTGTACCTTTCATCACTGTTCCCGTTGATAATGCGAATACAGGTTGGGAAACCAATCCCGCAGAAGGTTGGGCAACTCCCGATAATCTTATCGACTTGCTCGAACCCACGTTGCTCCCTGCTGCTCAGTTTGAGAAGGTTTATGGCTTCCCCGACTATGGTCAGTTCAATACAGGTAAGAGTGGTACCAACATTCTTCATAAGTTGATGCTCTTCCCCTCAGACCTCATTTTGGGTGATCTTTACCTCCTCCGAGGTAATGGTGTTGCTGACTATGAAAAGGCTGCAATGTATTACTACACTTGGTTGGAAGATAATGCAACATCAGCGGTTAAGACTTCAAATGCTGTTTCTGTTTCAATTAAGGAACAGAATGATATTAAGTATTTGAATTGGGCTGATTCTAAGAATTGGTACGAAAAGCTTATTTCGTATGCTAACGTTGCTGACGAAACCGTAACTCTTGTACCCTCTGCTGCTAACAGTAGTTTTGGTAAGGTGTTGACAAATGTTGCAAACATCTACGGTTTCCAATCAAGTTCGTATAACCAAACATCTGGTAGCACAACAACAGGTGAAATTACAATTTCTCCCAATGTGAAGATGCGCCAGGTTGGTCCTTCTCAACGTTACATCGCGCTTAATCATGCTCAGACATATGTAAGTTACGATGAAAAGAGTGGAGATGTTACCATTCCTGAATATTTCACTGTAGGCGATGGTCGTTTGAATGCAACTTGTCCCATGTATCAGACTGTTGAAGATGGCAAACCCCGCTTCATCCAGAAGTTTGGTACATTTGCAAACATCAATCAGGATGGTATGGCAAGCGGTAAACTTACGTTCAACTATGCCATCAATGTGTACAGAAAACGTCAGGTTTACCTCCGTTTTGCAGAAGCGATTAACCGTGCAGGTTTCCCCGCTCATGCATTTGCTATCATTCGTGATGGTTTGAATAAATTACGTTTCCCAACTTTGGAAGCAGAGGTGACATACGTGATGCCTCTTGATCCTGCTAATATAAAGCCCGATGAAGTAAGTGATGATGGTGAAACTCTCACTTGTTATCGTAGAGAGATTCTTACTCCCAAGGTTGTAAATGGAACCGAAAATCACTACATTTCAATCTCTGCGGACGAACTCTTGCGCGCTCAGGATAAACCTTATCTTAACTTTACAAGTGAGAAATGGGGTAATTCAGCCGGTATCCATGCGCTTGGTTGTGGTCAATCAAATGATTTTGACACAAGATATACTTACACCAATGTTGTAGACCAGCGCATCGCTGCAGAATGGCAACGTTCAGGTTATATGCAACCTTTCGCTTCTAAGAAGACAGAGAACACAACGCCTCCTACAGAATACGCAAACATTGTGTATATCGCAGTTGAGTCAGACGTAACAGCAATGGAAAACCCTCAGCCTGTTGATGAATGGGAAATTGAAGCTGTAGAATTGCTTATCGGTGACGAAATGGCACTTGAAACAGCATTCGAAGGTTACCGTTACTTCGACCTTATGCGTCAGGCACGTCATAAGCAGCAAGCAGGTTATATCGATGGTATCGAATGGTTTGCATGGATGATTTCAAATCGTTCCGTTTACCAAGCTCCTTACATGGATATCTTGGATGAAAAGGGCGAATTGGTAGCACCCACAGGAACACAGAATACCTATCTCTATGAACTCCTCAAGAACCAGAACAACTGGTATCTCCCGAATCCTATTTACTAAAATGTAATCTCAATAAGAGGGTGTGTTATTTGGCGCACCCTCTTATTTTTTTACCGCAGGATACAATTGGAGTAGGGGAAGAATGTCTGTAAAGTTTGATCCACGTGCTATTTTGTTATGATTCGTTAAAAAAAACGACAATGCATGTGTGTGGATTCAGTAGAAATTACGATATTTGCGAGAGAAAGTGGTGTTACGTTACTTAATGTGCACCGAATAATGAATGTAGAAATACAATAATTATTAAATTCAATATGGAATTTTCTGCGCAACAGATTGCAACCTATTTGCAAGGAACGGTTGATGGTAATCCCGATGCCGCTGTAAAGTCATTTGCTAAGATTGAAGAAGGCGTAGAGGGAGCAATCTCTTTCCTCGCCAATCCTAAATACGCACATTATCTCTATGAAACGAAGTCGAGTGTCGTGCTTGTCAACAACGACTTCACTCCTGAGAAAGAATATACTGCCACCCTCGTACGTGTGCCCAATGCCTACGAAGCTATTGCCAAGTTGCTCACCCTCTATGAGCAGTTTAAGGGCAAGCGCTCGGGCATTCACCCCTTGGCATTTGTAGCAGAGTCGGCTAAGGTGGCAGAAGATTGCTACGTAGGTCCCTTCGCTTACGTGGGCGACAACGCCGAAGTAGGTGCAGGCACACAACTTTACCCCCACGCCGTAGTAGAAGAGCGTGCGAAGGTAGGGGAGAACTGCATTCTCTATCCCAGCGTGAGTGTGTATCACGACTGTATCGTGGGCAACCGCGTAATTCTCCATTCGGGTTGCGTAATTGGTGCCGACGGATTTGGTTTTGCACCCTCGCCCAACGGGTATGAGAAGATTCCCCAAATTGGTATCGTGACCATTGAAGACGATGTAGAAATTGGTGCTAACGCCTGTGTTGACCGCTCTACGATGGGTAGCACTTATGTGCGTCGCGGTGTGAAGCTCGACAACATGGTACAGATTGCCCACAACGTAGAAGTAGGCAGTCACACTGTAATGTCTGCGCAGGTAGGCGTAGCGGGAAGCACGAAGATTGGCGAGTGGTGTATGTTTGGTGGTCAGGTAGGTATTGCCGGCCACGCTACTATTGCTGACCGCACACTTTCAGGTGCGCAGGCAGGTATTGCCGGTAGCGTGAAGAAACCCGGACAAACCATTCAAGGTTCTCCCGCCATCGATGCAAAGGCATTCATGCGTTCAAGCGTCGTGTTCAAGCGCCTTCCTGAAATGTATAGCGAATTGAACGACTTGAAGAAGCAGGTAGAAGAGTTGAAGGCTCAACTGCAACAGTAGAAGATTTATAGTTTCTGTAGTGTTTTATAGAGTCTATAGCACCTATACTTTCTATAGTACCTATATTTAGAAAAATAATCCCATGAAACAGAAGACACTTAAGGAGAGTTTCTCGCTCTCCAGTATCGGACTCCATACAGGTTTGAAGTTGACTGTGACGTTCAATCCTGCCCCCGAGAATTTTGGTTATAAAATTCAGCGTATCGACCTCGAAGGTCAGCCCATCATTGATGCTGTCGCTGAAAATGTAATTGATACCAGTCGTGGTACGGTCGTAGCCAAGGGCGAAGCGCGTTGCTCTACTATTGAGCACGGTCTTGCTGCTCTTTATGCTTTCGGTATTGACAACTGTTTAATCCAGGTTGACGGTCCTGAATTCCCCATCCTTGACGGTAGTTCTATCTATTATGTAGAAAACATCAAGCGTGTAGGTATTGTAGAACAGGAAGCGGACAAAGACTACTATGTTATTAAGAAGAAGGTAGAATTTAACGACCCCGCAACAGGTTCTCAGATTACGTTGCTCCCCGATGAACAGTTCTCTATCACGTCCATGATTTCGTTTGACTCTCAGTTCTTGAGCAGTCAGTTTGCTACGCTTGACGACATGTCAAAGTTTGCCGACGAAGTGGCCTCAGCACGCACCTTCGTGTTCGTTCGCGAAATCCAACCCCTCCTTGCTGCAGGCTTGATTAAGGGAGGTGACCTTCAGAATGCCATCGTGATTTACGAACGTCAGATGGAGCAGGAAGCCCTTGACAAGTTGGCAGATTCGCTCAACGTAGAGCACCGTGACGCTACGCAGTTGGGCTATTTGCAGACACGTCCCCTTGTGTGGCCCAACGAACCCGCTCGCCATAAGTTGCTCGATATTATTGGTGACCTCGCGCTGATTGGTCGTCCCATCAAGGGCCGCATTATTGCAACACGTCCCGGTCATACCATTAACAATAAGTTTGCCCGTCAGCTCCGCAAGGAAATCAAGCAAAACGAAGTGCAGGCGCCTTCTTACAACCCGAATAAGGCCCCCGTTTTGGATATTAACGACATCCAGCGCATGCTTCCCCACCGCTATCCCATGCAGTTGGTGGACAAGGTGATTGAGATTACCAAGAAGCAGATTGTGGGTGTGAAGAACGTCACTTCCAACGAAGCATTCTTCCAAGGTCACTTCCCTGGAAATCCTGTAATGCCTGGCGTATTGCAAATCGAAGCGCTCGCACAGTGTGGCGGATTGTTCGTGCTCAACGGACTTCCCGATCCTGAGAAGTACTCTACCTATTTCCTTCGTATTGACGACGTGAAATTCCGTCAGAAGGTAGTGCCCGGTGATACGCTCATCTTCCTCGTGCGCCTCATTACGCCCATCCGTCGTGGTATCGCATCCATGCGTGGATTTGCCTTCGTGGGTGACAACTGCGTGATGGAAGCAACATTCACTGCTCAGTTGGTAAAAGAAAAAGAATAAATCTCGTGTCTTTCACAGGCACACTAAACAACATAATTTAGAACACCTCTTAACCCCAAAACTATTATGATTAGTCCCTTAGCATACATCCACCCCGAGGCTGTAATTGGAGAAAATTGCGAAATCGGTCCCTTCTGCTATATCGACAAGAATGTAGTTATCGGCAATAACAATAAGTTAATGAATGGTGTGACCTTGCTTTACGGTACGCGTATGGGCAATGGTAATACCGTGTTCCCCGGTGCAGTCATCGGTGCCGTTCCTCAGGACCTTAAGTTCCAGGGCGAAGAAACAACCGCGGAAATTGGTGACAACAACACTATTCGTGAAAATGTAACGATCAACCGTGGTACTGCTGCGAAGGGCAAGACCGTAGTGGGCAACAACAACCTCCTTATGGAAGGTATGCACGCTGGTCACGATGTGATTATCAACAACTATTGCATCATCGGTAACCAAACAAAACTCGCTGGTGAGGTCATCGTTGACGACTGCGCTATTGTAAGTTCTACGACGCTCGTACACCAGTTCTGCCGCATCGGTGGTTATGTAATGGTGGGCGGAGGTACACGCACTTCGCAGGACATTCCTCCCTTCATTATCGCAGGTCGTGAGCCCGTAGCTTATTGCGGTTTGAACATCGTGGGACTCCGCCGCCGCGGTTTTGCTCCCGAGGTGATTGACAACATTCACAATGCTTACCGCATCATCTACAATGAAAAGGGCCTCATGAAGGAACGCCTTCAGATGGTGCGTGAGCAGGTGCCCCAGTGTAAGGAAGTTGATTATATCATTTCTTTCTTCGAATCTTCGCAGCGTGGCGTAATCAAGTAGTCTCTATTAGCAGCACGAATATGTTATACAGAATTAAATTTATCAGTGACGAGGTAGAAGGCTTCCTCCGTGAACTGAAAATAGATAGCGACGCAAACTTCCTTGACCTTTGCAAGGCCATCCTCCAGTCGTGCGGTTATCCCGACGATCAGATGACGGAGTTTTATGTGTGTGACGACGAGTGGGAACGCCACGAGCAGATCACGCGTGAGGATGTTGGTGCGGGCGACTTGGATGAAGACATTTATTTGATGGAAGAAACGCCCCTCTCTGACTTTATTGAAGATAAGGGACAGCACTTCGAATTTATCTTCGACCCCTATGCAGAGCGCTCCTTCTTCCTCGATGTCAAGGAAATCATTCCCAGTGAGCACCTTTCGGCTGCCGAAGTGATTCGTGTTAAGGGTGATGCTCCCCAGCAACTTCTTGATTTTGAAGATCCCTTTGTTGAGAAAATTACGAAGGGCACTGCTAACGGTGCAACAGCTTCTGACGATGACGACTTCCTCCTTTATGGCGATGGTGACGACCTTTACAACGACGACGAGCTCGACCTTGAAGGTTTTGAAATCTCAGACGGCGATCCCTATTAGTCGATGTTGAAAATAGCCCCCTTTGATGGTGCAGAACATATCAGAAAGGTGTGTCAAGATGTAACTCCTGACACACCTTTTTCATACCACTATCCTTATTCATTCAAATATGCCTAAAACGCTTATCGTACTCCTTGGTCCCACAGCAGTAGGTAAGACCGCGTTGAGTGTGCGCCTTGCAGAATCGTTCGGTTCTCCAATCATCAGTGCCGACTCGCGCCAGCTATACAGAGACATACCGATTATTACGGCAGCACCCACTGCTGAGGATCAGGCGCGTGTGCCCCATCACTTTGTTGGAACGCTTGCGCTGACGGATTATTACAGTGCAGCAAGGTACGAGCAAGAGGTAATGGCATTGCTGGCGGAGCATTTTAAGGAGCACGATGTGGCAGTCCTTACGGGTGGTTCGATGATGTACATTGACGCTGTGTGTGACGGGATTGACGACATCCCTACGGTGGATGAACACACGCGTGCCTTGATGATGGAGCGCTATCATAGGGAAGGACTTGAAGCGCTTGCTGCCGAACTGCGCTTGCTTGACCCCGAGTATTACGCGCAGTGCGACATTCGCAATCCCAAGCGCGTGATTCATGCCCTCGAGATATGCTACATGACGGGCATGACTTACACTTCTTTCCGAGTGCGTCAGAAAAAGGAACGCCCCTTTCGCATTCTTAAAATAGGCTTGCAGCGTGAGCGTGAGGACCTTTTTGACCGCATCAATCGCCGTGTGACGCAGATGGTAGAGCAGGGAGCTTTGGAGGAAGTGCGCCGCGTGATGCCTTATCGTGCAGAAAACTCCCTGAATACGGTGGGCGTGAAGGAATTGCTCAAAGTGCTTGATGGCGAGTGGGAATTGAATTTCGCCCTCGACCGACTCCGAAAGAATACACGCGTGTATGCTAAGAAGCAAATGACGTGGTTTAAGAAGGACGACTCTATTCTTTGGTTTCACCCTGATTGCGAAGATGAAATTATGAATTTTGTGCAACGTGAATTAGCAGTAGTGTAGCATCCGTTTGAGGAAGTGAATAATGGCAAAAAATGCAGAATAATTGTGGTGTTAACAAGTGTTAACCGATTTGCATTTCGCTCTGAAATTTCGTATCTTTGTATTACGGAAGTGGAGATACCCCTAAACATCAGGGATATCTCCACTTTTTTTGTTCACAAGGTTACTTATCGGAACGCAAAAATGAGTATTATTGTTTTTACAAGGTTACTTATTGGCGCGACAATGTAACTTATTGTTTTTCCAAGAATAGATATTGTCGCTGTTTTAAGCACGCAGAGTGTTAATGAGTGTTAAAGTTTTGAGTGGAAAATGCGGAAAAATGAAGGGAGTGTAGGTCGTAATTAGTAATGGTATTTACACTTTCTCTTTTTTCTCTCTCAACTCCAAATTATCTTGCCGTGATGTGAAAACAAGAGCTGCGACGGTATTCGTATTTCACATAGCAGGTGCCCAAGTTGCGTTGGTCTTCTAACACCTCTGCCAAAATGCGTTTCAGTTTGTTGACAGGAATTTCCTTCTTTGGCGCAGCATTAGGGTCTTGCACCATGACGAAGTGGTTGTAACTAATGTCGAAAGTGGTGCCATGCTGATGGCAGCTGTTTTGACTGGCGTTTACATTCACGCGTCTCAACCTTTTAACGTCCGCTTCCGTACGGAGCACAGATGTGAGTACCACCTTGTGCATCGGTAGTCCCTTTACCACACATGAGTCCATAAATGCACGAGCTATTTCTTCCAAGCAAATAGCAGCACGCGGTACGAGGTAGGGGATGGAGTGGGTGAGTTCCTTGACGTTGTAATAAGGGTTGTCGCCAACGAAGACCAAACTATCTGTACTCTCAGCTGCTGCCTCGCGATTGGCAATACGGTCAATGCCGATACGAGAAGCCGTTGCTATTTGCACATCATTGAGGTCGTTGAATACGCGCACGTAACTGTTCACACCTTTAATTTTGTTCTTCAACGGTCGTCCGCGATAGTCGATAAGTTTTACATCCGCTCTGGCTTGTTGATAGAGGGCGTCAACCTTTTTGCTGTGGCGCAAGATGCGGTCGGTGGCAGTCGGATCAATAGGAAGTGTCGCCTTCGCCGAATCTTCTGCACTCGTGCTTACCTCCTCGTCCTCAGCTTCATCAACAAGTCCTTCTCCGTTCTCCGTCAGTGCTTCTTCATCCGCGATAACGCTCCCCTCTGTTTGTGAGGTGTACAGCGGACCGTTGAGTTGAGTATAAATGATTGCCCACTCGGGACATACCAAGCGAACGATAGACAGCACCCCCACGATGGTAAAGAAGAGGGCAAGAAAATGTATTTTTTTGAATTTTATGGGTAAGGGCATAGGTGGATTTTGTAATTAGCTACAAAATTACTAAAAATATATCATAGGAATGTTTAAATTTGCAGTGTGATTGAAAAACATTTTATACTTGAAGAGGCTGATCCCGTAATTTTTTACGGAGCGAATAACGCAAACCTGCGTATGCTGAAGGCTTTGTGCCCCAAGTTGCGCATCGTTGCAAGAGATAATGTCGTCAAAGTGATGTGCTCCGAAGAGGAGATGGCAGACTTTGAGGACCTCTTCCGCTTGTTGGAAGCGCATTGTGTGAAGTTCAACCAACTCACGGAGGAAGACATTCTCAATATCATTAAGCGCGGTAAGACCCAGAAGCAACACCAAGAGGGTGTGATTGTTTACAGCACGGGAGGCAAACCCATCACAGCGCGTTCCGAGAATCAGCGTCGCTTGGTTGAGGCCTACGCTAAGCACGACATGCTTTTTGCCATTGGTCCTGCGGGTTCGGGTAAGACTTACACAGCCATTGCCCTTGCCGTGCGTGCGTTGAAGAATAAGGAGGTGAAGAAAATCATCCTCAGTCGCCCTGCCGTAGAAGCCGGTGAGAAACTCGGATTCCTGCCTGGCGATATGAAGGATAAGATTGACCCTTATTTGCAACCCCTCTACGATGCTCTGCAAGAGATGATTCCCGCGGCAAAATTGCAGGAGTACATGGAGAGCAACATCATCCAAATCGCACCGCTCGCCTTTATGCGCGGACGCACCTTGAACGATGCGGTTGTTATCCTTGACGAAGCACAGAATACGAGTTCCGCACAAATCAAAATGTTCCTCACGCGCATGGGTTGGAATACCAAGATGATCGTTACGGGCGACCGCACACAGATTGACCTTCCGCCTTCACAGAAATCCGGACTTATTGAAGCGCAACGCATCCTGAAGGACGTGAGTGGCATCGCTTTCATCGAAATGGACAAGCGCGACATTGTGCGCCACAAGTTGGTGACTCGCATTGTTGAAGCCTACGAACAGGAAAGCAAGCAACACCGCGCAACGGAGGAGGTGGAACAGAATAAATAGAAATTTTAGATGCTATAGATACTATAGGTGCTATAGACAATATAGAGACTCTCCCCCCCCCCGCACCCTCCTTACCCCTTAAACCCTCAAAACCTTACGATTTCAAAATCTTATAACCTTATAACCTTATAACCTCAACAATTATGAGTGCATTAACAAAGACAGACTTTAATTTCCCTGGTCAGACAGCAGTGTATCACGGTAAAGTTCGCGACGTATATAGCGTAGGCGATAAGTTGGTGATGGTAGCAAGTGACAGAATTTCTGCGTTCGACGTAGTGCTTCCCGAAGGTATTCCTTACAAGGGCCAGATGTTGAACCAGATTGCTGCAAAGTTCCTTGACGCTACTGCAGACATTTGCCCCAACTGGAAGATGGCTACTCCCGACCCCATGGTAACAGTAGGCGTTCGTTGCGAAGGTTTTGCTGTTGAAATGATTGTGCGTGGCTACCTCTGCGGTTCGGCTTGGCGTGCCTACAAGAGCGGCGTTCGTGAAATCTGTGGCGTACGTCTTCCCGAAGGTATGAAGGAAAATCAGAAGTTCCCCACACCCATTATCACGCCTACTACTAAGGCTGAAATCGGTGAGCACGATGCTGATATTTCTAAGGAAGAAATCTTGGCACAGGGTTTGGCTACTCCCGAAGAATACGAACTCCTTGAGAAGTACACCCTCGCTCTTTTCCAGCGCGGCTCAGAAATTGCTGCTGAACGCGGATTGATTCTCGTGGACACCAAGTATGAATTTGGTAAGCACAATGGTACGATCTACCTCATGGACGAAATCCATACGCCCGACTCAAGCCGTTACTTCTATGCTGAAGGTTATCAGGAACGCTTCGAAGCAGGTGAACCCCAGAAGCAACTTTCTAAGGAATTTGTGCGCGAATGGTTGATGGACAACGGTTTCCAGGGCAAGGAAGGCCAGCCGGTGCCCGAAATGACGGCTGAAATTGTGAAGAGCATCTCAGAACGTTATATGGAACTCTACGAACGCATCACGGGCGAAGCATTCGTAAAGGAAGATGGCGAAGACCTCGCAGCACGCATTGAGAAGAACGTCACTGAATACTTGACAAAGTAATCCCGCATGGGAATCTCACGGAAGGCGTACGGCAATGTGCGCCTTTCCTTTTTTATCCACATTACCCACAGTCAAAATAAACAATATGGCAAGAGGAGGAAAAGTGCATCGATTAAGATTGAGAATACGCACTTATGGTGAGCAGCATCCCACGGACAGTTTCATCATAGTGGTGTGCATCTTCTGCATATTTGGAGGCTTGTGCCGATATTTTTACGAAGGGGGAGGGGTTGAAATATTATTTGGTATCATCTGTCTGCTTTTGGGGATAGTCGTAGCATTTATGAAAATAGGTCCAACTCCGCTTATTACGGGAGTTGCCATTAAGGATAAACAGCACCTCTGTTTTTATCTTGTTGCAATATTTCTATTGGGCGCCATGGCATGTTATGTATGGGTAAAAACGATGTTTATATTAGATCCAATTTATTTCAAAAATGAAGATGAGGACTTCTTGAAATTTTTATACAACATGGTGTATATGATAATCGTAGGATGCTTCTTCTACCAACCCTATAGTCTCTTGCTTCGTGGCATGATCCGTAATTGGAGACTCCATTCGGGCTACAACAAACGCTATTGATCCCCTTCTTTGGATATAAAATTAGGCGCATCCTTGGGATGTGCCTTTTTTATTGTCAAAAATACTAGGTCATTAACAAATTATTTGTACTTTTGCTATTCTTCTTAACAGAATAACACAATAAGATAACTTTTAGTAGACAAGTAAACAAGATGATTTGTAAGATAACTGTTCATTTCTCATCTGTAACTTTCTCGTGTACTCGTTTGCTTGTTTACTCGTTTACTCGTTTACTTTATAAACACAAAACTATGGATAGCACAAAGATTGTTGGCGCAAAGATTAAGGCGCTTCGTGAAACCCGCGAAATCAGTGTGGCAGAACTCGCAGAGCGTACGGGGTTGGCTGAAGAGCAGATTGCGCGTATTGAAGATAATATTGACATCCCCTCGTTGGCGCCGCTGATTAAGATTGCGCGTGCTTTGGGTGTGCGCCTCGGTACCTTCTTGGACGATCAGGACGACCATGGTGCAGTCGTGTGTCGCAAGCAAGAAACGAGCGACACCATCAGTTTCTCCAACAACTCCATGGATGCACGTACGCACATGCACTACCGTGCCTTGTCAAAGTCAAAGGCAGACCGCCACATGGAACCCTTTATCATTGACATTGACAACACGGAGAACCTTGACTACGTCCTTTCTTCTCACGAAGGCGAAGAGTTTATCTTCGTAATGGAAGGTACGGTGGAAGTGGCGCATGGCAAGAAGAAATACGTCATTGAGGCTGGCGACACCATCTATTACGACTGCATTGTGCCCCACCACGTTCATGGATTTGAAGGTCAGGCGGCAAAGATTTTGGCGGTGGTGTATACGCCGATTTAGGTTATAAGGTCGCTTCGCTTTAAGGTTATTAGGTTTTTAGGACCATCCGGTTAGGCGGTGACTTAAATATCCAATGGTTTATTCAGACTGGATAGCCCCTCACAACCTTACAACCTCATAACCTCACAACCTCAAACTAAACTAACATGACTCTCTTCAACAGAACCCTCGGTGAATGGGTGGAGCATTGGGCTGCCACCACGCCGGATAAAGAATATATTGTTTACTCCGACCGCAATTTGCGCTTTACGTGGAAGCAGTTTAATGAGCGCGTCGATAATATGGCAAAAGGTTTGCTCTCCATCGGTGTGGAGAAAGGCACGCACGTAGGTATCTGGGCGGGAAATGTGCCCGACTGGTTGACCTTCCTCTATGCTTGTGCCAAGATTGGCGCCGTTGCCGTAACGGTAAACACGAACTATAAGCGTGCCGAGTTGGAGTATGTATGTCAAAACTCCGACATGCACACGCTCTGCATTGTCAATGGCGACCGCGGCAATGACGACTTCGTGAACATGGTTTACGACATCCTCCCCGAACTCCGCACCTGTCAGCGCGGTTACCTCAAGAGCAAGACGTTGCCCCAGATGAAGAACGTCATCTATATCGGGCAAGAGAAATACCGCGGCATGTACAACACCGCAGAAATCCTCCTCCTCGGCAGCAATATCGATGACGAAGAACTTGCTGTGGCAAAGCAGAAAGTAACCTGCCACGACGTGGTAAACATGCAGTACACCTCGGGAACAACTGGCTTCCCCAAGGGCGTAATGCTCACCCACCACAGCATCAGCAACAACGGCTACCTCACGGGTGAGCACATGAAGTTCACGCAAGACGATAAACTCTGCGTCTGTGTGCCCCTGTTCCACTGCTTTGGCGTAGTGCTCGCCACGATGAACTGCCTCACGCACGGTTGTACGCAAGTCATGGTCGAACGCTTCGACCCGCTCGTCGTGCTGGCCTCCATCCACAAGGAACGTTGCACAGCGCTCTACGGCGTACCCACTATGTTCATCGCGGAAATGAACCACCCGATGTTCCCCATGTTCGACATGTCAAGCCTCCGCACAGGCATCATGGCGGGTTCGCTTTGTCCTATTGAATTGATGCGTCAGGTGGAAGAAAAGATGTTCATGCGCGTCACGAGTGTGTATGGTCTCACAGAAGCATCGCCGGGTATGACCCACACACGTATTGATGATTCCTTTGAAGTGCGTTGCACGACCGTCGGTCGTGAATTTGAGTTTACCGAAGTCAAGGTCATCGACCCCGAAACGGGCGAAGAGTGCCCCGTAGGCGTGCAGGGAGAAATGTGTAACCGCGGTTACAACACGATGAAGGGTTATTACAAGAATCCCGAGGCAACCGCTGAAGTGATTGACGAAAACGGTTTCCTCCATTCCGGCGACCTCGGCGTGAAAGATCCCGACGGAAACTTCCGCATCACGGGGCGCATCAAGGATATGATTATCCGCGGCGGCGAAAACATCTATCCCCGCGAAATTGAGGAATTTCTCTACAAGATGGAGGGCATCAAGGACGTGCAAGTAGCAGGCATTCCCTCAAAGCGCTACGGCGAAGAAGTGGGCGCCTTCATCATCCTTCACGAAGGCGTGGAGATGACCGACCTTGACGTGCGCGACTTCTGCGCAGGCAAGATTGCGCGCTACAAAATCCCCCGCTACATCTTCTTCATCAAGGAATTCCCCATGACAGGCAGTGGTAAGATTCAGAAATTCAAACTGAAAGACCTCGGACTCAAACTCTGCGAAGAGCAGGGCATCCATGTGATTTAGTCCCCCTCTGATTATCCAGTCAGATGCATCCCCTCTGATTGATTGCATAAAAGACAAACGGGCAAGCAACGCATTCGTAGTTGCTTGTCCGTTTTGATTTGCCCCCCTCCAAATTTTCCAGTACAAATAATTTAATTTTCCAGTACAGATAAATTGTTTTTCATTACTTGGAAAAAAGTTTGTCAGTAGTGAAAAGGGGGACCGTGAAAATTCAAGGGGGAATAGTGTGAATTTCACCACTACTTCTGAAATTAACACCAGTAAAATATCAAGGGAAAATAGTTTCGTACCAAGGTCTGGTATTTTTTCTACCAGCAGTGGTACTTAAAATACCAGACCTTGGTACAAAAAGTACCACTACTGGTATTTTAGTCATGAATAAATGGCAATAATATAGGTGTTGACCCATCTGAAATTTATGAATGCATTGCCCCCGTAGGAGGGCACACTTGCCTAACCGCTGGTGAACGCAGTGAACCTGCGGATTAGGGATAACAATTGAGTTTCTCTATCGGTCCCCGTAGGAGGTCCCACAACGACCGGATAAGTTAAAGCCATTTGTAGCATATCCAGGTGCTGTGGGTCCTCCTACGGGGACCGATAGATTTATTCGTTCGTAGAGTACCCCCGCAGGTTCGCCCTGCTCACCCGCGGTTATGCAAGTGTGCCCTCCTACGGGGGCATTTCGGATGGTTAAATCTTCTGACGTAAGTTTTTTAACTATATTGGGGTCAACTGCTATATTATTGCCTAAATAAATTCTATCATTATGGCGTGTGCCCTCTTTGATTGTAAGCGGTCAGTGTCAAAATTCTATATTAAGATACCTTTTATCCCCGATATTTTCGTTAACTTCGTTGCGAATTTACTATCAACTAATCTTTTTATACTATGGAACACACTTTGTTTTGGCTCATTCCAGCAGCGTCATTGTTGGCATTGTGCTTTGCGTGGTTCTTCTACGCACAAATGAAAAAGACTTCTGAAGGTACGGAACGCATGGCGTATATCGCTGCTGCGGTTCGCTCAGGAGCAATGTCTTATTTGAAGCAACAGTATAAAGTTGTAGGCATTGTATTCATCTGCCTCGCTTTGTTGTTTGCCATTATGGCGTATGGTTTCAACCTTCAGAATGCTTGGGTGCCCGTAGCCTTCTTGACGGGTGGTTTCTTCTCAGGTTTGGCAGGTTTCTTAGGTATGAAGACTGCAACTGCTGCCTCTGCGCGCACGGCCAATGCCGCTCGCGAATCGCTCAACGGCGGATTGCGCATCGCATTCCGCAGTGGTGCGGTAATGGGTCTTGTTGTTGTTGGCCTTGGTTTGTTGGACATTTCTTTCTGGTACTTGCTCCTTGATGCTTTTGTGCCCGAAGGTGCTACGCCCACGGCGAAGTTGTGCATGATAACCACTACGATGCTCACCTTTGGTATGGGTGCTTCCACACAGGCGCTCTTTGCACGTGTCGGTGGGGGTATTTACACCAAGGCAGCCGACGTGGGTGCCGACCTTGTGGGTAAGGTGGAAGCGAATATCCCTGAAGACGACCCCCGCAACCCTGCAACCATCGCCGATAACGTAGGTGATAACGTGGGTGACGTAGCCGGTATGGGTGCTGACCTTTATGAAAGTTATTGCGGTTCAATCTTGGCAACGGCTGCGCTCGGTGCTGCGGCATATATGGCAAGTGGCAATGTGGATATGCAATACAAGGCGGTGATTGCGCCGATGTTGATTGCGGCGGTGGGTATTGTGCTCTCATTGGTGGGTATCTTTGCCGTGCGCACGCATGAAGGTGCGAAGATGAAGGACCTCCTTCGCGCGTTGGCGGTAGGTACGAACTTGAGTTCGGCGCTCATTGTCATCGCTTCGTTTGGTGTGCTTTATTTACTCGGTTTGGAAAACTGGTGGCAGATGGGTTGCACCGTAGCAGTTGGTCTTGCCGTAGGTATAACTATCGGCCAGGCAACAGAATATTACACTTCACAATCCTACAAACCTACACAGCGCATTTCTGAAAACGGTTTGACGGGTTCGGCTACCGTAATCATCTCCGGTATTGGTGTAGGTATGCTCTCAACTGCCATTCCTGTGATTGCCGTAGTGATTGGTATCATCGCTTCTTACCTTCTCGCAACGGGAGGTGACATGAGCAACATCTCCATGGGGCTTTACGGTATCGGAACTGCCGCTGTAGGTATGCTCTCTACCTTGGGTATCACTCTTGCTACCGACGCCTACGGTCCTATTGCCGACAACGCTGGCGGTAATGCCGAAATGAGCGGTTTAGGTGCCGAAGTGCGCAAGCGTACTGATGCTCTCGACTCACTCGGTAACACTACAGCTGCCACAGGTAAGGGTTTCGCAATTGGTTCTGCAGCCTTGACTGGTCTTGCTTTGCTTGCGTCATATATTGAAGAAGTGCGCATCGGACTTGAACGCTTGGGCACAACGCAATTAAATATTGACGGAAGAATGGTTGAACTTCAGCAGGCAACATTTGCTGACTTCATGCGCTACTATGAGGTAACCTTGATGAATCCTAAGGTGCTTGCGGGTATGTTTATCGGTGCGATGATGTCGTTCCTCTTCTGCGGTCTTACGATGAACGCCGTAGGTCGCGCAGCTGCTAAGATGGTGGAAGAAGTGCGCCGTCAGTTCCGCACAATTAATGGTATCCTCACTGGAGAAGCAGAACCCGACTACGAGCGTTGCGTCATGATCTCCACACGTGCGGCGCAGCAGGAAATGATTGTGCCTTCGCTCATCGCGATTGCCGTGCCCATCTTGACGGGTGTTGTGTTCGGCGTATCTGGTGTGCTCGGTTTGCTCATCGGTAGTTTAAGTTCAGGTTTTGTACTCGCCGTGTTCATGGCAAATGCTGGTGGTGCGTGGGACAATGCCAAGAAGTATATCGAAGAAGGCAACTTTGGCGGTAAGGGTAGTGATGCCCACAAGGCCACTATCGTAGGCGACACCGTAGGTGACCCCTTCAAAGATACATCAGGTCCTTCGCTCAACATCTTGATTAAGTTGATGAGCATGGTAAGCATCGTAATGGCAGGACTTACGGTAGCTTGGAGTTTGTTGTAAGTGAGGTTATGAGGTTTGAGGTCGTGAGGTTATGAGGGCAGTGAGGCATGTTTGAAAATAAGCGTCTGCTCTTTGTGATTGCTCGACCTCAACCCCCAAATCCTCACGACTTTATATTTTGATATGTTATGAAGATGCGTTTCATTCTTGCAACAGTGTGTTGCTGTATGTTCGTCTCTTGCACGAAGCGTGAACTCGCCAATTATCAAGTCATTCCGCTTCCTCAAGAAATCAACTTGACGGAAGGTGAGAACTTTATACTTGATGAGAAGGTTCGCATCATTGTTCCCGAAGAGAACCCGCAGATGATGCGCAATGCTGAATTGCTTGCGGAGTATGTGAATGAAGCAATAGGGATGGAGTTGTCCATAACAACGGATGAGACCGTCAGTCCCGCCATTCGTCTCGCTCTGGGAATTGATGAAGAAAACAAAGAGACCTATTTAATGACGATCAGAGAGGGGTTGGTGGGCATAACCGGTGCTTCGGAAGCAGGTGTGTTCTATGGAATTCAAACACTTCGTAAGTCGTTGCCAAAGGGACTTGTAAAGGCTGTAGAACTTCCCGCAGCAAACATCTACGATTACCCCCGCTTCTCTTACCGTGGTGCGCACTTGGACGTATCACGCCATTTCTTCCCGGTGGATTCCGTTAAGCGCTTCATCGATATGCTTGCGCTTCACAATATCAACCGCTTCCACTGGCATCTTACCGATGACCAGGGCTGGCGTATTGAGATTAAGAAGTTTCCCGAACTTACTACGGTGGCAGCCTACCGCCCTGAAACGGTAATTGGTCGCAACAGCGGTGAGTACGACGGCACTCCCCACGATGGACATTACACACAGGAGGAAGCGCGAGAGATTGTAGCCTATGCCGCAGAGCGTCATATCACTGTAATCCCTGAAATTGACCTTCCCGGTCACATGCAGGCAGCGCTTACCGCTTATCCCCATCTCGGATGTACGGGTGGTCCGTATGAAGTTTGGAAAATGTGGGGCGTGTCAGAAAACGTGCTTTGCGCAGGTAACGATGAAACGCTCCGCTTTATCGAAGATGTGTTCACGGAAATTATTGAAATCTTCCCTTCAGAGTACATCCACGTCGGAGGTGACGAATGTCCAAAAGTACGTTGGGCGTCATGTCCCAAATGTCAGAAGCGCATCAAGCAACTCGGCATTAAGGGTGATGCAAAGCATACAAAGGAGGAATACCTCCAGAGTTTCGTAATCAACCATGCCGAAAAGTTCCTCAACAGCAAGGGGCGACAGATTATTGGTTGGGATGAAATTCTTGAAGGTGGATTGGCGCCCAATGCTACGGTGCATGCATGGCGCGGATTCAGTGAAGCCATTGAAGCAGCGCGCCAGGGGCACGATGTAATTATGTCGCCCACAACATTCATGTACTTCGACTACTATCAAACGAAGGATACCGAGGGCGAACCTCTCGCTATAGGTGGTTACCTCCCCTTGCAAAAGGTATACGAACTCGAACCCGTTCCTGAAGTGTTGACAGCCGAAGAAGCAAAGCACATTATCGGTGCACAAGCAAATCTTTGGACGGAATACATCCCCACCTACAGCCATGTGGAATACATGGAACTTCCCCGTATGGCGGCACTTGCAGAAGTGCAGTGGAGTTCACCCGATGTGAAGAATTACGACAACTTCCTCCAGCGCATTCCCCAGATGGTGAAGACTTACGACATGAAGGGATACAACTATGCGACACACGTGTTTGACGTGACTGCTGCATTTAATCCTGACACCGTGAAGAATGCCTTGATGATTACGCTCAAGACGATTGACAACGCAAACGTTCACTACACCCTTGATGGCACTGAACCCACTTCAGCTTCTCCGCTTTATAAGGAACCCATTGCTATTACGGATTCTTGCGCCTTTAAGGCGCGTGCCGTTCGTGGCGAAAAGTTAGGTCGTGTGATGAGCGAGAAGATTAAGTTCAACAAGGCAAGTATGAAACCCATCACCATGCTCAAGCCTATCAATAAGCAGTATGAATTTGGTGGTGCTCCCACTTTGGTGGACGGTTTGAAGGGTAGTGGTAATTACAAAACCGGACGTTGGATTGCTTTTTACCGTAACGACATGGAGGCAGTGATTGACCTTCAAAAGGAAATGGAGATTAGCAAGGTGGGCATCAGCACTTGTGTGGAAAAGGGTGACTGGGTGTTTGACGTGCGTCACTTTGCCGTAGAGGTTTCCTCAGATGGTAAGAACTTTACGGAAGTGGCAACTGGCGATTTCCCCGTATTGACGCTTGAAAATGCCAATGGTATTTACGACCATGAAATGAACTTCACACCTGTTACGGCGCGTTATGTGAAAGTGATTGCTGTGCCTGAACATTCGCTTCCTGAATGGCACGGAGGTAAGGGGTATCCCGCCTTCCTTTTTATTGATGAAATCGAAATCCTGTAAATATTAATTCTTGATGCCCAGGGGGTACACGCTAAGTGCTCGGTGCTCAATATCATGTTCAATACTTATAATTATGAAGAAAAGTTTTTTTAGTCTCGTATCATTCGCTCTTGGTGCCCTCCTTGCGCTTCCTGCAGTAGCGCAAAACGAAACGGTGGTAACCTTGGCAGGTAATGCCTACGTTACACAAGGTAAGGCACAGATTGACGAAGGACGTTCGACTATTCGTAATTGGGATAGTTCTAATTCTGTAATCAGTTTCTACTTCAAAACTGAAAAAGCAGGTCAGTTTGATCTTACGCTTAAGGCAAAGGGACATTCTCAAATTGAAGTGACATTGTTGGGCAAAACAAAGATAGTGAAACTCAATAGTGACGAACTTACTGATGTCAAAGTTGGCACTTTCTCGGTGAAGAAGGCACAATATGTGAAGGTAGATATTCGCGGTAAGAAGATTCTTAAGGGCGAAAAGTTCGGCAACGTATCAGCACTTCTCGTAGGTGGTGAAGTAGGTCCCGTAGTATGTGTGAACGAAAAGTTCAGTACACACTTCGGTCGCCGTGGTCCTTCGGTGCACTTAGGTTATCCCTTCCCCCGCGGAGAAAAGATTGAGTGGTTCTATAACGAAGTAGTCGTTCCCGAAGAAGGCGACATCCCCAGCAGTTATTACATGGCGTGTGGTTTTGGCGAAGGTTATTTCGGTATGCAGAACAACAGTCCTCACCCCCGCCGTGTCCTCTTCTCTGTATGGAGTCCTTACTCAACTGATAACCCTGCTGAAATTCCCGATTCTTTGCGTGTGCAACTTATTAAGAAGGGTGAAAGAACAAAGGTCGGAGAGTTTGGTAACGAAGGTTCAGGCGGTCAGAGTTATATGCACTACGAATGGAAGGCGGGCGAACGTTGCCGCTTCCTTATCGGTGTTCGTCCTGATGAAAACAATACTACTGTTTACACCGCTTATTTCTATGACAATCATGAGAGCAAGTGGGTGCTCGTAGCTTCTTGGCGTCGTCCGCAAACGAACACTTGGTACACCCATGCACACTCATTCTTGGAAAACTTCAACCCTGTAATGGGTTACATTACCCGCAAGGCGTTCTACCAAAATCAATGGGCGCGCACCGTTGACGGAAAGTGGATTCCCTTAAAGAAGGCACGTTTCACTTGCGACGAAACTGGTCGCACAAAGATGCGTCTTGACTACACGGGCGGTACTGCTGAAGACGGTTACTTCCTCTCTATGGGAGGTTTCTTCGATGAATACCTCACTACAGGCACTATGTTTGAACGCACTGATAAAGTGATTAAAGTGCCCAACGTGGATTTTTCTACTCTCGAGTAAGGTTTTGAGCGTAAAAATGACTTTTTGCAAGGTGAATGTGAAAATTATTAGCAAAATGCTTTGCTATATTCAATAATGCTATTACATTTGCCAGTGAAAAGAACGAAATATGAGAACATTTGCTATACATAATGGTTGGTGGCGCATCTTACAACTTAAACAGTCGTAAGCAGGAACCTCTATATGTATATTTAGGAATACGAAAGGGCACTCCGTCGGACTTGCGACGTGAGTGCCTTTTTTAAGTTGACGAGAAGACCTCTTTAGTTAACAAGTTGACGAGGTACGTGTAGACGAGAAGATTACCGAGTTAAACGAGCGGAGTTTCACTTGAAAGGTATGGACGCACGATGTTACTCACTCCTCACTCCTCACTAAAGAAAACTCCTCACTCCCCTTAAAACCTTACAACCTCAAAATCTTAACCCCTCACCTATGACACAAAACTTTACTGTATCCCCCGAAGGATATTACGGACAATTTGGTGGCGCACACGTGCCCGAAGCATTGTTAAAGTGCACACAGAATTTGGCGGAAAACTACCGCCGTTACATAGATGACCCCGAATTTCAGGCTGAGTTTCGCGCCTTGCTCAAAGATTATGTAGGGCGTCCCACACCGCTTTACCGCTCTGATAAATTGAGCAAACTTCATGGGTGTTCTATCTATTTGAAGCGCGAAGACTTATGCCACACAGGTGCGCATAAAATCAATAATGCCCTTGGGCAGGCTCTCCTTGCGAAACGCATGGGCGCAAAGCGCATCGTGGCAGAAACAGGTGCGGGTCAGCACGGCGTGGCTACGGCTACGGCATGCGCGCTTCTCAACCTGGAATGCGTGGTTTACATGGGTGCTGAAGACATTGTGCGCCAGCATTCCAACGTGCAGAAAATGCGCCTTCTGGGTGCTAAAGTTGAGGCGGTGACAGAGGGCAGCAGAACCCTGGAGAATGCCGTCGACGCCGCACTGCGCGCATGGTGTGAGGATCCTGAAAACATCTATTATCTGTTAGGTTCTGCCGTAGGTCCACATCCCTTCCCCGACATGGTGGCACGCCTGCAAAGCGTGATCAGCGAAGAGATGCGTGCTCAACTCTTGCGCCAAGAAGGTCGTGAGTTACCCGATTATGTGGTGGCATGTATCGGTGGAGGTAGTAACGCAACGGGAAGTTTCTTTAACTTCCTCGATGATTTGGACGTTACGCTCGTATTGGCTGAAGCAGGCGGAAAGGGACTGATTACGGGTAAGCATGCCGCTTCCTTAACTTGTGGAGAGGCGCGCGTGCTTCACGGTGCGAACACCATGGTGCTTACGCACGAAGATGAACTGGCTGGAGGACCATATAGTATTTCCGCAGGATTGGATTATCCCGGCGTAGGACCGCTTCCTGCACATTTGGTAGACACAGGGCGTGCTATGGTAGTTCCCATCACCGACGATCAAGCGCTTGATGCGGCATTTGAACTCAACCGCTTGGACGGTATTCTTCCCGCCCTCGAATCTGCCCACGCTTTGGCGGCACTCCATAAGTTGGATTTCAAACCTACCGATATTGTGATTCTCACGCTTTCAGGCAGAGGGGATAAGGATTTGGAAACCTATTTGTTGCACACTGAAAGGATTGGCATTGGATAAGAAATTAGTCATTTGCTACCTTATAAATAGGGCAAAAGTCTTAACTTTGCAGGAGTTATGACTTATAAGCAAGAAACCATAAAACCCTATAGTCAAGAAGGCGAGAAGGGGAAGCAGGTGGAGCTGATGTTTGACAACATCGCTCACAGTTATGACCTTCTCAATCATGCCCTTTCGTTGGGTATTGACAAGCACTGGCGCAAGGAGGCTATCGCTTCTTTGCGTCCTTATGCGCCTCAACACATGTTGGATATCGCCACAGGTACGGGCGACTTTGCGATGCTCTCCGCCAAGATGTTGCGCCCCGAAACGTTGGTGGGGGTCGACCTTTCGGAAGGTATGCTCAAGGTGGCACGCGAAAAGGCGCTGCGCAATGAGTACCGCACAGTGCTGACGTTCCAAAAGGAAGATTGCATGGCATTGAGTTTTCCCGATAACACATTTGATGCCGTTACCGTTGCCTATGGAGTGCGCAACTTTCAGGACCTTGACCGCGGACTTCGAGAAATGCTCCGTGTGTTGCGCCCTGGGGGGAGACTGGTGATTATTGAACTCACTACGCCCCAGAAATTTCCGATGAAACAACTCTTCCGCTTCTATTCTCGAGTGTGGATGCCGTTTGTGGGTAAGTTGGTGTCAAAAGATAAGCAGGCATACACCTACCTCCCCGCCACAATGGAGGCTTTCCCGCAGGGAGAAGTTATGAGTGAAATCTTGAAGAAGGCAGGTTTCCAAGATGTGAACTTCAAGCGCTTCACTTTTGGGCTAAGCACACTTTATACGGCGGCGAAGTAGTTTTATCTTATAGACATTCTGTAGGGTGTAGATTTTATAGAGCACCTAGAGAATATTAAAAGTAATGGAAGCATACGGATTAGTGGGACATCCCCTCGGACATAGCTTTTCGGCGGGTTACTTTGCCGAGAAATTTGCCCGCGAAGGGATTTCCGCCACTTACACAAACTTTGATTTCCCCGACATCTCCCAACTCACGAAGCTCATTGCCGAGCAACCCAATCTGCGTGGGGTAAATGTGACCATTCCGCACAAGCAAGCGGTGATTCCTTTGCTTGACGCATTGAGCGAAGAGGCGCGAGAAATTGGCGCAGTCAATGTAGTGCGCATTACGAGAGACGCTGACGGAACGGTTTGCACTAAAGGTTTTAACTCTGACGTAATTGGCTTCACAGAATCCTTACGCCCCCTGTTGCAACCGCATCATCGTCGTGCGTTAGTCTTGGGTAGTGGCGGCGCATCAAGAGCAATTGTTTACGGATTGCGGAAGTTGGGAATTACTCCTACTTATGTGAGCCGCACTAAGGCAGAAGGGCGCTTGACTTACGAAGAACTGACGCCCGAAGTTTTAGCATCTCATCACGTAATCGTAAATTGTTCGCCCGTAGGCATGTTCCCGCATGTGGATGAGGCACCCAATTTGTCTTACTACTTGCTTACGCCCCTCCACCTTTGTTACGACCTTGTTTACAACCCACTTGAAACGGCCTTTATGAAGAAGGCGAGTGCGCAGGGGGCTGTTGTGAAAAACGGACTTGAGATGCTGCACTTGCAAGCAGAGGCAGGTTGGAAATTCTGGCAATCTACGGAAGATTAAGCACGCTCTAATTTTTATTTTCCTCCCACTTATGAAAACCCTTTTCCTTGTTATTGGCAAGACTATTGATAAGCATCTCGTGGCACTCATTGATGAATACGTGCAACGGGTAAAGCATTATCAACCCTTCGACCTTGAGGTGATTCCGGAGTTGAAAAATACGAAGGCACTTACTCCCGAGCAGCAGAAGGAGCGTGAGGCAGAACTCTTGAAGAAGAGTTTGAAGGACGGTGACTACATCGTGCTTTTGGATGAGGGAGGTAAAGAGTTTAGAAGCATTGACTTCGCCCGCTATTTGGAACAGAAGCAACAGACCGTGCCGCGCCGTCTCGTCTTTATCGTAGGTGGTCCCTACGGTTTCTCTCCCGATATTTACGCCTTGGCACGCGAGAAGGTTTCGCTCTCACGCATGACCTTCTCTCACCAGATGGTGCGCCTCTTTTTCGTGGAGCAATATTATCGTGCGATGACTATTATTAAAGGCGAACCTTATCATCATGAATAGAGCGCTCATTTGCTTTATAACGGCAACGCTCCTGTGCGTAGCAGTCATCATGCCGACTGTCGCTCAGGAGCGTTTTCGCATTATGGAATATAATGTGGAGAATTTGTTTGACACGATACCGAGTGCGCAATACGACGATAGCGAGTTTACGCCACACGGAACGCATCAGTGGACTAGTTCGCGCTATTGGGCAAAGCAGGGTCGGTTGGCACGTGTGATTGTTGCTGCGGGGGGGGATGATCCCGTAGAACTTGTTGGGTTGATAGAGGTTGAAAATGATACCGTGTTGCACCATTTAACACGGCGTACTTCCTTGGCACGTTTGGGGTATGAATATATCTTAACAAACGGTCCGGACCTTCGTGGTATAAATGTTGCGCTCTTGTATCAACCCGGTCGTTTCCGTCCTTTTCGTAATGAAGGATTACGCGTTCCCATAGTCGACGGACAGCGGCCGACCCGTGATGTTCTGTTGGTTGAAGGTCTTCTTCCTACGTTAGACACATTATCCGTATTTGTCGCTCACTTCCCAAGCAGACGCGGGGGAAGGGCAGAAACGGAAGCGCATCGTTGTCGTGCTGCTCTGGTTATTCGCCATAAGGTTGATAGTATTCAGCAGCAGCGACCTGGTGCTCTAATTGTTGTGCTGGGAGATATGAATGATGAGGCACAGGATGCTTCTCTGAAAAATGTGTTGCGAGTGGAGGGTGCTGAAACGGATGTTTTCAGGGAGGATGCACTTTATGATGTTATGCCGACATGTGTGGAACATCAAGAAATTACCGGTACGTATATCTTTCAACAAGAGTGGAACAGCATCGACCACATTATCCTTTCTGGTGCGTTCTATAATGTGGATGCTCCCTTGCAGGCTTCAAAAGTTTGTCGTATTCTTGCTTATCCTTTCTTGCTTTCTCCTGCGAACTCTGATTTTCCGATTACGTATCGTCCCAAGCGAAACTATTCTGGTGCTTTCTATAACGGAGGGTTTAGTGATCACCTTCCCTTACTTATGGAATTTAAGGTAAAACAATAAGTATTTTTTGAATGAGTATAGAATCCGTAAAATAGGACATAAATGTTTGTTTTGCCAAAACTCCATATGTGAGATATAGTTTTTATCTTTGCACCTGTAAACATAATTTAATCCCAAACATGATTGACGAAATTACGATAAAAGATATGCTTGCGCTGTCAAGTGAGTATACTTATGCTTGTGAGGATTTCATCATTGTGAGCGATGCCGAACAGGTGAAGCATGGTTTGACTGTTGGTGATGGTGAGTATGCTCAAATGATGGATGCTATCTTTCTCTTTATTCGTGAGGGGAAAGGTGAGTTGGAAATCAACGGCGTTACGATAGAGGCTGCTGCTGGTGATATTGTGGTGTGTAAACCTAATTCAACCTTCCGCCGTGAGGTAGAGGGTGATGATGGTTTGCGCGGTAGTTATATGGTTGTATCACGCCGTATGCTTATGGACTGTGTACCCAACACGCAAATGATTGTCGGTGCGCTCTTAAACCTTGACCGTTCCTTCCATGTGTTGAGACTCACAGAGAAGGAACTGACCATCTTCAACCATTATGCAGTGCTGCTGCGTTTGAAGTTGGAGGACACCAGTCATGCTTATCGTGAGGAGGTGATTCATATGTTGGTTAAGGGTTTAATTTGTGAACTTATTGGCGCACATATGTTTGAGGAATTGGCGGCGAAGCAGTATGAGGTGGGGCAGAGTGAAAAACTCTTCTTGCGCTTTATTAACTTGCTTGAAACTACGCGTCCTCGTCATAGATTTATTGAACACTATGCTTCCGAACTTTGTGTTACGGCAAAGCACCTTTCTGAGGTATGTAAGAAAGTTTCGGGCAGAACGGCATTACAATGGATTACCGAGTTCATAGAAAACGATATACGTTATTACCTGCTTCATACAGACTTGTCTATCAAAGAAATCGTTTTCCAATTGCAATTCCCCAATTCAAGTTTCTTTGGCAAATACGTGCGTACACATTTTGGTAAGTCTCCGAGTGAGTTCAGACGTAGTGGTGGAACGAGTAAAGTTTAATGATGAAAGGTTAAAGGGCAAGACGAACGATAAACGGTGAACGATGAATGGAGGACTTAATGTGTCGTGCCTCCTTCATCGTTCACCGTTGTTTCTATAACGAAACTTTCCCCTTTTCCCGTTCACCATTTAAGAGCAAAGCAACGTGTCCCATAGTATTACGAAGGTTTATTTCAACACAAGGGTGGAGCAGGTGTGCTTCATCTTTTTTTATGACCATAAGGTCAACACCTAAGGAACCAGTGTAATTCCCTTCTATTAGAACCTGCAAATGGTGTATCAGTCGTTGGATGCATTTGTCAATCTTATCCCAAGATAGGTAATTGCTGATGAGGTTTTGTAGTTCTTCCTGTGTTCCATCAACCTGTCCTAAGTAATTGCCACCCACTGAGGTGTTAAACACGGAGAGTCCTGCGTAGGTAATGGTGCCGTCCGTGTGGGCGTAAAATTCTAAGGCGAAGTCTTGCACACGGTCGCAAAATTCCTCAATGGCAATCCCTCCATACTGCTTAATAATATTGCGCATACGGGCGTCTGCGGGAATTACATTATCCTCCGCTTCAACGCGAAAAACACCTCGTCCGCTACTTGACCAGGGGGACTTCGCCATTGCCCTGCCGTAAGTGCGAACCGCTTGCCAAGCGTCTTCAATCGTGGTGCACCAGGTGGCGCGCCCGGCAAGCGTTTCATCCTCTGCCGTTAGACGATGGAGTAGGGTGATGGCGGTTTCTCGACTACTCAAGCGGCGACGATGTTCCAACTCCTCATCTGTGGGGAGAAGTGCGTCAGGAATGCCGAGACGGCGCAGGGTGTGGCGTAGATAAGCATTCCATCCCCAGGGTTCGATGCGCGTGATTTGACGGATGAACTTAGGGGTGAGTTCGCGCTTGTATATATAAAGGAAGGGTTTGTCCGTATCGTTAGCAACAGGGCGCTCCCGATCATCCGTTAAAAGTATCGCATCCCCCGGTTTTGCCCACAGTTCGGGCAACGTACAACGTTCCCGCGCAAGCAACATCGCTGCTTTCGTGGGAACGTAATACGGAGAACCAAAACCAAGGGCCTCGTCGTGGGAGGGGTTGAAAATGTGGAGAATCATCTTGGGGAAAGGTGAACCGACGACAAACCGAGTGCAATCAAGCTTGCTTGAATTGCCGAGGTGCGAAGGAGGTCAAGACTGCGAAGCAGGATTAAATGAGAAAGGAGAAATGAGAAATACCTGGCGGGACTCTTATCATTTATCTCGCAAACCATCTTGACTGCTCGTACCTATAAACTTGTCTACTGTAAAAATTTTTCAAAGGTGCGTTTCGCCACCTCATATCCTTCATCATAAAGGCGGCGCATCTTTTCGGGGTCTTTACAAAGGCGGCCGACTTCCAAGGGGCGCTCGGGGCGGATAACAAGAATCTTGCCTTCGCGCTCCAATCTCTCTACCAACTCCATCTGCGCGTTGTACATCTCGTTGCGGCGCGCAAGGGTTTTACGCAAGTTGGGATATTTGCGATAGATAAAGGCGGTGCGGCGGTAGAAACCGGAGTTAAAGCGGAAACCAGCGTTGCGGGTGAGTACAACCACATTGAAGTCGTGTCCGCAATCTATGGCACGCTGCAAGGGGATACTGTCGGAAATACCTCCGTCGAGCATGGGCACCCCGTCAACTTCCACCATCGGACTGATGTAAGGCAGACTGCTCGTAGCGCGGGCAAGAGTGAGAATGCGGTCTTCGCTCTCCTTATCCGTGAAGTAGTTGGGTTCGCCCGTCAAGCAGTTTGTCGTCACAATCTCATAGATGGCGGGATTAGCGAAATAGGTGTCGTAATCGTAAGGATAGATTTCGCGCGGCAACGTGTTGTAAAGGAAGTCCATGTCGAGTATACTACGCTGCTTGCGCCAGTATTTGAGTCCCACGTAGGAGCGGGTGTACATGATGTCGAGCGTAGATTTTCGGGCACGCTCGCGCTGACGACTCATGTAGGAGAGACCGTGGCATGCACCCGCCGAAACGCCCACCCCGTAGGGTAGGTAAATCTTCGCATCAAGCATGTAGTCTAATACGCCTGCTGTGAATACACCACGCATACCACCGCCCTCTAATACGAGTCCGGCATTGCGCAGTAATTCTTTATTATGGTTGATGTTATTTCCCATTGCAAATAAGAAGAGTTATTTATGCAAGGCAAAGTTAAAGATTTTTGGGTAAATACGAGCGACGCGCTCCTGTAATTCAGTAATTTTATGTAACTTTGCAAGGAGTTTATAAAATGCCTTTCTATGCCCCATTGATACGGGTGTTTTATGAGGCAAAGCCTTTAAGTTACTATGCTTTTTTCAAGAGAAACATACGTTGAACGCCGCGCTGCGTTGCGCCAGTTGGTAGGTGAGGGGTTGATTCTCCTTTTCGGTAACAATGATGCGCCGATGAATTATCCTGCCAATGCTTACAAGTTCCGTCAGGACAGTAGTTTCCTTTACTTCTTCGGTCAACACCGTGACGGTCTTGTCGGTGTGATTGACTGCGAGAGCGGTGTGGAAACCCTTGTGGGTGATGAAATTGATATTGACGATATCGTTTGGTATGGCAGCGTGACTTCTGTTGTCGAAATGGCGCAACAGAGTGGCGTAGAGCAGACTGCTCCCATGTCGCAGTTGGCAGAACTCGTTTCAACGGCGAAGTCGCAGGGCAGAAAGGTACACTTCTTGCCCCCTTATCGTCACGACACGATGATTCAGTTGATGGATCTTACGGGTATCCATCCTTCGCAGCAGAAGGCAGAAGCATCTTTGGCGTTGATCAACGCGGTAGTGAAGTTGCGCTCAAAGAAGTCGGCAGAAGAAATTGCTGAAATGGAGCGTGCAAGTCACATCGGTTACTTGATGCACACGGCGGCGATGACCTTGGCAAAACCTGGCGTTACAGAGCGCTACATCGGTGGCGTACTCGACGGTATTGCTGCGTCTCACGGGGCCATCTGTTCGTTTCAGAGCATCGTTTCCATGCATGGTGAAGTGCTCCACGGTTATCCCTCCAATCGCGAGTTGGAAGCAGGACGCTTGCTCCTCGTAGATGCTGGAGCAGAAACCGTGAACCATTATTGTTCGGACCATACGCGTACGACGCCCATCTCCGGTAAGTTCACGCAGCGCCAAAAGGATATTTATGACATTGTAGTAGATTGCCATGACTTGGCACTCACGCACTGTCGTCCCGGTGTACGTTACTATGATGTGCATATGGATGTGTGTCGCTTGATGACAGAACGCTTGAAGGCGCTTGGTCTTATGAAGGGCAATACGGAGGATGCTGTTCAGGCAGGTGCTCACGCCCTCTTCTTGCCCCACGGCTTGGGTCACATGATGGGTATGGACGTGCACGACATGGAAGGTCTCGGACAAATCCACGTAGGTTACGATGCGGAAACGCGCCCCAGCAGTCAGTTCGGTACTGCCAGCCTGCGCTTCGGGCGCCGCTTGGAAGAAGGTTTTGTAGTGACCGACGAACCCGGTATCTACTTCATCCCCGACCTCATCGACCTTTGGCGTAAGGAAGGCATCAACAAGGACTTCCTCAACTTTGATGTTATTGACACCTATAAGGACTTCGGTGGCATCCGTATCGAAGATGATGTGCTGATTACTGCCGATGGTTGCCGCTTCCTTGGTGACGAGCGCATTCCTTACCACACGGCAGAAGTAGAAGCATTCTTGGAATCGCAAACCCTTTAATGTCTTCAACCTTAAAAACTCAAAACTCAAAACCTAACTAAATAATTTTTTTTAATGAAGAAATTTTTAACTCTCGCGCTCGCAGTTTTGGCGATTGGCGCTACTGCACAGGAGAAGAAGGACACTCTTGTGTACGAAGTGATTAAGGAAAATGCAATTACTCCTATCAAGGACCAGAATCAGAGTGGTACTTGTTGGTCATATTCAGCATTTGCATTCTTTGAATCAGAAATCCTCCGTATGGGTAAGGGTGAAGTAGACCTTTGCGAATCATTCCTTGTGTTCAACACTTACATGGATCGTGCTGACAAGGCTATCCGTACGCATGGTGACGCTTCTTTCTCACAGGGCGGTTCTTTCTACGATGCTATCTACTGCTTGAAGAATTACGGTCTCGTTCCCCAGTCTGCAATGCCTGCTCCTGGTACTCCTTATGGCGATTCACTCTTCAATGCCAACCAACTTGACGCTGTAACTACTGCGTATGTTGAAGCACTCGCTAAGGGTAAACTCAAGAAGATCAATCCCGTTTGGCGCAAGGACTTGAACGCTATCTACACTAACTACTTCGGTGCACTCCCCACTGAGTTTGAAGTAGACGGTAAGAAGTTCACTCCCAAGTCTTATGCTGAAGAACTTGGTTTGAATCCCGATGATTATGTTTCTCTTACAAGTTACACTCACCACCCCTTCTACACAAAGTTCGTTCTCGAAATTCAGGACAACTGGCGTTGGGCAGAAAGCTACAATCTTCCCCTCGACGAATTCATGCAGGTGATGGACGAAGCAGTTCGCAACGGTTACACTTTCGCTTGGGGTTCTGACGTAAGTGAAAAGGGCTTCAACGCTCGTACAGGTGTTGCAAGTGTGCCCTCTAACGGTAAGGCAAACGACAAGACTGGTTCTGATGCTGCTCGTTGGACAGGTGACAACTTCAAGGGTGCTACAATCTCTGGTGGTGACGATGAAATGACTATCACTCAGGAAATGCGTCAGGTGGCCTACGATAACTGGGAAACCACTGATGACCACGGTATGCAGGTTTATGGTCTTGCAAAGGACCAGAACGGTAAGGAATACTTCATGGTGAAGAACTCATGGGGTGAATACGGTCCTTACAAGGGTAAGTTCTACGCTACAAAGGCATTCGTTGCTTACAAGACTATGAACATCGTTATTCACAAGGATGCGCTTCCCAAGAAGATTGCTAAGAAGTTGGGTATCAAGTAATACACCCTCTTAAATCTCATATAAACAATGGGCGACAGACTTTTAGTTTGTCGCCCATTTTGCGTACAGTCATAAGCATTCTACAGGAGGAAATCACTTGGAGTTGCACATAGTTTTTTAGACAGAAGAACATAAGTATAGATTTTCTCACGCAGACGGGCGCAGAGCTATGTGTGTTCTTTTGTTCTTGTGTCAAACATTGTTTCTCGCAGACAGGGATTACTTGAGTCGTGCGTCCGTACCTGTCAAGTGAAATTTTCCCATGTATTATGTTCCTACGCCTTCCCCCTCTAATCTCTAATCCCTAATCTCCTAACTCCTCATCTCGCTAAATAAATAACCGCCCCCTCAACGTTGAGGGAGCGGTTAAATTTATGCTGTAATTATTGGAATTACTTAGCTTCTTCCACAGCAGCCTGTGCCGCAGCGAGGCGAGCGATGGGCACGCGGAAGGGTGAGCAAGATACGTAGTTGAGACCAACCTTGTGGCAGAACTTAACAGAAGTGGGTTCACCACCGTGTTCACCACAGATACCGCACTTGAGTTCGGGACGAACCTGACGACCCTTTTCAACTGCCATTTCAACAAGCTGACCTACACCGTTCTGGTCGAGAACCTGGAAGGGGTCTACCTTCAAGATCTTCTTTTCGAGGTATACGGGGAGGAATGAAGCGATGTCGTCACGAGAGTAACCGAATGTCATCTGAGTCAAGTCGTTAGTACCGAATGAGAAGTATTCAGCGCGGCTTGCGATGCGGTTAGCTGTGAGGGCAGCACGAGGAATTTCGATCATTGTACCAACCTTGAAGGGAACTTCTACGCCTTCTTCAGCAAATACCTTAGCAGCAGTTTCGCGGATCACCTTTTCCTGAGCTTCGAATTCGTAGAGGATACCAGTGAGGGGCACCATGATTTCGGGCTGAGGATTGAGACCTTCCTTCTTCAACTGACAAGCAGCACCGAGGATAGCGCGAGTCTGCATTGCAGTGATTTCGGGATATGTGTTACCGAGACGGCAACCGCGGTGACCGAGCATGGGGTTAGCTTCAGCGAGAGAGTGAACGCGCTGTTGGATGTATTCAACAGTTACGCCCATAGCTTCAGCCATTTCCTGCTGACCCTTGAGATCGTGGGGTACGAATTCGTGGAGAGGGGGGTCGAGGAGACGAACGTTCACGGGACAACCGTCCATAGCCTTGAAGATACCAACGAAGTCTGCCTTCTGGTAGGGGAGAATCTTAGCAAGTGCCTTTTCGCGACCTTCTGAATCCTGAGAAAGAATCATTTCGCGCATTGCAACGATCTTTTCTGCTTCAAAGAACATGTGTTCTGTACGGCAGAGACCGATACCTACAGCGCCGAAGTTACGAGCTACAGTAGCATCGTGGGGAGTATCAGCATTTGTACGAACTACGAGCTTTGAGTGCTTAGAGCAGAGGTCCATGAGTTCTGCGAAGTCACCGCTGAGTTCTGCTTCCTGAGTAGGAATCTGACCTGCGTAAACGCGACCTGTAGTACCGTTCAATGAGATGAAGTCACCTTCCTTATATACAACGCCTGCAACTTCTACAGTCTTAGCATAGTAGTCAACATTGATAGCGCCTGCACCTGATACGCAGCACTTACCCATACCGCGAGCAACAACTGCTGCGTGAGAAGTCATACCGCCACGAGCTGTGAGGATACCTTCAGCAACCGCCATACCTGCGAGGTCTTCGGGAGAAGTTTCAACGCGAACCATGATTACCTTCTTGCCCTGAGCAGCCCATTCTGTAGCGTCGTCAGCGTGGAATACGATTTGACCGCAAGCAGCACCGGGAGAAGCGGGAAGACCCTTTGTGATTTCCTTAGCAGCAGCGAGAGCAGCCTTGTCAAATACGGGGTGGAGGAGTTCATCGAGCTTGTTGGGTTCGCAACGGAGGATTGCAGTCTTTTCGTCGATCATACCTTCGTGAAGGAGGTCGATAGCAATCTTAACCATAGCAGCACCTGTGCGCTTACCGTTACGAGTCTGGAGGAACCAAAGCTTACCTTCCTGAACTGTGAATTCCATATCCTGCATGTCGCGGTAGTGGTTTTCAAGCTTAGTCTGGAGGGCATCGAGTTCAGCGTAGATTTCGGGCATTGCTTCTTCCATTGAGGGGAAGTTAGCCTTACGTTCTTCTTCAGAAATACCCTGAAGTGCTGCCCAACGGCGTGAACCTTCAAGTGTAATCTGCTGAGGAGTACGGATACCTGCTACTACGTCTTCACCCTGAGCGTTAACGAGCCATTCACCGTTGAAGAGGTTTTCACCAGAACCAGCGTCGCGAGAGAAGCAAACACCAGTTGCAGAAGTGTCACCCATGTTACCGAATACCATTGCCTGTACGTTTACAGCAGTACCCCATTCAGCGGGAATACCTTCCATCTTACGGTAGAGGATAGCACGGTCGTTCATCCAAGAGTCAAATACTGCACAGATAGCACCCCACAACTGTTCGTAAGCGTCGTTGGGGAAGTCCTTACCTGTCTGAGCCTTTACAGCAGCCTTAAACTTAACAACGAGTTCCTGGAGGTCAGCAACTTCGAGTTCGTTGTCGAGCTTAACGCCCTTAGCTTCCTTAACTTCTTCGATGATAGCTTCAAATGGATCGATGTCTTCCTTGTTTACGGGCTTCATACCCAAAACAACGTCACCGTACATCTGAACGAAACGACGGTAAGAGTCCCAAGCGAAACGAGCGTTACCAGTCTTGCGGATGATACCAGCTACTACATCGTCGTTCAAACCGAGGTTGAGGATAGTGTCCATCATACCGGGCATTGAAGCGCGAGCACCAGAGCGTACTGATACGAGCAAGGGATTTTCGAGGTCGCCGAACTTGCTGTTCATCAAACCTTCAACGTGGTTGATCGCCTTTTCAACATCGCTCTTGAGGATTTCAACCATCTTGTCCTTACCTACTTCGTAGTATTCGTTACAGCAGTCAGTAGTGATTGTGAAACCGGGAGGAACGGGAACACCAATAAGGTTCATTTCCGCGAGGTTAGCACCCTTACCGCCAAGCGTGTTACGCATGTCAGCACGTCCTTCAGCTTCACCATTACCGAAGGTGTAAACTCTTTTTTCGTTTGCCATTGTTAAAAAATGTTTATATAACGTTAATTTTACAGTATATACATGGTCATCTGCAAAGTTATTGAACAATCCCCACACTACCAAGATTTTTTATATTTTTTTTGAAATTGCACACAAAAGTTTTATGTGTGCTTTTTTGAGGAGGTGAAAGTAAAAGTTATTTTTGTCTGAAAAAATGGTTTCTTCACGATATAAAATGCTGTTATTTTGTATTTCAAAATGTGCCGAAGCATTGCGTGGTGATAGTAGATGGTTTTGCAAAGTCGCAAATATGAATATACACGTTTTGATGAGTAGAGGTGGCAAGGATAGGGGGGTAGAAGGTGGTTTTTAGTAGGTAGTAATTAGTAGGTAATAGTTGCCGTGCGGGGAGTGCTATTTTAACCCACACCCTCTCATTGTTAATCTATAACCCATTACTTTTCACTGTTAACCTTTCACCTTTCATCCTCCCTTAATTTTTCCTCATTTTTTACTCAATACTTTAACATACATTAACATTCACATCCCTCAAAATCGCAACAATGTTTATTCTTGGAAAAACGATAAGTTACCTTGTCGTACCGATAAGTTACCTTGTAAAAACGATAATACTTATTTTTTTGCTCCCAATAAGTAACCTTGTGAACGAAAGAAGTGGAGATAACCCTGATGTTTAGGACTATCTCCACTTCTGTACTGCAAATATACAATATTTCAGAGCGAAATGCAAATCGGTTAACACTTGTTAACAGCATAAATATCCCGCATTTTTTCGCATTTTTGAGGGTATGATTGCTCTCGCAATCTACCCAAATGTGTGGTTCAATTCTCCGTCCGTCATTACGGCATAGATGCGCTGGCCGTTGGGGGTGAAGGTTGACGTGGGGAGGTCAAAAAGATGGTCGAGGAGGTCGGTGCACTCTGCCTGTGTGAGGTATTGACCGTAGGCGATGGCAGAGCGTTGTGAAAGCACATTTGCAATGGTGTGCGTGATGCGCTCGTGTAGGTTCTCAGTGGTGATGTCGGAGTTGAGAAGTTCTACAAGCATTTGCTCCGGGTGCGCATTCTCAGTTCCTGCCGGAACCGCCAATATCTGATAGTCTCCGCCTCCGAGAGCGCTGAGTTCAAATCCCGATGCTTCCAGTTCGCTCTCAATAAGCGAAAGCGTGCCGATCTCCTTTGGAGAGAGTTGCACAAGCAAGGGGAGTAGGAGCATCTGCGAGATGCTGCGCTCGGTGGAGAATTGCTTCATGTACTGCTCATAGAGCACGCGGATGTGGGCGCGGTGTTGGTCGACAATAAGCAACCCATTGTGCGTTTGTGTAATGATGTAGCGTCCACGCACTTGCAGCACATCGGTGCATCCCTTTGCCCACAGACTTTCGTTGTCAAGTCCGAGGGCAGAGAGTAGTGAGGTTTGTTCTTCCACGGGGTCGTCCTCTTGCTGCGGAATGAGTGTGTCATACAGACTTTTCCATTCCTTAGGCGCCGATGTTGGAGCACTCCAATTGCGCTCGGGGCGCTCTGTTTGTGTGGAGGAGGTGGCAAAGGGGTTGAATGAATCGTCAACCTCAATGGTGGGAGGAACGAAGAAGGGGTTGTCCTCTGAGGGTTCAAAACTGCCGATGCTGGGAATGTCGGGGCGGTTTTCGGTGTCGAAGTCAATGCTGGGCACAGCATTGTGGCGCCCGAGTGTTTCGCGTATGGCGGCCTGCAAAATCTGGAAGATTGCCGTGTCGTCTTCAAACTTAATTTCCGTCTTTTGCGGGTGGATGTTGACATCCAATTTCGCCGGATCTACGGTGAGATTGATGAAGAAGGGCACTTGGTCGCCCTCGGCGATAAGGCGGTCGAAGGCGGTAACGACGCTCTTGGCAAAGTAGGGGTGGCGCATATAGCGACCGTTGGTGAGGAAGAATTGGGGGCATCCTTTCTTTTTCGCACTCGTGGGGAGGCCAACAAAGCCGTTGATGTTTACAAGCGACGTTTCGACGCTGACAGGTACCAGGAGTTTCTCGTAGCGCTTGCCAAAGAGGTCGATGATGCGACGGTGGAAGTTTTTGGGGGGTAAGTTATACAACTGACTTTCGCCGTGATGCAGAGAGAACGCAATGTCTGGATGCGCCAACGTGATGCGCTCAAATTCTTGCAGGATGTTGTTGAGTTCTGTTTGGTTGGACTTGAGGAACTTGCGTCGGGCAGGGATGTTGAAGAACAAGTTCTTAACGATGAAGTTTGCCCCCTGCGGACACATCACTACCTCACTGTTGATGATCTTTGACCCTTCAATTTGGATGCAGGTGCCACAGTCGTTTCCCGCCAGGCGGGTGCGGAGTTCCACCTGTGCTACAGCGGCAATAGAGGGAAGGGCCTCGCCACGAAATCCCATAGTTTGGAGCGTGAAGAGGTCCTCGGCGGTGCGAATCTTTGAGGTGGCGTGGCGCTCAAAAGCCATGCGTGCATCCGTTTCGCTCATGCCCTTACCGTTGTCAATCACTTGAATTATAGTCTTTCCGGCGTCAACGATATGTATTTGTATAGCAGTAGCTCCCGCGTCAATAGCATTCTCTACCAATTCCTTTACCACACTAGCGGGGCGCTGAATCACCTCGCCGGCAGCAATCTGATTGGCAACGGAGTCGGGGAGTAGGTGGATGATGTCCATGTTTTTTGAAATGAGAAAGGAGAAAGAACTTCAAAATGAGAAATGAGAAGGACCATGCAGACTATAATATTGCCCCGCATGGCGCTTTCTCCTTTCTCCTTAAAAAAAATTATTACACTATGCACGCTTCAAAATATCCAAAAGGTGATCCCACACAATCTGGACAGAGGGGATGTGGAGGCGTTCTTCAGGAGAATGCACGCCACGGAGGGTCGGACCTACGCTAATCATATCGAGTTGTGGGTATTTTTCGCTGAAGAGTCCGCACTCAAGTCCGGCGTGGATGGCGAGGATTTTGGGTTCCTTATTATATAATGAGCGGTAACTTTCAGTTGCGATGCGGAGAATCTCACTCTTGGGATTCATCTTCCAACCGGGGTAACCTTCGCCGGTGTCGCATTTCGCACCACCGAGTTCGAGGCACGCGCGCACTACTGATGACATGTTTTCGCGACCGCTTGCTACCGAACTGCGCTGACTTGTAGTCACCACAATCTTGCCTTCCTGCTTGCGGATGCTTGCGAGGTTGGTGGAAGTCTCAACAAGACCTTCCATGTCCTGACTCATGGCATACACACCGTTGTGAAGGGCGTGGAGCGAGAGGAGCATGGGCTTCACTACTGCAGGTGCGATGCAAGTAGTTGCTGCGGGTTCGCTTGAAAGTTCCCAAAGCATGTTGGGCTCGGTTTGGGGAAATTCTTCTTCCAACGCTGCGCTATACACATTGAGGTCAATGCGCACCTGTTCCTTCATCTTCATGGGAACAGCACAAAGTGCCCAACCTTCACGAGGGATGGCGTTGTGAAGACCACCGCTTTGAATGTCAATAAGGCGAAGATCCATCTTCTCCATTTCGTTGCAGAGGTAGCGCACGAGGAGCTTGTTGGCATTCGCACGGTTCTTGTTGATGTCATCTCCCGAGTGACCACCCGTAAGATTCTTTACGCCCACCTTGAAGCAGAAGTAGCCCGCTGGAAGTTCTTCTTCTGTAAACGCAAATTCCGCATTGGTGCGCGCACCTCCGGCACAACTTACGAAAATCTGGCCTTCGTCTTCAGAGTCAAGGTTGATGAGGTAATCGCCTGTAATAAAACCGGGTTCGAGTCCCATTGCGCCTGTAAGACCTGTCTCTTCGTCGCGAGTGAAGAGGCATTCGAGCGGACCGTGAGCAATGTCAGTCGCTTGAAGAATAGCCATTTGCATCGCTACTCCGATGCCGTCGTCAGCACCAAGCGTAGTGCCCTTCGCCTTCAACCATTCGCCGTCGATGTAAGTTTGAATCGCGTCGTTGTCAAAGTCGAAAACAGTGTCGTTGTTCTTCTCGCACACCATGTCAAAGTGGCTCTGAAGCACAACTGTCTTGCGGCCTTCCATACCAGCGGTAGCGGGTTTCTTAATCAATACATTACCTGTCTTGTCAACCTTAGTTTCAAGACCGAGGTCCTTGCCAAACTTTTCCAAAAAGGCAATCATCTTCTCCTCACGCTTAGAGGGGTGGGGCACTTGGCAGATGGCCTCAAAACAGTCAAACACAGCCTTGGGCTGCAATATTGAGTTGCTATTCATAATAGGTGTTCGTTAAAATATTTAAAAATTATGGTTATATGAATTATTCGTTTTACCTTTGTGGGCGATTTGAGTCGCAAATATACAAAGAATGTTTCAATTATTTCTCATCATCCTTGCAATAGTTGCCGCAGCCCTCTTGTTGCTTGCCATAAAAGTATTGGTGGGTAAGAAGTTTGTGCACACCCATATCGATGGCAACCGCAACTTGAACAAAAAGGGAATACACTGCGTGCAGTCTATGGATCGCAAAATGCGTAAGGATAATCCCAACAGGGTGAGGGAGCGCGAGGAGAAATGAGAACGGAGAAATGAGAACCATAGGTCGGTATAAAACCAACGGAGAAAGCCCATGCGGGTGGAGACATCCTTGGGCGCTTGCCTTCTCAAACACTCTCGTTTACTCGTACCTTGTTTACTTGTCAACTAAAAAAACTATTATACAACTATGAACGCAATTTCTAAAATTCTTTCTCTCGCAGTGTGCGCACTCTTCGTAGCATGTAACTGCAACAATCAGGCTGCTCCTCAGAATAGCAATGACTCTACGGTTGTCGCTCCTGCAATTACTGTGGCATACGTGGATATGGATACGCTTCAAGCGCAGTATCAGTATTACCTTGATTGCCGTCAAGAACTTGAAACGACTTACAACGGTTATCAAGCAACAATCGGCAAGAAGACAGCTGCGCTTCAAAACAAGTATGCTGAGATTCAGCAGAAACTTCAAGAAGGTCGCTTTATGAATGAAGCGGAATTTAATAATGCGCAGGCGGCTTTTGCTAAGCAACAGGCTGATGTGGAGCAACTTCAAGCAAAGTATGCGCAGCAGTTTGCAGAGAAGGAACAGGCATTTAACAAGGCTCTCGAAGACAGCATTCAGAGCTTCCTTGCTGACTATAATAAGGTGCACAATTTCACGCTCATCCTTACACGTGCCGTGATTTTGAATAATAATCCCCAACTTGACATTACTGCTGATGTGGTAAAGGGTTTGAATGACCGTTACAATCAGGGTAAGGAGTAATTTTTATACCCACGATTTAAGTGAAACAATGAGGGTGTGGCGATATGCAAATTTCGCCACACCCTCAGTCGTTCTGTAAACTGATGCGATATAAAACATACGGTGCGATGCCGTGGTTTTGTGTGTTACGATGCCGCTCTTTTTTCGTGTTCATGAACTCCGTTCTGAAACCTGTTCTTGCTCGTAGATGATATGAATGGTCGTAGATTTGAGGGGAAAAGTAGGGTAATTGTCTGATTTTGTAGGACTTTTTTATTAAAAAGTGAACTATTTGTTTGGCAGGTGTTAACAGAAAATCGTAACTTTGCACCCGTTAAACCCTTATGCACATGATTTTTACAACAATTAAACGCTTGCTTGCTGGAATTGTTGTCTTCTCCGCAGTTCAAACGGCTGTCGGCCAAGACTTGATTGCCAAGCAGGCTCCAATCGATAAGAAGCTGCAAGCGGCAGACTCTGTGGCGATGGTTCTCATGCTTGAAGTGGAGGATGAAATAGATGACCTCTACAAGAGTTGGGACAATGCGTCTACTCACTGCTATTCTCGTGCGGATGTTCCCGACAGTCTTGAAATCGATTTGCGTGGTTTCAGTATGCCTACAACGAGTCGCAAGGTGACGAGTGGATTTGGTTATCGCCCCCGCTTCCGTCGTATGCATAAAGGTATTGATGTAAAGGTGCAAACCGGTGACACGATTTATGCTGCATTTGATGGTAAAGTGCGCATCGTGCGTTATGAACGCCGTGGTTATGGTAAGTACGTTGTGTTGCGCCACGAGAATGGGTTGGAAACGATTTATGCCCACCTCTCAAAGTATCTTTGCGATGTAAATGAAGAAGTAAAGGCAGGTCAACCCATTGGTTTGGGCGGTAATACCGGTCGCTCTTATGGTTCACACCTCCACTTCGAAACACGCGTAATGGGTGAAGCGATAAATCCTGCGTTCCTTTTTGACTTCGCAAATCAGGACGTAACAGGTGATACCTACATGTTCCGCAAACAGCAGTCAAGTCGCTACTTTACCGGTGCTGGAACTAAGGGTAATGTGGCAGATGCTGGTAAGCGTTACTATAAGGTACGTAAGGGGGATAGTCTCTCGCGCATTTCAAGTCGCACGGGTACTTCTGTTGCTCAACTTTGTAAGATTAATCGTATTACAAAGAAGACAACACTTCGTCCTGGTCAGTTGCTCCGCTTCTAAATCCGAGTGAATATATTATGTGATGTGTGTTGTGCACACATGCAAATCTTTAAAGGGTGTACCGTTAGTTTGTGGTACGCCCTTTTTTATAAACCTAATATTTCTTGATTGTAAATGTGTCGCTATATATTTATAATGAGTGCCCTCCTTATATTGTTACCTATGCATGCTAAGGTGCGTGAAGATGGAGGTGTTAAGGGGAGAGCGACTTCGTCCATTGCTGTTCCTGATGCATTGCCTGTAATACCGATGCAGAAGGAGAAGATTTGTGCGCAACGGGCGCTTCCTGTTTTATCCTCAAATGTTTATGTTGCTAAACGCTATGTGGAGGGGATTGATGTGAGTCGTTATCAAGGGGTGATTGACTGGCAGCGCGTGGTGGCGAGTAACCAAATTGGGTATGCTTACGTAAAAGCTACCGAGGGGGAGACACTTGTAGATCGTATGTACAGCAAGAATGTTGTTGAGGCGCGTAGAGCCGGATTGCGTGTTGGAAGTTATCATTTCTATCGTCCTAATGTGAATTGGAAGCGTCAGGCAAAGCATATGAAGAAGCATGTCAGAGTTCATGAGCAGGACTTGATTCCTATTGTGGATGTGGAGGTGAGGGGTCGTGTGAGTCATGAGAAGTTTATTCGTGATCTCAAACAGTTTGTTGTAGAGGTTGAGCACTACTATGGATGTAAGCCATTGCTTTACACATATCAGAATTTTTACAATAAGCATCTTGTCGGGCATTTTGACGGTTATCAGTGGATGATTGCTCGTTATCGCATGGAGGTTCCAGAACTTTCCGATGGCGTGAACTTTATGATGTGGCAATATACCGATTCAGGTGTGATGGATGGAGTAAATGGCAGTGTCGACCGTAGTTGCCTTATGGATGGTTTCAGATTGCATATGCTTGATTTACGCAATTAGGGGAGAATATATTCTGGCGTCATTGTGAGAGTGCTGGTGGAAGTCGCGTTGGTGTAACGAATATTGTAGTGTACTGAATAAGTTTAAAGTGTCAACTTATTCAGTACACTACACCCTCTCGAAAACCTTTTCCGGGTGGGCGGTAAGGAGACTTTTGCGTATCATTCAGTCCTTTGGGGTACACTTTTTGTCTTTGGGATGTGTATAATGGTACTTTTTTATATAATTTTCTTCAAAAAAGTCTTCAAACTATTTGTCAATTCAAATATATGTGCTACCTTTGCACTCGCAAACGGGAAGGAACAACGTTTACTTCTAATTTGTGACATGGTAAGAGGGTTATTCCTCAAAACCTATTGCCTCTTTAGCTCAGTTGGCCAGAGCACGTGATTTGTAATCTCGGGGTCGTTGGTTCGAATCCGACAAGAGGCTCAAAAAGGATTGAAAGCGAAAGTTTTCAATCCTTTTTTGTGCGTATTTTGGACGAGAACGAATGTTGCAAACAGGATTCTAGTAGTGGTATATTTCGGGGTTAAAGAAAGACGCTGTGTCATAATGTGCAAACTGCTACGTTGCTCATCAATTTCGAATTTGGTCATGTACTTCCGTACACTCCCTTCATTCTTAATTTCAGCGCCTTGCATTTTACACATTCTTACCCTGCTAAAGAGGGTGTGCCGAAATTTTGTATTTCGACACACCCTCTGCGATTAAAGTGATTCCGTTGGGGCTCGAACCCAAGACCCACGCCTTAGAAGGGCGTTGCTCTAATCCAACTGAGCTACGGAACCTAACCTTTTGCGGTGCAAAATTACATTAAAGAATTTGAACAGCAAAGCACTTTATGGGTTTTCTGTGCCTCGTGCACAGACTGTGTGTAATGCTATTGGTATTCTTGTCTATTCGGTGTTGGGTTGTGCTTCGGTAAAGCGGACGTTTGCGCCGATGTATTCAAATTTGAAGGATTCACTCTTGGCAGAGGGAATTTGAGTGCGTGGGTCGATGTCTTTTCTGCTTTTGATGTATTCAATTAAGCGGTTGTAGCATTCGATAGGTGAATCGTTGTTGACGTAAGCAGTGATGGCGCTGTCCTGGTATTGGAATTTTTGAAGTTCCTCAATATGTACCATGCGCTTAATGTTGAGCGTTACTTTATACCATCCGGGATTTTCTTCCGTGAGCGAAGTAATGCGTTCGTCCTTATAAGTGTGTGAGGAGTTGTCGGAGGGTGCTTTTGTGTTCTCCGACTGATTCTTGTTGTTCTTAAACTCCAAAATGTTTTTGGCTGTGGTTTTTATAAGTATAAAATAAACGCGTGGGCGTAGTTTGTAGCGCTTAGGGTAGGGTAGTGGACTATCAATATATGCCTTGACGCTGTCAAGGAGTTCGGTGGTGACATTTATTTCTGGAATTGACGTCAAGAACGTAATAAGTTCTTCAAATGAAGACGCAACTATTTCTTGGTCAAAGTAACGTGCGTAGATGTTCATGTAAGAGATCTTAAAAAGATGATTGCGCTGTCGGTTGCTTTATAAACGAAAAAGTCAATCCTGTTGGGATTGAACTGACTAATAAAATAACAAGGACATTGCTTTGAGCGGAAAACGAGACTCGAACTCGCGACCCCAACCTTGGCAAGGTTGTGCTCTACCAACTGAGCTATTTCCGCAAGGGATAAAAATAATAGAAATTGAGCGGAAAACGAGACTCGAACTCGCGACCCCAACCTTGGCAAGGTTGTGCTCTACCAACTGAGCTATTTCCGCAAAATAAGTGAAGAGGAGGAGACTCGAACTCCCACGTCACAATTGACACTACCCCCTCAAAGTAGCGCGTCTACCAATTCCGCCACCTCTCCAGTTTATTTTGGTTTGCTTTTTCCTATGGTTCGTGCCCAGAACAGGACTCGAACCTGCACGTCGTGAAACACTCGCACCTGAAACGAGCGCGTCTACCATTCCGCCACCTGGGCAAGGAAAAATTGAGCGGAAAACGAGACTCGAACTCGCGACCCCAACCTTGGCAAGGTTGTGCTCTACCAACTGAGCTATTTCCGCAAGGGATTTTCACAAGAGCGCTACGCTTCTTGCTGAAATGCGAGTGCAAAGGTACGCTAATTTATCGAATAGGCAAAAGAAATGCGTGACTTTTTTTGTTTGGGTGGGTAAAATCTTAGGTGGACGTGGGTGGTTTGAGGTTTTTGAGGGGAGAGATTATCTAAAAGATATAGATATTCTATATGTTCTAGATAATCATGTGTGTCAGTCGATAAAACAAAAGAAAATCCTAAGCAGCGCTTAGGATTTTCTTTTGCGGTGCGGACGGGACTCGAACCCGCGACCCCATGCGTGACAGGCATGTATTCTAACCAGGCTGAACTACCGCACCTTGTGCAAATTCGGAACTTAATTCTGGCGGTGCGGACGGGACTCGAACCCGCGACCCCATGCGTGACAGGCATGTATTCTAACCAGGCTGAACTACCGCACCAGAATGTTCTGAACTGTTGTTCCTTGTTTGCGAGTGCAAAGGTACAACTATTTTCTGAATTGACAAGAGTTGCGAAGAGTTTTTTACAGTAAAATTTGAAAAAAACTTACGTCTTCATATCCATTCCCGTTGTAATGCCAAGCAGGAATTGTTGCTTTTTGTTGATAACCTGCTGATAAAAAGCAGTTTTTGCTGTTAAGGTTGTTGCACTCGGAAATGTAGGCGTAAAGCATGCGTATGTGCAACTTTTTTCGTGCATGCTCTTCCAAAGCTTTTAAGGCTGCTGTGCCAAGCCCTTTTTGTTGTTCACTCGTAAGTAGTGCAATGGCAACTTCTGCACGATTGTGTAGGGGGGAGAAGTCAAAAAGGTCTACGATGCCTATTGCAGTATCGTCTGTTGTCTTGCAAACGATGAGGCGCTGCATTCCCGTTTGAAAAATGTCGTTGGGTTGTTCGGCAATGTATTTCCGAAGCGCAAAGCGCGAATAAGGTTCCGTATTTGTATTTACTGCCCATAGTGCGGGATCGTTCTCTATGGTGTAAAGCAGTTCCAAATCCTCAGGTTCGAGGGCGCGCAAATAAATGGGCATGGTGAACTTGCAGTTTATTAGTTAAACACTTCGCCCCCTGTTATAATTTTCCCCGTTTTTGAGGAGAAGAGAGACAGGTAGCGTTTGTGATTGGAGTGTTCAAACAGGTCGAATACCTCTTTTGTGGTGTATTCGTCTCGGTCGAAGATGAGATACTTTACTTTTTGGGGAATCGGTTGTGCTTCCAAGTCGGTCATGTGGTTCTCCGTAATGTGTTCGACACTCAACAACCATTTTTCGCAAAGCGGTTTGAGTTGTTCAAAACATGCTTTCGAACCGAAAAATCCAAAATGTATTTCAACATCGCGCTGTGGGAAGATGTTGGTGATTTGTTGCTGTATGAGTGCTGTCAGGGCGCGTATGATGATGGCGCATTTGATGGGGAAGGTGATGAAACCGCTAAAATTCCCGTAGTGCTTACGGAAGAAAATCAGCATGGCTTCGTAGAATACATGCACATAGCGGTAGGAATTCTTCTGAGTGCTTTCTCCCTTATAGTGCAGGATTGGGGTGGGGAGGTAAAAATTTTGAAATCCACCCTTTATGATACGGTACGAAAGGTCGATGTCCTCACCGTACATGAAGAAGTCTTCATCAAAACATCCGCATTGTTGTATTGCCTTGTGACTCGCCAACATGAATGCCCCGGAGATAATTTCAATTTCTGCAATCTGCTCTTTATCGAGGTGACTCATGTAGTAATGTGCAAATCTGGGCGACTTCGGGAATAATGCCGTCAATCCTGTCATTTTGCAGAACGAAACCCATGGCGTGGGCAGTCCGCGACGCGATTCTTTGGCAAAGACTCCGCTTTCCGATAGCATTTTCACTCCCAGCGCTCCAAAGTTGGTTTGCTTTTGAGTAAAATCAAGGCACTCTTTGAGTGTTACTTCTGTAATAAGCGTGTCGGGATTGAGAAAAAGGATGTATTCCCCCTTTGCTAAACGTATCGCCTGGTTGTTGGCACGCGAGAATCCTACATTTCGGGCATTGGCGATAATGTGAAGCTGAGGGTACTTTTCCTGAGGAAATTGCTCGTGTAAATAGTTTACGGAGTCGTCAGACGAAGCGTTGTCAACCACAAAGATTTCGGCCTCCACATCAGCAGTTGATATGGAGGTAAGAACGCTATGGAGGCATTGCTCTATGTAGTACTTTACATTGTAATTGACAATGATAACCGAGAGTTGCACAGAGGAACGTGTTGGATTTAGAATGAGAAAATGCGGTGGTGCAGTGAATTACTTTTCTTGAAACTTGCTTGGCCAGCAAAACAAGGCACCTATAAGCGTGATGATGAGACTATACATTGCAGATTCGTTGAACGAACCTCCGTAATAGATGATAAGATTGGTAAACGCTGCACTGAATATAATGCCGATTCTGCGCCCGTTCCATTTTAGGTAACTCAGGCGTAACGCCTCCTCATCGCCTTGATGTTGTGCGATGTCGACCTTCTCCTTCTTGAAGAGGCGTAGTGCAATAAATACGCCACCGAGGGTTACGATGAGCGATATGAGGTTGAGTACATAATCTACTTCGGGACTTGAAGGGAGAAACGAAGCGGGGAGGGTGTGTTCTTCAAACAGCAGTATGAGTATTCCTAATGCAATGCATAGGGAAAGGTAAAGTTTGCGCATATCAAGGGAGATGTGTTGGAGTTACGTAAAAGTAATCCGTTGATGTTGGAGTATGATTAGTTTAATATTGTTCGGTTGATGATAGAGCGTCCCAGTGTTACTTCGTCGGTATATTCAAGGTCGTCGCCTACGCTGACACCGCGTGCTAAAACCGAGAGGCACACACCGCTTCCAGCTAATTTGCGCTGGATGTAGAAGTTTGTAGTGTCGCCCTCCATCGTGGGGTTGAGAGCCAGGATTATTTCTTCTATTCCTCCTGCTTCGACGCGTTCAACCAACGATTGTAGTTCCAGATTGTGCGGACCAATCCCGTCCATCGGCGAAATCACGCCCCCTAATACGTGGTACAATCCGCGATATTGCCCCGTGTTTTCGATGGCCATTACGTTTTGAATGTTTTCAACAACACAGATGGTAGAGCGGTCGCGCAAGGGATTGGCGCAAATGTCACACTCCTCCGTGTCGGAAATGTTGTGACACGTATGGCAGTATTTTACACCGTCTGCCAAGTCCGTCAGACTCTTACTTAAAGCATGCACATCCTTTGCTTCCCTACGCAACAAGTGCAACACAAGGCGCAAGGCCGTTTTGCGCCCAATGCCGGGGAGTTTCGATATTTCGGATACGGCTTGCTCAAGCAAACGCGAGGGGTATTGTTGGTGCATGGTGCTTATGTGTGCAGAAGGGTGACGCTATTGGTTGGTAGTCATCTCGTTGAGTTGTTCAATGTAATTGAGGAATTCCTCACGACCCAGTCGTTTTTCTGAACTGGTAATGAAATGTGGGGGCAACTCTTCCCATTGCTCTTTGAGCGTGTTGAGGAATAGGTTTACGTTCTTTTTCAGTTCTCCCGCCTTGTTTTTATCCGCCTTAGTGAAGATAATACCAAAGGGGATGCCGTTTTCGCCCAACCACTCAATAAATTCAAGGTCAATCTTTTGTGGTGTTAAGCGTGAATCAATCAATACAAAGAGACAGGTGAGTTGTTCGCGATCCAGGATGTAGTGCTCGATAATGCTCTGCAATTTTTCCGTCGCCTTCTTCCCACGTTTGGCATATCCGTACCCCGGGAGGTCCACCAAGTGCCACTCCTTGTTAACGATGAAGTGGTTGATGAGCATCGTTTTACCAGGCGTGGAAGAAGTCATCGCCAGTCCTTTGCGCCCTGTAAGCATGTTGATAAGACTGCTTTTCCCTACGTTACTGCGTCCAATGAGGGCGTATTCAGGCAGGGTGGTCTGGGGGCACATATCTGCGCGACTATTGCTGATGAGAAATTCTGCGGAGGTAATTTTCATAAGGGTCGGGAAATGAAGATGAATGCGATTTTGCGACAGTCCGTTTCAAGATTCGGTCTGCCCCTAAAAAATCATCTACAAATTTACGCCTTTTTCCCCATAGTTTTTTTATTTTTGCTGAAAATATAGTGAGAATAAGTAGACAAGTCAGCGCGATGTTTACCGACGTAAATGCTGAGGAACTTTGAGCGCTCCGTTCTGCAAGGTTCTTTCTCTTTACTCAAACGTATGTCCGACCGTATCAAACAACTTAAAATAGTCCTTGTAATCGCTGCTGTTGTTATTGCAATAGCAAGTCTGGTCGTGTCTCATGCCCTTGTGCGCGACCTTTCACGTCAAGAGCGCAACAACATGGAGGTGTGGGCTGAGGCCATGCGTACGCTCAGTCATGCTGATGCCACCACAGACCTCAACTTGGTGCTCAAAGTGCTCAACGGCAATAACTATATTCCCGTAATCGTACTTGATGAGGGTGACAATGTGATAGAATATCGCAATATTGAGATGGATGCCTCCTCCCCAGAGGATAGTGTTGCTTACCTGCAACGCCTGTCGCAGAAGATGGTGCGCAATGATAATGTCATCCTTGTCGAAGTAGGTGCTCCGGATTTAATCGTACCCATGCAGATACGTGTGTGTTACGATGAGTCGGTAATGCTGACTCGCCTTACGCATTATCCGTATATTCAACTGGGTGTCATCAGTTTGTTTGTAGTCGTAGCGATTTTTGCGCTCTTAGCATCAAAGCGCGCAGAGCAGAATAAAGTGTGGGTAGGCCTTTCGCGCGAAACGGCGCATCAATTAGGTACACCTATATCTTCGCTAATGGCATGGAGTGAAGTGTTGCGTGACACGTATCCAGAGGATCCCATGCTTGACGAACTCAAAAAGGATGTGATGCGCTTGCAGGTTATCGCCGAGCGATTCTCAAAAATTGGTAGCAAACCCGAGTTGCGCGATGAAGACCTCTGTGCCGTCATTGCTCGTGTGGTGGATTACATCGGTCCTCGTGCGTCCAACAAGGTGCAACTCTCATGCAGTTACCCCGACCAAGTGGTGACAGCACGCATCTGTGCACCTTTGTTTGAATGGGTAATAGAGAACCTTTGTAAGAATGCGATAGATGCCATGCAGGGAGAGGGAAAGATAAGTATTTATATGTATCGTGTGAGCGACGCGATTCATATTGAGGTGAGCGATACGGGTAAAGGCATTCCTAAGGACAAGTTTAAAGCCGTGTTCCGCCCGGGTTATACCACAAAGAAGCGTGGATGGGGTTTAGGACTCTCTTTGGCAAAGCGCATTATTGAAGAGTATCATGGCGGTCGCATCTATGTAAAGGAAAGTAGTGCTAAGGGTACTACCTTCTCTATGGAATTAAAAAAGTAGGCACGTTTCACTCGTTGCTTTTTACTCTTTGCTCTTTGTCCTTTACTCTTTCCCCCAGATGTTTGGCAGGATGGTTAATTTTGTTTACCTTTGTCTGCGCTCGTGCTAAAAAGTAAACGGCATGAGACCTAAGTAGATAAAATAAAGACCATGCAGCAATCGGCAAATACACCGTCATGTGGCGGAAAAACTATCGGTGATCAGCATCACTGGTACGTGTTGTTGGTTGCTTATCGCACAGAACTCAAAGTGAAAGAGTTGTTGCGCGAGTTGGGCAAGGTAGAGGCTTTCGTTCCGATGCGAAGGATTCGCAAGCGTGACAAGCAGGGGCGCTTTTGTTATGAAGAAAAGGTTGCGCTCAATAACTATGTGTTCGTACATACGAGTTACAAGCGCCTGCTCCAACTGAAAGCGGAACATCCCTTTAAGTTGGACTTCAATTTCATGCTTCGCGATGTTTATGAAGGAATGAAGAAGGTGGGGCGCACACCCGTCATTGTGCCACGCCGTCAGATGTTGAACTTTATCGCTATTGCGGGCAACCAACTGGAACGTGTGCAGTTCCTTGACGTAGAAAAGATTGATTGGAAAGTTGGTCAGCGCGTGCGTGTTGTGGCAGGGCCATTCGCCGGAGTCGAAGGTGTTTATTTGAGCACCACCCGTAAGCATGAGCGTCGTGTAGTGGTGCAACTCGAAGGCATCGCTGCTGTGGCAACAACGGCACTCCCGGCCGTATTAGTGGAGAAAATAGAGGACGAAGCGGCAGATACATAATCAACGGATAAAATATTTTAACTAAAAAGGGACCTCGTGTCCCTTTTTTCTTTACATTTGCAGAGTGATACGGTTTCGTATCAACAATAACCCATCTATACCATCGTGCATACCAAGTGGTGATGCACCTTTACTAACCTACCTACTTTTACTATGAAGACGGACGTTATTATGCAGCAGTTGGCTGCGAAGCATCCTGGTGAACCCGAATTTTTGCAAGCGGTTCGCGAAGTTCTTCTTTCTATTGAAGATGTGTACAATCAGCACCCTGAATTTGAGCGTGCTAAAATTATCGAGCGCCTTGTAGAACCCGACAGAATCCTTACCTTCCGCGTACCCTGGACGGACGATAAGGGCGAAATTCATGTCAACATCGGTTACCGTGTGCAGTTTAATAATGCCATTGGTCCGTACAAGGGCGGTATTCGTTTTCACCCCTCTGTTAATCTCAGCATCTTGAAGTTCTTGGGCTTCGAGCAAACCTTTAAGAACGCCTTGACCACATTGCCTATGGGCGGTGCAAAGGGCGGTTCCGATTTTGCTCCACGCGGTAAGAGCGATGCCGAAATCATGCGCTTCTGCCAGTCGTTTATGCTTGAATTATGGCGTAACGTAGGTCCCGATCAGGACGTTCCTGCCGGTGATATCGGTGTGGGCGGTCGCGAAGTGGGCTATCTTTACGGCATGTATAAGAAGTTGGCACGCGAACATACAGGTACCTTCACGGGTAAGGGTATGGAATTCGGCGGTTCAAATCTTCGCCCCGAGGCAACGGGATTTGGTGCACTTTACTTTGTAGAGCAGATGTGTGCCGATTATAATATGGACATCAAGGGCAAGACTGTGGCAATTTCAGGATTTGGTAATGTAGCTTGGGGCGCAGCGAAGAAGGCAACTGAGTTGGGCGCGAAGGTGGTAACGCTTTCTGGTCCTGACGGTTATGTGTATGACCCCACTGGTGTGAGTGGTGAAAAGATTGATTACTTGCTTGAACTCCGCCTTTCGGGTAATGATATTGTGGCGCCTTACGCTGAGGAATTCCCCGAAGCAACATTCTATCCCGGTAAGAAACCCTGGGAACAACCCGTTGATATTGCGCTTCCTTGTGCTACGCAGAACGAACTTAATGAGGAAGATGCAAAGCAACTCGTGGCTAACGGTGTGAAGATTGTGGCAGAAGTCAGCAACATGGGATGTACTGCTGAGGCGGTAGATTACTTTGTGCATACCAAGACGCCCTTCGCGCCCGGTAAGGCTGTGAATGCGGGTGGTGTAGCAACCTCTGGTCTTGAAATGTCTCAGAATGCTATGCACCTCAGTTGGTCGAATGAAGAAGTAGACATTCGTCTGCATCAAATCATGAAGGACATCCACGACCAATGCGTGCGCTATGGCAAGACGGATGAATACCTCAACTTCGTCAAGGGCGCAAATATCGCTGGCTTTATGAAGGTGGCACGTGCCATGATGCAACAAGGTGTGGTGTGATAAATCGGAGGTGAAAAAACGGAGGTTAGTGCCCTTCATTTTTTCTCATTTTTCACGCAAAACTTTAACACTCATTAACATTCCGCGTGCTTAAAACAGCGACAATATCTATTCTTGGAAAAACAATAAGTTACATTGTCGCGCCAATAAGTAACCTTGTAAAAACGATAATACTTATTTTTGACACCAAATAAGTAACCTTGTGAACGAAAATAGTGGAGATATCCCCGATGTATGGGGGTATCTCCACTTTCGTAGTACAAAGATACAACATATCGAGGCAAAATGCAAATCAGTTAACACTTGTTAACACGGTATATATTTCGCATTTTTCTACATTTTTTACCGCAAAAACTGAATTCAGTTTGTAAGGGAAGGTCGAGTCCCCATAGGAGGCAATGCTTACAATTATCTCACAATTATGATTACAGTCCAGATATAATGGATTTATTACCTTCCAGTGGAAACCTGAATTTTTAATGTTTACAAGAGATTCCCAATAAAAAAAGTGGGTGTGATGACACACCCACTTTATCATATTTCAACCTGTAACAGTTGTTGATTACTTCTTAACCTTAGCCTGGTTAGTCTTGAAGTCAAACAACTTGTTTTCTGTAGCAACAACCTTGGGAGCAGAACCCAACTTAGCGTTGCGCTTTGCAATAGTTGTGAAACCTTCATTCACAGGAAGAATGATTTCTTCGTTATAGAGAGACTTCACCTTCTTTTCTGCCTTCTTTGCGGCAACCTTCTTTGCAGTAGTTTTTGCAGTAGCACGAGTGTAAACCAATACGGTGTCTGTCTTGTTCTGCAATGCCATGTAAGAACCGCTGTAAGCAATCATAGTACCAGGATAGTACTTTCTTACCTTACCATTGTCACCAACAATTTCGTAAGGATGAACAATGATAGAGTCCTTGTCAGCAGAGATAGTTACGGGGAACTCACAAGTAGTCAAGTAACCATCGTTGCCGATACCTGCCATCAAGTACTGAGAGTCGAAGTTACAAAGAGGAGGCAAGTTATTGAGGTCACACTTCAATACCATCTTCTTCTTACCTGTAACTTCAAACATTACCTTAGGACCGAAGTCAGAGAAGAGTTGATAGTTGTCATAAGCAGAGTAGTAGATGCTTGTGAAGAGATCCCAAGGAGTAAACTTGTTCTGCTTCGCAGCGTAAACGTAAGCACCGCAGGGGAAGTTGTAAGCAAGAATCAAGTTCTGGTCAGAATACTTCTTCTTGTAGTGTGCAGCTACTTGCTTGTATTCTTCAAAGAGAGACTTAAGCTTAGCTTCGTCGTTGCCGAGTGCATTCAATACTACGTTGTAAGTAGAGTCGCCTACCCATTCTTCGTATGTTGCAGGACCGAAGTCGGGGTTTGTTGTGATTACAACATCAAACTGACGCCACTTTTTCTTTTCGTAGTAGTTGTTGATATCGTAGTAATTCAATACCCATTCACCTTCGAGGTCAGTGTAAAGAGTAGAGTTGATCTTGTCCTTAGCAGGCATTGAGAGTGAGCGAGAGTCTGCCCATGCTGCCTTACCAGCCTTTTCGTCAACGTTGAAACCGATTACGGCAAGACGAGTGTCTGCTTCTTCTACTGAAGTGTAGCTGATTTCGTAACCTTCGTCAGAGTTTACCTTCTTAAGTTCTTCAGTAGTAAGGTATTGACCGTAACTATCGATCATGTCTTCGTAAGAGAAACCTGAGTTGAGTTGGGGAACCCAGTCCTTCACATAGTTAGCGATGTATCTTACAGCAACCGCATCCTTAGAAGTACACTTGATGTTGAAGTAAACCATATCGTGTGTGTTCTTTTCAGAAACAGCACTTACTTCCATCACAGGAGCAGGAATTCTTGAGGGTTTGGGTGAGAATGTTCCGTGGTAGTAACTCTGAACCGCACCAATTTCGTCGTAAACACCTACGACAAGCATGTGGTAGAGACCACCAACTTCAAGGTTGGGCACTACGTAATCCTGACCGCCCACCAAGGGTTCGCCGTAATTCAAAGCATAAGCCTGAATACCATCTTCACCGATAAAGTCACACATCATCTGATAGTCTGCATCAGTCAAGGGCATTACGTGGTAGCTCAAGCAATCTTCGGGAGGATAGAATGCGAAATATGCTGTGCGTTCAGTCATCTTTGTGAGTTCTACTTCTACAGTGTCAGCAGGAGTAGCTGCAGGATTAGTCCAAAGATACTGCTTCGCAAATTCGCGGTTGAACGTTACACCAGCATCAGTGCTTTCTTCAGTGTAGTCACCGAGGTTCATGCCTGTGTTGATTTCGCTCATTACGCTCCAACCGCCACCGCCGCCACCGCTGTAGGTGAAGTCGGGCATCCAACGCCATACTTCAGGGAAAGTCATGGGGACTAATTCGTAGTTCGCAGCACAAACCATTAATACGTATGCAGAACCAGGCTTGATGGTGTAAGTGTATTCATACTCTTCAATTTCACCCGTTTCCCAGTTGGAACCAGTGTCAGAATACCAAAAATCACCATCCTTAAGTGTGATTGTTTGAGGACCCTGGTAGTGTACACAACCCATACCGCTCATGAAGTCGGGGTCAGTATAACCGAACTGCATCTTAAGTGACTCGTAGTCACCACGATCAGCCAATGCCAAAATCCAGTTGGTTGTGTCGGGCACGTTTACGTGCATCTTGATAGAGAAGGGAGTAGTCTCAATGATATTGAGAATCTTATCCATCTTTTGTTCCACGAATTCGATACGAGTATCTTCTGTGATAGTGATTGCTTCGTAGTCGAGGTTAGAGTGGAAGATGTGAATTGTTTCTTCGTTCTGTGCAGAGAGGTTGGTGATGCCAAGACCAGCAACGAAGATGGTTGTTAAGATGTAAGTGATTATCTTTTTCATTTCTTCAAAATTTTAGCATTCAACACTCCGTTATAGCTCACGATATACAAACCAGCGGGAAGACCTGCTAAAGATATTACATTTCCCTCTACAGAGCGAAGTTGCTTACCTTCAGCATTGAAAAGTACGAATGAAGTGAACTGCTTGGCGTTTGCAACATATACCTTGCTTGCAGCTTCGTCATACACGATAATTTCCTTGCCAGCCTTGATGTCTTCAATTGCTGTAGTGGCATCCTTGGCAAATTCAATCTTATTCAATTCAGAGATATTGAATGTAGACTTGCTACCGTTATCAAAAGTGAATGTGATGCTTGATCCAGAATACTGTGAAGTAATCTTTCTCAAAGGATTGGAAGATTCAAAACGAACAGTGTCGCCATCAGCCTTTACCAATACCTGAGCAGGGAGTTGCAACACAGCGATCAATGCAAGTGTTGCGAGGATGATATACTTTTTCATTGATGTCAATTTTATATATGTGAATGATTACTTCTTGTAAGTAAAGCCTACCTTCTGGTTCATGCCACAACTAACAACGTTTTCAATGATCTGACCATTAGCCTGAACATATACAAGCACACGAGCGTCGCGGAGTACGTCAAGTGCATAGGCGCCTGTGCCCTTTGTGTAGAACACGTCCTTGTTAAACTCGCAGCAGAAGTCGTAAACTTCACCTGCTACAGTCTTTGCACCATTGTTAAGAGCAAAACCTGCACCTGTTGCGGGAGCAACGTCCTTCACACCAGCGTTGTGTACGAAGAAGTCTGTGTTTGAAGTACCTGTCTGGGGGAAGTATACATTGTCCTGAACAAGCACAACTGATACCTTATAATTGTTGGGGTTGTCGCACTTTACCTTTGCTGCAACGCAGATAGCACCTGTTGCTTCGTCGTAACTTGTAGAAACGGCAATTGCTGTTTCTGCAGTCTTGCTACAAATTGTGGGAATGTTCGTGTTCAAGAAACTAGAGAATTCAGCAGAACTTACACCACTCTTATACATGCTGTTGTCAAAGTTAATCTTCAACGTGGGGTAGTTTGTGATACCTGCACGCATGCTAAGTTTTGAAGCAGCTTCACTGTAGAGAGGGTCACCAGAAGTAAATGTGTGAAGTGCCATGAGGTAAGTCTGATCTGCGTAAGCATTGTTTTCAAAGAAACCTTCAAGTGCTTCAAGCGCATTAGGACAGTACTGACAAGTTACACCCGTACCCTGTACGATAAGTGCGTTACGAACGAAGTCAGTAGAAGAGGGATTCTCATCCGCTTCAACTTCGGGGATATTGCTTACAGCAACCACAGTAAGGGGAGCGTCCTTAGTGTTCATTGTGTTATAAGTCACAATGAATTCGTAAGTGCCAGCATTCTGGCATACGAATGTGTTGCCAGAGAGTTGTGTGTTAGTTTCACCTTCTACCAAGTAGAATGTAGCGGCACTTGTCACATCGGCACCATTCTGGTCGCGCACCGCAAACTTAACTTCTGCATCGCCAGATGCCTTAACGAAGTGGCGGTTTGCCATTACTACCAAACCAGAGTTTGATGCTACACAGTTGATAAATTCACCGTCTGCACCAGGATTAGAAGGACCAGGTGTGGGGGTGTCTGTGATGTAGTAATTCGCTGGGCGAATCGTAAGACTGTCAATTGTTTCCAAATTGACAACTCTCTCTGTATCGCCATTGATGATGCGAATGTAGTTCTGCGCTACACCAGCCATGCTGCCGATAAAGCACAAAGAAAAGAGTAAAAATAATTTTTTCATAAATGTTTATTTATAATTTGGTTGTTGTCATCCATAGTAGGAAGCGTTAGGTATGTGTTTGGCTACAGTGTTTTTTACCATTTGCACATACCTCAAAATAAGAAATTGTGCCCAAAGGTTTGAACCAATGGGCACATTGTTCTTTAAGTTGAAGCGCAAAATTATTCTGCAACTTCTTCTGCGGGAGCTTCTTCTGTAGCAGCTTCTGCTTCAGCCTTTGCAGCAGCGGCAGCAGCCTTCTTTTCAGCTACCTTTTCTGCGATCTTCTTGTTTACTTCCTTTTCAGCTTCGAGGCGAGCAGCAGCAGCAGCCTTCTTTTCAGCAGCAGTCTTGTCTGCAGCCTTAGCAGCCTTAGCAGCCTTTTCCTGCTTCCAAGCTTCAAACTTAGCCTGAGCAGCAGCTTCGTCGAATGCACCCTTACGAACACCACCCTTGAGGTGCTTCATGAGGAGAACGCCTTCGTCAGAAAGGATGTTACGAACTGTGTCTGTGGGCTGTGCACCACATTCTACCCAGTGAAGGGCACGTTCAAAATTCAAATCTACTGTAGCGGGATTGGTGTTGGGGTTGTAAGTACCAATCTTTTCAGTAAACTTACCATCGCGTGGAGCTCTTACGTCTGCGATCACGATGCTGTAGAAAGCATAGCCCTTACGGCCGTGACGCTGCAATCTAATCTTAGTTGCCATTGTAATAAATAGTTTTATAGGTTTGAATTAAATGCTACCATCTCGTGATAGCGGGTGCAAAAGTATGATTTTTTTTTTACATGGCAAAGATTTAGATGAAATATGTTTCCTAACGCCCCATTTCTGTTGCAAGAATGCTTGTAGTAAGATGATAATTCGCCAGTAACTACCTACGGCAAACGAAGTTATAACCTTGTTTTATCCCTTTCACAAAACCATTTCCACATTCCAAGAAACGAAGCAACTTATCCATAAGAGAAGTTGGTGGTTGTGGCGCGACAAGTTCGTGTACGGTGGTGGAAACTGCTTCTTGTGCTTGCACCATTTTAGTTTTAATTTCTTCTTTCCGTTTGAAGATCTCTAATGCCGGCGTTGCAGAATCTGCTTCGTTAAAATGATGGAATGAACGGAGCAATATGCGTAAGATTGGGCGGTGAAACCATCTGTGGCGGTTGCAGTAAAGAAGTATACCCAGCAGGATGTATATGCCAATAACGGCCACAATTGCAAGTTGGAGACTACCGAGTAGTGATGCGATCAAATAGGCAAATTGAAATGTAAGGAATATCAGTAATGCTGTGACTAAATGTATGCTGATAATGAACAGTATAAGGGTGGTAACTAACTTGGAGAGTTTGCTAATTGCTTCAAGTTGAACGTAGTCCCTGTATTGCGTCACACATTCCTTTATGTTAGCGTGAAGTGTACGTATCAAGTCGACTTCTGATGTGTTAGTATTCATACAAGTTGAAGTTTTACGATGGTGGGTAACTCAAAAATTTAAAGTGGGTGCACCAAAATTCTCATTTTGACACACCCACATGCGTAACGTCATTTGCCGTTAGTAGCAGTGCCTTCCGCAATGTCGTCTACGAGTTTGTTCAACTCGCACTCCTTCATGTGGATGCCTCGTCTCTGAAGTGCTTGGCAAATCTTTTTACGCGTTTGTTCGCCCTTTTCAGGTGCAAACAGAATTCCGGTAGCTGCACCGACAACTGCGCCGCCGATGAATGCAGCAATGATTCCGAGTCCTTTCATTGTTTAGTTTTTGTTTAAAGTTAGTACTGTGTGATGTTTAATCACGATGCAAATGTACGGGGTTCATACGCAACGGACTCTTAATTTGTGTGTAAATTGCGCTCTGCTGAAAATATTTAACCTCCTCTATATATTTTTTACACTATTTATAGATGCTATTCGGCGGAGAGATTGTAAATTTGCGTTGGATTTATGCCAAAGCGTATGAAGTCCGTGTTACTTTAATTGTAATATTAACCTCACAAAACGATAAAGATGAAGAAATTAGCACTTTTTGCAATTGCCCTCGGCGCTGTAGCAATGACTTCTTGTAAGTCAAAGGAAGACGTTTACCGTAAGATGTACGAAGAAGCAAAGGCTCAGGAAACAACTGTTGACCAAACAAAGACAGTGGTTGTTACTCCCGTAGAAACTACAAAGACTGAAACTACAAAGGCTCAGACTACAACAACTACTGTTGACCTCAGCGGCACACGTCAGATTCAAGGTGGTGTGACAGTTGTAAGTGGTGAAGAACTTAAAGAATTCAGTGTTGTTGTTGGTAGCTTCCAGACTCAGGCAAATGCCGAAGGTTTGAAGATGTTGCTTCAAACTAAGGGTTACTCTTCTCGTGTCATCAAGACCAACGAAACAATCAATGGTCAGACTGGTTGGTTCCGCGTAATTGCAGCATCATTCAGTGATAAGGAATCGGCAGCACAGCTCCGCGATCAGATGATTGGTGACTATCCCGGTGCTTGGTTGCTTTACAATAAGTAATAAGAATTCCAAATGGGTTTTGGGAGTTCTAACACTTTATTCCCCAATATAGGTAACGGGAACTCCCTTAATGAGATTAGGAATTAGGACATCATTAGTATTCCCTGGTTCCTAATCTTATTTTCGTTTCTAATACAAACTATCATGCAAGCACTTCTTGGCCTTACAGTTGACGAACTCAAAGAAGTATCTTTTAGTCTTGGGATTCCTGCTTTTACGGGGAAGCAAATAGCAGGATGGCTTTACGACAAGAAAGTAAGCGACGTGGCGCAAATGACAAACCTATCGAAGGTTGCTCGTGAGCGCTTGGCGCAGGAGTATTGTGTGGGTTGCTCAGCGCCTGTTGACGCGCAGCGTTCTGTAGATGGTACGGTGAAATACCTTTATCGTACGGCACAAGGAGATTACATTGAGACCGTATATATTCCTGATGGCGAGCGTGCTACACTTTGCGTGAGTTGTCAGGTAGGTTGTAAGATGGGATGTAAATTCTGCATGACTGGACGCCAAGGTTATGTGGCGTCTTTGAGTGCAGCGGACATCTTGAACCAAATCTATTCTTTGCCCGAGCGAGATACGCTGACGAACATCGTTTTCATGGGGCAGGGAGAACCTTTTGATAATCTTGACAACGTACTTCGTGCCACCGAGGTGTTGACCGCTTCGTGGGGTTACGGATGGAGCCCCAAGCGTATCACGGTTTCTACCGTTGGTTTGGCAAAGGGACTTGTACGCTTTTTGGATGAAAGTCGTTGTAGCTTGGCTGTGAGTTTGCATCACCCAATCCCTTCTGAGCGTGCAGAAATCATGCCCGCTGAAAAGGCGCTTTCAATAGAGACAGTTGTAGAGATATTGAAGGGCTACGACTTTTGTCGCAAATATCCCCGCGACCCGTCAGCCCCAAAGCAACGCCGCCTGACTTTTGAGTACATCGTCTTTGGCGGACTCAATGACTCTCGTCGCCATGCCCAAGCTTTACTTGATTTGCTTAAGGATTTGGATTGCCGTGTGAATCTTATTCGCTTCCACACGATTCCCAACACGCCCTTTAAGGGAGCGTCGGAAGAAAAGATGGTGGAATTCCGAGATTATCTTACGAACAACGGCTTGACAACAACGATTCGTGCTTCGCGAGGCCAAGATATTTTTGCGGCTTGCGGACTTCTGAGTACAAAGAAACAACAAGAGGAGAAAGGACTTTTGAACGATTAAAGATGAGCGAATGCCGCTCATTACCTCTTCAATCTTTTTCGCCCCTCATTCACAATATACATTTTATTATATATGGACATGAATACAACATACGAAGCAGAGGAAACACAATATACCCCTTCTTCGCGAAAGAAAATACGTGTAGCCATCACGCATGGCGATACCAACGGTGTGGGTTACGAACTTATCTTGAAAACCTTCTCCGAACCCACTATCTTTGATCTTTGCATTCCCGTAGTTTACGGTTCGGCAAAGTTGGCTACCTATCACCGCAAGGCGATTGAGAGCACCACAAATTTTCACCTCATTGATGATGCTAAGAATGCCGTTGAGGGTGAATTGAATGTGGTGAATTGTTTTGACCGTGAGATTGCTGTAACGCTTGGTCACACCAGTGCGGATGCAGGTGAAGCAGCTTTCGTTGCGCTTGAAACTGCCGTTGCCGATTTAAAGGCGGGCAAGGTGGATGTGCTCGTAACAGCGCCTATCAATAAGGCTTCTATTCAAAGCGATAAGTTTACTTTCCCCGGTCATACGGAGTACCTTCAGTCTCACTTTGAGGGCGAGTCGTTGATGATTCTTACGAATGAACACATGCGTGTCGCTTTGGTAACTACACACGTTGCAATCAAGGATATTGCTGCTGCAATTACCCCCGAGAGAGTGGAACAGAAGGCGCGTCAACTTTACAAAGTGCTTCGTCATGACTATTTGCTCTCAGCTCCTCGTGTGGCTGTTCTCGGACTCAATCCCCACAACGGCGATGAGGGAACCATTGGTAGTGAAGACAAGGAAATTATCGTGCCTGTGATTCAGAAACTTCAGGAAGAAGGACTCCCCGTATTCGGTCCTTTCAGTGCAGACGGTTTCTTCGGTGCTGGTCATTACACGAAGTTTGACGGCATCCTCGCTATGTATCATGACCAGGGTTTAGCTCCTTTCAAGGCGCTCTCAATGGATGACGGTATCAATTATACGGCAGGTTTGAGTGTTGTACGCACTTCGCCCGACCACGGTGTGGCTTATGACATTGCGGGTAAGGGTGTCGCTTCAGAAAATTCGTTCCGTCAGGCGCTCTATGCTGCAATGGACATCTTCCGCAACCGTGAAGTTGATGCTGAAGTAACGGCTAATCCGTTGCCCAAGTTGTATCAGGATCGCCGTGAAGACGACCGTCGCAATTTCGTGCAACGTCCTGAGAAACGTAACGAAGATGCAGCGCAAGATTAAGCAATTTGCCATTATTGCTGCAGGTGAAGGGCGCAGACTTTCAGAAGAAGGCGTTGCGCAACCTAAGGCGCTCGTTTGTATCAATGGCGAACCGCTCCTTACGCGCCTTGTACGCATCTTTAATTCCTGTGGCGCAGAGCGTATAGTGATAATCGTTAACGATTTGAATCCACTTGCCGAGCAACATGTGCGTAAGTTGATGGCGCAACCCGGAGGGGAGCACATTCATTTGGTGGTGCAAACCACACCGAGTTCGATGCACTCTTTCTCTGCGCTCTCTCAGCATCTTGAGGATGCTCCTTTCTGCTTAACGACTGTCGATACGATATTCAAAGAGTCCGATTTCCGTAATTATCTTGACTACTTTGCGCAGTCCGAAGTGGATGGCGTCATGGGAGTAACCGACTTTATTGACGACGAGAAGCCTTTGTACGTTGCTACCAACGACGCTTTGGATATTACCGCATTTTTAGATGCAACGACTTCTTGCAAATATATCTCTGGGGGAATCTATGGGCTTACTGCTCCTGCCTTGCAAACGCTTCAAAGGTGTATGGCGGAGGGGCAAAGTCGCATGCGCAACTTTCAGCGTGGTTTAATTGCTGACGGTCTCCGCTTGAAGGCATTCCCCTTCTCAAAAATCTTAGATGTTGATCACGCCTCCGACATAGAAAAGGCAGAGGCCTTCTTGCTTTCTGAAAAAGAAGTGTAGTTATGAAAAAAACTATTCTACTCGTGCATCGCGCCCACCGATTCTCGCCGAATTGTGTGGAGCGCGATGCGGCGGTTTTAGATGCAATCCAGCAGGCACTTGAAGCACGAAATTTTACGGCGCAACACATTGATGAGGATGCTATAACCGAGGAGTTCCTTCGCACTGCGCCACAATTTATTATCAGTATGGCGCGCTCGAAAGAGGCGTTGCTGAAACTTGCGGAGTGGGAAAAGCAAGAGGGAAATACGGTTTCGAATTCCGCAAAGGCATTGCTTGTAAATTCTCGTGCTGAGCAGACGAAGTGTTTCGCTTTGGCAAACATTTCAATGCCCCCTACGGAACTATTAGAGTGTCCTAAATCTACCTCTTTGAGATTCCCGCTCTGGGTAAAGTTGGGTGGGGGAGATGCTGAGAAGGTAACGGATGTGCGCTACTTTGCTTGCAAACAAGAATTACTCGAGGCTACGTTTCCCCCACAGCAAGCGTACGTTGTTTCGGAGCATGTTGAGGGCGACTTGCTGAAATTTTATGGCGTGGCAGGCACTTCATTCTTTTATGCTTACTACCCCACGAACTTTAGTAAGTTTGGGTTGGAAACACATAACGGAGCGCCTCGCGGATTTGCCTTTGACCGTGCTGCGCTTCAGCAATTAGCGAATCAGGCTGCCGCCCTCTGCGGTTTTACCCTCTATGGCGGCGACTGCATTGTGCGTAGCAACGGAACTTTCGCACTCATAGACTTCAACGACTTCCCCAGTTTTTCCCCTTGCGCTCATGAAGCGGCGGCGGCAATTACTGAGGTGGTTGAGAAGGTACTGTCTTAATTTATTCCAGCACTGTCCTATATTTATTGTATACCCTCCTCACAAAATATGTCAGACAAACTTCAATCTACCTTTAAGAGTCAGGACACAGAAGAGTGGCTTGACATACATTTCACGCGCCCCATCGGTTATTTGTGGGCACGCCTGTTTATGCACTTTGACATTCACCCGAATGTGGTGACGATTATAAGTATTTTCTTAGGGGCAGCTGCGGGCGTGTGCTTTTATTTTGAGAATTATGCTTGTACGGTGGCGGGAATTTTGCTGCTCATGTGGGCGAACTTCTACGATTCTTGTGACGGACAGATGGCAAGAATTACGGGAAAGAAAACTTTGTGGGGCAGAATCCTTGATGGTTTTGCGGGCGACGTTTGGTTTTTTAGTATCTACGCAGCCATTTGCTTGCGCCTCCAAGATAACCCGATTCCTTTCTTGTCTGAGCAGAACTGGGGTATTTGGATTTGGGCGTTAGCTGCACTTTCGGGACTCGTTTGCCATGCCAAGCAGTGCCAGTTGGCTGATTATTACCGTAATATCCACCTTTATTTTGTGAAGGGTAAGCAGGGAAGCGAGTTAGACAATTCCCGTAAGGTCAAGGCGGATTATGATGCGCTGACATGGCGCAAGGATTATGTGTATAAAGTGTTCCTGTTTTTCTACCGCCGTTATACCTTGTCGCAGGAAGGCATGACCCCTTGCTTCCAACGCTTCAAAAAGCAATTGGATGAGCGCTACGCAGGTGAGATACCAGAGCAATTGCGTGAGAATTTCCGCGCAGGGAGTCTCCCCTTGATGAAGTGGGCAAACATCCTGACCTTCAACACGCGTGCCATAGTGCTCTACCTTTCCTTGCTCGCCTTTCAACCCTGGATTTACTTCATCTTTGAACTGACCGTAATGAATGCTCTATGGTTTTATATGCGCTCAAAGCACGAAGCGCTTTGTAGGAGATTGATGCAAGGATAATTCTAAGATTTTGATTAAGGGGGGACTCTTAATCCTTTCAAAAATATCTTGATTTATAGCGCCGTCATTATCGAAAATATCTTATCTTTGCAATGTTGTGAGATTACATGTCTCACTCGCACTGCATGAAGATATTTAGAATATGGCTACTTCTGTTTGCATAACTAAAAATAACTTAAAGAAAATCACCAGTTTATTTGGTGGTTTAGATTATTCTGTTAGCAAGCAAGCAAGCAAGCAAGCAAGCAAGTAGTCGCTATTTGCATAATAGATAAATGAAATGCGTCTGTTGGTATGGGTAAATCCTATGCCGACAGACGCTTTTTGTAATGTTTAACAATATTTTTTTACAATGGGATTGACAAAGTATCAATTAGGTTTGGCAGGAGAGTATGCCGTGTGTGCAGAACTTTTAAAGCGTGGTAAGCATGCTTCCCTTACAATGGGCAATGCCAAAGGAATGGATGTTTTGGTTTTCGACGAAACTGATGAGAACAGAAACTATAAGGTTGTGGAGGTAAAGACCACACAGGACAAAAAGTTTGTAACAAGTTTTTTTAATAAGTACTACGACAGAACTCAACCTCATCCAGACGTTTGGTGTTTGGTACATATTGACGAACAGTTGCAGACGCAATTTTATGTGTTGACGCATGAGGAATTGGGCGAGATTCAAATGAAGCGCAACAAGATTACGACTTGGGAAAAGTCTTCAGGGTGCGACAATGTATTGCTGAAGGATGTTGAGCAGTTCCAAAATATGTGGGAGAAGATCTAAATGAACTCACAATTATAAAAAACAGAATAGACATGTATTGCCCGAATTGTAACAAAGAATTTGACAGTAAGTTTTGTCCCGATTGTGGCACAAAACTGGTTGAAAAAGCTACCTCAAAGGTAGAGTATAACACCAAGGTTGGAGTTTTTGAAACAGGTAAGAAGGACGCGCTGGGTGGTGCCTACGAGGGTAACCGCTTCTTGGCATTGCGCGATCGTAAGTTGGAAGCCTATCAAGTAAAGGATGGCGTGGAGATTATAGGCGACCGTGCATTCTATGATGCGAAAGTAGAACGTGTGGTGCTACCAGACAGTTTGAAGGTTATTGGTCAGAGTGCATTTGCGGGTTGTAAGCATCTTGCTGATATAAATATTCCCGAAGGTGTTGAACTGATTAAAGAAACTGCCTTTCGCGACTGCACTTCACTTACAGAAATCACATTGCCTGCAACATTACTTAAGGTAGAAAAGCGTGCATTCGGTCCTGCACTAAAGCGTTTGATCGTTCTCTCAGAGAATACCTTGTTCGACTTAGATGCGTTCAGACAGGTTAAGGAACTGGAAGAGATTCTCATGCCCGCATCGGTAGTGAGAAAATATGCCGTTATGTTTGAAGCAATTGGATTGAAGGCACAGGTTCTAGCACTTCAAGAAGAAACTGCAGATAAAATACCATACGAAGCGGGTGAAATAGAAGATGTTGCCGAGGATGTTGTCAACGAGTATAAACAAGCGGACGAACAAGCGGACGAATCGGTGGTAGAAAAAATCAGGGAGCATATTTGTGCACTTGAAATGAATGAGTTCGTATTGTATACATTTGATTATTGCGGAGATTTGGATTGGGATGACGTGAATGATAAGGTGTGTGATTCAACAGTGTCGTTAGACTTGTATTTTGATTTGCACGATTCATTTAACGGTTCTGAACGTACGCATGTAGCTCCCCGCAAGATTCGAGTAGTTAATGAATCTATCAGCTTTGATGTTGAGGAGGTGTTAGAGCATGAAGATGGAGATGTAGAGACTATTGGTCAAGCAGAAGATTTGTCTGTTGCAGATTTAGTAGAACGATATGGCGCATCGTCCGTGAACCAATGTTTGACAGCAATATGGAATCACATAAATGATGCTAATGTCATTGAACTGAATAAAAATGATAATGAAGACATTTCTGTAACAACAGAAATTCATGAAAATAATATTAATAAAACAGAAGAAAACACTATGGAACAAGTTTCAGTAAAAGCCGTAATCAAGTATGAGGTAGAGGGTGACATTTATGGTAAAATTGTATTTGCCTATGACAATCAGTACTGTGTCTTAGACGAAAATTGGGGAGATGTTGAGTTTGAAAGTGTGAAGGATCAAGCTGATAGTATTGATTTGAATCAGCCTTATTATGAACTTGGGGTTACAGCCGATGCACCAGTGTCAGAGTGTGAGCAGGAAATTATTGACGCTTTTTTGAATGCACTTGATGATGAAGATGAACTCCAGTATTTGGACGATCCAAGTTCTACTTATTTAGATTATTAAATCAGTGTTCTCCCTTAACTAATAACTTTTGTGCGCCACTCTCAAGAAAGTGGCGCACGATTTTTTTAAAATAATTACCCTAAAAATTGAATTTTCGTCTCTTTGTTACTATATTATATATGTAGTTGACGAGAGAATGAGAAGTTCGGGAGTATGGTTAACAGAGTACAACTGCATCTTGTTGTTTTGTATGCTAACGACCTTGTCTACTCGCCCACTCGTTTATTCATAATCTAATTTACAAATATGACCTACAATGAGATTGAATGCTTTTGCAAGGAGGAGGGATTCCTCTTTCACAAACATGGTAGCGGAACTTTTGGCGCTGACAGATATTGGACGTATCAGCGGGTGGTGAATAACGACCGCGTGGTTTTTATTATTGAATATTTCCCCGTTCGCAACGTACTTAAGATTCGCACAGAGCATTGTCGCTTTGAGGGTACTCCCGAGTCGCTTCAACACTTAAAGGAGTTGCTGGTGGTTATGTGCGTACAGATTTAAACGAACAAAGAAAATATTAAAACAAACGAACTCTAAGCAAGATTACTCTTATGAAATTCTATTCTGAACACTCGCTTTGTGCTAATTATGACATTGCTTTGAATCGCATCTTTTTTACGTCAAAATTCAGAACGGCCTTTTCTCAGAAGTTTATGCTTTGCCCTAGTGGATTAACAATGGGGGCGAATGTAGAGGGCGATGCTCCCACTTCCTTTTACGTTGCCGTGAAGAAATACGGTTACGAAAGCCTCTCGAATAATGGTTTTGAATTTTCGGACTTGAGCGACTTTGTGTCTAACTATTACGCAGAGGAAAAACTTACTCCTGAGATGAAGGATTTCTGTGTGGAATACATTAAGGTCGTTGATGAAGGGCTTTATGAAACAGTGAAACGTTGTGGTGTGAAGTAAAGGTTGTTTGTGCCATCATATTCACTATTTATAAAGGAGGTATTGGTAACGGGAGCTATTCATACTTCCATAAAAACAACAATATATCTTGCAAGAGAAAGCGGTAAAGAAAAGGCGATAATATAGGTGTTGTCCACAAATGTTTATGTTTTCTATTTTCTTAGAGAACACGAATCTCACGAATTTCACGAACCGCAGGTCGCGCAAGTCAATCTAAATCGTATGAGTCTGTTGTAAACATTTGGTTATGCTAATCGCAAACGAATCTCAAATACCATCCGGATGGTAAATTGAGTTGCGCGACCTTCGGTTCGTGAAATTCGCCTCTGATTAAGAACAAATTCTCCCCACTTAGATTGCTTTATTGTGGCCTTGGATTCGTGAAATTCGTGAGATTCGTGTTCTTAAAAATCATTTGGACAACTGCTATATTATTGCTAAAGAAAAAATAAAGTATGACGCAATCGGATTTGTATATACGTGGCAGTGAAGTTCAATTGCAGGCGGTAAAGAACATGGTGCTCACCTTGGCGGAGCGTATAAAGTGTAATATCAACGATGTGAGTTCCCTAAACATCCCTTTAGGTATCTTGATGCAACTTCTTACGGGAGATTCCATGCATTTGGGGTTACTCATTGGAATGAACACAGAAGATTCAGAGTGCATTGTCTTGCGCTTTGAATGTAAAGATATCGTGCCAGTGTATGAAGCTATCAAAGAATGCTTTGGCGGTATAGCTGTTGACGTGGACGAGGATGTGGCGGATGTAGCTTGGCCGTTTATTTAAAAGAGAAAGGAGAAAGACCTTGCGGAACACATTAAAGTGTCAGCATCTTTCTCCTTTCTCTTTTTGGTTTTTCCCGTTCTATAGTTAGCGCTCAGCTCTCATGGGGTTGTTAAGGAAGTCGGCGTACGCCAGGCGGATGCCTTCTTCGAGCGAAGTCTTTGCCGTCCAGCCCATTGCGGCGCTCTTTGAAACGTCGAGCAACTTACGGGGCGTGCCGTTGGGCTTAGATGTGTCCCAAAGAATGGTGCCTTCAAAACCTACTACCTTTGCCACAAGTTCGGTGAGTCCCTTAATGGTAATTTCCTTTCCGCTACCTGCGTTCACGGTTTCGTTACCGCTGTAGTTTTCCATGAGGAATACACAGAGGTTGGCGAGGTCGTCTACGTAAAGAAATTCACGCAACGGACTGCCGTCGCCCCAGCAGGTCACTTCCTTAAGTCCCTGTTCTTTGGCCTCGTGGAAGCGGCGGATGAGGGCGGGAAGCACGTGGCTGTGGGTGGGATGATAATTGTCATTAGGCCCATACAGATTGGTGGGCATGAGACTGATGAAGTCCGTGCCGTATTGGCGGTTGAGGTATTCGCAATACTTGAGGCCCGAAATCTTCGCCAACGCATACGCCTCGTTAGTCGGTTCAAGCGCAGAGGTCAAGAGGCAATCTTCCTTCATAGGTTGTGGTGCCAAGCGGGGATAGATGCACGACGAACCGAGAAACTCAAGTTTTTTACACCCATTCTTCCACGCGGCATGGATGACGTTCATCTCGAGCATCATGTTCTCATACATGAAGTCGGCAAGCGCGCTTTGGTTGGCAATAATTCCGCCCACCTTTGCGGCAGCAAGGAACACGTATTCGGGGCGCTCCTCAGCAAAGAAGCGTTCCACTTGGTCCTGACGCGTCAAGTCAAGTTCGGCATGCGTACGCGTAATGATATTGGTGTAACCCTGGCGCTCGAGTTCGCGCACAATGGCAGAACCCACCATGCCGCGGTGGCCTGCTACGTAGATTTTACTATCTTTTTCCATAATATGTTTAGAGTACAGACAACAGAGTACAGAGTACAACCACCATGCGGAGTAAATTGCATTAAGTTCTGGATAGTATTTGTACTCTGTCAACTGTACTCTGTACTCTATTTCACAATACCCTTTTCCAAATACTCAGCAAGGTTGGTGCGGATGTGTTCGCCAGCGCGTTCAACGGCCACCTTTGCCATATCCGATTCCACCATAATGCGCACGAGTTCTTCGAAAGAAGTCTTCTGCGGGTTCCAACCCAATTCCTTCTTCGCCTTTGAGGGATCGCCCCAGAGGTTTACGACGTCGGTGGGGCGGAAGAAGTCGGGCGATACTTCGATAAGCACCTTGCCGGTAGCCTTGTCGATACCCTTTTCGTCGAGTCCTTCGCCTACAAATTCGAGTTCGATACCCACGTGCTTGAAAGCGTAATAACAGAAGTCACGCACCGAGTGCTGTTCACCCGTAGCGATGACGAAATCCTCGGGATGGTCATGCTGGAGCATCATCCACATACATTCCACATAGTCCTTCGCATACCCCCAGTCGCGAAGTGAAGAGAGGTTTCCGAGGTATAATTTATCCTGCTTGCCCTGCTTGATGCGCGCAGCAGCAAGGGTGATTTTGCGCGTTACAAAGGTTTCGCCACGGCGCTCACTCTCGTGGTTGAACAGGATACCTGAACAGCAGAACATGCCGTAGGCTTCACGATATTCCTTCACAATCCAGTGGCCGTAAAGTTTCGCTACGGCATATGGACTGTAGGGGTGGAAAGGCGTTTTTTCGTTTTGGGGCACTTCTTCTACCTTACCGTAAAGTTCGGATGTAGAAGCCTGATAAATGTGACACGTCTCAGCAAGACCGCAAAGGCGCACCGCTTCCAACACGCGGAGCACGCCCGTAGCGTCAACGTTTGCCGTAAATTCGGGAGCGTCAAAACTTACCTGCACATGGCTTTGTGCGGCAAGGTTATAGATTTCGTCGGGGCGTACCTTGGAAATCACCTTCAAGAGACTCATCGAGTCGCCAAGGTCAGCGTAATGCAAGTGGAAGTTGGGGTTGCCCTCAAGGTGGGCAATGCGTTCGCGGAAGTCTACAGAGGAACGGCGGATCGTGCCGTGCACGTCATATCCTTTGCTTAAGAGAAATTCAGAGAGGAAAGAACCGTCCTGGCCTGTTACGCCAGTAATCAAAGCTGTTTTCATAGTCTAATTTAGATGTTAAATGTATTACCTTTCCACAAAGGTAGAAAAACATATTTATTAGACAAAGGGTCGGCATTTTATTTCTGAAAAAATGTACCTGATGAGTTCATCAAGCCGTGTATATTCGTTCCCGAAAAATGACGAAAAATGAGAAATAAATATGATGTTAACAAGTGTTAACAGATTTGCATTTCGCTTTGAAATTTTGTATCTTTGTACTACGGAAGTGGAGATGCCCCTATGAATCGGGGTTATCTCCACTTTTTTTATCGCGAAAAACCCATTTTGGGGGTCAAAAAATAAGTTACCTTGTTTTTTCAAGGTTAAACAACCGGTTTTCTATGTTACTTATTCTTGCACCGCAAATAGATATTGTCGCTACGGTGAGTATACGGAATGTTAATGTTTGTTAAAGTTTTTGGCGAAAAATGAGGAAAAATGAAGGTTGTAAGTGTCACAATTTTTCGCCATGTAATTTATGGAACTTATGGTGTCCAGTAAAAAATCTCACGCAAAGTTCGCAGAGTTTCGCAAAGACGATGCAGGGAAATAAATTATTGGTGTCCGGTAAACTAATCGAGGAGTAACGGCCTGAAAGGCCAATAAGCATCCAGCCCAGGGCGTTGCCCTGGACTAATGGCTTTATCCCCTTTGCTTTACCCTTCGGTCAGCGACCGTTGGTTCAGGGGAATCATCCAAGCTGTGGGACTTATACCATTCAAACATCTTTATATTCACAGAGTTAGAGGCGTTTACCGGACACCAATAAAAATAAATCTCTTCTCTAATGGAGGATTCCGCAAAGACATACTTTGCTTCGCTCGTATGTAACCATCCGGATGGCAATCACAAGCGAAGTGTGTGCCCTTTGCGTAATTCCATCCATATAACAAATGGACGAAGGGGGCGTATAGAAGCAATACTCACTCTTACATAACTCAAGAGGGTGTGCCGAATTTTTCGACACACCCTCTTGTTTATGACTGTTTCAAGTATATATTACTTTGAAAGTTTCTTTACACCGTCCTGGATGTAAATCTGACCAGCAGTTGCAGTTGCGATGCGACGACCGCTGAGGTCATACATATTCTTGTTGTTGCCGTTCTGAGTTGCAACACCGTTGATGCCAGTAGTTTCTTCCATGAAGTTGATAACGATAACATCGTCCTTAGCACAAGGAATAGTAGCGATGCCGTTTTCGTCAACTTCATTCTTAACTTCCTGACCGTTTACAGTGATGAGTGCATTAGCGATTTCCATTGCACCACGCTTGCAACGCACCTTAAGTGCTGCGCCTGCATGGCTCACAATCTTAATCTGCTGACACTTGCCTTCATTCCAGTTGAAGTCAACAGTGAAGTTACCCATAGCCTTCATGCCCTTAACGTCACCCACCTTGTTCCAAACTGCGGGAAGAGCGGGAAGCACGTTGATGTATCCGTGAGCACTCTGCATCAACATTTCTGCGATACCAGAGCAAACACCGAAGTTACCATCAATCTGGAAAGGAGCGTGAGAGTCGAAGAGGTTGTAATAGATACCACCTGCGCTTTGGTTAGTGCCGTAGCTTGTAGAGTGGCGGAGCGCATTCTTAATAATAACATGAGCGTGGTCACCATCCTGAGCGCGTGCCCAGAGGTTCACCTTCCAACCCATTGACCAACCTGTTGCTTCATCACCACGATGCTTGAGCGCATTTACTGCGGGAGTGAAATATTCACTTTCGGGTGTAATCTGATCCATGGGGAAGAGTGCCATCAAGTGAGAAATATGGCGGTGGTTGCGTTCACCCACACTGTAAGGAGAATACTTCCATTCGCGGAGGAGAACTTCGCCTGACTTAACGCCATTGAAGGGATTCCCCCAAGCACCATCGTAAGTTTCTGTGTGAAGACCCTTATCCGTCTCTTCAAGATAGAGGTTGAGCTTCGCAACATCTTCTGTAGTAAGACCAGTGTTTTCTACACCAAGGATTTCAATTGCTTCGGCAAGGTTTTCAAAGAGGTAGCTAATCATCTGCTGAGCGTGAGCAGTTCCGTCTTCCTTTTCATTTCCATGCTGTTCAGCACTGAATTCATCAGGAGCAACAAATGTACCATCCTTTACAACGCGGTCTTTAATCAAGCGGTGGAACCAGAACTTAGCACAGTCCCACATTACGGGGAATGCCTTAGCAAGGAATTCCTTATCTTGAGTATAGCGCCAATGTGTCCAAAGGTGGCTGGTGTACCAAACGTTTGCAACGAGGTAGTTGCTTCCCCAAGTACTCATACTATTGTAAAGAGAACTTTCTGTGAGTACGCTCCAACCATAGCCGTTGTTGTATCTTGTTCCGACTTCCTTCCAACCTGCACTCTGTGCACCACGGATGATGAAGTTCACGAAAGGCTTGTGGAGGTCTGAGAGGTTTGTGATTTCAGTAGGCCAGTAGTTCATCTGGATGTTGATGTTCGTATGAACGTCAGAGTTCCAGGGAGAGTCTGTGCCACGGTCGTTCCAAATACCCTGAAGGTTGTTGGGAGCAGCGATGGGTTTGCGGTTAGAACTGATTGCAAGGTAACGACCGAAGTGGAAGTAAAGCTGTTCCAAGAAGAGGTGGTCGTTATCTGTGCTGTTCGCACCACTATTATTAGGATAGTACTTGTCAATAAGCGTCTTAGTGTCAACTGTAGGAGTTGTCAAACCAAGGTCGAATGTCATGCGCTTTGTGATAGCGTTGAAGTCTGTGATATGGTCTGCTTCAACTGCTTCGTAACCCTTTGCAATCGCAACTTCAATAGCGGTCTTAACCTTTGCGTTTACATCATCTGCAGTTTCTGAAGTGAAATAGTTGTCGAGAACTTCCATGTCGCCATTGAAGTTTGTCGCACCCTTCAAGTAGAACGTAATTTCAGTAGCATTTTCTACCTTGATGCCAGTAGCAGTAGTTGTAACGGTAGCACCTTCGTTAGCCACAACGTGGAGACGGGCAGCGTGCTTCACAGCAGTCATAGCACCAGTGAAATAAGCCATGCCATTTTCGTAAGTAACAGCAGATGCGCCGATGCTCTGTCCAGGCTTGAGCTTGAAGATGAGGTTCAACTTATCATCACCTTCCGCCTTGTACTGCGCTGCAATAACCTGGTCGGGAGCAGATGAGAGGTACTTGCGAGTGAACTTGCTGCCGTTAGCATTCTTAAACTCTACGCCTGAAATACCGTCCTCAATGTCGAGGTAGCGTACGTAGTCCGTAACGCCTTCCCAGATAGCTTCGTCCTTATTTTCTACAATCACAGAACCGAAGTTCATGAATGTACGATTACCGCTACCTGCACCAACTGTATTCGCAGGACCACTCCAAAGTGTCTTCTCGTTGAACTGAATTTCTTCGTTGTGAACGCCACCGAAAATCATACAACCGAGTTCACCATTACCGAGGGGAAGTGCGTATTCCATCCAGGGGTAGTCCACTCCTGTTGCTTCGGCAGAAGTAGTGTACCAAAGTGTATTGGGATTCTTGGGAGCGAAAGTAGAAACGCCAGTGATGTCGCTTACTTCGTAGAAATATTCATCGGGATACTGTGTGTAATCAACTTCAGTGATGAAGAACTTACTACCCTGGTCATTCGTTACGCTACCTGTGTTCCAAAGAGCCAAGTAATCGCCACGCTTGTTCCACCACTTAGTAGTGCCGTTAATCTTAATGTAAGAGGGATCCGTGCTACCGAGGTTGAACGTACCTGCAAACTTAGTGCTGTGAGTTGTAGACTGAGGGTCAACCATAGAAGTGCGCGCATTGGCTTCGTCGCCCGTAATGCCGAGCACCTTTGAGAGACCTGTAGAATAGTTGTAAACCTGATAGTAAGAACCTGTCTTTACAAAAGCCCAAATACCACGGTTGTCATTAGGTTCTGTCTTGTTTGTCAACAACATAGCACCACTTGCATCAGTGTATGCGGGGTTAATACTTACATAACCACCATGGCCACCCTGGATGGTGTAGAACTTAGTGTCTTCCTTGAAGTAACTTACGTATACATCAAAACCGTCCAATGTAACAACAGTGAGTCTGCCGTCGATGGCTACGGGTTGGAAGTCCTTCTTTGACAAACGAACATCTACTTCAAGAGTCGAGTCGTCGCCATAAGTAGTGCCATCATAAACGACACCTGCTTCCTCGTTAGTTACACCAAGTACGTGAATGTTATACACCTTGGGGTAATAAATTGCTTCTTCAATGTAGAAGCAGTTACCTGCGTCGGTATTAGTCCAACTGTTTACGATGATACCTGTAGCAGTCTGGTTGGGAATCTGAGTGTTCAAACCCTGGTTGCCAATGCACAACTTCCAAGGATAATTCTCATTGTTTACTGCTGTGAAGTTGAGCGCAGTTGTAGCAGTTGCTTCCAACTTACCGTCCTTACCTACATACTTTTCAGCACCAACGCTGTAAAGGTAATAGTTGGCATCCTTCTTTTCAATCTTAAACTGCTGCATGGGGTCTGCCATGTTGAGTTCTACTGAACCAACTTTTGAACCTGTGCTTGTGCTGAGGTCATCAGCATTTGCAGAGCTGTAGAGGAGGAATGCACGCTCACTCTTGATGAAGTAGACTTTGTCATTGCTCAGCATTGACAAGTCTGTCACTCTGTCGTAAGCCCAAGTCTGCGCAGAAGCACACAAGAGCGCCACGAGGAGAAAAAGAAATCTTCTCATAAAGATAGGGTTTAAATTAGTGAATATAATTTTTGAATTATTGTTGTTGCAGGAAGTTGCGAAAATCTCATCCGTGAATAAACGAAAGAGCACAGTTTCTCTTGCAAATTTATTTAATTTTCTTCATATGGGCAAAAATCTAAATGTCAAGTTGACAAAATTACCAGGTATATACGACTGAACTGGGTATTTTACGGTTTATTTTTGTAAATTTGCATGGATAAGGAACCAGTGTTTCTCCGTTAATATACTACCGTTATAACCTCCCTAATGTTAGTTAAATTTTTAATGATGAAGGTACAACTATTGAGACTCCTATTTGTCGGAGTTTCCTTGTTAAGCATGAACGTGCTTGGTGCGCAAACTGTAAAGTCTGTTTCGATTATCCCTCAACCCGTGCAGTTGGCGCAAACCGAAGGTGTGTATCAGTTGCCCGAGAAGGTGACCATCAGTTACGACGCCACGCTCAAGGCTCAGGCAGAATATTTGCAGGAAGTATTGGCACAATCTACAGGGCGCATTGCCGTGATGAAGGAAGGCAAGAAGAAGGGTGACATTGTGCTCCTCGTAGATGCCGCTGCTCCAAAGGCAGAGGCGTATGCCCTTTCGGTGACGCCCAAATGCGTGAAGATTCTTGCGGCAGATGCTTCGGGCGCCTTCTACGGCATCCAGTCGCTCCTGCAACTCTTCCCCGCAGAAATTTATAGTCAGAAGTGGCAACGTAATACCGAGTGGAAGGCTCCTTGTGTAGAAATTGTCGACGCTCCCGAACGCCCTTGGCGCGGCATGATGCTTGATGTGGCGCGCTACTTCTACGACAAGGAATTTGTAAAGAAGTACATCGACATGATGGCGATGTATAAGATGAACAAACTCCAGTTCCACCTCATTGACGACTCAGGTTGGCGCCTCGAAATCAAGAAGTATCCCCGCCTCACCGAAGTTGGTGCGTGGGCAGGTCCTAACGAGAAGCGCCTCGGCGGATTCTACACACAGGAGGATATTCGCGAGATGGTGGCTTACGCACAAGTGCGCGGCGTGGAGTTGGTTCCCGAAATCGAATTCCCTGCCCATATTCTTTCTGCCGTAGTGGCGTATCCTTGGTTGAGTTGTACGGGCATGCAACACCAACTCCCCACGCAGCACTTCATCAGCCGTGACCTGCTTTGCGCAGGTAAGGAGTCGTCTATCCAATTCCTTCAAGACGTACTCGAAGAAACAGTAGCATTGTTTCCTTCCTCATATATAAATATTGGCGGTGACGAGGCGGTTTACGTACGTTATGAAACCTGTCCCGACTGTCAGGCGCTCATGAAGCGTGAGGGTTTGTCGAAGGTCTCAGAACTTCAGGGCTACCTTACGAATGTGGTGGCGCAGATGATGAAGAAGAAAAACCGCACCCTCATCGGTTGGGAAGAAATCATTATGCGTGGCAAGGTAAACGAACCTGTGGTGGCGCTCATCTGGCACAATGTCAATGACTCTATTCACGCCACCAACACAGGGCATAAGGCGATTCTCACTCCCTGTACGCACATGTATCTTGACTTCCCCGAGCAGAAAATTCCCGGAGAAGTGCAGGCGGCAACCTGGATGCCTCCCGTGTCACTCGAAAAGTGTTACTCGATGCCCGTGAATGATTACTCCGAAACCTCTACGGTGCTCGGCGTGCAGGGATGTTATTGGAGCGATCAGTTTATTCATGGCACGGCACTCCAAGAAATTGCTTACCTTAACGAAAATCGTTCGGAAAACTATGCAGAATACCTCACCTTCCCCCGACTCCTTGCCGTGAGTGAGGTGGGGTGGAGCAAGCAAAGCAGACGCAATTTTGAGGATTTCCGTACGCGTCTGAGCAGTCACTATAGTCGTCTTGATCATAAGGAATGTCATTACCGCCTTCCCGTACCTCGTATAGAAAAGGAAGAAACTTTGGCAGACGGCAGCACACGCTTTACCCTCGCTTCTGATGTTCCGGGTGCGATCATCCGATATACGACAGACGGTAGTTATCCTACCCCTCACTCACCGATATATACGGGTCCTGTAGTCGTTTCAAAGCGTGACGATTTCAGAGCGATGAACGTGGTTTCTCCTACGCAGTATTCGCTTCCGCTTTACTTTGCGCCTGACTACTCAGCCTACAAGGCGTATGGCGAATATGTTTTCGGTTGGGAACCTCTTCGTGTGCAGACAAAGCCCTCTACTTGGCGCTTTGAGGTGACTGGTAAGATTTCGGGTAACGGTACGTATGAATTGGCCGTAATTCCTACGCGCGGTGAGGATGCTTTGCAGCTCGGCGCCTTGAAACTTTGGAAGCGTAACGAACTTATGGCGGAAACTCCCGTAGATGCAAGTGCGAAAGTGGGCAATCCCCCCGTTATCTACCGTTTCGCGTTCGACCAATTCGAAGCAGGTACGCCCTTCTATATTGAAATTCAGGGCTATGCCCCTAACGGTAACAATACCAGTGGCATGATGTTCCTGCGCAAGGTGGATTGATAGAATTATCTTTAACCTTTTGGTCTTAATAAAACGACAAGGAGAACGCTAAATAATGGCGTTCTCCTTGTCGTTTATGGTATGTGTCAAATGTCTTAATTCAGTTCATTGATGGCATTGAGGTAATTGCGCATCGAACCCGCCTTCATAATCTTCTTCCATGCCTTGCGTCCGCACTCTTCCTCCATATATTCCCAAAAGGTGCGCACCTTCGTGAGGAGTTGGGCTTCGCCAGGGATGATGGTAGAGAGGTGGGCGTGGTAATGGTCGTGCATTTCCTTGACAAGGGCGATGCGCTTTGCGCGGTGCCACTCCGTGCCCTCGATGACTTCTTGCGCCAACGAGGGGCGTGCTAAAAGTCCGCGCCCAATCATGATGCCTGCCAATGAGGGGAAGCGCGTGGCGATGGCGTGAATGTCGGCAGGCGTTTTAAGGTCGCCGTTGTAAATTAGGCGGTGAGTCGTCTTTTCTGCAAAACGCTCAAAGGCGTCAAGGTCAGCAGTGCCGTTGTATTGCTGTGTGCCCAAGCGCGGGTGGAGGGTGATGTGCTTCAGTGGCGTAGCGTTGAGCAGGGGGAGCAGGGATAGGCCTTCGCCTTCGTCGGTCAGTCCTAAGCGCATCTTGATGCTGAATGTGAGGTCGTCGCGTTGGCGGATGATTTCAGTAATCTGCTTTACGCTTTCCGGTTGTTGCAGGATGCCCGCCCCACGCCCGTGGCGCGTTTGAAGAGGGAAGGGACACCCCATGTTGACGTCAATTTCGCGGTAGCCTAACTCCGTGAGGTAGTTGACAAGGAAGGTAAATTCTTCGCCGTCTTTCGCAATCACTTGTGGTACGATAGGCACGCCCGTATTAAATTCTGGGCGCACATCGCGTGCATCTTTCGTGCGAATACCTTTATGCTCAAGGCGCAGGAAGGGGGTATAGTATGCTGTTACGCCACCCACCAATTCATGGTGGATGCGGCGGTATGTATCTTCAGTGAAACCTTGAAGGGGGGCGAAGTAGAGGGGAAGCATGGGGAAAGGAGAAAGGAGAAAGACCATGCGGTGCATAATCCCAATCCGCAAGGTAGTTGTATCTGTGCTCTGTACTCTGTGTTCTGTACTCTGTGCTCTGTACTCTGTACTCTGTACTCTGTCAGTTGTGCTCTCGTTTAACGCAGTTCAACCCCAACGTGACTAATCCCGTGAACGGGTTTTGTAGTGCAGGGGCGGATGGTGATTTTTCCGATGAGACTGTCGGCGGGTGGAAAGGTGGAAAGCGGGAACGTGATGTCGCGATGGTGGATACCCTTGCCTGTCCAATACCCGAGGGTGTCTGCAATTTCTATGAGGACCGTGTCAATGTATCGTGGGGTTTTAGGAGATTGCCATTCGTGGGTAATTTCCAACGGTAACCAGCGTTGCTGGAAATGATGTGCTTCACATGTACGCACCAATATATATAATGTGTTAGAATCTTGGATTGCTGTTGTCTTTATATCGAAGCAAACGGCATCTTCGGGCTTCCATTGCTCATTGTTGACAGGATAAAAAGCAGTGTAGGCTGCAGGGAACGTGCAGCCTACTACTAAAAATATGATGCAAAGGAGGAAGTTTCGCATGTCAACTGTTGAGATGTTTCGCAAGTGGGAGGTGCGCTTAATGCTCACCGTTCCCTTTGCGCTTTTGTCGGCGGTCGTGACGATTGTTGCGGTGTTCGTTGTTGGGACGTTGCTCTTGCTGTCCACCGCCTTGGCGCTGCTTTTCGCTCTTTCCCTTATTGCCCTTGCGCTTGTTCTTGTCAAAGCGTGTGAGGCTGTCTTGTTCGGCCAAATCAATAGGACCTGTGGGCAGCGCGTCAGTCTCTTCTACGAGTGAGAGAGGTTTCTCGCCCTTCTTGTTGAGGTTGTGGATTTCAAAGGCGCGCTCAGCTGTGATAGTCGTTACGTTTGCCGCCATGCGCTTGTCTGTGCTGTAACTTACCGTTCCTGCAAGGATGTCCGCCTTAAAGAAGTAGAAGGTGGCATCTGCCGTTTCGAGCGTAATTTCTCGACTGGGCAACTTGCGAGATGCCTCCATGTAAGTATCCACTTCATAGTTAAGGCAACACTTCAACTTGGCGCACTGACCAGCCAACTTCTGCGGGTTGGGAGAAATGTCCTGGAAGCGCGCTGCTGCTGTAGAAACGCTGTTGAAATTCTTCACCCAAGTGGCGCAACAAAGTTCGCGTCCGCAAGGTCCAATTCCTCCAATGCGACCCGCCTCTTGGCGCGCACCAATTTGGCGCATTTCGATACGCACATGGAAGGTGTCGGCAAGCACCTTGATGAGTTGGCGGAAGTCTACGCGCTGGTCGGCAATATAATAGAAAATCGCCTTGTTGCAGTCGCCTTGATATTCCACATCTCCGATTTTCATGTCCAAGTTAAGGTCCTTGGCAATCTGGCGTGCTTGAATCATCGTGTCGTGCTCGCGTGCCTTTGCTTCCTCGTACTTTTCCATATCTACGGGGCGCGCTTTGCGGTAGATGCGCTTAACTTCAGTGCCGGGTTTAAGGCATGCCTTCTTCATCTGAAGGGGTACGAGTTGTCCCGTAAGTGTGACCACACCAATATCGTGTCCTGGAGACGCTTCTACGGCTACGATGTCGCCCTTTTGAAGGGGAATGCGATTATCGTTGCTATAGTATCCCTTGCGCGTGTGCTTAAATTGTACTTCTACGAGGTCGCAAATATCGTTGTTGCCAGGGATGTCGGCATAATAGTCGTATGTGTTGAGTTGTTTGTCCTGTCTGCCACAACCTTTCGCGGAAAGTCCGCGCAGACAAGGATGTATCATAAATTCTTTGTTCATATTTTCTTTAGGTGGTGGGGGTATTATAGACGCTCTAGATTTCTAGAGCATAAAATTATTTTATGAGCAAGACAATCATCTTGAGCGCAAAGTCAAAGAACACCATGCGGGCATTGACGTTCTGTGTGATGTCGCGCTCTGCCAATGAGAGTTCTTCCATAATGCCGATAACGTTTCTCTCATTGATGAAGGGCGAGAAGCGCGTTGAGAAGTCGCGTTCATTAGCGGCAAGGTAATTTAAGTTAGGGTCGTGAAAATTAAAGATAAAGTTTTCGCGCACCATGTGTTGGCAATAGCGGAGGAAGTTTTTTTGTTTTTCGCGCCCCCATTCCGCAACGAGTTCGCTCCACTTGTGCATCTCCTTAATGTCGCGCATATAGCATTTACGCATGAATTGCACGAAGAGGTCGAAGAATACAGCAGTCTCTTCGTTTGCCTGAATCAAGTTTACGGCTTGTGTGTAACTTCCGTTGGCATTACTCGCAATGGTCAGTGCCATTTCGTCGGCCATGCCATGCTGTTTGACGAGCACTTCTTGGATTTCGGTGGGCGTCAGTGCTGGAAATTCAATGCTTTGTGTGCGACTGACAATCGTTTGGAGCAATCGCTCGGGCGTTTCTGTAATCAGAATGATCACCGTTTTCGTAGGTGGTTCTTCCAGAATCTTTAGAATCTTATTCGCCGCCTGTTCGTTTATCAATTCTGCGTGCCAGATGATGACCACTCTGTAACCTCCCTGTTGGGCAGTCAAACTCAGCGCATCCGACATGTAAGCAGCGTCCTTTACATTGATAATGGGTTGCTGGTTTTCCGTGCCCATGGCAGTATACCAGCGTTTTGTGTCAAGATAAATGGAACGCGCCAATTCATCTCTCCAAGTGCGGAGGTGCGCAGTGCTCAATGTTTCTTCAGAAGACTTCTTGTTGGGAAACAGGAAGTGGAGGTCGGGATGCTCAAAGCGCTTCATCATTTTGCAGGAGCGACATTCGCCACAGGGATTACCGTTGACGGGCGACTGACAGAGCAGCGCCTCGGCTAAGGCAAGTGCCATGGGCAACTTTCCGCAACCTTCAGGGCCGCTAAAGAGTTGGGCATGTGGAATGCGCCCCGTCACGATTTGCCGACGGAGACGTTCCTTAATGCCCTCTTGGGCGATGATGGAGGAGTAGAGCATGGGATGGAAAATGAGAAATCAGAACCGACGCCAAACCGAGTGCAATCAACTGACGCAGGAGTGAGTGCAAAGATAAGTTTACTTAATCTTTGCCGAGCGACAAGGAAGAAAACTTGCTTAAGCTCGCTTGAATTGCCGAGGTGCGACTTGCGAAGCTTGATGAGCGTCAGCGAATAAGGAGGAAAAGACCACGAAGTGGGATTAAATGAGAAATGAGAAGCCATGCGGTTGCATCTTTCTCCCTTCTCCTTTTAATAAATTTGCTTAGCAATTTCAGCAATAGAATCTACCGCAGAAACGGTATAGAAGTGCAGACTGGGGCAACCGTGAGCGAGGAGTTCTTTACACTGTGCCACACTCCACTCAATGCCCAACTGCTTCACCTGTTCGTCTGTAGTACATTTCTGCGCCTCGCGGACAAGCGCTTCAGGAAGGTCGCAGTGGAACACCTTGGGCACGACCTGCAACTGCGCCAATCTCGTGAGGGGTTTGATACCTGGAATGATGGGCACGTGGATTCCCTCTTGACGGCATTTCTCTACAAAACGGAAGTATGCCTGATTGTCATAAAAGAGTTGCGTTACACCATATTCTGCACCCAGTTCCACCTTGCGCTTAAACCACGAGATGTCCGTTTGCAAGTTGGGTGCTTCCTCATGTTTCTCTGGGTAGCATGCCACGCCGTAATTGAAATGCTTGCCCGGCACCTTGATGGGCGAACCGTCGATAAACGTGCCGTTGTTGAAGGCATTGATTTGCTCCTGCAACTCTGTGGTGTGCGCATAACCATCAGGTTCAGGTTGGAACATAGCATCCTCTTTCGCCTTATCGCCACGCAACACAAGGAGGTTCTCAATACCCAAAAACTGAAGGTCGAGCAACATGTATTCAATCTGCTCTCTTGTGCATCCGCTACACACTACGTGGGGCACGACGGGAATATTGTAGGCATTCTTGATGGCAGCCGCAACGGCAACTGTCCCCGGACGACGGCGCATACGGTGGCGCTGCATGAGTCCGCCGCCCAAGTCTTTGTAAACAAACTCCGAGCGGTGGGTCGTGATGTTAATGTATTTCGGACTGAATTCTCGCAACTTTTCAATCGTCAGGCGCAGGTTTTCAAAACCCGTGCCTTTCAGTGGTGGTAACACCTCGAATGAAAAGGCGGGACCTTCTTTATGGATGAGTTCCGTGATGGACATAGTTTCGAGTTTGAGAGGGTAGGAGCGCAGTTGCTATGTTGCTTGCGCGGCAGAATTTCATGCAGTACCTTTGAAGTCAAAGCGCGACTGCACAAATTACATTAAGGCACAAAGATACGTTTTTCTTGTGAGACGTCCAACCTTTCGTTGAAAATATATACTACTCTTGTTGGGACTTAGGAGACACTATATCAGTGGCAGCAAAAAGCGTGTGAAGCGGTTGTTCCTTAAAGGTGTTAAGGTGTGCCTCGTTGCGCTCTCCGCAGAAATGCTTCCACGCAGTTTCATCGCCCGTCTTGATGAGTTCATTGCCGTCAGCGTCAAGGGCATTCAGCAGGTCGCCCGCCTTGATTTGGTTGATGTCGTAAGCAGGGACGTAGGTGAGTTTTTCAGGATTTTCCTCGTTGGTGGTTTCTATTAAAATTCCCACCTTGCAGAGGGTGTAAACGATTTGTGTGACCAAACGAATGTGCACGTCGTTAGCCTCGGCGAGTTCTTCGGCAGAGTAGGGGGCTTCCTTGTCGGCATACCGCTTGCAAATGCTTGAGGCGATGCGCAGGCAGAGGTAGTCGTGGTAGCGACGACTGACGATGACATTCTCCTTGCCGCGGTAGAAACTTTTGAAGTTCTGATTGACATACGCCAAGGTACATCCAAAGAGGGTGATGGTCCACGCTATTTGGCACATCAGCAGGAAGAGGGGGAGCGCGGCAAACGAACCGTAGATGGCGTTGTAAGAAGTCAACCACACCTGCGAATTAAGGTATCCCCATTGCAACACCTGAAAGGCGATGCCCGTAATCACCCCCGCAAGTCCAGCGCTCAGAAACTTTACCCGCGTGTTGGGGATGTACATGAAGAGTCCCGTGAAAAACAAGCAGGTGAGTACCCACGGGCTTAACTTCACCAGTATCAATACTGTTGGGCGAAGCACCATTTCATCCGACGAGAGGGTGCCGAGGAAATTGTAGATAAAAATGCTGAGGCCCGTGGTGGCAACAATAAATACGGGGAGCAGGAAGATGATGGAGGTGTAGTCGGTCAGTTGTCGGGTGAAGGGACGGTTGCGCTTCACTTGCCAAATCTGGTTGAAGGTCACCTCTATCGTGTTGGTCAGGTTGAACAAGGTCCAAAGCAACAGCAGCACACCAAAGCCCAAGAAGATGCCGCCGCTGGAGTGGGAAAGGTAGGAGTTGACAAAACCGATCACCGTATCCTGCACCTCGGGCGTCGCCACAAGGTTGTCTTTAATCAACTGTTCGACCAGCGAACTCAACCCAAATCCTTTTGCTATGGCAAAGATGATGGCCAACAGGGGAACGATGGCAAACAGCGTGGTGTAGGTCAGAGCGGAAGCACGGAAGTACATGCGCTCTTGCAGGAAGCAACGCGTCGTGACAATCAAGCGGCGCAATACTTCGGCAGGAAGAAACTCAGCAGGGATTTCCCACAGGTCGTGAAGCAAGAATTGCTGTATTTTTGAGAAGGAAAGTTTCATGTGTAATACATCTAAAAAGTTCAGCGTAAAGAGGTCTTTCACGAATGGAAGAACAGCTCACGATATTTCTAATTTACAAAGTTAAGAAAAAGGTTGGTAGTTCATTGGTTGCAGACGGAAAATCTGATTGATAAACCTGTTTTTTTGAACGTGGACTTGATTTGAATGAGCGTTATCAAGTGTGTCCTCATACCATTTCTTATTCGTCCAATGACATTGTAATGGGGGAGAAGTAGAGGAACGCCTAAAAGCATAGACTGACAATCAATTCATTAATCGGGCACTCCGAATGTTCGTATTTGCCCGTTATGCTTCCTTCCCCATGTAGAGTGTCGTTTCATGCTTGCGGCTTGGTTAATTTTAGAACCACTAATGAACACGAAAGCATACGAATAGAAAAACGTGTAAGCAACCGAAGGTCACACGAGTCAATATTCATCAGGATAAAATCATTCCGCAAAGCAGGCAGGCAACGCCAATATAAATGCAGTGGATGCCAGCTTTGTGGAGTAATTAAATTCAGTTGGATATTGACTTGCGTGACCTTCAGTTGCCACATTGAGAATTTATGTGAGCATCGCCCTCTTAATGGGGATATGACTTTTCATTGAACGCTTCCCTCCTGTTTAATTCTAAGCATCAACGGGGATTCTCCATTTGCAAGCACTTTATGCTTGTAACAAACTACAGAAATTGATGTTTTCATGCGGTTGACTTCTCGGTTGACTTTTTTCGCGTCAACCATGGAGTCAACCAAAGGGAAAAATGCGGATGGTAATAAATAAAAAAGCGTCGATAATCGTAAGACTATCAACGCTTGACAATTCAGTCGGGGTGACTGGAATCGAACCAGCGACCTCACGCCCCCCAGACGCGCACTCTAACCGGACTGAGCTACACCCCGAATTGCGAGTGCAAAGGTACTACTTTTTTTCATACGAGCAAGTGAGGTGTGTTAAAATGCACATTTTTTTTGTTAAAAAGTTTTTGTGGCACATAATAAATAGTTACTTTTGTATGTTGAATGTAGCAAAAGTAGTATTATACCACTCGCTATCTTGCTTTTGACAGAATTTTCATTTTAAACTATCAACTTAATATTAAATGCTTATGAAGAAATTTTTACTCTCTCTTCTTTGCTGCGTATTGGCAGTAATTAGCAGTAAGGCAGACGTGACAGTTACGTTGTCATTTGCCGACAAAGCGCAACGCACTACTTATGATACAGAAGTGCAGGTGTGGGAACAAAATGGCATCAAGGTTACCAACAATAAGGCAGCTTCGACAACGAACGTAGGTGACTATGCTAACCCCGCACGTTTCTACAAGAACTCAGAACTTATTGTTGAAGTTACAGCAAGTGATGCGACAATTAAGACAATCGTCTTCGATTGCTCAGGTTTGGATGCTAAATATGTAACTGCTTTTGAAACGTCAATTGCTGATGGTTCTACAGTTACAACAGAAGACAAATTTATTACTATTGTTCCTGCAACTACAGGTAGTAGTTTTACAATCCGCGCTCTTACGGGAGGACAAGCACGTGCTAAGTCTGTAACAGTTACTTACACTGGTGGTGATGATTCTGGTGAAGGTGGCGAAGAACCCGGTACAGGCGGTGAAGAGCCTGGTGAAGGTGAAGAACCCGGCACTGGCGGTGGTGAAGAACCCGGTACAGGCGGTGAAGAACCCGGTGAAGGTGAAGAACCTGGTACTGGTGGCGAAAATTCTGGCGACATGTCTGCTTTCAACGGCGATTTCGAAACATGGGTAGGCGGACTTCCCAATAACTGGAAACCTGCGTCTACAGCAGGCAACGCTACACTCTCACAGAGCACAGACGCTCACAGCGGTAACTACTCTGTATGCGTAGCAGGTACAACTTCAGGCAATAAGCGACTCGCTTACAAGGAAATGACGCTTAAGGCTGGTACTTACACGATGAAGTTCTATGCTAAGGCTGCAACAGAAACAGGTGCAAGTGTACGTCCTGGTTATACTCCCGTAGATGCTGACAATAAGGCGGGTACTTATGTTTATGGCGACTACACGAACGACATTACTACCAGCGAATGGGTGGAAGTGACACACGAATTTACGCTTGAAGCAGATACGCGACTCTCACTCGTTATTATGAATGCGAAGAAGCCTGGTGGCGATGTGCTCATTGACGACTTCACACTCGAAACAACTGACGGTGGCATTTTGGATGGTGGTAATACTGAAAATCCCGGTGAAGGTGAAGAACCTGGTGATACTCCTGAACCCGAAGTACCCACAACTTCTGATCTTTGGACTTCTCCCTTTACGGCTAATCAGGGTGAGTTTACTGTAGATAACAAGGAGCTCCCCGAAGGTATGGCATCTGTATGGACTTGGGCAAGCGCAAGTTATGGTATGAAGGCTTCTGCTTACATGAACAACACTACTTTGGCATCTGAATCATGGTTGATTTCTCCCGTTTTGGATCTTTCAAAGGCTACATCTTGTTCACTCTCATTCCAACAGGCAGCTAACAAGTTTAACTCACAGGAAAATTACACTGCAGCTTGTAAGGTGATGGTGAAGGAAGAAAGTGCGACTGCATGGACAGAACTTACCTGCGAAGGTCTTCCCAATGGTACTTCTTGGACATTCGTACAGACTACAGCAAACCTCAATGCTTACGATGGTAAGAAGATTCAGATTGCGTTTGCTTACACAAGTACAGACGCTGTTGCTGGTACATGGGAAATCTTGAACTTTGCAATCAAGGGTATCGGTACTGTAGAATCTATTGCTCCCGAAATTCCTACTCCCGTATACACTACAATTGCAGAACTCAAGAGCAATGCCACTGTTGCAGAAGTGGCGGTGAAGTATGAATTTACAGAACTTCTCGTTACAGGTGTTTGCGCTTCTGGTTCTAACTACAATGTATATGTAACCGACGGTGTAGAAGGTTTGCTCCTCTACGGTAAGAACGCTCCTAACTGCAAGGTGGGCGACAAGATCAGTGGTTCTATCGAATCTGGTTTGAAGCTCTACAATGGTCTCACAGAAATGACCGGTGTTGACTATGCAAACGTAACTGTTACAAGCAGTGACAATGCGGTAACTCCTCTCGTGCTCACTATGTCTGAAATTGGTTCTGACTTGAAGAAGTACGAAAATATGTTGGTGAAGCTCGAAGGTATTACTTTCGGTGCTGACACTTTGGCAAGCAAGAATATCACTATGATTGATGAGAACGACTGTGAAATGACGCTTCGAGACAACTTCGGTGTGTTGACGGACTTCATCTTTGATCCTCTCAAGTCATACAACGTTACTGCTTTTGTGGCTTGCTACAATGGTAATCCTCAGCTCTATCCCGCTGCTGAAGAAGACGTAGAAGTAATCACCAGCCTCCTTCCTTCTAACGCAGCTTGGGCGAAAGAAGAAGTGGCTATCTTGAGCGGTGAAGCATGGGTGGTTGAAAACCAGTTCTCTGTAGAAGGCGATGTTGTTCCCGTATTCTATTCTTCAAACGAGGCAGTAGCAACTGTTGACGAAAGTGGTGTGATTACAGTCAATGGTTACGGTATGGCTGAAATTACAGCTGAAGTTGCTGAAAATGAAACTTACTTGGCAAGCAAGTCAACATTCAAACTCTACGTAATCGAAGGTGACGGCACTTTGCAAAATGCTTACACTGTAGCTGATGTACTTTACTTCTATGGCAAGGTAACTGATAAGGTATGGGTGAAGGGTGCGATTTGCGGTTCATTGAGTAAGAGCAATGCGCTTACTACAAATTCCGAAGAAATCCAACCTTCTAACCTCGCTCTTGGTACAGAAGATTCTTTCATTCCCGTTCAGTTGTCATCAGGTACAGAACCTCGTAAGAATCTTAACCTCATGGACAATCCCGATATGCTCGGTCAGACAGTTTGGGTATATGGTAATATTGAAAAGTATTTCTCTATGCCTGGCGTGAAGAGCGTAACAGACTTCAGTCTTGACGGTGTTACAGGTATTGATGCTGTAGAAACAGAAACAGCTGCGAAGGGTATCTACCTCCTCGATGGTCGTCGCGTTCAGCAGCCTGTGAAGGGTATCAACATTATCAATGGTAAGAAGGTTGTAGTGAAGTAAACCTCGCTCAACTGATGCATACTTAAAGCCTCCCTCTTTAGAGTCATTCTGAAGAGGGAGGTTCTTTTTACATTATTGCTGTCCGGTAAAATTTATCTCTTTATTTTAGAGAACACGAATTGCACGAATAACACGAACCAAAGGTCGCGTTAGTCAATCCTTGCGGGGCGTCACCTTGCTTATCGCATACGAATTGCACGAATACCCTCCGGATAATAAAAAACGTGTTATTGACTTGCGCGTCCTTCAGTTTGTGTTATAAAATGCCCCGCATGGTGATTCGTGTTATTCGAATGCGATTAGCAAAAAATATCCCGCAAGGATTGACTAACGCGACCTTTGGTTCGTGTTATTCGTGAGATTCGTGTTCTCTTAAACATAGAAATTCTCATTTTCTTTCGGTTGAATATCTATAAGGGGGCTTGTATGAGTACAACGTTCCATCAAACAATGAGTTATCTGTATTTACCGGACAGCAATATTTTTACATATACCTCATAAATTAAACCCTTTGAAAACTATCCGTGTCCCGCTAATTTTTAGTAACTTTGCCATGTTAATGTAAAAGAATATTCTATGAAACCATTATTTATAGCTGGTCCCTGCGTGATTGAGTCGGCTGAACTCTTAGATGTTGTTGCCGCAAAGTTGGCGCAGATTAAGGAGCAGACGGGTGCTGAAGTATACTTCAAAGCCTCTTTTGACAAGGCTAATCGCACTTCTATCCATTCTTTCCGTGGTCCTGGTTTGGAACAGGGTTTGCAGATGTTGGCAGACATTAAGGCGAAGTACGGACTTCCCCTTTTGACCGACGTGCACGAAAGTTTTCAGGCTACTGCCGCTGGTGAGGTGGTGGACGTTTTGCAAATTCCCGCCTTCCTCTGCCGTCAGACGGACTTGCTCGTAGCAGCTTCGCAGACGGGTAAGGTGGTGAACATCAAGAAGGCGCAGTTCCTCTCGGGCGAAGATATGCAGTACCCCGTTGAGAAGTGTCGTGAAGCAGGCGCGAAGGAAGTGTGGCTCACAGAGCGTGGTAATATCTACGGATATAACAACCTCGTGGTTGACTTCCGCAACATCCCCCTCATGAAAAACTATACTGACCGCGTGATTATGGACTGCACACATTCCGTGCAGCGTCCGGGTGCAGCGGGTGGTAAGACGGGCGGTAATCGTGAATTCGTTCCTGCTATGGCAAAGGCGGCAAAGGCATTTGGAGCAAATGGTTACTTCTTTGAAACGCATCCCAATCCTGAAGTGGCTTTGAGCGATGGTCCCAACATGCTCTACTTGGATGAACTCGACGGACTCATTCAGGAGTTGTTGGCATAAATAGAAAAGGTTTTAAGGTCGCATTGCAGGGCAAGAGTACAACTGACAGAGTACAGAGTACAACTACCATCCGGATGGACTTCTTAACCTCAGACCTCTTAACCTCAGAACTTCATAACCTCAAGAACATTACTATGAGTTTACATATTGAAACCGCAATCAAATGCCTTCGCGATGAGTCGGACGCTATTCTTGGATTGATTCCCTTGTTAGATGACAATTTTGACAAGGCAGTAGAATTAATCCTCGCAAGTAAGGGTAAATTGGTCGTGACTGGCGTAGGTAAGAGCGGACACATTGGTGCGAAGATTGCCGCAACATTGGCGTCGGTGGGCACTCCCAGTTTCTTCGTTAATCCTCTTGATGCCTTCCATGGCGACTTGGGCATGATTCAACAGGAAGATGTAGTGCTGGCCATCTCCAACTCAGGGCACACCGACGAACTCCTTCGCTTCCTCCCTTACTTTATTGACCGCGGCATTCCCGTGATTGGTATGAGCGGTAATCCTCAATCGCTTCTTGCGCAGTATAGTACTGCCCATTTGAATATTGCCGTAGAGCGCGAAGCCTGCCCCTTGAATCTTGCGCCCACAAGTTCTACAACCGCCACGCTTGCCTTAGGCGACGCCCTGGCGTGTGCACTCATCGTTGCGCGTAAGTTCCAAGCAAAGGATTTTGCACAGTATCATCCCGGCGGTTCGCTCGGACGTCGCTTGCTGACAAAGGCAAAGAACGTCATGCGCACAGATGACCTTCCCGTGGTGCCTCCCACCATGTTGTTGAGCGAAGCAGTTATTCACATGACAACAGGTCGTCTTGGTCTTTGCGTAGCGGTGGAAAACGAAAAGGTGCTCGGCATTATTACCGATGGTGACGTCCGTCGTGCGATGCAGCACTCACAGGATAAGTTCTTCCAACTGACTGTGGCAGACATTATGTCAAGGAATCCGAAGAAGGTTACGCCTGAAACAAAGATTCACGCCATTGAAAAAATCTTCCAACAACACAAGATTCACTGTGTGCTTGTAACTGATGCCGACGACCATTTGATTGGTCTCGTAGACTCGTTTAGCACAATGCTTTAGTGAAAGTTCATGCAACGACTAATTTTTACAACGCTTTTATTTATCATCAGTGGAATCGCTTTTGCTCAACAGGGCCGAAGCGATTCTGCTGTTGTTTCGTTCCTGCAAGATGAGTTTGGCGTGCGCTTCTCTAATAATAACAGCGTCGTGTTTTTCAAGACGGGGCAGGAAAAATTTGACGACCTCTTTCAAGCAGTGCGTCAGGCCAAGCACAGCATTCACATGGAGTATTTCAATTTCCGCAACGACTCCATTTCCAGTTTGCTGTTCGATCTTTTAGCTGAAAAGGTGGCCGAGGGCGTGGAAGTACGCGCGCTCTATGATGGTTTTGGAAACTGCTCCAACGACCGTCCCTTGAAGCAATATCATTTAGATTCTCTGCATAAGCGTGGCATCCAAATCCTGGAATTTGACCGCTTAGGTTTCCCCTTTGTTCACAATAGTTTCTTTCGTGACCACAGAAAGGTGGTGGTGATTGACGGACTCATTGCCTACACGGGCGGAATGAATGTGGCGGACTATTACGTGGTGGGCAAACCCGAGTTTGGCGCATGGCGCGACCTCCATTGTCGTATTGAGGGAGATGCTGTAGCTGAACTTCAAAAGGTGTTTGTCGACTTTTGGAACGAAGTGACGGGCGAAAATTTGCACGGACCACAATATTATCCTGGTGAACGTAAGGCGACTGAACTCTTTACGGAACTTAAGGCAGATACAACATGCTCTGCTGGGCAAAAGATGATTGGCGTAGTCAATCGAATACCGCGCCACGTTCCCCGCATTATGGAACAGACGTTTGTGCAGATTCTTGACAATGCTAAGCATCGTGTGCAGCTCATCAATCCTTATTTTACCTTAACTCCTAAGGTGGTTCGTGCCTTTAAGCGTGCATTAAAGCGTGGGGTAAAGATGGAGATCATGGTTTCGGAGAAATGTGACATTCCCGTTACACCCAATGTGACGGAATATAATTGCAATACGTTGCAACAATTAGGTGCCGAAATCTATGTGTTCCATGGTGGTTTCCATCACTCTAAAGTCATGATGATTGATGACCAGTTCTTGTTTTTGGGCAGTGCAAATCTTAACGGACGCAGTCTTAAAATTGACTACGAATGTAATGTGCTTATAGCCGATAGTGCCGCCACGCAGGCAATGCAAACTATTTTTGAAGAAGATAAGCAGAAGCAGTGCACCCTTATGGACGCTACGGATTATTCAAAGAAACCATTTGGTAGACGCCTAATGAATTGGTTGTGGCATTTCTGTTCGTTCACATTATAATAGGGATATAAAAAAGACGCTGTGTCATAATGTGCAAACTGCTACGTTGCTCATCAATTTCGGATTTGGTCAAGTACTTCAGTACACTCCCTTTATCCTTAATTTCAGCGCCTTGCATTTTACACATTCTTACCCAGCTAAAGAGGGTGTGCCGAAGTTTTGCATTTCGACACACCCTCTTTTTATTTTGTGTATTTGTAAGTTCAATTACCTGCCTCGCATATAGGTGATTTCGTAGAAGCAGGGATAAACTCGATTCATAGCATCGTTCTGCCCCTCAGTGCTTGGTACGATTAGACGCACTTTCGCAATTTCGCCATCTTCTGAACTTTGGCGGCCGAGCTTTATAAATTGTAGGGGGAGAATCCACCCTGAGGGAACCATGGTGTCGCCATAGAGATTCATAAAGGTACCTCCTGTGAAGTAAGCTTTAATAACTCCATACTGCTTTTCCACTTGTAGGCGGTCGGGGTAAATTTCTGTTGATGCTGACTGCACATTGGTGCTTTGGATGGTGTCGGCAGCAATGTTAAATTCAATGTGTCGACAAATCACCGTTGCAGTTTCGCCATCTTGTAAACGCTCACCTACACCCTCGCGAACAATTTGCATGTAGACTCCTGACCCACCAAGTTCCACGTATTCGTTTTCGGCAATGTTTGTAGTGGTGTCATTCGCGTAAAATGTACTTTCGCTAATCACTTTTATGGGACCTGGTACATCTAAAAGAATATCACCAGTTTCCTTGTCCACAACCTTTGTGCCACGTTGAAGAAAGTTTGAAATTTGTGAATGTTCCCTTTCGCGCATTTCTGCGTAAGTGTCTTCGTGTTCGCAGGAGCAAAGTGTGGGTGCGATTGTACAGAGGAGTAGGGCGGATCCTAAAATTTGTTTGAACAATGTGTTGATTACCATTGCTTAGTCAATTTGTGGAGCAACAAGTTTGTAACCCTTACCGTGTACGTTGATGATTTCAACCGTAGGATCATCCTTCAAGTGCTTGCGGAGTTTTGTGATGTACACATCCATTGAGCGTGCGTTGAAGTAGTTGTCGTCTACCCAGATGGTCTTCAAAGCATAATCGCGTTGGAGGATTTCACCAAAGTTTACGCAGAGCAATGAGAGGAGTTCACATTCCTTAGTAGTAAGTTTGATAACAGTTTCTTCGCGTGTAAGTGTCTGCTTCTGAGTATCGAAAATGAAACTACCTAGAGTGTACGTAGTGCGTTCCTTATTCTTCAACTTCATGCTTCTGCGCATAACAGCTTCGATGCGGTAAGTAAGTTCTTCCATTGAGAAGGGCTTTGTGAGATAGTCATCAGCACCGAGCTCGAAACCGAGGTATACGTCTTCCTTCATGTTACGTGCGGTGAGGAAGATGATGGGCATATCTTTATTAACCTGCTTTACTTCCTTTGCAAGTGTGAAACCGTCCTTGCGGGGCATCATTACGTCGAATACGCAAAGGTCGAATTTATTATCAATAAAAGCTTGGTAACCAGCTTCACCGTCAGCGCAGAGTGTAGTGTCAAAACCTTTTGCATTGAGGTACTCACGGAGCAACATGCCGAGGTTTTCATCGTCTTCGCAAAGAAGAATCTTTTTCTTTTCGTCCATAGTTGTAAGTTTTAGGTTTAAAGTTGTTAGTTCTATTTTCTTGTTTTTAAGTTGTGAGGGATAGAGGTTGCGTGACGCTCTATGCCTTTATTTTTCTACGAGTGGAAGTTCGATCACAAATTTGGTACCCATTCCAAGAGTGCTATCTGCTTGAATCGTACCCTTGTGATATTTGATAACGTTCTTTACATAACAGAGTCCGAGTCCGAATCCTTTCACATCGTGGCGGTTACCGGTATGTACGCGGAAGAACTTTTCAAATATCTTCTTCAAGTCTTCCTTCTTGATTCCGATGCCGTTGTCCGTAATGGTGATGCGGAGTTTGTTGTTTACATTGTCCGTCTCAATAGTCAGTTCTGGATTCACATCAGGTCGCTTATATTTAATAGCGTTGTCAAGCAGGTTGAAGAGTACGTTGGTGAAATGCATCTCGTCGGCGTAGAGTGTGGTGTTTGTCGCATCAAGGCGTGTGATGATTTGTCCACCCATACTTTCCGTTTTGAGTCGGAACACGTTTACAACATCGTCGATGATGGCATGTGCATCAATGTTCTTGCGCTTAAAGGTTTCGCCCTTGTTCTCAAACATCGAAATCTGCAACACTTTTTCTACCTGGAAGCGCAGACGCTTCGTCTCGTCGTTGATAATTCCAGTGATGTGTTTCAGCATGGCGTCGCTCTTGCCTACTGTGGGGTCGTTGAGCATTTGTGCTGCGAGTGAAAGGGTCGAGAGCGGTGTCTTAAACTCGTGCGTCATGTTGTTGATGAAGTCCGTCTTGATTTCTGACATACGGCGTTGGCGGTTGAAGAGCCAAACGGTGATACAGAAGATGAAGAAGAGCATCACGGTAAACATGATTGCTGGAATCATAAACTTGACCGATGAGAATACGTATTTCTGAAAGTCAGGGAAGTGAATGTGGATAATCGCCATGTGGTGGGGCGACTCGTTGGCAAACAGAATTTGCGTGTAGGCATTTTCCTCACCCTGAGGATTGTATTCGCTGCACTTGAATATTTCCTTACCGTCAGCAGTCGTTACGCGTATGTGGTAATCAATGTCAACGCCGTTACTGTTGAGGTAGTAACACAGCAGTCGGTCCAATTCCACAAAGTCAATGCGCTTTTCGGGTGGTTGGTGGTCGGCTTCGTAAAGCATGGATACCACCACTTCATTTACAATCGACTTTTGGTAGAGGTAACGCTCACGAAGTTTGCGCTTCATCTCGTTGGTCGAACTACGTTGCAACTGTGAGTTGCGCAACATAATTCCCGACGGTGGCAGTTTTTTTTCAAAGTCGGGGAGGGGGATGTTGTGAAGTGTTGTTAACGAATCCCTTTTCCCTCGTATTTTGTTCTTGCTACTGAATATGCGTTGATATTTGGGTGGGGAGAATGAGGCATCTCCTTTTTCCAACACAATCTTTCCTAACGCGCGCTCCGTAGCATTCATCTCAATTCTGCGCACTGTGCGAAACAAACTTCGGTTGACCGATTCGTCAAATTGTTCCTTGCGCATCTCGTGTACCTGGTAATAATAATAGATTTGCAAACCTATTAGAATGACTATTGCGGCACCCCATAGAATGGCAATGATACGTATCGTTGTCTTTTTCATATGGCAAAAGTAAAGGGCAAAAACTATTCGGCAAAATTTTACTTAATTTTTTTGCTCAAAGTGCATATAATTAACATAACAACAAAATTAACTTAACGAAACGTTAATTATAATTGTTATTGTGCGGTGGAAATTTAGTTTTTATGGACAGAACGTAGCAATGAAAATAGCGCACATGTTTTGGTGTTATGAAATTGTGAGGCTCGGAGGCAACCATTCGGACGGCATGATGTGTGCTCACTATCTGTTCATCCAATTTTCTCCCCCTCTTTCCCTGCTTTTCCCTGACGCTCATCAAGCGTCGTAAGTCGCACCTCCTCATCGGTTCATTTTTCATAATTTTTCACTCAAAACTTTAACACACATTAACATTCTGTACGCTTGAAATCGCACGAATATCTATTGTTGTAAAAACGATAAGTTACATTGTAGCGCCGATAAGTTACCTTGTATAAACGATAATACTTATTTTTCGCTCCCAATAAGTAACCTTTTGAACGAAAAAAGTGGAGATATCCCTGCTGTTTAGGGGTATCTCCACTTCTGTACTGCAAATATACAATATTTCGGGGCGAAATGCAAATCGGTTAACACTTGTTAACACGGTATTTATTTTGCATTTTTCGTCATTTTTTAAGTCCGATATTCCAGTCCTTTTCTGCGAAACGATACGGATTTATTGGCACTTGTTTTCAATCGTTTCTCAAAATGTCAGTCACCAACTGCAACGCCGTTTTCACATTGGGCACCTCGTAAAGCGTAAGACTGCGCTTGCCGTTGCGTTCATCAAGTTTGCATCGCTTGATGTGATTGACGGCATAGGTGAGCACGCTGCCGAAGGTCTCACTTTGGTAATACATACTCTTGGGGTTGCTCACGAAATAGAGGGTCATGCGACCGTTTTTGAGCGTGATGCGCTCCACACCGAGTTGCTTTCCGAGGCGACGGAGGGGTTGGATGCGGAGTAACTCTTCGCCTTCGGGGGGCAAGGGACCAAAGCGGTCGAACATGCGTTGGCGGAACGCCTCCAACTGCGCCTCTTCGGAAATACCGTCGAGTTCGCGATAGAGCAGCATACGTTCGCTACTTCCCGGCACATACGTTTCGGGGAAGTAGGCGCGAAGGTCGCATTCGATGCTACATTCATCCACGAATTGGGCAGCGTCAATGTTGACTTCGGGTTTTACACCCTCTTCAGTTTCGTAGAGTTCGGCAAATTCCTCATTCTTGAGTTCCGCTACGGCTTGCGCAAGAATCTTCTGATAGGTTTCATACCCGAGGTCGGCAATAAATCCGCTTTGTTCGGCACCCAGCAAATTTCCCGCCCCACGAATGTCCAAGTCTTGCATAGCAATGTGGATGCCACTGCCAAGATCGGAGAAATTCTCAATGGCTTGCAGACGACGGCGTGCGTCATCGGGCAACGCAGAAAGCGGAGGCGCAAGCAGGTAACAGAAGGCCTTGCGATTGCTACGCCCCACGCGACCGCGCATCTGGTGAAGATCCGAAAGTCCAAAGTGGTGGGCGTTGTCAATAATTATGGTATTCGCGTTGGGAATATCGATGCCGCTCTCTACGATGGTTGTAGAAATCAGCACATCGTAGTCGTAGTTGACAAAGTCGAGGATGACCTTTTCTAATTCAGCAGGAGGCATCTGCCCGTGCCCAATCGCCACGCGTGCATCGGGTACGTATTTCTCAACGATAGCTTTGAGGTGGGGCAATTGAGAAATGCGATGTGTCACAAAATACACCTGCCCGTTTCTGCTCATCTCAAAATTCACGGCCTCGCCAATCACCTCGCCGTTGAAGGTGTGAATCTCTGTTTGGATAGGGTGGCGGTTGGGCGGGGGCGTTTGAATAGTAGAGAAGTCACGAGCGCCCATCAGCGAGAATTGAAGGGTGCGCGGAATGGGCGTTGCCGACATCGTGAGGGTATCGACAGACACTTTCATCTGACGCAGTTTTTCCTTTACGCTAACGCCAAATTTCTGTTCCTCGTCAATAATGAGCAGGCCGAGGTCTTTAAACTTCACCGCCTTACTTACGAGTTTGTGCGTACCTATTATAATATTGATAGCGCCGCTTTCGAGGTCGTGCAATATCTCATTCGTTTGCTTCGTAGTGCGGGCGCGGCTCAGGTAATCCACCTTTACGGGGAAACCTTTGAGGCGCTTGGCAAAGGTTTTGTAATGTTGAAGCGCGAGTACGGTAGTCGGTACGAGCACCGCCACTTGTTTATTGTCTGCCGCTGCTTTCATGGCGGCGCGAATGGCGATTTCGGTTTTCCCAAATCCCACATCGCCACACACAAGTCGGTCCATCGGGCGCGCCTGTTCCATATCCGCCTTCACCTCTTGGGTAACCTTGAGTTGGTCGGGCGTGTCTTCATACGCAAAACTTGCTTCGAGTTCCTGCTGCATGAAACTGTCGGCACTGAAAGCATATCCCTGCTGCTCCTTACGCTGGGCGTAGAGACGAATCAAGTCGCGCGCAATATCCTTAATCTTCTTCTTCGTGCGCTCCTTGAGTTTCTCCCAAGCGCCAGTACCCAAATGACTCAAGCGAGGCGGTTCGCCCTCCTTGCCCTTATACTTCGATACCTTGTGCAAGGAGTGGATGGACACGAAGACCACATCGTCGTTTTTATACACCAACTTGATGAGTTCTTGCTGCTCACCATTCGCACCAGGCATACGCACAAGACCGGCAAACTGTCCTACGCCGTGATCTACGTGTACGATGTAATCACCGGGTTCAAACTGCAAAAGTTCTTTGAGTGTCAGCGCCAATTTTCCGTTGCGAGCGCGGTCGCTCTTCAAGTTATATTTGTGGTAGCGGTCAAAGATTTGGTGGTCGGTGAAGAGGGCGATGCGCAGCGTTTCGTCAATAAAACCTGCGTGGAGGGTATGGAGAATGGGCGTAAAGGCAAGTGCTTTGCCCATGTCCTCAAAGATGGTGCGCAAGCGCTCGGTTTGCTTCTCGCTATCGGCAAGGATGTGAAGGTCATAGCCATCCGCTTTGAGTTGTCCGAGGGTGGAGTGCAAGAGGTCGAAGTTTTTGTGAAACAGCGGCTGGAGTTTTACCTCGAAACGCACAATGGCATTGGGCGTGCCGTAGGGTTTTGCGCCGAATTCAAAACGCTGGCAACGCGAAAGTTCACGCAGCACTTCCGCACCGTTTGCCAATACATATTCGCTCTGGAACTGTCGGCGGATTTCGGCAATCTCCATTTCGGAGGTCGCCTCGCGCTCAATAATAGCCTGTTCGGCAAATCCCTCATTGTAAGTGGCGTCGATGCGTTCGCCGATGAAGAGAAAATCGCGTGTGAGTAGGCACGAACCTTCAGGGAGAAGGGTGGGGAAGGGTACGAGATTGCTCACCGACTTTGAGATTTCGGGCACAATCTTCACCTCCTTTTTACGCTCCTTTGAGAGCTGCGTTTGCACTTCAAAGGTGCGGATCGAATCTACTTCGTCGCCGAAGAAATCGAGTCGGTAGGGGAGTTCGCCCGAATAGGAATAGATGTCCACAATGCTACCACGCACGGCAAATTCTCCGGGTTCGTACACATAGTCACGGCGACGGAAACCAAGTTCTCGGAGGCGCTGCGTCAGTTCCGTAACATCATACTCCTTGCCTTCGACAATCTCCACCGTGTTTTCCTTCAACGTCTCGCCAGAAGCCACGCGCTCCGCAAGGGCAGTGGGGAACGACACCACAAAGAGGGGTTCTGTGCCTGCATAACTCGATAAGCGACTGATAACATCCGTGCGCAGAATCTCATTTGCCGCATCGCGCTGCCCGTATTTCACTGCGCGCTTGTAGCCTGAGGGTAAAAACAGCGCATGTTCCTCACCCACGAGTTGGAGCAAGTCGTGGTAGAAATAACCCGCCTCTTCCTCGTCGTTAAGTACGACCATATAGACACACTTACGCCCCGCCTGCGTTGCTGCTGCAGCAAAACAAACGGGGGCAGAGGACGCGTGCAAACCCTCGCAGAATACGGAGGGCTGGCGTTCCTCAATGAGGCGAGCGAGTGCCTTTACTTGTGGATGTTTTTGGAATTGGGGGAGAAGTGCGCTGAGTTGCATGAGCAGCGAAGTAACCTACTGGTTTAGAGATGATTATTGAAGTTTTTTGATAACGGAATCCGCTTGCGAGGCAGGGAGCTTGTAGTCGTTGATAAAGATGTCGCGACACGCGTTCATACCCTGCTGAGCAATCGCTGCCTTTCCTAATTCGTAGGCTTTAACCAACTTGCTAAGTTCCGCCTTCTTCGCTGAATTGCTGGGGAATACGAGTTGCACCTTTGTATCTTGCAATGCCTCGGGCCCCTTCAAAACAGTGTGTCCCTGGAGTTCCGCACAAATCGTTTGGAGGTGGGGGAGCACGGCTGCATCAATCTGGCGGTTGGTAAGCATGTCGGTGCGCAACCAAAGGTCATTGATTTGCGGATAGTGGGCATCCTCATGCTTTAATCCCGCGTTGTTCAACTCATACAGGCAGAAGGTTTCAGCACCGCTGTGACGGGAGATGGCAATAGTGCGATTGTATAAATCACTTACCTTTTTCGCATTAATATCTTTGGACGCCACAAGCGCATAGCGCGTTTCAATATTTAATTGTGACGAAAGTTTGTGCCCCTTTCCGAGATAGTGCGCAAAGCGTGTGCGGTCCATCATGCAGACGTCCACAGCATTGTTCAATAGTGCCGTGTCGCAATCAAACTGTGCCACATAGGGGAGAATCTCTATGTGAAGTTCTAAAGAATCACAGATTCCCGCTTGCTTGGCATAGTAAATAGGGAGCGCTTCAAGCGTGGGAAGCACAGCGACGCGCAAGTCATAAGCAATACTATCGTGTGCTTCGCCAGTATTTCCTGCCGAAGTATCAGAAGTTGAAGAATTACACCCCGTCATGAGGCTTCCTCCTACAAGAAGCAGGAGCATCGTAAGCACACTAAAATATTTTGCTTTCTTCATTGTCTTGAAAATAAACGAGGGGCAAGTGTTGCCACCAGCCCCTCCGTTATAGTAAATAGTAGTTAAGGTGTTACCCTAATTAACTTCAGATTAACCTCTGATAGCTGCGATACCGGGGAGAACCTTACCTTCGATAGCTTCGAGAAGTGCGCCACCACCAGTAGAGATGTAAGATACCTTGTCAGCCATACCGAACTTGTTGATACAAGCTACAGAGTCACCACCACCGATGAGTGAGAATGCACCGTTAGCAGTTGCTTCAGCGATAGCTTCAGCAATAGCCTTAGAACCAACAGCGAAGTTATCCATTTCGAATACACCAGCAGGACCGTTCCAAAGAATAGTCTTAGCGGGAACGATAGCAGCAGCAAATGCCTTGCGAGCTTCGGGACCTGCATCGAGACCTTCCCAACCAGCGGGGATTTCCTTAACGGGGAGAATCTGAGTGTTGCAGTCGTTCTTGAAGTCGTCACCAGCTACACAGTCGTCAGCGAGTACGAGGTTTACACCCTTAGCCTTAGCCTGTTCGATGATAGAAAGAGCGAGTTCGAGCTTATCGTTTTCGCAGATAGAGTTACCTACTTCACCACCCATTGCCTTAGCAAATGTGTAAGTCATACCACCGCAGAGGATGAGGTTGTCCACCTTGTCCATGAGGTTTTCAATGATACCAATCTTTGAAGAAACCTTAGAACCACCCATGATTGCAGTGAAGGGGCGCTTGATGTTAGAAAGGATGTTGTCAACAGCAGTAACTTCCTTTTCCATCAAGTAACCGAGCATCTTGTGGTCAGCGTCGAAGCTGTCAGCGATAACTGCTGTAGAAGCGTGCTTGCGGTGAGCTGTACCGAATGCGTCGTTTACGTAGATGTCAGCGTAAGAAGCGAGCGTCTTAGCAAATTCAGCCTGCTTGCCCTTCATTTCTTCCTTAGCCTGCTTGTAAGCGGGGTCTTCCTTGTCGATGCCAACGGGCTTACCTTCTTCTTCAGCATAGAAGCGGAGGTTTTCGAGAAGGAGCACGTCACCAGGCTGGAGTGCTGCTGCAGCTTCCTGAGCCTTTGCACAGTCGGGAGCGAACTGAACCTTTACGCCGAGCTTTTCAGAAACAGCGTCAACAATCTGAGAGAGCGAGAACTTAGCATTCACCTTACCCTTGGGCTTACCCATGTGGCTCATGATGATGAGTGAACCACCGTCAGCGAGCACCTTTTTGAGAGTGGGGAGCGCACCGCGGATACGAGTGTCGTCAGTGATGTTACCGTTTTCGTCAAGGGGTACGTTGAAGTCTACACGTACAATTACCTTCTTACCCTTGAAATCACAAGTGTCGATTGTCATAATGCTTATTGAATTAAAAGTTTAATAATAAGTTGCTATAAACAGGAGCGCTACGTGCGCTTTGCGTGGCGAAGTTAATTATTTTTTTTTAGATGGGCAAAAGTTCGGAGATAAATTAGTGTGCTTTTCAATATCTCCAACCTTCTGGGGGATTTGTAGAAGCCTTTTCTGGAATGTATCGTTGAATAAGGCGGGAGTGAGCGAACTTCTTTCTTGAGGACTTCTCTATAGTTATAAAGCAACAAAGTTTCGGGATGTGTATCTTACTTTAGGCAGAAATGTGTAACTTTGACCTGAAATTTTTTAGATACTATGACAATTTTGACTTCAATACTTTTAGATGGGTTGCTCGCCTTGGGCTTGAACCCAGGTGAGGCGAATACGGTGCATCGCATACTCTTGATTTTCTTGATTATAGTGGTTTCCTTTGCCTTGGATTTCCTATGCAAACGTATTCTTGCTCCCCTGATTAAGAAAATTACGGTGCACACGCAAACGAAGTGGGACGACTATCTGCTTAACGACGATGTGCTTTCAAAGATGTGCCACCTCATTCCTCCTGTGGTGGCTTATGCGCTGATGTCGCTTGCCTTTTCTCGCGAACAGGCCCTGCTTGATGTGGTGTTTAAGGTGTGCTGGACGTATAATGTAATCGCAGCAGTGAGATTGGTGTTTGCGATTCTTAATTCGGTCTATACCATTTCCAGCGAGCACGATGATTACAAGCATCGTTCGCTCAAGGGGTTCTATCAGATGCTCAAGTTGATTGTGGTGTGCATCGCCGCGATTATCATTGTGAGTGAACTGATTGGCAAAAGTCCGATTGTAATTCTCACGGGACTTGGAGCGGGAACCGCAATTCTCATGCTCGTGTTTCAGGATACGATTAAGGGTCTTGTGGCGGGTATCCAATTGACCGCCAACGATATGTTGCGCCCCGGCGATTGGATTACAGTGCCCAAATATGGTGCCGATGGTGACGTGATGGAAGTAACACTCACAACGGTGAAGGTGCGCAACTGGGACAAAACGATAACTACCGTTCCGCCCTACGCATTGGTGAATGATTCGTTCCAAAACTGGCGTGGTATGTTTGAAATTGGGGGGCGCCGTGTGAAGCGTTCTATCAATATAGATATGAGTAGTGTGCGCTTCTTAACCGCGCAGGAGTGGAAGCAGTTTTCTAAAGAACCTTGGATGAAGGGGTATGAACATGCGGAAGGGGAGGAGGTAAACCTTTCGCTCTACCGCCAGTACATTACGTATTACTTGAAGCATCACCCTAAGGTGCACCAAGAAATGACCCTACTTGTGCGCCAACTACAACCTACGCCACAAGGACTGCCCATCGAACTCTACTTCTTCTCTGCCGACACCGCTTGGCTACGCTACGAAGCACTCCAGGCAGAAGTCTTCGACCACATCATCGCCGTAACCCATCGCTTCGGTCTTTCCGTATTCCAGAGTCCCTCGGGCATGGATTTGCAACAGCGATTACGTGGGTAATGAAGACTTACCATATACCTAAAAAACTACTTAGTGCTGTATCAACAGTCCTAAGTAGTTTTTTTTATTGAGCAAAATCTTAAATATTACCTCAAAGTAAAGTTAAAGAATCAATGTCGCAAATATACTGGACAGTATGGAATAACTTGATTGTACTCCAGCGCTACTAGTCCTCATCATTTATTCGTTCTGTTTTACTATTGGGAACCAATTTCAAGCACATATTTTCTGTGTTGTAGATAACCTTACTAAATTGCAGAAAATAATCCATACCTAAATTGCCATAACCTAAACCTATATCATGATTGCTGTCGCATGAAACGAAGATGGTAGGAAAGGTGTAGGATACACCACCGACACCTATGTTTACTTCATTAAGAATATATCCATTCTCTATCGATACTCCCCCAGCCCCAGCCATACGAGTGATTGCGGTGACACAATTTGTGGCAATACTGTCGCTATATTGTGCATGATATCGAGTTGTCAATACACTAGAAGTAGCGCCAGTATCTAAATGTATGAGTCGCGGAACGCCTTCTATCTCTGCTTCTACACAGAAAAGTCCGCTCGTCCCATAGCACATATTGGGAAGATTTCCTTCGGCAAAAGAGGTTGTGTTATTAGGTATTACGATTGCCGAACGTGCAAAGTCGAGATGAAATTCCTTTACAGATTGGATAAACTCAACGCCGAGAATCATCTCCAAGTGTTTCATATGCACATCTATACTATCAACACCCGAAGAGATGTCCATGACGTAAAATGGCACATTCTTTACCGTGATATTCCCCATAGCGATTTCTTTGGCTACAGCAAAACCGCCTTGCTGAGTGCCAAACCCTGTCATCTGTGTGCCTATATTGTAAAAATCAAGACCAAGGCGTTGTGCCGTGCTTGTGCTAACGATATTCACTCCAGCTCCTGAGTCGAAAACAATATCTTGTTTCTTTCCATTAACAACAGCAGGAATCATCATTGTGATACTGCGCCTATTAGCTTGTCCTATAGAATCAAGACGAAAAGAAGCAACACCTTCATCACCCGATATTGTCACTTCATTTATACCTTCGTATTGAGCCAATGCTTCGTATTGTTTTCCCCATTCTTTAAAGGCAGACAATGATGCACTATCTGAATACGGTTCAAAAGCCTTACACATGTCATCCAGCACCATTGCGGCTTCAGCATAACGCCCCATTCGCTTCAACGAAGTGGCTTTCATGTATAACATCGACATCACATTGCCGACTCCTATTTCTGTTTGATGTTCATTAACCAAGCGATCTATGGCACGACAGGCTTCATCATTGCGATTGAAGTTATATGCCAACATGCTTTCAGAAAAAGTCTTTAGCATAGGCGGGAGTGAGTCTTTCCCCTCTACATACAAATCGCGCAATTCAAACCATTCACTGTTATTGAGTGCTGAACTAACTTCCGCTTCATAAAGACTTTGCGCAGATAAGGAATATATTGCAAAAATCAAAAACGTAATGTAAGTAAGAACCTTCTTCATATCTTCAATATTATAATTATGCAAATATAGACAAATTTTACATAAGACAATGTCTTATTACAGTTATTACTTACTTTTGCAACTGATATATATGAAGAATTTCTCATGACAAAACTTAGTGCGAAACAGTTGGAGGATAAATTACACTTTGCGGCTGAGGCGATACCCTCCATGAAGCGTCGCTGCGAAGGTCACGATTATGAGGCGCGCCAGATGTATCTTATCACTATTACGGTGGAGGGGCGTCGCCCGTTGCTCGGGCGTGTCATTGGCAATCCTAAGGCGGAAGAAGGAGCGCCTGATTCCCCGCATATTGAACTTTCACCGCTCGGTAAAGAAGTCGAGCAGGAGTGGATGGCAATTTCTCTGTATCACCCCGAAGTGAAAGTGCTTGCCCTACAAATTATGCCCGACCATCTGCACAGCATCCTCTTCGTCAAAGAGCGCATGCCCCAGCATTTAGGGCACATCATCAAGGGTTTTAAAGCAAGTACGAACAAAGCCTACCGCAGGCTCATTGCCCCTCGTCCAGACTCCCATCCTGTATGTTGCGATGCCGTCGCAACCAACATAACCGCCCCGCGCCCCCATCCCGACCGCAAGCACGGCCTCCTCTGGAGCATTGGCTATACCGACGGCATCCTTGGCCGCCAGGGGCAACTTGATAACTGGTTCACCTACCTCCGCGACAACCCTCGCCGCCTACTCATGAAGCGCCTTCATCCCGAATTCTTCCGCGTACAGCGCAACGTAAAAGTGGGTGCATTCGAATTCTCTGCCATAGGCAATCGCTACTTGCTGACTCACCCCGTGCGCCTGCAAGTGCAATGTTCACGTCGCCTTACTGAAACTGAAATCGCACAACAAAAGGCATACTACTTGGAGCAAGCCAAGCGTGGTGCCGTGTTGGTTTCGCCCAGTATATCGCCAGGAGAGAAAACCATCATGCGCGTCGCTTTTGATGCAGGTTGTCCGATCATCCTTTTACAAGAAAATGGATTCACCGACCTTGCCAAACCCGGAGGTGCGCGCTTTGATGCCTGCACCGAAGGACGTCTGCTCATCCTTGCCCCTTGGGAGCATCACAACCAGCGCCTCGCTATCCAACGCAATCAATGTCTTTCCCTCAATGAGATGGCGCGAGTGATTTGTGAGTAGTTTTTTTTTAGGTGGCCCATTTTTTCTAAAAATCTCTTGACTCGTCCCTAAGGGCATGCCTTAACTTTGCACTCGCTGGCAAATCAATCGTACGATAATGAGTAGAAAAACAAAGTTAAAAATTGGAGAGTTTTCCAAGATGATGCAAGTCACGGTGAAGACCTTGCGTCACTACGAGCAAAAGGGATTGCTCATGCCCGATGACGTGGATGAATGGACGGGGTATCGGTATTATAGTATTACGCAGATGCAACGCCTCAATACCATTCGCGGATTACAGCGACAAGGTTTCTCGCTTGAAGAGATTAAGGACTTGCTCGAGGATGAATCACAGATGCCCAGTGTCGCCCAACTGACGAAAAAGATAGAAGAGACAGAGCGGCAACTGCAAATCCTAATGGAGCGTCGCCACCAATTGCTCAAATGGATGGACTCTCATAAGCAAATTAGAACAATGGAAAAATTTAGTATTCAATCTCTGCCCGAAATCATTGTGGCAAGTCACCGAGAAATCATTCCCGACTATAGTGCTTTGGGACAACTTTGCGTCAATAAAATTGGTCCTGAGATGCAACGCCTGGGGTGTAAATGTCCCCCTCCAGGTTACTGCTTTACAATAGAGCATCACCAGGAATATCGTGCTACTGATCTCGATATTGAATATTGCGAACAAGTGGAAGAAATGGGCACAGACAACACTATTATACAATTCAAACGCTTACCTGCTGTCCCCAAAGCGCTTTGTATGAAGCACGTCGGACCTTACGAACGCTTCCACGAATCATTTACCGAAGCTTTTGCTTACATGGAAGAACAAGGTTATAAACTGGCTGGACCGCTCCGAACTTCCTATATAGACGGAGTATGGAACAAAGCGAACCCCGAAGAATGGTTGTCTATCATTCAGATACCTATTGAGTAAAGTTATTATTGCTGTTCCAACGTTTGTTAGGCGGTAATAAAAAAAGGAGTGGCAATCCGCGAAGATTGCCACTCCTTTACTATTCCTTAATAAGGTAGAAATTACATCATACCGCCCATACCAGGTGCGCCCATAGGCATTTCGGGTTTGTCTTCCTTCTTGTCGCAGATGACGCATTCGGTTGTGAGGAACATACCTGCTACAGAAGCTGCGTTTTCAAGCGCTACGCGCGTTACCTTTGCGGGGTCAACTACGCCGGCAGCACGGAGGTCGCAGAAGGTGTCGTTCTTGGCATTGTAACCGAAGTTGCCTTCGCCCTCACGCACCTTATTCACAATCACAGCACCCTCAACACCTGCGTTCTTACATATCTGACGGAGGGGTTCTTCAATAGCGCGACGGATGATGGCAATACCCGTAGTTTCGTCGGCGTTGTCGCCCGTCATACCTTCGAGCGCAGCTTGTGCACGAATGAATGCTACACCACCACCCGTAACGATACCTTCTTCAATCGCCGCACGCGTTGCGCAAAGGGCATCATCGCAACGGTCCTTCTTTTCCTTCTGTTCGGTTTCAGAAGCAGCACCCACCTGGAGTACGCAAACGCCACCCGCAAGTTTTGCCTGACGTTCCTGAAGTTTTTCCTTATCGTAGTCAGAAGTAGAGTTGGCGATTTCCACCTTGATTTGGTGGATGCGATCCGCAATAGCCTGCTTGTCGCCAGCGCCATTCACGATCGTTGTATTGTCCTTCGTTACATTGATCTTCTCAGCAGAACCAAGCATTTCGAGTGTTGCCTGTTCGAGCTTGATGCCCTTTTCTTCGCTAATTACAATACCGCCAGTGAGTGTAGCAATATCTTCAAGCATTGCCTTTCTGCGGTCGCCGAAACCGGGAGCCTTCACAGCGCAAATCTTAAGTTGTGTGCGGAGGCGGTTTACAACGAGCATTGTGAGCGCTTCGCTATCCACGTCTTCAGCAATGATGAGCAAGGGACGACCAGTCTTTACCGCAGGGTCGAGAATGGGGAGGAACTCCTGGAGGTTAGAAATCTTCTTGTCGTAGATAAGGATGAGCGGATTCTCCATCTGACAACTCATCTTCTCAGTGTCAGTCATAAAGTAGGGAGAAAGGTAACCGCGGTCAAACTGCATACCTTCAACAGTTTTGAGAACCGTGTCGCGACCCTTAGCGTCTTCAATAGTGATTACGCCATTCACGCTCACGGCACGCATACCGTCGGCAATGAGTTTACCAATTTCGGGGTCGTTATTCGCAGAGATTGTAGCGACCTGCTCAATCTTGTCGTACGACTCTTCTACCATTTCTGCTTGTGCCTTAAGGTTTTCTACTACCTTTGCCACCGCCTTGTCGATACCTCTTTTGAGGTCAAGGGGGTTCGCACCAGCAGCGAGGTTCTTAAGACCTTCGTTAAGGATTGCCTGAGTGAGCACGGTAGCAGTAGTTGTACCGTCACCAGCATCATCACCCGTCTTGCTTGCCACGCTCTTAACGAGCTGAGCACCAGCATTCATAAAGCTATCTTCGAGTTCAATTTCCTTTGCAACAGAAACTCCGTCCTTAGTGATTCGGGGAGCGCCGAACTTCTTGTCGATAACGACATTTCTGCCCTTAGGACCGAGTGTTACCTTAACTGCATTCGCAAGAGCGTCTGCGCCTTGACGCAACAAGTCGCGTGCGTCAACATCATATTTAATTTCTTTTGCCATAAGTTTTTATTTAGAGTTCAACTTACAGAGTACAGAGTACAACTACCATCCGGTATATAGAGTACATAAAGTTCCGCATGGAGTTGTACTCTGTACTCTGTTATCTGTACTTTATTCAACAGTTACCGCAAGAACATCGCTCTGGCGCATGATGAGCAACTTTTCGCCATCAATGTCGATTTCAGTGCCGGCATACTTACCGTAGAGCACCACGTCGCCTTCCTTAAGCACCATTTCTTCGTCCTTAGTGCCGTTGCCCACAGCGAGAACTGTGCCGTAAAGAGGTTTTTCCTTAGCGGTGTCGGGGATGATGAGACCACCCACAGTCTTTGTTTCAGCAGGAGCGGGCTTAATCACCACGCGGTCTGCAAGAGGTTTGATTGTCATAGTATATTTTGTTAATTGGTTTGTATTGTCTACACACGATAATTACAAATCGCGTGCCATTTCCTTTATTGCGGGGAAAAATTTGTTACTTCTGTATGATAGACGCTTTTTCTGGGCAAAACATGAGGGTAGCGTAAGTCAATATTCGCCTATCATGAAATCACTCCGTAAGACTGGCATGTCACAGCCATTATTTTGGCGAAAAAATGAGACACTTCTAGGCTTCATTTTTCGTCATTTTTCGCCGAAAACTTTAACAAACATTAACACTCCACCTACTCGCCCTCGCACTGATGTCTATTAGCGGCGCCAGAATAAGTAACATTAAAAACCGGTTGTTTAACCTTGAAAAAACAAGGTAACTTATTTTTTGACCCCAAAAATGGGTTTTTCGGGACAAAAAAAGTGGAGATAACCCTGATTTCAAGGGCAATCTCCACTTCCGTAACACAAAGATACAAAATTTCAGAGCGAAATGCAAATCCGTTAACGCTTGTTAACACGATATTTATTTCTCATTTTTCGTCATTTTTCAGTGAGGGAGAAAGGTGCATTTCTGCTATGTTGTAGCGTAAGCGTTTGGACTATTTATTCGTGCTCAAAATCTCTTCTACGTACTTTACCATTTCGTCGCCATGGAGACCGCGCTTGAGGATTGTTCCGTCGGGGGCGATGAGCATGATGTGAGGAATTGACTTGACGTTGTAGATTTTAGCACCATCCTCTTTGGCATAGGTGGGAATCTCCATTTGGGGATATTCAATCTTATTCGTTTTGAGCGCCTCCTTGAAACTGTCATGCTTGTCAGAAATGTTGACGCCAAGAACGGTCAATCCCTTGTCCTTGTAGGAGTTGTGCAGCTTTGTGAGGCGAGGAACTTCTCTCATGCAAGGTTGGCACCATGATGCCCAGAAGTCGACCAATACATAATTGCCTTTGCCTACGTAGTCGGAGAGTTTGGTGAGTTTTCCATCAATAGTGAATCCTCTGAAGTCGGTGTACATATTGCCCTCCTTCGTCTTCTCTACTTGTTCCAAAACCTCTTTGTAAGCCTGAATTGTTGGATAGTTGTTAGCATATTTAAGGAGGCTACACATAGAGTCAACCTGCTCAAGAGTGGGGTAGAGTTGACGCACCGTCAGTGAGAAAAGATAAGCGCCTAATGTGTTCTCTTTATTTTCAGTTATGGTTGTTCGGCAGAAATCGTCAATGCGACGAATGATAGTCTTTATGGTGTCGTTGATAATGTGCTGAGGAACGCTATCGTTGCGCATTTTTGTGTGTAAAGCACGGATGTCAGCGTTGTTCTTTTGCACATACTCTTGGAAGGTGCTGAGTTTGTCGTTCAGTCCACCTTCGTCGGTGACAGAGGAATGAACTCCGGTAGCGTCAATCGTAATGTTTCGTCCGTTTTCAAGGAACACAACGCTTCTCTTAGGTCCCATCTTAACGGATGCAACCATTTGGTCGGCAGTAAGCCCTGTGAATGTGAATGTTCCGTTAGTAACGATGCAAGAGTCAATCTTCTCGTTCTTGTCGTTAAGCAGATACACGCTGGTGCTGTCTAATTGTTCGTTTACGATACCGTTGATATGATACTCTTTCGGACCGCAACTCGCCATCAAGGCAGGAAGCGCGAGCAGTATGAATTTCTTCATAAAAATGTATGTGTGGTTGGGTGAATACTACGAGTGCAACAAGAGACCATGCACGGGGCACAGTCTCTTGCTGATATGGGGGAGTTTAGAAGTTTTCAGCCTTGAGCTGGAAGTAACTCTGGGGATGGTCGCAAACGGGGCAGATTTCGGGAGCGTCCTTGCCCACCATGATGTGACCGCAGTTGAGGCACTGCCAAATAGCGTCGCCTTCGCGACTGAATACCAACTTGCCTTCTACGTTAGCAAGGAGTTTGCGGTAGCGTTCTTCGTGTTCGCGTTCAACGGCAGCCACGAGTTCAAACTTATTAGCGATTTCGTCGAAACCTTCTTCGCGTGCTTCCTTAGCGAATGTAGCATACATGTCAGTCCATTCGTAGTTTTCGCCATTAGCAGCGTCGAGGAGGTTTTCAGCAGTTGAGGGCACACCGTCGTGAAGGAGTTTGAACCACATCTTAGCGTGCTCCTTTTCGTTGGCAGCAGTTTCTTCAAAGATATTTGCGATTTGTACGAAGCCTTCCTTCTTCGCCTTTGAAGCATAGTAAGAATACTTGTTGCGAGCCATTGATTCGCCAGCAAATGCAGAGAGGAGGTTCTGTTCAGTCTTAGTTCCTTTCAAAGTTTTCATAGTAGGGTATGAGTTTAGAGTGTTTATAAAGTTGTTATTTCAATTTCATCATGTGACTATCATGGAGTGTAGCAAAATTACATCTTTCCTTGAATTTGAAAATAAATTTGGGGTGAAATTTCTGTGCGATATGGATAAAAATCGATTTTTGCACCTTACATAATAAATAAAATATCTAATTTTGGAGGAAATATAGCGTAGAACCGTTTGCGTACGACTTTCGGTTTTGCATACTTACCTTAAAACATAAGAAACATGATGTCCGAAAAAAGAAGTTTGGTTTCTATCAACACGCTGTCGCGCGAAAAGATTTTGCAGTTGATTAAGCGTGCTGAGGAGTTTGAAAAGAATCCTAATAGCAAGATTTTGGATGGCAAGATTGTTGCCACCCTGTTTTTTGAACCCTCTACGCGTACGCGCCTCAGTTTTGAAACGGCTGCCAACCGCCTTGGTGCAAAAGTTATCGGTTTTGCCGATCCCAAGATTACGAGTGGCACGAAGGGTGAAACGCTTAAAGATACCATCATGATGGTGCAAAACTATGCGGACGTCATTGTGATGCGTCACTATTTGGAAGGTGCTGCGCTTTATGCCAGCGAAGTGGCAAAGGTGCCCATCATCAACGCTGGTGACGGGGCGAATCAGCACCCCACACAGACCATGCTTGACCTTTACAGCATTTACAAGACGCAGGGAACGCTGGACAATCTCAACATCTTCCTCGTGGGCGACTTGAAGTACGGACGCACGGTGCACTCGCTCCTTATGGCGCTCCGCCATTTCAATCCTACGTTCCACTTCATTGCACCTAAGGAACTCGCAATGCCCGAAGAATACAAGGCATATTGCAGAGAGTACGGCATTAAGTATGTGGAGATTGAAGAGTTTAACGAAGATGTTATTGCCGATGCCGACATCCTTTACATGACTCGTGTGCAGCGCGAGCGTTTCACAGACTTGATGGAATACGAACGCGTAAAGGACGTGTACATCCTCAAGGCTTCGATGCTCTCTAAGGCGCGTGAGAATATGAAGATCTTGCATCCGCTTCCCCGCGTGAATGAAATTGCATACGATGTGGATGATGATCCTCACGCTTACTATTTCCAGCAAGCGCAAAACGGACTCTATGCCCGCGAAGCCATTATCTGTGATGTGCTTAATATGTAGGTGAGGTCTTAAGATTATGAGGTTTTAAGGTTTTAAGGACTATGCAGCGCGACTGTCTCTTAAAACCTCAAGACCTCCAGTCTTCCACCCCCTCCTCATAACCTCAAAACCTCTTAACCTCATAACCTTCAAAATTATGAATCAAGAACTAATGGTTGCAGCCATTGAAAATGGCACCGTTATTGACCATATTCCCAGCAACAAACTTTTTGAAGTGATTAGCCTCCTCGGACTTCAAGATTTGAAGTCAACCGTGATGATTGGCTATAACCTTGTCAGCAAAAAGATGGGCAACAAGAGCCTTGTGAAGATTGCTGACCGCTATTTCACTGATGCCGAACTCGACCGCTTGGCTGTAGTGGCGCCCAACGTAAACCTGTCTATTATTAAGGACTTCAACGTGGTGGAAAAGCGCCAGGTACACCTTCAGAAGGATATTGTCGGCGTGGTGAAGTGTGGCAATCCCAAGTGTATTACCAACAACGAACCGATGAAGACGCGCTTCCATGTTTCGGAGAAGAACGAAGGCGTAATTTGCTGCCACTATTGCAACCGCGAACAGGTGTTGGATAAGGTGAAGTTAGTGTAACGCCGAAGCATCCCTTAAAATGGCAGACTTTTTAGATGTAGTAACCCAACGCCGAAGCATTCGCAAGTATCAAGATGCCCCGCTCTCGTCCGACGAAGTGGTGGCGTTGATGACGCCCGTATTGTATGCGCCCAGTTCTAAGGGCAAGCAGGCGGTGGAGTTCATTTTGGTCGATCAGAAAGAGATGCTCGAGCGCCTCTCCCAGGTGAAACCTCGCTTTGGTACGATGATTGCCGGTGCCGCTTTGGCAGTCGTAATCTGCGGTCGGATGGACATCTCCGACGTGTGGATTGAAGACGCCTCCGTTGCCGCTACGATGCTTTTGCTTTCGGCAGAAAATTGCGACCTCGGCGCTTGCTGGGTACAGATTCGCGAACGGATGCAAGAAGACGGCGCTCCTGCTTCACTTGCTGTGCGGGAATTGCTCAACCTTGCCCCCGAGCAAGAACCGCTCTGCATTATCGCCGTAGGACGTAAAGCACAGGAGGTGGCGCCTCACTCAGAAGAAAATTTGCGTTGGGAGCGCGTAATTATTAAGGAGTAAGTTATGAATATCGTACTTCTTGGCGCGGGAAATGTTGCTACTCATCTTTGTCGAGCCCTCCATGAGGCGGGACACAAAGTGATGGCGGTTTACAGCCGCACCTTAGCGCACGCACAAGATGTGGCACATTCTGTTGGGGCAGTACCAACGACGCAAATCAGTGACTTGCCCGAGGCAGATGTTTACCTCTTTTCTGTAAAAGATGACGCCTTGCCCACACTCATCGGTGAAGTGGCGGCGTTGCATCCTCATGCCGTGTGCATTCATACTGCTGGTAGCGTTCCGCTCTCCGTTTTTGAGGGATGTGTGGAGCAGGGTGGGGTGCTTTATCCCATGCAGACCTTCTCAAAGGCTGTGCCCGTTTCCTTCAAAAACTTGCCCCTTTACATTGAGGCGACTGATGAAAATACGCTTGACCTGGTGAAGACGTTGGCGCAGTCCTTGAGTCAGAATGTTACCCCCTTGAGCAGCGCCGACCGGCGTTACTTGCATTTGGCGGCTGTGTTTGCGTGCAACTTCACGAACCATTGCTATGCCCTTGCTGAGGATATTATGGGCAGGGTAAACTTGCCCTTCACGGACTTGCTTCCCCTTATCGAAGCAACGACGCAGAAACTGCGTACCACTCCTCCCGCACAGGGACAAACGGGTCCCGCCGTGCGTCGCGACGAAACGGTTATGGCGGCGCAAATGGCACTTCTCTCTGAGGATGAGCGCATGCAACAGATTTACAAACTTTTGAGTGAGAGTATAAAGAGTAAGGGGTAAAGCACTTTTATAGAGTACAGAGTACAGATAACAGAGTACAACTACCTTGCGGATTGGAAGTTTGTGCCGCACGGCCTTAAAACCTCAAAACCTCTCCACCTCAAAACCTTACATTTTATGATTAACTACGATTTGACAAAGATAAAGGCTATCGCTTTTGACGTTGACGGCGTGTTGAGTTCTAACCTCGTAACCCTTGGCGCCGATGCTCAACCCATGCGCACCGCAAATATTAAGGATGGTTATGCCATGCAACTTGCGGTGAAGAAAGGTTTGAACCTCGCCATCATTACGGGAGGTAAGAGCGAGGCAGTGCGTTTGCGCTACATCGGACTCGGGCTCCAGAATGTCTTCATGGGCGTCAGCGTGAAAATTTCCGTTTATGAGCAGTGGTTGGAGGAAAGTGGTTTGAAGCCCGAGGAAGTTATTTATGTGGGCGACGACATCCCCGACTACGAAGTCATGAAGCATTGCGGTTGCCCCTGTTGTCCTTCCGACGCTGCCCCTGAAATCAAGCAGATAGCCACTTATGTGAGCGACAAGGCAGGAGGTATGGGCTGCGGCCGCGACATCATTGAGCAGGTGCTCCGTGCTCAAGGACTTTGGATGAGTGATGCTGAGGCTTTTGGCTGGTAACGAAGATTGAGTTTCTCACTTATGACAGAACAAAAGAATCCTTTGGCGGCGCATTTGAGCAAGTATCGCATCGTGCTTGCCAGCAATTCACCCCGTCGCCGAGAACTCCTCTCGCAACTCGGTTTGGACTTCACCGTACGCACACTTTCGGATGTCGATGAGAGTTATCCCGAGGGTTTAACCAACGAAGAAACCGCCTGCTATATTGCCCGTAAAAAGGCGGAGGCACATGCTGCGCAAATGGCGGAAGACGAACTCATCATTACGGCAGACACGATTGTGTGCTCCGAAGGTTGTGTACTTGGTAAACCTGCGGATGCGGCAGATGCCCAGCAGATGTTGAAGCAGTTGGCAGGGCGCACACACCAAGTGGTGACAGGAGTAGCAATCGTTACTCCCGCAAAGCAGCAAACCTTTGCCGTGACGAGCGATGTGTCGTTCGCCCCGTTGACCGATGCGGAAATAGACTTCTACATCTCACAATATCGCCCTTTTGATAAGGCTGGCGCCTACGGCATCCAAGAATGGATAGGCCTTGTGGCAGTAGAGGAATTGCGCGGCAGTTTCTTTAACGTCATGGGTTTGCCCGTGCAAAGATTGTATGGCGTCTTGAAAGAATTTTAGTACTTAAATAACCAAACTAAATCAATAGACTATAATGATTAAGAAAATCCTTTTACCCGTATTCGCCCTTTCCCTTGGTTTGGTAAGTTGCGAACGTGATGATGATAAGTATATTTCTACTTGTCCCGTAATCAAAGAAATGACATTCGTGGATGTTGAAACTGGTAAAGTAGTTGAGGCAAGAAAACAAAACAGACCTGTTCTTGAACGTGGTAAGAAATATGTAGCAACAGTTGAACAGTCTCAACGTGGTAATTTGCTCTATAAAGCAGAATATGCATGGAGTGGTGCTTCTAATGAAGCGATTCACAAACCCGAAATCTTACCTGGTTCAAATCGTAAGATTGCTGAAGATGGTAGTGCTACGTTGAAGGATGTTGTTTATGATTACTACCCCAGGAACCCTGCTGATACCATTGTGTTTAATACCTCGTATGGAGCTTGGCAGAATGTGAACCTTAAGGCAAAATACTATATTTCTGCAAATCCTGATTATTCAGTGGTGAGAACGCATGACTTGGCTGATGGTAATGGCAAAGTTGAATATAGAGTGCCCTCTTGGCAGTATTATGAAATTGCAGTAAGCAAAACAGTGTGGGTTGAATAAACTTTTAGCACGTGAAAGTGATGCTTATTTTTCTGCTATATTGCAGTGTATGTGCATAAAAATCATTACTTTTGCTACCGAATTTAAGACTAAAACAGAACAATATAACTATGACAGCATTTGTATTTCCCGGTCAGGGCTCACAGTTTGTGGGCATGGGTAAGGACCTTTATGAAAATAACGCGCTTGCAAAGGAACTCTTTGACAAGGCAAACGAGATTCTCGGTTTCCGTATCACCGATATTATGTTTGAAGGTACGGACGAAGAACTTAAGCAGACCAAGGTGACACAGCCCGCTGTGTTCCTCCACAGTGTAATCTCTGCCCTCTGCCTCGGCGATGAATTTAAGCCCGCAATGGTTGCCGGTCACTCACTTGGCGAACTCTCTGCGCTCACAGCTGCAGGCTGTCTTTCATTCGAAGATGGTTTGAAACTCGTAGCGGCTCGCGCTCTTGCGATGCAGGCTGCTTGTGAAGCAGTTCCTGGTACGATGGCGGCTGTAATTGGTCTTCCCGACGAACAAGTAGAAGCTATTTGTAAGGAAGTTTCTACCCCCGAAGCACTCGTAATTCCCGCAAACTACAACTGCCCTGGGCAGCTTGTAATTTCAGGTGAGAAGTCGGCTATCGAAGCGGCGTGTGCAAAGCTCAAGGAAGCAGGTGCGAAGCGCGCACTCGTACTTCCCGTTAGCGGAGCCTTCCACTCGCCCCTCATGCAACCCGCAAAGGAAGAATTGGAAGCAGCTATCGAAAAGGCAACTTTCAACAAGCCCGTTTGCCCCGTATATCAGAATGTAGACGGTGCGGCTCACGAATGTCCCGAAACCATTAAGGCAAACCTCATTCAGCAACTCACAGCAAGCGTGCTCTGGACAAAGGAAGTGCAGAACATGATTGCCGCAGGTGCTACAGAGTTTGTAGAATGCGGGCCCGGTAAGGCGCTCCAGGGAATGATTGTTAAGATTTCGCGTGACGTAACCGTTCGCGGATTGTAATTTAGAATGTAACGCAAATGAAATGTGTGAGCGCTCCGCCGCAACTTTGCGACCCCGCGCCCACACATTTTTTATAGAAATTAGGTTAAAGGTCTTTAAGGTCATTAAGAACTTTAAGGTCATTAAGGTCTTTAGGGGCAAATTGGACTGGATGGTTACCTTATAACCTCACAACCTTCAACCTCATAACCTCAACAAACACACAAGAATTAGACTATGAATATTTATCAGGTGCTTCCGCGCCTCTTTGGTAATCGCGCTGGCAAGAATGTGAAGTGCGGCACACTCGCCGAGAATGGTTGTGGCAAGATGAACGACTTTACGGATGAAGTATTGGAGCGCATTAAGGAGAATGGTTATTCTCACATTTGGTATACCGGACTTTTGGAGCATGCTACCAAGACCAGTTATGCGGACTTCGGCATTGCTGAAGACAATCCCATTGTTGTGAAGGGGCAGGCGGGTTCTCCTTACGCCATAAAGGACTATTACGATATCGACCCCGACCTTGCTGTCAGCGTGCCCAATCGTATGAAGGAATTTGAGGCACTCGTTGAGCGCACACACGCTGCTGGTTTGAAGATGGTGATTGACTTTGTGCCCAACCATGTGGCGCGTCAATACAAGTCGGATGCTAAACCTGCGCGCACCAAAGACCTTGGTCAGACGGACGACCAGGCGAAGGGTTTTGACGCACAAAATAACTTCTACTACATCTTGGGTGAAGCACTTCACACAGACTTTGCCACGGATGGTAAGAACACTTACGAAGAACTTCCCGCAAAGGCTACGGGCAATGACTGCTTCCATGCGTGGCCCAACTGTAATGACTGGTACGAAACCGTGAAGTTGAACTACGGTGTGGATTATTGTGGCGGTGGCACAAAGCATTTTTCGCCCACGCCCAATACGTGGAAGAAGATGACGGCAATCCTGCAGTTCTGGGCAAAGAAGGGCGTGGATACTTTCCGTTGTGACATGGCGGAAATGGTGCCCGTGGAATTCTGGAAGTATGCTATTAAGGAGGTGAAGAAGAAATTCCCCGCCATTCAGTTTATTGCCGAGGTGTATAACCCTAACGAATACCGCAATTACATTAAGATTGGCGGTTTCGATTATCTCTATGACAAGGTTGGACTTTACGATACGCTCCGTGCTATCGTTTGTCACCAGCAACCTGCGGCGGCGATTACAGGTGCTTGGCAGGCGGTGGACGATATTCACGAGCACATGCTCGACTTCTTGGAAAATCACGACGAGCAGCGCATTGCTTCCAACTTCTTTGCTACGACTCCCGAAAAGGGCAAACCCGCCCTCATTGTCAGCGCCTTGATGCGCGAAAATCCCTTGATGATTTACGCAGGTCAGGAAGTGGGCGAACCGGGTATGGATGAAGAAGGATTCTCTGGTCGCGACGGTCGCACAACTATCTTTGACTATTGGCATGTAGAGAAACTCCATAAACTCGTTGACGGCGGGAAAAACTTTACCGAGCAGGAGCAGGCACTCTACGACTATTATAAGAAAGTGCTTCGCTTGCGCAACGAGGAAGAGGCGTTTAACAACGGACTCTTCTACGACTTGATGTATGTAAATTACGATGGCGAGCAAGGCTTAAACCCCAGTCGCAATTTTGCATTCCTCCGTCGCAGCAAGGATGCTACAATTCTTGTCGTTGTAAACTTCGACGAATATCCCACAACTATTGGTGTGCGCATTCCCAAGCATGCCTTTGAATTCCTCTCACTCACCGAGGGCACACATTGCGCTACCGACTTGCTTACAGAAGAAGTGCAGGTGCTCAACCTTGAAGAAGACGGCTTCACAAAGGTTACGTTGCCCAGTTGGGGTGCTGCGGTGTTGAAGTTCTAACTGAGGCTTGAGGTTATAAGGTTATGAGGTTGTAAGGTTACCCAGTCCGAATGGTCTTATGACCTAACAACCTCATAACCTTAAACCTTTGATAACCTACTCCCCTCAAAACCTTTTAACCTCACTACTTATGTCCTCCATTTGGATTAGTGCCCTCTCCCTTTGTGGCGCATCGCTCATAGGTTCCTTACTGGGATTTCTCATTAAGGAACTTCCCCACCGCTGGAACGATACGATTATGGGATATTGTGCCGGCGTGATGCTTGCGGCATCCGTTGTGGGGCTGATACTCCCTGCTTGCGAAGCAGTGGAATTAGGAGAATGGTGGATGATTGTTGCCGGCGTGATGGCGGGGGCTTTGTTCCTCAACCTTCTCGACCATGTAACGCCCCACCTTCACCACATTACGGGACTCGCCCCAGAGCAACATGCCACGAATGCTTCGCTCAATCGTGTGCTGCTCTTTGTGCTTGCCATTGCGCTCCACAAATTGCCCGAAGGGATTGCAGCAGGGATAAGTTTTAATGCAGAAGAAACTTCCAATGCTTGGGCAGTTACGGCAGGGCTTTCGTTGCAGAATGTTCCCGAGGGGATGGTGGTCATCGCACCCTTGTTGCTGCTCGGCGTTAGCCGTTGGCGCACGCTCTTGCTCTCACTTGCGATTGGGGGATTGGAAATTGTGGGCGTTTGGATAGGATATGCTGCGGGCGCTATCTCACAACTGTTGCTCCCCTCCATGCTTGCTTTTGCCGGAGGCGCAATGCTCTATGTGGTGAGCGACGAAATGATTCCCGAAACCCATGCTCACGGTTATCAAAAGGCGGCTACCTACGCCCTCCTTTTAGGTTTCCTCTCGCTTGTGTTTATGGAAAATTTCTTTGAGTAGACGCTGAGTATAAATACTTTTGTATTAAAAAAGAATTGGAGATAACCTCATCGGGTTATCTCCAATTTTTCATAAATGCTGAGTGTAATAAAAGACTGCAACTCTATGAGAGGTGCAAGAAACAGAGCATTTACTTCTTGGGCTTGCCTGCGATTAAGTAGCTTACTACAGCGAAGATGCTAAATAACAAGCCCAATACGAGCGCTAACCATTTGTTTCTTCCGTTTTTCTCTGCGATGACATAGCATATTACTGCCATCACAATCCAAATTAAAATTTCAAGCATAATAAATAGTGTTAGTTTATGAGATGGGTATAAAAATAACTCGAAATGTATACTGAATATCAATGAGTTGTATGTAAATAAAGATTTACTTTACCAACAAACTATCAATAGCCTTAACAAGTCCGCTAAACTCCTCTTCATTATAAAGGCGCGTGAGCTTAACAATCTTACCGTCTCGGTCAATCAGCACATTGCGGGTGATGCCCGACTGGCGGAGCGCATAACTTGCAAAGGCATTCGCCGCCGTGTCAAGTGCCATGGGGTAGGTGGTTCCCACCTTTTGCGTATATGCATCTACCACTTCCTTCGTTTCTTCGCGGTCAACCCCTACGAGTACGAATTGAGGATTATCCTTATGGCGCTGCCAAATTTCGCTTTCAATATGGGGCATTTCCTTACGGCATACGCCACACCAACTGGCGGTAAACTGAAGCATCACCACCTTACCGCGCTGCTTCGAGAGCGTAAAGGTTGTGCCGTCGGTCATGGGCAGTGAAAAGTCAGGCGCCACGTCACCCACCTTCACGAGGTAGTCGTGCTCATAAACAATGGTGTCTGTCGTGATAGTGTCGCCCTCTTGTGTTGTCTCGCTGGGTGCAGTTGTGCCACCACAGGCGGTGAACATCATGGCGCTCATGGCAAGCAGGAGGGTGGGGAAGAGTTTCTTTCTCATAGGTTATAAAGTTTGAGTAAATGCGGAGTTGGAGAAGCAAATTTACTTTATTTTTTTGACACCTTTTATATCCGTACTTATTTTCTGGATTATTTCTTTCTGACACCTTATAAATAAGCAACTTAAGACTTTTCTTGCACGTTGGAAATCGCTTGAAAAAGTGAAATACTCGGTCCTGCTTGCGTTATTTCCGTGTGTGAGTCCGTCTTGTCCAAAATAATCAATTCTCAGAGATTTAGGTGAGGTTCAAATTGTAAAATTTACCGCTTTATACTTTAATAATTATTAAGAAGATTTAACATTCCAACTGACCTGCGAAAAATTTTTCGGCACATATTTTCAATTATTCGGCACCTAATTTTTACAAGGTGCCGAGTATTTTCCCTTAAAAAGGACCTTTTTCTGAAAAAGTTGCCGAAAAACTATACTGATAATCAGATACTAAAAAAGGAGGTTTTACCCGCCTAGGCAAAACCTCCTTTTCTGCATTGCAAAGATAATACAATTTTGAGCGAAATGCAAATGCCCTAAATTTGGGCGAGTGCCCCGTTTCTCTAAAATTGGGTAAGAATTTGAGACAAATATTGTCTGTCTAAAAAATTATTTACCAATCTTCATTTTCATTTCCAACAAGTCCGCTCTTAACAGCTTCCTCTATTTTGTCCATGACAACATTAGAATATGCATGTGCCATCACAAATGCTTTTGAAGAGGTCTTTTTGTGACTATCCTTCTTTGCAAATGGAAAACATTCGTCTAACACCCAATTTTCATCAGAACGTGTCGCTTGAGCTGGATTACCCCAGAAACCGCCTCCAACTTTCTTAACTACAGAATAAAAGGGTACGGTATAAGTTATGCGGATTTTATTATCTTTTATATCTGTCTTAATAATTGGTTCAAGATGTACGGTATATTGGTTCATACCACCAGTGTGAGTAGCGATGGATTCTATATATCCTTTACCAATTATAACCCCAGCGTCTTTGTCGTTCAATTGGATAACGGCGTCTCCACTAGTAAACGTTGCAGTGTACCAATAATTTAACATTATATACAATTCCTCTTTAGTCTTGTCAGGGGCATCAATTACTTGTATATAAGTAAGTGCATTGTTTTTGTCAAGCGTTAATGTGCTTGCCAAATTACTAGCCGCATCAACCCAACTATCTCCGTACTTTTCTTTAGCATACTCTTCCAATTCTTCGGCTCTTAAGATTTGAGCATTAACAGTTGATACTAAAGCAAAACTTGCAAATAAACTTAAAAGAAATTTTTTCATAATAAAAAAATATTAGTTAAACATAAAGTGTGTTGCTTTTTCGACTCTACGCTTAACTACAAAAAAAGCGCAGACCTTCATCATACGCCTCTTGGTTCACCACAAACCATTACAAACTATGAGAGAAGTCTACGCGTATAGCGTATACTCTCAATGCTTGTAAATATTTGTGGCTCGTTCAATTTCCGAGGTGGTGATTCAGAGGCGATTGAGCTATTTATCTATATGTCTTGTATGCGGATAGTGTCCGCACACACGGCAAAGGTAGTAATTTATTTTAAATGTGTATGGGATACGTGTAAAAAAAGTAGGGATAAAGGGTTGTTCGGTAGGGACGCATGGCTCGTGCGTCCGAAATAGTTTTACACTCTTATCCTAAGTGTTCTGAAATCGGACGCACGCGCCGTGCGTCCCTACAGTTGGGCGTAAAAAAATCCCCGACCTTGTGAGTCGAGGATTGATAAGTATATGTTTATTTATTCCCATTGACCAACCTTTTGTTGCCTGTGGCAATCGCACTCCACATGTTCCATGTGACTATTGCTCAAAAGGTTGCTCGATAGTCGCAAAAACTTTCGTTTTTATTCCCATTCAATAGTAGCATTGGGTTTCGGAGAAAGGTCGTAGCACACGCGGTTTACGTTGGGCACTTCCTTGAGGATGCGGTTGGTAATCTTGTCGAGGATTGCCCAATCGATGTGCTCGATAGAAGCTGTCATAGCATCGATAGTGTTTACGGCGCGGATGATTACGGGCCAGTCGTAAGAACGAGCGTTGTCGCGTACACCTACAGACTTGAAGTCGGGCACGAGTGTGAAGTACTGCCAAACCTTCTTGTCAAGACCTGCCTTTGCAAATTCTTCGCGGAGGATAGCGTCACTTTCACGTACTGCTTCGAGGCGGTCACGTGTGATAGCACCGAGACAACGTACGCCGAGACCAGGACCGGGGAAGGGTTGACGGTAAACCATTTCGTAGGGCAAACCGAGTTCGAGACCGCAAGCGCGAACTTCGTCCTTGAAGAGCTGCTTGATGGGTTCTACGAGTGCGAATTGGAGGTCTTCAGGAAGACCACCTACATTGTGGTGACTCTTTACGCACTTTGCTGTCTTCGTACCGCTCTCAACGATGTCGGGATAGATAGTACCCTGACCGAGGAAGTCGATACCTTCGAGTTTGCGTGCTTCTTCTTCGAATACACGGATGAACTCACCACCGATAATCTTACGCTTCTGTTCGGGGTCAGCTACGTTTTCGAGCTTTGTGAGGAAGCGTTCTGTAGCATCTACATATACGAGGTTTGCGCAGAGCTGGTTGCGGAATACTTCTACAACATCTTCTGACTCACCCTTACGCATAAGACCGTGGTTTACGTGTACGCAAACGAGGTTTTCACCAATAGCCTTGAGAAGGAGGGCAGCAACAACAGAACTGTCTACACCACCAGAGAGGGCGAGGAGCACCTTCTTGTCACCCACCTGACGACGGATGAGTTCTACCTGGTCGGCAACGAAGTTCTTCATGTTCCAGTTTGCTTCAGCCTTGCAAGTGTCGAATACGAAAGACTTAACGGCAGCCTTAATAGCTTCTTCGTCATTTTCGAATTGGGGGAGGCTCACTGCGCAAGTAGCCTTAGCGTGACCTGCTGCGATAACGGGGAAACCTGCTTCGTAAATTTCGGGGAGCACGTCGATTTCAACACCGTCGATAACATTGTTAGGACCGCCGTTGATGATGATACCCTTTACATTGGGCAATGCCTTGAGTTCGGCAGCTGTAATGTCGTGGGGATAGATTTCGCTGTACACACCGAGTGCGCGGATTGCGCGGGCTACCACTGTGTTTTCGTGGCTACCCAAGTCAAGAATGACAATCATGTCTTGTTTCATAAGGCTCTTGATGAAAGATAGAGATATTTTACTTGGCGCAAAAGTACAGATTTTCAATTTTTCTACAAAAAGGAATAAAAATTTTTTTTTGTCAGTTCTAAATATTTTTTTTGAGTGACCGAATAAATCCCAAAAATGAAAAGTTGAGTATAAATTCAAGTGTTTTTTTTGTAGGAATGCCCTTGTAATGGTTGATAAGTCACAACTATTTATTACCTTTGCCAAAGATAGGTCTCTCGGTTGGGAGACGACATTATGCGAGTATAATCTGAAAATTTTACACAATACAAATATGGCAACAGTTGACGATAAGAAAATTATCTTCTCAATGGTGGGCTTGACCAAGACCATCAAGCAAACAAACAAGACAATTCTTAAGGAGATTTACCTCAGCTTCTTCTACGGCGCAAAGATTGGTATCATCGGTTTGAACGGTGCCGGTAAATCTACGCTCATGAAGATCATCGCAGGACTGGATAATGATTACCAGGGTGAGGTAGTTTTCTCACCCGGTTACTCAGTGGGTTATCTTCCCCAGGAACCTCAGTTGGATGATAAGAAGACGGTGAAGGAAATTGTGCAGGAAGGTGTACAGCACATTGTTGATGCGCTTGCGGAATACGAAGAGATTAACCAGAAGTTTGGACTTCCCGAATACTACGAAGACGAGGACAAGATGAACGAACTTTTCACGCGTCAGGGCGAACTTCAAGATATTATTGATGCTACAGATGCATGGAACTTGGACAGCCGCCTTGAACGCGCCATGGCAGCCCTTCGTTGCCCCGAACCCGACCGCACAGCCGAAAACCTTTCGGGTGGTGAGCGTCGCCGTGTGGCACTCTGCCGTCTCTTGCTTCAGAAACCCGACGTGCTTCTCCTCGACGAACCTACCAACCACTTGGATGCGGAAAGTATTGACTGGCTTGAACAACACTTGAACCAGTACGAAGGTACGGTAATTGCCGTTACCCACGACCGTTACTTCCTCGACGATGTGGCAGGTTGGATTCTCGAACTCGACCGTGGCGAAGGTATTCCCTGGAAGGGCAACTACTCTTCATGGTTGGAGCAGAAGTCTAAGCGTATGGAGATGGAAGAAAAGGTGGCAAGCAAGCGCCGTAAGACTTTGGAACGCGAATTGGAATGGGTGCGCATGGCGCCTAAGGCACGTCAGGCAAAGGGTAAGGCACGTTTGAACTCTTACGATAAGCTCCTTGGTGAAGACCAGAAGGAAAAGGAACAGAAACTCGAAATCTTTATCCCCAACGGTCCTCGCTTGGGTAACAAGGTTATTGAGGCGCAACACGTTGCCAAGGCTTTTGGCGCGAAGCAGTTGTTTACAGACCTCAACTTCATGCTTCCTCCCAACGGTATCATTGGTGTGATCGGTCCTAACGGCGCAGGTAAAACGACACTCTTCCGCCTCATTATGGAACTCGAAAAGGCGGATGCCGGTACCTTTGAAGTGGGCGAAACGGTGAAACTTTCTTACGTAGATCAGCAACATAAGGACATTGACCCCGCAAAGTCGGTGTACGAAGTAATCAGTGGCGGTTCGGAACTCATGCGTATGGGAGGCAGAGAAATTAACGCTCGCGCTTACCTCAGCCGCTTTAACTTCTCGGGTGCGGATCAGGAAAAGAAGTGTGGCGTGCTCTCAGGTGGTGAACGCAACCGTTTGCACCTCGCCCTTGCTTTGAAGCAAGAAGGTAACGTGCTCTTGCTCGACGAACCTACCAACGACATCGACGTGAACACACTCCGCGCACTTGAAGAAGGTCTTGAAGCCTTCGCTGGTTGCGCCGTAGTCATCAGTCACGACCGCTGGTTCCTTGACCGTATCTGCACGCACATCCTTGCCTTTGAAGGCGACGGCAATGTATTCTTCTTCGAAGGTTCTTACTCAGACTACGAAGTGAACAAGGCAAAGCGCCTCGGTATTGAAGAACCCAAGCGCATTCGTTACCGCAAGTTGGAAGAATAATTATAGAGTACAACTGACAGAGTACAGAGTACAACTACCATGCGGATAATTTTCGACAATAGTTCTACTCTCCATGGTATGTGACTTTTGAGACCTCATAACCTTAGATTAGCAGGACAAATTATTAGGTACAAGTAAACAAAAAGTTCAGACTCGAATGCCTACATTACGCAAAGTGTTCTCACTCCGCACGGCAGTTGTACTCTGTTCTCTGTTCTCTGTTCTCTAAAAATACTCGCGACCTTAAAACCTAACCCCTCATATCCTCATAAACTATGAAAGGCATCGTATTAGCAGGTGGTAGTGGCACACGCCTTTACCCCATAACAAAAGGTATAAGTAAGCAGTTGATTCCCATCTTCGACAAACCGATGGTGTATTATCCCATTTCGGTTTTGATGTTGGCGGGGATTCGTGAGATATTGATTATATCAACACCTCAGGACCTTCCCGGTTTCAAGCGTTTGCTCGGCGACGGTTCGGACTACGGAGTAGAATTTTCTTACGCCGAACAGCCCTCGCCCGACGGACTTGCTCAGGCATTTATCATTGGTGAAGAGTTTATTGGCAACGATTCTGCCTGCCTCGTATTGGGCGATAATATTTTCCACGGCAGCAACCTCCGCCACATGCTCCGTACGGCAGTTGAGACTGCTGAGAAGGAAGCAAAGGCTACGGTCTTTGGTTATCGCGTGAACGACCCCGAACGCTATGGTGTTGTAGAATTTGACGCTGAAGGCAACGCTAAGAGTATTGAAGAAAAGCCCTTGCAACCCAAGTCTGACTACGCCGTTGTGGGACTCTACTTCTATCCCAACAAGGTAGTAGATATAGCCAAGAATATCAAGCCCTCAGCGCGTGGCGAGTTGGAAATCACTACCGTGAATCAGCATTTCCTTGAAGATGGCGAACTCATGGTACAGACACTCGGACGTGGTTTTGCGTGGTTGGATACCGGTACACACGACAGTCTTTCAGAAGCCTCTACGTTTATTGAAGTAATTGAAAAGCGCACAGGTCTTAAAGTGGCGTGCCTCGAAGGTATTGCCTACGAGCAGGGGTGGATTTCTAAGGAAAAGATTGCCGAACTTGCTAAACCTATGATTAAGAATCAGTACGGTCAGTACTTGATGAAGTTGATAGAAAGAGACTAATTGATGACAGTCCTACGGCGCATACTCCTACTGCTTCTTCTGCCGACAATCTTTATACCAAGACTTTCGGCAGAGGAAGATTTGTTGTGGTTGCCCGAGTATTTTTCTTGCGTACAACAACTGTCAGACGTAGAAGATGGTGCCTATTATTTGATCGCAGGGACCAGTCAACTTGATGGTCATGTGCTGATGTCCACAGACGTTGTCGAAAATCGATTGAAAGGTGTCGTTGCGCCAAAAAACGATCGCATATTCTGTGAAGATGGAGCACTGGTGTGGCAAATGTTTCGTTCTGGCGAAGAAGTTGTACTGCGAGCTGCGAAGGCAGGGAAGTATTTGAATGTTCCTAAGGGTAATGGTATCAATATAGAACTGCACGCGAAGAATTATACCGTTTGGGAGTTGCGAGAGAAGGAGGATGGTTTTGTTCTAAAAAAAGAGGGTGAATCGTCGCGTTACTTATATACCTCACATCAGAATAAACCAGAAAATCCCAATCCCTTTGCTAATTACTCCTTCTACGATGTTGAAGGAAACGTAGAAACGAATGTCCTTTATTTCTATAAGTTGGAAACGGACTATGTAGCACCAGAAGATAATACCATTACTTACCTCAACGAAGGTGAACCCGTTCCTGCTTACGGAAATTTGATGGTGCGTAACGGTGCGTTGCTTTACTCCTCGGTGTTGTTAGATGCAACGGACTTCCTGCCCACTCAATCATTCACAGTAGCACAAGGGCAATTGATGTATACTCGTATGTTGCAGGATGATAATTGGGAAACGCTTTGTTTGCCGTTCTCGGCAACGGTTCCCTCTGGTATTGATGCACGCGAGTTAGTGCGTATGGAAGAAGGTGAACTCACGTTCCAACCTGTTACAGAAATACGCGCTCACGTTCCAGTAATCTTGCGCTGCGAGAATCCTTCAGGTGAAGCGGTTACTTTCGTAAGCAAGGCAGGTGTCGTATCATCACCTCCCGCATCTTTGTCGGCATTTATTCCTGTCTATCAGCATTTAGAAATCTCCAGTGCAGCAGAAGGCATTTACCTCCTTACAGGTCAAGGTGAAACCTTCTCTCTTGCAGATTTTGGAAGCACATTACGTCCGTTTAGAGCATATATAAAGTTGGAGTAGGTACGTCATCAAGATGCTTTGACTTCTCTCATTTCTCATTTCTCATCCCTCATCCCTCTCTCAATATTATGATTATAGCAGTAGATTTTGATGGTACAATTGTAGAACACCGATACCCCGAAATAGGCAAGGAAATACCCTTTGCAGTAGCTACGCTCAAACAACTCCAGCAGGACGGTCATAGTCTGATCCTGTGGTCGGTTCGTGAAGGAGAACTTCTGGACGAAGCCGTAAAGTGGTGTGAAGAGCGAGGTTTATACTTCCTTGCTGTAAACAAGAACTTGGATGAATGTGATACAGATGAGTTGCAGACAACTAATTCATCATACAGTCGTAAACTTAAGGCGAAGATTTTTATTGACGACCGCAATGTTGGTGGCATGTTGGATTGGGGGGTGATTTATGAACTTATCAGTAAGCGCATCAGTTACGACGAATTCTTGGCAACACATGGTGTTGAGACTCCTAATAAGAAACCGGAGAAGAAACCCTGGTGGAAGTTTTAAGAATACGTACCGACAATAGTGAAGGACCAACTCATAGGCAACGATGAAAGTTTTTTCGGCAAAGCAAATGCGTGATTTAGACGCGTATACCATAGAAGCGGAGCGCATCAGTTCCACAGAACTTATGGAGCACGCCTCTCGTGAGGTCGCGCTTTATATCATGGCGCACTGGTCCTCAAAGGTCCCCTTTGTGGTTTTTGCTGGAAGTGGTAACAATGGTGGCGATGCGCTTGCCGTGTCCCGATTGCTTTTGGATGTAGGTTTTCGTGTAACGACCTATCTTATTAGTCCGCACGGCAAACTGAGTCCTGATTGCCTTATCAATAAGGAGCGCTTGTTGCACACGCCCAATGCCGTGCTTATTGAGGTTGCAGACGAGTTGGATTTCCCACCGATAACACACGATACGGTAATTCTTGATGGCCTGTTCGGCACAGGATTAAACAAACCCGTAACGGGCATTTTTGCCCAAGTTGTTGAGGGCATCAACGCATCACCAGCCAAAGTCGTTTCTATTGATATGCCTTCGGGCTTGATGTGTGAGAGCAATATAAATAATGATCCCTCTCACATTGTTCGTGCCGACTTGACATTGACCTTCCAAAATCCGAAGTTATCACAACTGATGGATGACAACTATCAGTATGTTGGTGCACTTGAAATTCTTGATATTGGACTTTCAAAGAGTTATTCCGACCAACTCTTTACGCCTTACCAACTCATTGATACATCCCTTGTCAGTTCGCTTTGCCGTCATCGTTCGCCCATTGGGCATAAAGGTACATTTGGGCATGCCTTGCTCATTGCTGGGAAATACGGAATGGCAGGTGCTGCAGTGTTGGCGGCTAAATCATGTTTGCGCAGTGGGGTAGGTAAGGTTACGGTACATACCCCTTCGTACAACAATGATATTCTGCAAATCAGTGCGCCCGAAGCAATACTTTCGCACGACGCTGATGCTTCGTGCTTCACGCAACCCTTAGATGACTTGACAGGGTATCAGGCATTAGGTATGGGACCAGGACTTGGTACCTCATCAGCCACAGCATTGGCGGTGTTGGAACAAGCGCAAATGACAACAATCCCCCTTGTTGTAGATGCTGACGCCATCAATATATTGGCTACCCATCGTCACGCCCTTCACCTGCTCCCTAAGGACACAATTTTAACCCCTCATTTAGGAGAATTTTTCCGTCTTGCCCATCGTGCAAATAATCATTTTACAGCACTTTCGGAAGCGCGTGAAATGGCGGTTACACTCGGACTCTACATCGTGTTGAAAGGGCGCTACACCGCAATATGCACCCCCGAGGGTAAAACTTATTTTAACACCACCGGAAATTCCGGAATGGCAACAGCAGGTAGCGGTGATGTCCTTACAGGACTACTTACCTCACTCCTTGCACAGGGATATTCTCCACTTGAAGCATGTTTGTTGGGCGTGTGGTTGCACGGTAAGGCGGGCGATTATGCAGCAGCAGAACTTTCGGAGGAATCAGTGACGGCAACCGACATCATTAACTTTTTGCCAAAGGCTTTTAAGAACATAAAGGAGTGTAATTAACAGGTTCAATAAGTTATGACTCATTTGAATATTACTATGAAAATCAAAATCCTCTTGTCGTTAGCACTCTGTGCACTGAGTGCTACGGCGCAAACTCAAATACATCCTTACGATCCGAATCGTAATCTTGAAGGTATTACGTACTACCTTCCTAAGACAGCACTTCAAGTAGTAGTTACTGCCAAGCGCACGATTTACGAACCTGGCGAATATGCTGCTTATGCCGAGCGTTTCTTACGCCTCAACGATGTAGTGTTGCAAAAGGAGGAGCGTTGGCAACTGCAAACCATCTCCATTTCTACCTATGGTGTGGCAGATACTGCTCATGCCTATTCCATCATTCATGATGTACGCACTCCCGCGCCATTTGTACGCCTCGCTCCCGATGGTCGTTTGTTAGCCATTAACACTGAACCTCTTGAACTTGAAGAACTCGAAGAACCTTCTGTGTTAGAAATTAAAGAGGCAAGGGTTGATGCTGCCGATTTCAAGACGCGTGATGTGTTGAACGCCGGTAGCAAACTCAAAATGGCAGAACTCACAGCAACCGAAATTTACGACATCCGTGAAAATCGCGCCCTTTTGGCTAAAGGTCAGGCAGACTTTATGCCCACTGATGGAGAACAACTGCGCTTAATGCTTGAAACGCTTGACAAGCAGGAAGCGGCATTGCTGCAACTCTTTAAAGGTTCCTCTTACAGCGAAATGCACACCTTTGTTCTCAATTATTTACCCTCGAAGGAAGGCGCAACGCATGACATCCTCTTTCGCTTCTCGGACTATCTCGGTCTTGTTGAAAGTGACAATCTTGCGGGCGAACCCTACTACATTGATGTGCGTGATTTAAAAACATTACCGGCTGTCAAACCTATTGACCCGAATGATAAAAAGGCGCTCAAAAAGGTCCAGCAAACGCAACAACTCGGTTTGCGCTACCTCCTTCCCGGTACAGCCGAAGTTAAGGTTTACAACGTTCATAACGTACTCGCTACGCTTCAAGTGCCCTTCTCGCAATTTGGTCGTGTAGAGCACCTCGGCGGTGACCTTTTCAATAAGAAAATGCAAACATCCGTACAACTCTCCCCCACAACGGGAGGACTTGTAAAGTTGGATATGGCATTGCCCGATGACAAATAGACATTAGGTTATTAGGTCGCTTTGCTTTAAGGTTATTAGAACCTGCGGGCCGAATGGACCTCAAAACCTCTTAACCTCATAACCTTTTCCCTCAAAACTTTCCTTGATTTAAATGAAAAAACTCTTTCTCTCCCTCTCCCTCCTTGCCTCTTCGGCATTTGCTGAAAAGGTAGTTATAAACATGGCGGACTATGGCCTTCTTCCCAATCAGGAAAATTCATCGTCCGTTCTCCACGATGCTTTGACTAAGATTAAGGCAACTGTAAGTCCAGAAGATGAAGTGGTGCTCCGATTTAAGAAGGGCACATACACCTTTAATGCTGCCGATGCCAAGGAATACGAATATTACATCTCCAACCACGACCAATACCCCCTTCGCAAAATAGGTTTCCACCTTGAAGGTTGGACAAACCTCACGCTCGATGGTCGCGGTTCTGATTTCATGTTCACGGGTCGTATGATTCCTTTCTATGTGGTAAACTGCACCAACACCGTGCTCACCAACTTCTCCGTTGACTTTACCGACCCCCAAATCACGCAGGCTGAAATACTTTCCAACACCCCCGAGGAAGGTACAACCTTTAAGATGGCGCCCTGGGTGAACCACCGTATTGCAGCAAACGGACGCCTCGAAGTCTATGGCGCGGATTGGACCATGCAACCGAATTCGGGTATGAACTTTGAGAAGGATACACGTCACATCTGTTACCAAACGGGTGACCTTTGGGTTATAACCGACGGCATACAATACCTCGGTGACAACACCTACCGTGCGCCCCAATGGAAGGAAGCGAAGGTAAAACCCGGTACTATTGTTACCTTCCGCACCTACCACCGTCCCTGTCCGGGCATTGTGCTTGATCACGACAATCAGACGACGCTGAAAAATGTCAATATGCACTATTCCGAAGGTATGGGACTTATTGCACAGCGTTGTACAGATATCACCCTTGATGGTTTTAATGTGAGTCTTCGTGGTAAGAACGACCCGCGCTATTTCACCACTCAGGCAGATGCTACGCACTTCTCGCAATGCAAGGGGCACATCAAGTCGGTGAATGGACTTTATGAGCACATGATGGATGACGCTATCAACATCCACGGTGTTTACCTCAAAGTTAAGGATGTTATCAATGCGCAGACCATTCACCTTGCTTTCGAGCACGGTCAGGCCTACGGATTTGCTTGGGGTGATGTGGGCGATACGATTCGATTCGTGTCTTCATTCACCATGGAGGAACATGCTGAGACGTACATCATTCGTGACATCCGTCCCTATGACAAACCGCAGGTAAAGGGATGCAAAGAATTTGTGATTACGCTCGACCGTCCTATGGAAAAGTCGCTCAACACAGCACTCGAAGACTTTGGAGTAGAAAACCTTACATGGACGCCCACCGTATATTTTGCAGAAAATGTGGTGCGCAACAACCGTGCCCGTGGTGCCCTCTTCAGCAGTCCGCGCCACACGGTGTGTGAAAACAACCTTTTCGACCACACCTCTGGCACCGCCATCCTCCTTTGTGGCGACTGCAACGGTTGGTACGAATCGGGTTCCTGCAAGGACATTGTTATTCGCAAGAACAAGTTCATCAATGCCCTTACCAGTTACTACCAGTTCACCAACGCTGTAATTTCAATCTATCCCGAAATTCCCCGTCTTGCTGATCAAAAGCAGTATTTCCACTCTAATGTGGTTATTGAGAAGAATCAGTTTACGACCTTTGACGAACCTATTCTCTATGCAAAATCAGTTGACGGCCTCATCTTCCGCAACAACAAGGTGAAGCGCTCAAATGCCTATGCTCCCTTCCATTGGAATAAGGAAGCATTCAAGATGGAGCGTGTAAAGGGATTTATTAAGGAGTAACCCGCTCTCTGCATATAAAAAAGTCACGAATGGTCTGTAGCTGTTCGTGACTTTTTTTGTACTCGATCCTCGTTACACAACTCAAGTTCAAGACGCTCTTTCTTGATACCAAAAATGACGAAAAATGCAAAATAATGTTGGTGTTAACAAGTGTTAACGGATTTGCATTTCGCTTGGAAATTTTGTATCTTTGTATTGCGGAAGTGGAGATGCCCCTATAAATCGTGGGTATCTCCACTTTTTTTGTCCCGAAAAACCCATTTTTAGGGGCAAAAAATAAGTTACCTAGTTTTTTCAAGGTTAAACAACCGGTTTTTAATGTTACTTATTCTGCGCCCCATAATAGATATTGATGCGAGGTCGAGTAGGCGGAGTGTTAATGATTGTTAAAGTTTTCTGCGAAAAATGACGAAAAATGAAGGACTGGAGTGTCACAATTTTTCGCCACTGATGTTTTTTATTTGGGCAACTTCTATATTATTATATTGCTGTCCGGTAAAATTTGTCTCTTTATTTTAGAGAACACGAATTTCACGAATAACACTAACCGAAGGTCGCGCAAGTCAATCCTTGCGGGGTGTTATCTTTGCTTATCGCATACGAACCAAAGGTCGCGAAAGCAATTGCAC
>JBGVGJ010000034.1:0-2669 GCA_045121635.1 Alloprevotella sp. | reverse complement strand
ACTTACCCGACAAGGAATTTCGCTACCTTAGGACCGTTATAGTTACGGCCGCCGTTTACTGGGGCTTCAATTCAATGCTTCTCTTGCGATGACATCTCCTCTTAACCTTCCAGCACCGGGCAGGTGTCAGGCTGTATACTTAATCTTTAAACTTTGCACAGCCCTGTGTTTTTGTTAAACAGTTGCCTGGACCTATTCTCTGCGCCCAACCCGGAGGTTGGGACCCCTTATCCCGAAGTTACGGGGTCAATTTGCCTAGTTCCTTAACCGTGAATCTCTCGAGCGCCTTAGTATGTTCTACTCGACCACCTGTGTCGGTTTACGGTACGGGTCCGTTACAGATATGCTTAGCAGTTTTTCTTGGGAGCTTGATTACCATCGCTATCCGATTGTCCGAGGACGCTCGGTACTATCTCGTTTCAGCTACCGGAGTGGATTTGCCTGCCCCAGTAATACCTACGCGATTCAACGCACTATTCCGTCAGTGCGCGGATGTGTCACTTCTCCGTCTCCACATCGCTCTGCAACAGAGTAACAGAATTTTTACTGTTTGTCCATCGGCCTGGCCTTGCGGCGGAGCCTTAGGTCCCGACTTACCCTGATCCGATTAGCGTTGATCAGGAACCCTTGGTCTTACGGCGGGAGGGGTTCTCGCCCTCCTTATCGTTACTTATACCTACATTTGCTTTTCCGATCCCTCCAGCAAGTCTCGCGGCTTACCTTCTACAGGCTACGGAATGCTCCCCTACCAATCTACAATTATTCATAGATTCCACGTCTTCGGCAACGAACTTATGCCCGATTATTATCCATGCAGGATCACTCGACTAGTGAGCTGTTACGCACTCTTCAAATGAATGGCTGCTTCCAAGCCAACATCCTAGCTGTCTATGCAATCCCACCTCGTTATTGTCTTCAACTTAGCCCGTATTTGGGGGCCTTAGACGGTGGTCTGAGTTGTTCCTCTCTCGGACATGGACCTTAGCACCCATGCCCTCACTCCCGGGTATCATGCCGTGGCATTCGGAGTTTGTCAGGACTTGATAGGCGGTGAAGCCCTCGCATCCTATCAGTCGCTCTACCTCCACGGTACTGGGCCCGAGGCTGCACCTAAATGCATTTCGGGGAGTACGAGCTATCTCCAAGTTTGATTGGCCTTTCACTCCTACCCTCAAGTCATCCGAAAGCTTTTCAACGCTTACCGGTTCGGTCCTCCAGTGGGTGTTACCCCACCTTCAACCTGCTCAAGGGTAGATCACTTGGTTTCGCGTCTACCACTGCCGACTGATCTTCGCCATATTCTGACTCGCTTTCGCTTCGGCTCCGAGCCTTATAACTCTTAGCCTCGCCGGCAACGGTAACTCGTAGGTTCATTATGCAAAAGGCACGCTGTCACCACACGAAGTGGCTCCAACCGCTTGTAGGCACATGATTTCAGGGTCTATTGCACTCCTCTGTTCGAGGTTCTTTTCACCTTTCCCTCACGGTACTGGTTCGCTATCGGTCTTCCGGTAGTATTTAGCCTTACGGGATGGTCCCCGCTGGTTCACACAGAATTTCTCGTGTTCCGCGCTACTCAGGTGCCGCCTCTCAAACTATATCAATTTCGCGTACGGGGTTATCACCCTCTTCGACTTTCCTTTCCAGAAAATTCCACTATCGATAGTCGTCTGATTCGTTGGCGGTCCTACAACCCCGGTCATTGCCGAAACAATGCCGGTTTGGGCTCCTGCGCGTTCGCTCGCCACTACTTGCGCAATCACTATTGTTTTCTTTTCCTCCGGGTAATGAGATGTTTCAGTTCCCCGGGTTTGCCCCATGCTCTGCATGGTAGTGCAATCGCTTGCACTGGGTTGCCCCATTCGGAAATCTGCGGATCTATATGTATTTGCCATTCCCCGCAGCTTATCGCAGCTTGTCACGTCCTTCGTCGCCTCCGGAAGCCAAGGCATCCTTCATGTGCCCTTGTCTCCTTTCCTTTTTTCTTTTCGCCTTTCCTAAACTGGTTTGTCTTAGCAGAACTTGCCTTGGCCCACTCGTGATTATGTCGCTTTCAACATAATCTGTGAGTCTGCAAATTTTATTCTTTTGCTCTTTGTTAGATTTACTCGTTTATTCAGTGTATCTACTTCTCGTTCTTTGTCTAGCTCAACTTTCGTCTTACTAAACTCGAGCAGTATATACTCGCTTCCATCATGTCAATGTCCTCAGTTTGTTCAGCTCTGGCGGCTTGTGGCCGTTAAGCTGTGTATTGTAGTCCCTGGCAGAGTTGAACTGCCGACCTCTACATTATCAGTGTAGCGCTCTAACCAACTGAGCTAAGGGACTGCACTCAAACTCTTGGTTGCCCAAGGGATAATGCTTTATATAATTGCAACAGACTTTCTTTTATTGTAGCTTTCTTCGATCATTTAATTTTTCCCAAGAAGCTTTGCATCTTCTCGCGTGTCCTTAGTCTTTTTCTTTAACCGTTTATTTGTTATTTAAGTCGGAGTCTGTTCCGAAGCCGAAGGTGTGCCGTAGCACTATCTTTCGGTCTGCTCCAGAAAGGAGGTGTTCCAGCCGCACCTTCCGGTACGGCTACCTTGTTACGACTTAGCCCCAGTCACCAGTATTGCCTTAGGACGCTCCTTGCGGTCACGCACTTCAGGCACTCCCGGCTTCCATGG
>JBGVGJ010000033.1:0-21022 GCA_045121635.1 Alloprevotella sp. | reverse complement strand
CGCTGAAAGCATCTAAGTGCGAAGCCGGCCACAAGATTAGATTTCCTTTGAGGGTCGTTGTAGACGACAACGTTGATAGGGTGCAGGTGTACAGATGGTGACATCATAGCCGAGCACTACTAATTGCCCGAAACTTTCACCTATTAGAGGTGGATGTACTTAAGGCGTTGCTTTATTCGAAACGAAAAATGCCAAGCAAGATTCTAAAGCAAGGCGAGTAGAAGTGATTGTAAAATATGTCTAAACTATTTCCGGTGGTTATAGCGTCGGGGTTCCACCTCTTCCCATTCCGAACAGAGAAGTTAAGCCCGTCCGCGCCGATGGTACTGCGTATAGCGGGAGAGTAGGTCGCCGCCACTTTTCAGAGAGGTTCTTCAAGATTTTGAGGAACCTCTTTTTTTATTTTTGGCCGGCACGAACAAACATAACTGCCCAAAATTTCGTAAGTTTGCAGTTGCAAGATTATTTGAAATTCAATAGTTCTAACAAGATAGTATGCAAGACATTATTCTTTGGGTGTTGGATCACCTCAATTACTGGACGGTCACCATCTTCATGGCCATTGAAAGTTCGTTTATTCCTTTCCCTTCAGAGGTGGTTGTGCCCCCCGCAGCGTGGAAGACGGGCTCGTCGGCAGAGATGACGTTTTTGGGCGTTGTATTCTTTGCTACGTTGGGCGCAAACATTGGTGCGTTGGTAAATTACTACTTGGCGAAGTTCTTAGGTCGCCCCGTGGTGTATTCTTTTGCCCGCAGCCGCTGGGGTAGATACTGCTTGATTGACGAAGCCAAGGTGAAGTACGCTGAAGAATACTTTGTGAAAAACGGAGCCATGTCTACGTTTGTCGGTCGCCTCGTTCCCGCCGTGCGCCAGTTGATTTCTATTCCCGCTGGTTTGGCAGGGATGAACATTTGGAAGTTCTTGTTCTACACCACTCTCGGTGCAGGCACTTGGAACATTGTGTTGGCGGGCATTGGTTACGCCATTTATAAGATGTTCCCCGCTATCGACACCCCTCAAAAGGTTGCAGATAAAGCGGCAGAATACAGTCATGTAATTGGTTACGCTATTCTTGCAGTTGTAGCAATTGTAGCAATATATTTCTTGGTGAAGCACCTTAAAAAGAAGTAGTTTCGTGATTGAACTTCAAGGCATACATAAGTCCTTCGGCACGCTTGAGGTGCTACAAGGCATAGACCTCCATATCGAAAAGAAGGAGGTGGTGAGCATTGTCGGTCCCAGTGGGGCGGGCAAGACAACTTTGCTTCAGGTGCTGGGAACGCTTCTCAACCCCGACTCGGGGTCGCTCTCCATCAACGGCATCGATGTGCTTGCTCTCAAGGGCGATGAACTTGCACGCTTCCGCAACCGCCACCTCGGGTTTGTATTCCAGTTTCACCAACTCCTGCCCGAATTTACGGCGCTTGAAAATGTGATGATTCCCGGTCTCTTGGCTGGCGAAAAGGAAAGTGCATTGCGCCAACGCGCTGCAGAACTCTTGGATTATCTGAAACTCGCTTCGCGCCTTGAGCATAAACCTTCGGAATTATCGGGAGGTGAAAAACAGCGCGTAGCCGTGGCGCGTGCCTTGATGAACCGCCCCGATGTAATCCTTGCCGATGAACCTTCGGGCAGTTTGGATACGCACAACAAGCAAGAACTTCACCAACTCTTCTTCGAACTTCGTGACACCTTCGACCAAACTTTTGTCATCGTGACCCACGACGAAGAACTCTCTCGCCTTACCGACCGCACCATTCACATGAAGGACGGCAAGATTATTGACGCGTAAATTAAGGCTCTCTTACCAGCACACACTTTACTCCTATGCTAAAAATTGGTCAATATAATACCCTCACCATTACTCGCTTCACCGACCACGGCGCGTATCTCGACGCCGGCAAGGAATTGGGCGACATCCTTTTGCCCAAGCAGTATGTGAAGCCTGAGATGCGCCCAGGTACGGAGGTAGAAGTCATTGTCTACCTCGACCAGCAGGACCGTCTTGTTGCCACTACGGAGCAGGCGCTTGCCTGTGTGGGCGACTTTGCTCACTTGCGCGTGGCGTGGGTGAACGAATACGGCGCCTTCTTGGATTGGGGCTTGATGAAAGACCTCTTTGTGCCCTTCCGCGAGCAGAAACTCCGCATGGTGAAGGACCATAGTTACACCGTACACGTACATATCGACCCCGAAACTGCCCGCATCGTGGCGTCGGCAAAGGTGGAGCGCTATATTGAGCCCGCCAAGTTTACCGACTACCACAAGGGCGAGGAGGTGGATATGCTTATTTGGCAAAAGACCGACCTCGGCTTTAAAGTCATTGTGAACAACAAGCACCAGGGGCAGATTTACGACAATCAGATTTACGAAAACCTGCGCAGCGGTATGCGTGTGCGTGGCACAGTAGTGAATGTGCGCCCCGATGGCAAGTTGGACTTGAGTGTGCAGAAGATTGGCAAGGGGCGCTTTAAGGATTTCGCCGACGAACTCCTCGAAGCCCTTGAATCAACGCCCAAAGGTTTCCTGCCCTTCACCGACAAGTCGCCCTCAGAAGCCATTGCCGAGCGCTTTGGCGTGAGCAAAAAGACCTTTAAGAAGGCGCTGGGCAATCTTTACCGTGAGCGCAAGGTGGAATTGCTATCCGATGGAGTGCAACTTTGTAGATGATAGGTGTCCGGTAAAAATATTTTCACGCAGTCCCCGTAGACTCGTACGCTTCGCTTGTGCATAGTTCTGCGACCTTCGCGTGAGAATATAAAAGGACCCAGCTATGATACAACAATAAACACAGACGAACCAGAACAATAGCTCCGGTTCGTCTGTGTTTTGTTGAGTAACAATCGTGTAGTTACGCTTATTTAGTGTCCTCCTTATACCCTTTCAGCAGGGTTATTGTTTTGCGGATTTCATATTTCTTGCCGTCAGCCCCTAGTGCGTCAATTTTCAGGAAGTAAGCCCCGTCGGGAGCATAACTGCCCCCCACGCGTCCGTCCCAACCGCCGTCGAGGTCGCTCCATTCATAAATCTTTTTTCCCCAACGCGTAAATACTGTGGCATGAAACGACACAATACTGCGGTAGTCCTCCTTCACCTTCAACACATCGTTAATGCCGTCGCCGTTGGGCGAGAAGGCGTTCGGAACTTCAAGTTTTGATTCCGTTATTGTAACCGAAAAGGGCGTATCCATCGCGACATCAAGGGTGTCGGTGCCCAGAATAAAGGTTGTTTGGAGTTCGATGCGGTAAGTACCCGTTTGCAGAAACTCGTAATCTATATCTTCGGCATAGCGCTTGATAAAGGGGTCCGTTTCACCCATGCGCGTAATGGTCCATACGTACACCGGTTGGTAATCCCCCACATCCTTGGGGTTGGCGTAGAAAAACGTTTTCAGCGGTGCATCACCGTCGTATTCCGTAACCTCCTCTTCCATGCCATCTTTGTTGATGATAAACATCGACGGCGATACCGATGGAAACGACTGTGCCAATAGTAGGCAGGGGAGTAGGGAGAATAGAAGACTGAGTAATTTCATGTTTAGAGAGAGGAGAAAATAGTTGTTGTCTGGTTATGGATTCCGATAATCAAGAAGATGAGCTTTTGCGTTACGCATCCACCTTCTTGCATGCAATTAAGCAGTGCGCATCGTCGGAGAGTGTTGTGGCAAACCAGTATTCCGTGCCACCTTCACGGAGTTTCAAGCGCTTGCGTAGGTCCGCCACCGTGGCAGGGAAGTTGCGCACAGTGAGGTTCGCCTGTGTGACATCCGCGCAGAAATCTTTGAGTTCGCGCTTTCCGAATCCGCAAGTGCGCTCTACGGTAAACACACGACCCGGAAAGTCCGCGTGCAACGTGTCAGAGGTATACAGATGACTATTGGGATGCAGTTTTTTCAAATCAAAGTGCACGGCAATCTGCTTAAACGCCCCCGCCTTTAACACCGTTGCCGAAGGTTCGTAAAGGTACGTTTCAAGTCTTGCAGCGTAACACGGCGTTGCTGTCGCCTCCTCTGCAGCGGTAAATGAGAAGCGGTGGGCATCATCCGCACAGTAAATAACGGTGGAAGCGGGCATTTTATTGTAGTCAGCGCGTAACACCAACAGCAAGTCCTTACACTCGCCACGCTCACCAACAACGTGCACTTCCGCAACGTTTTGTAAGGAAGCCAGCGCTTGATGCAGGTCGAGCATTGTAGAAAGTTTCAGGATGCACACCTTCGACTTTTCCAACAGCAGGGGGAGGAGTTCTACGACATTAGGTTCGCAATCCTCCAATAGCACCGTTTTTCTGCCAACCGCATCGCGTCGTGCAGGGTCAAGAAAGAGCAAATCCACCTGCTGCATTTGGCGCAAATACTCAATGCCATCCGTATGGTGGATGCTTGCATGATGAAGTCCAAGCAACGGAAAATTATGCGTTGCCAAGGTGCAAAGTTCCTCCTGTCGCTCCACATAAGCAGCATGCTTAAATTGAGGTGCCACGAAGGAGAAGTCCACGCCCAACCCACCTGTGAGGTCCGCCATTTTTTCACCCCCGTCGGGGAACAGTCGCTTCACGAGTGCCGCCTTGTAGCGTGCCGCTGCTTCGCCCGAACATTGTTCAAGTGCCAGGCGGTGAGGATAGTGTAAGTCCTCCACTGCCGCCCATGAGGGCACTTTAACCGATAGGCGTTGCCACCCCTCCACTTGGCGTAGCAGGAAGGATGCATCAGGGTGTCCCGTCAGGCGGAGGGCAAGTCGTGCGATATTTTCCTTACGAAGTTCTTGTATGTTCATCATTTCAGAGCAAAGATAAGAAAACCCATTCACCTGTCGATTCTTCTGTTGTAAAAAAGTGAAAATGACAGCTACTAATATTTTGCTCTATGGGCGACCTCAATCCTCGAGATATTTGCGACTATGCTTCAAGCGAAGCGTGTGCGCCCAAGGGCGGAGGGGGCTGTTTATCATAACAAGTATTCCTTTGATGGTGCAACTTCTATATGATTACCATATATTTTTACCCGATAGTCATAATTTCCGGAAAAAAGTCTGTACCTTTGCGCCACTCAAAAAAATATTTTTATTCGCTATGAAACATTTTTCAGTATTGTTTTGCACACTCATGCTTTGCTTGGGGTGGAGCACACAGGTGCGTGCATCACAAGTATTTAGCAGTGAAGACGATTCGTCGACTTTATACTTCACCGTGTGGCTTCACGATGGTGGTGTGAATGCCTATGCCTTTAACGAGCGCCCCGTTGTGACCTTTGAAGGAGACCAACTCGTAGTGCGTACGAGTGAGGAAGAAGTGGAGTATGCGAACGGTGTGGTACACAAATTCACCATCGAAACGACGCCCCCACAGCCCTCAAGCATCGGCAATCCCTTGGTGCAACCTCAGATTGAGATCAAGCGTGGCGACATTGCCCTTCAGGGGTGTAAGGAAGGCACGCAGGTGCGCATTTATTCACTCAACGGTGTGCTCGTGTCGGCAAGCAACATTGGGGCTGACGGAGCAGCGGTGGTAAGCACCACACAGTTGCCCAAGGGCGTGTACCTTATTCAAACAGAAACCTTAACCTATAAGTTCATAAAGAAGTAATGACAAAGATTTTATTCAACAAGTTTGCCTTGCTCTGTGTGCTGTACGTGTTGCCCACAGTAGTATGGTCGCAGGGAGTCATTTTATACATGAAAGATGGTTCTAAATCCGTATTCCCCTACGAAGCCCTTGATAGCATTGTGACGTATAACACACCTTATGCTACGGACGCTACGGAATACGAAATCCCTGTGGTGTTCCACGTGTTCTACTCTTCTCAAAATATTCCTACAGAGTATGTTAGAGAAGGACACTTGGCAAATGTGCTCGATGCGATCAACCGCAGATTTGCGAATTGTGGTGTAGACCTCAAATTGCGATTTAAGATGGCTGAGGTGGACCCCGAAGGAAACGTGTTGGCAGAACCCGGTGTGGACCGCCAGAAGTTGAAAATCGCTACGCTCAACAGTTCGGATTTCCTCAATAACGTGGACTTCACCTTGAGAAGTGCCACAGAGGGCACAAAGCAGGCGGAAACCTTTATGTGGGACCCCACGAAGTACTTGAACATCTGTTTGTTCAGAGAGAAGAATGATGCCGTACTCGGTATTTCTTCATTCCCCTACACGCTCCACCCCGACACACTTGCGGGTATGCCCAAATTGATGGAGATGCGCCCTGTGAGCGAGTTGGACTATCCCCACTGTGTGTATGTCAACTCTACGTATATCTACGACCTCGAACCTGAAAGTTACAAGACGTCGGAAATTGTGGGTACACTCTGTCACGAGATTTCTCACTTCTTGGGTCTGCGCCATGCCTTTGGAGAAGACCCCGTAACGTACAGTCGCGACTGTGACATCGACACTGACTTCTGTGAGGATACACCCCCGTATAATAAGTACAAATACGACCAACACCTGTTGAATAACTATCCCGCAGGGGGCGTATTTACACCCGAATTGGTGGCGCAGTTGGCGGAACGCACTGTGAGCGAAACGACTTCAATGTATACCAAGGGCGAAAAGTTTACCTCAACAAACATCATGGACTATGCCGTAAGTTACTTGAACACACTTACACCGCAGCAGTGTGAACGCATTCGCTACATCTTGATGCGCAGTCCTTACGTTCCCGGTCCGAAGGTGATGCGTGACAACGTCGCTCCCGCACGCAGTGCTAAGGCGAAGAAGCAACCCTTCCCCCACAGAGTGGCGTACTAATTTGCTCGTATGCAACTTATTATAACCATAAAAGAGGGTGTGTCGAAATGCAAATTTCGGCACACCTTTTTTGTGTTTTAACCACTAATGAACACGAATACCATTCGGACAGAAAATCCCGCATGGCATTAGCTTTCATTCGTGCTATTAGTGTTCTCTAAAATAAAGAGACAAATTTTACCGGACAGTTCCCATTGCCTTATGGCAAACAAAAAAGGGATATAACATTTGTGAGTTATGTGTGCATTGCCCTCCTACGGGGGCATTACGAAAGTGATTTGCTTCAGTGTCTACATTGACTAAATACAAACAAAAAAGTGCCGTAACATGCTTGCTGAGGGTTTTGTTATTATTGGTGTCCGGTAAAGTTTTTGAGAAGTAACGGCCTAAAAGGCCAATAAGCATCCAGCCCAGGGCAACGCCCTGGGTCTATGGATGTTTGGGGTTGCGCCCTGAAGGGGCAAAAGCATTGCAGTTCAAACTCTTATAATTGCTTTTGCCCTTTCAGGGCGTAAGTCTCGACTGCAACAACACCCAGGGCGTTGCCCTGGGCTAATGGCTTTATCCCCTTTCAGGGGAATCGTCCAAACTGTGGGGCTTATACCATTCAAACAACTTTATATTCATAGAGTTATAGGCGTTTACCGGACAGCAACAACTAAAAATATAGGTGTCCGGTAAAATTATGTATTTACCAGACACCTATATTCTTCAATTTCACTTCTTGCGCACCTTCAAACGATCGCCATCGAGGGTAACGAGGCAGGTTTCGCCCTTCTTAAGGGGGATGGCAGCGGTGAGTTCGCCGTAGCGCACGTTGCACGTTCCTTCGAGTGTGGCAGTGATTTGAGCCTCAGCAAGTTTACCGTCCTTCCATTCAATATCAACATAGAAGGCGCCGCGTGCACGAAGTCCCTTGATGCTACCTTCTGCCCAAGCGTCGGGGAGCGAGGGGAGGAGGTGGATGCAACCTGCGTGGCTCTGCAAAAGCATTTCCGTTACGCCCGCCGTACCACCGAAGTTGCCGTCAATCTGGAAGGGAGGATGCACGTCCCAAAGGTTGTCCGCCGTACCGTTTTTGAGCAAGTTGCCATAGAGCGTGTAAGAGCGGTTGCCATCGTGGAGGCGTGCCCACTGATTCAACTTCCAACCCATTGACCAACCCGTTGCGCCGTCGCCACGATGGTTAAGCACCACCTTAGATGCCGTAGCGAGTTCGGGAGTAGTGATAGGAGAAATTGTAGAACCCGGATGGAGGCCAAAGAGGTGGTTTACGTGGCGATGCTGGTCGTTAGGATCGTCAATATCTGTGCTCCATTCCAAAATCTGTCCGTAGCGGCCAATCTTATAAGGCACCAATGCTTCAAGCATGCCTTCCCAAGTAGCCACTTCTCCCTCATCAACGCCCAAAATCTTGGCCGCGGCAATCGCCTGAAGGAGATTTTCGCGAATAACGGCGTGAGTGAATGTCGTACCTTCGTCAATCGGACCATGCTCCGGCGAAGTAGAAGGCGCAGCCGTCATGGTGCCGTCGGGCTTCAACCAAAGGTAGTCTTCAGCAAAGAGGGCGCAACCCTTAATCAAGGGATAAGCCGTCTTGCGGAGGAAGTCGATGTCGCGGGTAAAGTCGTAGTATTCCCAAAGGTGGGTTGCCAACCACGCCGCAGCCACGGGGTTGTAGTTCCAACTCATGTCCGTGCTTTCAAGTGGCGCGGTGAAACCAAAGATATTGCCCGAGATTCCCGCAGCCCAGCCGCGAGCGCCCCAATATGCCTTTGCCGTAATCTTACCCGGTTCTTCGAGCGTACGGATAAAGTCAGTGAGCGGTTCGGCACACTCCGCGAGGTTCGTAGTCAGCGCGGGCCAATAATTCATCTGGAGGTTGATGTTATTATGATAGTCTACGCGCCAAGGACCGTCCACATTGTTGTGCCACACCCCCTGAAGGTTTGCCGGAAGATTGCCGGGGCGTGAAGAAGAGATGAGGAGGTAGCGACCAAAGTGGTAGTAGAGTTCTTCAAGTCCCGCATCCTTCGCACCCTGACGGTATGCCGCGAGGCGCTTGTTGGTAGGAAGGTCAGAAGTTTCCCCCTTGAGTGAGAAACTTACGCGGTTGTAGAGCGCAGTGTAGTCCTTCGTGTGGTGCGCAAGTAACTTGGCATAATCCATCTTCGCCGCTTTCTTCATCCACTTGGCTGTAGTCTTCACGGGGTCTACACCTACATACGCCTTGGGGTCATTATAGTCGGGCTTGAAGTTAATTTTATAATCCGTGTCGGCGGTGAGGAGGAACAGAACGGCATCTGCGCCCACAACCTTGAGTTGTCCGTCAACGACACTCACCTGTCCGCCTTCGGCAATCGCCTTGATGCGCACGGCATACTGCATGCCGTTGTTGTCCAAGCGACCGTTGAAGACGATACCCCCTTCGCCGTCGGGTGTAATCTCACCTTCCGAACAGGGGTTGAAGGTATAGCTCAGCAAGAGGTTTTGCTTGCCTGCCTGGTCGGCAGAGAAGCGCACCGCCAACACATTTTCGGGGAACGACACGAAACTTTCGCGCTTGTAACTCACACCCTCATAGTCGTAAGTTACGGTTGCTACAGCGCGGTCGATATTAAGTTCGCGGCGGTAGTTCTGCACCTTCGTAGCATCGGCACCTGTGCCCGTTTCGATAAGGAGTTCGCCCATCGTGGTGAACGAACCGAAGCGGAATTCGGGTTCGCGCCACGCCTCATAGGGCACGGGCGAATTAAAGTTGAGTGCCGTGAGGCGCGCAGCCTTTTGCTGGTCGCCGTCAAGAAAGGCTTGGCGAATCGTGTCGAGCAAGTGTGCCGACTGCTTATTGACATTCCAATAATGCGCAGCACCTTTCGCCGTGCCAGGTCCGCCGCGCCACAGCGTCTTTTCGTTGAGCGTGATGCGCTCCGTAGCTACCGAACCCAAGATGTTGGCACCGATCGAACCGTTACCGATGGGCAGTGAGCGGTATTCCCACTCGCGGTCGGGATTCCAGTTGCCATCGCCCGCAGCAATGGGCTTTTCGCCATTCTTATACTTGTCGGGGTTGGCAGAATACCAAATCTGCTTGCCCTTCAGCGAAGTCGGTTCGTCAAACCAAACTACGTGCTGCGCCCATGCCGAAGCCATGCCACAAAGGGCGAGGGCGGCAACGAGTAAACGCTTTCTTTTCATAGATTATGGAGTTAGTTGTATTACCTTTCTGCCGGATTTGGCAAGAGGTAAAGAGGTTATAAATATACGTTGTAGGCAAATTTACATTTTATTTTGAGAACGGCAGAAGCGTTCCTTGATTTTATGACAACAACACCGTCAAATCACCCGAAAATAAAGGCATTTGGCGCCTCTTGACGGGGTTTGTAACATTTTTTTTAGGCGAACACATAAAAAAGTGCCATTTTGTTTTGTCGGAATTACAAGTTCCAGTATATTTGCTCATGAAAAGTCCACACAAGGGTGTGTTACCCTGCTGGTTTTCAAGAAAAAATATTTATTTACCCCTTAACTAATAACTCCTATGAACAAGACAGAACTTGTAAATGCTATCGCACAGGGTGCAGGTCTCACAAAGGCAGATTCTAAGAAGGCTCTCGACGCTGCTCTCGACGCTATTGCTGGCGCTTTGAAGAATAAGGAAGCAGTTGCGCTCCTCGGCTTCGGTACTTTCTCAGTAAACGAACGCCCCGCACGCGAAGGTATTAACCCCGCAACTAAGGCTAAGATTGCCATCCCCGCTAAGAACGTTATTAAGTTCAAGGCTGGTAGCGAATTGGCTAAGTCTGTAAACTAAGAACAACTGCCGTGAGGCATGACGCTTTGCCGTGAGGCAAGGCTCAATAAAGATTTTTTTATACCTTTGTATTGGGTTGTGGTCTCTCTCTACCACAACCCCTTTTTTTGTGCGTTTCTGAAACTTACTCTAAGAATATGAACGACATACCCATTCATAATGCATAAACTAGGGTTGACATTTTGTGATTCCCTGAAAAACGAGTATTTTTGCAAGTTAGATATACTATATATAATAAGTCACAAAAATTACTTGTATGAAAAAGATGATGATAACAACTGCCGTATGTTTGTTCTCAATGGTTTCAGCATTTGCTCAAAGCGCTACTGACACGTTGACTACTGTTGAAACACCCGTAGTTACCGTAGCACCCACTGCACCGGTTCAGACGGTTAAGTACGGCTATTTGAGTTACTCACAAGTGTTGGAGAACATGAGTGAGTATAAGGTGGCACAGCAACAGTTGAAGGAACTCCGCACCAAATATGAAATGGAGGCGCAATACAACGAGTCAACCTTCAAGCGCCAATTTGCTGAATTCCTTCAAGGTCAAAAGGATTTCCCCCAGAGCATCATGCTCAAACGCCAGCGCGACCTTCAAGAAGCATTGGAAAAGAGTCTCGCCTTTCGCGATGAAGCAGCGCGCCTCTTGAAACAGGCTGAGGCAGAAACACTTGCTCCCATCAAGGCACGCCTTGAAAACGCTATAAAGATGGTGGGTGGCGCCTACAATTTGGACTACATCTACAACCTCGATACCAACGCTATGCCCTACGTTAATCCCTCATTGGTGATGGATGTTACGAAGTTGGTAGAACAGCAGTTGAATAGCGTAAAGTAGTTACTACTTTTTAGAGTACAGAGTACAGCTACCATCCGGAAGAGTATAGTTAACAGAGTACCATCCGGAAGAGTACAGAGTACAACTACCATCCGGATGGCGCTCTCCCCCTGTTTATAGGGGGGAGGGGACCACGAAGTGGTGAGGGGGTGCCGAATACGCACCGTACGGCAACTACTCTCTACTCTCTACTCTCTCCTCACTCCTCTCTCCCCACTACTAACTTCCCCCTCATGCACCCCATAGGCATTTTTGATTCCGGTTACGGCGGACTGACCATTCTGCGTCAGATTCGCGAGCGATTGCCCGAGTACGACTACCTCTACTTGGGCGATAATGCGCGTGCGCCCTATGGTCCACACTCCTTTGAAATTGTTTACCGCTACACCCTTCAAGCGGTAGAAGAACTGTTCCGCAGGGGGTGCGAATTGGTGATTCTTGCATGTAACACGGCATCGGCAAAGGCATTGCGCACCATTCAGCAAAACGACCTGCAACGGTGGGGTAGCGAGAAGCGCGTACTTGGGATTATTCATCCCACGGTTGAAGCATTGGGCAATTTAACTGCATCGGGGCACATCGGAATTCTTGCCACACGCGGTACCATTCAGTCGCGCTCTTACGACATTGAGATTGCCAAGTTACACCCTGACATGAAGGTGACTGGAGAAGCATGCCCCATGTGGGTTCCGCTCGTGGAAAACAATGAGCATGAAGGACCCGGGGCGGATTATTTCGTCAAGAAGCACCTTGATGCCATCATTTCAGCCGACCCACACATCGACACCATCATCCTTGCTTGCACCCACTATCCGCTACTGCTCAAAAAGATTCACGAACAGACTCCTAAGGGTGTGCGCATTGTGCCACAAGGGAAATACGTTGCCGAAAGTTTAGACTATTACTTGCGCCGTCATCCCGAAATGGCTGCGCGTTGCACCAAAGGCGGTAGTTGTCGCTTCTTGACCACAGAGAGTGCCGAGAAATTCAGCGAAAACGCTACACGCTTCCTTCACAGTCCCGTTGTGGGCGAACAAATTCTATTGCAATAATGAAATATACCCGTTACTTCCTTCCCCTGCTTCTTGCAATAATTGTTGTAGCATGTGCCAATCCTGGTGCAGGCCCCGACGGTGGTCCCTATGATGAAGAACCGCCTTACATCGTGGAAATGAGTCCTAAATTGGGACAACCTAACACCAAGCAGATGAAGGTGCGCATCGTTTTCAACGAGAATATTAAGGTGGATAACCCCACCGAAAAGATTACAGTGTCGCCCCCACAGGTGCAAACGCCTACCATCAAGTATAGCGGGAAGAAGATCAGTGTACAACTCCACGATTCGCTCAAACCCAATACGACGTATACCGTAGATTTCTCCGACGCGATTGAGGACAATAACGAAGGTAACCCCCTGGGGCAATTTACGTATTACTTCTCAACAGGTGAGAATATCGACACCCTGGAAGTTTCGGGACACATTCTTGATGCTTCTAATTTAGAACCCATCAAGGGAATGCTTGTCGGACTTTACGCTGACACAGTGGATTCTGCCTTTACCACCCGCGGTTTTGACCGCTTGGGCAGAACGGATGCCGACGGTCGCTTCTCAATCAAGGGTGTAGCACCCGGTAATTACCGCATTTATGCCGTAAACGATCAGGACAACAACTTCCACTTCTCGCAGAAGGGCGAAAGGATTGCGTTCTACAATAAAGTCATTACCCCTTCGTGCTATCAGGACGTGCGTAACGACACCCTTTGGCGCGATACCATTACTTACGACACCATCCTACACGTACCTTTCACGCACTTTGTGCCTGATGACATCGTGCTCCTGGCGTTCCTTGAAGATGGACAGTCACGACACTTCCTGAAGTCGGACCGTCAGAAACCTGATATGTTCACCATCTTCTTCACCGCGCCTTCAACACACATTCCTACCATTGAAGGTCTTAACTTTGATGCGACAAATGCCTTTGTAGAAAATCGCACGAAAGGCAACGACACCATCCAATATTGGTTGCGCGACACATTATTGATGGCGCAGGATACACTCCGATTTGCTTATACTTACGAGGCGACCGATGACTCTACATGGACAAATATCCTGCGTACGGATACCCTTGAATTGGTGCCACGAAAGACGATGGCCATGATTCGCGAGGAGCAGCAAGAGGAGTTGGAGAAATGGCAAAAGGAGCAAGAGAAGCGCCGTAAGAAGGGCAAGGATTACCAAGTAACACCGCCCGTTAAGTTTCTCAATATCGGCGGACGCCGCAGCAGTGTGATTTCGCCGGTGCAGAATCAACCCATCGAGTTTGAAGAACCCCTCCTCCAATTTGACACAGCAGCAATCCACCTGCTCCGTGCCACTTCCGACAGTACGACCGTCGAAGTACCCTTCCGCATCCTCGCCGATGATTATGACATCCGTAAGTTCAAGATTATGGGCGAATGGCGACCGGGGCAGAATTATGAAGTTCACATCGATTCGGCAGCGGTAGTAGGTATTTCTGGACGCCACACCAATAAGTTGAAGTTCCGCTTCTCTATTGGTACCACGGAGGATTACGGTTCGGTGTTCTTCCTCATCCCCGATGCGCCCAAGACTACTGTTGTGCAGTTGTTACACGACGACAAGAAGATTGCAGCACAAGTCCCCTTGCAGGATCAGCGTGCCGACTTCTTCTACGTTGAACCTGGCACATACTACGCACGAGTGTTTGACGACCGCAACGAAAATGGTAAGTGGGACACCGGAGAATTTGCCACTCAACAACAAGCAGAGGCGGTATATTACTTCCCCAATTCGTTTGACGTGCGTGCCAACTGGGACGCTGAACTGACTTGGAATCTTGATGTTGTTCCTCTTATCAAGCAGAAACCTGAAGACTTGAGGACAACAAAGGGTAAAGATAAAGACAAACAAACGGCACGCCAACGCAATTTAGAGCGTGAGCGCAACAAGTGATATTTATACGTAAACAATAAAGGTGTGTCAAGACGGACAATAGTCTTTCCTGACACACCGTATCATTCTACATCGAGCCTATGAAGCAACGAATTATTCTCCTATTCAGCGCACTGATTTTCACCTTCGGTTGCTTTGCACAATGCCCCGTACGCAACACGGCATTCAGCAGTGGCGAGCACTTGAGTTACGACCTTTATTTCAACTGGAAATTCATTTGGTTTAAGGTGGGCAGTGCCGATATGGATATTCAGCAAACCCAGTACCAGGGGCAGGATGCGTATCGTGCTTATCTCATTACGCGCGGTTCGAAAACTGCCGATCGCTACTTCGTGTTGCGCGACACACTCACCACTTACACTACACTGGACATCGTACCGCTCTTCTATACTAAAAACGCATTAGAGGGTAAGCGATACACCAAGGAAAGGGTGGGTTATTCCTACGGCGAAGAGGGCATCACGCTTGACTTAACCTACCAGAAGAACAACGACCCCGTGCGCAAGAATACCGTCACCGTGTCGGAGTGTCCCTACGACATGATCAGCATGTTGCTTAAGGCACGCTCGTTTGACGGTAGTCAGTTTAAAGTGGGCGACCGCATTAAGTTCCTGATGGCAGAAGGGAAGCATTGTGAGGAGCAATACATCGTGTACCGCGGTCGTAAGGACTTTACCAACGACTATACGGATGTTACCTACGACTGCCTCGTGTTTTCCTTCGTAGAAAAGGACGGTAAGAAGGAAAAGGAAGTCGTAACCTTTTATGTTACCAACGACAACAATCACCTCCCCGTTCGCCTTGACCTCCACTTGAAGTTCGGTTCAGCAAAAGCATTTTTGCGTACAGCGAAAGGAGTGAGGAATACTTAGTGATTAAGGGTGAAAGGTTAAAGGTGAAGGTCTGAACGAATTTCACCGCCGCAAACGCTCATAGACATCCCCTTTCAACCCCTCATCATTCCCATCCCCTTTAACCCCTTCCCCCCATGCTCATAATCATCGACGACAAAATACCTTTCATCCGTGGCGAAGCCGAGAAGTTGGGTGAAGTGCGCTATATCCCTGGGGCAAAAATTACTCCCGAGGATGTGCGTGAGGCAGATGTGCTCATTACGCGCACTCGTACGCTCTGCAATAAGGCATTGCTCGAAGGTTCAAAGGTGCAATTTATCGCCACAGCCACGATTGGTTACGACCATCTGGATGTTGATTACCTTCGTGAGGCAGGTATTGCTTGGACAAACTGCCCTGGGTGTAACGCAACGAGTGTGGCGCAATACGTAGAGAGTTCCTTGCTCCTCCTTGCGGAGGAGGGGAAGATTGACCTTTCGGATTGCACCGTGGGAGTCGTAGGTGTGGGCAACGTAGGCCGACGTGTTGTAGAGCGATTGGAGCGTATGGGTTGTCGAGTGCTTCTTAACGATCCCCCTCGGGCAGAGCGTGAGGCTGATTTCGCTCCCAGTGCCGTTTCTCTCGCAGCATTGCAGCGCCAATGCGATGTTATTACCATTCATACCCCACTCGTTACCGACGGAGCGCATCCTACACTTCACCTTGTCAATGCCGATTTTCTCAAAGGCTTAAAGCGTCGCCCCATACTGATAAATGCGGGCCGCGGTGAGGTGGTTGATGGTGCGGCGTTGAGTCAGGCGCTCGACGAAGGCTTTGTGAGTGCGGCGGTTATTGATACTTGGGAGAACGAGCCCGCTATCAATCGCGAATTGCTCCGTAAGGTGTATCTCGGAACGCCTCATATTGCCGGTTATTCGGCAGACGGCAAGGCGAATGGCACACGCATGTCGCTCGAAGCCGTAGCCCGTCATTTCAATAAGGAAGTCACCTTTGAGGTTTCCGCACCTGCGCTTCCCGAAGGGTATGCTTATTACCCCGACAAGGCGGTGGCTCCCGATTCTCCCTTACGCCTTTACGACCCCCGCCGTGATAGCGATGCGCTAAAGGCAAATCCCGAACTATTTGAGCAACTCCGTGGCGATTATCCCTTACGTCGCGAATGCTAATTTTAGTCGACGAGTTTATAGGTACAAGTAAACAAGCGGTTACAGAGATAAGCGCTACATGAACCTTTACTCTTCACTCTCTCATTTTCACTCATATAAAAGAAACGATGGCGAAAGAAGAATTAACCCCGATGATGAAACAGTTTTACGACTTAAAGTCGAAACACCCCGACGCTGTGTTGCTGTTTCGTTGCGGAGACTTCTATGAAACATACTGTAATGATGCCGTAATTGCCGCTCAGGTGCTCGGCATCACCTTGACGCGTAGAAATAATGGCAAAAGTTCAACAGCGGCACAAACAGAAATGGCGGGATTTCCCCACCATGCGCTCGATACTTACTTGCCACGACTCGTACGTGCGGGGTATCGTGTGGCCATTTGCGACCAGTTGGAAGACCCTAAGTTTGCGAAGAAACTCGTAAAGCGTGGCATCACCGAGCTCGTAACTCCAGGCGTAGCTATTGCCGACAATGTATTGACAAGCCGCGAGAACAACTTCCTGGCTGCCGTACACTTTGGAAAAACAGCTGTCGGACTCTCCCTGCTTGACATCTCTACGGGCGAATTTCTACTTACCGAGGGAACGCCTGAGAGTATTGACAAACTCCTCGGTGGTTTCGCGCCCAAGGAAGTATTGGTGGAGCGCGGACGTAAGGAACGCTTCGTCGGACTTTACGGTGGGAAATATTTTATCTTCGAACTCGACGACTGGGCTTTCAACGACACCACGGGACGTGAGAAACTCCTGAAACATTTTGACGTCAAAAACCTCAAAGGCTTCGGTGTGGAGCATTTGCAAGCGGCAACCGTAGCGGCAGGTGCCATTCTCATCTATTTGGAACAGACGCAGCACACACAGGTTTCCCACATTACGCGCCTTCAGCCTATTGAGGAAGAACGCTACGTACGTTTGGACAAATTTACTACTCGAAACCTCGAACTCGTGCGCCCCATGAACGAAGGCGGAAGGTCGTTGCTTAACGTTATTGACCATACGCTCACACCAATGGGAGCACGTCTGCTCAGCCGATGGGTAATGTTCCCCCTTCGTTCCGTTCGAGAAATCGAAGAGCGACAGAACGGCGTAGAATGTTTTTTCCGACAGCCCGATTTTCGTGACCTCTGTCAACAAGAGTTAGAACGTATTGGCGACCTTGAACGTATTGTTTCAAAAGTTGCCGTAGGTCGCGTCAATCCGCGAGAAATGCAGCAGCTTCGTATTGCCCTTGACAGCGTTGCTCGCCTAAAGGAGGCTTGCGCTACTACTTCAGACGACCACATTCGTCAGTTAGGACTCCGTCTTGATTGTTGCGAGGAACTTCGTAGCCGAATACTCCACGATCTTCGCCTTGACCCACCCGCATTAGTAGCTAAGGGAGGTGTAATTGGCTCTGGAGTAAACGAAGAACTCGATGATTTGCGCGCTATTTCGACTTCAGGCAAGGATTATCTCTTGCAAATGCAGCAGCGTGAGAGTCAGCAGACGGGGATTCCCAGTTTGAAGATTGGGTTTAACAATGTGTTTGGCTACTATATCGAAGTGCGCAATACGTATAAGGATAATGTGCCCGCTGATTGGATTCGCAAGCAAACACTTGCCCAAGCCGAGCGCTACATTACCCAGGAACTCAAGGAGTATGAGGAAAAAATCCTCGGTGCTGAGGATCGCATCCTTGCACTTGAGACCCGCCTTTACAACGAACTCGCACAGTATGCCCTCGGTTTCATTGCCTTGCTTCAACGTAACGCTCGTGCGCTCTCTACACTCGATTGCCTCCATTCATTAGCCCATGTGGCGGCACTCCACCGCTATGTGCGCCCCGTAGTTGACGAATCGCTCTCACTGGATATCGTTCAGGGACGCCACCCAGTGATTGAAACGCTCATGCCGGTGGGTGAGGAATACATCGCTAACGATGTGCATCTCGACACTACCGAACAGCAGGTAATTATTATCACTGGGCCGAACATGGCAGGTAAATCAGCGCTCTTGCGTCAGACGGCGCTCATCACGCTTCTCGCACAAATCGGTTCGTTTGTACCTGCCGAAAGCGCCCGTATCGGTGTAGTGGATAAAATCTTCACCCGCGTGGGAGCCAGCGACAATATTTCCGTCGGCGAAAGTACCTTTATGGTAGAAATGAGCGAGGCGGCAAACATCATGAACAACATTACGGAGCGCTCCCTCGTATTGTTTGACGAATTAGGGCGCGGCACAAGCACTTACGATGGTATTTCTATCGCATGGTCCATCGTGGAATACTTGCACGAAAACCCCACGGCTCCCGCACGTACGCTTTTCGCCACACACTACCACGAACTCAACGAAATGGAAGAACTTTATCCGCGCGTTAAGAACTTTAACGTCTCGGTTAAGGAGTCGGGAAACAAAGTGATTTTCTTGCGCAAGTTGATGAGAGGAGGATCGGAACATTCCTTTGGTATTCACGTTGCAAGAATGGCTGGAATGCCGCGTAGCATCGTCGACCGCTCGGAAGTGGTACTCAAACAACTGGAACGTAATCATGCAAATGGAAGTCCTGCTGAGGCGGTGCAACAAATGTCCGACACCATTGCTTCGGGAAGTACCCAACTTTCATTTTTCCAACTTGACGACCCCGTTCTGATGCAGATACGCGACGAACTTCTTCAGGTAGATATCAACAACCTTACGCCTATGGAGGCGCTGAATAAGTTGGATACGCTGAAGAGGATTGTGACGGGAAAGTAGTCCCGATGACCCGGATGGCGCTCTCCCCCTGTTTATAGGGGGAGGGGACCACCGCAGGTGGTGAGGGGGTGCAGAATATAGTGAGTAATTAGGAGTGAGTAATTAGGAGTGAGTAATTAGGAGTGAGTAGTTAGGAGTTGCCATGCGGTGCCACGTGGTGCATTTCTTGCACCCCCTCACCAGCAGAGCTGGTCCCCTCCCCCTATAAACAGGGGGAGAGCGCCATCCGGATAAATCCTCACAACCTCAAGACCTTATAACCTCACAACCTTAAATCCTAAAAACTATGGCGAAACAAAAAAACATATATGTCTGCGACCACTGCGGACAAGAGTCCCCGAAGTGGCAGGGCAAATGTCCCGCCTGCGGACAGTGGAACACCTTTAAGGAACTCCACATTTATAACACCTCTGCGCGTCAAACGGAGGTGCAAGCACGCCATGCCTTGACGGGGCTTGACGGTCAGCGTGTGCAACCTGTTGCGTTGCGTAACGTGTCAGCGGAGGAAGAACCTCGCATAGATACCCACGACGCTGAGTTAAATCGCGTTCTGGGTGGCGGACTCGTGCCCGGCTCGCTCATTCTCTTGGGCGGAGAACCCGGTATCGGGAAATCAACCCTCTTGCTACAAACTGTGCTCGCCATGAAGGAGCGACGCATACTTTATGTGAGCGGAGAAGAAAGCGAACGCCAAATAAAACTTCGCGCCGACCGCATCACGCAAGAGCCTTCCGATTGTCTCCTCGTGTGTGAAACCAACCTCGAAGCCATCTTCACTCACATCAAGAACACACAGCCCGGCCTCGTTATCATCGACTCGATACAGACTATCGCTACCGAGACCGTAGAATCCTCACCCGGTAGCGTTACGCAGATTCGCGAGTGTGCCGCCGCCATCCTGAAGTACGCCAAAGAGAGCAACGTGCCCGTCATTCTCATTGGCCACATCACGAAGGAGGGAAGCATTGCCGGACCCAAGGTATTGGAACATATTGTCGATACTGTTCTGCAATTTGAGGGCGACCGCCACTACTTCTATCGCATTTTGCGCAGCATCAAAAACCGTTTCGGATCCACCTCTGAGATTGGCATCTACGAAATGAACGCCGACGGACTCCGCCCCGTGGACAATCCCTCGGGCATCCTGCTTTCGCAGAGCGGAGAAGAACTTTCGGGCATCGCCATCTCGGCAGCCATCGAGGGCGTGCGCCCCTTCCTGATTGAAACACAGGCGTTGGTTTCCACAGCCGCCTACGGCACGCCTCAGCGCTCTGCCACAGGCTTCGACCTGCGCCGCTTAAACATGCTTCTTGCCGTTTTGGAAAAGCGCGTAGGTTTTAAACTCGTGCAAAAGGACGTCTTTCTAAACATTGCCGGAGGCATCCGCGTGAGCGACCCTGCCATCGACCTCTCCGTCATTGCTGCCGTGCTGTCCAGCAATGTAGATACGGCGATTGAGCGTAATGTTTGTATGGCTGGGGAAGTAGGACTGAGTGGAGAAATACGTCCCGTCAACCGCATTGCTCAACGAATCGCTGAGGCTGAAAAGTTAGGCTTCCGTCGTTTCCTCTTGCCCGAGGCTAACATGAAGAGTATTGACCCTAAGCAATACCAAATTGAACTTGTACCAGTAGCGCGCGTAGAACACGCCCTGCGCCAACTATTTGGGTAAGAATAAAAACACAGCGTACGCCACCTGGTTGTACGCTGTGTTTTTGTTTATTGGTTTCCGGTAGGAGAAAGGAGTGAGGAGTCCATGCGGAGGTGATACTCCGGACGGCGCTCTCCCCCTGTTTATAGGGGGAGGGGACCAGCTCTGCTGGTGAGGGGGTGCAGAAACAGTGAGTAGTTAGAAGTGAGTAGTTAGTAGCATGCCGTGCGGTGCAAATCTTGCACCC
>JBGVGJ010000032.1:0-2093 GCA_045121635.1 Alloprevotella sp. | reverse complement strand
TCATATTATAAGAAAGTAAGTAAGGGCGCATGGGGGATGCCTTGGCTCTTGGAGGCGATGAAGGACGTGGTAAGCTGCGATAAGCCGCGGGGATTAGCAAACGTGAATTGATCCGCGGATTTCCGAATGGGACAACCCGTTAGGTAGAAGACCTAACATCCGTAAGGAGGCCAACCCTCTGAACTGAAACATCTAAGTAGGAGGAGGAAAAGAAAGAAACATCGATTTCCAAAGTAGCGGCGAGCGAAATGGAAGGAGCCCAAACCAATGTTGTTACGGCAATATTGGGGTTGTAGGACTGCGACATTCGAGTAACTAAGAACTGGAACAAACTGGAAAGTTTGACCGTAGATAGTGATAGTCTAGTACAGGTAATTCAGTTATAAGATAGCAGTATCCTGAGTATGGCGGGACACGAGGAATCCTGTCTGAATCTGCCGGGACCACCCGGTAAGGCTAAATACTCCCAAGAGACCGATAGTGAACCAGTACTGTGAAGGAAAGGTGAAAAGAACCCCGCAAGGGGAGTGAAATAGAACCTGAAACCATGCGCTTACAACCGGTCGGAGCCACTTAGTGTGGTGACGGCGTGCCTATTGAATAATGAGCCTACGAGTTACTAATCACTAGCGAGGTTAAGTGCTAGGAAGCACGGAGCCGAAGCGAAAGCGAGTCTGAATAGGGCGGTTAGTTAGTGGTTGTAGACGCGAAACCTTGCGATCTACCCTTGGTCAGGTTGAAGGTTGGGTAACACCAACTGGAGGACCGAACTGATAAACGTTGAAAAGTTTCCAGATGAACTGAGGGTAGGGGTGAAAGGCTAATCAAGCTGGGAAATAGCTCGTACTCCCCGAAATGCCTTTAGGGGCAGCGTTGTAATTAAGAGTCTACTGGAGGTAGAGCTACTGATTGGATGCGGGGGCTTCACCGCCTACCAAATCCTGACAAACTCCGAATGCCAGTAGTATGATTTACAGCAGTGAGCCGCCGGGTGCTAATGTCCGGTGACAAAAGAGGAACAACTCAGACCAACAACTAAGGTCCCCAAGAGTATGCTAAGTTGAACTAACGATGTTTTGTTGCATAGACAGCTAGGATGTTAGCTTGGAAGCAGCTATTCATTCAAAGAGTGCGTAACAGCTCACTAGTCGAGCGACAGAGCGTGGATAATGAACGGGCATCAAGCATACCACCGAAGTTTTGGGCACGAAAGTGCGGTAGGGGAGCATTCCATTCTGCAGTGAAGCCGAATCGTGAGATTTGGTGGAGCGTATGGAAAAGCAAATGTAGGCATAAGTAACGATAAAGCGGGTCAGAAACCCGCTCACCGTAAGACCAAGGTTTCCTGATCAACGCTAAACGGATCAGGGTTAGTCGGGACCTAAGGCTAAGCCGAACGGCGATGTCGATGGATAATCGGTTAATATTCCGATACTGACATAAACTACGATGGAGAGACGAAGGAACGTAAGTGGTGCGAACTGACGGAATAGTTCGTTAAAGGGTTTAGGTATTGGGCCAGTTTAAGAGATAGGCCTAGCTGAAGCCTGACAGTACAGAGAGCCTACGGGCGATTTGATAATCCACCCAAGTCTACTTCCGAGAAAATCTTCTAAGTTATAGGTTTATGTCACCCGTACCGTAAACCGACACAGGTGGTCGAGGAGAGTATCCTAAGGTGCTCGAGTGAATCACGGTTAAGGAACTAGGCAAATTAACCCCGTAACTTCGGGAAAAGGGGTCCCTCCTAAGGAGGGCGCAGCGAAGAGGTCCAGGCGACTGTTTATCAAAAACACAGGGCTCTGCAAATTCGAAAGAATACGTATAGGGCCTGACACCTGCCCGGTGCTGGAAGGTTAAGAGGGGATGTCATCGCAAGAGAAGCATTGAATCGAAGCCCCAGTAAACGGCGGCCGTAACTATAACGGTCCTAAGGTAGCGAAATTCCTTGTCGGGTAAGTTCCGACCTGCACGAATGGTGTAACGATCTGGACACTGTCTCAACCGTGAGCTCGGTGAAATTGTAGTCCCGGTGAAGATGCCGGGTACCCGCAACGGGACGAAAAGACCCCGTGAACCTTTACTGCAGCTTA
>JBGVGJ010000031.1:0-2432 GCA_045121635.1 Alloprevotella sp. | reverse complement strand
GAGGTATCTCCCCCGCCGACCTACCTCATCACGCGAGGTACAGCCTATGATAACGCATGATATATAACTTAAGTCCCGTAACGCCCGATATGCAACGTGATGTTATAGAGCGGTGTGCTATAGAAAGCCCCAGGCACCTGGAAATTGCAAAAAGTGTAAGTTGCCATTTTCTGCAGGTTCAGTATCAGTAAACTAAAAGTTTAATGAGAGTAAATTGGAGAGGTGAAAAACTTATCCACAACTGTTGACAACTTTGTTGAAAACCAATATACTGTATATGGGACGGTAGTATATCACCTGACAGAGTATGGCGAGCCCTGACAATCGGTTGAACCGCCGCAGGCGTCAAATGCAATAATTGTGTTGTCTTGTTGTCCGGTTCTGCCGCCCCACCATGAAGCTGTATAGAACGGGGGTGAAATTATGAACGCAGAAACTCTTACCCTGATCACACAGCTTATCAATAACAACCTGTTTCCTATTGCCATCTGTCTGATATTGATGTGGTATATCAAGGGGGTGCAGGAAAAAGAGAGGGAAAGCATCGAGGCCATGAGTAAGGTCATCGCCGAAAACACAACCGTAATGCGAGAGCTCCAAACAGTCGTAAAAGAACACCTATGTAATTGAGTGAGGTAGAAACATGGATAATGAGAACACAAACAATCAGGAACAGCCCCGGACCGAACAGGAACAACCCGAGATCCACACGGCCCGAGAGGTCGAATTGGAAGGTCAGATTGCGGCCTTAACTTCTCAGGTTGCCGAACTGGTAGAGCAAAATAAAAAACTCTATCTGAAACTTAGCGGAACGAACGGTTCCGACCCCGAGCCCAGTATCGAGGACAAATTGAAAACCACTCTCAACGAGTGGGCGCAATCCGGTTTTAACCCGGAATTACTCTATAAATAAGGAAGGTGCTATACAATGGCAAACTTTGCGCTTGAAACTTTCAACAGTATCAGGAATGAAAACCCGGTTCTCAATGCCCGACTGCCCGAAGCGACGTTGACGAACCTGTCCACGCTGAAAGCGATCATTAACGACAATCCCGAAATTTATAACAAGGTTGTCGAGGCGTTTGTGGTCCGCATCGGCCGACTTTATATTGACGTTGCCAATTTTGTAAACCCGCTGGCCAAGTTTGAAAAGGGCCTCAACCCCCAGGGGCATTTGGTACAGGACATTTACATTGAGCCTATCCAGGCCGAGGCTGATTATGATTATTCCGGTGTAACGTCTGGCGGCGGCCCCCTGGCCCGTCGTGTACATGAGAACGTCAATACGGCCTATTATCAGCAGAATTATACGCCGATGTATGTCGAGACGGTGGACCGTGTTAACCTCATGAACGCTTTTAGCGATTGGGACGCCCTCAACCGTTTTTGGTCCGCAAAAATGCAGGCGCTTTATACCGGCGTAGCCATCGACCGGTACAACGCCGAGCGACAGGCCATCGCACAGGCAATCAACGATCAGACGAAACCCATCCCCTCGGCGTATATTGGGACGTTCAACGCGAAAGAGGACGCGAGCGGCCGGGCTTTTGCGCAGGCGGTAAAAATCATTATGAATAAGCTGATTTTCCCGCACACTTATAACCGCGAGGGTGTGACGAACGTTAACAAGAAATCCGATTTTGTGCTCCTGCTCAATCCGGCTGTGGAGCCCAACATCGACGTTTATACGCTGGCGTCCTTGTTCAATCCGGACTATGCAAAGTCTGATGTGTTCGATTATGTGACTGTTGTCGATACGTTCGCCAGCGCGAACGACAATAACGGCGACGTCCTCGGCCTCCTCACAACTCGTGAATTTTTCAAATTCTTCGAAACCATGAGGACCGTCAGGCCCATCGAAAACCCGCAGGGTATCTTTACCAATTTCTTCGTCCATCCGTGGATGACGATCGACACGTCCTCTTTTGCAACGGCAGTTGTTCTCCGCTCTGGTACTGGAACCAAATAAAGACCGAAAAACCGTATAGGGGTCTGTCCTCTATACGGTCTTTTTTCTGAGAGGTGATTGAATGGCCCGAGATACGATTTATACCCTCTACTCTACCGGCCGGGCTGACCCAACATATACGAACATTTGGGGATTTACTAACTCAACGGAACGAGACGCATTTTTCAATAGCAAGGCACACATCCGTTTTAGTCAACAGAAATATTGGAGAGTCGGGGCAACGATCAAAATTCCGATACGGTATGAACAGGCATTACAATATGATTACATCATCATCGACAACGACACAACCGACGCACAAAACGCCCGTCGTTGGTATGGCTTCATTGATGCCAAAGCCTATGTCAGTCCCGAGGTTACGTTGATTACAATTTCCGTTGACTGGATTCAGACTTTCTATTTTCTGTCCGGTGTACCGTTCTGGCAATATACCGGATTTATTACCCGCTCCACAAATCACAGT
>JBGVGJ010000030.1:0-2156 GCA_045121635.1 Alloprevotella sp. | reverse complement strand
GCTTAAAGATGATTCTCGTTTTGAGAGTGTTATCGAAGCCTTAAAGTCCATTCCTGAAATTGTCGAGGTTCATTGCACGAATGAAGCTTATGACTTGTTTGTAAAAATTTATGCAAGGAACAACGAGCATTTGCTAGCATTGATTCAAACACAGCTAAAACCTCTCGGATTATCTCAGTCAAAAATTATAATTTCATTTAAGGTTGTGTATAATAAACAACTGACAATTCTTCCGAAATAAGAAGAACTAAAATATTTATGGCGACCACTCATTTGAGTAGCCGCCATTCTTCTAAATTTTTCTTCCTTTATTATACCCATTTTCTGGTCTTATACAAATAAAATCCTTATTAGGATTTACTGTATGGATTGTTTCAAGTTTAAAAGTTTCGAGATCCTGTTTCTTTTCCTGTTCCTCGCTCACCGGAGCAGGCGGAGCAAGATCCAACTGAATCTTACGGTCGAGTGCAGATAGTTCGGATTTCAATTGTTTCAGTTCATCTTCCTTTTTCCAAACTTTTCCGGCCAGTTCTTGCAGTTGTGGAATATCCTTTGCCAACGCTTCGTTTTTCTCTTTCCGTTGGGAGATTATACCCGGTATCTTCTCCAATGCATTGAGGAAGTTGGTAGCGGCAGCTTTCGGATCGGCCATTGCCAGATGTCCGTTGTTGAAGGTATATTTGTAATGACCCTCAATTACAAAACGGTTTTCAATGGTAGCCAATCCACTTGCAAGCGAAGTTTCGCTGATTACCTTGATAGGAAATTCATACAGTTCGCCCACACGGACATACTGACCGCCCGTAGTGGCATTCTTGGCTATCTCCTGCAACTTCTTTCCGATGGCTTTCTCATCAGTTGAAGGGAAGTCGTCCAGCTTTATCAGGTTCAGCCGGTTCCCATCCTTATCGGTCTTGGCAACAGATAAAAACTTGTTATAGTCTGCCGTCATGCCGTCAATGATTACACGGTTGTTGTCATACTCCTTCTGAATGCCATTCAAGGTAAACTCCGCATTTGCCTTGCCCTTGTTGAACGACTTGCGTTCCCCTTCCAATGAGGCTATACGCTTTTCCAACTTAGCCTTTTCAAGCAGGTCGGTATTGCCTGACAGGATAGCCATATACTCCGAGAAGTTCATGCCCGATTTCTCGTCCATAGCTCCCTCGTCAATGGTTCTTGCACCCATAGCACCGCTTTTGAGCTGTGTGATGAAGGTCTGCTTGCAATGGAGCAGGTTGAACTTGTAACTGTCCAATGACTTTTCCACCGCGTATATGATTACATCCACATTGTCGCCCGCAAAGTGCTTGGCAATCTCGTTGCCTGCACGCACGCCGCGACCGTCACGCTGTGCAAGGTCGGACGGTCGCCAAGGGGTATCCAAATGATGGATGGCCACACACCGTTTCTGAGCATTGACTCCCGTTCCGAGCATACTTGTGGAGCCGAACAGCACACGCACCGAACCTTCGTTCATGGCGGCTATCACCGCCTTGCGTGCCTTCTCGTTCTTACACTCCTGAATGAAGCGGATTTCCGAAGCAGGTATGCCGTAATCCTCCGTCAGTTTGCGTTTGATTTCGGAATAGACATTCCAACCGTTACCGGGCTGATATGTACCCAAATCCGAGAATACGAACTGCGTTCCCTTCTGTGCATCGTACTTGTTGTAGTATTCAGCTATCACTTTGGCACAATGGCTTGCCTTGTTGTCGGGATGGTCTTCGTACTTATTTTCATCAATCATACGCATATCCAACGCCATCTTACGGGCATAGTCCGTAGCAATGAGCATCTTCGCCTTTTCTTCCGTTTCAGATAGCGGCAAGCGTCCCAAAATGGTGGCATTGCCTGTCTTGGCAAACTCCATCAACTTTTGGATGAAGTCCTCCTGCTCCGGAGTAGGTGGTATATGGTGCAGTATCTCGTTCTTCTTCGGACGGTCAACACCCACATCCTCCGCCGTGCGATAGTCCGTAATTTCATTGTAGAAGGCAGCCAGCTCCGGCACCTTGATGAAGTAGCGGAAACGTTCCTTCTGCACGATGTTGTTGGTTACATTGAACTCGAAGTCGGTAGTCTTTTTGGCGAAGATTGCCGCCCACGCATCGAAACAGCGGATGTCCTGACGTTCCAGTTCCTTCGGACGGAGA
>JBGVGJ010000029.1:0-1694 GCA_045121635.1 Alloprevotella sp. | reverse complement strand
AGTTCGTCGAAATCTTGCATATATCGTTATTCTTTGTTATAATGAAACCCATATCGCTCTTGGAATAGCGCGTCGATGTGGTCGGGCACTCTGTCCTCACGCTGTTGCATGAGTTCCAGTTGACTGACATACGACTGAAGCAATGCGGCAAATTCGGGGTCGGGTGATTCCGAGCCTTCTATCTTGAACCGCTTCTGAGCGTATTGCAATTCACATACAAGCCGATGATGATGCGTGAAGCGTTCATCGTTGCCCCACACCAAGAGCATGGCACAGATGATGGCGCACGTCTCACGGCTCACGATAGGCAGGCCAACCTGTAATGCTGATTCGTACATCTGCCAGCGTTCTTTATACTGAGGATTGTCGAGTATGCTTTCCATTCTTCTTCTCCTTATACTTTTCGGGGTCGATTGCGTCGTAGTGGTCGCACTCGTACCATGTGATGATTGCGATTGATGGTGTGCGCGGGTCTGTGCGGTTCATGATGTGCTTTCGGCAGTTGTCGGCCTTGGGGCACTGAGGATTCACGCACGTTGGCGCATGGTCTTCGCCTGGTCGGACGATGATGCAAGGGTTCTTGCCTCCGTCCTGTGGTCCGTATTTCGTGACTTTCGCTGTAACGATAGCCCGACCGATGGGTTGCCCCACCGGTTCAGGGTTCCACGCAGGAGCCGTGAGGCTCCCCCGTGTACTCATTTGCGTCTTGATGTCACCTTGTACCTTTCCCATAGGCAATCTAAATTTAATTGTTCAACTTCTATCTGGATGGGCTTGCATAGCTTATGCCAGTACTCGCCATATCGTCCTGTCTTCTTCAGTGTGTGGAGCATCTTCTTGCAGAATCGCTCGTAGTTATATAGACACATGCCGTTCATGATCTTCTCATACATCGTACCAAGCACCTCCGGCACCGCCTCCATGCTTTTCTTCTCTCCGAATTGGAGCGTCTTCATGGCAAACGTCATGAGGCACGGGTAGAGGTATTCCTTAACGTGGCGGTTGATGGGTTCGATGTCGAGCGTCTTCATGTAGTTCAGCGTCATGCCTGCCTCGTCGATAACAAGCTGTAGTTTGCGTTTGCGCTCTTCCAGCGAGTCGGCACGCATAACGCTGTTGCGCCTCATGTACTCGTCGTAGCCCTTATCGTCGGTCAGCAGCAGGTTGTCGGCCTTGATGTTGTGGCAGTCGCCGTCCTTGTAGGTGATGCGGTCACCATCCTCGTAGCCGTACTTCCATGCCTCTGCAACCAACTTTGCCGCCTGCCAGTAGTGGTTCTTGCCGTCCCACATAATCATGATGCGGACGGTTGCCCGTCTGCCTGTGACCGTGGTGCAATATATGGCTTTCTTCGGCTTGCCCTTGTAGCGGAAATCCGCGTCGGCAGTCACCTCCAGCCCAGGCACGCTCTTTACTTGTCGGTACATAGTTCTTTTATTCATTTCGTTTTGAACTCCGCTTGGGATGCGTCCATCCCCGCGTTTCGTTAGTGTCAGAGGTCGAACAATTAAGGATTGAAGTCCTTGATTGCTTCGAGGAATTTCTTCTTCGATTTATACACTTTGCCGTCTATCATGAAGTGGCGGACGGCACGACCGCCCTTCTTCACCATGCCATACTCGTCGCGTGGCACATGGTCGCAGAAGCCCAGCCGTCCGTCCTTGCTCATGTATGTCGTTGTGTATTCGCCTTCC
>JBGVGJ010000027.1:0-11060 GCA_045121635.1 Alloprevotella sp. | reverse complement strand
TTTAATATGTGGCAATCAAGTCGTGTCTCTAAGTGGGTAAGCCCCGACGAGATACGCGCCATTCAGAGCGAGTGGCCGACGGGCGGCTACAAATGCCCCCGCCGTATCGACGACTGCACCGCCGACCAAGGCTGGGAGGTGATGGTGGGCTCGGACTTCTCGAAGGGCGACGACCTGAACGGCAATGCGTATCTGGCAAAGCGGTGGCGCGAGGACTTGGGCGAGATGGAATACTTCGCCGACCTCGATGCCTACATGAGCGAGGATGCCGTGAATGATAATCCCATCAAGGAACTGCTGCTAAAGTGGGCGGCAGACGGTTGGCTACACATCGTGCCAGGCAAGACATTTGACCCTGCCGTGGCGGTGAATCGCATCATCGAACTGGACGCGAAGAACGTGAACTTCTTCGGATTCGGATATGACCCGTATAATGCCAAGACAGTCATCAACGCCCTGACGCAGTGGCTCGTGGATATTGGCTTAGATCCGAAGACGCTCATCAAGCCCGTGCGCCAGAACTTCGCCACGTACAGCCCCGCCGTCAAGGAGTTCGACTACATGGTGAAGCGCGGCTATCAGTTGCCAGACGGTAAGTGGCAGAGCAACCCGATGATCCACCTGTCGGAGAATCCTCTTTGGCCCTGGGAGTTTGGCAACTGCCAGTTGGCCGAGAGCAACGACGGCATGGAGAACCTGAAGCCCGTGAAGGCCAACTCCTCGCCCTCGTGCAAGGTGGATAACGTGCAGATGCTGCTCAGTGCGCTGATTCTGCACGATATGGCAGATGGGAGTATTCAACCGACGTAAAAAAGAAAGATTATGGCAAAAGTAACAGCGAGATATTTCACAGATGAAGAGTGGCAGAATCAATATGCGCCAGGACTGAACACGGCATCGCGCGAAGTGAGGGAAAGACAGCGAAGGGAGGAAGAGGAGTACTGGCGGCAGAAATTCCTCGAAGAATACAAACAACGTCAGGGACTTCTTCCCGCTCTGAACGAGGCAAATCAGAGGGCAATTGAAAACGACCGTGAGCAGTGGGAGCGTGAGAAAGACACTTACGCTGCCGCCGGTGCCCGCACCGCCCGCATCCTCTTTGCAAGGAACATGAAAAAACTAAACGCCAGACTTCACGACATGGCGGACGGGAGTATTCAACCGACGTAAAAAGGAAATTAAGGGAAATTAGAGGGGGAATTTCCTCTATAAGTCGCCATTGTGACTGGCATTGTCTGTCTGATTGCCTTGGCGCACAAATGGAGAGGCATGATCTATTGAAGTACCTCTCCGCTTTCTGTCTTTTGAACACTAAAGAACATAAATAAGTAATTATGCAAAAAGGGGCTGTTTTGTAATCTCTGACTTTACAATTTGGGGTTATCTTATGCAAAAAGGCAAGAAAAAGCATAAAAAAGTATGCCTAAACGCAAAATAAACGCACAAAAACTTGTGCATTTCAAATTATTGTCGTATCTTTGCAACAGAAAAAGAAACAAATAACAAATTAACCCCCAAGACCCGGAAGGGCACCAAGATTATGAAGACTTTCACACAGTACAGCAACGAAGTTCTTACAGTAGTAATGAGCAAACTGAAGAATGGTGTATCGGGCAGCACAATCGCTGACACACTGGTTAGCAACTTCGGTTTCGAGCGCGAGGCAGCTCTGACAATAATCACGGGCACAATCCTGATGCTCAACAAGGCAAACTTGCTCTAAGATGTAAAACAGGGAGCGGGCAACCGCTCCCACAATTTATAAAGTGCTGGTTGCTGTTGACCGTTACATATAAAAAGCCCAGCGAGGCGCGATAACTGGGTAATAAGGATGTAATACCAGAGTACTGCATTAAAGAGCGATAGCCAATCGTCCGCCAGCACTTTTAATAAAGAATAGACAATGAAAGTACCCATTGAAATTGCCGTAGCATACTCACTCATGAGAAAGCAGGCAGAAGAAAATGCCAAATTTGATTTGGTTGCATGGATCAGAAACAAAATTAAAGAAAAGGAACTATGAAGAAGGTATTCAGCATCTACGACATCAGCAGCGGTGACGGTGTGTTCATCCAGACGGTGACAAAGGAGGTCAGTGCAAGGCTTATCTGCCGACAGCACAACAAGAACGGCGAACGTAACTACATGTATTTGCAAAGCTATGAGTAAGGAACAACAAGCACAACGCATGGGGCAGCGTATCACTGCCCTGCGCAAGTTGGAGGGTATCAGCCAACAGGAGTTGGCCGACCGTGCCGGACTGACCCGTCAGCACATCGGGCGCATCGAGAAGGGCGAACTGGTGAGCGTGGCCTGCGTCACCATCCAGCAGATAGCCGAAGCCCTCGGCATGACGGTTGACATCATCGACCCAAAGTTGGCCGACCTCGCACCTCTGAAGACGCTCACCTGACACTTGACACTTGAAACTTTAATCGAGAGACATTCCCCGACGGAATGCCTCTCTTTTTTTATATTCAAAATTATACATTATGGCAAAGACATTTGAGCAGGAATGTGCGGAGGGTTACTTTGAGTTCAATCCGAACCGCAGCTTTGAAGAGCGGTGCGAAATCGTAAGGCGCACGGCTATCACAAGTGACATGACTTACGAAGGACAATTGGAGATGCAAAAGCGTCGCTATGGACTTTAATTGAAAAAACTATGGTAACAAGAGAAGAATCGACAAGAAAATACGAGTGCGAAGAATATGCAGTCATGGCACATCCGAAAGCGTGCTTTTTCTGCGACCATTGCACGGACATATTCTACGACTACACCAACGGCCCGTACATGTTCATCTGCGACAAAGACCACAACGATGAGATAGAGCGCGGACTTGAAGGTAAATGCCCAGACTTTTACGAATCAGAAGAATAAGGAACTATGACCAACAAAGAAGCAGTTGACCGCTGGGCTGAGTATATCATCCCAGCGGTGTTCAAGGCTGAGGATGCCTTACAGAAGGCAAAGCCGGAATGGAAAGAGAAGCTGGCGAATGTCAGCGAAGCGAACGGTGCACTGTTGGCGCGGCTATATTGTGAAGAGATAGCCACCATCATCGTGACGCAGGCCGCAGACTATGAGCCGGACGGCACCATACCCTATGACAACGAACATACAAAGTGAAAAGCATGAAGAAGAAAGTATATATCAGCGGCAGAATTAGCGACCTGCCGCGTGAGCAATACATGACGATGTTCGGTATTGCTGAGCAGATGCTCAGAAAGAAAGGCTACGAGGTCGTAAACCCAACGCGGTTTTTCATGTGTAAGTATATATGGTTTTACCGACTGCTGGGCTACCGCCTGACGCTGTTGTATGATCTTTGGAGATTGATGCAGTGCGACCTGATATACAAGCTACCAGGTTGGCAACATTCGAAGGGAGCAAACATCGAGAGCTGCGTGGCATACCACATGAAGGTGTGGCCCATGTCGAAAGACGTGGTGCAGAAAATAGACAAGAGAATGGAGAAACTGATCATTAAATTCGAAAAACAATGAGTATGACTGACTACGACAACTACGACTTCTGGAAATCAGGAGAACCAGACCTATACAAAGACATGGGAGATGACGAGCGCATAACAACCACCATTTGCCACATTGCGGGCATGGTGATATGCTTCTTTATCATGTTAGGACTATGCGCCATGTGCAGCAGTTGCACCACGACGCAGTACATCCCCGTCATCGAGCACCACACCGACACGCTGATTCAGACGAACGTGCAAAGGGACTCGATATATGTGCACGACAGCGTGACCGTCAGTCAGAAGGGCGACACGGTGCGCATCGAGAAGTGGCACACGAAGTATGTTGAAAAACAGGTGCACGACACTACCTACGTCGCCAAGCGTGACAGCGTGCCCTACCCTGTCGAGGTTGTCAAGGAGGTACAGCGACCGCTGACGAAGACGCAGATTGCGATGATGGTCATCGGTTTCATCTGTATGTTCCTCGTGGTGATATATATCGGCCGTAAGATTCGGGGCTTGTTGCCATGAGTAAACCCGTGACGCAGTTTGGCGCGATGGTTAGAATCATTAAAACATTTTGAGCGTATGAAAAAGTATATTTATTTCTTTCTGTTGTTCCTGTATGTGATAGGAACCATCGCAGGAATCGGTAATTGCATCTATATCGGTGAATATGTGACAGCTGTCGGTGTGGCGGTGCTGGCATTTATGGCATGGCCTACGGCGGTAAACTATTGGAAATATCTAGAACTCTAATGACACTGTTTGAAGATAAAACGCGCTGGCAGCACTTCGCCTATGCCATACCCATCGGATTGGTGTTCACTATTCTTTGCGTTCTGGGTGTTGCCAGCGGCATGGAGTTCAAGGACAAACAGTGGGGCGGTCGCTGGGACTGGAAGGACTGGATATGTACCATACTTGGCGGCCTGGTTGGTCAAACTATACAGATAGCAATCATTTTAATAGCAATATAATGGATAAAGTATTCGAATATTTCTCATTGTTTATCGGTGGAATAATAGGCTGGTTCGTCGGAAAGTTTGAGCCAGCCTTCCCGCTGATCATCATCGCCACGTTGTTTGTACTGTACGACGCTTGGAGTGCTTACGAGCTCGACAAACGGGTGCATATCATGTACCCGAAAAAGAAGCGCGAGCAGGCAAAATTTATGTCGTACAAATTCCGCCAGGTCATCCCGACGCTGATTGAGCGGTTTGTGATCATCATTTTGGCGTACTGCGTCGAGCGGTGGGTGTTCGTGCATATCAATGTACCAGTGTCATACATCGCTGCCGGTGTCGTTTGCGCCGAGCAGCTGCTGTCGATAGCCGAAAACAAAGCATCGTGCCGACTGCCAGGCGATAAGCATGCCCGAGTGTGGAAACTATTGGCCAAGGTGCTCATCGACAAAACAGCGAGGCACTTTGATGTCGACAATAGCATCCTGGAAGACGACCTACAGCATGTGGAGAGCTCAGTCGTTGAAAAACCAAAGCGACGCGCGAAGAAACAAGCGGACATTGAACCAATAGACCACAATGATTTATGAGTAATATAAGCATTCCTACTCCAGTCACCATGCACTTCACGATCGAAGAACTATATGCCTCGGCCACCGCCAAGGCGAAAGGCATCAACAATAAACCGAATACGCAGCAGATGATTAATCTGGTTTATCTCTGTGCCTATGTGCTGGAACCTCTGCGTGTGGCGATGGGCGAACCTATCAAGATAGGCAGCGGCTTCCGCTCGCAGGCACTCAACAAGGCTGTAGGTGGCGTTGCCAACAGTCAGCACTGCAAGGGGCAGGCGGCAGACCTCTGCATAGACGGCGACCTGAAGAAAGGCCGCAAGTGGTTTGCCTACATCCGCGACCACCTACCCTTCGACCAGCTGATATGGGAGAAGAATCCGAAGACCGGCTCATATTGGGTACATGTCTCATTCGTGTTCCCAGATTTCGGGAAAAACCGCAGACAGGTCATCGACGGCCTGGTAAAGAAATAAACCGCCGCGAGGCGATGTCTTGTTCATATATAATAAGTGTATTAAATGAATAATTTATGTTTTCATGGTATTATTTATTTTGTTTTAGGTTAGTAGTTTAATTTAGGTTTTTAGTTAGAATTGGTGGGGCACGGCGGTGCCCCCTTTTTGTTTGCCCATTGGTAAACGACAGCCATTGCCATTTGCAATGGTAAACCCACAGCAGCTTTTTGTCTGGTTAATAGTAGTATAGTATTAACTAAATAAAAAGAAACGATTATGATTGACCAAGAAGTTTATGATCTCACCCAAACGGGTGATGAGGTGCAGGCGATTCTCAACAATGCGGAGGGTATGCCGACACCCCAGGAGCTTTTGGATGCTTTTGCGCTGAAAGCCGACAAATCGACCACGTACACCAAGACGGAGGTTGATGCGAAAGAAACCGACCTTAGTGACCGTGAGACGTTTATTGAGCGCGGTCTGGGCAAGTACGACAACACGCGCAGCGTCACCCTTCAACAGGCTACGGCTGGTAAGTACGTCAACGTGAACGGTCAGGAGGTGAGTGCCAGCGGTTACGGCATTTCTGCCGAGGTGCAGTTGAATGCGGGCGACATCATGCTGGTGCCCAGTGCAGAGGCTGTGCCTGCTGACGTGAGTCTATTCGCCCGCATCGTCACGCGCACCTACCAAAAGGTGATTAACTACGTGTACACCTATCGCCAGGATTACCCCGAACTGCCCGCCACGGCTACGGCTGACTACGACCAGACGCTGGTATATACGGCGCAGTACGACGAGACGGGCGAAACACCCGTGCTGACTGGATGGGTAATGGGTGGCCAGACCTACACCACACTGCCAGCCACCCGTGAGGTGACGGAATCGTACTACGAGCCACTGATGAAGCAGGCTGTAGCTGCTATGCCTTCGACGGGCTACTACGTCTATCTCTGCCCCACGAGCATGACCATCGTGGTCAGCGGTTATACAGCAACAGTCAACGGTGGCGTGGCTCTGGTGGTTGGCTTGGGTATCTTCAAGAATATTGCCACCAACTTTGTGGGTGCTCCAGGACAGAGTGTATTGGCACAGGCATTCTCCGTACTCTTCGCCGCTATCGACGGACTGAAGGCGCAGCTTGACAATCTTGGCGAAACCAAGGCGGTGAGCATCGATTTCGAGAACTCCCCGAAGTTGTGCGGGCAAGATATGTATCTCACCGGCAGTGGTGCGCCTACCTCTCCTAACGTGCCCACGATGGTCGGCCAGGAGTATCTGGACGTAACCAACAAGAAGTGCTACAAGGCCTTCAGCGTGACGGGTGCCATCAGTGACTGGGTATTGTTGAACTAAAATAAAGAAAGGATAAAGTTATGGCTATCAAATCATACAACAACAAGGCTGCCTATGAAGCAGCCGTGAAGCCCACCACCGAGAGTCAGGTGAGCATGATTGAGACAACCCGCGAGATTATCGTGGACGGTGTGAATGTGGTAACTACGCAGCCTACCGTTGGCGATGTAGTATTCCTCGACGACCAGAGTAAGGTTATCTACGTGAAGGGTGGTGCATGGATTCAGAAGGCGACCATCCCCGCTGCCTGGACGCATGTGGGTTATGTGTATTTCCGTAAGGGTAAGCAGGTGGGTGTTATTCATAAAACGGGTGCCGACCAGAAGTATCTCGACGTGAGTCAGTTTGCGTGGACGGATGCGGTATTGGATGGCGAGGAACACAGCAAGACCATCGGTTTGCGCTTCGGCATTCCAAACTGGGATACCACTACCAGTATCACCTTCACCTACACCGCCACAACGCTGGCCGAGGCTGCTGCTGCCTGCACATCCGCTATCGAGGCGAAGTTGACAGAGCTTGGTGCACCAGCTGCTACCATCGCTGAGTGGTGGGCGTATGCAGATGAAGCGAACAACCGCGTCGTCGTGCAGCGCGACAACTGTACTAACTACAAGTTCTATAACTGTTCAGGACTGACACATATCACATGGGGAGACATGCCAGAAAACAGCAACGCAGGATTTCGCGCCAGTGGCCTCGCCAGTGACCAGCGAATCATGAACGACGCACGCGGTGCCGCTTATTACGGTACTAATGGCGTAACACCTTCTGCCGACGTTCCCCTAAACGCTGCCGGCACCATCGTTAAGAAGGCTGACTTTGAATCTTCTCCTTACTGCAAGCTATTGCGCGACACCTACGGCACATATCAGGAGTATATACATCGCGAGTACCGCTTGCAATACCCGCAGAAACTCGGCGTATTCTCCATGCCGGGCGGCAAGGAGTTGACCGCTAAATATGGACCCATGACAGCCCCCACTAAGGCTGGTGGCACGAAGTACAAGTACCCTGCACTGTATTACGGCTACAACAAGTCGTTCGGTGTTGACGGGCTCGACTTTGGCGACTGGTATCTGCCAGGTGTGGCCGAGGGTGCGATGTTAATGCGCGACGAAACCATCGCGGATCTCGCGCCAAGTATTAGCAAGATGGGTACCACCGCTATCAACAACAGCACGACCCGTTGGCTCGCCCAGAGGTACGACGTCAACAGCGCGTGGCTTTTCGGCGGCTCCTACGGCTATCTCGGCAGCTACTCCGTCAACTACACGCGTCGTTGCCAGGCGGTCGCGCTTTTGGAAATTGATTAGAAACTAAATGCTCTCACGCCATCGCGACAGCGTGGCGTGAGGCTTACTCTCATGGGAAAGATATACACCAGCTACGACGAATACCTGCAAGACGCTTACGAGCAGCAGACAGACGAATACAGACGGCAGTATGAACGAGCACAAGAAACCGCGCGGCAATAAGGCAAAGAATGATAAAGACTCTATCCTCGCAGACGCAAAGAACTTGCTTTATATCTTGCATCCCGCCATCCAGCGGATGCCGAAGATAGAACGTATCGAAGGTGCGCCGGTGGAGATGAAGCGTGCGGTACAGAACATTATCCGCCACTTCTCTATCGCCAAGGAATGTCAGGAGGTAAGGCAGGATCATATCCGCGAAATGATTGGTGAATTCGGCATATTGTTGGCGAATTTCGAATTGTGTATCACGCAAGGTTTGTTGACCGACAAAGATAAACTTCGTATCGCCGTACAGTTGGAACGCATCGAGGAAGGTGTAAGGAAATGGAGAAATGCAAGTCGGTCGCTTAAACGTCAGGAGCAGCCGCAGATCGGTCAACAGGCAAGAGGTGGCTGTCAGGTATGAATAAGGTAAAAGGGAGTCCGGCTATCATTTATAGCAGCGCCAGATGTGACTCCGACCAGCACGAACCGTTGGTTCGCCCAGAGGTACAACGTCAACAACGCGTGGAATTTCAACGGCAACAACGGCAATCTCAACAACAACAACGTCAACAACACGAATCGTTGCCAGGCGGTCGCGATTTTACCGATATTCTTATATTACGCTTTTATCTTAATGACTGAAGTTTTGTTCTTTGCGCTGTTGCTCAGCGTGATGTTCGACACCCGTCGAAATAAACGTTACGGGCGTGATTCGATGGCCTTCGAGATGAATTGGCCACCGCTGCTTGTTCGCTTGATGCGCGAGCTCATGGCGAGAACTTTTCGCATCCTCCACAACTACACCTTCCTCACTTCCATCCCCAAGTGGCGCGAGATATTCGCCACAGAGTTTGCTGGTCGTATCATCGACCACATTCTTTGCGACATTCTGAAACCTTGGATTGAGCGCATACTGCATCCGCGAACTTTCAACAACCGCGATGGCATGGGTTCGCAAGCTGCTATCAACCAAGTCATCGAAGACATTTGTGAGGTGAGCAATGGTTACACCGATACGGCATGGATTATCAAATGGGACTTGGCGGGATTCTTCCCGAATGCCGACTGCGACTATATGGAGTCGTGCTTCATTCGTGTGATAGACCGCTTCCATGATGAGATAGCCGACAAATATGGTGCATTCATGCCGTCTTTCCTGAAATGGCTCGCTATGATAGCCATCCATTGTTGCCCTGCAAGGCACTATGAGAGGCGCACGCCCAAATATCTTTGGGACGCGCATATCAAACCCGAAAAGTCCATCCTGAACAAGCCATACGGAATAGGCGTGCCGATAGGTCGTATGTCATCACAGACGGGAATGGGGTTATACATCAACGATGAGGTGCGCTGGTTGAATGATGAGTGCGGAATCCGCACCACGGTATTCATGGACGACGGGGTGATGATAGCCCCTGACCGACTGAAGTCTTATGCGCTCAGTCTACTACCTGAACTCCGTAGACGACTGTCCGCAAAGGGCGTGAAGATGAACGATAGGAAATTCTATTGTCAACAATACTGGAAGGGACTTGAATTTCTCGGCTCACACATTCACCCGTGGAGCGTGATTCTAAATGACGCTACATGGGCGCGATGTTTGGCGAGGGTAGCAGAATATAACCAACTGACAACGGTCGAGAAATACAGAGAACTCGACCGTTTTATTTCGACTGTCAACTCATACACTGGACTGCTAAAGAACCGCACGTCATACAACCGCATCATGCAACTGAAATCAGTAATCGGCGATGACTGGTGGCAGTGGTTGGATTGGGACCAGCGGCGGTTATGTGTGATAAGTAAACCTCAGCACACGTTTCGCGCGAGATTAAACGACAAGTATCATTTAAAACTAAAAAGAATATGAAGAAATCAGAAATTATCGAGCAAATCAACGCTCAAGAGAGTATCATCCTCGACCGCGAGGCTAAACTGTCATCCACCGATTATATCGCCGCCAAGATTGCGGAAGGTAAGGCCACTAAAACGGAGTACGCTGACAAGATTTCACAGCGTCAGACGTGGCGCGACGACATCAACGCTGCTAAGGCTGAAATCGCCCGTCTGGAAGCCATCGAGCCCGAACCAGAAGACCTACCATCTTTCGAGGATGGTGTATGATTTAAAGAAAGGAGGACAGAAAGCCTCCTTTTCTTTTATTGTTTTACCACGTCCCAGTTTTAGACGTTTCCCATGTCCCATTCAAGGTGAGAGTCATCTCACCCCCTGCCGTAAAAAGCGGCCCTGAGTATTCCGTGACGCGGTTGCGCTTCAGTGGCACATCTTCCATCACGCCTTGGCCGATAATGTTGCCATCGGCATCCTTACTGTTGACCGTCACATCGGTAGACCATTCCGTAGATGGTGAGATGCTGAAGTAGCTGACAGAAACATCCGTGTGTCCAGCATAGCCCGTAGGCACTTGCATGATATTGGTTTGCGATGCTGTGGCAGTGGTTGGTTCACCTGTCTTATAGTTCAGTCCGTAGTACCATGTCTCGGGCGTGAAGTTGATGGTGGCAGCGTCGGCACTGATTGCGTCGGTGAAAGCGAGGTTGAGTTTTGTTACCACACGATCCAACGTCACGGCACGATTGCCGTTGCTAGTGCTCACCACCGTCACCTCATAGTCCTTCCAGAACGTATCGCGCACGGATAACCAAGTGATGGTGCCGTCTTCTGTGTCCAGTAAAGGAGATGTGCCGCGTGATGCGACAAAATAGACGTGGTGGCTACCGTAGGCCAATGTCATTGTAGGCTTGCC
>JBGVGJ010000026.1:0-2326 GCA_045121635.1 Alloprevotella sp. | reverse complement strand
AAGATACTGTTTTAATCTCAAAGAAAAAAGAGTTAAGAAAAATTAATTGCCGTCATTTTGTTTTTTTATATGTTTTTAGCCTGATGGGGGCTTCTCGCCCCCTGGCCCCTCGGTGTTTTCAGGTATAGATTATTAAGGTTTTAATATTTTTGGGTAAAACAGTCGCATATTTCAAAAAATCTTCGTAATATTGCACACGACAAGTGAAGACACCCGATTTCAGGCATCTATCACGTGAGGTTGGAGGCATGTCAAACTGTTCCAGCCTCTTTTCGTGTAATTGGCTATGGATTAAGTGTTATTTCTTCTTGTCGTGGTCTTCGTCATAAGGTTTGTCGCTCTTCCAGAGAGCATAGATAAGGAGCAGTAGTCTGCGTTCCATGGCAGTGACTGCTATCATCTTCTTGTCGGGATGCTTCTGCACAATCCTGTCGTAGGCTTCTTTTAGATGCCTGCTGCGCAGTTGGGCCTGCACAGCAGGCATATAAAGTATGGCACGGATACGGGAGTTGCCTTTTTTTGAGATTCTGGATGTCCCTTCTACATTCCCCGACTGGTTGTCCTTGACATCGAAGCCAGCATAGCTGGTGAGTTGCTTTCTGTTCTGTATGAGCGCGAAGCCGTTAGTCTCAGCAATGACTGTAATCACAGAGGTGAAGCCAAGTGAGGGAGCAGTAATGATGTTCTCTACCTTCTTGTTAAGAGCCTCGTCAGATGCGACTTTCTCTTTCATGTTCTTGAGGTTCATCTTCAGACGCTTGTCCAAATACGACACCATAGCCTCGTAATGTTTGACTATGCTCTTCTCAGCCTGATGGCTGTGCTCCAAGGCTTCGAGATGGTTTTTGAGCGCAAGGCGCAGCTTCTTCGTGTCCTGGGCAAATCTTGTCATAGCCCTCAGTTCGTGATAGATCTCCTTGCTTGGCTGCCATGGACGCATACTCCTCTTCACACATCCCACAAGGGCCAACGCACGGCTGTCGATGGTGTCATTCTTGGAGATCATCCCCTCCCAAATGGCAAACTCTCTTGCCTTGTTCGGCATCATGATGATTACGGTGCAACCAATCTTCACGAGATGGTTGGCCAGTTCTTCATGATACACGCCTGTGGCCTCCATGACATACCGTAGCGGTTTATCGGTGTAAGCCTCCTTGCGACTCCATTTTACCAGCTGGTTAAAGCCAGTCTTGTTGTTCTTGAACGTCTTGACGTCGGAGTAGTGAGCCTCCTCCGCGAAGCTGAACATACACATGGTAACTACCAACGTCTCTTTGGAAACGTCAATGCCTACACATTGTCTTAAAATGTAGTCATTTTCCATCAACAATTTTGGTCTCATAAGCTAAAACTTTAAGTTAATAATGTTATGAATATAGACCAAAACCTTCCTGCGCCTAAACTCTTGGATCTACACTTGATCATTTAGAAATGTCCTTAGATACTTTGTCCTGACTCTAGAAGATAATGAAAAGAGGGGCGGGCATCTCTTTGTAGCGATATGGATTACACCTACCTGTTACAGAATCTCCTCGCCCCTCAAAGCCTATTTCACTAGCAAAACTACGAAAAAATAAGCCTTACTTCTGTTACCAGAAGTTAATTCTATAATCGGATGCAAAGGTAAGAGTTACAGAATTATTTTGTATTATAGACGAGTTTTGCAAACATTTTGATGCAGAAAATGCAGGAAACCTACTTGAAAACAATAGCGGAGTCAAGCGTAGACGTCGTCAAGCGTTGTTGTCCGACAGTGAAATCATGACCATTCTGTCGTATTTCCATTTCGGTTCATTCCGCAATTTCAAGCACTACTACCTGTTCTTTATTAAGGGTACGATGAAGTCTTATTTTCCGAAAGCCGAGTCGTACAACCGCTTTGTGGAGTTGGAAAGCCGCGTGTTCTTCCAGCTCATGTTCTTCCTTAATCTGGGGGCTTTCGGAAGATGTACCGGCATAACATTCGTTGATTCCACGATGATACCCGTATGCCATAATCTCAGGAGATATGTCAATAAGGTATTCAAGGGAATTGCACTGACGGACAAGGAACAATGGGTTGGTGCCATGGCTTTAAACTCCACCTTGCGTGTAATGACAGAGGCGAGATAATTGCGTTTGTACTTACTGGCGCAAATGTCAGTGACAAGGACCCGAATGTATTCAAGGTTCTTGCTAAACGTTTGTATGGCAAGCTGTTCGCTGACAAAGGCTATATTTCACAGAAGCTGTTTGACTTCCTCTTTGAGGATGGAATACAGCTGGTGACAGGGTTGCGCGTAAACATGAAAAACAAGCTGATGCCGTTCTATGACAGAATGATGCT
>JBGVGJ010000025.1:0-2150 GCA_045121635.1 Alloprevotella sp. | reverse complement strand
AAGGTGTATGAGAAGAAAACATCTGAACGGCAATTCTACATACATATTCCTAACGGTGGTTATAGTTGCTGAGTAGCAACCAACGAAAGACGGACAATCTCGCATTTGGGATTGTCCGTCTTTCGTTTTAGGTAGTATTATGGTTAATCGGTTTCTTGTAATTGTCCGCCAAAAGTTTTTGAACATCCTGTTCCCGATAAAGCACCTTACCGCCTAAATGAATATAAGGTAAGGTCATAGCATTTCTATATTCCTGCAAGGTACGGCGGCTTACCTTCATTATCTGCGACACCTCCTTGTCTGTCAAATATCGGTTACCGTCCATCAATGGGCGGTGTTCACGGATTATCGTGCCCATCTTCTTGTTGCACTCCTTCATAGTGTAGTAGATGGAGGCAATAGGCTCATCATCCAATGTCAATACTTTCTTGTTCATCATTCTACTTTGGATTTAGTGGTTTGTAAATTCTTACTTGGGAAACATTGTCTTTACCAATGGCAATAGTCTTACAACCTCTTCGGGAGAATAGTAAAACTTGCGGTTGATTTGGGTGTACCCAATCAGACGGTTATCCCTCATGGTCTGCAATGTGCGTGGACTGATGCGGAGCTGTAAGCAGACCTCCTGACCGTCCAGCCATTGTGCCAATCGTTTCTCATTACACTTGTGTTGCAGGGTGTAAACCTTCTCTGTCAGCGACCTCATCTCCGTGAGCATCGCTTCAAATGTCTTTTTCTCAATAGTTACTACTTCCATACGCGATAAAATTTGTTTGCTGCAAAAGTAGCCTGCAATATGCAGATTCTGCGTTTTTCTCACCCTTGTTGCCGTATCTGGCACACTTGACGGTGCAACAGCCGGACAAATTCAAGAAAATCTTCCGTGAGTCATTAGTGAGTTGTTAAACGCCCTTTTGGAAATCCCCGAAATTCGCATCAGAAACGAAAAACAAGAGCATGATATGGAAGTAATTCAGATGGAAAGTACAGCCTACAAGGAGCTGATGGAAAAGATAGACGGCATTGCCGCTTATGTCCGCAAGAGTGAGAAACGAATGAGTGAAGAGAATGCCGAAATACTTCTTGACAATGAACAGGTAGCCGCACTCTTGCAGATAAGCAAACGCACCCTGCAACGACTCCGCAGCGAGAAGAAAATCAGCTACTACATGGTTCGTGGCAACTGCCGCTACTCCTTGTCAGAGGTTGAGCGAATGGTAAGAAGCAGTATTGTGTTCTGTGACCCGAAACGTCTGGAAGAGTTCAAGCAGAACTATATGATGCGAACGGGAAAAAGAATACCCACAATGAAAAAACTTTGAACTTATGGATGCACTGGATAAGAGAACATTCGAGATGTGGGTGCGTGAGATAACCACCCGTCTTGACCGTCAGGACAAACTGATAGCGATGCTTGCCCGCAAGGAGTACGAGAAGGACAATTCCGATGTGATGGAAATTCCGCTTGTGGATGGTGAAAGGCTGCTTGACAATCAGGACTTGTGTATGCTTCTGCAATTCAGCAAGCGCTCCCTGCAACGCTACCGTAGCATGAAGATACTGCCCTATATAAGAATAGGCAGAAAGAGTTACTACAAGGTGTCTGACGTGCGGGAGTTCATCAAGGAACACGGAGAGATTTTCAGAAAAGGAGATGCAGTGTTTTACGAAACCTGCCTTCATAAACTAACCAAATAACAAATTCAAAAAACAATGGAACAGAAAAAGAAAGAAAAGGACGTGCTGATTGTCCGTGACGAGAAGACGGGCGAAATCAGTGTGGTAGCCGGACTTGACAAGGACGGCAATCCGAAACGCACACCCGCCAAGGCGGAGAATGCACAGGACTTCCTTCAGTTCGACAGACACGGCGATGTGCTGGACAACTTCTTCAAGAATTTCGTCCGGCAGTGCAAGGAACCCAGCCGCTTCGGTTTTTACCGTGTGGCGGCAGACCAGGCGGAACACCTTATCGGCGTGATGAAAGAGCTGCTGAAGAATCCCGAAGTGAACAAGGAACTGCTTGCACCGCACAAGGTCGATATTTCGGAGTACGAAAACAAGGTCAAGGCAGAGCAGGCAAATAGTGTAGAACTTCAAAACAAAGAAGAAGTGAAAAAGGAAAACGAAGAGAAACAGGAACAAGCCCA
>JBGVGJ010000024.1:0-1790 GCA_045121635.1 Alloprevotella sp. | reverse complement strand
TGGTGACATAGCCAAGTGGTAAGGCAAGGGTCTGCAAAACCCTGATTCCCCGGTTCAAATCCGGGTGTCACCTCCAGAGATCGCCGTTCTTCGTAAGAAGAACGGCGATTTGTTTATTTAGCCGGAGCGGAAACAAGACCCGGGATCAGATAGGCTGCGATTTGAAAACACCTGAGAAGGAGAGGACGTTCGGACCCCTTTCTACTATATATTGTGCGCTTCTGGTGGGTATCTCCGCAAGTGATGGAGAGTATATTAGGACAGGTAATACCAATTATGAATGGTCCACAAAAAACTTTAAAAACTTTGTAAAAAACGCTTGACAAATGAGAACCTATCTGGTATTCTAACAAAGCTGTCGGCGCTGAGGTGCCGCGGCGGGGTCTGAAAAGCAAAAGCTTTGAAGAAATTCAAAAAAGAGCTTGACAAACTCTTACGAGTGTGGTAGCTTAATAAAGTTGCTGCTGATAACAACCGGATCGCGAACGTCAAAAAACTTTGAAAAAAGTACTTGACAAGCGAAATGAAAGCTGTTATAATGCAAAATGTTCCGCCGGTAACGGCGTGTACCTTGTAAATTAAACAACGTAACGATTTTAGAAAGCACCAGACTGACGCTTCTGAATCACGATTCAGAAGAACCAAAGGTCGCTCGAGTACCGGGGTTAAGTCAATTACCTGGGAAAGAGAGACGTTAAACAAATGAAGCTATGGAAATAGCTCTATGATTTGATTTGGAGAGCTTCGGCTCTTTAGATACCATTTTATAGAGAGTTTGATCCTGGCTCAGGACGAACGCTGGCGGCGTGCTTAACACATGCAAGTCGAACGGAGTTTCTTGGATCAAGACTTCGGTCAAGTGAATTGAAACTTAGTGGCGGACTGGTGAGTAACGCGTGAGGAACCTGCCTTTCAGAGGGGGACAACAGTTGGAAACGACTGCTAATACCGCATGAAGCATTCGGGTCGCATGGCCTGAATGCCAAAGATTTTATCGCTGAAAGATGGCCTCGCGTCTGATTAGCTAGTTGGTGAGGTAACGGCCCACCAAGGCGACGATCAGTAGCCGGACTGAGAGGTTGACCGGCCACATTGGGACTGAGATACGGCCCAGACTCCTACGGGAGGCAGCAGTGGGGAATATTGGGCAATGGACGCAAGTCTGACCCAGCAACGCCGCGTGAAGGAAGAAGGCTTTCGGGTTGTAAACTTCTTTTAAGAGGGAAGAGTAGAAGACGGTACCTCTTGAATAAGCCACGGCTAACTACGTGCCAGCAGCCGCGGTAATACGTAGGTGGCAAGCGTTGTCCGGATTTACTGGGTGTAAAGGGCGTGTAGCCGGGTCGGCAAGTCAGATGTGAAATCCACGGGCTCAACTCGTGAACTGCATTTGAAACTGTTGATCTTGAGTGTCGGAGAGGTAATCGGAATTCCTAGTGTAGCGGTGAAATGCGTAGATATTAGGAAGAACACCGGTGGCGAAGGCGGATTACTGGACGATAACTGACGGTGAGGCGCGAAAGCGTGGGGAGCAAACAGGATTAGATACCCTGGTAGTCCACGCTGTAAACGATCAATACTAGGTGTGCGGGGACTGACCCCCTGCGTGCCGCAGTTAACACAATAAGTATTGCACCTGGGGAGTACGATCGCAAGGTTGAAACTCAAAGGAATTGACGGGGGCCCGCACAAGCGGTGGATTATGTGGTTTAATTCGAAGCAACGCGAAGAACCTTACCAGGGCTTGACATCCTACTAACGAAGTAGAGATACATTAGGTGCCCTTCGGG
>JBGVGJ010000023.1:0-2278 GCA_045121635.1 Alloprevotella sp. | reverse complement strand
AAATGAAGATTTGATAAAATAATCTTCGCTGCTGAAAAAGCAGATTGATCCTTGAAAACTGAACAATGGATATGAATAACACACAACCCATAGTCAATTCAAGCAAACGGAAACGAATGCTAAATGACTTTTACCGGTTTAGCAAAACCGGAACACAATTAGCCAGAAAATGATCTGGCCACGATTTAAACTTTAATATAAGAGTTTGATCCTGGCTCAGGATGAACGCTGGCGGCGTGCTTAACACATGCAAGTCGAACGAAGAAGAGTTGAATGAGAGCTTCGGCAGGATTTCTTCTCATCTTAGTGGCGGACGGGTGAGTAACGTGTGGGCAACCTGCCCTATACTGGGGAATAATCACTGGAAACGGTGACTAATACCGCATGTCATCACCGAGGGGCATCCCTTGGTGAAAAAAGGAGCAATTCGGTATAGGATGGGCCCGCATCTGATTAGCTAGTTGGTGAGATAACAGCCCACCAAGGCGACGATCAGTAGCCGACCTGAGAGGGTGATCGGCCACATTGGGACTGAGACACGGCCCAAACTCCTACGGGAGGCAGCAGTGGGGAATATTGCACAATGGGGGAAACCCTGATGCAGCAACGCCGCGTGAAGGATGAAGGTTTTCGGATCGTAAACTTCTATCAACAGGGAAGAAACAAATGACGGTACCTGAATAAGAAGCCCCGGCTAACTACGTGCCAGCAGCCGCGGTAATACGTAGGGGGCAAGCGTTATCCGGAATTACTGGGTGTAAAGGGAGCGTAGGCGGCATGTCAAGCCAGATGTGAAAGCCCGGGGCTTAACCCCGAGGATTGCATTTGGAACTGGCAAGCTAGAGTACAGGAGAGGAAAGCGGAATTCCTAGTGTAGCGGTGAAATGCGTAGATATTAGGAAGAACACCAGTGGCGAAGGCGGCTTTCTGGACTGAAACTGACGCTGAGGCTCGAAAGCGTGGGGAGCAAACAGGATTAGATACCCTGGTAGTCCACGCCGTAAACGATGAGTGCTAGGTGTTGGGGAGGAATCCTCGGTGCCGCAGCTAACGCAATAAGCACTCCACCTGGGGAGTACGACCGCAAGGTTGAAACTCAAAGGAATTGACGGGGGCCCGCACAAGCGGTGGAGCATGTGGTTTAATTCGAAGCAACGCGAAGAACCTTACCAAGGCTTGACATCCCGATGACCGCTCTAGAGATAGAGCTTCTCTTCGGAGCATCGGTGACAGGTGGTGCATGGTTGTCGTCAGCTCGTGTCGTGAGATGTTGGGTTAAGTCCCGCAACGAGCGCAACCCTTATCTTCAGTAGCCATCATTCAGTTGGGCACTCTGGAGAGACTGCCGTGGATAACACGGAGGAAGGTGGGGATGACGTCAAATCATCATGCCCCTTATGTCTTGGGCTACACACGTGCTACAATGGCTGGTAACAAAGTGACGCAGAACGGCGACGTCGAGCAAATCACAAAAACCCAGTCCCAGTTCGGATTGTAGTCTGCAACTCGACTACATGAAGCTGGAATCGCTAGTAATCGCGAATCAGAATGTCGCGGTGAATACGTTCCCGGGCCTTGTACACACCGCCCGTCACACCATGGGAGTTGGAAGCACCCGAAGTCGGTGACCTAACCGTAAGGAAGGAGCCGCCGAAGGTGAAGCCAGTGACTGGGGTGAAGTCGTAACAAGGTAGCCGTATCGGAAGGTGCGGCTGGATCACCTCCTTTCTATGGAGTATTGGTTGAAGTTAATATTCATTGTTCGGTTTTGAAGGATCAAACCTTCAAACTAAATAAAGAAACACACAAAATATTTTCGGTGATGATGCGCTTAGGGGACACACCCGTTCCCATTCCGAACACGACGGTTAAGACCTAAGCGGTCGATGGTACTTGGTGGGCAGCTGCCTGGGAGAGTAGATGGTCGCCGAAATCCTATGGGCTCATAGCTCAGCTGGTTAGAGCGCACGCCTGATAAGCGTGAGGTCGGTGGTTCGAGTCCACTTGAGCCCATTTTGTGTGAATCTGGGGGTATAGCTCAGCTGGGAGAGCACCTGCCTTGCAAGCAGGGGGTCAGGAGTTCGAATCTCCTTATCTCCACTTACCGGCTCAACAGAGTCGGATGCACCTTGAAAACTGAATACAAGTAAAGCAAAAATAGAGTCAATCGAGAAATAAAAGAAACTATTTTCAAAAGAAACGTAACGAAAGTTACAAACCGTTGTATCGCTACAACGAAACATTCCAGAGAAAAAGCTATTTTTCAAATAACGACAAT
>JBGVGJ010000022.1:0-2078 GCA_045121635.1 Alloprevotella sp. | reverse complement strand
AGGTGCTGCATGGTTGTCGTCAGCTCGTGCCGTGAGGTGTCGGCTTAAGTGCCATAACGAGCGCAACCCTTGCTGTCAGTTGCCATCGGGTAATGCCGGGCACTCTGGCGGGACTGCCATCGCAAGATGTGAGGAAGGTGGGGATGACGTCAAATCAGCACGGCCCTTACGTCCGGGGCTACACACGTGTTACAATGGGAGGTACAGAAGGCCGCTACCCGGTGATGGGATGCCAATCCCCAAAACCTCTCTCAGTTCGGACTGGAGTCTGCAACCCGACTCCACGAAGCTGGATTCGCTAGTAATCGCGCATCAGCCATGGCGCGGTGAATACGTTCCCGGGCCTTGTACACACCGCCCGTCAAGCCATGAAAGCCGGGGGTACCTGAAGTGCGTAACCGCAAGGAGCGTCCTAGGGTAAAACTGGTGATTGGGGCTAAGTCGTAACAAGGTAGCCGTACCGGAAGGTGCGGCTGGAACACCTCCTTTCTGGAGAGATCCTGAATCGACATGGTTTCTTTCTGTACTGCACGGTTGTTTGTTGGATTATATATAAGAGAGAAAGATGAAGCCGAGTCTAATTACACAGACAAGGTTGAACTGAATCCAAAAAAGCTAGTCCTATAGCTCAGTTGGTTAGAGCGCTACACTGATAATGTAGAGGTCGGCAGTTCAACTCTGCCTGGGACTACTCAGAAAACCGGAAACGAAGATACGAAGGTAATTGGGGGATTAGCTCAGCTGGCTAGAGCACCTGCCTTGCACGCAGGGGGTCAACGGTTCGAATCCGTTATTCTCCACATTTATGTGAGAAATTGAGGATAGGCGAAGTGAGCGTAGCGAACGCAGCCAATCCACAAAGTTCTCCACAGAAACAGATCTATGACATATTGATACACTTCGAAAAGTAATATTTTTAGTACAAGCTGAAAGTATATATCACCCGCACTAGCAATAGTGTGTAATTGATAAATGAAAGTAGGAAAGGGCACATGGCGGATGCCTTGGCTCTCGGAGGCGATGAAGGACGTGATAAGCTGCGATAAGTCCTGGGGAGGTGCAAATAACCCTTGATCCAGGAATTTCCGAATGGGACAACCCGGTGAGTTGAAGACTCATCACCTTATTATATAAGGAGCTAACGCAGGGAACTGAAACATCTTAGTACCTGCAGGAAAAGAAAATAACAATGATTCCCCCAGTAGTGTCGAGCGAACGGGGAAGAGCCCAAACCAGTTATGTTACGGCATACCTGGGGTTGTAGGACCACGACATCGGACGAAGTGAAGTGAATGGAACGGTCTGGAAAGTCCGACCATAGAGCATGATAGTTGCGTACATGAAGCTTCATTAACCGTAGTGGTATCCTGAGTAGCGCGGAGCACGAGGAATTCTGCGTGAATCTGCCGGGACCATCCGGTAAGGCTAAATACTCCCGAGAGACCGATAGTGAACCAGTACTGTGAAGGAAAGGTGAAAAGCACCCCGAATAGGGGAGTGAAATAGTTCCTGAAACCATGTGCCTACAAGCGGTCGGAGCAGCGTAAGTTGTGACGGCGTGCCTTTTGCATAATGAACCTACGAGTTACCGTTACTGGCAAGGTTAAGAGTTATGAGTCTCGGAGCCGAAGCGAAAGCGAGTCTGAATAGGGCGCTTAGTCAGTAGTGGTAGACGCGAAACCAAGTGATCTACCCTTGTCCAGGTTGAAGTTCCGGTAACACGGAATGGAGGACCGAACCAATAAGCGTTGAAAAGCTTCTGGATGAGGTGAGGGTAGGAGTGAAAGGCCAATCAAACTTGGAGATAGCTCGTACTCCCCGAAATGCATTTAGGTGCAGCCTCGGTTGTTTCCTGCGTGAGGTAGAGCGACTGATTGGATGCGAGGGCTTCGCCGCCTATCAAGTCCAGACAAACTCCGAATGCGCGCAGGTTAAGACCGGGAGTGAGGGCATGGGTGCTAAGGTCCATGCCCGAGAGGAGAAGAATCCTGACCATCGGCTAAGGTCCCGAAATATAGGTTAAGTTAAACTAACGAAGTGTGGTCCCGGTGACAGCTAGGATGTTGGCTTGGAAGCAG
>JBGVGJ010000021.1:0-107752 GCA_045121635.1 Alloprevotella sp. | reverse complement strand
GTTCCACCTCTTCCCATTCCGAACAGAGAAGTTAAGCCCGTCCGCGCCGATGGTACTGCGTATAGCGGGAGAGTAGGTCGCCGCCACTTTTCAGAGAGGTTCTTCAAGATTTTGAGGAACCTCTTTTTTTGTTTAATTTTGTGGATGTGTTTGTGTGATGTGTTTGTGGATGAGGGTCGGATTTTGTGGTGAGGTAGTTGAGTTGTTAGGTGAGAGAACCTGTTTTTGAGGAGGTAATGTTAATTTGAAGGATTTTATGAACGGAATGTTGGACGGTTTCAAGAGGTATTTACTCTTGGAACGTGGATTATCTGAAAATACGCGCGACGCTTATATGCGTGATGTGCTTCATTTCTTTGAATTTTTGAATTCAGAGGAATTGGATGTGCGTGCTGTAAAGTTGGATGATTTACATCGTTTCACTTGGCAGTTGCACGATGTGGGAATCTCGCATCGTTCAATTGCTCGTGTGCATTCAGGTTTGCGTACCTTCTACTCCTATTTGTTGCTCGAGGGATACATGGAAACGAATCCCACGGCGCTGTTAGAATCGCCGAAGAAAGGGTTACACCTACCAGAGGTACTTTCGACGGAGGAGATTGACGCGATTCTTTCTGTGATAGACCTTAGTCAGGATGAGGGGCAGCGCGATAAGGCGGTAATAGAATTGCTTTACAGTTGCGGACTCCGCGTGTCGGAACTCTGTAACCTGAAGATGCACGACTTATTCCTTGACGAAGGCTTCTTACGCGTTGTGGGTAAGGGGAATAAAGAACGCCTTGTGCCTATTTCGTCTAAGGCAATTAAGGAACTGAATCTATGGTTTTGTACGCGCAATACGATTCTTGCTAAGTCGGGCGAGGAGGATTATGTATTTCTTTCCGTTCGCCGCCGCCAACACTTGTCGCGCATCACCGTATTCCACAACCTGCGCCTCTATGCCGAGCGGGCAGGAATTACGAAGACAATTTCGCCTCACACCCTGCGCCACTCCTTCGCCACACACCTGCTTGAAGGCGGTGCAAATCTGCGCGTTATCCAGGCAATGCTCGGCCACGAACAGATTTCAACCACAGAAATTTATACCCACATTGACCGCACGATGTTGAAGCAGCAAGTGCTGACCTATTTCCCCCGTAACAAACGTGATTAGCAATATGTTAGTTAAATGTAAATTTCGGTTTACAATTATATTTATAAAGAAAGGTTTTTTATTAAAATTTATCTTTTTTTTAACCAAAAAGTTGCTCAACACCTTAGAAGACTGTACTTTTGCACCAGTTTTTCATGGTATTAGATTTAAGGTTAGTAAAGATTGGTTGTCGGGATGACAATCAATTTTTTTTTGCACGTATTTGGTCGCTGTGTCATAATGTGCAAACAGCTACGTTGCTCATCAATTTCGGATTTTGTCATGTACTTCAGTACACTCCCTTCATCCCAATTTCAGCGCCTTGCATTTTACACATTTTTACCCAACTATAGAGGGTGTGACGAAATTTGCATTTCGACACACCCTCTTTTCGTATTTGTAGGTAAATAAGGGTGTTCCAGAAATCCGTTAACATCCTGAAACACTTATTGATACTACTTATAATTCTATTAATAATTATTATAGGTGTTTATTTGTTTGGAGCCAGAAACTCGTCTTATTTTTGCAGTGCAAATTCAATGTAGAAGTTACTAAAATAAGACAGGTTATGCAGATAAAGAATGTATATGCGCGTGAGATATTGGATTCACGTGGCAATCCAACAATTGAAGTTGATGTTACGCTCTCTAACAACATCGTGGGTCGCGCCTCAGTGCCCTCGGGAGCGTCAACGGGTAAGAATGAGGCCTTAGAATTGCGCGATGGCGACACCCAACGTTATTTAGGCAGAGGCGTGAAGCGTGCCGTGCAGCATGTAAATACGATTATCGCTCCCGAACTTTCAGGGATGTGCGTGTTTAACCAGCGCGTTATAGATGAACGCCTCATTTCCCTTGATGGTACTCCGAATAAAAGGCGCCTGGGTGCCAATGCACTCTTAGGTGTGTCGTTGGCTGTGGCACGAGCAGCCTCGCTCGCACAAGGGTTGCCCGTCTTCCGTTATTTAGGCGGCGTGAATGCGCACGTTCTTCCCGTCCCGATGATGAATATTATTAACGGCGGTGCACATTCGGATGCCCCAATAGCATTTCAGGAATTTATGATTCGTCCCATAGGTGCCCGAAACTTCCGCGATGCCTTGCGTATGGGCGCAGAAGTGTTTCATGCGTTGAAAAAGGAACTTCAACATCGTATGCTGAGCACTGCTGTGGGCGATGAGGGAGGTTTTGCTCCCGCCCTGCGGGGTACGGAGGACGCTCTTCACTGTATTATGGAGGCCATTAAGCGGGCAGGTTATCAACCCGGTGCAGAGGTGAGCATCGCTATGGATTGTGCCGCTTCGGAATTTTACAGAGAAGGACTTTACGACTACCGTGTGTTTGAGGGCGAGTATGCCGAACGCCTCACTTCGGAGCAGCAGGTGGCTTACCTCGAACAACTCGTCAATCGTTATCCCATCGACTCCATAGAGGACGGTATGGCGGAAAATGATTGGGCAGGGTGGCAACTCCTCACGGCACGCTTGGGCGACAGGTGCCAACTCGTGGGCGACGACCTTTTTGTTACAAACACCCACTTCTTGCGCAAAGGCATTCAGGAAGGATGTGCCAATGCAATCTTGATAAAACCCAATCAAATTGGCACCCTCTCCGAAACGCTTGACGCCGTATCAATGGCCCACAATGCCGGGTATGCTGCAATTATCTCCCACCGCTCGGGCGAAACGGAGGATGCCTTCATTGCCGACCTTGCCGTTGCTACAAACAGTGGGCAGATTAAGACTGGTTCGCTCAGTCGCTCCGAACGCTTAGCGAAGTACAACCAACTCATGCGCATTGAGGAACAACTGGGCGAGAGTGCACAGTATGGTGCCAGTCTGTAAAGTCGTTAAAATGTTCATCCCCCACTTTTCCCGTAAATACTTATCCAACACCCTTAAAACTAAACCCACCAGTACTATGAAAAACATTGTATTCCCCACCGACTATCATGGTTCCACAACCTCACGAATCCTCTTGGCGATGCGCTTCTTCTTTGGCGTGCTGTTCTTGATGCACGGCTATGAGAAACTCGTTAATTTTGAAGCCCTCACGACGATGTTTCCCGATCCTTTCGGTATCGGCGTAGACACGAGTTTGATACTTGTCATCTTTGCAGAGTTCTTTTGTGCCATCGCGCTTATTGTAGGTTTCCTGTTTCGCTTGATACTGCTGCCCATGATTTTCACGATGGGTGTGGCTTTCTTCTACGCTCATGGTGGCAGCATTGCTGCTGGCGAACTCGCACTGATTTACTTTGGCGTCTTCGTCATGATGCTCATCACAGGTCCCGGTCGCTACTCTATGGACAACCTTATCTATCAGGGCACATGTGAGGACTTTATCTCCTAACTTCACGCTGCCCAACACCCCTCTAACCTTAAACTTTCTAACCTTAACTCTTATGACAACACTTATTTTCCCCTTTTTGCTTGCCCTCTCCTGCGGTAGTGTTACCGACGAAACGGGCGGGTTTAAGCATCTCACCCTTCCGTATGCTACGGATGCACTCGAACCTTACATTTCGCGTGAAACGGTGGAACTTCATCACGGTAAGCACCTCCTGACTTATCTTAACAACCTCAACAAAGCCGTTGTTGGCACTCCGCGGGCGCATCAGCACCTCACGCAAATTGTGATTGAGGCGGAGGGCTCGCTCTTCAACAATGCCGGTCAGGTGCTCAATCACAACCTCTACTTCCTGCAATTCTCGCCTAATGGTGGCGGTCGTCCGCAGGGTGAACTTGCTCACGCTATTCAGAAGGAGTGGGGCAGCTTCGAGGCATTTCAAAAGGTTTTTGAAGCACAAGGACTTTCGCTCTTCGGTTCTGGATGGGTGTGGCTCGCCCGCGACATCGATGGCGCGCTTCATATCTTGCAAGAACCCAACGGCAGCAATCCCGTCAAGCACGGTATGATTCCCCTGCTTGGTTTTGATGTGTGGGAGCACGCTTATTATTTGGACTTTTTCAACCGCCGTGCCGACCATCTTACGGCGCTTTGGAACATCGTAGATTGGAAGGTTATTGAAGCGCGCTACATGATGAATTAGATGTAGTTGGGGTACTTTTGTGCTCTCTGCATAACAATATGAAAGTCCAAGAGTCATAAAGTACATAAAATCCTACAATTCATAGTGTTATGCACGAAAAACCGCCTCCGATTGTGTGTGGAGACGTAGAAAAGTTGTAATTTTGCAGTGGAGTCAAGAAGCTGTATCTCAGCGACTTCGTTTCCAACACAACACTATTATATTTTCCAAGGTCCTTGCATCCTCCCGGGTGTGCGGACTTTTTTTGTTTCGGTGCTTTTTGAGAGAAGAATAGTAGTGCCCCGTATAGTTTGCAAACAGCATCAAAACTCCCTTCATTATTCCTCATTTTTCACTCAAAACTTTAACACATATTAACATTCATACTACTCAAAAGCGCAACAAAATCTATTGTCGGAAGCACGATAAGTTACCTTGTAGCGCCGATAAGTTACCTTGTAAAAACGATAATACTTATTTTTTGCCTCTAATAAGTAACCTTGTGAACGAAAAAAGTGGAGATAACCCTGATGTTTAGGGCTATCTCCACTTCCGTAGTACAAAGATACAAAATTTCAGCGCGAAATGCAAATCGGTTAACATTTGTTAACATGGCATTTATTTTGCATTTTTCTGCATTTTTCACCGATGAAAAGAGGTCCGTTTTTGCTGCCTGCGTATCCTCTAAATCGAAAGGTTAATATTCGGTGCGCTCGTCATATTCTTTCCAAAGCGTGAATGGTGCTTGTGCTTCTTGTGGAATCACGACCTCAGTTTTGAGTCGTCGTGATTCAATGGTGAGGTCCAGTTCTTCGTAAATAAACTGGTCGTCAAATCCCGCCATAGCAGCATCGTGCTTGTTCGCACCGTAATAGAGGTGGTCAAGGTGCGCCCAGTAAATGGCGCCCAAGCACATGGGGCAGGGTTCGCACGAGGAGTAGATGTCGCAACCCTCAAGCGAGAAGGTTCCGAGCGCTTCACACGCTGCACGAATGGCAGAGACTTCGGCGTGTGCCGTAGGGTCGTTGTTTGCCGTCACGCGGTTGACGCCTGTGGCGATTACTTTACCGTCCTTTACGATGACGGCGCCAAAGGGACCGCCGCCGTTCTTAATGTTTTCTACTGCCAGTTGGATGGCTTGGCGCATAAAGGTTTTATTCATAGCATTCGTATTTTCAGGTTTAAAGTTTTTGAGCGGTTACATCCCTTCTGCGATAGCCGTGAGTCGCAAACAGCGCCCTGTGGCGGGATGTCGGAGCACGAGGAGTTCGGCATGGAGGTGGAGGCGGTCGGCCTTGGTGCCGTAGAGTTCATCTCCTACAATGGGCGTGCCGAGTCCCTCGGCGTGGGCACAATGCAGGCGCAACTGGTGCGTGCGACCCGTTTGGGGCGAAAGAGCAAGGCGCGTGGTGGTGCCCTCTGGGGTTGTAGTGACGGAAAGCACCTTAAAATGCGTCACGGCAGGTTTGCCGTCCTTATGATCTACCACCTGACGCGGACGGTTGAGCGGGTCGAGGCGCAGGGGGAGGGAGATGAGTCCGCTTTCTTGGGTCACCGTGCCCACCACATCGGCGATGTAGCGCTTTTTTGCCTCACGCTCCGCAAATTGGCGTTGTAGTTCGTAGTGCGCCTCCTTAGTTTTTGCAAACACAAGCACTCCCGAAGTCGCCATGTCCAGTCGGTGCACCACCATCAAGTCAGGGCGCGACGCTTGAAGCAGTTCAAATGCCGAGGGAACGCCCGTCAGTCCCGGCACACTGAGCATGCCCGAGGGTTTGTTGACCGCTACGAGATGTTCGTCCTCATAAATAATAGCGAGTTGGTCTTCCACGGAGCGCTGCAAGGCTTCTATGGGGTTCGGGTCGAGGTTAATGCCGTCGAGCATGTGTCCCAGGATGGGTTTGCACTTGCTTAAGCATGAGGGATAGAATTGCCCTTCGGCGCGCACCTCGTTTCGGGGCGACGCTCCCCACCAAAATTCTCCGAAACAGCGAGGACGCAGGTCGTGTGTGAAGGCAAATTGCAAGAGTTTGGGCAACGCACATTCCCCTGCTCCCGCAGGGGGAACGCCTTGGGGCGTCTTGGCGAAAATCTCCACGAGGTTCTTACGCTCGCCACGGATGTTGAGCATTTGGAATTGCTCAAAAATCCATGTCTGCAAGGCATCCGACATGCGACGGCGCTCCTCGCAAAGTGCTTGCAACTTGTTTTTATAACCATCCACCTTGCGCTCCGCCGTTTCTATGCGTTCGCGGTACTGCTTTTTGAGGCGCGAGAAATTTCCCTTGAAATACTGGCTTTGACGAATGAGTTCTGCCTCCTCTTCTGCCGAAAGGTTGCCTGCGCTTCGGCGCTCATCGCGTTTGCGCTTCTCCTCCTGCATCATGAGTTGGTAGGAAGAAATCTCGTGTTGGGCTTCCTTTTGCAACTCCTCGAGGTAGCCACACGCCGCTCGGAAATCCTCATCTTGCTCCAAGGCTTCCACCGCACGATTCACGGCACTGATTTCCGCATCGCGCTCCTTGAAGTAACTGCCAGGGTGCAGAAAGTCGTAGACTGCCGGCACGAAGTAAGGAAGGTCGTTGCGCCCGAGTAGGAGTCCGGAATATCCCGCCAAGAATCCCACTTCGCCCTGCGCATCTTCCACAATGAGCACACCAAACATCTTGCCCTCCGCCCATTCTGCCGACTCCTGCGCCTGCTCACGCAGATAGCGCATTACCTCTGCCGCCGCCTGTTCCACAAGTGGGTGAGGGGTGTAAGCAAAGGGGAAGGTGAAATGCTGGGGTGGGAGGGTGCAGGGATGGGGGAGAGGATGGAACATAGGGAAAAGGAGAAAGGAAAAATGAGAAAGGAGAAAGGGTTAACGATGAAAGGTTAAAGGGTTAAGGGGGAAAGGTGAATGGGATAGGGCGGAGGGGCTGTCCATAAGTTACAATTCATCTCCTTTGAGGTTAATTTCTATATCATTGTATGATACAATATGATTGTAATTTGGTTTTATACCTGGTATGAAGTTATTGCAAAGGTACACTTTTATCTTCGCATAAAATCTTCCATGAGGCACAATCTATTTCCCTTTTTTCGGAACGTAAGAATGTTTAACATATCTGCAACTTTATTTAACTGTTTTTATTTGTGGAGGTGGAAAATCTCCTCTACTTTTGCTCGCAGAAAGAGGGTGCTGAAAGAATTTCCACTCGGTGGGTGGAACATGTGTGCGCCCCACTTCATTTAAGTATCAGAAACGACAAAAACTAAACTATGAAAAAATTGCTCTTTATGCTTCCCCTATTGGGAGTGCTTACAGCATGTTGTGCCGACAAAAAATGTGCGGCAGATACTGCTCAGGTAACTACTGACCCCGTGTCTGTTGCTTATGAAGAACTCTATGCAGGAACCTTCCCTGCTGCTGATTGTTCAGGAATTTACTATGTGTTGCGCCTATACACAGATAGTTTGGGTACCGACACGCTCTTCACGCTTGACGCATCCTATATCGATGCCGAGGGCGATGGTTGCCACAGAACGTTTACGACTGCCGGCAAATGCTTGCACCTGACGCATGTAGAAGGTTTTACCCTACATCCTGATAATGGCGAACCGTCCATGAACTTCGTCACCATCAGCGACACGATTGTGCGCATGGTCAACGACAGTTTAAAGGAAGTGGGTGTAAACTATGACCTGGTGAAAATCACCGAATGTTCAGATACAACTTGTTCCGGCTCGTGCACCGCGTGTGCGCACAAATCTAAATAGAAGATCATAATTTGATAATAATGTGTGTTAGCTTTGAATGAAAGGTCCGTCAGCTGAAGGGATTCAGCGGGCGGACCGCCTTTTTTCTCTACAAAATGTAATTAAAAACAGATTTTTGCTTGGCAGAGCGAATTAAATTGTAACTTTGCCTTGACAAAGTGGCGCGAACCTTATCGCGCCAAGATTTTTTATTAACCAGAATTTTAATTTCATTAAACACATAACTATCATGGCAAAGAAATTTATCACATGTGATGGTAACCAGGCTGCTGCGCATATTTCTTATATGTTCAGTGAGGTGGCTGCTATCTACCCCATCACTCCGTCGTCAACTATGGCGGAATATGTGGACGAATGGGCGGCTCAGGGTCGCAAGAATATCTTTGGTGAAACCGTTCTCGTGCAGGAAATGCAGTCGGAAGGCGGTGCTGCGGGTGCCGTTCACGGTTCGCTTCAAGCTGGTGCCTTGACTACAACTTACACCGCTTCTCAGGGTCTCCTCTTGATGATTCCCAATATGTACAAGATTGCGGGCGAATTGTTGCCCTGCGTATTCCACGTTTCGGCACGTACACTTGCTTCTCACGCACTCTGTATTTTCGGTGACCATCAGGACGTTATGTCAACACGCCAAACAGGTTTTGCAATGTTGGCAGAAGGTTCTGTACAGGAAGTTATGGACCTCTCGGGCGTTGCTCACTTGGCGTCAATCAAGAGTCGCGTGCCCTTCGTAAACTTCTTCGACGGCTTCCGCACCTCTCACGAAATTCAGAAGATTGAACTCCTCGAAAACGAAGACCTCGCTCCCCTCGTAGACCAGGAAGCGTTGGCAGAATTCCGCAACCGCGCGCTTACACCCGAGAATCCCGTGGCACGCGGTATGGCTGAAAACCCCGATACTTTCTTCGCACATCGCGAAAGCTGCAACCCCTATTACGATGCAGTGCCCGAGGTGGTAGAAGAATACATGCAGAAGATCAGCGAAATCACTGGTCGTAAGTACAGCCTCTTCAACTACTATGGTGCAGAAGATGCCGACCGCGTGATTATCCTTATGGGTTCGGCAACAGAAGCTGCGCGCGAAGCCATCGACTACCTCACAGCAAAGGGCGAAAAGGTGGGTATGGTGAGCGTACACCTCTACCGTCCCTTCTCTGTAAAGCACTTCCTCGGTGCTATCCCCGCTACATGTAAGCGCATTGCGGTACTTGACCGTACGAAGGAACCCGGTGCAAACGGCGAACCCCTTTACCTCGATGTGAAGGAAGCATTCTACGGCAAGGCTGATGCTCCCGTTATCGTAGGTGGCCGTTACGGTCTCGGTTCTAACGACACTACTCCCGCGCAAATCCTCAGCGTTTACGAAAACCTCCAACTCCCCGAACCCAAGAACCACTTCACCATCGGTATCGTAGACGACGTTACCTTCACTTCACTTCCTCAGAAGGAAGAAATCGCAATGGGTGGCGACGGTTTGTTCCAGGCGAAGTTCTACGGTCTTGGTGCTGACGGTACTGTGGGTGCTAACAAGAACTCTGTCAAGATTATCGGTGACAATACCGACAAGCGTTGCCAGGCTTACTTCTCTTACGACTCTAAGAAGTCGGGCGGTTTTACTTGCTCGCACCTCCGCTTCGGCGATGCCCCCATCCGCTCAACTTATTTGGTAAATACGCCCAACTTTGTGGCTTGCCATGTTCAGGCTTACTTGCGCATGTACGACGTCCTCCGTGGTATTCAGCAGGGTGGTACATTCTTGCTCAACACTATTTGGGAAGGCGAAGAGTTGGCGGCTAACTTGCCAAACAATGTGAAGAAGGTGCTTGCAGAAAAGCAGGTGAAGGTCTACTACATCAACGCTACGAAGATTGCTCAGGAAATAGGTCTTGGCAATCGCACAAATACCATCCTTCAGTCGGCATTCTTCCGCATCACAGAGGTAATTCCCGTAGAGTTGGCGGTAGAGCAGATGAAGAAATTCATTGTGAAGTCATACGGTAAGAAGGGTCAGGACATCATTGACAAGAACTATGCTGCCGTAGACCGTGGTGGTGAATACAAGGAGTTGGTTGTTGACGCCGCTTGGGCAAATCTTCCCGCTGACGAAGTTGTTGCAAACAACGATCCCGAATTTATCAACAACGTAGTGCGTCCTATCAACGCGCAGAACGGTGACTTACTCCCCGTATCCGCATTCAAGGGTTACGAAGACGGAACTTGGCCTCAGGGCACTTCTGCTTATGAAAAGCGTGGCGTAAGTGCGTTCGTTCCTACTTGGGAAGCTGACAACTGTATCCAGTGTAACAAGTGTGCTTACGTATGTCCTCACGCTTGCATCCGTCCCTTCGTGATGAACGACGAAGAGGCAGCAGGCTTCAACGCTCCTACACTTGAAGTGAAGGCTCCCGCGGCTATCAAGGGTATGAAGTTCCGCATGCAGGTGGGTGTTATGGACTGCTTGGGCTGTGGTAACTGTGTGGATGTTTGTCCCGGTTCTCCCAAGACAGGTCCCGCGCTTAAGATGGTGCCCCTCCAGCAGGAATTGGACGAAGCTGCTAACTGGGATTACTGCGTGAAGAACGTGAAGAGCAAGCAGGATCTTCTCGATATCAAGAGCAATGTGCGCGTAAGCCAGTTTGCTACTCCCCTCTTCCAGTTCTCTGGTGCATGCTCGGGTTGTGGTGAAACACCTTATGTGAAGCTTGTTTCTCAGCTCTTCGGTGACCGTCAGATGGTGGCAAATGCTACAGGTTGTTCGTCAATCTATTCAGGTTCTATTCCCTCTACGCCCTACACAACTAACGAAAAGGGTCAGGGTCCTGCGTGGGCAAACTCACTCTTCGAAGACTTCTGCGAATTTGGTCTCGGTATGACACTCGCAAACAAGAAGATGCGCCTCCGCCTCGAAGAACTCTTGAAGAAGGTTGCAATGTGCGACTGCTCATGCGACGAAATGAAGGAACTCGCTCAGCAGTGGATTGACAATAAGGAAGACGCTGACAAGACGAAGGCTATTGCCGAACAGATGAAGCCCCTTATCGCTGCTGGCGCTGCTGCAGGTCATGAAATGGCAAAGCAGCTTGATGAACTCTCTCACTACCTCGTGAAGCGTAGCCAGTGGATTATCGGTGGTGATGGTGCTTCTTACGACATCGGTTACGGCGGTCTTGACCACGTTATTGCTTCTGGTGAAGACGTAAATATTCTCGTGCTCGACACAGAAGTTTACTCTAACACAGGTGGTCAGTCTTCTAAGGCAACTCCTCTCGGTGCGATTGCGAAGTTCGCAGCTTCAGGTAAGCGCATCCGTAAGAAGGACCTCGGTATGATTGCTACAACTTACGGTTACGTATATGTTGCGCAGATTGCTATGGGTGCAGACCAGGCACAGTGCCTCAAGGCGCTCCGCGAAGCAGAAGCTTATCCCGGTCCTTCATTGGTAATTGCTTATGCTCCTTGTATCAACCACGGTTTGAAGAAGGGTATGGGCAAGGCACAGGCAGAAGAAGCTGCTGCTGTAGAATGCGGTTACTGGCACCTCTGGCGCTACAATCCCGCTCTTGAAGCAGAAGGCAAGAATCCCTTCCAACTCGACTCTAAGGAACCCCAGTGGGATAAGTTCCAGGATTACCTCAAAGGCGAAGTGCGCTTCCTCTCAGTGTTGAAGCAATATCCTGACGAAGCAGAAGAACTCTTCGCTGCATGTCAGGAAATGGCGAAGAAGCGCTACCAGAGTTATGTACGCATGACTAAGATGGATTGGTCGGAATAACCAAATGTTAAATAAGAATCAAAAGTGGGTGTGTCAAGGTGAAAACTTTGACGCACCCACTTTAGTTGTTTGATGGGAAAAGAAGGCGCAAAAGTTAGAACTTATAGGAATAGTCTTTGATAATCTTCCAAATGTTGTTTCCCATAGGAAATAAAGTTGTATGTTTGCGTAAGAATTTGAGGCGTGCGTCAATTCTACTTGCAAGAGCAAGTAATGTTATCCCCTGAAAGTTAAAGCATCAATATTATAAATTTGTATAAATGATACGACAAACAATCTTGAGAAGTCTGGTGAGCTTTTTTGCTGTGGCAATGGTCTTTGTTGCTTATGCCGAGGGACAGAGCGATTACTATGTGAAGTATGGCGCTGATGTAAACGTAAACCACCAATCACATTACCCCATCATGGTGGGGATTAGCAATGTGCGCGGTGAGCAGCAGGTGATTAACAATATTGCTTCTGCTCCCCGTTGTCAGGCTTATTTTGACAAAACGGCTACGGTGTTTGGGGTGAAAAGTGGCGAAACCGTAACGCCACTGATAACCATCAATGGTAGTTGGATGCACGGTTATGTGTATGTCGATTGGAACAACAATGGGCAATTTGATGTTCGCCTTACGGGCGACGGTCCTTACATTAAGGAGGAGGGCAACGAACTGATGTGTTGGTCGCTTTACGCCAAGACTGGGGATGGCAACTCGGGTTGGAATAGTGCCGGTCTTGCTGTGAGTGGTGACGTTCTGGCGCCAGGCTCTTTCCGCGTGCCTGAAGGTCTTGAGGTGGGTGCTACGTATCGTATGCGTTATGCGGTGATGTGGAACTGCATTGACCCCACGGGAGCAAGTTATGCGAACTATATTTCCGACGGGGCTTCCATTATCGACGTGACCTTGAAGATTACGGGTGTGGCCAGCGGTGATGAGTTGTATGAATATCCTATTAACGAATACGCCGAACCCCGTGTGGGAACAACTCCCGATGCGGTTTCCTGGAATGCCCTTCCCGACGGACTTCAGGCATCTTGGGGTTCACGCGATGTGCATTACAAACTTCATGAAGTACCCGAGTTGACGCAACAGGACGCTGCCACCTTGCGTGCTTGGAAGGGCGAACGCGCCAACATTCAGGCGGTGCTCTATAGTAAGACAGACCAAGATACGCTCTCGGTGCGCATGACGGAATGGAAGAAGGATGGTGTAGCCACTGGCATAACCAACGCAGGCGATGCTCGTTTTGTGAATTATGTGATTACCGACGACTACGCTTCGTGTGGCAATCATCCCATGAGTTACCCTACGTGGCTCGTTGCCGATGTTATCGACCAGGATAAACCTCATGCTGTCCCTGCGATGGAGACGCGCCCCGTTTGGTGTACCATCGAAGTGCCACGAGATATTGATGCCGGTGCTTACACTACCGACCTTGAGGTGGTGAATAAAGAGGGAATTGTTGTGAAGCGCTTGGCGCTCACCATCGTCGTAGATAACCATGCATTACCTACTGTTGCAGAACAGAAGTTCCACCTTGACTTCTGGCAACAACCCTATGCCGTGAGCCGCTACTACGGGGTGAAGCGCTGGAGCGATGAGCACCTTGAAGCCTTGCGCCCCTATTTGAAGGCGTTAGGACGTGCTGGACAACGTGTAGTTTCTACGATTCTCTTCTACGAACCTTGGGGCGAGCAAACGCACGACCTTTTTGACCCTATGGTAGAAACCGTAAAAAAGGCAGACGGCACTTGGGCTTACGACTACACGGTGTTTGACAAATATGTAGAACTCTGCGCGGAATGCGGTATAGACAAGTACATCAACTGCTTCTCTATGGTGCCCTGGGATATGAGTTTCCGCTATTGGGATGAGGCTACCGAGGACTACAAATATGTTCAGACCAACACTTCTACTGAAGAGTACCGCGAGTTGTGGAGCAGTTTCCTCACCGCCTTTAAGGCGCACCTCGTGGAAAAGGGATGGTTTGAAAAGACAAACATCGCTCTCGACGAACGTGCAGAGGCAGACATGCTCAATGCCTATGCTATCGCTGGTGATTTAGGTTTCAACATGGCGCTGGCGGGCAACTACCACAGTTCGCTCTGTGACAAGTTCCGCGACCTCTGCGTACAGCTCGGTCAGGAGGGACGCTTCACCGCTGCCCAACTTGCGGAGCGCAAGGAGAAGGGTTGGATAAGTACTTATTACACCAGTTGCGCGAACGCTGAACCCAATATATATACCAATTCATATCCCGCCGAAGCAGCCTACTTGCCTATCTATGCAGCAAAGATGAATCTTGATGGTTACTTGCATTGGGCATGGATGAACTGGGACGAGCATCCCTTGACCGACAGTCGCTTCCGTAAGTTTGGTTCGGGCGATACTTATTGCTACTACCCTGGCAATCGTTCCAGCGTCCGCTTCGAGCGTCTTATTGAGGGTATTCATCAGTATGAGAAGATACAGATTTTGCGTGAGGAGTATGCCGATAATCCCGACATGCTTTACAAACTCAATACCTTGTTAGGGCGTTTCAACAGTTCAACGATGGCAGGCACTGCCTGTGCTGCCCTTGTGAACGACCTTGAGGACTTCCTTAATGGCGTAGATGTAGCCGTTCCCGAACCTCCTACGATTGCCACTGGTTACTACCACATGATGAGCAAGGCAACCGCGCGTAAGGAGCACCTTTATAACGATGCTACGCATTCGGGCAACAGCCTCCGCCTCACCCTGCAGTCCGACACAAAGGTGACGACTAACAACGGCATTTGGCAGATTACAGCGCTCGGTGGCGGAAAGGTTGCTATTAAGAATGGCGACGGAAATCCCCTCGTGGCGGGTGGTGCAAACGCAACGCTGATGGGAGTATATAACGAACTCACCATCGGCAGTACCTACGACATTGACGGCGTGAATTATTACTACTTTGATGCAGCCCTCAACTGCTCGAATAATAACAGTTCCTACATGGTTGGCGGTAAGGAGCACCTCACCACTTGGGCATCGGGTCCTGCTAATGCCGACGACAACCTGTGGCGCTTCGAATCCGTGAGCATTGAGGGAAAGAATATCTACGAGGTAGTCATCAAGGACAACCCCAACCTCTATGCTGCTTATGATAATGGCACCACCGTGCAGCGCGCTTTCAACGGCGGTTTTTTCATCACCGACGCCCCTATCGCCGAAGCACAACTCTCCTTGGCAACGCTTGACGGCGACCTTCAGGATGACCTTTTGATTGCAGTAAAGGGCAATACCATCGAGGTGGAAAGCATGCCGACGCATATCGCTAATCGCGAAATTATCACTGCTACTGCTGCTTACGACCTACACGGACGTCGTGTGAAAAATCCAGTTAAGGGTGTTTACATCGTTAATGGGAAGAAGGAACTGAAGTGATGATCTATAAGTGATGTGTAGTCGTATATTTATGGATTACCCAGTAGTGCCCTATTGCAATTGTAGAGGGATTGTTGGGCGGATAAAAATCTCCCCAGCGTCATCAAAAGGATGATGCTAGGGAGATTTTCTGATTGTTCAGATATAATGGAATTTGTCAGATAGCAGTAAACTTTAGAGTTGCTGCATGTCGTTGAGCTTCTTGTAATAGCCGTCTTTGGCAAGGAGGTCGTCGTGCGTACCACGCTCTACGATGCGACCTTCGTGGAGTACGCAAATCTCGTCGGCATTCTTGATGGTGGAGAGTCGGTGGGCGATGGCTATCGTCGTGCGGGTCTTCATCAAACGTTCGAGAGCTTCTTGAACAAGACGTTCGCTTTCGGTGTCGAGTGCCGAAGTGGCTTCGTCAAGAATGAGGATGTCGGGATTCTTCAAGATGGCGCGTGCAATAGAAACGCGTTGGCGCTGACCGCCTGAGAGACGGCAACCGCGGTCACCCACATTGGTGTCATAACCCTGCTCGCTTTGCATGATGAATTCATGAGCGTTGGCAATCTTTGCTGCTTCCTGCACCTGCTCAAGCGTAGCATTTTCCACACCAAAGGCAATGTTGTTGAAGAACGAGTCGTTGAAAAGGATAGCCTCCTGATTCACATTACCAATCAACTTGCGGAGGTCGGAGAGGCGCATGCTCTTGACGTTTACGCCATCAACGAGGATCTCGCCTTCGGTCACGTCGTGATAGCGGGGGAGGAGGTCAACGAGGGTGGACTTACCCGAACCGCTCTGTCCCACAAGGGCGATGGTCTGTCCGCGCTTCACGGTGAGGTTCACATCTTTGAGCACGTCGGTCGTGCCGTTGTAGGAGAAGGTAATGTCCTTGAACGTGATTTCCTCCTTTAATCCGCTTACAGAAACGGCATCTGCGGGTTCCTTGATGGGGTTTTCGGCATTGAGAATCTTATTCACACGCTCTATAGAGGCCAAACCCCTCGGAATGTTGTAACTCGCTCGTGAAAGATCCTTGAGGGGCTGAATAATGCTGTAAAGGATGACCATGTAGAAGATGAATGTGGGAGCATCAATGGGTGAATTCTCCATGAAAATGAGTGTTCCACCATACCAAAGTACCAATACAATGAGACAGGTACCCAGGAATTCGCTTACGGGGTGGGCTGACGATTGGCGAATGGCAACCTTTGACACTGCATTGCGAAATTCATTGGTAGATTCATCAAAGCGCTTGCACATCTTTTCTTCAGCTGTGAATGCCTTGATGATGCGCATGCCACCAAGTGTCTCTTCGAGTTGCGACATCGTTTCGCTCCACTTGTTCTGCGCATCTAAACTTTGTCGCTTTAGTTTACGTCCGATTTTACCCATGGCCCAACCCATCAAGGGGAGTACGACGATGGTAAAGAGGGTAAGTTCCCAAGAAGTATAGATGAGCACGCCGAAGTAGCAGATGAGCAAGATGGGGTTTTTGATAAGCATTTCCAAAGACCCTGTTACGGAATTTTCAATTTCGCCGACGTCGCCACTCATACGGGCAATAACATCTCCCTTGCGCTCTCCTGAGAAGAAGGAAAGGGGAAGAGATATGATCTTATGATACACTGAAGAGCGGATGTCGCGTACGATACCCGTTCGCATCGGCACCATAATCGCCACAGAGGCGAAGTAACATCCCGTCTTTAAGAGCGTTGCCAGCACGAGGAAACTGCCGATAAGCAAGAGTGCTGTTGATTCACCGTAGACAGTGATCAACTCTGTAGTGTAATAATAGAGGTTGTTGACCAGAATGTCTTTCATCCCCATACCTGCCGTATCCCAAGGAATGAATTTGTAGACCGTCGTGTCAACCTTGAAGAGCAACTGCAACATCGGGATGAGCGACACGAAGGAAAAGACGTTAAGCACTGCCGATAAAATATTAAAGAACAGTGAGCCGAAGAGATAGCGCTTATAAGGCGCGACGTAACGACTGATGATTTTGTAAAATTCTTTCATTGGGGATAAATATAGTAGACGAGTTTCTTAGGTACGAGTAGACGAGAAGGATTGTGTTAATAGCCCGTAGTCCGTTGACTGTTGATCACCCTTTTCTGCCAAAGTCCGCAGGTATTTCCCCCCATTTTTCCGTTTCCCACTTACGCAGGTCGTTGGAATAGGAGTGGGTGCGCAACCAAGTTTCGGCGCGTCGAATATGTTCGTGAAGCGCCTGAGTTTTGTCGTTAAGGGGGAGCGTCGTGCGACACTGCTTTCGCTTTACCCAAAGCATGGCATTGACGCTGTCGGAGTAAATGGGGATGGTGTACCCACGCTGTTGCAAAAGGGCAAGTCCGTGAACGATGGCTAAGAACTCTCCGATGTTGTTCGTGCCGAATACGGGGCCGTAATGGAAGATTTCTTCGCCCGTCTTGAGGTACACGCCGCGGTATTCCATTTGCCCGGGGTTCCCACTGCACGCTGCATCCACGGCAATGGCTTGCGCATCGACCGCCGCGGGGAGCGCTTGACACGCCTTCAGCGCCGCTTGCTTGCGTAAGACTTCTAAGCGGTCTTTAGAGGGAGTAGGGTCTTTAAGGTCCTTAGAGTCATTAAGGTCTTTAACGCCTGTTGGAGTCGGAGCGCTTTCTCCTTTCTCCTCAGTGCCCTTACCGATGTAGTCCAACGGACCTTCCTCGTAGGCAATCTCAGCCTCTTCACGCGAGGAGAAGGCTTTGAAGGCGGCTTCGGGATACCCCTTCACCTGCGCCTCTGCCTCTTCCCACTCGGTGTAGATGCCGGGAGAGTGTCCCTCCCATACGACATAGTATTTCGGTTTCTTAGCCATAAAGGTGGCTTGTATAATTATAGAATCGCCTACGCTTACATGCGTTCAGGCATTTCGATGCCGAGGAGTCCCATACCGAGGCGAATAACCTTGGCTACATTCTGCGAAAGTACGAGGCGGAACACCTTCTTGGTTTCATCCTCTTCGCGGAGAATGCTGAATTCGTGGTAGAACTGGTTGTATTCCTTCACGAGTTCGTAGCAGTAGTTCGCAATTGCCGAGGGTGAATAATCTACACCCGCAGCCTTCACCACCTGTGCGAATTCTGCTACGTGCTGAATGATTTCTTCTTCCTTCGTAGAGAGCAAAACATTTGCTTCAAGCGCTTCGGGAATCACGATGCCAGCATCTTCTGCCTTGCGGAGGATAGAGCGGATACGTGCGTAAGTATATTGTACGAAGGGACCGGTGTTACCGTTGAAGTCAATACTTTCTTCGGGGTTGAAGAGCATGTTCTTGCGTGCGTCAACCTTAAGGAGGAAATACTTCAAGGCACCCATACCCACGATGCGTGCTACCTCTTGCTTTTCTTCCTCACTCATGTCGGCAAACTTGCCCGCTTCGTCGCTCGTCTGACGCGCCTGGCGCACCATTTCAGCCACCAATTCGTCAGCATCTACTACTGTTCCTTCACGGCTCTTCATCTTACCGTTGGGAAGTTCTACCATGCCGTAAGAGAAGTGCACAAGGCTCTTACCCCATTCGAAACCGAGCTTGTCAAGAAGGATTGAGAGCACCTGGAAGTGGTAGTTCTGCTCGTTACCTACGACATACACCATCTTGTTAATGGGGAAGTCCTGGAAACGAAGCTTTGCCGTACCAATATCTTGGGTCATGTAAACAGAAGTGCCGTCGGAACGGAGCAAGAGTTTCTCATCCAAGCCTTCGCCAGTGAGGTCGGCCCATACAGAACCGTCTTCGCGCTTGTAGAAAAGGCCCTTCTGAAGACCTTCAATAACCTTTTCGCGACCTTCAAGGTAAGTGTCACTTTCGTAATAGATCTTGTCGAAGCCAACGCCGAGTGCCTTGTAAGTTTCGTCGAAACCTTCGTACACCCATTCGTTCATCTTGCGCCAAAGTTCACGCACCTCGCGATCATTATGCTCCCACTTTACAAGCATTTCGCGAGCCTCCTTCATAAGGGGTGCTTCAGCCTTCGCCTTTTCTGTAGCCGCTTCTTCATCCATACCTTCTGCCATGAACTTCGCCGTGAGTTCCTTCACTTCAGCGCGGTAGTGCTTGTCGAAAGCCACATAGTAGTCGCCAATAAGGTGGTCGCCCTTCTTGCCAGACGATTCGGGAGTTTCGCCATTGCCATACTTCTGCCAAGCAAGCATAGACTTACAAATGTGAATACCGCGGTCGTTCACGATATTCGTCTTCACCACACGGTTGCCGTTTGCTTCAGCAATCTGTGCCACCGCCCAACCGAGGAGGTTGTTACGCACGTGACCCAAGTGGAGGGGCTTGTTCGTATTGGGCGAAGAGTATTCAATCATCACGAGGGGCGAACGATCCGTAGGTTCAGTGAAGCCATACTTTTCCACAGCGTGGATGTCGTTAAGCAATGCGATCCAAGCGGCAGGGGCAATCACAAGGTTCAAGAAGCCCTTGATGACATTGAATGAGGCAATGATGTCAGTATGTTCCTGGAGGTATTGACCAATTTCCTGTGCCGTATCTTCGGGCTTCTTCTTTGAAACACGGAGGAAGGGGAAAACCACGAGGGTCAAGTGACCTTCAAATTCTTTCTTCGTCTTTGAAAGCTGCACCTGTTCTGCAGGAGCGTCAAAGCCGTAAAGTTCCTTAATCGCAGCAATGATAGCCGCAGAAAGTTGTTGTTCTATCTTCATAATTAGTTTTTGGTTTTGCGTTGAAAGTACCTTAAGAATCCCAGCCTCCGAAGTGTCGAAATTTATGTCCGACTTGGGAAAAATTAAATCCGACATATTTCAAATTATCTCCGACATAATTTCAACAATCTCCCAGATAGTTTTTACCACATCAGAAATGCGTTTTGCAAACTCGGACGGCGGGACTTAAATATCCTTAAAATTCCTTGCAAAATTACTATTTTTTAATGTAGTGGGCAAATTCCCGAGCGCCTACCCTTATTTTCGGAATAAAAAAAGGTATTTTTGCCGTGAAATTCAATGTCGAATGTTCAATCATTCGCCCAACACGGAGGCAAACTACTTGTTTACTCGTCCCTCCAATACTTGTCTACTAAAGCATGACCATTAAAATCAAAGGCGCACGCGTCAATAACCTCAAGAATATTGACCTGGAAATTCCGCGCGATAAACTCATTGTTGTTACAGGCTTATCAGGTTCGGGTAAGTCTTCTTTAGCCTTCGACACGCTCTATGCCGAGGGCCAAAGAAGGTATGTAGAAAGTCTTTCGGCTTACTCCCGCCAATTCTTGGGGCGTATGCACAAGCCGGAGTGCGACTACATCAAGGGACTTCCGCCTGCCATTGCCATTGAGCAGAAGGTTACTTCGCGCAATCCGCGCTCTACGGTGGGCACTTCCACGGAGATTTACGAATACCTCCGCCTCCTTTTTGCCCGCATCGGTCGCACTTTTTCGCCCGTGAGTGGTGAGGAGGTGAAACGCCATACGGTGAAGGACGTAGTGGATTGTGCGCTTTCGCATCCCGCAGGTACGCGCTTCACGGTGCTCGCTCCGATGCGCATACATGGCGAACGCACGCTCCGCGAACAGTTGGAGATTGACCTCAAGCAGGGACTCTCGCGCCTGGATGTGGATGGCGAGATGGTGCGTATTGAGGACTTTCTCAATGATGGGCAACAGACAACGGCGGAAGGGCTTTATTTGCTTCTCGACCGCCTTGCCGTAGATAATTCACAGACAGCCATTTCCCGCCTTGCCGACTCAGTGCAAACAGCCTTCTTTGAGGGTGGGGGAGAATGCGTTTTGCGCTTCTATCCAGGGAAAGAAACGGTGGCCTTCAGCGAACGCTTTGAGACGGACGGCATGCAGTTTGAAGAACCTTCGGACAGCATGTTCTCCTTCAACTCTCCCCTGGGCGCATGTCCTGAGTGTGAGGGTTTTGGACGCATTATGGGCATTGACGAACAGCTTGTTGTGCCCAATTCTTCACTCTCTGTTTACGAAGGTGCCGTGATGTGTTGGCGTGGCGATAAGATGGGCGAGTGGCGCAAGGAATTTTGCCGTCGCGCGTCGGAAGTTGGTTTCCCCATCTTTGAACCTTATTACAACCTTACGCAGGAGCAGAAGGATTATCTTTGGCATGGTGACGGCAAGGTGCATCATGGCGATGGCGATTGGGATGTGTGCATTGACCGCTTCTTTGACATGCTCCGCGAGAACCAATATAAGATTCAGTATCGCGTGATGTTGGCGCGCTATCGCGGAAAGACGGAGTGCCCCGCCTGTCGTGGTTCGCGCTTGAAGAAGCATGCTACTTATGTAAAGGTAGGTGGTAAAAACATTACGGAACTCGTGCGCATGCCCATCCGAGAGTTGCAGGAATTTTTCTCAAATCTTGCGTTGCAACCCCATGAAGAGCAGGTGGCAACCCGACTCTTGACGGAAATACGGAGTCGTTTGGAATTCCTTACGGATGTGGGGTTGAGTTATCTCACACTTGATCGCTTGAGCAATACACTTTCGGGCGGCGAAAGCCAACGCATTAACCTCGCCACCTCACTTGGTTCGTCGCTTGTGGGTTCGCTTTACATTCTTGACGAACCCAGTATCGGCCTTCACTCTCGCGATACCGACCGGCTCATTTCTGTGCTTAAAAAGTTGAGAGACTTGGGCAACACGGTGGTGATTGTGGAGCACGATGAGGAGATTATTCGCGAGGCAGATTACATTATTGACATCGGTCCCGACGCTGGTCGTCGCGGAGGCGAAGTTACTTTTGCGGGAACCCTTTCCAAAGGCCTTGCGCACGGAGATGATGACAAATACAACTCTCATACGTTGCGCTATCTTACGGGTAAGGAAAGCATTGAGGTACCCACTTCACGCCGTCACTGGAACAATTTTATCGAACTCAAAGGTGCGCGCCACAACAACCTAAAGGGTGTTGACGCCAAGTTCCCCTTGAACATTATGACGGTAGTTACGGGCGTGAGTGGTTCGGGAAAATCTACCCTCGTCAGAGACATTTTCTACCGTGCCTTGAAGCGTCACTTTGATGAACCGTGCGACCGCCCGGGTGAGTTTATCTCGCTCGACGGAGACTTGAATCAAATCAAGACCATTGAGTTTGTTGATCAGAATCCCATTGGTAAATCTTCGCGTTCCAACCCTGTGACCTATGTCAAGGCGTATGATGAAATTCGTAAGTTGATGGCGGCGCAACCCTTGGCAAAGCAGATGGACTTCACGGCAGCGCATTTCTCTTTCAATACAGATGGTGGACGCTGTGAGGAATGTAAGGGCGAGGGTACGGTAACTGTGGAAATGCAATTCATGGCTGACCTCGTTTTAGAGTGTGAGGCGTGTGGCGGAAAGCGCTTTAAGAACGACATCCTTGAAGTGCGTTTTGCCGATAAGAACATCCACGATATTTTGGAGATGACTATTAATCAGGCCATCGAATTCTTTACCGAGCATCGCCAGGAAAAGATTGCGCGACGCTTGAAACCGCTTCAGGATGTGGGACTTGGATACATCCACCTCGGACAACCTTCTTCGACACTCTCAGGTGGTGAAAACCAGCGCGTGAAGTTGGCGTACTACCTCGGATTGGAGCGCACCGAACCCACGCTTTTCATCTTCGACGAACCCACTACGGGGCTTCACTTCCACGATATCAAGCGTCTGCTCCGCTCTTTCGACGCACTTATTGCCCGCGGCCACACCGTGCTTATCATTGAGCATAACATGGATGTAATTAAGTGTGCCGACCATGTGATAGATTTAGGTCCAGAAGGCGGAGCCGAGGGCGGAACTATCATTGCCTGCGGCACACCCGAGGAAATCGTGGCACAGGGAGTGGGTTACACGGCGCGCTTCTTGCAGGAAAAATTGCGTTAGAAATGAGAAAGGAGAAATGAGAAAGGAGAACTGGCTGCGCGCTGACTTTCTCTATTCTCATTTCTTATTTCCCCCTTTCTTATAAAACACAAATGACCTCTTGTTTACTCAACAAATATAAGGCGATATATCCCGCAAGGTGATTTCTCCTTTCTCCTTTTTCCTTTCTCCTTTTTTATCATGGGCTTATTCAAAAGAAAACCAATCGCTGCCATCTTGGCAGAAAATAATGCCGAAGGCGGTACAGCACTTAAGCGTGTGTTGGGTCCAGTCGGGCTTGTGCTCTTCGGCATCGGCGTTATTGTTGGCGCAGGTCTGTTTTCCGTCACGGGAATGGTGGCGGCAGAATATACAGGTCCCGCCATTACGCTCTCGTTCGTTATAGCCGCCATCTGTTGTTGCTTTGCGGGGTTGTGCTATGCCGAATTTGCCTCCATGATTCCCATTTCGGGAAGTGCCTATACCTATGCCTACGCCACGATGGGCGAATTTACCGCCTGGACCATTGGGTGGGCGCTCGTCCTTGAGTTTTCCGTCGCCTCGGTGCTTGTTGCGATTTCCTGGAGTGGGTATTTCGTGCAGATATTAGCGAGTGCGGGCGTTTATTTACCGCCGGAACTTTGCGCAGGTCCCTGGGATGGCGGCGTGGCAAACATTCCCGCAGCGCTCATCGTAGTCTTGATGAGCCTGTTCCTAATGAAGGGCACAGAAACAAGTGCGCGCGTCAATAATATCATAGTATTCCTGAAAATTGGCGTAATCATCGCGTTTATTGTATTGGGTTGGCAGTACATCAACCCCGAAAACCATACGCCTTATGTCCCCGAAAATACCTCCGGACTCTTCGGAGAATTCGGTTGGTCGGGCGTACTGCGCGGTGCAGCAGTAGTATTTTTGGCGTACCTCGGTTTTGATATCGTGAGTTGCGCAGCCCAGGAAACGAAGAACCCCACGCGCGCCATGCCTATCGGTATTCTCGGTTCGCTCGCGGCTTGCACGGTGCTTTACATCCTTTTTGCACATGTGATGACGGGCGTGGCAAACTACACAGACTTTGCCGGACAAGACGGACTCGCCCCCGTGGCAACGGCTATCCGACAAATGGGCGAACCCGACGCTTCTGGCGCCATTATTCCCGCCTATCCGTGGTTGAATCGGGCTGTAATCTTCGCCATTCTCTTTGGTTACTGCTCCGTAATCCTTGCCCTGCTGATGGGGCAGAGCCGTGTGTTTATGACCATGAGTCAAGACGGACTCCTTCCGCCTATCTTCTCAAAACTTAACGCCCGTACGCACACGCCGCTCCGCAGTAATGTCGTGTTTATGGTTATCATCTCGCTGCTTTCCGCCTTTGCGCCTCCGCAGATGGCGGGAGAACTGACCAACATCGGCACACTTTTTGCCTTCACCATTGTGTGCGCCGGAGTGTTGGTAGTGCGTCGCACGATGCCCGATGCTGAGCGTGGGTTCCGCACGCCCTTTGTGCCTTTCGTGCCTCTGGCGGGAATTGTGGTGTGTGTGGCGCTGATGCTCTTCCTCCCTGCCGACACTTGGATGCGCCTCGTAATGTGGTTGCTGATTGGGTATGACGTCTATAGTCTGTATGGCATGAAGCACTCTAAAATGGCGGTGGGCGACCGCAAGACTCGCCGCGGTCAGTCGGTGTTTAACCTCATCTGCATCGGTCTCGGTGTGCTCTGCATCGTAACCGGAATTTGGCACCAGCAGACGGTGGGCATGAATGCCGACAACTCACTCCTGATCGTCGCCGTGATTTTCGGCCTCGTACACATTGCTTTTTACACCTTGCGCCTTACGCGTAAGGCAAATTAAAGGGGACTTTCAGTCCTCTTTTTTTCTGCGTCTAAAAACTAAACCTATTGTTGTGAAAATTATTAGTAACATAATTTAAATTATTAGTAATGTAATTTAAAAAAGGTTACTAATAATTTTAGGGGTGTTTAATGCGTTGATTATAAGGAGTGACGCTGCGCGAAAAATTGTTACCTTTTTTGTCCGCATTTTAGGGCGCTCACTACATGTTGTGGGTACCTTTTTTCTGCTCACACTTAAAATCACAACAAGTGGGGATTTCTGGAGTGGCGAAAAAATCGTAATTTTGCACCGAATTTAGAAAACTCCGATTTTGTCTTTGCTGAGAGTCATAAAGGCGTGGGTGTTGCTCCTACTCTTTGTAGTGTATCAAGTGGGCAGCACGTCCTTCGTTCACACACATATTGTGAACGGAGTTACTGTCGTGCACTCTCACCTCTCAACGAAAGGCGATCACCAGCATACGGCAAAGCAGGTACAGGCCATTGACTATATCTGCCACTATGTGTGCTCCGATGTTCCCGAGTGTGTAATGCTCGAGGCGGTTTGTTCCGAACTTTTGCAGCGCCATTATGTAGAGGCGCTGGTAAGCGTATTGCCCTCGGCAGTATATACTTTTTGTCTTCGCGGGCCTCCCGCAGTGTGTTAGTAGTTTTTTAGTTTACGAGTTAATTGGAACGAGTAAACCAGGTAGTTTGCGAGGTAAACATTAGTTACCCCGCCTGGCAATCTTTGTTATCCTAACTCTTTAAACTATACGCTTTTATCTATACTAACACATAAATAATGAAACACATATATCTCTTTTTCGCCCTCCTGTTTAGTGGGGCACTCTCCGCGTATGCCGGTTCTCACAATCACATCAATTCTGAAACAAACGTCATTCTCGGTCACGTAGTTACGGCGGATACCGAGGAAAGTCTGCCCGGCGCCGTTGCCTTTTTGGATGCCTTGAAGCGCAGTGCCGTTGTCGATGCCGACGGTCACTTTGTATTCAAAAAAGTACCCGCGGGTACGTATAAAGTTCGCGTACAACTCCTCGGTTATGTCACTCAAACGCAGGAGGTAATCGTAAGCGATGCGTATGCAGTTGACATTCATTTCAAAATGCAAGTAGAAGAAAGCAGCATGGACGAAGTAGTGGTTTCGGCAAGTCGCAATGCCGTGCGTCGCAGTATGGCGCCCGTGGTTGTAACGGTCATGAATCAGCAGACGTTTGAAACCGTCAATGCCGTTGACCTTTCAAAGTCGCTCAACTTCCAATCAGGACTTCGCGTTGAGAATAACTGTCAAAATTGTGGCTTCCCCCAGGTGCGCATCAACGGACTTGACGGTCCCTATTCGCAAGTGTTGATTAACAGTCGCCCTATCGTGAGCGCTTTGTCGGGAGTCTATGGCCTTGAACAGATACCTACCAACATGATTGACCGAGTTGAAGTGGTGCGTGGCGGAGGTTCGGCGCTTTTTGGCGCTAATGCCGTGGGCGGAACGATAAACATTATCACGAAAGACCCTGTGAACAACAGTTTTCAGGTGTCTTCTACGATGTCAAACATGAACGGTAAGGTGTGGGAGCAACACATGGGTGCCAATGCCTCGCTCGTGGATAAGGACAATACGTATGGCATCGCGCTTTACCAATCTTACCGCAACCGCAACCCTTATGATGCCGACGGTGATGGATTCTCCGAACTCGGTAAGTTGAACATGAACACCTTTGGTTTGCGCAGTTATTACCGTCCCTCACTCACGAGTAAATTGAGCGTGGAATACCACACCACCAACGAGTTTCGCCGTGGCGGTAATGCCTTCGATCTCGAACCCTTTGAGAGTGATATTACCGAGCAAACGAAACACGTTATCAATAGTGGGGGTATTAACTTCGACCAATACGTAAACGGTTATCAGCATAAGTTCTCGGCGTTCGCCTCTGCGCAACACATCGACCGCAATTCCTATTACGGCGCACAGAAATCGAAGGACGCCTACGGAAAAACCGACGACCTCACATGGGTAGTAGGAGGGATGTACACAGGTCGCTTGGACAAACTCCTCTTTGCGCCTGCCACACTCACCGCTGGGATTGAGTATCAGCAAAACACCTTGACCGACCAAATGTTGGGCTATAACCGCGAACTCAATCAGGAGGTGCGCATCGGAAGTGCCTTCCTGCAGAACGAGTGGGTGATAAACAAGTTTACCCTCCTCGCTGGGTTCCGCGTAGATGACCATAACTTGATTGAAAATCCCATCTTCTCACCCCGCATCAACTTGCTCTACCGCCCCATTGAGGCTGTGCAAGCACGCTTAACCTGGAGCACAGGATTTCGTGCGCCCCAGGCGTATGATGAAGACTTACACGTGACGGCGGTAGGCGGAGAAGGCGTCTTGATTCGCCTTGCTGACGGATTGGAACCTGAAAAATCGAATAGTTTTAGCGGTTCACTCGACTGGCAAACTACCTTCGGCCACTGGCAGGCAAACTTCCTGGCGGAAGGGTTTTACACCGACCTCAGCGACGTATTTGTGCTTGAAACTGTTGGGCACGACAATCAGGGCAATATGATTCAGGAGCGTCGCAATGGTAGTGGTGCGCGTGTGTATGGGTTGAACCTTGATGCGAAGGTGGCGCATGGTAAGGATATTGCGCTTCAGGTGGGCTTCACGGCGCAACGTAGTGAGTACAAACAGGCAGAAGCGTGGAGCGAAGACCCCAATGTGGCGCCCACACGCAAGATGCCCCGCACGCCTAATTACTATGGTTATTTCACCCTCTCCAGTCAGCCCTTCAAGAACTTCGACGTGGCGCTCTCGGGTGTATATACGGGTCGCATGTATGTGCCTCACTTTGCTCCCGACCCCTCGGAAATTCCAGCGGACTTCCCTTACACCTACATCACTCAGGATGAGTTGAAGCACACTCCCGACTTCATGGATTTCAATCTCAAATTGAACTACACGTTCATCTTCAACGAGCACTTGAAAGTGCAACTCAACGGCGGGGTTCAGAACATCTTCAACGCCTTCCAGAAAGACTTTGACAAGGGCACCTTCCGCGACTCCGGCTATTTCTATGGCCCCACACAACCCCGCACTTATTTCGTGGGTATCAAGATTATGAACTAAGCATTTGCGACTTCGCAAAAACTATATCCCTTTTACGAAAAACAAAGTCTGACTTAATTCAAATTATGTCTCAAACAATTTGAATTAAGTCAGACTTTGTTTTGATCTGGTCTCCTTTCCTTCTCCGCCCCTCCCATAAATTCACATTTTTATCGTAAATTTGCAGAATATTATGGAATTAAGTAATAAGAAAATATTGGTGACGGGCGCCTCGGGCTTTATTGGCAGTTTCATTGTGGAACGTGCCTTGGAGTTGGGCGCAGAAGTGTGGGCGGCGGTGCGACCTTCTACGAGCAAGAAGTATTTGCAGGACGCACGCATCCGTTTTATTGAATTGAACTTGGGAAATGCGGCCGCGCTGGAGCGACAACTGAGCGACTTTCATACGGCTGAGGGCGCTTGGGACTATGTTATTCATGCGGCAGGTGCTACGAAGTGCGCCAATCCCAATGACTTCTACCGCGTAAATACAGAGGGAACTGCCAATCTCGCTCGCTTGCTCTTGCAGACCTCAACCCTTCGCGGGCGCTTCGTATTTATGAGTTCGTTGAGCGTATGGGGTGCCGTGCATGAGGCGGATTATGCCGACATCTCGGAACAGGATATTCCCCAACCCAATACGGCTTACGGCAAAAGCAAACTCGAGGCAGAATTGGTCTTGGCGCAGTTGCCCGAACTGGATTATGTAATTCTCCGTCCTACTGGCGTTTACGGCCCCAGGGAGAAGGATTATTTCTTAATGGCGAAGAGCATCGCGGGACATATTGATTTTGCCGTGGGTTACCGACGTCAGGACATCACCTTTATTTATGTGCGCGACCTTGTGGAAGCGACCCTCGCGGCACTCACTCGTGGTTCGCGCGGTAGGGGATATTTCCTCACCGATGGGCAAGTTTACAACAGTCGTGACTTTTCCGACCTGCTCCAAAAGGAACTCGGTGTGCGCGGAGTGCTTCACATCACCGCCCCCATTTGGTTCTTGCGTTCTGTCTGCACTGTTGGCGGTTGGTGGGGCAAACTCACGGGCAAGGTGACGGCGCTCAACATGGACAAATTCAATATTATGCGCCAGCGCAACTGGCGTTGCGACATCCGTCCCGCACAAGAAGACCTCGGATTCTCACCCAAGGTGCAACTTCCCCAAGGTGTGAAGGAATCAGTGGCTTGGTATAAAAAGGAAGGGTGGATTTAGTGAGTAGTTAGTAAACAAGTAGAAAAGTTACAAGTAGACAGCCCCCCTCTGCAACTTTGTTGCTCGTCTCCCTAACTTATGGGGATATTTTAATTACATAGATAAACGTGCATGAGTCCCGCATGGACTCCTCACTACTATCTTCTCACTCCTCACTAACTATGAACCACCGCCTTTTATCCCTCGATACCCTCCGCGGGTTTGACATGCTCTTCATTATGGGTGGAGATGCCTTCTTTCTCTGCCTTGGCGCACTCCTTCCGGGAACCATATTTGCAGATTTCGCTCAACAAATGGGGCATAAGGTTTGGGATGGCTTTGCGCTTTACGACCTGATATTCCCGCTCTTCCTGTTTATCGCTGGTGTGTCCTTCCCCTTCTCTTTAGCAAAAAGCAGAAGCGTGGGCGAGTCGGAGCAAAAGACGATGCTTCGCATCCTGCGCCGCGGTCTCACGCTCGTTGTGCTCGGCATTGTGTATAACGGTTTGCTGAGTTTTGACTTTGAAAACCTGCGAGTGGCAAGTGTACTCGGCAGAATCGGACTTGCCTGGATGTTGGCGGCATTTATATACATGCGTTGCTCACGCAGGGTAAGTGCAATCATAGCCTTGGCGATTTTGTTGGGATATTACGCCCTGCTCACCTTGGTTAGTGCGCCCGATGCCCCAGGTGCTTCATCTTTATCCATGGAAGGAAGTATTGTAGGTTATGTGGATAGAATGTTGCTCCCAGGAAAACTCCACGAAGGCATACATGATCCCGAGGGAATCCTTTCTACGCTCCCCGCTGTGGTAACGGCGTTGCTCGGCATCTTTACGGGGGATTTCATTCGCACTTTTACAAAATGGAATGGGCACAAGAAAGCGTTGACGCTCCTACTTTCGGGACTCTTACTCATAGGTTTGGGTTACGCATGGGACATCTTGTTCCCCATAAACAAGAACCTTTGGACAAGTTCTTTCGTATGCGTAGCCGGAGGTTACTCCTTGGTGCTCTTTGCCCTGTTCTATTGGGCAGTAGATGTAATGGAGTGGCGAAAGTGGACCTTCTTTTTCCGCATTATCGGCTTAAATTCCATTACGATTTACCTTGCGCAACATTTCATAGACTTCTCAAAACCCATTAAGACGGTCTTCGGCGGTGCGCTGTCCCTACTTCCAGAAAACTGCTACGCTTTGGGGTATTGGACTTGCCACATCCTACTTTGTTGGTTACTCCTTTACTTCCTTTATAGGCAAAAAATATTCTTGAAAGTTTGAATCCAAAGAAGAAAATCAAATGCTTCAACAACTCAAAACCCTTTATAAAAATCTGCTTCCCATTGAGCGCGTAACGCTGCTCTACGGATTGCTCACAACTGTGCTTTTGTTCGTGTGGTGGGGCGACTTGAACCATCCCATGCAGCAGTTGCAGGAGCGCGGATCCATTCTGCTCGTCATGGCAATGCTCTATGTGGGTTATTGGCGCAAGCCTGTGGCGTCGGTGCGCTTCTTGCGCAACCTCTTTCCCCTCGCGCTTATCTCTTATTGGTACCCCGACATCTACGAGTTTTGCTCGCTGTTGCCCAACTTGGACCCCGTCTTTGCGAATGCCGACCAAGTGCTCTTTGGGTGCCAACCTTCGTTGGAATTTAGCCGAACTTTCTCATCGGGACTGTGGAGCGAACTTTTCCACATGGGATATTTTGCGTACTACCCCATGATATTCTTGACGGTGCTTCTGACTTTGGTGCTCGACAAGGCGCGCTTCGAAGAATACGGCTTCATTGTGCTCACCGCCTTCCTGCTTTACTACGCCATCTACCTCTTTGTGCCCGTGGCAGGTCCGCAATATTACTTCCAGGCCATTGGTCAGGAGGCTGCAGAAGCCGGAAACTTCTACGACATCGGCAACTACTTCCGCACACATCTTGAAATGCGCCCCTCACCTGGACCAGAAGGTTTCTTCCGCTCTTGTGTTGAGGCTGCACAAGCAGGTGGCGAGCGCCCACAAGCGGCTTTTCCCTCATCACATGTCGGTGTGAGCACCGTACTCATGATTCTCCTCTTCCGCCTCCGCAAGTGGTTGTGCGCGGCAGTGTTCCCTTTCTACTTCTTCCTTTGTTGTGCTACGGTGTATATCGAAGCGCACTACTTGGTAGACGTTATCGGCGGACTTGTTTCGGCGGTAATCTTCTACTGGGTGGCGAAGAGGCTCTTTGATAGGGCAGGGTAGGTTCGCTCTGTTGCAACAGCGTTGCAACATACTGAACCCTCATAACCTCATGACCTTATAACCTCAAAACCTCAAACCTCATAACCTCCCCTTAAACCTCAAAACCTCATTATATGAAAAAAACTATCCTCGCGCTCCTCTTCGCAGGAGCTCCCGTGCTCATGACAGCACAAACCGCTGCGGGTGGCATTTCTCCCGAAATGTTGGCGCAGATTCAGAAGGAGCAGGCTGCAACAGCTGAATTTGACAAGGCGCTCCGCAATGCGCTTTCGCAAAACAGCATTAACGAGCTCGCTACTCCCCTTTACAACCCCGCAATTGGCGACACTTATTTCTCACACAAGGTGGAGTCAAAGGGCGTTACCGACCAGCAGTCGTCAGGTCGTTGTTGGCTTTTCACAGGTCTTAATGTGATGCGCGCAAAGGCGATTGCAAAGTTCAACCTCGGCAGTTTCCAGTTCTCACAGAGCTACTGTTTCTTCTGGGACCAGTTGGAAAAGTCAAACCTTTTCCTTCAGGCGGTGATTGATAACGCGAAGAAACCCATGGACGACAAGCTCGTGGAATGGCTTTTCCAACATCCCCTTTCGGACGGCGGACAGTTTACGGGCGTTCAAGACATCATTTCAAAATATGGCGTAGTACCTGCCGACGTAATGCCTGAAAGCTTTACGGCAAACAACACTTCGCGCATGGCAAGCCTCATTTCTTTGAAGCTTCGCGAATACGGTCTTGCGCTTCGTGCAGCTGTTGAAAAGGGCGCGAAGAAGGCGGAGATTGAAAAGATGAAGACGAGCCAGTTGGCTACTATCTACCACATCCTTTCGGTATGTCTCGGCGAGCCAGTTAAGGAATTTACTTGGACACGTAAGGACGCTTCGGGCAAACCCGTTGATGCGAAGACTTACACGCCGCTTTCGTTCTACAAGGAGTATGTTGGTGTAGATTTGAAGAAGTCTTATGTGATGGTAATGAACGACCCCACGCGCGAATACTATAAGACGTACACCATTGATATGGACCGTCACCAGTATGACGGTGACAACTGGACTTTTGTCAATGTTCCCATGAAGGATCTCAAGGATATGGCTATCGCTTCCATTAAGGACAGCACCATGATGTACTATTCTTGCGACGTGGGTAAGTATTTGAACACAAAGACGGGTATCCTCAGCATGAGCAACTTCGATTATGAATCGCTCTTCGGCACCGACTTCCCCATGACTAAGGCAGACCGCATCCGCACCTTTGCTTCGGCATCAAGTCATGCGATGACCTTGATGGCAGTAGACCTTGACGAAAACGGCAATCCTAAGAAGTGGATGGTAGAAAACTCTTGGGGCCCCACAAGTGGTCACAACGGACACTTGATTATGACTGATGAATGGTTTGATGAATATACTTTCCGTCTCGTAGTAGATAAGAAGTACGTACCTGCCAAAATTCTTGACCTCCTCAAGATGAAGCCCATTCTTCTTCCCGCTTGGGACCCCCTCTTCAAGGGTGAAGAATAAACCTTCATTTTTCCTCATTTTTCGGGGAAAACTTTAACACATATTAACATTCGCACAATTCAAAAGCGCAACAATATCTGTTTTCGGAAGTGCGATAAGTTACCTTGTGGCGCCGATAAGTTACCTTGTAAAAACGATATTACTTATTTTTGCGCTCCAATAAGTAACCTTGTGAACGAAAAAAGTGGAGATAACCCTGTTGCTTGGGGTTATCTCCACTTTTGCAATACAAATATACAACATATTCAAGCAAAATGCAAATCGGTTAACAGTTGTTAACACCGTTTTTATTTGCTCTTTTTTCGCATTTTTTGCGGTCGAGACGGTAAGTTGTTGGACCACTAAAAATGGTGTTGTTTACTCAGGCATCCTTACCATTTCCCATCTGTAATCCTGTTCTTGAAGCACAATCTTGTTGCGCGTCAGTTTAAGAATCCTCATGGTGTCGGCAAAGGTTTGCTCGTCATCAGTTATTGTACTTTTCCCCATGAGCACCAGTGTATCTCCGCGTAGTCGCCACTGTTCGTAGCATAGCGTGATGAGATTTATCGATCGAGCGCGTCCGTCGGCCAAAAGTTCAAACCCGCAGAAATCCGAATTTTCGTTTTCTGTCGTTAACGTCCAACTGCCAATAGGAGTAAGACCTTGCTTAACCGCTCTTGGGGTGCTCCTGCAACCCTGCAATAGGGAAGCGAGAGCGAGAAGTAAAAACACCTTTTTCATAAAAGATATTGTGAACGATGCGAATGTACATCTTTCACAAATCTCGAAAATAGTTTTACAAAAAAACTTTTGTGTTTTTACAATTCTTAACTATATAACTCCCTAATACCCTTTAATTTGCAAAGGTCACATTTCAGATTAGTGTGTTGCGTAGGGCGTCAATGAGTAAATTTACGTTCTCAGCAGTTGTTCCCCAACTGGTGCAGATGCGTATGGCGGTGTGGGTGTCGCTCACGCGTTGCCAAGGGGTAAAGAGGAAGTCGTTGCTCAGGTGTTCCACCGTGTCGTTGGGTAGGATGGGGAATTGTTGGTTGGTGTGACTCTCCATAAGGAAGGGCACGCCCAAGTCCTGCAATGCCTTCTTGATGCGAAGTGCTTCGCTCACGGCATGGTGTGAAATTTCAAAATAGAGGTTGTCCGTGAAGAGTGCTTCAAACTGCAATCCGAGCAAGCGCCCCTTGGCGAGCATTCCGCCGTGTTGCTTGATGCTGTAACGGAAGTCGCGCATCAGTGCAGGGGATTTGCTCACGACCGCCTCGCCGAAAAGTGCACCCACCTTAGTGCCACCGATGTAAAAGACGTCGGCAAGGCGCGCAATGTCGGTAAGCGTCACGTCGCAGGCAGGGCTGGCGAGTCCGTAACCTAAGCGGGCACCGTCGATGAATAGGGGAAGGTCATATTTTCGGCACACGTCGTGCAGCGCCTCTAACTCCGCCTTTGTGTAGAGCGTTCCAAACTCCGTGGGGAAGGAGATGTAGACCATTCCGGGCTGTACAGTGTGCTCAAAACTACTGTCGGCGCGGTGTTCCTGTACGAGTGTTTCTACCTGCGCAGCCGTAATCTTACCTTCATGGGCAGGGAGTGCCAATACCTTGTGACCGGTGTGCTCAATCGCGCCGGTTTCGTGTACGGAAATGTGTCCCGATTCAGCGGCAATTACTCCCTGGTGTGGGCGCAACAGGTGGGCAATGACGGTGGTATTGGTTTGCGTGCCGCCTACGAGGAAGTGCACCTGCAAATTGGGATTTCCGCACGCCTCTTGTATGCGTTGGCGTGCCGATTCGCAATAGTGGTCTTCGCCGTAACCAACGGTTTGCTCCATGTTGGTCGCCAGGAGGCGCTGCATCACTTTCGGGTGTGCGCCTTCGTTATAGTCGCATTGGAATTGTAGCATAGGGAGGTAGGTTTTGAGGGGTTATAGTTTCTATAGCCATTATGGATGTTTTAGAATGGCGCTACTCATTTATTATATAAGCACGGATGATGCGGATGTCTTCGAGCGGACGGTTGTTGGCATCCGTTTCTGCAAATTGAATCTTGTCAACAGTTTCCAGTCCTTCAAGGATTTCGCCAAAGATGGTGTATTGCCCGTCGAGGTGGGGACTGCCGCCCACTTCCCAGTAGGTATCTTCGTGTTCAAGGGCGAGTTCGATGGGCGGGTTCGTAGTTTGGCGCACACGCTCGCGAATGCGATCTAAAATCCCGCCACCGTAGGTTTTTCCCCACACGATGTAAAACTGCGAACCGTCGCTTTGCCACTCCGGATTCTTCTTGTCGTCCTCACGTGCTGCCGCCACAGCGCCACGGCGGTGGAAGTACTTGGGGTAACGAATCTCGGCGGGAAGCGTGTATCCCACGGTACCCTTACCCAGTTTCTCGCCAGGTTGTGCGTTCTTCGATGTTGGGTCGCCCGTCTGTACCATAAACTGCCAAATGGTGCGGTGGAACAGCAGGCTGTCATAGAAATGCTCCTTTACAAGTTTGGTGAAATTATCGCGGTGTATCGGTGTGTCGTTGTAAAGGGCAATGGTGAAATCTCCGCTCGTTGTTTCAAAGCGCACAAGTGTTCGGCGCTCTACGGAATCGGCAGGCGCAACACTGTCGGGAGTAAGCACAAAACTACCTGCCCAACTTGTAAAGGGAAGGCAGGTAATGAACAGGAATATAAAGAGGTATGACTTTTTCATCATCGGAGGTTAGGAGTTTTCAGGAAGTTCTTCCGCTTGTTTTGCAGAAATACTTACGCTGAGCATCATACCGAAGTAGAAACAGAAGATCAGCATGGCTGTACCGCCACGGCTGATGAGCGGCAGGGGTTGACCCGTTACGGGGAATAACCCTACGGCCACCATCATATTGATAATGGCTTGCGAGGTAAGCATGAAGGCCAGTCCGATAATCAGGAATGCGGGGAAGAGTGTGCCGCATCGCGAGGCGATTCGCCAGGCTCGGAAGATGAGTACGATGTAGAAGAACACCACGAGCGTAGCACCCCAAATACCCAATTCCTCAATGATGATAGCGAAGATAAAGTCGGAGTACGCCTGACTCAAATAGTCGCGTTGCACAGAGTTGCCGGGCATCAAACCAACGATGTTACACGTAGCGATGGCAATGTTTGCCGTACCCACCTGTGCGTTCTCTTTCAAGTCATAATTCTTGGGGTCGTCGTCGCCACCTTCGGTAAAGTTATCGATACGCGATACCCATGTGTCGGCGCGGTGGAGGAAGGAGATGTCGTCTACGAAACTCTTGGGCAACACCTTTGTAGAAACGACAATCAGTGCCGCAAGTCCCACAAAGAACCCGATGAGTTGCCCAAATCGCTTGTAGGGAACGCGCCCCACAAACATCATGAGCATGATGACGCCGAAGAGTAGGCAGGCTGTAGAGAAGTTTTCCGAGAAGATGAGTCCGCAGATAAACACCGTAGGAATCATGATGTACTTGAATGCCTTTGGTGCCGCCTCGTCCTCACGTTGCATAGATGATAGAATAAGTGCCGTGTACAGAATGAGTGCGCATTTCGCAATTTCGGAGGGTTGGAACGAAATAGGACCAATAGAAAGCCAGCGCGAACCGTCGTTTGTGGCTTCGGCAAAGAACAGGGTTATGAACAATAACACACCCGAAACGGGCAACAGGGCTATTGGAAATATCTTGAAGTACCGACACGGTATGCGTGATACCAAGAGCACCACAACAGTGCCTGCACCCAAGAACGAAACCTGCTTAATCAGGGGTGCAAAGAAGTCGCCCGACTTGTATGCCAAACTACTCCCTGCTGAAAACACCTCTACGATTGAGATGATACACAGGAAGAAATATACTACCCAAATAGTGGGGTCGCCCTTAAATATTTTGGAGATGGAGGCCATAGGGGGAAAGGAGAAAGAGGAAAGGAGAAATGAGAAATAACCATGCGGGGAATATCCGCAAGGTAGCTGTACTCTGTACTCTAATCTTAAAGTTTTTCAACACACTCCACAAATTGCTCGCCACGATCCTCCATGTTCTTAAAGAGGTCGAAACTTGCACAGCAAGGACTGAGCAATACGGTGTCGCCAGGTTGTGCTACGCTGTGGCATGCGCGGACGCAGTCTTTCATAGAGTGGGTGTCAAGGATGGTGATGCCGAAATCGCCGAAGAAATTGTGTAATTTAGAGTTGTCGGCGCCGAGGAATACCAGTGCGCGGCACTTCTCTTTCACAATCTCCGTGAGTTGGCTGTAATCGTTGCCCTTGTCCTTACCGCCAATGATTAACACTACGGGCGTCTCCATACTGTCGAGTGCGCAGTAGCAAGCGTCGACATTCGTAGCCTTTGAGTCGTTGATATACGTCACGCCGTTGTGGATGCCCACTTTTTGCAGGCGGTGTTCTACGCCGGGGAAGGTGGCGAGCGCCGCGCGAAGTGCTTCGTCTGAAACTCCGGCAGCAAGACATGCTTGTGCGGCAGCAATCATGTTGCGCATGTTGTGCTTACCCTGCAAGGAGAGTTCTGCGGCAGGCATTGTGAAGGGGCGGGGAGCGTTAATCGTGAAGGTGCCGTTCTGAATGTAACCTGTGAGCGTCGTTCCCTCAGCGCAAGGTCCGCTTACATTCTCGTGGAAGGCGCAGATTTGGCACGCGGGTTGGCGCTTCTGCAATTCGGTGGCAATAAATTCGTCGCCCGTCCAATAGACAAAGGTGTCGTCGGCAGTTTGGTTCTGCAAAATGCGCATCTTTGAGTCTACATAATTCTGCATGCAGAAGTCGTAGCGGTCGAGATGGTCGGGCGTGATGTTGAGCAGTACGGCAATGTTGGCGCGGAAAGCATACATGTTGTCCAACTGGAAGGAAGAAAGTTCGATGACATACCATTCCTTGTCTTCCTGTGCCACTTGCAGCGCAAGGCTGTGCCCAATGTTTCCCGCAAGACCTACATTCATTCCCGCCTCACGCATAATATGATAAATGAGCGAGGTGGTTGTAGTTTTTCCGTTCGAACCCGTGATGCAAAGCATCTTGGCAGTGGTGTAGCGTGCCGCAAATTCAATTTCTGAAATGATAGGAATTCCAGCAGCTATAATTTTCTGCACCATTGGAGCCGTGTCGGGAATTCCGGGGCTCTTGATGATTTCTGTAGCATCAAGGATGCGCTCCTCGGTGTGCTTGCCTTCTTCCCAACTGAGGTTGTGGGCGTCGAGCATCTCTTTATAATTTGCCTTGATGCTTCCCATGTCGGAAACAAAGACGTCGTATCCCTTTTGTTGCGCAAGGATGGCTGCGCCCACGCCGCTTTCGGCAGCGCCAAGTATAGCAATTTTCATTGATGAGTCAGATGGTCTTAACGAATCTTTAGCGTGATGATGGTGAGTGCCGCAAGGAGGATGGTTGTAATCCAGAAGCGCACGGTGATTTTGGCTTCGTGCCAAGAACCCTTGGGCCAGTTGCCAAAGACGTACTTACATCCCGGAACCAACTGTTCGGGAAGCGTGCGGAAGGCGTCGTGAATCGGTGTGCGCTTAAAGAGGCGTTGCATTCTGCCTTTGCGCTTGCCCCATTTGAAGTATTGAACTTGGAGAATGACACTCAAATTTTCTGCCAGGAATACGCCGCAAAGGATGGGGAGCAGGAGTTCCTTGTGAATAATAACGGCAATCACGGCGATGATACCGCCAATGGTGAGCGAACCCGTGTCGCCCATGAAAATCTGGGCGGGGTAGGCGTTGTACCAAAGGAAACCGATGAGCGCACCGACCATAGCGCAGATAAAGATTACGAGTTCTTGCGTTCGGGGTAAGTACATGATGTTAAGGTAACTGGCAAACTCCACGTGACTCGAGACGTAAGCGAGTATCCCAAGGGCAATGCATATTATCGCCGAGTTGCCCGCCGCCATCCCGTCCATGCCGTCGTTGAGGTTTGCTCCGTTGGATACGGCGGTGATGACAAACACGGTCATCAGCACGAAAAGCGCCCATCCCGCTACGCCCTTGTATTCTCCGCACCACTCCATGAGGTCAGAGTAATTAAGGTTGTTGTTTTTGACAAAGGGAATCGTGGTTTGGGGAGACTTTACCGCCTCGCTCTTATGCACAATTTCAATCTTCTCGGGTGTATGTTGCTTCGTAACATTCTCGTGCATCACGACACCCGGGTCGAGGTAAAGCGTAAGCCCTACATAAAGTCCCAAACTTACCTGCGCAAAGACTTTGTATTTCCCAGGAAGACCTTCCTTGGTCTTCTTCATTTTAATCCAGTCGTCAAGGAAACCTACAATGCCCAGCCACACCGTAGTGACCAACATGAGCTGCATATAAACATTGCCGAGGCGCCCCAAGAGCAAGCACGGCACGAGAATGGCTACGATGATGATGACGCCGCCCATGGTGGGAACGCCAATCTTCTTTACGCCAAACGGGTCGATTGACGCATCGCGCTGCGCCTCGCTATAATGGTGGCGCTTCATCCAGCGAATGAAATACTGGCCGAACCATGCGGAGATGACGAGCGCCAGAATGAGTGCCAGCAGTGAGCGGAAAGATATGTACGACCACATCCCTGAGCCGGGAATACCGAATTGGTCGAGTGAGCGGAAAAGATAGTAAAGCATTTGTGAATGGTTGGAATTTATCTGGGAGCTTGTTGAAATTATCTCCCAGATAAATTAAAATATCTCGGAGTTATTTTTTAGGATGTCGGACATGTTTCTCTGCGAGAGGCATGTCCTTCAATTTTTCTATATACCAAAAGCTGCGCGCACCTCTTCATGGTCATCGAAGTGGTGCTTCACGCCCTTGATGTCCTGATAAGGTTCGTGTCCCTTACCTGCAACGAGAATCACATCCCCCGCTTGCGCCATCATTACAGCCGCACGAATGGCTTCGCGACGATCGGTAATGGCAATGGTGCGTGTGCGTTGCTCTGCGTCTAACCCCTCGAGCATGTCGTTGATGATTGCCTCGGGTTCTTCAAAGCGAGGATTGTCGCTCGTGATAATCACGCGGTCGGAGAGTGATACTGCTTCTTTTGCCATAAGGGGGCGCTTGCCCTTGTCGCGGTTGCCGCCCGCTCCGCAAACGGTAATCACCTGCGCCTTATTCTTCACGATGTCGCGAATGGAGGTGAGTACATTTTGGAGTGCATCGGGAGTGTGGGCGTAGTCGATAATGGCGTTGACGCCCTTAGGAGAACGAATGGCTTCGAAGCGACCGTTTACAGGTGCCAACTCCGACATTACGCGGAGCACTTCCTGCGGTTCGTTGCCCAACATTACCGCTGCGCCATATACGGCAAGCAGATTGCTGACATTGAAGCGACCCACGAAGCGCACGCTAACTTCCTGTCCGTTAATGTCGAGCAGCATGCCCTCAATGCTTTCTTCGAGAATGCGCCCCTTAAAGTCGGCGGCAGTGCGCGTAGAGTAACTGCGCAAGGTGGCTTTGCAGTTTTGGAGCATCACGCTGCCGTTTTTATCATCAGCATTCGTAATTGCAAACGCCTGCTTGGGAAGATTGTCAAAGAAGGCCTTCTTGGCATCGCGGTAAGCGTCAAATGTCTTATGATAATCGAGGTGGTCGCGCGTAAGGTTGGTGAACAATGCACCTGCAAAAGTGAGTCCGCCAATACGCTTTTGCTGAATGGCATGCGAAGAGCATTCCATAAAGGCATAGGTGCATCCTTGTGCCACCATTTCTGCCAAAAGTTGGTTGAGGGTGATGGCGTCGGGTGTGGTGCATTCTGTGGGGTAGGGTGTACCGTCGATGTAGTTGCACACCGTAGAGCAAAGACCGCACTTGTGACCAAACTTGCGGAACATCTCGTAGAGCACCGTAGCGATGGTAGTCTTACCGTTCGTACCCGTCACACCCACGAGTTTGAGTTTTGAGGTGGGGTCGCCGTAAAACATGGTGGCAACCTTACCCACAGCATCTTCCGTGTCAGCAACGCGCACGAAAGTGACTCCCTCTGGAGTATCTGTGGGAATGGGGTCGCATACGAGGATTGCCGTTGCCCCTTGTGCAATGGCTTTATCAATAAAAGTGTGACCGTCGACTTGAGTACCCTTGACGGCAATGAAAAGGTGCCCCTTCTCAATGCGACGACTGTCGATATTTACCCCTGCAATGGGTATGTTGAGGTCACCCTTGTGTGCTTCAACGGTGACGCTGGATAAAATGTCCTTGAGTAACATATCCTGTGTGTCTATTTTTCTTTACTTCTTGGATTTCGGAACCAGTGTAAGCATAATGGTGTCTCCATGGTGTATGGTCGAACCGGGTTTCTTGCTCTGCTGAACCACTACTCCTGCGCCCTTGGTCTTTACGCATAACCCCGCTTGCTCTAAACGGAAGATGGCATCGCGCAAACCGTAACCACAAACGTCGGGAACGGAATCTTTGGGTTCATCGCTGGGAGAAAGTGAAAGAGCATTCAGGTCGGACTTGACGTCCCCCCAAATAGTTTCTGTGGCATATTCGCCGAAGTCAGCGTTGTGGGTAATACCAAACTGCTTCAAAACCTGTCTGCTTGCTTCAAGGTCGCCTTCCATAACGTAGGGTAGGGGAGAATTTGTTGTGTCGCGAGCTGTGGAGAAGTCCGACTGATGTGCCTTGGCCATGATGCTTTCAGCAACACGTCGGAATACGGGACCACACATGCCTCCGCCCGAAGCAGTTCCGCTCTTGCGGATACAAACAATACACGCATATCGGGGTTGTTGAGAGGGGAAATATCCCGCAAACGAAATGAGGTATTCCTGCGACTTACCGGCACGTGTCCAAATCTGCGCAGTACCCGTCTTGCCCGATACATCAAACATCTTTGAACCAGCATGTCTGCCCAGACCTGTGTGTACCACTTCGTAGAGGCAGTGCTGAATCATCTTGATCGCCTCGGGGCGCGCCATCTGTTCGCGCAACACCTCGTTGGGAAATTCCTTCACAATCTTTCCGTCGCGCAAGAGTGCCTTTACCAAGCGCGGACGGAAGAGTTTACCGTTATTGGCAACGCCAGCGTAGAAGTTTACCGTAGAAATCGGGGGAACCTGCGTTTCGTAACCAATACTCATCCAGGGAAGCGCCGTCTTTGACCAATTCTCCTTGGTCGGGCGACGGATGTAGGGTTTGTGGTAATGGTCGAGCGGAATCTTTAAGTCTTCAGCGACGCCAAGGCGATACAGACCGTCCACAAACTGAGCGGGGTCACTGTTGTAGGCATTGTCGATAATGACACTCACACCAATGTTAGAGGAATACTTAATAATCTCCGCGGTATGGATGAGTCCATATCCATGTCCGCGACGCCAGTTGTGGTCGCGCATGAATCGGCGATACATCTGGCGCACACCGTTCCCCACATCCACCTTACTGTTCAAATCCATCTTTCCATCATCCATAGCCACGAGGAACGACATGGGTTTGAATACCGACCCTGGTTCGTACATATTCCCTACGGCAAGGGGTTGATTTTCGGAAAAACTATTGTCGGGATTGCGGGAGAGACTGGTCATCGCCTTGATGTCACCCGTGGCGGTTTCCAACACGATGACAACACCCTCCTGCGTCTGCCCGTTGCTATTTTTTACAAGGTACTCCAACTGTTCGCGCAATTCTCTTTCGCAGATGTCTTGAATGTCCACATCAATCGTGGTCATCACGTCATACCCATCAATGGCGGGCACATCCACCACGCGTACCAAGTGTTTCATCAGCTTCTGCGTGTGATAACTGCCCGACTTACCTGCCAAGAACGAGTCGCAGGAGAGTTCAAGACCGTAGCGCGCACAACTATCAAAGCGTCCAACAGTGCGGCGTGCTAAGGCGCCAAAGGGATTTTTGCGCACGGGGATGGTGTCGACATAAAAACCGCTGATGCCTATTGGGCTACTCAGGAAAGGGAGTGACTTCATGTCCTTGTATTGCACATAGGTCACGCGCTGATTGCGTTTCTTGTTCTTGCGCTTCTTTGCTGCCTCGGGTTTCAACACTGCTGCCGTGTAGAGGGGCCAACTGTGTGAGCGACGCTTCTGTCCGTTGAGCAAATGTTCGCGTGCGCGTCCGGCATCAACATCGGGGAAGATGTAGGCCATGCCGTTGCAGATGGTGTCAAGACTTTGTAGGAAAAGAGAGTCGCGTCGTTTTAAGTCCTTTGCTGCACGTGCACTATCCTTCTCCCATGTTCCAAAATCCATGTACATCAAGAATTCCGGAATGGAGGCAGCGAGCACCTCACCATTGCACGCAAGGAGGTTGCCACGCATGGGTTTGAGTTCCAGATTTACACGCTCGCGCTGCTTTGCTACCTCTCTCCAATAGTCGCTTTTAACGGTCATGGTGTAGAAGGCCTTACTGAGGATGGCAAGTCCAAATACTACAAACATCCATTTGATGAAGGTGTAGCGTCCTTTTATTTTATCTTTCGGGAATTCCATCTTTAATCAGTTTGAAATTGGGCGTTGTCCCCGCTCTCAGGGTGGAGTCTTTTAAGTGTTGTTCAATGATGCTGGCGCGTGAGTTCTTGCGCAGTTCGCTTGATGTCGTCAGTAACTTGTAGCGGATGTCCATCAGTTGCTCGTTGAGTTGCTTGGTCTCAATTTGCTCCTGCTGACAAAAATAGCGGTTGCTGACGTATGCCACGGCAAGCACCGTAACAAAGAGTATATAAAGGAAATTCTGACGGAACCACCTTCCCGCCAGAATATCGCCTGCAAGGATGGCTGCCAACGAAACATCATCGCTACCGGTGAGTTCGTCAAACAGTTTTTCCTTATCCTGCTTTTTGGCCTTGACCTCTTCCACGAGGGCGGCTTGTTCTATTTCGTCGTTCACCTCTTGGGGTGGGGTGATGGTTTGGTCTTTCATTTTTTTAGTAGAAGAGTTTTTAGTAAACGAGTAGAGGAGATAGTTAGAGTACAGTTAACAGAGTACAGAGTACAACTGCCTGGCGAATGGTTCGTCCGTTGTCCGTTGACCGTTAATCCCACTTCGTGGTCTTTTCCTCCTTATTCGCTGACGCTCATCAAGCTTCGCAAGTCGCACCTCGGCAATTCAAGTAAACCTAAGCGAGTTTTCTTCCTTGTCGCTCGGCAAAGATTAAGTAAACTTATCTTTACACTCACTCCGGCGTCAGTTGATTGCGCTCGGTTTGGCGTCGGTTGTCCGTTGTCTGTTGTCCGTTGCCTTAAATCTTCTCCGCCACCCTCAACTTCGCGCTGCGACTTCTCGGGTTTTGTTCCAGCTCTTCAGCTGTAGGGATGATCACCTTATTGCTGAGCGGACGGATGGGTGCTGTGCGGTTGCCAAAGAAGTCTTGCTCCACCTTCCCCTCAATGTTTCCGCTACGCATAAAGTTTTTCACCATGCGATCTTCCAAAGAATGGTAGGTCATAATAACGAGTCGCCCGCCAGGCTTCAGCACGCGAAGCGCACCCTCAAGCATTTCCTGAAGCGCATCCATTTCGTGGTTGACTTCAATGCGGAGCGCCTGGAAAACCTTTGCCAAGTCCTTCTTCTCACGGTCGCGCCCCATGAGCGGCTTAACAATGTCGAGCAAATCTTGTATCATGACAATCGTTTGCTGACTGCGTGCCTTAACAATAACACTCGCCAACTTGCGCGCATTCTTCAACTCGCCAAAAAGGAAGAAGATGTTTGCCAATTGTTCCTCCGAATATTTGTTCACCACATCGGCCGCCGTCATACCTCCTCGGCCATTCATGCGCATGTCAAGTGGGGCATCGAAGCGGAAAGAGAACCCGCGCTCCTCGGCATCAAAGTGGTGGCTGCTCACACCGAGGTCCGCCAACAGCGCATCCACACCGTCAACATCGTAGTAGCGCATCCAATTTTTGAGGTAGCGGAAGTTGCTCCTCACAAAGGTAAAACGCTTATCGTCGGCAGGGATATTTTGCTCGGCATCGGCATCCTGGTCAAACCCGAAAAGGTGACCTTCCTCCGACAAGTGTTTGAGGATTCCCTTGCTGTGTCCACCGCCGCCAAAAGTTACGTCAACATACGTTCCGTCGGGGCGGATATTCATACCGTCCAGACACTCTGATAACATCACGGGAACGTGATAACAGTCTATTTTTTTAGGCTCTTTCATTTTGAGTGTAAAATTAACTCTTTTTAATCAATTCCTGAGGGGTGCGAATGATATTTTTTTGCCCAAAATAAAAAATAAGTGAACGACGTGTTAGCCATGCAACAATAGTTTTTAACTTTGCAGTGGGTTGACCTATTCTGTAACTCCTGAATCAACCATCAACCCCCCTATGAAATGCAAGACGAAAACAAATTTTTAGAACTCGGTGAGCGCCCGGTGGGGAGTCTGCTTATGCAGTATGCCATTCCGGCAATTATCGCGATGACAGCCTCGTCGCTTTACCATATTATTGACGCTATCTTTATTGGTCAAGGTGTTGGTGAAGAGGCAATTATGGGGCTTGCTCTGACGGGACCCGTAATGTCACTCACTGCTGCCTTTGGTGCAATGGTGGGCGTGGGTGGTTCTACACTGATGTCCGTAAAGTTGGGGCAGAAGGACTATGAAACGGCACGCGATATCCTCGGCAACGTGGTAATCATGAATGTCATTATGGGGACATCGTTGGGCATAATCTTGTTGTGGTTTATTGACCCCATTCTGCGCTTCTTTGGCGCCAGCGACTTAACGATTGGCCCTGCACGCGACTTTATGACCGTGATTCTTGCGGGCAACATTGTGACGCATCTTTACCTTGGTCTCAACTCGTTGCTCCGTTCTACCAACCGCCCGAAACAGGCCATGTATGCAACCTTCGGAACGGTATTCCTCAACTGCCTCCTCGCACCCTTGTTCATCTTTGTGTTTAAGTGGGGCATTTCCGGTGCCGGTGCGGCAACAATTTTGGCACAGGTAATCATGCTGGCGTGGGAAATTCGCTTGTTTACCTCTAAGGATTCGCCCATACGTTTGGAAACAAAGCGTATTCGCTTGAAGCGAAAAATCCTCAAAGAGTCACTGACGATTGGTGCTCCTAACTTCTTGATTAACCTTTGTGCCTGCACCGTAGCGATATTCGTGACGCGCTCAATGACCACCTATGGTGGCGATATTGCCGTCGGTGCCTTCGGTGTGGTGAATCGCCTGGCACTGTTCATCGTAATGGTAGTGATTGGTTTGAACCAAGGGATGCAACCCATTGCCGGTTACAACTTCGGCGCGCGAAAGTTCGACCGCATCATTAGGGTGTTAAAACTCTCTATCATTGCGGCAACGGTAATTACAACTACGGGTTTCATTGTCGGTACCTTCATTGCTGAATTCTGCGTAACGCCTTTTGCTAAGGATTCTCCCGAACTCATCGCTGCTGCCGCGCATGGATTAACCATTCAGGTGATGTGTTTCCCGCTTATTGGATTCCAAATTGTTTCCACGGCCTTCTTCCAAAGTATTGGTTATGCGGGAAAAAGTATCTTCCTGTCGCTCACGCGTCAAATGTTGTTCTTGCTCCCAGCCATTCTTATCATCCCCATGTTTATGGACAATAAGGTCGATGGTGTGTGGTACGCTATGCCCTTCTCCGACGCTATGGCTACCATCGTTTCCGTCGTCATGCTTTGGCGCCAGATGAAAAGTTTTAAGGCTATGCAAGCAGTCAATAACTAATGTGCCCGACCGCAGATAGTTTAAAGGTTTGCCTTTTGTGAATGTGTGTGGTGTTCCTGTGTGTGCAAGTTGCAAATCTATCAGAACAGGGCAACGCCCTGGGTTTGTTGTGGTTACATTCACGCCCCAACGGGGCAAAAGCAAAACAAATACAATCCTTTTTCCCTCACTAACCTTTCCCCTTTTACCTCTCCCTTTATGCATAACTTCTTTAATAATGATGGTACGCCCATCGAAAATCTATCATTCTCCGAATTAAAATCTGCACCATTGATTATAAACATCGGGCGCCAATTAGGTAGTGGTGGGCGTGAGGTGGGTAAAGAACTCGCCCGCCGCTTTGGTATGGACTATTACGATAAGGAACTCCTCGATATCGCTGCGTGCGAGAGTGGTTTCTGCACGGAGGTGTTTGAGCGCAGTGATGAGCATAAGGGATTTTTTCAGTCGCTCTTTGAATCGGTCGTTCCGGTTATTGGGCACACTACGGGATTTTATCAAAACCAACTCTCCGACGAATCCCTCTTCCGCATCCAGGCGGAGGCCATCCGCAAGGCAGCGGCTCAGTTGAAGGGGGGCGTATTCATCGGGCGTTGTGCCGATTATGTGTTGCGCGACTATCCCAACTGCCTTAATATTTTCATCTCTGCCGATGAGGCGGATCGCATTGTCCGAATCAAGAACCACCACCAGGTGGATGATAAGGAGGCAAAGCGCATGATGCACAACGGAGACAGCACGCGCGAAACGTATTACAACTTCTACGCCTCCTCGCGTTGGGGTGAGGCAAAAACCTACGATCTTTGCGTCAATTCTTCGGTGCTTGGGATTTCAAAAACCATCGATTTCATCGAGGAATTTGCCCGTTCACGTATGGCGATGTCGTCAGAATAATACGCAGGTATAATACCTATATTCTTACCAATAAAAATGAGCGAGCGAAGGTGCTTTATGCGCCCTCGCTCGCTCATTTTTGTATAATCTTGCAGGACCTATCGTTTTCCGCAACTGTATATTGCGTCCTTGCGTTACTATGCGCGTGGATTTAGAACTTGTAACCCACGGTGAGTTGCACATTGTGGCGATCAAGGTCTACTTTCGCAGCTTGCAGGCGGTTGGCGGTATTTCCGGCACTTTCAGGCAAGTGGAAAGCATAGACATCTGCCGACTGTACTTGATATTGATACGACATATCGGCATACCATTTGCCCGAGCGGTAGCCTACGCCTGCTGTGAGGCGTTGTAGTTCACCCAGGTTGACGTAGTCGGTGTTAGTTGCATAGTAATAGTTGCTACTGTCGAGGAAGTGGTTGAGGTACGAACTCTTCTTGAAGGGTGAACTCTGATAATTGTAACCAGCGCGTGCGTAAAGTCCGTCAATGAGGCGCAATTCAGCACCCACACGGAGGATGTGTACAAACTGCAACTGACGGTCGGTTTCATGTTTCAGCGCATAGTCCTTCGCAAATCCTTCGTCGTAGGTTACAGTCATCGCTCCTGCATCGTAAAACTCATATTCTACACCCCATGCCAATCGGTTACTCCATGTACTCCCCATTGAGAGGTTGAAGCGCCAGGGAGTAGACATTTCGTATTTGTTAAACACGCGGTCGCCCATACCTGTGTAGTTTTGACTTCCACTCGCATAGGGAGTCTCCATATAGAGGTCGGACGAAGTTTCAATGCTATAATACGTAGGCATATGGATAGCCAACCCCACGCGGAATGGGCTGTATTCGCTTGGACGGTAAATTACGCCCAACGAACCGCTATAACCTTCGCCCTCTGTGCGCTCATCGTTAAGGTAGTAATATTCATGCAAACTATTGTCTGTGGGATCGATAAGCATTTCAGAGTAATTGGTATACGTCTTCTGGTTTAAGAAGAAGCACTTTGCCGTCACACCGATGTAAAGGCGGTCGTTGATGTTTGCGGCAACATTAAAGTCCAACTCATGCGCTCCGCCCCATTGCACACGGCGATAGGTGTAGTTGTCTGCATCCGAGGGTTCGTAACCGTCAACATATCCTTCGCTGTCGTAAGTGGGGTAAATAAGTTGGGTGTCGTATCCCAAGTTTGTGAAAGGCGTGGTGAGTTCGCGATCTTCACCGTATTCCAAGTCAAGCCACCCTCCTGAATAGGCGAGGTCCATCATCTGCCACGATTGTGAAAGTCCACCCGTAGCAAAGTTTCGCACGTCGATGTGATTCTTGAAGTTGCGACTCTTCTGGTAGTTTACCCCAATGTTCATAAATTTGAGTCCGTCAAAGTCGCCCATATCCATGGCGTAGACAAACCCAATTTGGTCAAATGAAGCACGCGTTCTGCCAATATCGTTAAACTTTTCTGCATGCGGCTGCGCCGTTAGACTCGCTGTAGCTGCAAAATCACTGCGGCGGTAAAGTCCAATACCCGCGGGGTTAGTGCCCATCACCGAAATATCAGCACCCAAAGCACTCATCGCACCGCCCATCCCCACGAAGCGCGCCGTACCATTAAGGTCCGTAGCTGAGAATGATTCCATACGATAAACGTCTTGCGCCGCTAATGGTGCGGAGAGTATGAGTAAAGGGAATAGTATGCGTTTCATAATGTATGAAAGTTTTTTTGTTTGAAGTAATAACGGTCCGGTAGGCAAACTCACGCAGGAAAATAGATGTCTTCTCTTATGGAGGATTACACTTCTCTTGTATGTTCCATCCGGAAGGCAAAGCACAAGCAGAGCGTGTGCTCATCTGCGTAATTCAAAACTTCTTTGCTAGGGGGTCCGCATGGCCTCTGCGCTTTCTGCGGAATCTGCGTGAGAATAAAAAGGGATAGTGCGTTGTGAGGGGGATTTACAAGTAGGGTAAGAAAGATTTTACCGTCTTCTTCCTCCCGAATTGCGCGAACCTCCCATTGAGCGTTCTGTTCGACTACCTCCGCTCATTACACGCTGTGGACGCTCGGTTCTGCTGGGTGATACCGCTGAGGAGGGTCTGCGCGTATTGCGATCGGTAGATACGGAGTTGCGGTTTGTTGAAGTGTTGCCACGGTTAATTGAAGTGTTCTCGCGGTTCTGTCTAGGACGGCGGTCTGCCGACGGACGTGTACCTCGTTCTGTGCTGGGTCGGTAACCGCGATTGCTAGCCGTAGGACGACGATGCTCAGTGCGTGAGGGGTAATAATGGTGATGATGACCGCCATGGTGCGGATACCACACAGGGTGATGGACAGGGTGGTAATGTCCGTGCCAACCCCACCAAGGGTCGTAACAACTATAATACCAATGGTAAGGGCGATTCCATCCCCACGAATAGTACCATCCGTAATGACTGCTCCAAGTATAGTTATACCAACTATAAGGACTGTAAAAAGAGTACCACGGGTCGGCATAGACGTCGATATACTCCGTGTAGTAAGGGCTGCTTACAACAGTAACGCCAGGAGCATGAAAGCGCACAATGCGATTGGTATACGACTCATTATCATCTTCTTCCGGATAATACGCCGAATCATCGGTTTTGTCGCTGGTGCCACGGCGGTTGTAAGCATCAACGTCTATTGTGCTATTGCGGTTGTCTGCCCAGTTGTCGTATTCCGACGAAGTGCTCACGTCGACTTTCTGCACCTCCTTTTTCTTAGTCGGTACAAAATAAAGGTCGTCCTGTGCCATACAGCAGAGAGCACTTCCCGTTACAAATAGTAGCAATGTAATCAAATATCTGTTCATAGTCATCCAAACTTTTGTGCTTAACGCGGTTTGTAACTTCTTTCTATAAGCAAAGTTACACAATAATTTTGGCTTCACATATGTAGTTAACGTTATTTAGGAATTTTTAATAAAGTGAGGATGTAGATGTACCTTTCTCAGGGAGGGCTTATGCAAGCAACGGTAATGTCTGCCAGACCTGCGTTCTGAAAGAGCAAAAGCAAGATTCATGAATTAAATAGTTCATAATGTATGCGTACTCTGTCGTTCCCATATAGTGGTAAATAAAACCACCTTCTAAACTATAAAAGCCACGATTTCATCGCAGATTTTGCATCTATGATAAGGAAAAGTTTCTGAAACTCATACCCCACCCCAGATTGTCACTTCTGCCCCTCAGTACTTTCTGGCCCTTATATCCCCTCCCCACGTTATCTTCCCCTTTAATCTTTAATCTTTCACCATTCCCCTTTCCCTTTTCATCCTTTCATTCTTTCCCCCTCATAACAAAATAAACCTCAAATAATTTTTGCTTATTATATAAATAATGTATACCTTTGCAAGGTAACCCGTATTGTGTATTCGTCAGTTACAGCAAATATTATCGCGCAGGACATTTTTTAGGGTTTACCCCCCCCCTGTGGGTATATATGTAACACATTGAAATACCGCAAGTTACAACCCTCTCGGCGAGGATGAATTGTATTCTTTAATCGCTTATCTTTACTGGAACCACTCTGTACCGACTGATTAGGTCGGCCTCTTTTTCGTGCCCTTTAATCATGTTTTGATTGCACGAGATGTGGGCAAAATAGAGTGTGAAACTCCTGAAAATCTATATTTTGCAAATAATAAAAAAACTAATATCGCTATGTTGTCTAACCTTAAAAAGAAACTTTTTCCTAAGCGTTATTTGAGTCCGTGGTTGATCTTGATGATTGACGTCGCTTGCTCTGTTACAGCATCGTTTCTGGCGATGTTCCTCATCATGTTTATGAGTAAATGGAAACCCGAGTGGACGTTGTCCGTCAGTTGGTTGTTAATAGCTGCTGTGATATCTCTGCTGTGCTTTAAGTTGTTGAAAACTAATCGTACCATCATTCGTCACTCAACATTGCGCGACTTGGCACGTATATTCATGGCTGTAGTTGGAAAATCAATCTGTGTAGCGCTTGCAGCCGAATTGTTGTTCCAGATGTTCTCTACTGGTTTCCACTTTGGTGTGCATATATTGCTCATTGACTTGATCTTTACTTTCGGTCTGTTGATGGTAGTGCGCGTGCTCATGATTTGGGTGTATGACTTCTTGAAGTTAAATCTGTCATACAATTCGCAAACACTCAATGTGTTGGTTTATGGCAGTGATGAGCAATCGGCTTCGCTTGCTATGCGTTTTAAGGGAACGGCCGCCTATCGCATTCTTGGGTTTATCGATTTTGCCAAGAAACCCAGTGCTTTTTCGCTTCAAAACCTTCCTGGTAATTATTTCAACACGTTGGCAGACGTTAAGTCTATCTGCCGTAAATGGGATGTTGATGCTATTATCTTCCCCACTCAACACAGTGCGTCAGCAGAGCGTGAGCGCCTTATCGCTTATGGTATGGATTTGGGCATTAAGTTCTTGATTACGCCTCCTATGGATGAATACGGAAAGTCACGCACGGCAGAGCGTACGGTAATCCGTGAGGTGAAGATTGAAGACCTCTTGGGCCGCGAGGAAATCCAAATCAACATGGATGTTATCAAGAAGAATTTTGCGGGCAAGGTCGTTATGGTGACGGGTGCTGCGGGTAGTATCGGTTCAGAATTGTGTCGTCAGTTGGCAACGTTTGGTATTAAGAAACTAGTGATGTTTGATAATGCCGAAACACCGATGCACAATGTGCGCCTTGAATTTGAAGAACGTTTCCCAAAATTGGACTTCGTTCCAGTGATTGGAGACGTGCGTCAACCCCAACGCCTTGATTTTGCCTTCCGTGTGCATCGTCCTCAGGTAGTATTCCATGCTGCAGCTTACAAGCACGTGCCCTTGATGGAAGACAATCCATGTGAAGCCGTTTTGGTAAATGTCTATGGTTCTCGAAATGTGGCAGATTTCTGTTTGAAGTACGATGTAGAACAGATGGTAATGGTTAGTACCGATAAGGCCGTGAACCCCACGAATATAATGGGCTGTACCAAGCGTTTGGCTGAAATCTATGTGCAGAGTCTCGGTTTGAGCATGGAGCAGGGTAAAACACCTGGAAAGACAAAGTTTGTGACTACTCGCTTTGGTAATGTGCTTGGTTCTAATGGTTCTGTAATCCCCCGCTTCCGTGCTCAGATTGAAAAGGGAGGTCCTATTACCGTTACGCATCCTGAAATCACGCGTTTCTTCATGACTATCCCCGAAGCTTGTCGCCTTGTGATGGAAGCCGCAACGATGACAGATGGCAACCAAATCTTCGTGTTCGATATGGGTGAGAGCGTTAAAATTGCCGATCTCGCGAAGCGCATGATCAAACTCGCCGGACTCGTAGAAGGCAAGGACATCAACATCGAGTACACCGGACTTCGCCCAGGTGAAAAACTCTACGAAGAAGTACTCTCCAACGCCGAAAACACCATTCCCACAGACCATAAACGCATTCATATCGCCAAGGTACGTGAGTACAACTACGATGACGCATGTCAGGCCGTAGACAAACTCGAGATCTATGCTCGTGAAGTAGAAATCCCCGAAATGGTCAAATACATGAAGCACATCGTTCCCGAATTCATCTCCAAAAACTCTGTGTACGAACAGTATGATAGGAAGTGAAAGTTTAATCCGATCTAAAGTCTACGAAAATATCGGCTGGTCAGTTATAAATAATCCAACAGGATGTGTTTGTGATTTAAAATAAGCGCTTTTATGAAAAGAATAGCAGTTGTATTATCTGGAGGTGTTGGTTCTCGCATGGGACTGGAAATTCCGAAACAATATGTAGTAGTTGGTGATAGACCAATTATATCTTATTCGGTTCAACAGTTTTTGAACAACTCGTTAACAGACGCTATTGTTATTGTTGTTGCTAATGAATGGAGAAATTTTGTAGAGAAACATGTATCGAAACTTCTTCCTCAAAAACCAGTTTATTATGCAGAGGCAGGTGAAACTAGACAGTATTCTGTTTACAATGGATTAAAAGTTGTGATTGAATATGTAAATACCCCCGAAGATATAGTGCTTATTCATGATGCGGCTCGTCCTTTGGTAAGTCAAGATTTGATTAATCGTTGTTATACTAGTTGTGAGGAAGTTGATGGCGTTATGCCAGTTGTTCCTGTGAAAGATACTACTTATTTAAGTGAAGATGGAATTCATATACAATCGCTTTTAAACAGGAATCATTTATGGAGCGGTCAAGCCCCAGAAGCCTTCCGTTTAGTGAAATATTTTAAAATTCATGAGGATATGCCCAAGGAAGAACTCCTTAAAATAAACGGAAGTACGGAGTTGGCTTTTAAAGTAGGACTTAATTGTCAAATGATAGAAGGTGATCCTATGAACTTTAAGATTACAACCCCAGAAGATTTGTCAAATTTTGAAGCGATAATTTTTCAGTAAGTAAATGCTTATGAAAGCTTATGTTCTCCATGCAATAGATGATTTACGCTATGAAGAAATACAAATCCCAGCATGTCCTAAGGGATGGGCAGTAGTCATGGTTAAAGCTGCTGGTATCTGTAGTTCTGACATTTCAAGGGTGTATACCAAAGGAACTTATCATTTTCCAACAATTCCTGGGCATGAATTTTCTGGTATTGTACATTCCGTTGGGGATGTGAAGGATCAATATTTTGTAGGCAAGAAGGTTGGTATATTCCCTTTAATACCATGTAGAGAATGTCCACAATGTCAAAGCAAACACTATGAGATGTGTGATAATTATGACTATGTTGGATCGCGTAGAGATGGAGGTTATGCAGAATATGTAGTAGTTCCAGTGTGGAATTTGATAGAATTACCTAATTCCATTTCTTTTACTTCTGCAGCAATGTTGGAACCATTATCAGTTGCTCTTCATGCTATTAAATTAGGTGGAGTAAAACAAGGTGATAATGTTGCAATTATAGGGACAGGCATGATTGGTCTTAGTGCTGGACAATGGGCATATAAATTTGGTGCTAGTAAGGTTACCGTAATAGGTCGTAACGAAACAAAACGAAATTTGGTTGAGAAATGCGGTTTGGAATATAGTGTTACTACCAGTGCGCAAGAATTGTTACAGTATGATTTTGTCTTAGAAGCCGTAGGAACTCCCACTGCTGTGGATTTAGCTATTAGTGCAGCCATACCTGGAGGTACTGTACTGTTAATGGGAAATCCATCTGGGGAAATCAAATTGTCTCAAAATTTATATTGGCGTATTTTACGTAAACAACTTACATTGAAAGGAACTTGGAATTCCTCCTACGACGGAGTAAATCCTTCTGATTGGACGGAAGCTGTGCATGCTATAGCAAATAATGAGATTGATGTAGAGTTGTTAGTTTCACATAGTTTCTCTCAAAATCATTTGGTTGAAGGTTTGAATTTAATGAAGAGTCATAAAGAACCTTATTGTAAGGTGATGACGATTTGGAATGAATAAGAAGTATATGCGCAAGAGTGAAATTTCTGCATCAATGATGTGTACAGATCTAATAGATTTAAAGGATACAATTAAAATCTTTGAGGAAGAATCTATAGAGCGTTTGCATATAGATGTAATGGATGGGACTTTTGTACCAAATTTTGGTTTGGGTGTAGATTATATTCGTGGTTTAAGAAAACTAACGTCTATTCCTTTGGATATACATTTAATGATTAAAGATCCTGAGTATAAATTAAATTGGTTAGGTCTTGATTCTACAGATATAGTTTCTATTCACTATGAAAGTACTTTCCAGGTTCAGCGAGCTTTAGATTACCTTGAACCTTATGGATGTAAACGTTTTTTGGCAATAAATCCAGCTACTCCTGTGTATGTGATGGAAGAGGTCTTGGATTACATTGACGGTATAAATTTATTAATGGTAAATCCAGGATTTGCAGGCCAAAAAATGGTACCTTCTACAATTAATAAAGCAAAAAAGGTAGTTGAATTGTTAAGGGAAAAAGGGCGTGAAGATTTGATCATAGAGGTAGATGGTAATATAACTCGTGAAAATGGTCGAATACTTCGAGACCTTGGTGCAAGCATGTTCGTTGCAGGAACCTCTTCTTTATTTAAAAATGGTATTGAAGAATACAAGAGTAATATTGTTGAGTTTCGAAGATACATCAATTAACCTGTTGTATTATATCAAGTTTCGATTTTATGAATAAAATTGCGACATGCTTGGAGAGTATGAAGGGACTATTTTCTTTTAATGTGTTCAAAACATTATATTTAATTTAAACCTTAAGTTGTTCCCATTAGAAATAGCACTTAAATTACCTCTTAAGATTTATTATAACACAGATATACAAATAAAAAGAGGTGGATTACAGTTTCGCCCAGGAACAAAAATTCAAAGATTTATGATTAGTATAGGAGATTTCCCTTACCCCATGAGTTCTTTGAAAGGAACTTACACCTATATAAGGGTATCTCCAACAGCAAGGTTGATTTTAGGAAAGAATATCACTATTCGAAATGGAGCGAACATCGTTGTTGGTCGTCAAGGACGTATGTCGCTTGGAGATGGAGTCTTGATAAATACCTAAAGTCTAGTGTATTCTAATATGCAGGTTGATATAGAGGATAATGTGAGAATATCTTGGAATGTACAAATAATGGATTCCGATTTTCATTTTGTGTTTAATGAAAAGGATAATTCAATTAAGTATTGTTCAGCACCCGTATTTATTGGTAAAAATAGTTGGATTGGGAATCATACAATGGTGTGTAAGGGAAGTAAAATTCCTCAATATTCAATATTGTCATCTGGCAGTCTAATAAATAAGGATTTTTCAGATGTTGAGTCAAAGGGAAATCTCTTTGTAGGTCGCCCTGCTGTGTTAAAACAAACTGGGATTTATCGTATCTTTGACACCGACAAAGAAAACGAATTATTCGCAAGATTTCAGCAAAGCAATTTTGAAACAATTCATGTAATGGGTGCTGAATTACAGTCTATATTAGAGCATTCATAGGGGTCTTAAAGAGTCTAATTATATAACCTTTTACTTGTACTTTAGTATATGCGTAGAATTCGTAAAATATTTTTTCTAAGGTTGAAGTATCGACTAGCTTTATTTCGAATTAGAAGGGCATATGGTAAAAGAAAGATAGTCGTAGCATTTAGTGTATCTAATATATCAAAGTGGAAATGTCAGTCTCTTTATGACTTGTTGAGTAAATCAGATAAATACAAACCTGTATTGTTGGTTTATCCCTCAGGAGAAGATTTGCGGTGTGCCCCTAAAATTATCCAACAAAAACTTAAAGATATAGTTAGTTTCTTTCAGTCAAAAGAAATGAATGTTGTGAATATATGGGACAATGACACTCAAAGATGCAACATTCCTATATCTTATCAACCTGATATACTGTTTTATCAGCAGCCATGGGATTCGCCAATATTCCCATTTCCAGCTCATTTTGCGAGTAGGGCGCTGACTTTTTATATTCCATATTATTTGATGAATAATTTTGATCAAGATATAGAATTTGGTCAGTTAATGCATAAGCAAATATTTGGGTATATAGTATTGAATGAGGAGGTTGCTAATTTTTTTGAATCAAAACTAGATAAACGCTATTATGCAGGCAAATGCTTGGGATTAGGTCATACAATGATAGACTTGTTGACTACAAAAAGTACAACTTCCAATAAGCAGTATGTTATATATGCTCCCCATTTTTCATTCCCTGTTGAGGGCAAACATAGACTCTTAACTTATTCTTCATTTTTGGAAAATGGCAGACTTATTCTAGAATTTGCTCAACAACATTCTGAACTTAACTGGGTATTTAAACCGCATCCGTTGCTGTATCAAGAATTAAAAGCAACGGGAGTATGGTCCGAAGAAGAGGTTGATGCATACTATGATGCTTGGAAAGAACTCGGCGTTTATTGCAATACATCTGATTATATAGAATACTTTCAGGATTCAATAGCTATGATTACGGATTGTGGTTCGTTTATGACAGAATATTCATGTATGGATAAACCCTTAATTCGCCTGTATTATCATAAAGAAAATTTGCCCCCCAATCCGATGCTTGAACAATTGTATCAAACATTCTATTATGCGAATAATAATGAAGAATTGATAGCTTTATTGTCAGAAATATTGTGCGAACGAAAAGACATAAACCGAGACACACGTCATAAAGAAATAAGCAAATTGGGACTCAATAAAAGTGAGGCTGCAACCAATATTCTTAACTATTTGGATACCTTGTTAAACAAATGACATAATTTGAACTTGACAATGGAATAATAAGTAGTATTAAATGTTGTATAAAACTTGTATTATAGTTATGAAAAAACTTTAGTTAAACTACATCGTTGAAATACTTATTATTATAATGTGAAACCTTAATAAAGAATATTTTACAATGCTCGTTTCTCCCCTAATCTCAGTAATTGTCCCCATTTATAAAGCTGAGCAGTATCTGCATCAGTGTGTCAATAGCATCTTATCCCAGTCCTTTACAGATTTCGAACTTATATTAGTAGATGATGGTAGTCCAGACAATAGTGGTGCAATTTGTGACGAGTATGCGAAACTGGATGAACGTGTAATTGTTTTGCATAAAGAAAATGGCGGTGTTAGTACTGCAAGGAATGCAGGTCTTCAGATATGTAAGGGAGAATGGATAACCTTTATCGATGCAGACGATTTTATAGAGCAAGGTTTTTTAGATATTCCCTCAGATTCTTCTGAGGATCTACTAATCCAGAATTATAAGGATTGGGACTCTAGTGGATTTAAAAGTTATGATTTTGTTAAGGGAATTGTTTCAACTCAATACTTCCATGCAGAATTAAATGCGAACATTGATAAACTTATTTATCGCACTCCTTGGGCTAAATTTTTTAAGAGAGAGATCATATCAAAATATAATATATCCTTTATAGAAGGAATAAAGATGGGAGAGGATACTTTGTTTATGTTGGATTATTTATATCATACGAAATCAATACAATACCTGTCTCAATCTTACTATATCTACAAAAAAACCGCAAATATTCGTCACTATAGAATGCCTGTTTCTAAGAGTTTAGAGACGTTTCATCTTTTACTTCAAAGGTACACCCTTTTGAGACTTGACTCCATAGAGTTCTTGCGCATGATATTTCATCTTTTCTTCTATTTAACCTTCCCAAAGGATTATCAATCAGTCAAAGCATGGCAGACGGATGTAGAGGTAAGACGAGTATATGCTTTAGTGAAAAATGAATTCACGTTTAAATGGAGATTAAGATATGCTTTATATCCGATAAGAAAAAAGTTGGAGAATATCTTTTTAGTCCCTTTCAAACGTTCATAATCATACCCATCTTTTAATTATGAAAATAGCAGTAGCAGGAACCGGTTACGTCGGTCTCAGTATGGCCACGTTGCTGGCACAACATAACGAAGTATTCGCAGTAGATATCATACCCGAGAAAGTGGATATGATTAATCGTCGTGTTTCACCCATTCAGGACGAGTACATAGAAAAGTTCTTTGCGGAGTACCAACTAAATCTCACAGCCACCCTTGACGCAGAAGTAGCATACAAGGATGCCGAGTTTGTAATTATCGCAGCTCCTACCAACTACGACAGTCAGAAAAATTTCTTTGACACCTCTGCCGTGGAAAGTGTGATTAAGCAGGTGATGCGTATCAACCCCAACGCAGTGATGGTTATCAAGAGTACCATCCCCGTTGGTTTTACTGAATCCATTTGCAAGAAGTTAGGAACGGAAAATGTCATTTTCTCTCCTGAATTTCTTCGCGAGAGCAAAGCGCTGTACGACAATCTCTATCCCTCACGCATCATCGTTGGTTATCCCCAAGAGGACGAACGCCTGAAAACCGCCGCCCACACTTTTGCCATGCTCCTTGTTCAGGGAGCAATAGGTAATGGAGAGGAAATGGGCGACCTCAGAACCTCAGGACTTCAAAACAAACCGCAGGTTTCTCAGAACTTCAGAACCTCCACCGTTAACCCAAAATACAAAGGCATTCCCGTTCTCTTCATGGGTTCAACCGAAGCCGAGGCTGTAAAACTCTTTGCAAACACCTATTTAGCACTCCGTGTAAGTTACTTCAACGAACTTGATACCTACGCAGAAGTTAAGGGACTTGACTCGCAGGCCATCATCCAAGGAATCGGACTTGATCCCCGTATTGGCACACACTACAATAACCCCTCCTTTGGTTACGGCGGTTACTGCCTACCTAAGGACACCAAGCAGTTGCTCGCCAACTACCAAGACGTGCCTCAAAACATGATGACCGCAATTGTAGAGAGCAACCGCACCCGAAAGGACTTCATAGCCGACCAAGTCCTCCACCTCGCAGGATGGTACGACTATACAGAGAATAATCAATACAATTCTCTCAACGTTCAACCCTCAACGTTCAACGTTCAAACTCCCCCCACTATCGGCATCTTCCGCCTTACCATGAAGGCCAACTCCGACAATTTCCGTCAGAGTAGCATCCAGGGTGTTATGAAGCGCATTAAAGCCAAGGGGGCCAACGTTATTATTTACGAACCCACTCTTGCAGACGGCACCACTTTCTTCGGTAGCGAGGTCGTCAATAACCTGGATGAGTTCAAACAACAATCCCAGGCCATCATCGCTAACCGCTATGACTCAATTCTAGATGATGTGGAAGACAAGGTATATACTCGCGACCTATTCCGTCGTGACTAAAATAAAATTATATAATGCCCCATCTATATATTCTTCGATGTGCAGACAATAGTCTTTACATTGGTTCTACTTCAAATTTAGAACAACGCATAAAGAAGCATTTTTTAGAATGGGGCTCACAATACACGAGAATCCACAAACCAATAGAACTTGTTTACACTGAGGAATACACTACCTATCCAGAGGCTTTCCAACGAGAAAGACAACTAAAAGGTTGGTCTAGAGCAAAGAAAGAGGCATTAATCGCAGGAAATTTTGATTTATTAAAAGAATTATCAAAATCAAAACAATAAGCTAATACATCCTGAGCTTGTCGAGGGGGCGTTATGACTCCTGTTTGGACGATGTAGAAGATAAAGTATATACGCGCGATTTGTTTAGAAGAGATTAGTGAACTCTGAGCAATGAGCGGCGGCGAGCACTATCAGGATTGTTCGTCCATCAGCTCACCGCTCATCACTCACAATTTAGTTTTCTTGAACAATTTCAATTTGGGGATTTTTCAGATCAAGTCCTTTGCGCATTTTAGTGGAGGCTCTGAATCTCACTTTTAGTTCACGAAGGTTCTCTTTTGAAAATTTGTCTGGTGTGTCAGTTCCTGTAGATGATAGAGTGATATGGAATGATCCCAGATCACCTAAGCGTACGCTATTCCCATTCTGCAATGCCCTTATAATTTCGTTTTCAAGGTGATAGATGACATTATACAATTGTAGTGTGGTAATGTTGCAATTTCCACAAATATTAGATGCAAAACTCTCTAATGTCATAGGGGTAGGAGAGTTAAGCGAGGCATGATAACAAACTTCTTCAGTTAGAGGGTTAGCGCGTTTAATTAAAGAATACTTCAACATTGTAGTAAAAAGAATTTAGGTAGTTTCTATAAATTAGTTTGAGTATTCGCAAGCTGTCAAGTTGAAAATCAACTGAATAAAAAACTAATTTTTAGAACCTACCTTAAAGATTCGTAAAAGTTTATTGGTATAGTAAGAAGAATAGACACAAGGTCAAGAGAACGAGACCATTTGCGAGTAAAAAAAGAAGGTCTTCACTCTGAATGAATTACTCAGCATTGTTGATAAAATCCCAGAGAGAGTCAACATAAAATATCTCCTCTTTAGTTTCAAAGGAAACATCCTGCAAATCTTCAGGAGTCAAAGGAGTAATACATTCAAACGACATCACCTCGTTCGTAATAGGATCAATACATTCAATCAAAGAATACTTCAACATAGTTTTAGGATTTAAAGGTTAATAAATAATAGTAATAATATAGGTACTTTTGTTAAGTTGCGAATGAGTGTCAATTTGTGAAGATTTGTGGTTTAAATAAAAGTTATCAAATGGTTTAGCTAAAGTGTGATAGGGGCCTCATCCAGTATTCGTAAATAGATTGACAGTAGTCCGTTGGCTGTAGCCCGTTGAGCGTTAACTTTTGTCGTTTGACTCTGCAAAGTTACAACGTCCCCAAACCTCGCTTCACTTTTTTGTCGTTTTTCAAAATTGAGTTTTGTGTCACTCATAGGTAAAAAACGAGGATGTCGTCGCACAAAATATTTTTTTGATATTTGAAAGTTTTCTTTCAAACCCACCCAACATTAGCGCCTAAAGTCATAAGTCAAGAGTCTATAGTCTGAAACCTAAAGTCAACAGACAATGGTCACCATCTCGTATGGTAGACACCTCTCACTGCTCAACTCCCATCATTAATCATTAAACTTTATCCTTCCTTCTGCAATTCAAAAAATCAATCAGATTCTTCAATGACTATGAAGTCCGTGCCGTGTGGGATGAAGAGTTAAATAAATGGTGGTTTTCTGCTGTAGATATCGTTCGCGCCATCAACAAAGAAGAAGGTTATGTCAAATGTCGCAATTATTGGAAATATCTAAAGGGGAAAATATCTAAAGGCGCCACCGAAGTGGTTAGCGTCACTAACCACTTCAAATTTGAAGCTCCAGATGGCAAGCAGAGAGTAGCAGATGCAATAGATGCAGAAAGTGTAAAAATATTAGCAAAGAACTATCCCAATAACAGGGCAAACGATTTTTTGGATTGGTTCACTTATAGCGACAACACTATTGATGGTCAGATCCAAAAGAAAGCATATCAACTCTACGAAAGTGGATTGTTGCAACGATTAGAAATAGGAACTTTGAAGTGTTTACAGCAAATCCACGCTTATATATTTGGATGTCATATCGTTATGCAATTGGTCGACATACTATTGCATCACATAGTCATGCTGGTGATATTGCACAAAAAAACATATCTAAAGGTCTGGTAAAAGAATTACCAAACTTGGTATAAACGGGAATCGAGTAGTTGAATTTATTCTCCCAATTCCCGTTAATCGTTCAACCTTAAACGTTCATCGTTCACTTCAGAACTTCAGAACTTTCAGAACGAACAATCGTTCCTCGTTCACTTCAGAGCCTCTTAACATCAGAACTTCTTAACGAATCTATGGTCCCTCAGAACTTTCAGAACCTCAGAACGAACAATCGTTCAACGTTCCTCGTTCTCTTATCGTTCAACCTTAATTGAAGTTTCTGAACGTTAGAACAATTATAACTTCTGACTTCTGTAGTCCCTTCTCCTCTCGGAATGATTCTTTTAAATAATCCTTCACTCCAAACAATAACTATATGAACCAATTATTTTTTGAGATACTTCGTATAGCAGTAGGTCAGCAACGCGAATTTTCGGTTTTGCCTACGCCAGACCATTGGAGAGAAATATATCAAATGGCAATTCGACAAACATTAGTTGGAGTAATGTATCCAGCTATTGAGCGATTGCCAGAACATCAAAGACCTCCCAAAGATGTCCTGTTACAATGGTATATAATGAAGGAGCGCATCGTGAAACAAAATCGTTTGCTAAATCAACGAGCATTAGAAACGATAACGTTTTTTCAAGATGAAGGATTTGATTGTTGTATCTTAAAGGGGCAGGGAATTTCGACGTTGTATCCCAACCCGTTGTTGCGAACTTCGGGGGATATAGATATATGGTTGAGTGGCGGTCGTAAGGAGATATATGACTTTGCAAAGAGTAGAGTAGGATTACAAGGATTAACTTATCGTCACATACACTATCCGCTACATCAAGACGTTGAAGTTGAAGTACATATAACTCCAGGAAGTTTGTATGCACCAATTGATAATCGTAAATTACAGGAATATTTCATCAATAGTGCCACGGAACAATTCCACCACAAAGTACAATTGCCAGATGATATAGGGAATATCCCAACACCGACGGATGAATTCAATAGGCTATATATATTGTTACACATCTATGAACACTTTCTGGGAGAAGGAGTTGGATTCCGTCAAGTATTGGATTATTATTATGTACTTCGTCAACCAATAGCGACAGAAAGTAAACAACGTACCATTAACATGCTCCGCAAATTGAACATGATTAGATTTGCTAGAGCTATGATGTGGGTACAACAAGAAGTGCTAGGGTTGGAATCTAAATATTTTTTGGTGGAACCTGATGATAAAGAAGGGCGTTTCTTACTTTCTGAAATAATGCAAGCAGGAAATTTTGGTAAATATGATTCACGTATGAACTGGCAGAACCATCATAAACTTATTCCACGCTTGTGGAACTCTATCAAACGTAATTCAAAATTTTTACTACGCTATCCCCACGAAATGATATGGGACCTTCCATTTAGAACATGTCAATTCATTTGGAGGATTATAATGCTTAAGAATGCGTAAATAACATATGCCATAAGTAGAGTGATATAAATATCCCATTTGCATGTAAAATAATAAACCACATAACATACAAATCATGTCAGTATTTGAAGGAAAAGTCCTGTTGATAACAGGCGGTACAGGTTCATTTGGTAATGCTGTACTTCGTCGTTTTTTGACGAGTGACATTCGTGAAATTCGCATCCTTTCTCGTGATGAGAAGAAGCAGGATGACATGCGCCATCACTTGCAAGCGCAATATCCAGAGGTTGCGAGCAAGGTAAAGTTCTACATCGGTAATGTTCGCAATCGTGAGTCTGTGGATGTTGCTATGCGTGGTGTGGATTATGTATTTGCCGCAGCGGCTTTGAAGCAAGTTCCCAGTTGTGAGTTCTTCCCCATGGAGGCAACAATGACGAATGTTATTGGTACACACAACGTACTTCTCTCTGCAATAGACCATGAAGTAAAGAATGTAGTTGTACTCTCTACAGATAAAGCTGCATATCCTATCAATGCAATGGGTATCTCAAAAGCTTTGATGGAAAAGGTGGCCATTGCTAAGGGACGCGAGTTAGGGCAAAATGCCAAGACTACAATTTGTTGTACACGTTATGGTAACGTTATGGCTAGTCGTGGTTCTGTAATACCTCTTTGGGTAGAACAGATTGAGCAAGGTAAGCCCATCACCATTACCGATCCCAACATGACGCGCTTCATGATGACGCTTGACGATGCTGTGGACCTCGTTATCTATGCCTTTACACATGGTGAAAATGGCGACCTCTTCGTACAAAAGGCACCAGCAGCAACTCTTGACGTATTGGCTGAAGCATTGAAGCAAACTTATGCTCAAATCAATCCCAAATACGGCGAAACAGAGGTGCGTGTAATCGGTACTCGTCATGGCGAGAAATTGTACGAAACTCTCGTGACTCGTGAAGAAATGGCAAAGGCAATTGATATGGGTGACTACTACCGCATCCCTTGTGACAACCGCGATTTGAATTACGATAAGTTCTTCACAGATGGCAGCGAAGAAGTTTCTAAGATAGAGGACTACCACTCACACAATACTGGCCGTTTAGATGTAGAAGGCATGAAGCAACTCTTGCTCAAGCTTCGCTTTATCCGTGAAGACCTCGGATTGATTCCAAGAAGTAAGGGTAAGGAGATACGTTCGGAGTAATATGAAGATGAAAAAGGTCCTGCTATATTTCTTATGCAGTATTCCTGTGATTGCTTATATCGTTAATTTTTGGGGAACACCGATTAGTGATGATCCTACAGAGTGGTCTGAATTTGGTGGATATTTAGGTGGTGTATATTCAATAATAATGGCATTGGTTGTTGTGTATTTAACAAGGACTCTAGCTATTCATGATGAACAAGCATCAAAGCGGAGAAAGGCTATTGAGGAAATTTATCATCAAGTTATCAAAATTAAGAGGAATAATATAAATATCAATTCTGTAAATAAGATATATACTTTGTTGAATCAGAATAAATTGTATATAACGGAGCAATCTTACAAAAAAATCACACAATTAGCTGATTATTATCTAGAAGTTAAAGATAACACAACAATGATAAATATCTTGTTAGAAGAGGATACAATATCGTACTTAAAAAATATTTACGATGAAACGTTATAGCATGATATTTAGTACACCTGAAAAATTAAATCCGCAGTATGTTAAATATTTTCTTCGTGATGCAGAACTTCTATTTAAATTAGAAGGGAAAAAAGTCCCCAATGTCTTATTTGATACACTCAATACCCAAACGGCGAATATATTAGGTGTATTATTAATATATAAATTTTTTGAGTTCTCAATAAGCAGAGATTGCTTCCTTAAACCAAAGTGTACACTCCGTTCGTCTGCAAAATTACTTCAAAATTTAGAAGGTTTTGGATTTAAAAACTTATTTGAGCAGTTCACGAGTTTTCAGATACCTACTGACTATTCTATAAGATATAATGTTAATAAGGACGGTATATTTATCGCTCCTATTATTCTTAAGCGTGAATACAATAAAAGTGATACAGAACGTAAGTATAGGTCAAAAATAAGTCAGTACTATAGTTATGATAAGACTATATCATTTGCCCTTTTGCAATGCTTAGGGGAGATCGCTTCAAATTTTACAGAGCATGCAGTAGAAGACACCAAGTCTATATTAGTTGCGACTGGAAATAAAGATTATTTTGAAATCGCCTGTGCTGATACAGGCAATGGAATTGTATCAACATTGTCATCCTCACTTCCTGCGGTAAAAAATAAACAAGAGATTCTTAAATTAGCACTTACAAAGGGAGTTACTTCTAAAAGAGACCAGAATCATATGGGGTATGGTTTATGGTTAATAGATGAGTTTACAAGTGCGTCAAAAGGAGATTTTTACCTTATGTCAGAGGGCGTATACTTTTATCGAAGAAGTAATAAACAGAACTTGGGTATGTGCCCATATTGGAAAGGAACAGTTGTATATATTCGCATTCCACTTACTAATATCAAAGGTTTGAAAGATGTGATAGAGAAACTTCGTAATCAATATTCAAATAATAAAATTCAAAGGGTATGAAAAATGTTGATTTAACTAAGTATGCACCGTTGGTTACAGATAAAACAATCGCTGAACAGATTTACAACCAAATTATGTCATTAGATCCGTTGAATAATGTTGTTGAGATTGACATGACAGGAATTGTGTCAATGACTACTGTATGTGCGAAAATTATGTTTGGCAATATGGTGAAAGCTATTAACATTAATGTTTTTTATAAAAATGTTATATTCAAGGGGTTAACAGATGAACTCGAACTTGTAATAAATATGGGTATCGCTAGTGCAATAAATGATTAGTGTATGAAAATCTTAATCACAGGTGCCAAAGGATTCGTAGGTAAGAATCTTTGTGCACAACTTAATAATATAAAGGAGGGCAAGGCTAAGAACTATGGCTTTGTTACAAAAGAAGAAGCTAATAGCCAAGGGCTAACAGCTAACAACTACATCGAGGAAGTCTACGAATATGATATAGATAGCACCGCTGAAGAGTTGGATGCCTATTGCCGTGATTGCGATTTCGTGTTCAACCTTGCTGGTGTAAATCGTCCACAGAATACGGACGAGTTTATGGAAGGCAATTTTGGCTTTGCCTCAACATTGCTTGACACGCTGAAAAAGCATGGAAACAATTGTCCTGTAATGTTGTCAAGTTCCGCTCAAGCTTCGTTGACTGGACGATTTGGTAATAGTGAATATGGCCGCAGTAAAAAAGCGGGTGAAGATCTATTCTTGGCGTATGGCAAGGACGTCAGTGCTCGTGTGTTGGTGTATCGTTTCCCAAATCTCTATGGTAAGTGGTGTCGTCCCAATTACAATAGCGCCGTCGCTACATTCTGCAACAACATCGCCAACGACCTTCCTATTACTGTTAACGATCCGAATGTAGAGTTAGAATTGCTCTACATTGACGATCTCGTAGAAGAAATGATTGCTGGTCTGCAAGGAAAAGAACATCACTGTGAGTTTGAAGGATTGGAAGTCATCCCTATGGCAAAGGGTCGTTATTGCTACTGTCCAATCACGCACAAGGTAACATTAGGTGAGGTTGTGGACTTACTTCATAAGTTTGAAGAGATGCCCCGTACGTTGATGATACCCGAAATCCCTGCAGATAGCTTTGCAAAGCGCCTTTACAGCACCTTCCTTAGTTATTTGCCAAAGGATAAAGCGGTGTTCGACCTTAAGATGAACAAGGACGAACGTGGTAGTTTCACAGAATTGGTACACACCTTAAACTGTGGTCAGGTGAGTATCAATATTTCAAAACCTGGTGTAACTAAAGGTCAACATTGGCATAATACAAAGTGGGAACAATTCATCGTCGTAAGCGGTCATGGACTCATTCAAATGCGTAAGGAAGGTACAGACGAAGTGCGCGAATACGAAGTAAGTGGTGACAAAATCCAATCCGTCATCATGCTCCCTGGATACACCCACAACATCATCAATCTATCCGATACACAGGACCTTGTCACAGTGATGTATTGCAACGAAATTTTCAATCCTGAGCGTCCAGATACGTTCTTTGATCCTGTGTAAAAGGATTGGAACGTAAATTCTCGTAAATGAGTCATTAATTTTTATATACGTTTAGCTTTATTTTGCGAGTATATATGATTAATGAATACCGCTATACACATTGTACATAAATTGGTCTCTGAAACAAAAGATAGTTGATTGCAATTAATTTATGAGGCAATTATTTTATAAAATCATAGGTGCATCAATGGAAGTTCACAAATGCTTAGGTTGGGGACTTCTTGAAGCAGTTTATCAAGAGGCGCTGGCTTTTGAATTAGACCATATAGGTATTAAGTATCAGAAAGAAATTGATTTACCTGTTTTCTACAAAGGTTTTGAACTGCATAAAACATATAGAATGGACCTTTTGGTTGAAGATGTTATTGTTGAATTAAAAGCTGTTTCAGAAATTTTGCCTGAACATAGAATGCAGTTATTCAACTATTTACGATTGACGAAAAAGAAATATGGTTTACTGATTAATTTCGGAGAGCAAAGTCTACATTGTGAGAGATATTTGTTAAATAGTAATGACAATACATGTTATTTGCTAGATAAGGATTTAAAGGTGATTTATTAACAATTGGATGAAAATGTGAGTACTTCATAAATTAATCACAAGAATATGCCTCACACATAAATCAAGATGATTTATAAAACTTGGTTTTAATTAATGTATAATTTATGATCATTTACGTTTAATCCGTAACCCGTAACCAATTAAATTTATGTTCAAAAATAACGGAAAACTTAAGTTGCTGATAATTGTCGGAACAAGACCAGAAATCATCCGTTTGGCAGCAGTAATTAATAAATGTCGTAAGTATTTCGACGTAGTATTGGCACACACAGGTCAGAATTATGACTATAACTTAAATGGTGTATTCTTCAAGGACCTCAAGTTGGCAGATCCCGAAGTGTATTTAGATGCGGTAGGTGATGACCTTGGTGCAACTATGGGTAACATCATCGACAAGAGTTATAAACTTATGGTGCAAATTAAACCAGATGCTGTATTAGTATTGGGAGACACCAATTCATGCCTCAGTGTTATTGGCGCAAAGCGTTTGCACATCCCCATCTTCCACATGGAGGCAGGTAACCGTTGTTTTGACGAATGCTTACCCGAAGAAACCAACCGTCGTATTGTAGATATCATCTCAGACGTAAACATCTGCTATTCTGAGCACGCCCGTCGCTATTTGAATGCAAGCAGTGTGGCTCCTCAACGTACATACGTGAGCGGTTCACCTATGGCAGAAGTATTGCATGAGAATCTGGCAGAAATCGAGGCCAGTGATGTATTTGAAAAGCTCAATGCCAAACTAACAGCTAATGGCCAACAGCTAAAGTTGGAGAAAGGCAAATACATCCTCCTCAGTGCACATCGTGAAGAAAACATTGATACAGAGAAAAACTTTATCTCTCTCTTCACTGCAATTAACAAAATGGCTGAGAAATACGATATGCCTATCCTCTACAGTTGTCATCCTCGTAGTCGCAACCGTCTAGAAGCGTCTGGTTTCCAATTAGATCCACGTGTGATTCGTCAGGAACCCCTTGGTTTCCACGACTACAACTGCCTTCAAATGAATGCATTTGCAGTAGTATCAGACTCTGGAACACTGCCCGAAGAAAGTTCATTCTTCACAAGTGTAGGTCATTCTTTCCCAGCGGTATGCATCCGTACATCTACGGAACGTCCTGAAGCACTTGATAAAGGTTGCTTTGTTCTTGCAGGTATCAACGAGCACGACTTGCTCCAAGCTGTGGATGTAGCCGTTGAAATGTGTAAGAATGGTGACAACGGTATTCCTGTACCGAACTACACAGACGAAAATGTCAGCACGAAGATTGTGAAGCTAATCCAAAGCTATACTGGTGTTGTAAACAAAATGGTTTGGAGAAAGGAGTAATATCTAACGGAACCCTCTATCAACTTTCTTATTGGGTTAAATATCATTAAGACGAATAAAAATATGCCTATATAGTGAACTCGTTTGTCATTACTAGTCAAATAAAAGTGCAAATAAAATACATTTGTCAATCATCATAATAATTTGTTTATAACCAAGAGTAGTAGTATCTTTTATATATACCCATGAATCAACTTAAAGCTGGCGCTGCCTTGAATTATGTATCTATCATCTTACACATGGTTGTAGGATTGGTATATACCCCCTACATGTTGCGTACATTGGGGCAGTCTGAATATGGATTATATTCGTTAGCTGCGTCTATTATAGCGTATTTGACAGTGCTTGACCTTGGTTTTGGCAATGCCATTGTTCGCTACACCGCTAAATTTCGTGCAGAAGGCAAACTGCGCGAGCAGGAAGAGATGTTTGGTATGTTCCTTGTTCTGTATATAGGAATTGGTCTTATCGCTATGGTAGCAGGAGGTGTATTGGCATGGAACGTAGAAGGTTTGTTCTCTGCCAAGATGACACCTATAGAAGTCGAGCGCACCCGCATTATGTTATGGTTGATGACTTTTAACTTGGCGTTTACTTTCCCCATGAGTATTTGGGGGAGCATAATGACAGCTTACGAGCGTTTCGTGTTCCAAAGAGTGGTGAGCATCATTCGAGGTGTATTGAATCCCATAGTAATGGTGTTGCTTTTAGTTGTAGGTTATAAAGCAGTTGCCATGGTAGTGGTTACCACCATTTTCAATGTGGTGACCCTCCTGATTAATTGGTGGTATTGCAAGTATAAACTATCCATAAAAGTTCGCCATGGGCAGTTTAAGTGGGCTTTCTTGAAGGAAGTTTCAATTTATAGTTTCTGGATATTCCTCAATGCCATCATGGACCGCATCTATTGGAGCACAGGTCAATTCGTTTTGGGAATTTATCGCGGTGCCGCAGCTATTGCCGTTTATGCGGTGGCTATTCAATTGCAGGGTATGTATATGATGTTTTCAACTGCTATCAGTAGTGTATTTCTTCCTAAGGTTACAGCAATGGTAACAAAGGAGAATAACCCGAAAGCGATATCAGACCTTTTTGTCCGCACAGGTCGTATTCAATATATTGTTATGGCATTTATACTTTCTGCATTTATTGTATTTGGTAAACAATTTATAGCACTTTGGGCGGGACCTGGTTATGAAGAAGCCTATATCATATCATTACTATTCTTTATTCCTTTGACTGTGCCTTTAATCCAAAATCTAGGAATCACTATACTTCAGGCACGCAATCAGATGAAGTTCCGTTCACTGCTTTATATCTTTATAGCTGTAAGTAGTTTAGCTATTTCTATTCCATTGACAAAGTATTATGGCGGTATCGGTTGTGCCGTAGGTACTGCCACAGCCTTAACTTTGGGACAAATCATCATCATGAATATCTACTATCAACGTAAGCAAGGTCTGAATATCATTCATTTTTGGAAAGAAATTACCAAGATGTCCATTACCCCCATCTTACTTTCTATCGGTTCGTATTATGCGTTACAGTACTATCCTATTACGTCGTGGGGAACTTTTGCTATAGCTGCCGCTTTGTTTAGTTTTGTATTTCTTTCTTTATTCTTTAAATTTAGTATGAATACTAGTGAAAGGGATTTATTTGTTAAACCATTCAAAATGGTTGCTACAAGATTCATCAAATAACAATTATGATAAATATCCAAAATAAACAAGACTGTTGCGGATGTTCTGCATGCGTGCAACGTTGCCCGAAGCGATGTATTTCATTGCATGAAGATGAAGAAGGGTTTCTTTATCCAAAGGTGAATCTTGATACTTGCATCGATTGTGGACTCTGCGAAAAGGTATGTCCTGTTTTGCATCAAGCAGAAGAACGCATTCCTCTTGAAGTTTTTGCTGCTAAGAATCCAAACGAACAAATCCGTATGGAGAGTAGTTCGGGTGGTGTATTTACTCAATTAGCAGAGCAAGCTATTGATGCAGGTGGTGTAGTATTCGGTGTAAAATGGAATGAGCACTTTGAGGCAGTTCATGCCTATACTAAGACCAAAGAAGGATTGGCGGCATTCCGTGGTAGTAAGTACGTACAGAGTCAAGTTGGTGATACATTTAAGCAAGCAGAACAATTCTTAAAGCAAGGTCATAAGGTACTTTATTCAGGTACTCCCTGTCAAATTGCAGCACTAAAACTATTCTTGCGCAAGGATTATGAAAATTTATTGACAATAGATGTTGTATGCCATGGTGTACCTAGTCCTAAAATATGGAGAGAATATTTGGAATCTCTCTCATTAACAGGAATTTCAAGTGTTTCCCACAAGGATAAAAGTTCTGGATGGAGAAATTATTCTTTTTCCATCAAAAATAAAGAAGGAATTTTTATTTATAAAGAACAAGCATCTCAGAACAAATATTTGAATGCATTTGTCAAAAACTACATTCTTCGCCCTTCTTGTTTTTTATGTCCTTCTAAGGCTGGAAAAAGTAAATCTGACATCACATTGGCAGATTACTGGGGGATAGAACACATTTGTCCTCAAATAGATGATAATAAAGGTATAAGTTTTGTTTGCATTAACTCAGATAAGGGGAAAGAGGTGATTCGTTTACTTAATCTGCAAACTGAATTTACAAACTACAATCAATCTATACCGTATAATTCATGTATTGTAAAGAGTACAAACGAACCAAAGAATAGGACTACTTTTTGGAGCTTGTATTACGTAAAAGGTATACAAGCATTACTATCTATAAAGAAGCAATGTATAATAAAAAGATTGTTTGAACGATTCATCAAACGATAATATATGAAAATAGGAATACTCACTTTTCACTGGGCAACTAATTATGGGGCTGTTATTCAGTGCTATGCTTTACAAACTTACTTAGAGAGTTTGGGACATACCGTAACGATAATTGATTATAAGCCGCGCCTATATGATGATACCTTATACACTTTTTTTCGATTTAGAAAATTTATGTGTATAAGTGAATACCTCGAAAATAGAAAAAAAGAACAAGTTCTCATCTCTTTTAGAAATCAGAAATTAAATCTGAGTCAAAGATATTATTCTTACAAGGAAATATCGGGCAACTTAGAAGATTTTGATGCGTTGATTTCTGGTAGTGACCAAGTTGTTAATCCCTCTTTTTTATTGAATGGTGAAGGTAAAGGATTGGAATCTCCAACTTATTTTTTAGGGTTTGATTTTAAAGGAAAGAAAATCGGTTACGCACTCAGTTTTGGGTGTGTAGAATATCCACAAGAGGGGCTCCCTTTTGCAAAAAAATATATTAAGGATTTTAATGCGATTAGTGTACGTGAAAAAACAGGAGTGGATATTGTATCTACAATGGGTAGAACTGACGCTGTGGTAGTTCCAGATCCAACTCTTTTAATGGATTCTTCATTTTATCATCAATTAGCTGAAGAATCTTCTAAAAAGAATGACAATTTTATATATAGTTTCTTTATAAGAAATATCCAAGAACGTAAACCTATCATCAATGATTTGTTTGCTGATAAGAATATATTATGGAATAATGATGACGCAGATTACACACTGCAAGGGTGGTTGTCAAAAATTAAGCACTCTAAATTTGTGATAACTGATTCATTTCATTGTATGGTCATGTGTCTTAAATTACATAAACCATTTGTTGTCGTTACAGAAAAAGCTGGTAATGTTGAGATGAATGATAGGTTCTATACACTTTTAGAAAAAATGTCATTACAATCTGTCATAGTCAATAAGAACGACATAAATAGTATAGCTAAATTCTCCTCAATGACTTTCGATTGGAAAAATGTGGACACAATTTTAGAAACTTATCGTAAAGAAGGGCTATATTTTTTAAGTTCAATTTAATATACCAAAGTATAGTTTGATATAAAATTCTATCTGTTATAATGATTAGATTAGGAATGATTTTAGAGAATAGATAACGTGAGGATTTATAGCAAACTCTATATCATCAAAAAATAGAGTAATTGTTTCTTATAGAATAAAAGAAGTTTCTTAATATACTTAATGAAGATCGTTCAAATTAATGCTGTCTATAGACTGAGCAGTACAGGTCGTAATGTCATGGAGATGGATGATTACTTGAAATCTCAAGGTCTAGAATCCTTTAAGTTTTATTCTGTTGAAATTAAGGATTCTAAATCGTATGATATTATTGGAAATCGTTTTGACCATAAATTGCATGCTTTGTTGTCGCGTGTATTTGGTATGCAGGCATGGTTTTCCAATTTACCAACCAAGTCATTGCTTCGCAAATTAGATAAGATTCAACCAGATTTAGTTGTTCTTGGGAATTTACATTCCAACTATATTCATTTTCCTTTATTAGCGAAATATTTGGCTAAACGTGATATTGCTACAGTTGTTGTCCTTCACGATTGCTGGTTCTTTACAGGGCATTGTTGTCATTATACGGAAGTTGGTTGTCAGAAGTGGAAGACGGAATGTAATAACTGCCCTATCATCAAAAGGGATCGTGGAAGTTGGTTTTTCGACACTTCTTGTAGGATGTTTCGTGCAAAGAAGAGGCTCTTTTCTGCAATTCCTCGTTTGGCTGTCGTCGGTGTTTCGGATTGGATTACGAATGAAGCCCGCAAATCTCCAATATTCGAGAAGGCTATGATATTTCAGCGAATCTACAATTGGATCAATCTTAAGCCTTTTCATCCTAAAGACACCTCAGCCCTCAGGCAAAAACTTGGACTTGGAGAAAATGATTTTGTCGCTCTTGGCGTATCCATGTCCTGGGATTATCGCAAGGGTATGGAGATCTATTTTAAGGTGGCAGAGCAGATGCCAGATATAAAAATAATTATGATAGGACAATTACCTTCTGATATTGTTGTTCCTCCTAATATCATAAATGTTCCTCCTACGGGTTCTGTAGATGAATTGGCAGATTATTATTCGTTGGCAGACGTCTTGTTTAACTTTTCTATTCAAGAGACCTTTGGTAAGGTTGCAGCTGAAGCGTTAGCGTGTGGTACTCCGTTAATTGTAAATGATGCGACAGCTAATCCAGAATTACCCGGAAATTGTGGTTTCGTAATCAGCAACAATGATCTAAATTGCATTATTGGGGCTATAAAAGAAATTCGCGATAAGGGGAAGAATGCCTATCAGAATCAATGTGTGGAGAGAGCGAATAGCCTGTTTGAGAAAGATAAGAATTTACAAGAATATATTGATTTGTTTAAGACGTTGGTGAAATAAGTTTTATGGTGTACATATTGTATTTTTTGTATTTGATTTTTGGTGCGGTTTCGTTGGGTAAAAGGAATACAACGCTCTATTTACAGTTTGCGATGATATTTCTAGCAATTATTATTGGTTGCAGAAGTACAAGTGTTGGAGTTGACACAATTGGATATGTAAAAAATTTCATATCCTATCAGCATATAGATTTCGCACGTGTCTTGGAATCCATGAAGACATCAAAGGAACCTCTATTTGTTTTAGGTTCTTATTTTGTAAGTGTGTTTACTTCATCAAGTATCTGGTTTACTTTATTTTGGGGTGCTCTCCCTTGTATTGCTTTATATTATGTTTTAAAAAATGAAATTCGTTTTGCACGAGGATTATTAGTATCAATATTGATAATATTTGCTTTGGGGCTCTTTGCTTTTTTTATGGCAGGAATGCGACAAACCGCAGCAATATCTGTAACTCTATTAGCTTACAAATGTTTGATATTAAAAGAGGTAGAATATAAGTTGTCTTTTTTGTTTAGTAAGCAGGTGATATTATTTGTAGCGTTGATGGTCGTAGCTTATAATCTTCATAATTCATCTGTTCTGTTTTTACTTGTTCTGCCATTCTTGAAATTTAGAGTTCGTTGGTGGTATCTTCCTATAGTGATATCAATGTTTTTTATTGGTAACTATGTGACGATTGATATTCTGACAGAGATGTCTGCGATGTTCTTTGAAGACAGATTTTCTTCTTATGGTACGGTTTATGAAAGTTCTCAGAGTATAAGTGCATTTGTAATGCAGTTGTTGCTTTTTTGTATTTGTTTCTTTCAAAGAGAGAAACTAATAGAAGAGGATGCTAGAAACGGATATTTATTCAATATCCTTATGATAGGACTTGTATTCCAGGCTTTTTCTGGTATGATTGCTGAAATGTTTCGTGTATCCTTTTACTTTTCTATTTTTGCTTGTGTTTTGGTGCCAAAGGCTATAGAATTGTATCCTAAAGGTATAAGGGAACTATTGTATATTGCGTTTTGCGGTTTGATGCTTTTTTATCTATTTTTTCTTTCTGGAAGTAACCTACCAACATATCATTCTGCGATAATTTAATAAAAATACTTGATTCTTCTGTGACAATCATACTATGTCAATGTAATATTTCAGAACAATTTTATTAAAGATATATGAATCCTACATTAAGTGTTATTATTCCCGTTTATAAAGTTGAGAATTATTTAGAACGTTGTGTAAAAAGTGTCCTCGACCAAGGTTTTAAAGATTTGGAAGTAATTCTTGTGGATGATGGGTCGCCAGATCGTTGTCCGCAGATTTGTGATGAATTAGCGAACACTGATGAACGAATTTTAGTTATACATAAGCAAAATGGAGGTTTGTCTTCTGCAAGAAATGAGGGGATACGTAGGTGCAAAGGTTCTTATATTACATTCTTGGATAGTGATGATCAGTGGGTCGCAGATGGGTTAAGTCCTATAATGGATTACACTATTGAATCGGGGGCTGATATGATGATGTTCGAATCTCTATCTTTTTTTCCTGATGGCAGTCTAAAGAAACGGAATTATGGAGGTATGGGTGGAGAGAAATATGAGGTGTTTTCATCGGAAAACCTCTATAAAGGTCTAATTGAAAACGGTAATCTTAGAGAACAGGCTGGGACTCACATTATTAAAACTAGTTTATTGAAGGATAATAGTTGTTTCTTTAAGGAGGGAATTCTGTGTGAGGATACAGATTTTATGTTTCGTATTATGAGGATATTGGATAAAGTTGCAATAACCCAAAGTCCTTTACTAATCTATACAGAGCAAAGACCAGGTTCGATAACAAATATTATTTCTTCCAAGCGATTAAATGATTTGATAGCACTTATTCAGGGTTGTATCGATTATAATCTTGACCATCCCAATAATAAGTTTAAGAGGTTCGAAATAGCGCATTGCTCCTACCAATGGTCAATCGCTTTAGGCTTATCGACTTTGTGTCCAAGAAGTGATTCAAAACAATTTAAGGAGAAATTAAAAACACAAGTTAAGTTTTTGAATTTACCATCACATCCAAAATCAAAGAAAGTAGGAATCTTGTACTCTATTTTGGGCATTGAGCTAACAGCTTTTATCTTAGGATGTCGTATTAAACTTTCAAAAAAAGGATTGATAAGTAATAAAACGAAAGTAAATGGATAGAAAGATACGAATATTGGTAGTAACTACCGATTTGTGGGATGACGTTACTAATGGTAACAATATTCATACGAATTGGTTTACTGGTTTTAATGCAGAATTTGCCAACATCTATTTGGCCCCAGGTAAACCCAACAATCAAATCTGCACTCGTTATTTTCAGGTGACTGACGCTATGATGGCAAGGTCTTTTATTGGGAGACGTGCTGGTCATGCTTTTACTTGGATTTCTTCGGAGGGGGATGAATCAAATAATGCGGCATCAGAAGTTGAGTATGAGAACAATGGCTTATATAAAAAACTCCGTGCTCATACGGGAGAAAGCCTGCGACTAGCTCGGGATATTCTTTGGCAACTTGGGAGATACAACAAGAAAGCGCTGAAGGCGTTTATTGATGATTTTCAACCAGATATTGTATTTTGCCCCCACCTATTCAGCATGAAGTCACGTAGAATAGAGCGGATTATACGAAAAATGACCGATGCGCCTATGGTTGCTTTTTCTGGTGATGCCGAGGCTACGTTGCGTGCTATCAGTTACAATCCGTTATTTTGGTACAGAAGATTGCGTGACCATCTATTATATCCAGCATTCGTGAAGAAGTTTGCATACTATTTTACATTCTCTCCTAAGTGGAGTAAGATGTTAACAGAAAAATATGGTGTTCCTTCTGAACCTTTGTATAAGTGCATAGATGGTACTCCTTATATAGAGAAACCGATTAATGATGTCATTAAATTGGTATATGCGGGAAGTCTATATTGCAATCGATGGAAGACACTTTCGGTTATCGGTGATGCGATGAAGGTTCTTAATAAAGACGGGAAAAAGTTGGAAATGTTTGTTTATTCCCAAAGTATGCTAACAGAGGAACAGAAATCAGCTCTGTCAGAGGATAAGTCTATTTATTTTATGGGATGTGTGAATCCTTCGGAACTTCCTGTGATTTATAAAAATGCAGATATAGCATTACATGTAGAGAGTTTTGATAAAAAGTTTATGTTAGAAACAGAACATTCGTTTTCTACGAAATTGACAGATCTTATGATGTCAACCTGTGCTATTCTTGCAATATGCTGGGAGAAAAATAGTGGTTGGAACTATGTGAAGACTCATGATGCGGCTATCTGTTTGTCTAGTTATGATGAAGTGTTGCCTAAGTTGAAAGAAATTGTAGATAATCCAAGTATTATACAAACCTATGCTTTCAAAGCAACAAAGTGTGGTGTTAAAAATCACAATCGTAAGAATATACAAATACGAATGCGTGAAATCTTTGAAAAGGTAATAGCAGAAACGAAGGGGTCATAATTAAGTTCATTGAATGTAAGTGGAATAAATAAATCCAGGATTATATTTATAGATGGGTCTACAAAAAGCATAGGTATAATTGTACTATTTATGATTTTTTCTTCATTGTTAAATAACAAGAGATTGAACAGATTAATATGAACGTGAAAAAAACGGCAACAATAACTTTTCATGCCTCTCATAACTATGGCTCTAATTTGCAGGCATACGCTTTACAACAAATCATTATAGGACTCGGTTGTGAAAATGAAATTATAAACTTACGTACAGAGCGGCAAAAAGATCTCTATACTGTTTTTACAAAGCGCAAGGGGATAAAGTGTTTTATTAAAAATTTATCTCATTTATTATACTATTTCCCATTAAAAAGAGCGTACTATAAGTTTGAAGATTTTATAAACAACAAATTGAGTACGACAAAGGAGTATTCTAATGAAGAACAACTCAAAGAGGCGAATCTAAAATATGATGTCTTTATTGCTGGAAGTGATCAAATTTGGAATCCAATTCCTAAAGATTTTGTTTGGGCATATTATCTCACTTTTGTAGATGAAGGGCGTAAAGTATCATATGCATCAAGTTTCGGACAATTAGCTTCACTCGGCGATAATGCGACCAAGGATCGTATTTCTCAGAATTTAAAAACATTTAAGGCTATTAGTGTTCGTGAACAAGGTGCTTTAGACAATGTCAAGGCGTTAACGGGAGTTACTCCTCAAATAGTTTTAGATCCTACATTACTGCTAACAAAAAATCAGTGGTTAGATTTAGTTAAGGATAAAAGAAGAATCGTAAACAGAGATTACATTTTCTTTTACACCTTGTTTGCAGATCCCGAACGTATGGATATAGTAAAACGTGTATCCAAAATAACGGGATTGCCGATTGTTACGTCTAATTTCTCTAATCAATATGATGTATTCAACCCATTTATAAAGAAATACGATGCAGGTCCGCTAGATTTTTTAACCTTAGTGCGTGATGCAAAACTTGTAGTTGCATCATCTTTCCATGGAACTGTCTTTTCTACTTTGCTAAATGTTCCTTTTTTTGCTATTGATGGCATGTCAGATGCGCGAATAAGGACATTATTGGAAACGACAGGACTTGAACATAGAGAAATAAAAACCACTAATATTGAGGAAAAATGTAGTAACGCATTTGACATAGACTTCCAGAGTGTTAACGAGAGAATAGAGGCAGCAAGAATATCAAGTATAGAATTCCTAAAAAAGAGTCTTGAAATATGATAAATAATGTATGTGACTTAAATAAATGTTCTGGCTGTTTTGCTTGTGCAAATATATGTCCTGCTGGCGCTATTGAGATGATACCAGGTAAGGTGGGACACATATTTCCCAGTATATCTGATAAGTGTATTGATTGTCATAAATGCATAAAAATATGTCCAGTCAATAATCCCATAGAATTACATAAGCCACAAAAGACATTAGCATTCTGGATAAAGGATGACAAAGAACATCAAAGTAGTACTTCTGGAGGAGCTGCTGCATGTTTTTCAAATTATATATTAGAAAATGATGGTACTGTATATGGTTGTGCTTCGTTACCTCATGGTATTATTGAACATATAAGAATTGACAAGAAAGATGATGCCTATAAATTGAAGGGTAGCAAGTATGTTCATAGTCATATTAATGAAACGTTCAAAGCCATTAAGGAAGATTTAAAGAACAATAAGAAAGTATTGTTTGTCGGACTCCCTTGTCAAGTCGCAGGTTTGAAAAATTTCATAGGTAAAGATGTAACAGAACTTTATACAATAGATTTGATTTGCCATGGCGTTCCTTCTCAACAAGTATTATTTGAGTATATTGAATCTTTAGGAATTCAGCGTAGCGATGTAGATTTCGTATCTTTCCGTGAAGCAAATGGATATTATCTGTCGATAAGATCATCTGACGGGTGCATTTATCGAAAAGATGAATGTAAAGACTTATACTATATGGCTTTCAATGATAACCTATGTTTTAGGGAATCATGTTTCACTTGTAGGTATTCTACTTCAAATAGAGTAGGTGATTTGACTATAGGTGATTTTTGGGGACTTGGAAAGACTGAACCTTTCGAATATGACTCACATGGTCATGTATCTGTAGTCTTAGTTAACAATGATAAAGGGAATCATTTGCTTGATGTGTGTGCGGACAAGTATGAAGCGATTGAACGTACATTAGAAGAGGCTACTTTGGGGAATCATAATCTTAGGGCACCTTCTGTTCCCAAGAATGCATCTAAATTTCAGACATTATATGGTAAGGTTAATATACAAACGGCTTTAAAAAGATGTCTTTGGAAAAGAAGATTAAAAGCGCCATTGCTGCCTATTGTTAAATGGCTTCATAGTAAAATGTAGTATGGATAATCCTAAGATAAGTATAATAGTACCCGTCTATAATGTTGAGAAATATTTAGACAAATGTGTACAGTCACTAATTTCTCAAACTCTCAGTGAGATTGAGATTATTTTAGTGGATGATGGTAGTCCTGATGGATGTTCTGAGATGTGTGATGAGTATGCTAAGAAAGATAGCAGAATTAAAGTAATCCATAAAAAAAATGGAGGTGTATCCAGTGCTAGAAACGCAGGACTAAAAGTGGTTAGTGGTGAATATTACATGTTTGTTGATAGTGATGATTGGTTGGATTTAGAAACATGTGAAATTGCGTATAAGTATATTAAACAACATCAAGCAGACTGCTTAATGTTCTCATATGTGAAGGATTTTGCTAGTCATAGTATTATAAATCATATCTTTGAGCAAGACTTTTTTATATGGGAAGGGCATGAGGTAGAGCAGAATTTTCATCGTAGACTGTTTGGACCTGTAGATGGTGAATTGGCTAGGCCTCAAGATCTAGATCTTTTAGTGACTCCTTGCATGCAATTGTTCCGAACCGAAAAGTTTGTGGAGATTCCTTTTTTTGATATCCGTGAGGTCGGAACATTTGAAGATGGTCTTTATCAAATGGTTCTCTATAGAGGATGCCAGCGATTTGTTTATATTGATAGACCATTCTATCACTATCTAAAAACCAATGAGTCTTCAATTACCACTCGTTATAAAGCAGATCTTTTCGAAAAATGGCAGCAATTATTTGATGTTATTCAGGGCTATATAGATCAATGGAATCTTCATGAGGAATACGTTGCTGCATTCAATAATAGAATTGCTTTAAGTTTATTAGGAATAGGACTTAATCAAACACACTCAGATGATAATTGGATAGAAGGCGGTAAGCATCTCAAACGAATGTTGGATACAGAAAGATATTCAGTTGCTTTATCTCAGTTAAATATATTTTATATGCCTATTACTTGGAAGGTGTTTTTTTTTCTAGCAAAGCATAAGTGTACAACTTTACTTTTTGTAATGTTGAAAATAATAGAATACTTACGTACTCATGTGAAATGACTAATATGAATAAGGTAATTATTAATGCAGATGACTTTGGTATAAGCCATGAAGTCAATGTCGCCATAATCGAACTTTTAAAGTCTGGGAAAATCCATCGTACAACACTTATGGTTAATATGCCTTTTTGTTATGAGGCATATGAAATGGCTAAAGTTAATGGATTCTTGGAAAGGGTCGGGCTTCATATAAATCTTACTGATGGTAAACCTTTGTCTGGTCTAATTTTGAAGACAAGGTTTTGTAAGAATGGGGAATTCGATCTGGAGCAAGTAGAGAGTGGAGTAAGACTTTATATTTCTAAAGTAGAACGTAAGGCTGTGAAATTTGAAGTTCAAGCCCAGTTTGATAAGTTCAAAGAAATATTCGGATATTATCCACATCATGTAGATGGGCATAGGCATGTACATAATTATTTTGGATTTTTACCTACAATAGTTAATCTTGCAAAGAAGGCTGGTGTTGAAAGCATGAGGATAGGTATTAACCTATTTGATAAGGCTAAAGCCCCTATTAGTAAAAGAATTTATAAAAAAATTCTAAATGCATATATAAGGTGGAATTTTAAAAGTTCTGATTATATGGGGGCATGGTTAGAATATGTGGAATTCTTTAGAGACTCTGAGGGTAAAACTGTTGAGATAATGGTACATCCAACGATTCATGATGGTAAGATTGTTGATATTATTTATAATCATGCCGATAAGGAATATTATGAATTTGATAATATTAAGCTACGATGAAATATACAAAGGCTGGAAAGGAGATAGAAATATTTTATTTGTCTGAAAAAGATTTTTTTAGCCAACAATTCAAAGATTTTGTAAACTCTGAGGGGTTTTCTAAATTTTTACACTCAGAGAACGATGTTGAGTTGTTTGAAAAACGCATAAGGCGAATAAATTTATATCGTTCATATTTAGATGTTAAAGTATTAGGAGCAACTGTTAATGGCCGTTTTGTTGGACAAAGTTGTGCCTTCAGATCTGTTGTAGTTGCTAATGGAGTGCGCAGAGAATGGTGGTGGTCGGTAGATACGTTTCTACTTCAAGAATGTAGAGGGTTAGGAATTGGTAAAGCATTGCAAGAAAAATTTCATCAAGATTTGCCCAATTTTTCTTCTGCATGGTATACGCCAATAAATGGTATTATTAAAGAAAAATGTGGCGCTCATGGAATATTTGATATTTGGTTTAATTATTATCCTGTATCTTCTTGCCTTACGGTATTTGGAGATTTATGTTTTAGGAAAGTATTTAAACGTCCATTCCCTTTACGCATTTCTATTCCATTCTTGTATAGCGGAATAAATTCCTTGTTCACGGATGTGACATTGAAGGGGTATAAGGTGAGTGAAGTCGAATATGAGGACTTAGGAAATAAGGAGTCTGATTTTATGGAAGCTGCGTTGTCCAATCGAGGTTTTCATATTGAGCGTTCTTTGCGTTTCTTAAAATGGAAGTATCGTAATCTCAAGGCTAGCTACCACATGTTATGCATAGAAAATAATTCTAAGATCGAAGCTATAGTGGCTTTTTCAAAGATTTATGACTCTAAATTTGATGTGGTACCTATAAAGTGTGTTTCGGTTTACGATTTGGTGATTTCTCCAGAATCAAGGTTAACTGTAAAACAAATATTATTGTATGTAGCTCAATGGTATAAAAAAAGGAAGGAGCCTTTTGATGGCTTTCAAATGTTAGAAAAAATAAGTTATTTGGGACGTCTAAACTACCCTTTCCATGCTTGCAAAGTTCTTTCTACTATTGAGGGAAACTTTAAAAATGCGTATTTGACCCTTGCAGATCAAGATATGGATCAGATTTGACGAATTTCTATACTAAATAGCAGTCGTTAAGTATTGTATAACTAAACCTAAATATTTATAAATTATGATTAAATACGTATATCCTCATCTGCCTTCTATTAAGACAAATCCCTTCTTTAGATTTACAGGTAGTGGCTTGGCAAATAGTTTGTTTGTTTTTGCAAGAGCCATCGTGTTTGCAAAAGAGCATAATCTTGATATTATCAATCCTACATGGTTTAATATAAGTCCTGGACATTGGCGTTATAAAGATAAACGTTTTTATAACGATACATTCAAACCGGTCGGAGTTACGGGATTAAAGAGATTAAAGCTTCTTTTGTTAGGCAAAATGGTGAAGGAAGAAAATTATACGGGTAATGACATGGATGCTGATTGGGTACAGATCTTTTATATGAAGGGATTTGAGACATTGCGTGCAAAATCAAGTTTTGTTCGTGAGTTTCTTCTCGAAAGTGTAAAACCAGAAATCCTGTCTCCTGTTAATTCGTTCGATTTCCATAATAAAATAGCAGTGCATATTAGACTTGGTGATTACAAAGCAGAAGCTAGATTGTCACTCTCATACTATAAGACATTGATTGAAAGAATTCACGAGCAGAAACCTCAATATGAATTTTTAGTGTTTTCCGATGGTAAAGATGAGGAATTAACGGAAGTTTTGAATTTACCTTGTACTAGGAAAGTATATTTTGGGTATGCAATGTCTGACATCTTTGCCATTAGTAGATGTAAGGCACTAATAGGTTCGCATTCAACGTTTACAGATTGGGGGGGGTATTTGGGACAGTTACCTTCTTTGTTGCCAAAGAAACCTCATTATGGTTCTTACTTAAATGATTTAAACTTCGAGTTTATTGTAGACAAAGAATCTCCAATTGTTCCTGAGGAGTTCTTTTCTTTTCTTTGATATAGAATGAAAGAAAATGATTGTATTTTAACAGAGAAAGATATGAATAATCAGTATAACGGACATTTGTGCATCGTCTTTGCACTAGAACACTACAATCCACTCAATATGATTCGCGCTCTTGGCGAGAATGGTATTAATCCTGTGTATGTATCTGTGAAAAGAAGATATGAAGTGGCAGCTAAGAGTAAGTATATCTCAGAACTGCATCGTGTTGATTCTGTTGAGGAAGGGTTCGACCTTCTGATAGAGAAGTATGGACACTTAGCAGAAGAGACTGGAAAGAAGCCATACATCGTGTTCTCTGATGATAAATCGGTAGGTTATTTTGACCTTCACTATGATGAATGGAAAGATAAGTTTATTACTTACAATGCAGGTGGCATAGGACGTATCAATGAATTTATGGATAAGTATGAGATACAGCAATGTGCCAAACGTCATGGTTTTAATGTATTGGATTCTTATGTGATTAGCAAGTGTGATGAGCTTCCAGAGAATTTATGGTATCCTGTTATTACAAAGGCAATTTCTCCAAACTCAGGTAGTTGGAAAGGAGATGTGTTTATTTGTAAGGACGAGAAAGAACTCATAGATGCAATTGATAAGATTGAAAGCCCACAGATTATGATTCAGCATTTTGTGGATAAAGAGAACGAGTTGGCCTTAGAGGGATATTGCATTAATAAGGGTATGGACATGCATATCGTTACCGAGATGAAATGGAAATACCTTATTCAGGGGTATTATAGTCCTTATCATGATGTGAAGATGTTTGAGGATAAGGAAATGGAAGAGAAACTTCAAGCAATGTTCAAGGAAATTGGTTTCGAGGGCGTGTTTGAAGTGGAATTCCTTATCGATAAGGATGGTACTTACTATTTCATGGAAACAAACTTCCGCGCCTCGGCTTGGAATCCTACAGGAAAGTTCGCTGGTATGCCTTTGCCTTATCTTTGGATTAAGGGAATGGAGAATGGCTATATCGATCCGACTGACCGCAAAGAGTTTGAGCCGTTTACGAGCATGAGTGAAGTTATTGATTATGCTAAACGTGTTGAAGGCGGTATGTGCTCTTTGGCTGAGTGGCTTCGTGATTTTAAGGATGCGAAATGCGTCTACATATACGATAATGAAGACCGTGGTCCTTGGGATGAAGTAATCAAGAATTGGGATAATTTTAAATAAGATGAAGGCACTCATGTTGGCTCCTATGGGGTCGGTACATAGAAGGTTTAATAAGGCAAATATTGTCGCTCTTCAAACCTTAGGGTATCAGGTTGAGTTATGTGCAAATTTCGAGAATGGTGAGGGTCCTGAAATCCATAATCAGAAATATGTGAGTGAGTGTGCGATGAAGGGTATTAAAACGCATTCCATTCCCTTTACACGACATAGTCTGACAGGAAGTTTGAAATGCCTTCCACAGTTAAAGACTTTACTGATAAAGGAGGAGTATGATATTGTACATACCCATACCGAGACTGGTGGATTGCTATTGAAATTGGCTTGTGGGGCTAAGGGGAAAAGTAAATTTGCTTATACTCCTCATGGGATGTCTTTCTGGAAAGGTAGCAGTCTAAAGTCTCAGTTAGTATATAAGCCCTTGGAGAGATGGATTTGTTCTGTGATGGATATGAATTTGGGTATGAACAAGGAGGAGGTCGCCTATCTTGAAGAATGGAATAAGAGAACTGCAACTTATGTGCATGGTATTGGACTGGATGTAAAGCGCATGCAACAACCCATACGCTCACGGACGGAAGTAAGAACTGATTTTGGTTTGACGAATGGGGAAAAACTCATAGTTTCTATTGGCGAACTTGATGGCAATAAAAACCATATCACAGTGATTCGTGCTTTGAGTAGACTCGGACGTAAAGACTTTAAGTATGTGGTATGTGGAGTTGGGCCGAATAAGGATATGTTAAATTCTGAAGCCAATCGTTTGGGACTAAAAGACAATGTGGTTCTTGCTGGCTATCGTTCTGATATTCCTGACATTCTTAGTGCTACAGACATATTCATATTTCCATCTTTTCATGAGGGGATGCCAGTGAGTGCATTGGAAGCCATGGCATGCGGGTTACCTGTAATCGCGTCAAAGATTCGTGGAAATGTAGATATTGTGCGTGATGGTGATAATGGTTATTTATTTGAACCTTCTGACGTAGAAACTTTAACTCAAAAGATATCTTTGCTGATGGATGACGAGGGCCTGCGTATAACGATGGGTGAAAAAAATAAGGTGTTAGTGCAAGATTTCTCACTTGAGAATGTAACGTACGAACTCAAGGAGGTGTATTCAAATCTAATTGGTTGATTAAAATTAAAACAATATACTATGGGAAAATTCTTTAAAAGATTATTTGATTTGGTGTTGGCTCTTATATTGTTGATACCTGCTGGCCTCGTTCTGCTTTGTGGCATTATATTTGTCAAAGTTGTGTCACCTGAGTCCTCTCCTATTTTTAAGCAGGAGCGAGTGGGTTATAGAGGTAAGTTGTTTACCCTATTCAAACTTCGTTCTATGACTAACGAACGTGATGAAAACGGAGAATTTTTGCCTGATGAACTTCGCTTAAAGAAATGGGGACAGATTGTGCGTAAAACTAATATGGATGAACTCTTTCAGATATGGAATATCTTGAAAGGGGAGATGTCTTTTATAGGCCCTCGTCCAATTCTTGCGAAAGAGATGCTTGTAATGACTGAGGCAGAACAAGTGGAACGGCAATCTGTGCGACCAGGTATTACTGGATGGGAAGCCGTCCATGAAGGAGAATCAGAGAGTCGTCGTCAAATGGCAGAATTTGACTTGTATTATGTCCGTAATTGGAGTCTTAAACTTGATTGGTTAGTGTTTTATAAAACAATAGCAATAGTTTTGGGATTTCAGCGTCCCGATGACAGTGTTAGAGCTCCAAAGATGACCGATGACCAGATTATAGATAAGAAGTAATAATAGATAATTACGAAAATGGAAATAGGTTCATTCCTGGAACTTCAGTTGCCGAAAGGTCGTGAGTTCTATAATCAAGACACTGATATAGCTCGTTTAAATACTGGACGCATGGGCATTTGGCACGCTTTCCGTGTGACTGGGTGCAAGCGTATTTGGATTCCCATCTATCAGTGTGATTCTATTCGAGATACTTTCCATGAGAAAGGGGTGGAGATGTGTTTTTATCATCAAGATAAGAATTTTAATCCGATAGATATCAAGCAGCAGGAAGGTGATGCAGTATTACTTGTGAATTATTTCGGTATCATGTCGCATGAACGTATGGCAGCATTAGCAATATCTTATAAGCATGTTATCGTCGATTGTGCACAAGCGTTTTTCTGTAAACCTGTTGAAGGGTGTCTTATGGTCTATTCCTGCCGAAAGTTTGTTGGTGCTCCTGATGGCGCATATGTGGTGGGTAAAGGTGCACACAAATTTGCAGAAGAATATCCTCAGAGCTATAGTTCTGATACTGCAACCTTCCTCTTTAAGCGAATAGAGTATGGTTGTGAAGGAAAAGGATATGAAGCGCGAAGTATAAATGAGGCACGAATTGACTCTGAAAATTGTATGAAAATGTCAAAGTTGACTCGTGCATTGATGGATGCTGAAGATTATGACTATAATCAGCAAAAGCGAAGAGAAAATTTTGAATATGCTCATCATTTGTTTGGGACTATAAATAAATTATCTCCTAAAATTTATTACGATAAAGATACCATCCCTATGGTTTATCCTTTATTAGTGGAAGATGAAGACTTGCTCCAGAAGCTTTTCGCTGCAAAACATTTTCAAGGGCATTGGTGGTCATACATTTGTAACGAACAACCCGCAGACTCATTTGAACATTGGATAAGTAAATATATTATTCCAATTACGATAGATCAAAGATATGGTAGAGAGGAGTTGGATTATTTAGCAGACGTCATAAATCATAATAGTTAATCAACAAGTAAACCAATATGAAATATCTATTAGTTGTTGCTCATCCTGATGATGAAACTTTAGGTGCTGGTGCGTCAATGTGGAAATGGACACACGACGGCCATGAAGTAGATGTGTGTATAATGTGTACTGAGGCTAAAGCACGTGCCTTTCGTCCTGAAGATAATGAACTGGAAGATGATACTAATGCTTCAAACAAGTTCTTGGGGGTAAATAAAATATATGAAGGAACATTTCCTAATATTGAAATGAATACAGTTCCACACCTTAAATTGGTACAATTTATAGAAAGTGCTATTAAGGAGTCAGAACCAGACGTCATAATCACCCATCATCCTGCAGATACAAATAATGACCATTTGCAAACTTCAATGGCTTGTCAAGAAGCAATACGCTTGTTTCAACGTCGTCCAGAGGTTAAACGTGTAAAGGAGTTTTGGTATATGGAGGTCCCCTCGTGTACGGAGTGGAAGATTAACAATGGGATGAATACATTTAACCCCAACTGTTTTGTTGAGGTTGGAAAAGAGGGGGTTGAAGCTAAAGTAAAAGCTTTAGCAATGTATCGTGGGGTCATGCGCCCATATCCACACCCTCGTTCAGCCGAATATATAACAGGTCTTGCTGCTATTAGAGGTGGTCAATGGGGACAAAATTATAGTGAGGCATTTGAGGTTGTCCTTCGTGATTATTAAAAAACTGTATTTACATTGAAAATATTGAAATGTAATTAGATAATGGAAAAGAATATAGATGTAGATTTTATTAAGGCATTGTGGGCATCAGCAGAGGAGTCCCCTCGCCTTCGTATGAATTATGATATGCGTAATTCATCAGAAGATACTTCTCAGAGGATGCTGAATGCTTTACTTCCAGGAACTCAGGTGCCTATACACAGACATGAGAGTACGGAAGAATCTGTTATTTGCCTCTGTGGTAAATTGGAGGAAATTTTCTATGAGGAATGCGCGTCTTGTGAAGGTGGATTTAAAGAAATCGCAAGATATACGCTTTGTCCCAATGAGGGGAAATATGGAATTCAAGTCCCCGCTGGCATGTGGCACAGCATAAACGTTATTGAACCTTCAGCTATATTTGAAGCTAAGGACGGGGCTTATGTGCCTTGAACGATTAAAGAAACCTGCGGTTTGTTCTGAGGTTCTGAAGTTCTGTAGGTTCTGAGGGACGATTAACGTTTAACGATTAAAGATTAACGTTTAACGATTAAAGATGAAGGGTTAACGGGTGCGGTCACTATGATGATAAGTAGTATTCACATCCTATTTTGATAAAATATACATTTAATAATAACGGGTGGACTGAGAAGTTTGCCCGTTATTTTTTTTGGCAATGATATAGCAGTTGACCCAAGCGTGCTATAGACGCTGAAGGCGTCTCCGTTCAGTAACCGCGGGTGCGAGCAAAGCGAGTACCCACGGTTGGCGCATCCAAATGAACGCACTCTGAACCAACGGTCGCTGACCGAAGGGAGGCAAGGAGTGCCCCTCACCCTACACATCCAGTCCCCTCGGGCACCCCTCCAGGGTGCGATTCTCGCGTGTTCAGTACCGGGGGTACGCCAAGGCGCACTCCCCGGTTACTGAGCGGTGACGCCTTCAGCGTCATTTAAAGTACAAGATTCTAAATTTGGGTCAATTGCGATATCATTATTTTTTATAAGGTCAAAATGTTAGTTGTTGGTGGCAAAAACGGGGATAATTGTGGCGAAGGGTGGTGTGTAAGGCATGGAATGTGTGGTGAATAATAGAAAAAAGTAAAATTTAGGCTTGTGTTGTGTTGTTTGTTAAGGAAAAATTTGTAACTTTGCACCCCAAAAGGTGTAGTGTGCGCTTACGATAAGCGGAAAACACTGCGAAAACATACTCCATTTGAATACAAAATATAATATATAAACAAATAAAAAATTAAACAAAATGCCTACTATTTCACAATTGGTAAGAAAGGGTAGAAGCGTGGCTGCAGACAAGTCTAAGTCTCCCGCGTTGGATTCATGCCCTCAGCGTCGTGGCGTTTGTGTTCGTGTGTACACTACTACGCCCAAGAAGCCTAACTCAGCAATGCGTAAAGTTGCTCGTGTTCGCTTGACAAACTCTAAGGAAGTTAACTCTTACATCCCCGGTGAAGGTCACAACCTTCAGGAACACTCAATCGTTCTCGTTCGTGGTGGTCGTGTAAAGGACCTTCCTGGTGTACGTTACCACATCGTTCGCGGTACACTCGATACTGCAGGTGTTGCTAACCGCACACAGCGTCGTTCTAAGTACGGTGCTAAGCGTCCCAAGGCTGCTAAGAAGTAATCTTACATCCAACTAAAACACATTCGCAGGGCTTCGTGCCCTGCATCTTTTTCTAATTTATAAATCTTTGGTTTGCACAAGGGTTGAGTAAACTCCAAGCGTGGAGTTGAAGACGTATGATGCAGCCTACTAAAACCAATTTTCTACAATGAGAAAAGCAAAGCCTAAAAAGCGTTTGGTTCTTCCCGATCCCGTTTATGGAGACCAGAAGGTTTCTAAGTTCGTTAACCACCTTATGTACGATGGTAAGAAGAATATCTCTTACGAAATCTTCTACAGCGCCCTCGCTATCGTAGGTGAAAAGATGAAGGACTCTGAAAAGTCTGCTCTCGAAATCTGGAAGGAAGCGCTTGCTAAGATTACTCCCCAGGTTGAAGTTAAGTCTCGCCGTATCGGTGGTGCTACTTTCCAGGTGCCCACAGAAATCCGCCCCGACCGTAAGGAATCAGTTTCTATGAAGAACATGATCGGTTACGCTCGTAAGCGTGGTGGTAAGACTATGGCTGACAAGCTCGCAGCAGAAATCATGGATGCATACAACGAACAGGGTGGTGCATTCAAGCGTAAGGAAGATATGCACCGTATGGCAGAAGCTAACCGTGCGTTCGCTCACTTCAGATTCTAATCTCCTTAAATACTGAAAGACATGGCAAAAAATGATTTGCACTTGACGCGTAACATCGGTATCATGGCTCACATCGATGCCGGTAAGACTACAACGTCTGAGCGTATCCTTTTCTACACTGGTAAGACTCACAAGATCGGTGAAGTACACGAAGGTGGCGCTACAATGGACTGGATGGAGCAGGAACAGGAACGTGGTATTACTATCACTTCTGCTGCTACAACTACTTACTGGAACTACGCAAACACTCAGTATAAGATCAACCTCATCGACACTCCGGGACACGTTGACTTCACAGCTGAAGTAGAACGTTCACTCCGTGTGCTCGACGGTGCAGTTGCTGCATATTGTGCAGTAGGTGGTGTTGAACCTCAGTCTGAAACTGTATGGCGCCAGGCTGACAAGTACAACGTACCCCGTATTGCATATGTAAATAAGATGGACCGCTCTGGTGCTGACTTCTTCGAAGTTGTTCGCCAGATGAAGGCTGTGCTCGGTGCAAATCCTGCTCCTATCGCAATTCCTATCGGTGCTGAAGAAACATTTAAGGGTATCGTAGACCTCATCGATATGAAGGCTATCTTCTGGCACGATGAAACTATGGGTGCTGACTATAGCGTAGAAGAAATTCCTGCTAACCTCGTTGACGAAGCAGAAGAATGGCGTGCTAAGCTCGTTGAATCAGCTGCTGAAACTGACGAAGCGCTCATGGAAAAGTTCTTTGAAGATCCCTCTTCTATCACAAAGGAAGAACTCGTTGCTGCTATCCGTAAGGCTACTCTCGCAATGGATATCGTTCCTATGACTTGTGGTTCTTCATTTAAGAACAAGGGTGTACAGAAGTTGCTCGACTACGTTTGTATGTTCCTTCCCTCTCCCATGGACGGTGGTGCTACAATCGGTACAAACCCCGAAACTGGCGCAGAAGAAAGCCGTATGCCTTCTGAAGACGAAAAGACTTCAGCTCTTGCGTTTAAGATCGCTACTGACCCCTATGTTGGTCGCTTGACATTCTTCCGTGTATACTCTGGTAAGGTTGAAGCAGGTTCTTATATCTACAACGTTCGTTCAGGTAAGAAGGAACGCGTATCTCGCCTCTTCCAGATGCACTCAAGCAAGCAGAATCCTGTTGACGTTATCGCTGCTGGTGATATCGGTGCAGGTGTAGGTTTCAAGGATATCCGTACTGGTGACACGCTTTCTTCTGAAGATGCACCCCTCGTACTCGAATCTATGGACTTCCCCGATCCCGTTATCGGTATCGCAGTTGAACCCAAGACTCAGAAGGACCTCGATAAGCTTTCTAACGGTCTTGCTAAGCTCGCTGAAGAAGACCCCACATTCACAGTTAAGACTGACGAACAGTCTGGTCAGACTGTAATCTCTGGTATGGGTGAACTTCACCTCGATATCATCATCGACCGTCTTAAGCGTGAATTCAAGGTAGAATGTAACCAGGGTAAGCCCCAGGTTAACTACAAGGAAGCTATCACGAAGACAGTTAACCTCCGCGAAGTTTACAAGAAGCAGTCTGGTGGTCGCGGTAAGTTCGCTGATATCATCGTTAACGTTGGTCCCGTTGATGAAGACTTCACACAGGGTGGTCTCCAGTTCGTAAACAAGGTAACTGGTGGTAACATTCCTAAGGAATTCATCCCCTCTGTACAGAAGGGCTTTGAAAACGCTATGAAGAGCGGTGTACTCGGTGGTTATCCCCTCGACAGCCTCAAGGTTGAATTGCTCGATGGTTCATTCCACCCCGTTGACTCTGACCAGTTGTCATTCGAAATCGCAGCGCTCCAGGCTTATAAGAACGCTTGCGCACAGGCAGGTCCCGTATTGATGGAACCCCTCATGAAGTTGGAAGTTGTAACTCCCGAAGAAAACATGGGTGACGTAATCGGTGACTTGAACAAGCGTCGTGGTCAGGTAGAAGGTATGGAAAGCAGCCGTTCAGGTGCTCGCGTAGTTAAGGCTAAGGTGCCCCTCGCAGAAATGTTCGGTTATGTAACTGCACTCCGTACTATCACTTCTGGTCGTGCAACATCTTCAATGACTTACCACAGCCACATCGCACTCTCTGCGAACATCGCTCGTGAAGTTCTCGAAGAAGTTAAGGGTCGCGTAGACCTCGTGAAGTAATTCACATCCAATAAAAACAAACTCCTTTTCGCGCAGGCAGGCTAACGAATGACTCTTAGCCTGTGCTGCTCGGGAAGATAAAAAAACAAATTATAAAATGAGTCAGAAAATTCGTATCAAGTTGAAGTCTTACGACCACACGCTCGTTGAAAAGTCAGCAGCTAAGATCGTGGCATCAGTTAAGGCTACAGGTGCAGTAGTTAGCGGTCCAATTCCTCTCCCTACTCGCAAGCGTATCATCACTGTTAACCGTTCTACATTCGTTAACAAGAAGTCACGCGAACAGTTTGAAGTATCTACATTCAAGCGCCTCATCGACATCTACAGCTCAACTCCTAAGACTGTAGACGCTCTCATGAAGCTCGAACTCCCCTGCGGTGTTGAAGTAGAAATCAAGGTGTAGTTCTTAGACTTTGACTTGCATTCCACAAGTTTTTTAGAAAGACTTTACGAATCAAGAATAATAGTCCTGCAAAAGTCCTCTTTTGCAGGATTTTTTTTGGACGAGTGATGAGATTAGCATAGGGGTTATAGTATCTAGTGACTATAGTCCCCATAGCAGCTATACCTTTTACATAACCCCTTACAATAATCCCCATGAAGCAAGAACGCATTCCTTCTTCCATAGTTTCTTTTGTGCCGCTGCTTGTGCTGGTGGCACTCCTCTCCGTGACCATTTATGCCTTTGGTGACGGTGCTCTTTCGGGCGGCAGTCAGATTTGTTTGCTCGTCGCTTCTGCGGTATGTGCCACCATTGGGATGTGGCGTTATGGTGTTGCTTGGAAGACGTTTGAGCATGCCATTGAGACGAACGTAAAGCGCGTGACGGAGGCCGTGTTTATACTTCTGATGATTGGAGCACTCTCTGGTATTTGGATGATTAGCGGAATTGTGCCCACGATGATTTATTACGGTCTTCAGATTATCCATCCTGCGTTTTTCTTACTCACAACGTGTGTGCTCTGTGCGGTTGTCTCGTTGATGACGGGGAGTTCGTGGACCACCGTAGCCACAATCGGGGTGGCGCTCATCGGTATAGGACAGGCGCAAGGATTTCATGAAGGATGGGTTGCTGGGGCGATAATCTCGGGCTCGTATTTTGGCGACAAGATGTCTCCTTTGTCGGACACCACTGTGCTCGCCTCCTCCACCGTAGGTGTTCGCCTCTTTACGCATATCCGTTATTTGGTCTATACCACGATACCCGCGCTCTTCTGCGCCCTTGTGGTCTATCTCATCGCAGGTTTTACGCTCCCCGCAGGTGATGCTACTTCCATCCAAAGTTATGCTGCAGCGCTTGATGCCAAGTTCGACATCACCCCCTGGGCGTTGATAGTACCCTTGCTTACGGCAGTGATGATTTGGAAACGCCTCCCTTCGCTCATCACGCTCTTCCTTTCCACACTGATGGCTATAGTCTTTGCACTGCTTTATCAGCCCAATGTGTTGTTAGAAATCGCCTCAAGCGGAACGGGTGCACTGGCATTATTTAAGGGAACGATGCAGTCTGTCTTTGGCGCTACGCAAATAGATATGGGCACTGCCGAACTCAACGACCTTGTGAGCACTGGCGGAATGGCTGGAATGATGGACACGATATGGTTAATTCTTTGCGCCATGTGCTTTGGAGGCGTGATGTCAGCAAGTGGATTCTTGGCGGGAATCTCTCGCGTGTTCCTCAGTTTTGTGCGTCGCACCTTTAGTCTTGTAGCATCAACCGTAGGGTCGGGAATCCTGTTTAATCTTGTTACTGCCGACCAATACATTTCCATCATCCTCACGGGGAACATGTTTAAGGAAACTTATCATGACAATGGTTATGAAGCGCGCCTCTTGAGTCGTACTACGGAAGACGCCGTGACGGTCACTTCGCCACTCATTCCCTGGAATACGTGCGGTATGACTCAGGCAACGGTAATGGGCGTTGCCACATGGACATATCTTCCCTACGCCGTCTTTAACTACCTCTGTCCCGTGTTCTCAATCATCATTGCTATTACGAGTTATAGAATATTTAAGAAGCATTCGTCAGTGGAGGATTAATCCTCACTGAGAAAGGAGAAATGACAGTGCTTACCTCGAGTGCATGCTGTCATTTCTCCTTTTTCCTTTTTCATTTCTGCGCCCCGGCACGCTAAATGTGAGAATAATTCGTTATCTTAGCAACGAGAAACACTGGTGTTTGGGAAAAGATATTTCATACTCCAAACATAACGCCTTATTACTAACCTGAATACAACTATAACCATGACTAACAATAACAACTTTTGTGTGATTATGGCCGGTGGCGTTGGTCGCCGTTTGTGGCCTTACAGTCGTAAGAACTTGCCGAAGCAGTTTGTGGACTTTTTCGGGGTAGGGTGCACGCTTCTACAACAGACATTTAACCGCTATGCGCAGTTTATCCCCGTAGAGAATATTTATGTTTCCACCTTTACGGAGTATGTTGATATCGTAAAGCAGCAGTTGCCCGAACTCCCAGAGGGGCAGATTCTTATCGAACCGGTTCAACTCTCTACTGCTCCTGCTGCCGCATGGTCGGCACTTTACCTTTCGCGCAACTATGGCGATGGTAATCTGATTATCACTCCTGCCGACCAGTATATTGTCAATGAAGAGCGCTTTGTGGCGCAGGTGTCATGCGGTTTGGAATATGTGGCAACGCACAACAACTTCTTGGCCGTAGGTGTCACTCCTACGACGCCTCACACGGGATATGGTTACATCCAAAAGGACGATGTTACCGACGGTGAATATCCGCTCGTGAAGTCCTTTACCGAGAAGCCCGACTTGCAGTTTGCCGAGATGTTCGTTGAAAGTGGAGAATTCCTTTGGAACTCGGGTTTGTTTATGTGCAACCTGCCGACGATGCTCCAAATGTTGGCGCATGAACTGCCTACCTTTTCTGAGTGTATCAGAAAGGTGAAAGAAGGGCTGTCGGATGCCGAAGTCGAACACCTGTTCCGCACCACCTATCCCTCCATGCTTCACCAATCCATCGACCTTTTGCTTTTGGAAAAGACGAAAAACGTAGTGGTTATGGCGTGCGACTTTGGTTGGGCAGATGTTGGTTCTTGGCCCGAATTGCATGAGGTAGAGCAGAAGGACGCTGATGATAACGCTGTGATTTCGTCTACGCGCGTGCTATTCGATAAGGCTTACGGAAACCTCGTGTGTCTTCCTGATGCAAAGGCTGCCGTTATTGCCGGACTTGAAGGTTACCTTGTGGCGGAGAAGGATGGGGTGCTTGTCATCTGTCCTAACCACGACCCCGCCATTGTGCGTCGCCTCGTGACGGAAGCGCAGATGAAACTTGGAGAAGAGTTTGTGTGATGCATTGCAGATGCATCTCTGCGGTCCCCCCCTTGGATCTATTTTCAGCGGAGAAAAATGCAGAAAAATGCAAAATAAATATAGTGTTAACAAGTGTTAACGGATTTGCATTTTGCTCGGATATTTCGTATATTTGTACTACGGAAGTGGAGATAGCCCTAAACATCGGGGTTATCTTCACTTTTTTCGTTCACAAGGTTACTTATTAGGGGCAAAAAATAAGTATTATCGTTTTTACAAGGTAACTTGTCGGCGCCACAATGTAACTTATCGTTTTTTCGAGAATAGATTTTGGTGCGATATTGAGTAGCGCGAATGTTAATGAGTGTTAAAGTTTTGAGTGAAAAATGCGGAAAAATGAATAAGGTTCTGAGGGAGGGTTAAAGGGGGAACGATGAACGATTAAGGTTGAACGTTGAGAGATTTATAATGGTTCTGAGAGTTAAGAAGTTTTGATGTTCTGATGTTAAGAAGTTCTGATGTTCTGAGGTAGTCATCGGACTGTATGTACCGCATGGACCTCAGAACCTCTTAACCTCAGAACAAACTGTAGGTTTCTCAGAATGTATACTCCCATACGTTTCAACCGCCTTACATAACGCTGTGTCATAATGTGCAAACTGCTACGTTGCTCATCAATTTCGGATTTGGTCATGTCCTTCCGTACACTCCCTTCATCCTTAATTTCAGCGCCTTGCATTTTACACATTCTTACCCAGCTAAAGAGGGTGTGGCGAAATATGTATTCTGCCACACCCTCTTGTGTTTTGTATGTATGAAATGTTTATTCCGCTTCGCCCTCAGCATTGTATTGCTGGAAGAGGAAGTTGTTGTAGGGGTACTTTTGCACGTGAAGTTCTCTCACGCGTTTGTAAAGCAGTGCCTTGAGTTCTTCTACGTTTGTCTTCTGACGCGCTGAGATGAAGATGCAATCATCGCCCACGCGGCTCATCCAGGTGTTCATAAGGTCGTCAAGCGAAACGTTTTCCTTGCCCGCAGGAGTGAGGTCGTCGGCATCCTTCTCCGTCCAACGGTAAGCGTCCATCTTATTGAAGACAATCACAGTGGGTTTGTCGGCGCAACCAAGGTCGGCGAGCGTCTGATTAACCACCTCCATTTGTTCTTCAAATTCGGGGTGGCTCACATCCACAATGTGGAAGAGGATGTCTGCCTCGCGCACTTCATCGAGTGTAGATTTGAACGAATCTACAAGGTCGTGGGGCAGTTTGCGAATGAAACCAACGGTGTCGGTAAGCAAGAAGGGGAGGTTCTCAATGATAACCTTGCGCACGGTAGTATCGAGCGTTGCAAAGAGTTTGTTTTCGGCAAACACTTCACTCTTGGCAAGCAGATTTGTTAAGGTAGATTTACCCACATTCGTATAGCCCACGAGCGCCACGCGCACCATCTGTCCGCGGTTCTTACGCTGCGTAGTTTTCTGCTTGTCAATTTCCGCCAAGCGTTCCTTAAGGAGCGACATACGGTTGAGGATGATACGGCGGTCCATTTCCAACTGCGTTTCACCAGGACCGCGAAGTCCTACGGCACCACCGCGCTGGCGTTCCAAGTGCGTCCAAAGGCGTTGCAGGCGGGGAAGCATGTAGCGGTACTGCGCCAATTCCACTTGCGTCTTAGCATTCGCCGTTTGTGCGCGCATGGCAAAAATGTCAAGGATAAGGCTGGTGCGGTCAAGGATTTTGACTTTCAGTTCTGCCTCAATGTTACGGAGTTGCTTGGCAGAAAGTTCGTCGTCAAAAATGACCATACCGATTTCGCGCTCCGCCTCTTCTTCCATTTCAATATACTGGCGAATTTCTTCCAGTTTACCCTTGCCGACGTAGGTAATGCTGCTCGGTCCGTCCACACGCTGAGTGAATCTTTTCACGGTCACGGCACCTGCTGTCTCAGCAAGGAATTCGAGTTCATCTAAGTATTCGTTGGTCTTCCGCTCGTCCTGTCGCTTCGTGATAAGGGCGACGAGAATGGCGGTCTCGGCTTTTGCTTCTGATTGTATAAATTCTTTCATTTATAAGGTCTTGAGGTTTTAGGTTCTGAGGTTTTAGGGGTTGGACAATACGGAGAGGTGCGCATTATTTAACCCTTGCGTTGCGCTCTTCTTGAGTAAGTGTAAATGCTTTACGAGTGCGCTTGGGCACTTCGGTATTGTCGATGCGTCCAGAGAATTGTTCTGCGCCCACACCGATAGCAAAGGCGGGGACATAGCCATTTGAGTGACCGCCGCTGGTCCATCCTACGAGGGCATAGCGATTGATAATCTCCTTAGCGGTGGTTGCGAGGGCGTCTTCCTGAGAATAAAGGCTCTTGCTGCCTTCTGCTTTGCCGGCGACGAGAGCTTCGTACGCTTTCTTGAGACGCGCTTCCTGGCGCTCGCTGATGGCGATGTGCTCCCAGAAACCAAAGTTTTCGGTCAAGTCTTTCTTGACAACTTCCCAGGTAAATCCGTCGCCAAGCGTGGTGTGGAGTTGCGAAATATGCTTGGTGTATTTCCACGCACTCATTTTCTGATACTGCAACAATTGGAGGCGGAGTTCGTAAGCCCCAGTTCCGAGCGACATACCGCCTGTTTCGTGGTCGGCAGTTACTACGATGAGCGTTTCATCGGGGTGTTGTTTGTAGAACTCCAACGCCACTTTCACCGCTTCGTCAAGGTCGAGCGTTTCCTGGATTACCGCCGCCGCGTCATTGGCATGGCACGCCCAGTCAATCTTACCTCCTTCGATGGCAAAGAAGAAACCGTCCTTGTTTTTCTTCATAAGGAAGTCGATGCCCTTACTTACGATGGTCGCAAGCGTAAGGTCGTTTTCGCCACGGTCAATAGCGTAGGGCAGGGCGGTGTTGTCGAAAGCGTTTGCCTCGTCTGATTGAATCATCATGAGGCGCTTGGCCTTCTTCATCTTCTTTTCGTTAAAGTCCAAGCCCTTTGTTATCGTGTAACCCGCATTCTCGTAGAGCTGATAGAGGGGCACTTCGTTGGGGCAGTCTTTGTGCGTAGGTTGCAAGAAGGCAGAGCCTGCGTAGAAGTCAAAGTTTGCTTCCAAAAGGTCGTGCCCAATGCGGTGATAGTTACTGCGTGAGGCTTCATGGGCAAAGAAACTTGCGGGAGTAGCATGGTCGATGCTCACAGAGGTTGCTACGCCCACCGCCATGCCCATTTCCTTTGCCTCAGAGGCAATGCTGGCGATGGAAGTCTGTCCGTCGGGCGTCATAGAGATTACGCCGTTCTTTGTTTTCTCACCCGTGGCGAGGGCTGTCCCACCTGCGGCAGAATCCGTCACACCATTTGTGGCAGATTCGGTATGTACGAGCGCCACATGGGGGAATGAAGAAAACGCCATCGGACTGATGCCGATGCGTCCCTCAAGGGCGGCGAGGTAAGTCTCGGCAGCATTCACTTGATTGACACCCATGCCGTCGCCGATGAAGTAGAAAACATATTTTGCTTGTGCGTTGGCAATGAGGGTGATAATGCAACTTATGAGTAGGAAAAGTGTACGCATGGAGGTGTGTTGTTATTGATGGTTTTATTCCGCATCCGTGTTGAACGAAAGTTGGTGCGGGTAGTGCGTGTTGACCGTAGCAACCTCTTCGGGGGTGAAGCGGTGTAATGAGGGATAATTGCGTCGTAGAAATCCTTCAAGGTTTTGCGGTGCAGAGACCGTCAGCGGTCCAAAAGCAACGCGCTGCAACTGCTCTATTTCTTCCCTTTTTACGTGGTCTGTTTTGGTAATAACATTGTTGTAAAACGCTGTGTTCCAGCTGTTGAAACATGATTGCGCCCATACAATCATGCGATAGGTAAAGCGCTTCGTAAAGCACAGGTTGAAACAGCGGTTGAGCAAGCAACCGATGCGTCCTCGGTTGGTGGGCGTTTCTATTTCGCAGGTGCCAAAGTGCTTCCAGATCCAGGCTTCCTTGCCAATCAAGCAGCATTTCAGGAAGTTCACTGCCTCAAACTGAATGCGACGCAGGAGTTTGTTGTCGGGAATTTTGTCAAACGGAAAGATGTCGACAAATATGCCTGGGTGCATGGGCACGTTCTTGAACATGCGTTCGACAAATAGCGTCTTGTTCTTCTTCACCTTCGCAAAGTAATAGGGCGTGTGAGGGTCAGTTTCTTGCCAAGAAAGGAAATACTTCGCTCCCAATTCTTGCGGAGCAATGCGGAGGAAGCGGTTGTAATTCTCGCGCGTCATCCCGATGTCTATATCGTCGTCCCAGGGGAGTATGGCCTTGTCGTACAACGCACCAATCGCCGTGCCGCCTATCACGAAGTAGGGGATGTTGTGCTTGTGGCAAATCTCGTCAATCTTGTTCAAGATTTCGTAAAGCACTTGTTGGAGTTGGGTAAGCTCCTCAGGGGAGTAGGTTTGTGTCATAAAGGCATTACAGTTAGGGAGTAGCAACAGTGTTGCCGAAAGATTATCGCGAGGTGTGGCGCTTGTAGCCCACAAATATCTTACAAAGATACATTTTGCTTTTGAGAGAATCGCTCCTGTGCTGTAAATATATACGTTGTGACACAAAAAACAGGAGCGGTAACGTCGAAAAGTCGGGGGATTTTTGTAATTTTACTCGCTAATTGGGATAGTGTCGTTTGCACGCTCCCTTGACGTTGACAAAAATAGACTACAATGATATACAAATGGAATTACGAACTGCCGTCTCCCGAGGTGAAGAATGCTGAGGAGCAGCTGGCGCACGAGGTAGGGGTGCATCCTGCCTTGGGACACCTGCTTGTCCAGCGCGGATTCACCACGCCGCAGGAGGCAAAGCGCTTTTTCCGCCCTCAACTTACCGACTTGCACGACCCCTTCCTGATGAACGACATGCAGGTGGCTGTGGACCGACTGAATGAAGCGATGATTCGCAAGGAACGCATCATGGTGTATGGCGACTACGATGTTGACGGATGTACGGCGGTGGCGCTGGTGTATAAGTTCTTGCGCGACTTTTACCCCAACATTGATTACTACATCCCCGACCGCTATGATGAAGGTTACGGCGTGTCGAAGAAGGGGGTAGAGTTTGCTGCCGAAACGGGCGTGGGCTTGATCATCGTTTTGGACTGCGGTATTAAGGCTATTGAAGAAGTTGCCTATGCGAAGGAGTTGGGTATTGACTTTATTATTTGCGACCACCACGTTCCCGATGAGGAATTGCCCTGTGCTGTGGCAATTCTTAACCCCAAGCGCGAGGATAATCACTATCCTTACACCGACCTTTCGGGATGTGGCGTGGGCTTTAAGTTTATGCAGGCGTTTGCGCAGAGTAACGGTATTGAGTTCAATCAGTTGCACCAGTTGCTCGACCTTTGTGTCATCAGTATTGCTTCGGATATCGTGCCCATTATGGGTGAAAACCGCATCCTGGCGTATCACGGTTTGCGCATCCTGAACAGCAAACCCTCCGTAGGTCTAAAAGCCGTGTGTGAGGTGTGTGGTGTGGGCGACCGCGAGGTGACGATGAACGATATTATCTTCAAGATCGGTCCGCGCCTTAATGCTTCGGGCAGAATGCAGAATGGTAAAGAGGCGGTGCAACTCTTGGTGGAACGCAACTATCCTGAGGCGCTGGAATTGGCAAACTTGATAGACCAGTACAACGATGCCCGCAAGGACCTCGACAAGCAGATGACCGAAGAGGCGATTGAGATGGCAAAGGCTACTCCCGGCATTGACGACCACCGCTCTGTGGTGATTTACAACGAGGCTTGGCACAAGGGTGTCATTGGTATCGTAGCGTCGCGCCTTACGGAATTGTACTACCGCCCAGCTGTGGTGCTCACGCGTAGTGAGGGAATTGCCACGGGCTCTGCACGCTCGGTGTCGGGTTTTGATGTGTACAGCGCTGTGCAGCATTGTGCCGACCTGCTCGAAAACTTTGGCGGACATACCTATGCAGCTGGACTTTCGCTTAGAGTCGAGAATGTTGAAGCCTTTAAGCAGCGCTTTGAGGCGTATGTGGCAGAACACATCCTTGACGAGCAGACGCAACCCACGCTGGATATTGATGCGCAACTCGATTTTAGCGACATCAATATAAAGTTCTTCCAAGACTTGAAGAAGTTCTCGCCCTTTGGTCCTGGAAATGCCAAGCCCATATTCTTCACACCGCGTGTGTACGACTACGGCACAAGCAAGGTGGTGGGACGCGGACAGGAGCATATCAAGTTGGAACTTGTGGACAACAAGAGTAGCAATATCATGAACGGTATTGCTTTTGGGCAGAGTTCGCAGGCGCGTTATATCAAGACCAAGCGTGCGTTTGACATATGTTATACTGTGGAAGAGAATACGCATAAGCGTGGCGAGGTGCAACTTCAAATTGAAGACATCCGTCCACTGGAACAGGCGTAGTTAGTGAGTAGAGAGTAGTGAGTAGAGAGTAGTCCGTCCGGATAATGTCCCGCATGGTAGCTCACAGCTCACAACCCTTGTCTCTTGCCCTTAATCGGACGCAGTCCTCAGAACCTCAGAACTTTCAGAACCTCAGAACCGCCGACCAGTTCACCATCCATCTCTTTTATGCCCTTTCGTTCCATCTTACAACAATATTGGGGGTATCCCGACTTTCGCGGCATTCAGGCGGACATCATCCGCAGTATTGCCGAGGGTCGGGATACACTTGGTTTGATGCCTACGGGTGGCGGTAAGAGCATCACCTTCCAAGTGCCCGCACTGGCTATGGAGGGCGTGTGCATCGTTGTAACACCCCTTATTGCGCTGATGAAGGACCAGGTGCTGCATTTGAAACAACGCGGCATAACCGCTGAGGCGGTTTATACAGGGCAGAGTCGTGACGATGTGATGCGCATCCTGGATAATGCCATCTTTGGAGGCGTGAAGTTCTTGTATATTTCGCCCGAGCGCATCGGTTCCGAACTCTTTCAGCACAAGGTAAGAGGCATGAAGGTGTGCTTCATTACCGTAGACGAGGCGCACTGTATTTCGCAATGGGGCTACGACTTCCGCCCGGCGTATTTGAAGATTGCTGATTTGCGCCAGTTGGTGCCTCATGCTCCTATCTTGGCACTTACGGCTACTGCCACCCCACAGGTGGTGGATGACATACAAGAGCGTCTTTGCTTTGCGGAGAAGAATGTGTTCAGCATGAGTTTTGAGCGCAAGAACCTGCGTTACATTGTGCGTACTACGGAAAATAAGTTCAACGAACTCATACACATCCTCCGCTGTGTGGAAGGTCCAGCGATTGTGTATACACGCAGTCGTCAGGGGACGGTAGACGTGGCGCAGGCTCTGACGGCAGAGGGATTCTCGGCACTGCATTATCATGCTGGACTCTCGAATGTGGAGAAGGATGTGCGCCAACGCTCGTGGCAAGAGGATGATACGCGCATCATGGTGGCTACGAATGCCTTCGGTATGGGGATTGATAAACCCGATGTGCGCCTTGTGATTCACTTGGAAGCACCCGATTCCATTGAGGCCTATTTCCAGGAGGCCGGGCGAGCGGGGCGTGATGGTAAATGCTCGTATGCCGTGCTCTTGCGCGACAGTGGCGACAACACCCGTATGTTGCGCACCGTTGGTGAGAATTATCCAGAACTTGACTACGTGCGTAGTATCTATGACGACCTGGCAAACTTCTTCCAAATGCCGGAGGGTGAGGGCGAAGGCGTGACGCGTGAGTTCGACCTCAATAAGTTTTGTATCAACTTCCGCCGCTTCCCCGTTCAGGTGGAGAGTGCCATTCGTTTGCTCGAACTTGCAGGGTATTTGTATTATCGTGAAGAGGAGGAGAATGTGTCGCGCGTCATCTTCTTGATGAATCGTGACGACCTTTACCGACAGCGTGGTTTGACGCCGATGCTTGACCGCGTGCTCAACGCATTGCTACGCCATTACTGCGGACTCTTTGCGGACTACGTATACATTGACGAAGAGGTGGTGGGAAAGACGTGCGGTTGCACGCCACGCGAAGTGTACGAGCAGTTGAAGGCGCTCACACATATGCGTGTGCTTAACTATATTCCCAAGAAGCGTGCCTCGTACATTACGTATATGACGCGCCGCCTTGAAGGCCGACACTTGTTGTTCCCATCCATTGTTTACACCGAGCGTAAGGAGAATTACATCAAGCGCATCAACAGTGTGTTGGATTATGCTACGCGTACGGATGTCTGTCGCAGTGTGTACCTGCTTGATTATTTTGGCGAGAAGGATGCTGCGCCTTGTGGCGGTTGTGATGTGTGCCTTGAAGGGAAGCGTGATGCTGTGGATTACAAGAGTGTTGCCGAGCAGATATTGGAACATCTTTCTGACGGAATCCCACACCCTGCAGGTGAACTTTCCAAACTTTGTGGCGACATCCCTACTGCCGTGAAGCGTCAGGCGTGGGATTGGCTCGTGGCACAGGAGTGCGTAGTGTTGACGGACGGAATGATTCGTCGCACGGTTTAACTGCTTTCGTTCTATTCCCTGTTGTTTAAAACTGTCGTTACTTCAATCTAACTATGTCTTTACAACGCCAATTGTTATTATTGCGCATCATGACCCGAAACGGTCCGCAAACGGTGGAGTCGCTTGCGGAAAAGTCGGGGTTGTGTCCGCGTATGGTTTACCGCTATATCAAGCAGTTCAGCAAGTGCGGGTTTGATGTTGTCAAGAAGGAATATACCTATTCCATTGATTACGATTCGCCCTACTTGAAGGATCTCACGCAAGGTTTCCGTTTCTCTGAGGACGAGTCGCTAACCATTCTTCGTGTGCTTAATTCTGTGGTGGACCGTACACCACAAGTGCGCCATTTGCGCGAAAAACTTTCAGCCCTTCATGATTCGCAGAAGATGAAGGAGTATGGTGTTGACGAACAGGTGGCAGAGAATTTGGCTGTGCTTTACACCGCCATTACTTGCGAACAGATGGTTTGCTTGCGCAACTACACCTCTCCCCATAGCGGTAAGGTCAGCGACCGTATTGTGGAACCTTACGTATTCCTCCCCGGTAACAATGATGTGCGTTGCTACGAAATACATACGGGGCAGAATAAGACATTTAAAGTGTCGCGTGCCGAACGTGTGGAACTGATAGATCTGCGTTGGTCTAATCGCGACAAGCACCGCCCCTTCTACACAGACATCTTCCACTTCTCTGCCGAGGAAGTTTTCCCTATTGTACTTCGCCTCGGGAAACTTGCGCACAGCGTTTTAATCGAAGAGCATCCTTACGCCGAACAATACATTACTCCCGAACCCGAGGGTACTTATCTCCTTGAAACAGATGTATGCGACTTCAAAGGCGCTTCCCGCTTCGTGCTCGGACTCTACGAGGATATAGAAGTGGTCGGCAGCGAGGACTTCCGTCGTTACTTGCAGCAGAAAATTGCCGCTATGAAGGCGGCGAATGATTAAAGGTTAACGGTGAAAGGTTAACGGTGAATGATGCCTTTAACCTTTAACCTTTAACCTTTCACCAGCCCCCATTTCTCCTTTCTCCTTTCTCAATTTCTCCTTTCTCACTATGCCTCTCCTCCCTCCCCACCGCGACCCTATGGGCACCGCCATCCGTGACTTTTTCACGAAGGGCAGCGCCAAACCCCTGCGTGTGCTTTCTACGATGTTCGACACCGATGTTCTTCCCGTCCTCACCTTGTTTCGTTCTGTCGACGAGATGAACCGTATGGAGCAGGTGGCTTTAAACCGTGCCGAGGGAAGAGTGTTGGACGTTGGTGCCGGAGCGGGATGTCATACTCTCCCGCTTCAGGAGCGCGGACTCCATGTTACGGCCATCGACATCTCACCCCTTTCTGTTGAAATCATGCAGCAACGTGGCGTCATTGATGCCCGTCAAGAGGATTTCTTTACTATGGCGCCCGAAGTTACTTTCGATACCATCCTTATGCTGATGAATGGCACGGGCATTGTGGGTACGCTCGATAATCTTCCACTGCTCTTTGACCGCCTTGATGTGTTGCTCGCGCCGGGCGGACAACTTTTGGTGGACTCCTCCGACCTCCGTTATGTTTTCGAAGACGAGGACGGCAATTTCTACCCCGAGGATTTCGATAACTATTATGGCGAGGTGGATTACCAAATGGTGTACGGCAAAGTCCGAGGCGAGCGCTTCAATTGGTTGTATGTCGACTTCCCCCGCCTCCAAAGTTGCGCCGAGCTGAAGGGTTACCGCGCCGAACTCCTTTGCAAGGGCGACAACTACGATTACTTGGCATGCATCAAGCGTAAGTAGTGGCGCGCACTCACTTTTTCGTAAATTCTGAAGTGAAGCCAATAAAAAAACGCCCCATAATTTTGCTATTCTAAAAAATATCCCTACCTTTGCACCGCAATTCTGAAACGAATAGTTTCAAGAGTATGCGCCCAGATGGCGGAATCGGTAGACGCGCTGGTCTCAAACACCAGTAGGGAAACCTGTGCCGGTTCGACCCCGGCTCTGGGTACTGATGCGGAGAGAGTTGAAAAACTCTCTCCGTTTTCTTTTTATATGAATCGCTGTTTCTGCGGTAAGAAAAACACAGCTCACAGTTGGACGTTTACGAAATGTTTCTTAAATTTGGGCAGGGTGGACAAAAAGTAGGATGGTTTTACTCTAAAAAACTCTTATTGGACAAAAAGTAGGATAGAATCCCTTGACTGAGCCGGCTCAGTCAAGGGATTTGTCGTTTAATAATGTCTTAGAATGTACTCGTCTAACAAC
>JBGVGJ010000020.1:0-52990 GCA_045121635.1 Alloprevotella sp. | reverse complement strand
GTTGTTAGACGAGTACATTCTAAGACATTATTAAACGACAAATCCCTTGACTGAGCCGGCTCAGTCAAGGGATTCTATCCTACTTTTTGTCCAATAAGAGTTTTTTAGAGTAAAACCATCCTACTTTTTGTCCACCCTGCCGAAAAATGAATAGGGGAAAACAAGCAACTTCAAACCTGTTAACACAAGAGTGGTATAGATACAAAAAAACTCTTGTAAGTTATTCACCTACAAGAGTTTTAATCAGTGCTCGAAGCGGGACTCGAACCCGCACAGGCGTTACTGCCCAAGGGATTTTAAGTCCCTCGTGTCTACCATTCCACCATTCGAGCTCCGTAGAATGGAAAAAGCAGAGCGAAACCGCGGTTTGCTCTGCTTTTGGGTGAGCGGAAAACGAGACTCGAACTCGCGACCCCAACCTTGGCAAGGTTGTGCTCTACCAACTGAGCTATTTCCGCAATGTGGAAATCTTCCTTTCAGTAAGTTTTCCTTGTGCTGAGTGAAGAGGAGGAGACTCGAACTCCCACGTCACAATTGACACTACCCCCTCAAAGTAGCGCGTCTACCAATTCCGCCACCTCTCCGTCTTAGCGAGTGCAAAGGTACGCATTTCTATGAAACTGACAAGGGGTAAACCTAAAAAAATGCATATACCCGTGTTTTTTTTCTTTCAAAAACCTGTTTTAGAGGGGTGGAAAGGCCTACTCAGCGATGGAATTGACGACAATAACCGTCAGGACAAAAGCGGTAATGGCTACGTACAACCAGTCGCGCTGCTTTACAAAATCAAAGAGTGACAGCACCACGCGCATGATGGGGGTGAGGAGTAGCGCAATGACTCCGAGTTGGATAAGACTCTCGGAGTTTCCCACCCAAGCGCCCTGTAAAATACCTGTAAAGGTGGTGGTGGCAGGGTTTTGAATGTCTGAATAGGCGAACGATTGATATTTCTCCTGATTGAGGAGTTCGCCACCGTGCTGTATGAAATATAAGATGCCGCCAATGGCTGCCAAAACGCTGGCGATGGTTACGCCGAGGCGTAGGGTGCGACTGATTAGAATTTGCATATCTATTCCTCTGCTTTTAATAGGACTATTTATTAACAATTACCTAAAACTGACCGTTAAATCCTTGCCAAATCATGTTTGCCGCCACCATCAATACGGCGATGCTAAAGATTTTGCGGAGCAGGCGGACGTCAAGGCGCTTCAAGAGGCGTGCGCCTGTGAGTGCGCCGAGCAGAACGCCAATCATGACGGGACACGCAATGCCGGGGTCTATATTACCACGCTGTAAGTACACCACCGCTGAGGCACACGCCGTCACACCCATCATAAAGTTGGACGTTGTGGTGCTGACCTTAAAGGGTACTTTCATAAGGTTGTCCATAGCAATCACCTTCAACACACCGCTGCCAATGCCTAAGATGCCTGAAAGTGCTCCGGCAATAGTCATTACGCCGAAGCCTCCGCCCACGTTGCGCAGTTCGTAGTAACGCTTGGTGCCGTCCTTCTGTGGCGCCGTGCCGAAGAGTTTTAGGCGGCGCGCAGTTTCGGAACCCTTTACGCCTTCGTGGTCTTGCTTCTTTACGAGTTGCATAATTCCCGTGAGCGTCAGTGTGGCACCAAAGATTACGGCAATCACATTACTGTCAAGGTAATACGCTACATAGGCACCAATGACTGCACCAATGACTGTGGCAATTTCAAGAAACATTCCCAGGCGGATATTGGTGATGCCCTCCTTGACATAGGCGCTGCCCGAACCCGAACTTGTGGCTATTGATGCTACCAATGCTGCGCCTACGGCATAGTGGAAATCGATGCCGAGCACAAGGGTGAGAAGGGGGATAATCACCACCCCGCCGCCGAGTCCGGTGAGCGAACCCAGCAACCCTGCGGCATAGGCGCCGATGAGAATGATAAGTGTAAAGGTAAGTATCGTCATTTGAAGGTGGAGGTGGATTATCGTCCCAGCAAGGTTGCGCACTGCTTATCGTCGCGCAGGAGTTGTTGCGCTTTATGCACTGCGGTGTCTTTGTTGAGGCGGATGCGGTAAGATTTTGAGATGCCGTAATAATTTGTTGCGATAAGACTTTCGATGAAGTCGCAAATCTGCACTTTGTGGCGCTCCATCTCGGTATCAATGTTGGTGGTGAGTGCCTTGCGGAGTGCTTCTAACTCGGTTGTTGCTTCCAGTTGCTCGTCCTTAATCTGCTGTGATAACGCGTCGAGCATGCGTGAGGCGCGTGTTTGATACTTGAAGGTAGAACTTGCGACATGTTGCTTAAACGCCTCGAAGTCGGCATCCGTGAATGTGAATGTCTCGATGGACGTTTCGGGATGTGTGTTGCGGTAGATGGCGGCAAAGTCCTCGGTCACGTGTGATGTCAGCAAGGCATAGGCAAAATTGTAGACACTATCCGCCACCATGATGGAATCGGGCATAATGCCACCACCGTCCTTAACGGGACGACCTGCTGCTGTGTAGAATGTCTTTGCAAGACTGTCGGGCAGGTGGCGGGGCCATCCTTCCTCGTTACGGTTTTTATAGTCGTAGGCCTGAATGCAGCGTCCACTGGGGATGTAATATTTGCTGGAGGTGTATTTGAGAATGCCCCCATAGGGTAATTCCAACGACTGCTGAACGAGCCCCTTGCCATACGTGCGTTCGCCCACAATTACTGCGCGGTCGTAGTCTTGGAGTGCCCCTGCGGTGATTTCAGATGCCGAGGCGCTGCCTTGGTTGACCATCACAACGAGGGGAATCTTGGCATCGAGTGGTTCGTCTTCGGTGGTGAAGGATTCTTCAAATTCGGGAATCTTGCCCTTAGTTGTTACCACTTTTGTTCCGTTGGGCATAAAGAGACCGACAAGTTGCACAGCTTCCGAAACGAGACCGCCAGGATTATCTCGAAGGTCGAGAATCAAGCGCGTCATGCCCTGCTGTTTAAGTGCTACGAAGGCGCGACGCACGTCGCGTGCGGTATTTTCCATATAGGAGGTGACCACAATAATGCCCACTTCCTGATCCAGCATACCCGAGTAGAGCACATTGGAGCGTTCAATCACGCGGCGTGTGAGTGTGAGCGTAAGTGGGGATTCCACACCAGGGCGCTGCACTGTTAGTTTGAAACTCGTGCCAGCCTCGCCACGCAATTTTGATGTTACGCGTGAGGAGTAGTCGGCAGGTTTCTCATCTTCACCTCGTTTGAGGTCCTCACCGTCTACGGCAAGGATAATGTCGCCACTGCGTACGCCTGCCTCAAATGCTGGCATCCCCTCGTAGGGATTGCTGAAACAGCAGCGGTTGTGTTCGGAGTGAAAACTGATGGGCGAACCAATTCCAGCGTATTTGCCTGATTTGGACTCGAGAAACTCCTCACTTTCTTCCTCGGGGATGTATTGTGTGTAGGGGTCGAGGTTGTAGAGCATATATTGCAGTCCCTGGTCGATGGTCTTCTTCATGTCGAGGGTGTCAACATAATACATATCCAGACTCGCCAGTACACGGTTGAATATATGAAGTTGGCGTGCAAACTTCGTGTTCTGCTCCGTGGGTGTGGTTTGAGCCACAGCGAGCAACGGAAGCAGGAGCAGGTAAGCGAAGGATAGGATTCTCATACTATATTATATATATGTGTAGTCGGGTTAAACTTAATTGTAAGCACTGCAGCAGTGGGTGTAATGCCTTCTGCTGATTTTAGTCCAATAAATCGCTATAAATAGGACGGTTGAGTGCCCTTTTCATAAAAAAGATGCAATTTTTCTTGCAAAGATATTGCTTATTTCGAAAATAAGCAGTACTTTTGCATCGCAATTAACGGAAAGCATCCTTTAAACTGCTTCAGTAGCTCAGTTGGTTAGAGCACCTGACTGTTAATCAGGGGGTCGTTGGTTCAAGCCCATCCTGAAGCGCACACTTTTCGGAAATTGCACTCTGCTTCAGTAGCTCAGTTGGTTAGAGCACCTGACTGTTAATCAGGGGGTCGTTGGTTCAAGCCCATCCTGAAGCGCACGATAAGCGTCACTTGCAAATGCAGGTGACGCTTTTGTTTTTTTATGCGTTGCAGGGGAATGCAGGTGTGCGGGGTGGGAATACAGGTGTTACAAAAGAATGGGTGTGCCAAAAAAATGACACACCCATTGGTTTAGGATACTTATCGTTTGTGCTTCCATCGTTTGTGCGACCAGAGCCAATAGGCGGGTTGGCGACGGATGATAGTTTCGAGTTCGCGCGTGCAGATTTCGGAAATCTGGTAGTCGGGGAATGATTTGGGGTCTTCGGTAATGAGTTTGAACGTACCACGATACTTACCGCGTGCTTCACGCTTCATGTCGAGAAAGAAGATGGCGGCGTTGACCTTCTTACCAATGCGCTCAGTGCCTGTAAAGATGGGAGTGTCCTGATTGAGGAAGTCCATCCAGAGGTGCACATTTTGCGGACTTGGTGTTTGGTCGGCTACAAAACCGATGACACTCTTCTTTCCCTCAGCTTTAAGGCGCATAATTTCGCGCAGAGCGTCGTACTTGGGGATGCAACGTGCGCCGTGATGCTCGCGCAGTTCGATGAAGAGTTCGTCCATCGTCTTGCTATTCAGTGGGCGGTAGAGTTCGGCCAACGTGGTGCGCGGGTGCAACCATAAGGGGAGGGACGATACCCATTCCCAGTTGCAGTAGTGTCCGAGGTAAACGAAGACGAACTCGTGAGTGTCAAGCGCTCGGTCAACGGCTTCGCAATTCTCAAACACCATGTGTTGCTTCATCTTCTCAGGCTTGATAGTCAGGAGTTTGAACGACTCCACGCCGTAGTCGCAGAGGAATCGGAAGAAGTCGCACTCAATTTGTTTGAGTTCTTTTTCCGACTTGTCGGGGAAAGAGTTGCGGAGGTTCATCTGCACTACCTCTCGGCGGTACTTTACAATGTAGTAAAGCACGAGATAGATGATGTCAGAGATAAAGTAGAGTATGCAGAATGGCAAGCGAGAAAGCAGGCGAATTAAAGATTTCTTCATGGCGAAAGTTGGGGTGGTGGAATTGCGAGGCAATTCTTGAAGGTTCGGTAGTTGAGGGTTGTCTAATCTGTCGTGATTTCTCCACGCAGACTTTGATTCATTTGTTCAACGATTTCTTCGCGGGTGTACCCATGACCAAGTAGGAACATGAGTTTGGCAATCATGCTTTCAGGAGTTGCATCATAACCGTTCACCACGCCCGCTTCTATCAACTGGAGCGAAGTTTCATACAGTCCCATCTCTACGCGCCCTTTTGAGCACTGTGTGATGTTGACCACAATCATACCCTTCTCCGTCATGCGCTTGAGTCGACTTACGAGCCACGGACGTTGTGGGGCATTTCCAGCACCATACGTTTTGAGAATCACAGCCTTCAGTCCCTTTACGTGGGAGACAAGATCAACGATTTCTTCGCGGATTCCGGGGAAAAGTGTGAGGAATACCACGTTGTTATCGAGCGAATAGTGCACCTTAAAGGGTTTTGTTGGATCGGGGCGTCGGATAAGGTTTGTTTCGTACTTGATGTGAATACCTGCCTTTGCGAGCGGTGGAATGTTGTAACTGCGGAAGGCGTTGAACCCTTCGGCGTTGATTTTCGTTGTGCGGTTTCCGCGCATCAATGCGCTTTGGAAGAATATGCACACTTCTGGCACCATAGGTTCGCCTTGTGCATTGCGCGCTGCGGCTATTTCGATAGAGGTCAGTAGATTTTCCTTTCCGTCGGTGCGTAACTTACCAATGGGCAATTGCGAACCTGTGACGATTACGGGTTTCCCGAGATTTTCAAACATGAAACTCAAAGCCGAAGCGGTGTACGCCATGGTGTCGGTGCCGTGAAGCACCACAAAACCATCGTAGCGCTCGTAGTTGTCGTGAATCATCTTCGCTATTTTCACCCAATAGTGAGGTTCCATGTCGGAAGAGTCGATAGGCGACTCAAAGGTAATGGCGTCAATGTTAAAGTGAAAGCGTTTGAGCTCAGGAACGTAGTGGCGAAACTGCTCCATATCGAAATTTTCGAGCGCTCCGGTTTCAGGATTCTCAATCATTCCGATTGTACCGCCAGTGTAAATTATAAGAATGGACGTCATAAACAAATTGCGCAAACGAGTTTATAGTGCTGACCTTAAATCAACTGCAAAGTTAATATTTTTTTAGGAATTACAGCGGGTAGAACGATTTTCACTACAAAAAACTTACCCAACACAATTTTTATTTGTACTTTTGCCCGTAGTATGGGTGTATTGTGCCCATACGCCACGGTTTGAAAACTAAAAATTTTAACTATATGGAAAACAACAAACAGCCTTTTGTTGAAGAAGAACGCGAATTGCAACTTGCTGATTTGGTAAAGATCTGCTACATGCACCTCAAAACCAATTGGGGATGGTTTGTAGCATCGGTAGTTGTATGTTTGATTGCAGGTTACGTATATCTGCAACGTCAACCTCGCGTCTATCAGAGTCAGGCAGTGATGCTCATTGAAAACATGGATCCTTCGGGCATGAGCGGTATGAGCAGTCGCAACCGTGGTAACATGAATTCGTTGTTGGAACTCAATGGTATTACTGTGGGTGACAACTTGAAGAATGAAATCTTTGTGTTGACTTCGCGTCGCATTATGGGTCGTGTGGTGGACAGTCTTGAACTGAATGTAGAGTATTCTATCTCTGAATCTCTCCATTCACGCTCACTTTACCGCTCTACTCCTTTCGTTGCTGAGTTTGCTGATAGTGTACCCCAATCGTTGAGTTTCAGCGTAAAGGTGCTTGATGCAAATCAGTATGAACTCTCAGAGTTGAAAGCTTTCTTCAAGGGTGCACCAGGACTCTTTGAGTATGACGACAACATAACTGGTGAGTTTGGTCAACCTCTCGTTACGCCTGTTGGTGCCATCAACTTGGTAAAGCAAGAAGAAATCTTTGCGGGTCTTGAAAACGAAGAAGGCGAGTTCAATCAGGTTGAGATTAAGGTAAGTCGTACTTCGCCATTGGCAGCTACGCTCGCATTCCGTGGTCGCTTCTCAGCCAGCGAATACGATAAGGAAAGTTCGCTGATTGTGTTGGCTTGCAACGATAATAATGTAGCACGTGCTAACGATGTTATCAACGAAGTGTATAACGCCTATAAGCGTGATGCCGTAGAATATAAAAACCGCATCGCTCAAAGCACTGCAGAATTTATTGACAGTCGTATTGCTTTGATTTCAGGAGAACTTCGTTCGGTTGAGGAATCTTATGAGAACTTCATGCAGAAGAACAACCTTGTAGACCTCAAGATGGATGCTTCAGCGTATCTCGAAGAAACCAGTGAGGCACGCAGAAAGATGATTGAGTTGGAAACTGAATTGGCGGTTTCTAAGTATCTCACAGAATACCTTATTGATAATGCGTCTACGAATCAGCCCATTCCCGTGTTGGGCGGTTTGGGCACAACGAGCACCGCGCTTTCTGCGCAAATCAATGAGTATAACAAACTCGTTCTCGAACTCCTTCGTCGCTCAGACAACTCTTCAGAAAATGCTCCCCGCATTCGCGAAATCAATCGTTTGACACAAGCGTTGCGCACTTCTATTAAGGCAGGTCTTGAAACAAACATTAAGGGTATTGAACTTCAACTTGTTGAAGCACGCCAGCAGCAGAAGAAGGTGGATGCACAAAAGCAACGTATTCCCGAAAAGCAGCGTCAGGCTATTGACATTGAGCGCCAGAAGGCTTTGAAGGAAGCTCTTTACACCTTCCTCTTGAACAAGCGTGAAGAAGTAGCACTTCAATTGGCTATTGAAGAAGCTAACGTACGCCTTGTTGAAGAACCTATGGCATCAGGTGCTCCCGTAAGTCCTCGCAGTTCAATGATTCTTCTCGTAAGTTTCATCTTGGGTGTCATGATTCCTGCGGGTATCATCTTCCTTTTGGAAATGTTCAACACGACAGTGAAGCGCCGTCATGATGTAGAAAAGGTATCAAATGTGCCCATCGTGGGTGAAATTCCCCAGTGGAACAATCATCAGGATAGTCAGACAATTGCCGATGTTGCTTCTGACTCACCCATCGCAGAATCGTTCCGTGTGCTTCGTTACCAATTGAACTTCTTCCGTCACAATGCTAAGGTGTTTGTGGTGACTTCAAGTACGCCTCACCAGGGTAAGTCATTTACCTCTAAGAACCTCTCTACGGTGTTGGGTATGGCAAATAAGAAGGTGCTCTTGGTTGACGCCGACATCCGTAAGCGCTCTATCAGTCACGCTTTGTCGGGTAAGAAGAAGGCTGGTCTTACTTCATACCTCATCGAAGAAGCAGGAACAAAGAGTCTTGCACAATATGTTGAAAAGGATACTATCTTTAAGGGTGTTGACTTTTTGCCCGGTGGCGTAATGCCCCCCAATCCTTCTGAATTGTTGATGTCTACACGTTTGGAAGAACTTATTGAAGAAGCAAAGCAGACGTATGACTACATCGTTATCGATACAACACCGTTGATTTCAGTTGCTGACGCAAGTATCGTAAACCGCGTTGCTGATGTAACACTCTTCGTAATCCGTATGGGTGTAGAAGAACTCTCGTTCCTCCCGCAGCTTGATAAGTTGAACCGCGACAAGAAGTTGCGCAACATGGCACTTGTGCTTAATGACGTAGACTTGCGCAAGAGTTACGGTTACGGATATGGCTACGGTTATTCTTACGGATATGGTTACGGCCACAATCACGATAAGAAGAAAAAGGGACTCTTCGGTAAGAAGAAGTAATTAAACCTCCTCATAAATAAAGGCAGGGCCGGATGCGAAGTGCACTCAAGGCTCTGCCTTTGTATGCAAAAATCAAAACAGTTTCTTTGAATCTATTAACAATATATACATAGCATCTCTATTTAAGATTATGATGACTGCAAAAGAAATACGCGAATCGTATAAGAAGTTCTTTGAACAGCAGGGCCACCTCATCGTGCCCTCTGCTCCTATGGTTATTAAGGACGACCCCACGCTTATGTTCACTAACGCTGGTATGAACCAGTTTAAGGATATCATCCTTGGCAACCGCGAACCCAAGTGCCGCCGTAAGGCTGACTCGCAAAAGTGTTTGCGCGTGAGCGGTAAGCACAACGACCTTGAAGAAGTGGGCCACGATACTTACCACCACACGATGTTTGAAATGCTTGGCAACTGGAGTTTTGGCGACTACTTTAAGAAGGAAGCCATTACTTGGGCTTACGAATATCTTGTAAACACTCTTGGCATCGACCCCAAGAACCTTTATGTAACTGTCTTTGAAGGTGCAGAAGATGATGGTCTCAGCCGCGATGATGAGGCTGCAGAAATCTGGTCAAAGTATTTCACTCCCGACCATATCATCAACGGTAATAAGAAGGACAACTTCTGGGAAATGGGCGACACAGGTCCTTGCGGTCCCTGCTCGGAAATCCACATCGACATCCGCCCCGAAGAAGAAAAGGCAAAGGTGCCTGGTGCTTCTCTCGTGAATAAGGACAACCCCCAGGTGATTGAAATCTGGAACCTCGTGTTCATGCAGTACAACCGCAAGGCGGACGGTTCTCTCGAAGGACTTCCCGCAAAGGTTATCGACACAGGTATGGGTTTCGAACGTCTTTGCATGGTGATGCAGGGAGTACGTTCAAACTACGACACCGACGTGTTTCAACCCATCATTAAGAGAATTGGCGAATACTCAGGTTTCACTTACGGCAAGGAAGAAAAGGTGGACGTAGCTATGCGCGTTATCGCTGACCACCTTCGTACCATTTCGTTCTCTATTGCTGACGGTCAGTTGCCCTCAAATGCCAAGGCAGGTTACGTCATTCGTCGTATCCTCCGCCGCGCTGTGCGTTACGCTTACACCTTCCTCGGTCAGCGCGAAGCCTTCATGTACAAACTCCTGCCCACGCTTGTTGCTGAAATGGGAGATGTTTATCCCGAACTCACTGCTCAGGAAACGCTCATCTCTCGCGTGATGAAGGAAGAAGAAGAAAGTTTCCTCCGCACCCTTGCTACAGGTATCAACCTCCTCGAATCGCTCATCGCTGAAACGAAGAAGGCAGGTAGCACCGTGCTTGACGGCGAAAAGGCATTCACCCTCTTCGACACTTACGGTTTCCCCCTCGACCTCACACAGCTTATCTGTGGCGAACAGGGTATCACTGTTGACGAAGCAAAGTTCGCGCAGAAGATGGAAGAACAGAAGCAACGCGCCCGCAATGCTGCCTCTGTAGAAACGGGCGACTGGGTGGTGCTTGCCGAAGGCGAAACAACCTTCAAGGGTTGGGACGTTACGGAACACACCTGCCACATCCTTCGCTACCGTGAGGTAGAACAGAAGAAGCAGAAGTTCTACGAACTCGTGCTCGACACTACGCCTTTCTACGCAGAAATGGGTGGTCAGGTCGGTGATAAGGGTGTGCTTTGCAACGAAGCTGAAACCATCACCATTATCGACACCAAGCGTGAGAACAACCTTCCCATCCACATCACGAAGCAGCTCCCCAAGAATCCTTCGGCTGAGTTTATGGCATGTGTAGACGTGGAAGCACGCCGTGCTTGTGAAGCCAACCACACGGCTACGCACCTCATCGACCAGGCCTTCCGCGAAGTGCTCGGCACACACGTTGAACAGAAGGGTTCGCTTGTTACGCCCGAATACCTCCGCTTCGACTTCTCACACTTCCAAAAGGTAACTCCCGAAGAACTCCGTGAAGTAGAGCGCATCGTAAACCGTCGCATCCGCGAGAACCTTCCCCTTCAGGACCACCGCGACGTAGCGATTGAAGAAGCAAAGAAGCTCGGCGCTATCGCCCTCTTTGGCGAAAAGTATGGCGACCGTGTGCGCGTCGTTCAGTTTGGCGACAGCGTAGAGTTCTGTGGTGGTTGCCACGCAAAGAGCACAGGTTGCATCGGTCTTATTCGCATCATCTCTGAAAGCAGTGTAGCAGCAGGTGTTCGCCGTATCGAAGCCATCACTGGTGCTGCGGCTGAAGAAAGCCTCTATGCGCAGCAGGATATGCTCAACGGCATCCGTCAGTTCCTCAATGCGAAGGATGTAGTAGCAGCGATTAAGAAGACACTTGACGAAAATGCCGACCTCCGCAAGCAGGTAGAAGCACAGATGAAGGAACGCCTCCTCCAGATGCGCGAAAAACTCGTTGAGAAGGTTGAACAGATCGGCGACATCAAGGTAGTTAAGGCCGTAATGCCCGCAATGATAACGCCTGACGGCGCGAAGGACCTCGCCTTCCAACTTTCAGGCATGATGCCCGACAATATGCTCTGCGTACTCGGCACAAGCCACGAAGGCAAGCCCCTTCTCACAGTGATGATCTCAAAGAATCTCATCGCTGATAAGGGTCTCAACGCTGGCAACCTCGTTCGCGAAGCTGCAAAGCTCATCAAGGGCGGCGGTGGTGGCGCTCCCCACTTCGCTACTGCGGGTGGTAAGGACGTAGAAGGTCTTTCGGCTGCCGTAGATAAGGTAATAGAAATAGCATTGCACTAGAATTTTCCGGTCGCATAATCTACTCTTACTATAAAATGAAAAGTGCGTATTCATCGGTGAATACGCACTTTTTTGTTAGGGATACTGTAATTTGTATGCTTATGAATGGTAAAGTTAGGTGGATGTCTGCCATTCAGAGCAGGGCTTTCTTTGCCGAGGAAAAGGCCGCAGAATCTATCCGCTCAATTACTTAAACAACACATCGCAGGGGGAAGTTCCAACACTATATTTTGCTTTGAAACGCCCCTCGCTATCGTAATGGTAGAGTAATCCTGGGGAGGTGTAATCGTACAAACTTAACTGTGAGGTGATGAATATGTCGCCATTGGGTGCGCACTGAATGGCAATAGGCATTGCTGGTTGCGGTGCGTCAATGAAATTCTCACGGAGCAGTTCGCGCGTATCTGTGTCGTAAAGTTTGTAGGTGTTTATTGTTTCGTAAGTATCCCAATCTGTGGTGGCGTTGATTACATATAATTTATTCCCCTGCACTGTAATGTATGAACCGTCGCAGATGTAGGTATTGGTATTTGTGTTAGGATTTACTTTAAGCACCTGTGAGGGAGTCATGCCGTAGTCTCCTCGACAGACCACGATGAGGTTGCCGTCAGGCGTAGTCTGTAATTGTCCTGGATTCATACCTACGGGAATATCCCCATTGAGGGTGAGAGCGGTAAGCGACACGCGCGCCAATCGAAATCCGTTGGCATATGTGGGGTAATTGTAACCGTCAGAGATACTGATGAATAATTCATTGCCAGAAATGGTCATATTCACAGGGTTAGGTCCAACGGATAGTTTCTTTACTAATGTAAGGTCGTTTGTGTCGTAAACCGAAAGATACCCGTCGTTGTTTGTTACAAAAATGTACTCGTCAGTTACTTCAACGGCATTAGGCGCTTCCGTTGTAATCGTGTTTTTCACGTTCAGATCATCAGCATTCAAAATCCACACGAGATTGGATTCAAAGGCAGGTATATAGAGTGTGTTATTCCACTTCACCCCCGCTTGTGGGGAGTTGCCGATACTGATGCCGTTTTGGGTTAAAAAGGCATTGTTCGCAACAGTTTTATTTACGATGTCAACAGCGCTTATGCTTCCATCGATACCATCGTAGAAGGAACCTTGGTTGATGACGTAAAGAGCGGTTGTGAGGGTTGACTGGGGTGGAGTAGGTGAGTCGTTTTCCGAACTGCACGATGCTAATAAGAAGCAGAGGAGGGTGAGAAGGTAGTACATCATTCTTTTATTTTATTTTAGTGGTTAAAGAATATAGGTAATTGTCGCCATAAAACTGCGCGTAGGCATGGGGTAGCGGCGCACGATTTCGTAGTTTTTATTTAGGATGTTGTGGAAGGACAGACTTGCTTTTAATACGCCAGTGGGCAGATTGAAGTTGCGGTAAAGCGTGGCGCCCAGTTCGGCATAACCCGGCATTTGCGTTTGTGGTGCATGGTTGTTTGTTGCCCATCGTGAGGAGGCACCTGATATGGTAACGCCGCAGTTAATCCATGGATTTTCCCATGCCACGTTAGCCGCGCCGCTATGGTAAGGGGTGTATGCAGCTTGTTTGCCATAGGCAGCGTCAGTCGGCGAAGTGCGGTCTGTTGCGTCTTGATAAGAATAGTTGGCAGCAACTATCAAGCGTTGATTAAGCGTTAGGTGTTGCTGAATGTAGAGCGTTGCGTCCAATCCTTTTACGATGACTTTTCCGCGGTTTTCTGTGCGCCACACAAACAGGTTGTAGGGCACGGATGCTATCTTGTCGGTCAAGTCGTTGTAATAACCGTCAAGGGACAAGCGTATTACGGGTCCGCGTTTCCCGAATTGTCCTTGGTAAGTGATTCCTCCGCCCCCCTGACGCGAACGTTCGGGTTTCAGCAGGGGAGTACCTAAGTGGTAGAAGTACGTTTCCGAAAAGGTGGGTTGCCGGTAATAATCCTTGTAGAAAGCACGTAGCGTGAGCGCACTGCCAAAGGGATGAAAGGAGGCGGATACGGAGGGCGATAATTCACTCAAATTCCTCGGTGATTTCGCCTGTTTGGGCGCTTTGTTCCATGCGTTGTGTGTAATCAATCGTGCCGTGAGTGTAGCGTAAGGGTGGTGCAAGCGCAGGGAAAGATTTTGCAACAATGTGTGTCGTGCTGCACCATCGGCAGTAGTGTAATTTGTCGACAGATGGTTGTAATAATAATCTGTGGCATACCCCACAGTGAGGAAGTTTAAGGGTTTCCACGAAACACCACCTGTGGCATATGCCTCCGACTGTCGGTAGGTGCGGTCCAAAGCACCTTTGGGGTACTGCGGGTCGGGATTGGTGTAGGCATACTCTTGGTGTTGCGCTTTCAGTGCGGCAAAGGCGTTCCACTTCTTGTTGTTATAGTCAAATCGGGATTGGGCAAAGTAGAGCGTTTCATCCAGTTCTTCCGCATTGGTGTTGTTGTACAATTTTACAGGTCCCGGCAGATGACTGTCCGTATTGGAATAGTATACTTTTGTGCGCAACTGACTGTGACTGTTAGGTTTGTAATGCCAATTCAGTTCACACATAGCGCTTTGAAGTTGCGAATTATTGCGTCGCTCCATGGTAGTTGTTTCTCCATTCTGCAAGCGGAAGGAGTAATTGTTGTTGCACGATGAGTAAGAGGCGGCGCCACTCAGCGAGTGCTTGGCATTCAGTCTTCGGCGTATGGTAACGGAGGGATTCAGTAGTTCCCACGAACCGGTTCGGAACTGCACCGTCGCAGCGTTCCTTGCAGTTCCCTCTGCTGTACTTCCGATGTCCAATGTTGCTGCTGCCAAACTGCGAACCGGTACCAATAGTGGTGCTGCATCAGCAATGTCGAGGCGCAGGGATTGCATCAAGTCAAAGGCAAAGCGCGACACATCAACCGTACCACCCTGTGTGTCCGCCATAGGCATACCGTCGTAGGTAACGGCAGTGTGAGTAGCCCCAATGCCACGCACGCTCACCGTTTTTAATCCGCCGGCACCACCGTAGTCACGCAGGTTCACACCCGCAAGGTGGCGTAAGGCGGATGTAATGTCAGTGGCCCCCGAACGGCGCAGGGATGTTGTGTCCATACGAAAGGTTGGCGTGGACGATTGCAGGGATGCGTCTCTCCGAAATCCTACGGTGAGAGCTTCGGGGAGTAATGTGTCTGAAACCGCCTGTGCCGAGGTAGTAAGGATTGCTCCCGATGCGAGTAATACGGCAAAAAGCAGCCGCGTAAAACGGTGAACAGTCATAATAGCAAGTATGCCCTTCCGCATCAAGCAGAAGAACGTTCTAAATAGCGCAGTGCGGATGCTGCACCCGTAAGTTATGTAAAGTAGGTGGCCAGATGGTGCTCACAAATGCATACGTTCCTTCCCCTGTAAATCGGAGAAGCACGATGCGAAGCATCACCTTCCGTCGCTTCCCTTCCGCGAGGGCACGACGCTATTACAGAGAGGTGGCAGGTCTTCTGACTTATTCCTGCAAGCACGCCTTCTCAACCTAAGTCAATGGCATATCTGTGCTTACGACGACGGAACATACAGCAGCGGGACTGTACAGGATTCTCACCTGTTTCCCTTTTCATTGCAGCAGTGTGCAAACCGCCTCTACAAGCGCAAAGGTAAGAATAATATTGTAAATGGGTGAAAAAGGACGATTAGAAATTTCTGAAAATCTACGGTTGTCCTCCTTTCGTTTCTTTTACTTACGACAAACGCTTCCGTATACCTATTGGCGTACGGAAGCGTTTGTTGTATTAGTATACCACGATACGATAGTTTCCATTGATGGGTTTGCCGTTTTCGAGTGTTCCACCGAAACAACCTTCTACAACAACTCCGTCTCCGCTCCTACGGATTGCGGTTACAGTGTGTGTTCCATTTTCCACAGAAAGGTAATTATAGTCCTCTGTCACATAAGAAATGTCAAGGTCAAAGTTATGGGGTTCGTCGTCAGTGTTAAGTCGGTATGCCCCCGTTGTGGATTTAACTACTTGACTGAGGTTGGAATAATAACAGAGCATGAAATCAATGGGGTGCGTATCCGTTGTTTGGATAAAACTAAAGTCTGTTGATCCCGATACCGACGTACTTCCAATAATTTTCTTTATAGTTTTATTGTTCACAGTGACTTCCAGGTATTCTCCAACACTTTCATTATCATCATTATCGCTACACGAAGAGACACTAAATAGTGTTACAGCAAGGAGGAGTAAGAGTAAGTGTGTTGCTTTCATAACGTCTGTTTTATAGTTAGCAATGTATGGGTGCAAATATAAGTCAATTCCTGTGAATGTTCAAGGAAAAAGTCCCAATATCTTTTTGGGTGACGCATCCTTTTATCTTGTTAAAAACGTTGTGTCCCAAACTTTCTCCTTAAATTTGTAGAGTATAAATTTGAATTAAGAAATGAAGACGCTTTACCTACTTGACGCCTACGCGCTCATCTTCCGTGCATATTACGCCCTCATACGTGCTCCGCGCATCAACTCTAAGGGCGAAAACACAAGTGCTATTTTCGGCTTCATCAATACGCTTGAGGATATTCTCAAGTCGATGAACCCCGACTACATAGCCATAGCTTTTGACCCCGCTGGCCCAACCTTTCGCCACGAGGTCTATCCTGAATACAAGGCACAGCGTGAGGCGACGCCCGAAGATATTCGCCGCTCCGTGCCCATTATTAAGGAGGTGATTCGTGCGTATAACATTCCCATTTTGGAGGTACCCGGTTACGAGGCCGACGATGTTATTGGCACCGTTGCCAAGTATGCTGCCGCGCAAGGCTTAGACGTGCGCATGGTGACGCCCGATAAGGACTACGCACAGTTGGTGGAGGAACACATTCTCATGTGTCGTCCCGGCAGTGGGGCAAAGGGGATGGAGATTCTCGGACCTGCAGAGGTGTGTGAGAAATACGGTCTCACGTCTCCCTTACAAGTTATCGACTACCTCGCACTGACGGGCGACACGGCGGATAATGTGCCCGGCTGTCCCGGAGTAGGGGAGAAGACGGCTACGAAGTTGATTCAGGAATTCGGTTCTGTGGAAAACCTCTTGGCAAACACCGACCAGTTGAAGGGCGCGATGCAGAAGAAGGTGACGGAAAATGCCGAGAAAATCAGTTTCTCGAAATTCTTGGTGACCATCAAGACGGACGTTCCTATGGACATCGACTTGGAAAGTCTTGTGCGCCACGAACCCGATGCCGCTGCCTTGCAACGCATCTTTGAAGAACAGGAATTTCGCGCCTTGAGTCAGCGCCTCTTCGGCACTCCCGCTCCCGTGGCTGAACAGAAGAAACCTGCAACTCCCACTCCCGCACCCAACATTCCCGTGCAGCTCGACCTCTTTGGAAATCCCGTAGCAGCGGCTCCCATCCAGCAAGATTTGTTTGCGCAACCCGAAGCGGAAACGCCCACGCAGTTGGACCTCTTTGAGACTTCGCTGAAAACACTTGCCGACGTGCCCCACACGTATCAGTTGGTCGATTCCGACGCAGAGGCTTTGACGCTCGTGGGAGAATTATTGAAGCACACTTGTGTGGCTTTCGACACCGAAACCACCTCGCTCAACGCCCTTGATGCCCGCCTTGTGGGCATGAGTTTCGCTACAGCACCCGGCACTGCCTATTACGTGGCCGTCCCTGCCGAGCGTGAGGAAGCAAACCGCCGTGTCGACATCTTCCGCCCCTTCTTTTCCGCACAACATATCGAGAAGGTGGGGCAGAACATGAAGTACGACATCCTGGTCATGAAGCAGTACGGCGTAACACTTGAAGGCCCGCTTTTCGATACCATGTTGGCGCACTACGTTGTGCAACCCGAAATGCGCCACGGGATGGATTACATGGCAGAAATCTATCTGAAGTACAAGACTATCCATATCGACGAACTCATCGGCGCACGCGGCAAAAACCAACGCTCTATGGGCGACCTCTCTCCCCGTGAGATTTGCGACTATGCCTGCGAGGATGCCGACATTACGCTCCAGTTGAAACCCCTTCTTGAAGCGGAGATGCAGCAATACGATGTGGAGCGCGTTTTCCGCGATATCGAAATGCCCCTTCTGCCTGTGTTGGCAGAGATGGAGTTGACGGGCGTTGTGCTCGACACAGATGCCATCGAAAGTACGGGACGCTTGTTTATGGAACGCTTGGCGCAACTCGAAAGTGAGATTTACGCCCTCGCAGGTCACGCTTTCACCATCACGTCTCCCCGTCAGGTGGGCGAAGTGCTCTTCGGCGAACTCCAGTTGGCGCAGAAGGTGAAAAAGACCAAGACGGGGCAGTACTCCACTTCGGAAGAGGAACTCGAAAAGCTCAAGTCCAAGCACCCCATTGTAGAGAAAATTCTACAACATCGAGGTCTGAAGAAACTCCTTTCTACCTACATCGAGGCGCTTCCCAAATTGATCAATCCCACTACGGGACACATCCACACCTCCTTCAATCAGGCGGTTACGGCTACGGGACGCCTTTCGTCGTCCAACCCTAACTTGCAAAACATTCCCATTCGTGACGACGACGGTAAGGAAATCCGTCGCACCTTTGTGCCGGAACCAGGCCACGTATTCTTCTCCGCCGACTATTCTCAGATAGAATTGCGCATCATGGCGCATCTGTCGGGCGACAAAAACCTTGTTGAGGCCTTCCGTGAGGGCAACGACATCCACGCCGCCACTGCTGCGAAGATATTTAAGAAACCCTTGGAGGAAGTGACCAAAGACGAGCGTCGCAAAGCCAAAACGGCAAACTTCGGTATCATCTACGGCATCTCAGCATTCGGTTTGGCGGAACGCATGAGCGTGAGTCGCACGGAGGCAAAGGAACTCATCGAAAACTACTTCCTCACCTATCCCGCCGTGAAGGAATACATGGACAAGAGCATCGACCTTGCGCGCGACCGTGGGTATATCCTTACCGACTTTGGGCGCCGTCGCTATCTTTCGGATATCAATTCTGCCAACTCCGTGGTTAGAGGTTATGCCGAACGCAACGCCATCAACGCGCCCATTCAGGGAACTGCTGCCGACATTATCAAAATCGCCATGATTCGTATTGCCGACCGCATGCGCCGTGAGGGCGTCAAATCCAAGATGATTCTACAGGTGCACGACGAACTCAACTTCAGCGTCCTACCCGAAGAACTCGACACCATGCGCAACTTGGTTGTGGAAGAAATGGAGCGTGCCTACACCATGCAAGTGCCACTTGTGGCTGAGTGTGGAGTAGGGGAGAATTGGTTGGAGGCACATTAAGTAGAGAGTAGAGAGTAGTGAGTAGAGAGTAGTCCATGCGGAGATGTATATAGTGAGTAGTCCATGCGGAGGTGTATTTAGTGAGTAGTGAGTAGTGAGTAGTCCATGCGGAGATGCGTTTAGTGAGAAGTGAGTAGTCCGTGCGCCGTCCGGACCTTCGCTCCGCATGGACTCCTCTCTCCTCACTTCTCTCTCTCCTCCCTCCTCATTCATTCTGGCGAAAAATTGTGACAGTTTCAGCCTTCATTTTTCGTCATTTTTCGCTGAAAACTTTAACAAACATTAACATTCAACCTACACACCCTCGCAACAATATCTATTTGCGGTGCAAGAATAAGTAACATAGAAAACCGGTTGTTTAACCTTGAAAAAACTAGGTAACTTATTTTTTGCCCCTTAAAATGGGATTTTTGGGATAAAAAAAGTGGAGATAACCCTGATTTCATGGGCTATCTCCACTTCCGTAATACAAAGATACAAAATTTCGGTGCGAAATGCAAATGCGTTAACAGTTGTTAACACGGTATTTATTTTGCATTTTTCGTCATTTTTCAGGGATGTGAAATTGCTTATTTCATTCCAAATGCAGGGTCGTCGAAGAGCGTTTGCTGACCTTCGCCCAACTGGTTAAAGGATTTGCGGTGAATGGGTGTGAGTCCGTGCTGTCGGATGCCCTCGCGGTGTTGCTTCGTAGGGTAGCCCGCGTTTTTATCCCAACCGTAGTGGGGATAAAGGGCGTGTTGCTCCGCCATGTAGTCGTCACGGTAGGTCTTTGCCAAAATACTCGCGGCTGCAATGGAGAGGTATTTGCCATCACCCTTGACAATTGTGGTATGGGGCAAGTCCTGATACTTCTTAAATCGGTTGCCGTCAACAATCACATACTCGGGACTCACCTTCAGTGCATCAAGGGCGCGGTGCATCGCCAAGATAGAAGCGTTGAGAATGTTGATTTGGTCAATTTCTTCTGCCGTCACAATCCCCACCGCCCATGCAATAGCATCCCGCTCAATCTGCTCACGCAGGGCATAGCGCTTCTTTGCCGACAACTGTTTGGAATCGTTCAGCAAGTCGTTCTGATAATCCGGCGGAAGGATTACTGCAGCCGCAAAAACGCTTCCAGCCAAACATCCTCGGCCCGCTTCGTCGCAGCCGGCTTCGATGAGATTTTCAGAGTTGTATAGAGGGGAGAGCATTTTGAAGAAAGGTTTTATCAAAACATTTTACGTACGCGATCGAGTGCCTTAACGAAAGCATCAATATCTTCCTTTGAAGTGTAAAGTGCAAAGGAGGCGCGCGCCATACTTTCTACGCCGTAGCGCTGCATAAGGGGCTGTGCGCAATGGTGCCCCGTGCGAATGGCTACCCCAAGGCGGTCGAGGAGCGTTCCGAGGTCAAGGGGGTGAATGTTGCCAATATTAAAAGCCACAACAGCGTCTTTTTCGGGCGCCGTTCCGAAGAAGCGGAGGTCGGGAATGGCACTCATTTGCTCCATAGCGTAACGCGTGATTTCGCGTTCGTGGGCAGAAATCTTGTCCATACCGATGGCGCTTACATAATTGAGCGCTGTGGCCAAGGCATGCGTACCTACATAGTCGGGAGTGCCGGCTTCAAACTTGAAAGGCAGGCGCTCGTAAGTGGTTTTCTCAAATGTGACGCGCGCAATCATTTCTCCACCGCCGTGGTAGGGAGGCATTGCGTTAAGTATCGCTTCCTTGCCGTAAAGCACGCCGATACCTGTTGACGCATACACCTTATGTCCGCTGAATACGAAGAAGTCGCAGTCCATATCCTGGACATCGACCGCAAAATGCGGCGTGCTCTGCGCACCATCCACCAAGATTTTTGCACCATGTTCGTGGGCAATGCGCGCCAGTTCCTTCACGGGGTTGATCGTGCCGAGCACATTGCTCACATGTGCCACACTCACCAGTTTTGTGCGCTCTGTGAAGAGATTCTTATAGGCTTCCATATCCAAGCATCCCTCATCCGTAATGGGAATCACCTTGATAACAATGCCCTTACGGTCGCGCAACAATTGCCAAGGCACAATGTTGGAATGATGTTCCATTGTGCTGACAATTACTTCGTCGCCCTCACGCAAGAATGCCTCACCAAAACTACTGGCTACGAGATTGATGCTCTCCGTAGTGCCGCGCGTGAAAATAATCTCTGCCGTAGAGCGCGCGTTAATGAATTGGCGCACCACTTCACGGGCTGCCTCGTGGCGGTCCGTAGCTTTCTGAGATAAATAATGAACTCCGCGGTGCACATTAGCGTTCACGCAACTGTACATCTCCGAAATGGCATCAATTACGCACTGCGGTTTTTGCGTAGTTGCGGCATTATCAAGATACACAAGCGGGCGCTTGTAGATTAGTTGGGAGAGTATAGGAAAATCTTCTCTGTTCATAGCGAGCAAGGTTAATGACACATCTTGCAACCCTCACACTTTTGAAGCGCCCCGCGGAAGCGGAGTTCTACAAGGTGAGCAAGGCGGTCGCGCAAGTGTTCGGGTTCGATGCGTTGGAGCACCTCATTAACGAAGGCGTGTTGCAAGAGCAAGCGAGCTTCACTCTCTGGAATACCACGCTGACGCATGTAAAAAAGCGCGTTTTCATCGAGCTTTCCGATGGTAGATCCGTGATTACACTTCACATCGTCGGCATAGATTTCAAGCATGGGTTGCGAGAAAGCGCGTGCCTCGGGCGACGCACAGAGGTTGGCATTCGTTTGTTGCGAAGATGTTTTCTGCGCACCCTCACGCACCAACACTTTTCCGGCAAATGCGCCCACACTTTCGCCGTCGAGCACATATTTGAAGAGCATATCACTGTGGCAATTGGGAGCAATGTGCTCTACAACAAGGTGATTATCTACACGCTCTTGACCTCCTGTAATCACAGCCCCAGCAGTAAGGCTTTCCGCTTCTTCACCGAGCAATTGCACACGCACACGATTGCAAGTGCGTCCCGTGTGGAGCGTCACACCATTCATAGTCACGCGACTACGCGCCTGTTGGTGGATATAGAAATTGGCAAACTTGTCGTGATTATCCCCATTTTCCTCAATGGTGCAAATATCAATCTTCGCATCTTCAGCCGCAAAGACTTCTGCTACCATTGTGGTGAGATAAGCTGCCGAACCTGCGGTGTGATCACAAAGAATAACCTGCGCCTCTACACCCGCCTCAGCAATAATAAGAAGACGGCGATTAGAAAGCATGGGCTGCTGTGCATCACACACATTGACAATCTGAATGGGATGTTTTAATGCCGTATTTTTGGGGAGATAAATCAAAACACCATCCTGTGCGAGCATCGTGTTAAGGGCAGCGATGGCATCACCATCCGTTGCGGCACGATTATAAAAATCTGCGATGAAATCGCCACTTTCAGTCAATCGCTGAATACGCACACCTTCGGGAATATGTGTATTTTCAGGGAGAGGGATGGGCGTATCATTCACCACAAAAAGGAGGGTAGTGCTCAAGTTGGGCACATTACATTTGTAGGCCGAATAAGCGTCTACACTTGGCATGAGGCGCTGCAAATTCACTCCAAAATCAGGAGCAAAGGCAGTCTGCACATCGGTATAGCGATACTCTTCCGTGCGCTTTGTGGGCAATCCCTTTTCCGACAACAACGAAGCAGCCCCCTCGCGGGCGGCATTCATCACAGCACAACTGCCCTTGTCAAGCAGGGTGCGGTGGTCGGTAAAAAGTTGTATGTATTGTTTAGAATTTGGCATGGGAGGGAAAGGAGAATTGAGAAAGGAGAAATCTGCGAGTAAGCGAGAGCAGCGCCTAGTTTACTTGAGCGTTGCCGAGCGTAAGCAGATTCAAGACCGCAAAGCGGGATTAAAGAAGAAAGGTTATGCGGGACTCGCATCGTTTATCTCGCAAACTATCTCGTCTACTTGTTTACTATAAACTCGTTTACTAAATGTTGGTGTTCGCCACCTCTTCCTTAATCCAGTCAAAGCCGCGTTCTTCGATTTCATAACCAAGTGCTGCAGTACCTTCCTTGACGATGCGACCGTTTACGAGGACATGCACAAAGTCGGGCTTCAAGTAATCCAACATACGCTGGTAGTGGGTAATCACCATGGCGCTCGTCTTCTCATTGCGGAGCATGTTAAAGCCCTCTGCCACGATGCGGAGCGCGTCAACATCAAGTCCGGAGTCGGTTTCGTCGAGGATGGAGAAGCAAGGTTCGAGCACCGCCATCTGGAAGATTTCGTTGCGCTTGCGTTCACCGCCCGAGAATCCTTCGTTCACGCCACGACTCATAAAATGGGCATCAAGACCGACGAGCTTGCGCTTTTCCTTCAAGAGCTTCAAGAAGTCGCCCGCAGGGATGGCAGGCTGTCCGAAATAGGTGCGCTTGGCATTGATGGCAGCACGCATAAAGTTGGTCATGGATACCCCAGGAATTTCCGTAGGCGCCTGGAACGACATAAAAATACCTTCGTGCGCACGATCTTCGGGAGAAAGCGCCAAAAGGTCCTTGCCGTTGAAGGTGATAGAGCCTTCGGTAACGGTATATTTAGGGTTTCCCACAAGCACATTGCTCAATGTGCTCTTACCCGAACCGTTGGGGCCCATCAATACATGAACTTCGCCATCACCAATGGTGAGATTCACGCCCTTAAGTATTTCCTTGCCTTCAACTGAGGCATGTAAGTTTCTTATTTCAAGCATAACGATTTGATTTTTCAAATTATAACGGGCAAAATTACTTATTTATTTTTACACGCGAAAGAGAGGAGGGAGGGAAATGAGAAAGGAAAAAGGAGAACCGACGCCAAACCGAGTGCAATCAAGCTTGCTTGAATTGCCGAGGTGCGAAGGAGGAAAAGACCGCAAAGCGGGATTAAAGGAGGTATTCGCAGGACAAGTTTAGGTGATGAATATCCTCCTAAAATTTTATGTTCCGCATGGTCTTTCTCCTGCGGTTTCAGTCCCCTCGGGGGCGACTTTCAGTTCTCCTTTTTCCTTTCTTATTTAAAAAACCACTATATATAATGTGTGGTAAAATATTTTTTCCTACTTTTGCGCCAAAATAAATTTACGTATGCAGAAGAATCTTGTAATTGTGGAGTCTCCCGCCAAGGCAAAAACCATTGAAAAGTTCTTGGGTGAAGACTATAAAGTGCTCTCAAGTTTCGGACATATTCGTGACTTGAAAAAGAAGGATTTCGGGGTGGATCTTAACACGTTCCAACCTGAATATGAAATCTCCGTTGACAAGCAACACGTTGTTAACGACCTCCGTGCGGCAGCAAAGAAGGCTGAGAACGTATGGTTGGCATCCGATGAAGACCGCGAGGGAGAAGCTATCTCATGGCACCTTGCGGAAGTATTGAATATTGATCCAGCGAAGGCGAAGCGTATCGTTTTCCACGAAATCACGAAGCCCGCCATCCTTGACGCAATCAAGCATCCCCGTAGTATTGACCTCAATTTGGTTGACGCACAACAGGCACGCCGTGTGTTGGACCGCTTGGTAGGTTTCAAACTGTCTCCTGTACTTTGGCGCAAGGTGCGTCCGAGTCTTTCAGCTGGTCGTGTACAGAGTGTGGCGGTGCGCCTCATTGTGGAGCGCGAACGCGAAATCAATGCGTTCGTAGCAGAATCAGGTTACAAGGTGACCGCCGTGTTCTGCGTTCCCCAGGAAGACGGTACGGAGGCTACGTTCAAGGCCGACCTTTCACAGCGTTTCAACACGCAGGAAGAGGCTGAGGCGTTCTTGAAATCATGTACCGATGCTTCGTTCCGCGTGGCGCAAATTTCAAAGCGCCCCACGAAGCGCATGCCTGCACCTCCCTTTACAACATCAACGCTTCAACAGGAAGCAGCACGCAAATTGGGTTATCCTGTGGCGCTTACGATGCGCATTGCGCAGTCGCTCTATGAAGGTGGGCACATTACCTACATGCGTACCGACTCAATGAATCTGTCGCAGCTCTGCTTGAATTCTTCGAAGAAGGTTATCGTAGAACAGATGGGAAGTGAGTACCACAAGCGTCGCACGTACCAAACAAAGACTAAGGGTGCACAGGAAGCGCACGAAGCAATTCGTCCTACCTACATGGAGAACGATTCTGTTACGGGTTCGGTACAGGAAAAGCGCCTTTACAACCTCATTTGGAAGCGTACTATTGCTTGTCAGATGGCAGATGCACAGTTGGAAAAGACTACCATCACCATCGACATGCTTGATGCAGAAGGAAAGGTTTCTCCGCTCAACTTTGTAGCGCAGGGTGAAGTCGTAATCTTCGACGGTTTCCTCCAAGTATATCGCGAAAGTAGTGACGCTGAAAACGAACAGGAAAATGGTGAAGGCACATTGCTCCCCGCATTAAACGAAGGTGATGTTGTAGCGCAACAGGAAGTTGTGGCTACGCAGCGCTTCACACAGGCGCCTCCCCGATATACAGAAGCATCGCTCGTACACAAACTTGAAGAACTCGGAATTGGTCGTCCCTCAACCTATGCGCCCACAATCTCTACGATACAGCAACGCGAATACGTAGTGAAGGGTGAAGGTGATGGAGCGAAGCGTGACTACACAGTGATGACGCTTAAAAAGGGTAAGATTAAGAGTGTGCAGAAGAGCGAATCTGTGGGTTCGATGAAGGGTAAATTGGTTCCGACGGATACGGGTAGTATTGTCAACGACTTCTTGCTTGAAAACTTCCCCAACATTATGAATTACAATTTCACGGCTCATGTAGAACAAGACTTTGACGCCGTGGCAGAAGGTAATAAGAATTGGCAGGAGTTGATCAAGACTTTCTACAACGACTTTGACCCACAAGTGGAACGCGTTATCCAGGAGCGCACCGAAAAGAAGGTGGGCGAACGTGACCTTGGCGTTGACCCTGTGAGTGGCAAGCGCGTTGTGGTAAAGATTGGTCGCTTTGGTCCGATGGTACAAGTTGGTGAAGGCGGCGGTGATGAAAAACCCATGTTCGCTTCTATCGGCAAGTCGCTCAGTATGGCAACAATCACGCTCGAAGAAGCGCTCGAACTCTTTAAGTTGCCTCGCAATTTGGGTGAGTTTGAAGGTAGCGACATCGTTATAAATACAGGTCGTTTCGGTCCTTACATTCAACACAACAAGAAGTTTGTTTCACTCCCCAAGGGTGAAGATCCATTGGGCGTAACGCTTGAACGCGCTATCGAGTTGATTCAGGAAAAGCGTGACTCTGAACAAAAGGCGTTGTTGAAGAAGTTTGACGAAGATCCCGAAATGGAAGTCAAGAACGGACGCTTCGGTCCTTATGTGGCTTACAAGGGCGTGAACTACAAACTCACAAAGGCACAGGCAGCAAAGGCAGCAGACCTCACCTATGAAGAATGCTTGAAGCACGTAGAAGCGGAAGGCGAAAAGAAGAAAAAGAAGAAGTAACCCCCAGCACAGAACACCATGAAGGCAATAATCCTTGTAGGTTACATGTGCGTAGGGAAAACTACTGTCGGACGCGCTTTGGCAAAGGAGTTAGGGTGTCAGTTCTACGACCTTGACTGGTACATTGAGGAACGCTTTCGCAAGAAAGTACCTGTGATATTTTCCGAACAGGGCGAAGAGAAATTCCGTGACTTGGAGCGCCGTATGCTCCATGAAGTTGCTGAGTTTGAGAATGTAGTAGTTTCCTGCGGAGGCGGTACGCCTTGCTTCTTCGACAATATGGAATACATGAACCAAACGGCGACTACCGTGTATATGAATGCTTCGGTAGACACCATCTTGGAACACCTGCGAATAAGCAAAGGTGTGCGCCCCCTGCTCACGGGTAAAAGTGAGGAAGAGTTGCGCACCTTTGTAACCGAACAACTTGCGGCGCGCGAACCTTTCTACGCGCAGGCGCATTATACAGTTAATGTGGATGTCCTCAACGACCATAAACGAGTCAACGATGTGGCAGCTACAATCAAGAATCTAATCAGTAAGTAAAGCAGGGGATGGAGGCGTCCTTCTAAAGCACTCCATTCTCTCCACTCCACCCTCTAAAATCTCAATCATTATGCGTAAATGGCGAATTGAAGATTCTGAAGAGCTCTATAACATCAAAGGATGGGGCGTAAACTATTTTGGCATCAACGATAAGGGGCATGTTTATGTGGCGCCCCGTAAGGATGGTGTGCAGATAGACCTTAAGGAAGTCGTTGACGAACTGGCTACGCGCCACATTCAGGCGCCCGTTCTCTTGCGCTTCCCTGACATTCTTGATAACCGTATCGAGAAGACCAACGAATGCTTCGTGAAAGCAGGAAAGGAATATAATTTCCACGGCGACCACTTTATCATCTTCCCCATTAAGGTGAATCAGATGCGCCCTGTGGTTGAAGAAATTATTTCGCACGGTAAGAAATATAACCTCGGACTTGAAGCGGGTTCGAAGCCGGAACTCCATGCCGTATTGGCTACAAACATGGATTCTGACTCGCTCATTATCTGTAACGGTCACAAGGACCAAAACTTTATCGAGATGGCATTGCTTGCACAGAAGATGGGCAAGCGCGTGTTCCTTGTTATCGAAAAACTCCCTGAACTCAAGATTATCGCAGAGACTGCTGAAAAGTTAGGCGTACGCCCCAACCTCGGTGTGCGTATCAAGTTGGCGTCTAACGGTTCGGGTAAGTGGCAAGAAAGTGGCGGTGATGCGTCAAAGTTCGGTCTTAATTCTTCCGAACTTCTCCAAGCCCTCGAAATGCTCGACAAGATGGGCATGCGCGAATGCCTTCAGTTGATGCACTTCCATATTGGTTCGCAGATTACAAAGATTCGCCGCATCTCAACTGCCCTTCGTGAAGCCGCACAGTTCTATGTGCAGCTCAACGCTATGGGTTTCAATGTAAAGTTTGTAGACTGCGGTGGCGGACTCGGCGTTGACTACGACGGTACGCGTTCCAGCAATTCTGAAAGTTCCGTTAACTACTCCATCCAAGAGTATGTAAACGACTGTGTTTACACTTTTGTGGAAGCAGCAAACAAGAACAATATCCCCCATCCTAATATCATTACAGAAGGTGGTCGTTCGTTGACCGCACACCACTCTGTGCTCATCATCGACACCCTTGAAAGTGTGAGCGTTCCCCAAATGCCCGAAGACTTCCAGCCTGGCGAGAACGACCACAAGTTGGTGCACGACCTTACGGAAATTTGGGACAAACTTTCTTCTCGCTCCATGCTTGAAGACTGGCACGATGCTGAAGACATTCGCGAAGAAGCGCTTGACCTTTTCCGTCACGGCATCATCGACCTCAAAACGCGTGCGCAGATTGAGAGCCTTTATTGGGCCATTTCAAGAGAAGTAGCAGAATTGGTGCACCACCAAAAGCACGCTCCCGAAGAATTGCGCAAGTTGGATAAGGAAATGTCAGACAAGTACTTCTGCAACTTCTCGCTCTTCCAATCCATGCCCGACTCTTGGGGTATCGACCAACTCTTCCCCATTATGCCGATTGCACGTCTGAATGAGCGCCCCACACGTAGCGCAACCATTCAAGACATCACCTGCGACTCGGACGGTAAAATCTGTGCGTATGTAAATCATAACCAGCAGACGAACTACATTCCCCTTCACACAATCAAGAATGGCGAACACTACTACATCGGTGTGTTCCTCGTGGGTGCTTATCAGGAAATCTTGGGCAACATGCACAACCTCTTTGGCGACACTAACGCCGTTCACCTCTCGGTAGACAATGATGGTTATGTCATTGAGCGTACTATCGACGGCGAAACGGTTGCCGACGTTTTGGAATACGTACAGTATGACCCCAAGAAGTTGGTGCGTCGCCTCGAAATCTGGGTGAGCAAGGCGATTAAGGAAGGTAAAATTACCGAAGCCGAAGGTAAGGAATTTATTTCCAATTACCGTGCCGGCCTCTACGGTTACACTTATCTTGAATAGCATGAAGGATAAACTTACAATAATAAAAGTGGGTGGCAAGATTGTCGAAAATAGCGACAGTCTTGCTTCGCTGCTTAAAGACTTTTCCGCAATTGAAGGGTATAAACTCCTTGTTCATGGCGGAGGCAGAACTGCAACAGATATAGCTGCGCGACTGAACATTGAGACTACCATGGTTAACGGTCGCCGTATCACCGACCAACCTATGCTTGAAGTAGTAACTATGGTGTATGGAGGATTGGTCAACAAGCGTATTGTTGCGGGTCTTCAAGCACATGGCGTGAATGCCCTCGGACTTACCGGCGCCGACATGAACGTGATTCGCTCGCAAAAGCGCCCCGTAAAGGACGTGGACTACGGCTTTGTTGGCGACGTTAAAGAAGTTGACGGCGCTCGCTTGGCTTCGCTGATTCGTTCCGGAGTAACCCCCGTCATGGCACCTCTTACGCACGACGGCGAAGGCAACATGCTCAACACCAATGCCGACACGATTGCCGGCGAAACGGCAAAGGCATGCGCGGCGCACTTTGACACGACGCTCGTTTACTGCTTTGAATTCCCTGGTGTGATGCGTAATCCCGAGGATGAAACTTCTGTTATTCCCACCATCACTGCCGAAGATTTTCAAGTCCTCGTTGCAGACGGCACCATCTCTGGCGGTATGATTCCCAAGATTGAGAATGCCCTTCAAGCGGTAAATGCAGGGGTGAAAGAGGTGGTTATTACAAAGGCTGACGCCATTGGAAAGAACGGCGGTACAACCATTAAATAAGACTCCCCTATGATTAGCAACTATGAAATAATGGCGCCCGTCGGTTCGCGCGAATCGCTTCACGCAGCCCTCAAAGCCGGTGCCGACTCTATCTATTTCGGCATTGAAAGTCTGAACATGCGTGCGCACTCTGCCACCAAGTTCACCATTGCCGACTTGCGCGAAATTGCGGAACTCTGTAACGAGCGCGGGGTGAAGTCTTACCTCACCGTAAATACCATTATTTACGGCGAAGACCTCCCCATGATGCGCAAGATTTGTGATGCCGCAAAGGAAGCAGGCATCTCTGCCGTCATTGCAAGTGATGTGGCCGTACTTACCTACTGTCATGAAATTGGGCAGGAGATACACCTTTCTACGCAACTCAATATCTCAAACATCGAAGCCTTAAAGTTCTACGCACGCTACGCAGACGTCGTGGTTTTAGCGCGAGAACTGAACATGGATCAGGTGCGTGAAATCTACGAAGAGATTGAACGTCAAGATATTCGCGGACCTCGTGGCGAGCGCATCCGCATTGAGATGTTCTGCCACGGCGCTTTGTGCATGGCGGTGAGTGGTAAATGTTACCTTTCGCTTGACAATCTCGGCCGCTCGGCAAATCGTGGCGAGTGCATGCAAGTATGCCGCCGCGGTTACATTGTTACCGACCGCGAAACGGGAGTAGAACTCGCCGTTGATAATAAGTATATCATGAGTCCGAAGGACTTGAAGACCGTAGGCTTTATCGATAAGATGATGCACGCAGGTGTGCGCGTCTTTAAGATTGAAGGTCGTGCGCGTAGTGCTGAGTATGTCTACAAGGTGGTGAAGTGTTACAAGGAAGCCATTCAGGCGGTGCTCGACGGCACGTACACGGAAGAGCGCATCGCACAATGGGATGCCGAACTCACTACCGTCTTCAACCGCGGCTTTTGGGACGGTTATTATCAGGGACAGCGCCTCGGCGAATGGAGCAAGAAGTACGGTTCTAACGCTACGGAGAAGAAGACTTACATTGGTAAGAACATCAAGTACTTCTCTAAACTCGGCGTAGCCGAATTCTTGATTGAGGCGGGCGAATTGAATGTGGGCGACCAGTTACTTATTACGGGTCCAACTACTGGCGTTATCTTCGTAACGGCAGAAGAAATTCACACCAACGGCCCCGTGCAGACGGCCAAGAAGGGCGAGTACATCGCCATCAAAGTTCCCGAGAAAGTACGCCCTTCCGACAAACTTTATAAGATTGTTCCGAATGATTAGTTGGGAGGTTTTGAGGTTTTAAGGTCGCTTCGCTTTAAGGTTTTAAGGCTATGCAGACAGGAATTTTCCCTTACAACCTTACAACTACAGAATTGCAGACTGGACAGCCCCTTAAAACCTTACAACCTCATAACCTCAAAACCTTACATCCTATGCAGCACCTGCTTTTTGACTTTGGCGGCGTACTTGTTGACCTCGACAAGCAGCGCTGTATCGATTCTTTCGCCGCCCTCGGTTTTGACATCGTGCCCTACCTCGGTACGTATCAACAGGGCGGTTTCTTCTCCGACTTTGAACGCGGAACTATTACAACAGAGGAGTTCTGCGACATCATTCGTGAGAAGAGCAATAACCCTGCCTTGACCAATGAACAAATCGTTGGCGCATGGGAACGCTACCTGTTGGATGTACCCGTAGAGCGCCTTGAAATGTTGCTCCGCTTGAAGGAGAAATACATCCTTCATGTGCTTTCAAACACGAATCCCGTGCACTGGAGCATGGCGGAGAACGGATATTTCCGCTACAAGGGATTACAAGTTAAGGATTTCTTTGATAAGGTGTTCCTCAGTTGCGAACTCGGCGTAGAGAAACCTCATCCCGAAATCTTTGAAAAGGTCGTTGCTGGCATTGGATGCCCTGCTGACGACATTCTCTTCTTCGACGACTCAGAAGTAAATTGCGAAGCAGCCCGTAAGTGCGGACTTCAAGCGGTGCTTGCCCCTGCAAACAGCGCATGGTTGCCCACAGCAGAGGCATTATTGAAATAAGTTTTCTCTTTTCTCCATTTTGATTTATGATTGCAACCATCGGATTCTTTGACGGTGTTCATCAGGGTCACCACTTTCTTCTGCGCAACCTCGTTGAAGTTGCGCGGACAAAAGGCTGTCCATCTATGGTGATTACCTTTGCTGAACATCCGCGCCGTGTGTTGCACAAGGATTACATCCCACAGTTGCTCACAAGCAATGCGGAGAAGGAGCAGTTGCTCAAACAGGCGGGCGTGGACGAGGTAATATTCCTCGATTTCACCGCAGAATTTGCCCAACTTTCGGCACGCCAATTCATGGTAGACTACCTCAAGGATCGCTTTGGCGTAACAGGTCTTCTCATAGGGTATGACCATCATTTTGGGAACAATCAACAAGAAGGTTTTCCCGAATATCAGCGCTACGGAGCAGAGATTGGCATAGAAGTAATCCTTTGCGAAGGTTTCAAGGTGGAAGAACATCGTGTGAGTAGCACCGTTGTGCGCAATCTCCTCTATGCAGGTGATGTGGCAGAGGCGCAAAAATGTTTGGGACGCCCTTATACACTTACGGGCACCGTGGTTGAGGGGCGCAAAGTGGGACGTAAATTAGGTTTCCCCACTGCCAATCTGCGCGTGGATACACCCTTTAAGTTGATTCCCGCAGGCGGTGTTTACGCCGTCTGGGCAGAGGTTGAGGGGAAGTGTTACTCCGCCGTTTTAAACATCGGCAATCGCCCCACACTCGACAATGGTCAAGACATGTCTATAGAGGTGCACCTCTTTGACTTTGATGCGCAAATCTACGGTGCTTCTATTACCTTGCACTTCGTGGCACACTTGCGCGAGGAGCAGTGCTTCGCCACGCTTGATGAGTTAATAGCGCAAATCAAATCCGACTGTGAAATGGCGCGCATTATATTATTTTAGTAGACGAGATAGTTAGCGAGATAAACGATGCGAGTCCCGCATAGTCTTTCTCCTTTTTCCTTTCACCTTTCTCCTTTCAAATGACCATATTCTTCCTCATACTCTCTTACTTTATAGCGCAGACGCTCGCAGGTGCGCTATACTATTTGTGTGTGCCCTACGGTGCAGACTTTGCGGAGTATGGCTATATGCTATTGGGGAGTTATGTGTTGCTCTTCTTCTTACTGCCCCTCCTGAAACTGGTGCGTAAAAACAGCATGCCCAGTTGGGAAACGCAGCGCTTCAAAGGGATGATTCCCGCCGCCATTTGCATGCTGCTGATGGGGTTAGGCATCGAACTGCTGCTCAAACCTTTTGCTTTAAGTGATGAGGGCACGATGCAGATGTTCGAAGCGATGAAGTCAAACATACTGTGCGTCCTTCTCCTTACAGTTGTAGGTCCGCTTATCGAAGAACTCATTTTCCGCGAAGGCATCCTGCGTACGCTCATTCACCGCTATCATGTCCGTCCGCTTTGGGCAGTGCTGATTAGCGCACTGACTTTTGGAATTATCCACTTCAACTTGGCGCAATGTGTGCCCGCTATTTTCTTGGGTATCCTGCTTGGTGTGCTTTATCTCTTGACCGACGACATCCGCTTGTGCTTTGTGGCGCACGTAGTAAATAATAGTCTTGCGCTCCTCTATCTTCAAGTACCCGAAACGGGAGATTGGCAAGACCAACTACCCTTGCCCATGCTTTTAGGACTGGGAGCGTTGCTCTGCGCCCTGAGTTTCTACCTACTGAAATTACTTTTGATTCCACATGAAAATAAGAAATATAGATTTAGGAGATAAACCTTTGCTTTTGGCTCCGATGGAGGATGTTACGGATATTGGTTTCCGTCTGCTCTGTCGCAAACTGGGTGCCTCAATGGTTTACTCCGAATTTGTAGCCGCCGATGCACTCGTACGCATGGTGAATAAGAGTTTGCAGAAACTCACCGTGTGCGACGAAGAGCGCCCCGTGGTCATTCAGATATACGGCAAAGACCCCATTGCTTGCCGCGACGCTGCACAGATTGTGGTTGAAACGGCGCGCCCCGACATTCTCGACATCAACTTTGGGTGTCCCGTGAAGAAAGTGGCGGGAAAAGGTGCCGGAGCAGGGATGTTGCAAAATGTTCCCCTGATGCTCGAAGTAACGCGTGCCGTTGTGGATGCCGTAGATGTGCCTGTAACGGTAAAGACACGCCTGGGATGGAACGAAGAAAGTAAGATTATTGTTCCCCTTGCCGAACAACTTCAAGATTGCGGTATTGAAGCGCTCACAATTCACGGAAGAACGCGTGCGCAAATGTACACGGGTGAGGCCGACTGGACACTCATTCGCGAGGTAAAGCAGAATCCGCGCATGCACATCCCTATTATTGGCAACGGAGACTTGGTTACGGGCGACGATGCCGTTCGTGCTTTCGCCGAATTCGGCGTAGATGCAGCCATGGTAGGTCGCGCCACCTTCGGTCGCCCCTGGGTGTTCAAGGAAATGCACGATGCGCTCCACCCCGACGCTCACGATGTGGACAAAGTAATTGATAGTGTTTACCCTGTGATGTCAGCCGACTGGAAATTGGATGTTCTGAAGGAACAAGTGCTCACCAGCGTTGCGCGCATCGATGAGTATCGCGGCATCCTCCATGTGCGTCGTCACCTTGCGGCATCTCCGCTCTTCAAGGGTATACCTAATTTCAAGCAGATGCGCATTGCGATGCTCCGTGCGGAAACTACGGAAGAACTTTTCTCCATTATGGAACAGACGCGCCCACTCTTAAATGAGGTTGAGGCGCTCAATGATACTAACGACTTAACGATTTAATTTTACAATGAATATTGCACTGATTGGCTACGGCAAAATGGGCCGTATGATCGAAGAAATTGCCCTTTCAAGGGGACATAAAATTGTTTGCAAGATAGATGTAGACAACCAAGCGGACTTTGATTCCGACGCATTCCGCAGTGCGGATGTGGCCATCGAATTTACGAATCCCTCTGCGGCATTTGGAAATATCTGCCGCGCTTTTGAGCAGGGGGTAAAGGTAGTTAGTGGTTCTACAGGCTGGCGCGAACAGCACGATGCCGAAATCCGCCAGTTCTGCACGGAGCAGGGTAAGACGCTCTTCTGGGCTTCTAATTTCAGTCTCGGTGTTGCCATTTTCTGTGCCGTAAATAAATACTTGGCAAAGATTATGAACCGCTTCCCCGAGTACAGTGTGGAGATGGAAGAGACACACCACATCCACAAACTCGATGCTCCTTCAGGCACTGCGGTAACCCTTGCCGAACAGGTGATTGAAGCGCTCGACCGTAAGCAAGAATGGGTGCTCGGAGAGGTGCATAATGCCGACGGCACCGTAAGTGGAACAAAGCAAGCGGCAGACAATGCCCTCCGCATCGACGCAATTCGTCGCGATGAGGTTCCTGGTATCCACACCATTACTTACGACAGTCCCGCCGACCAAATTACCATTACTCACGACGCTCACAACCGCCGTGGTTTTGCACTCGGTGCGGTGCTTGCGGCTGAATTTACAAAGAATCACGAAGGGTTGCTCACCACCGACGACCTCTTTGATTTCTAACCCCTACGGATTATGAATAACAAGCAACAAACTCCTGAATTTGTGTTTCTTAAAGCAACCCGAACCGATTGCATTAAGGGTACAATCTATATCTTGCTCTACTTTGCCTTTCTCTATTGGGTAGGTTCTTGGTGGGGCTTGCTCGTTACGCCACTTATTTTTGACCTCTACTTTACGAAGTACATCAACTGGGGATGGTGGAAGGAATTAGAGAATCCCCTCTACCGTTATGTCATGAGTTGGGTAGACGCTCTTGTCTTTGCGGGCATTGTTATGTACTTCCTCAACAACTTCTTCTTCCAGAATTTTGTCATCCCCACATCTTCTTTGGAAAAGACGATGCTTGTGGGCGACTATCTCTGTGTGAGCAAAATGAGTTACGGACCTCGCATTCCGCAAACGCCACTTACGATGCCGCTTACGCAAAACACGATGCCCGCATTCCTCGGTGGTGGCAAGAGTTACTTGGATTATCCGCAGTGGGAGTACCGCCGCGTGAAGGGATTCGGAGAAGTGCAACTCAACGATATTGTGGTGTTCAACTTCCCCGCAGGGGACACCGTGTGCATCAAAGCAACAAATCCCGACTTCCGCACGGCGTGTTACGGCATCGGTCAGCAGATTCTTCAGGAAAGTAATGCCGACATCGAACCTACAGAGAGCATGACCTATGAGCAGCAGCAACTCATCTACAACCGCCGCTACGCTTACGGTCGCCAATATATGTTGAGCCACCCCGAAATCTTCGGTGAAATGGTGGTGCGCCCCACCGACCGACGTGACAATTACGTGAAGCGCTGTGTAGGTTTGCCCGGACAGACCCTGCGCATTGTTGACGGCATCATTCACCTTGACGGAAAACCTCAACCTCAACCCGAGCATGCCCAGTTTAATTACGACGTGACCTTCCGCCGCGAGATGAATGACGAACACATGAAGGATTTGGGTATTTCCTTCGAAGATGTGCAGTCGTTTATGGCTGGTCACGGTATGCCCCTCACCCAAAAGGCAAAGGCTGAACTCGAACGCCTCGGTTTCATCGACAAAAATGCGCCCCTTTCAGAGTCGGCAAACAGCGGACTCTACCCCATCAATATGCCTAAGGATTGGACAGCTGCCAACTACGGCGGAACCAACGGCATTTGGATTCCTAAGAAGGGCGTGAAGCGCACCCTCACCCTTGCAGAACTCCCCATTTATGCCCCCTGCATCACTACGCATGAGGGAAATACACTCGAAGTGAAGGACGGACAGATTTTCATTAACGGAGAAGCGACCTCAGAATACACTTTCAAGCAAGACTATTACTGGATGATGGGCGACAACCGCGACTGCTCCGCCGACTCTCGCTTCTGGGGCTTCGTACCCGAGGACCACATCGTAGGTAAACCCCTCTTCATTTGGTTGTCATTAGACCCCGACCGCGGTATCTTTAATGGCGGCCTCCGTTGGAAGCGACTGTTTAAATCAGAGTTTTAGGTAAATGGTGAAAGGTGAACGATTCACGGACTACCTTGAGAGCGCCGTTCCACCTTCCACCCTAAACGTTCACCGTTACCCATTCACCGTTAAACGTTAATCGTTAAACGTTCCTCCATGAAACTACGCAAATTTCGCCTCTACATACTCCCTCTACTAATCGCCATGTTGGTATTAGTAGTTGTGCGTTATTTCTTCCTCACGCAATACGTGGCGGAAGGGAGTATTGCGGAGTGGGGAGTACATCCTGGAGACCGAATTTTGGTAGATCGTACGGCATATTCTTTTAACAAGCGTCCACAGTTGGGCGATAGGGTGGCGTTCCTTCATCAGCAACAACCCGAGCGCCCTGTGTGTCTCGCTACTTGTACAGCACTTCCTGGCGACACAGTTTGGATCGATACGAAGCACCAGCGTGTTTCATCGAATCGCCAGTCTCACGCGGATCAACCCTTGGTGGTTCCTGCTGCAGGACAAGAGATTCACATCACTCCGTATAATGCGCGCCAACTGTGGCACCTGCTGCGCAAGGAAGGCGCTTTTGTCACGCTTCGCCATAATAATGAAATTCTTATTGATGGACGATTGGTGAAAACCGTAGCTTTCCTCAATGATTACTACTGGTTTGAAACGCAACACATGCCTTACGGATTGGTGCCTTACCATGCACTCATAGGTAAACCCTTTTGTGTAAGTTATGGCGTGAAGGAGGGCGTGGTACGAATGGACCGTTTCTTCCTGCGCCTGAATTAGAATGATCCTTCTCGCTTGTTGGTGTCTAACTGTGTCATATATAAATCCTTAAATCCTTTTACAAATGAAAATACGCACCCTTCTCTTATTCCGTTTCTTTCTTGCTTCTGTGCTGATAGGTGTGGTGGCAAAAGTCATTTTCATGCTTTACAATGGTATAGGCCGAGGGTTAAGTGTGGGAGATGGATGGGACGTGTTGTGGCACGGACTCACTCTTGATTTTTCGTTTGCTGGATATTTGTCGGGGGTGCTTTGGCTGATTCTTCTTGCAGGGTATTGGATAAGCATTCACCGCAGTGTGTTCCTTGTGTATTTTAGTTTTGTCGCTCTATTACAAGGCATTATATATGTTGTAGACACGGGGCTGTTTGCCTTTTGGAACTTTAAGATTGACGCCACCATCTTTGCCTATCTTGATTCTCCCGCAGATGTAGTTGCCTCTGTGTCTACCCTTTATGTTATCGTAGCGCTCGTTTGTATTCTTGCTGCTGCCGTAGTCATCTTCTTATTGTACAAATCCGCACTTACTGTGGAAGTATCGTCGCGCCTTGCTCGGTTGCGTTTGAGCATGACCAAGCGCCTTGTCGGTACCTTTGTTCACCTCGTGTGGGGCGGATTGTTGTTCCTCTGTATTCGTGGTGGCACCGATGTGTCAACTGCCAATCCAGGGAAGGTGTATTTCTCGGACAAACCTTTCCTCAATTCTGCTGCGGTGAATCCGGCATTCAACCTTTTCTACTCACTCTCAAAGGTGAAGGACTTCAGCGAGCGTGCCAATTATTTTTCTGCTGAAGAGTTGGAGCAGAAGTATGCCGAATTGCAGGTCAACTCAGCAAGTGCTCCAACAGTGTCTCTCTTCACACACAATCGCCCCAACATCGTATTGGTGATTCTGGAGGGTTGTGGTAGAACCTTTTACGATATGCCTGGTATTATGCCCAACCTTAAACAGGTGGCCGCAGAAGGCGTAGAGTTTACGAATTGTTACGCCAATTCCTTCCGTACGGACCGCGGCGTTGTGTGTACATTGAGCGGTTTCCCCTCTTATCCCGATGTCAGTGTGATGAAACTGACCGATAGTAAAATCGCCGGTCTGCCCTCCATTGCGCGCTCCTTAGTGCGTGAGGGATATGACACCGAATTTATTTACGGTGGCGACATCAATTTTACGAACACCAACGGTTACCTGCTCACCACGGGTTATCGTCGCACATTTAGCGAGGCAGACTTCCCGAGCGAACAACGCAACGATTCCAAGTGGGGCGTACATGATGAGTATGCTTTTGAAAAGACACTCCACCACATTGCACAGAAGGACACGTTGAACCCATGGATGATAACCTTATTGACTCTTTCGAGTCACGAACCCTGGGAAGTGCCCTATTCTCAGCTGAAGGACGACCCCATTGTCAATGCCTTTGCCTATCTTGACAGTTGCATCGGCAACTTTATCACCAAGTTTAAGACCCTTGATGCTTGGAAAAACAGCATCGTGGTGTTTATTCCCGACCACGGTCACAATCATGGCCTTGCCGATGACGTGGTGATGGTGGAAAAGAACCGAATTCCCCTGATTATTACGGGTGGCGTCCTGCAGGAACGCAAGACGGTGGAGGTGGTGTGCAACCAAAGCGACCTTGCTGCTACGCTCCTCGGACAGATGGGAATCAATCACGACGATTTCCTGATGAGTCGTGATGTGTTGAGCGAAACTTACGCCTATCCCTTTGCCATCAATTCATGGAGTCAAGGCATCGTGATGACGGATTATATGGGATCTACTGTCTATGATCTGAATACGAAGAAAGTCAGCAAGACACTCGACCTCCCTTCATCCTCCCACGAGCAACACATCAAGGCCTATATGCAAAAGGCTTATGAGCTGCTGAAATAAGGTGCGGTCCCATTAAGTTTACCATGAAAAATCCCTATCTCCGACATGATACCCGTACTCATCTTATTCTTTAACAACCCCGACAAACTCAGTCGTGTGTTTGAGCAAGTGCGCAAGGCACGCCCCACACACCTCTTCTTGTATCAAGATGGTCCTCGCAACGACAACGATATGAAAGGCATTGAGGCCTGTCGTAAAGTAGTGGAGCACATTGACTGGGAATGTGAGGTGCACCGCAACTATCAAGAGGTTAATGCAGGGTGTGACCCCTCGAATTTCCGTGCGCAGAAGTGGGCATTCTCGCATGTCGACAAGTGCGTGATTTTAGAGGACGACAGCATCCCCAGTGTCAGTTTCTTCCGCTTTTGTAAGGAAATGCTCGACCGCTATGAGCACGACGAGCGCATATCCATGATTGCCGGCCTCAATTATGATGAGCAGACGCCCAATATACCCTACGACTACTTCTTCACCTCTGCCTTCTGCATCTGGGGTTGGGCATCGTGGCGCCGTGTGGTAGATAAATGGGACGAGCATTACACCTTCCTTGACGACGAATACAACATGCAACTCCTGCGCAATTTCATCCGTGAGCGCAAGCAGCAGGCCGACTTCGAACGCTTCTGCCATTACCATCGTTCTACGGGAAAAGCCTATTATGAGACCATCTTCCACGCTGCCATGTTCTTCCAATCAGGCCTTGCCATTGTGCCTCGCGTCAATATGATTCAGAACCTCGGAGCGACGGGCGATACCACTCATTTTGAGGGTGGAAGCAACGAACTCCTCCCGCGTGCTTACCGCCGCATTATGAATATGCGCCATCATGAACTGGACTTCCCTCTGCGCCATCCGCGCTACATTATTGAGGATGTGGAGTACAAAAACCGTGTGTTTAAGGTGCAAGCATGGGGACATCCTTGGATTAAGATCGGTTACTCTCTGGAAGAACTTTACCTCAATCTGCGCCACGGAAACTTCAAGCGCATTAAGTCCGCACTCATCAATCGCATCCGAATATGGATGGGAAAACAGAAGTGGGATTAGCCGATTGCCACTTTTTGATAACTAAAAAACGAGTCAAAGGGTGGGGGAGTGTGACGGCAAAAAATGCAGAAAAATGAGAAATAATATTGGTGTTAACAAGTGTTAACGGATTTGCATTTCGCTCCGATATTTTGTATCTTTGTACTACGGAAGTGGAGATAGCCCCTATAAATCGGGGTTATCTCCACTTTTTTCGTCCCAAAAACCGGTTTTTAGGGGCCAAAAAATAAGTTACCTTGTTTTTTCAAGGTTAAACAACCGGTTTTCTATGTTACTTATTCTTTCACCTAAAATAGATATCAGTGCGAGGGGGAGTAGTTGGAGTGTTAATGTTTGTTAAAGTTTTCAGCGAAAAATGACGAAAAATGAAGGGGGGGAAGTGTCACAATTTTTCGCCATGGATGGTTTGTTATGTAGAAGCTTTACGTAGGGTGTTCAAAATTGTAAAAATAAGTGAGACTGTTTTGAACTGTATTAGGTATTGAGCATCTACTTACCCTGGATGGTAAGACGCTGAAGGCGTCACCGCTCGGTAATTTTAAGAATTTCACTCGCTGAATGACGCTGAAGGCGTCACCGCTCGGTAACCGGGAGGTTTGAGCGTAGCGAATACCCCCGGGTTGGTATCAGAGAGTAGTCGCACTCTGGAAGAGTGCCCCAACACCAGACATGTCTTGTTGCTCGTTGCTCGGGCACCCCTCCAGGGTGCGATGCTTGTGTGCTCCTCACCGGGGGTACTCGCCTCGCTCGCACGCCCCGGTTACTGAGCGGAGACGCCTTTAGCGTCTAAATACGCTTGGGTTAACTACTATACTTATATAGAAGCAAAAGTCCTTTTTACATTTTTACCCCCTTCTATGTAGAAAAATGGAGACAAAAATCGGTCATTCTCAATATAATGTAGTACTTTTGCAGTAATTTATGCCTTAATGTGCACCTGTGCTAACGGAAGGTGGTAACTATAGTCTTGTTATGATAAAAAAGAAGAAGAAAGCCGGTAAATTCAATACGATTACCTCGTGTATCAGTACCTCGTTGGTGCTGATATTGCTGGGTACTGCTACCTTCTTTGTGAAGTTGGCAGAAAACTTCGGTCGTGAATTGCGCGAGAACTTTACGGTGGAGGTGTTGCTTGACGACGCTATTACCGAACCCGAACTCAAACAGATGGAAAGCGACTTGGCTACATTGCCCTATGTAAAGTCGGTGGATTACATCTCTAAGGAAGAGGGTACGAAGGAGATGGCGGATGTGTTAGAAGGCGGTCCTCAGGAGTTTTTAGGGTTCAACCCCATCCCCGCAGAGTTTGAACTCTTTCTGAATGCCGAATACGCCAATCAAGACAGTCTGTTGTATTACATCCCCGACCTTTACAACTACAAGAATGTGACCGATGTAATTTACCCGAAGGAGGCCATGAAGTTTGTTGATCACGTCATTCCCCTTGTTGGTTCTATCCTCGTATTTGTAGCCGCATTGCTCGGCTTTATTTCCTTTGCGCTGATTCACAACACGATGCGCATGAGCATCTATGCACGCCGTTTCTCCATTCACACGATGAAACTGGTAGGTGCCCGTTGGGGATACATCCGTCGCCCGTTCATGATGCGCGCCTTCTGGATTGGATTCTGGGCAGCAATTGTGGCAAACGCCTTGGTCGGACTCGGTATGTACTGGCTCTACAGCCTTGACGCTTATGTCGGCAACCTTGTGACGCAAGAGGTGGTGTGGACTACCTTCGGCATCAACTTTGCCTGCGGTCTCTGCTTGACACTCATCAGTGCCTATGTGTCGGTGAATAAATTCTTGAAGATGTCGAGCAGTCAGATGTTCTTGAATTAATTTCTTTTAGTAGACAAGTAGACGAGTAGACAAGTAAACGAGATAGTTTCCGAAGTCGAATTGCGTACTGACCTCAAGTCTTCTCGTAGACGAGTAGACAAGCAAGTTTCCGAAATCAGATCATCGTATCTACCGCAAACCTTCTCGTCTACTTGTACCTATAAACTCGTTACCTATAAACCATCATATTATGAAACACGAATTTGCTTTTTCAAAAATAAACTTCATCCTCCTGGCTATCGGCATCGCCATTGTGATGGTAGGATTACTCTTGATGTCGGGCGGTGGTACGACTATTGAGCAGTTTGACCCCGAGATTTTTAATGCACAGCGCATTCGCGTGGCGCCGATGGTGACCTTCTTTGGTTATCTGTTCATTGTGGTGGCAATATTGTATCGCGGTAAGAAGACTACAACTTCTGAATACATTAAAGACGAAAAATAAGAACAACTATGGATTGGTTAGAAGCCCTTATCCTTGGTTTGGTACAAGGATTGACGGAGTACCTTCCCGTCAGCAGTAGTGGTCACTTGGCTATTGGTTCCGAACTCTTAGGCATTCATGCCGAAGAGAGTATGATGTTTACCGTAGCAGTACACGTAGCAACGGTATTAAGTACGCTTGTAATTCTCGGACATGAGATTTGGAAAATTCTTTCCGGCGCCCTTCACGCTCCCGTTGGCGGAACGCTTAACGACGACCATAAGTATGTGCTCAACATCCTTATTTCAATGATTCCCATTGGTATTGTGGGCGTGTTTTTCAAGGATGAAGTGGAAGCCATCTTCGGTAGCGGTCTGACTATCGTAGGTGCATGCCTCCTGCTTACAGCAGCGTTGCTCACTTACTCTTACACCGCAAAGCCCCGCATTAAGGACAAGATTTCCCTTCGTGATGCCTTCATTATTGGTTTATCACAGGCGCTTGCCGTATTACCCGGTTTGAGCCGTTCGGGCAGTACGATTGCTACGGGGCTTATTCTCGGTAACAAGAAGGAAAACATGGCGCAATTCTCCTTCCTCATGGTGATTCCTCCCATCCTTGGTGAAGCCCTTCTTGACAGCATCAAGGCATATAAGGAAGGTTGGGCAGCAGCCTTTGGCGGTTGCGACATGACGGCATTGCTCGTAGGTTTTGTGGCAGCCTTTATCTCGGGTTGCATTGCCTGCAAGTGGATGATTAACATCGTGCGCCGTGGCAAACTTATCTACTTCGCCATCTACTGTCTCTGTGTAGGTGCGATTACATTGATTGCAAGTTTCCTCTAACAATAAGGTTATGAGATTATAAGGTTTTAAGGTTTTCAGACTACGCAACCGGATGGAAACCTCACAGCTTTAAAACCTACAACCTTAACCCCTCACACACATGCCCAATATATTTGAGCAAGGCACCGTCCTTGCATTCGATAAACCCCTGACTTGGACTTCCTTTAACCTGGTGGCAAAGGTGCGCTGGCTCATTTCGCAACACACAGGTGGAAAAATCAAGGTGGGACACGCCGGAACGCTCGACCCCCTTGCTACAGGCGTGCTTATTATCTGCACCGGCAAGGCAACAAAGCAGATTGAGCAACTTCAGGCGGGCGTAAAGGAATACGTTGCTACCTTGAAACTCGGCGCTACTACCCCAAGTTTTGACCTCGAAAAGGAAATCGACGCTACTTATCCCACTGCCCACATCACGCGTGAGTTGGTAGAAACAGCGCTTCAGAAGTTCGTGGGCGAAATCATGCAGGTGCCGCCCGTGTTCTCGGCAGTAAAGGTGGATGGTAAGCGCGCCTACGACCTCGCACGAAAGGGTAAGGATGTAGAACTCAAAGCAAAACCCCTGCGTATTGACGAGATAGAATTGCTTGCCTGCGACTTGGAACAGATGGAGATTACCATTCGTGTAGTGTGCTCAAAGGGTACTTACATTCGAGCCTTGGCACGCGACATTGGCGAAGCGCTCCAATCGGGGGCACACCTTACCGCCCTGCGTCGCACACGTGTTGGCGACTACACCATTGAGAAATGCTTTGCTACGGTTGAGGCGTTTGAAACCTACCTCAAAACTGTTGTGGTAACAGCATAATTCTCACTTCTAACCCCACAATTATTCGATACAATCCGACTATGAAACTCTCAGAATTTAAATTCAAACTTCCCCAAGAAAAGATAGCTCAATACCCCGCGCGTTTCCGCGATGAAAGTCGCATGATGGTGCTTCACCGCAAGACGGGTGAGATTGAGCACAAGATGTTTAAGGACATTCTCTCTTACTTCAACCCCCACGACCTCTTTGTGTTTAACAACACGAAGGTATTCCCCGCACGCCTTTATGGTAATAAGGAAAAGACGGGTGCGGTAATTGAAGTATTCCTTCTTCGTGAGTTAAACCCCGACCTCTTCCTCTGGGATGTTCTCGTAGATCCGGCTCGTAAAATCCGTATTGGTAATAAGCTTTACTTTGGCGAAGACAATTCGCTCGTGGCTGAAGTTATTGACAACACTACAAGCCGTGGCCGTACGCTCCGCTTCCTTTATGAAGGCGACCATGAGGAATTCCGTCAGCAGCTTTACGCCCTTGGTGAAGCTCCCGTGCCTCGCTTTGTGGGCCGCGGCAGTGAACCCGAAGACATGGAGCGCTTCCAGTGTATCTTTGCCGAACATGAGGGCGCCGTTACAGCACCTACTGCCGGTCTTCACTTCTCGCGTGAAATGATGAAGCGTATGGAGATTTTCGACATCGACAAGGCATTCATCACCCTCCATTGCGGACTCGGAAACTTCCGTGATACGGATGTGGAAGACTTAACGAAGCACAAGATTGACTCTGAACAGATGAAGGTAGACCGCGAGTGTTGCGAGATTGTCAACCGTGCGAAGGACAATGGTCAGAAGATTCTTGCCGTTGGTACTACCGTGCAGCGCGCCCTCGAAGTTGCCGTTGGCCCCGACCATCGTATTAAGGAATTTGAGGGTTGGACAAACAAATTTATCTTCCCTCCTTACGAATTTTCGGTAGCTGACAGCATGTTGGTAAACTTCCACCTTCCTTATTCTACACTCTTGATGCTCACAGCAGCATTCGGGGGTTATGAGAATACTATGAAGGCGTATGATGTGGCACTTCAAGAAGACTACCGCTTTGGTGTTTACGGCGACTGCCTCCTTATTGTAGATTAATGTTGATATGCAACTCCTTCTTGCTCTCGGTTCCAACTTAGGGAATAAGGAAGCGCAGTTAAAAATGGCTATAAGAGCACTTGAGACGCACGTAGGTACGCTCCTCAAGTGCTCTCGCTTTTACACTACGGCGCCCGTAGGATTTGCCTCCGACAACTCGTTTGTCAATGCCGTTGTGTTGCTCGAAACCTCCCTTTCTCCTGAAACTATCCTTGATATCACGCAGCAAATAGAGCGCGAACACGGACGCACCTCAAAGACGCTCAACGGTGTTCATACCGACCGCACGCTTGATATTGACTTGCTTGCGTGTGGCGCTCTGGTGGTCAACACACCGTCTCTCGTAATTCCTCATCCCCGCCTTCATCAGCGCCGCTTTGTGCTCGAACCGCTCTGTGATGTGCTACCCGAGGGTACACATTCCACCCTTCATACATCTTATAAATCACTTCTTATGAAACTCAATACTGGTACGATTACCCACGAGTGTACGGCAACAACCGAACTGCTTGATGCGCTCAATTACCTCTTGCCCCAACTCTCTTCCAGCGCAAAAGAATTGACTTTGGAGCGCTTGCAACAGTTGCTTGACTGTCCAACAACCCGACTCTATACGCTTCGCGATGAAGAAGGCAAGATTCGCGCAACTACAACCCTCTCTTTGCAGGAACTCATTACGGGAACGAAGGCATGGGTTGAGGATGTTGTAGTAGACAGTGAGGCGCGCGGTCGCGGATATGCCCGCCAACTCCTCCAACATTTGGCGGCGGAGGCACAAACTCTTGGTGCGAAATCCCTCAACCTCACGTCGCGCCCCTCACGCGAGGCTGCCAACAAATTATATCAGAGTGAGGGCTACGAAATCCGCGAAACAAATGTTTACCGCAAGGCGGTGAAGAACGGATAACGATGAAAGGTTAAAGGTTAACGGTGAAAGATTATCCGGATGGCGCTCTCCCCCTGTTTATAGGGGGAGGGGACCGCTTTGCGGTGAGGGGGTGCAGATAAAGAGTGATATTACATTTGGTTTTTGAGATAATTTCTGGTGCTTTTCGCACCCCCTCACCACTGCGTGGTCCCCTCCCCCTATAAACAGGGGGAGAGCGCCATTCGGAATGTTCTCACTATCAAATATCACATTTCTCCTTTCTCTGCTCTGCTTTCTCCATTTTATCCGCTCCTTTCTCCTTTAAAATTACTACCTTTGCACTCGAAATAAAATAACATACATATATTAAATGGCTTTACAATGTGGAATTGTAGGCTTGCCCAACGTAGGTAAGTCAACTCTCTTTAACTGCTTGAGCAATGCTAAAGCACAGTCGGCAAACTTCCCTTTCTGCACCATCGAACCTAATGTTGGTGTGATTACAGTGCCCGACGAACGCCTCACAAAGATTGCAGAACTCATTAACCCCAACCGCATCGTGCCCACAACGGTTGAAATTGTGGACATCGCAGGTTTGGTGAAGGGCGCCTCAAAGGGTGAAGGTCTTGGTAACCAGTTCCTCGGAAACATCCGTGAAACAGACGCAATTATTCACGTACTTCGTTGTTTTGATAATGACAATGTAGTGCACGTTGACGGTTCTGTAGACCCCGTTCGCGACAAAGAAATTATTGATACCGAACTTCAGCTCAAGGACCTTGACACTGTAGAAAATCGCATTAAGCGCGTAGAGAAGATTGCCAAGGTAGGCGGTGACAAGCAGGCGAAGTTGGAGTACGACGTGCTCATCGCCATCCGCGAAGCTCTTCTTGCTGGTAAGAGTGCCCGCACCGTGACCTTCGACACAAAGGATGAAGAACTCGCAGCAAAGAATCTCTTCCTCCTTACCGCAAAACCCGTGCTTTATTGCTGTAATGTAGACGAAGCATCTGCGGCAACAGGCAATGAATATGTAGAACGCGTGCGTGAAGCGGTGAAGGATGAGAATGCTGAAATCCTCGTGGTGGCGGCTCAAACGGAAGCAGATATTGCTGAACTTGAAACCTACGAAGAACGCCAGATGTTCCTCCAAGATGTAGGTCTTGAAGAATCAGGTTGTAACCGCCTTATCAAGGCAGCCTATAAGATGCTCGAACTTGAAACTTATATTACAGCCGGTGTGCAGGAAGTGCGCGCATGGACCTACCGTCGCGGTTGGAAGGCGCCCCAATGTGCAGGCGTAATCCATACCGACTTTGAGAAGGGCTTCATCCGTGCCGAAGTAATCAAGTACGAAGACTTTATCAACCTCGGTTCTGAAGCAGCAGTGAAGGAAGCGGGTTTGATGCGCGTAGAAGGTAAAGAATACGTGGTGCAGGATGGCGACATCATGCATTTCCGCTTTAATGTGTAAAAGGTAAATAGTAATAAAAGAAGGAGAAGAAAGCGCGCGCTATCTTCTCCTTCTTTTATTATTGCTACAATCTGCTTTTGGAGGCTGTAAGATTAAATCTTCGCTGTTGCCCTTTCCAACCACTTTTGGTCTGCTGCATCGGTGAGGAGTGGCATCAACTTATTGCGCACGTGGGCATGGTATTCATTGAGCCAGTTCTTTTCCTGCTCGTTAAGCATACCCATGTTGATGGGGCGAGTGTCGATGGGGCAGAGGGTGAGTGTTTCAAAATGCAGGAACTTGCCGTAGGGTGTCTTTTCCTTTTCGGCAGTCATAAGGATGTTTTCGATGCGAACACCAAACTTACCTTCTACATAAATGCCCGGTTCATTAGTTATCGTCATCCCTGCCTTAAACGGTACTAATGTACAGGGGCGCACGTTTTTACGAATCTGGTGAGGACCTTCATGTACACAAAGTCGAGCGCCTACACCATGTCCTGTGCCGTGTCCGAAGTCATAACCCTCTTGCCACATGGCATAGCGCGCAGCAAGGTCAAGTTGCAAACCTGTTGTACCCTCGGGGAAACTGCAACGTGAGAGAGCGATGTGTCCCTTCAATACTAAGGTATATGCCAAACATTCTTCCGCAGTTACATCACCAAGAGCGATGGTACGCGTAATGTCGGTTGTGCCGCTACGGTAGTGCGCGCCACTATCGCACAACAAGAGTCCCTTAGGCTGCAACGTGCTGTTGTCCTCAGGTGTTGCTTCGCGGTGTACAATCGCTCCGTTAGCAGCATACCCTACGATGGGCGCAAACGAAAGTCCGCGGAATTCCGGATGCTCTGCACGCAAGGCATTCAACTTTTCCTGTGCGTCAAGTTCTGTAACCTTACCGCTGGGAACTGTTTCTTCCAACCAGCGCAGGAACTTTACCATTGCCACACCGTCGTTTGTTGTAGCGCGACGGAACCCTTCTTGTTCGGCTGCATTCTTAATCATACGAATGCTTTCAACGGGGCATTCTATAATGTCGTAGTCCACGCCCAAGCGCTCTACGTAATGCACAATGTCGTAACTAATAGTTTGTGGCAACATGTAGTACTTCCCACGATCGTTGTGGTCGGCAATAAATGTCTTCAAACCGTTATAGTCACGCACCTTAATGTTGTTCTCCTTCAAGTATTCACTCACTTCGGGCGTAAGTTTGCGCTTGTCTACAAAGAGAATAGCCCCCGAAGCATAGACCAGGAGGTAAGCGAGGAACACAGGGTTGAACATCACATCATTACCCCTCAAGTTGAGCGTCCAAGCAATCTCCGAGAGGTCATTCATGATGAGGTACGTATCTTCCGTTTGCCCGATGGTTTCACGAATGCGTGTTAACTTGCTCGCAACGCTTTCCCCCGCCAAGTGTTCGAAATGAATGCGCATGGGCATACATTCCGCTTCAGGACGTTCCTTCCAAAGGTAGTCGAAAGGATCTTCCAGTGCCTTCAGGTTGAGTTTCTCCGTTGCGGCCCACTCTTCAAATTGCGAGATACTCACCATGTCACCGACAAAGGTTACGGTGTCGTTGCGCTCCAATTTCTGCTCAAGCCATTCGATGATAGTAGGCACACCTTCTACCCCGTCCTTCATGAGTTGGAAGGGCGTATCTTCGAGTTGCTTAGCCGCTTGAATGAAGTAGCGCGAGTCGGTCCAGAGTGCTGCTTCGTTTTTAGTGATAACGGCAGTACCCGCCGAACCGTTAAATCCCGTTGCCCACTCGCGAATCTTCCAGCGGTTGGGGGTATATTCACTATTGTGGGGATCGGTAGAGGGGATAATGATGGCATCAACATTTTCAATGTTCAACCAACGGCGAATTTCTGCCACATGAGATGCTACTGACATATATGGGGAGGTTTTGAGGTTCAGAGGTTTTGAGGTTCAGAGGTTCAGATGTTCAGAGGTGCTATTCAGTCCGAATGGTACTTCAGAACCTTTCAGAACTTCAGAACCTCCTAACTTTACACTATTTTATTTTTGGCAAACATACGAATTTAAAACCAAATAGTCTGCATTATCCCCCACCTTTTCTTTAAAAATAGTTAAAATAAGTGGGTTACACCCCTTACTTTATATAAATATGTGTACCTTTGTCCCGTCTTTTTGGGTTCACCCCTATGCTTATGTGTAACTCAGTAACAATTAACTCCATTCAAATATGAAGAACATCTTTAAGATTTTCAGCCTTTTGTTTGCCCTTATGTTTTCGGCAAACGGCGTGGCACAGCAGATGCCCGAACTCCCCTTGGATCCCGAGGTGCGTTATGGTAAGTTGGCAAACGGACTTACCTATTACATCCGCCACAATGCGGAACAGAAAGGTCTTGCCGACTTCTACATTGCGCAGAAGGTAGGTGCCGTTCAGGAAGAAGACAGCCAGCGCGGTCTTGCTCACTTCCTCGAACACATGTGTTTCAACGGTTCTGAGCACTTCCCTGGTAGCGACGACCTCGTAAAGTATTGCGAAAGCATCGGTGTGAAGTTTGGTTACAACCTCAACGCTTATACCGCTTGCGACGAAACTGTTTACAACATCAGCGACGTGCCCGTTACGCCTGGAAATGTTGAGGGTATGTTCAATATCCTCTACGACTGGGCAGCAGGTCTTACCCTTCCCGGTGAAGAAATTGACAAGGAACGCGGTGTGATTAAGGAAGAATGGCGCATGCGCAACTCAGGTGCTATGCGTATCTACGAACGCGCATTCCCCCTCCTTATGCCCGGCAGTCGCTACGGTTATCGCTTGCCTATCGGTACAATGGAAGTGGTAGAAAACTTCCCCCACCAGGAACTTCGCGACTACTACGAAAAGTGGTACCGTCCCGACCTTCAAGGTATCATCATCGTGGGCGACATCAATGTGGACGAACTTGAAGCGAAGGTAAAGAGCGTATTCGGTCCCATCGAGATGCCCGAAAATGCTGCACCCTACGAATTCTACCCCGTGCCCGATAATAACGAAGCAATCTACGTTATCGAAAAGGATAAGGAACTCCGCCAGACAAGTATCTCTATCTACTTCAAGCAGCAGCCCCTTCCCCTCGAATTGCGCAATACGCAGGTGGGCGTTGCTACGAATCTCATCACCTCAATGGTGTGCTCAATGCTCAACGCACGCCTTGAAGAGTTGGCACAGAAGCCCGGTTGCAGTTTCATCGGTGCAAGTGCGTATTACGACAACATGATCGTAGCAAAGACGATTGACGCCTTCACCATCGGTCTTGTTCCCAAACCCGGTAAGGATGCTGAGGCGGTGCAGGAAGTAATGCAGGAAGTACAGCGTGCCGTGCGCTTTGGTTTCACAGGAGGTGAAAAGTTCCGTGCACAGGAAAACCTTATCAGCTCGCTCGAACGCCTCTATCAGAACCGCGACAAGCAGAAGAACGAAACGCACGTTGACAAGTTCGTACGCCACTTCTTGGATAACACTCCTGCTATGGACATCGCAACAACCTATCAGGTGTACAAGCAGTTTGCAGATGCCCTCCCCCTTGAAGCGTACTCACAGACATTTGCACAGTTGGCAGCAAGCACCGACACAAACTTCGTGTTCTTTGCCATGTATCCTGAGAAGGACGATGTAGTAGTTCCCACTGTTGACGCTATGAAGGCAGCAGTAGCAGCAGCGGTAAATGCCGAACTCACCCCCTATGTAGATAATGTGAAGAACGAACCCCTCGTGCCTGAACTCCCCGCAAAGGGTAGCATTGTTAAGGAAGAACCCGCTGCATTTGGCTACACCAAGTGGACACTCTCAAATGGTGCAAACCTCTACTTCCGCCAGACGGATTTCAACGACGCACAGGTGTTGCTCCGTGGCGAAAGTTTCGGGGGTATCTCGCTTGTTAAGGAAGAAGATTTCCTCAACGCACGCATGATGAATAATGTGATGAATGCTGTAGGTCTTGGCAACTTCACTGCCGTAGAACTTCAAAAGAAACTTGCAGGTAAGCAGGTGAGCACATCTGTTTCGCTTGGTGAAACCATGGAGCACATCAGTGGTAATGCCGTTCCTAAGGATCTCCGCACCCTCTTCGAACTCCTCTACCTCCGTTTCCAGGCGCCTGCTAACGACACCGACGCTTACGAAAACTTCATGACTTATCAGCGCACCAGTCTTGCTAATGCGGCAAAGTTGCCTCAGAAGGCGTGGAGCGACTCTATTCAGAGCACTGTTTATCCCGGCGTGGAACTCCATCGTGCAATCACCCTTGCCGACCTTGACAAGATGAGTTACGACGACATGAAGCGCATTTATAGCGAGCGCTTTGCTTCGGCTGGGGACTTCAACTTCTACGTAACAGGTGCCTTCAACCTCGACTCACTCCGCGTGATGACTGAGACGTACCTCGCATCACTCCCCGGAGTTGCAAAGCGCGAAAAGTATGCCGACCTCGGCATCGAAGCTCGCAAGGGAGTGGTTGAAAACCGCTTCTTCCGCGAAATGGAAACGCCCCAGGCATTCCTCGCTCAGCTTTGGCACGGTGATAAGAAGTACACCCTCAAAGACGCCCTCACTATCAGCGCCTTTGGTGATGTGCTCTCACAGCGCTACCTCAAGAGCATCCGTGAAGACGGCGGACTCTCTTATTCTGTACAGGCAGCGGCATCACTCGATTACGGTAAGGACGAAGAATACTCGCTCCAAATTGTATGCCCCTTCACTCCCGAAAAGTGCGACTCTGTGCTCCTCCTTATGCAGATCGGCATTCAGGACATCGCTGAAAAGGGTGTGACCGACGAAGAACTCGACAAGATTAAGAAGTTCGAACTCAAACAGTATGCCGACAGTCAGCGTGAAAACTCTTATTGGCAACACCTCATCGTAGATATGGTAGAGTGGGGTAAGGACGGTCATAAAGACTATGAAAAGTTGATCAACGGTCTTAACTCTAAGGATATTCAGAAGTTTGTCAAGAAGACACTCTTGAAGAAGCCCAATACCGCTACCATCATCATGCTCCCTTCAACGTTGCAACAGTAAGCAATCAGTATCGGTGGTTATGTAAATTATTCAAATAGGAGGGTGTGTCGAAATGCAAATTTCGGCACACCCTCTTGAGTTGTGTAAGAGTGAGTAAAATGCTGTCCGTTAAATATAGATAACTCTTTGTTTGATGGATAGTTGTACTCATACAAGCCCGTCATAGATATTCAACCGAAAAAAACGAGAATTTCTATGTTTTAGAGAACACGAATTTCACGAACAACATGAATCTCCATGCGGGATGAATATTTCTTAATCAGAGGCGAATACCACGAATTTTACCATCCGGATGGTATTCGTGCAATTGCTTTCGCGACCTTTGGTTCGTATGCGATAAGCAAAGATAACACCCCGCAAGGATTGACTTGCGCGACCTTCGGTTAGTGTTATTCGTGAAATTCGTGTTCTCTAAAATAAAGAGACAAATTTTACCGGACAG
>JBGVGJ010000019.1:0-42904 GCA_045121635.1 Alloprevotella sp. | reverse complement strand
AAATGCAACGTAATTATGGTACTAACGGGTGTTAACCGATTTGCATTTTGACGGAAAATGTTAGATATTTGTACTACGACAGACGCTGTGTCATAATGTGCAAACTGCTACGTTGCTCATCAATTTCGGATTTGGTCATGTCCTTCCGTACACTCCCTTCATCCTTAATTTCAGCGCCTTGCATTTTACACATTCTTACCCAGCTATAGAGGGTGTGCCGAAGTTTTGCATTTCGACACACCCTCTTGTTTCGTTCACAAGGTTACTTGTTTATGCTTGAAAATAAGTGTTAAGGTTTTAGTTGCAAATGACGAAAAATGAAGGACTGTTTCTCATTTAAAATGTAGTAGCTGCCGCTTCCGCGCAACGCTCGCCGTCGACCGCAGCACTGACAATGCCGCCGGCATATCCCGCTCCTTCGCCACAAGGATAGAGCCCCTCGAGGCGGATGTGGGCAAGGGTTTCACCGTTTCGGGGGATGCGCACGGGAGCCGAGGTGCGCGTTTCGGTGGCAATGAGTTGGGCATCGTTTGTAAGGAAGCCACGACTGCGCTTCCCAAAGGTCTGGAAGCCTTCTGCCAAGCGAGTGGTGACGAACTTGGGCATCCAAAAATGGAGAGGGGATGCGATGAGTCCGGGAGCGTAACTTGTGGAGGGCAGGTCGGCAGAGAGTTTGCGGTTTACGAAGTCGTGCATGCGCTGTGCGGGAGCCGTTTGTCGGCGGTTGCCTTGTATCCAGCACGCACGCTCAAGCGCTTCTTGGAAATACATCATGCGGAGGGGATTTTCGGCATCTGCGAAGTCCTTGTGCGCAATTGCAAATGCTTCATCCTGAAAGGCTTCTTGCATGAAGGGACGGAGTTCGCCGTCAAGGTCTTCCAAGCGCGTTTCTACCACCATCCCCGAATTGCTCCAAGCCGTGTTGCGCGTCGAGGGACTCATGCCGTTGACCACAAGTTGCTCGGGACCGCTTGCCGCAGGAACCACTACCCCACCAGGGCACATGCAGAAACTATAGACGCCGCGACCGCCGCACTGGGCAACGTAACTGTATTCCGCAGCTGGGAGGTACTTTCCGCGACCTTCGCGGTTGTGGTACTGAAGTTGGTCAATGAGGTGCGAAGGATGCTCCAAGCGCACACCCACAGCAATGCCCTTCGCTTCAAGTTCGATGCCTGATGCGTGAAGGTAGCGGTAAACATCACGAGCAGAGTGGCCCGTGGCAAGGATTACGGGGCCCTGGAAATTGCGTCCGTCTGCCGTTTCTACGCCCACCACCTTCGTGCCGTTCTGCACCAAAAGACGGTCCACACGACAGTTGAAATGCACCTCACCTCCGCTACGGCGAATCTGCTCGCGCATATTTTCAATAATACGCGGGAGGCGGTCGGTGCCGATGTGCGGATGGGCATCCACAAGTATGTCCGTCGAAGCGCCGTGCTGGCAGAAGACGCGCAAAATCTTCTCTACATTTCCACGCTTCTTCGAGCGGGTGAACAATTTGCCGTCAGAGTAAGCGCCCGCACCGCCTTCGCCGAAGGAGTAGTTACTTTCGCTGTCCACAAGGTGCTCACGACTGATGCGTGCAATGTCTTTGCGGCGTTCGTGCACGTCCTTCCCGCGTTCCAGGACTATGGGGCGTTTGCCGAGTTCTATCAGTCGAAGCGCGGCAAAGAGTCCGCCTGGCCCTGCACCGACAACAATGACGGGCGCAGCGGCTTCTACATTCGGATAGTCTATGGGTGTGAAATCCAACTCAGGTGCCTGCTCGTTGATATAGGCGTCCACCGTCAGATTCACATATATCGTGCGTTGGCGCGCGTCAATACTTCGCTTGCGCACCCTCACAGCCGTCACGCTTTTGGGATTCACCGCCAATTCGCGCGCTATATATTTTCGGAGTTCCGCATCTTGCGCTGCCACAGAGGGGAGCACGCGGAGGGAAAGGGACTTCATGGGAAAGGAGAAAGGAAAAAGGAGAAAGGAGAAATGCTAAAACCATGCGGAGAGTCATGCGCCAGCACATTTCTCATTTCTCCTTTCTCATTTACTAAATATTAGCCACGCGCAACACATCCGCAAATACGCCGGCTGCCGTTACCGCTGCACCTGCTCCGTAGCCCTGAATGAGCATGGGATATTCGCGGTAGCGTTCTGTGTTGAGCAGAATGATATTGTTGGAGCCTTCCAAGTCATAGAAGGGGTGGCCAAGGGGAATTTCGCGCAAACTTACCTTACCCTTGCCGTCCGCCCACTCTGCTACGAAGCGCCAACGCTTATTCTCGCTCACAAGACGCTTGCGTTCTGCCTCGAATTGCGCATCAAGAGCGGGAAGTCCTGCCCAAAATTCGTCGAGCGAACCTTCAAAGAGCGACGCAGGGATGAAGAGTTGCTTTTCCATCTCATCCGCCTCAACGCGGTAGCCACTTTCGCGTGCCAAGATGGTAATCTTGCGAATCACATCCTTACCTGAAAGGTCAATACGTGGGTCGGGCTCGCTATAACCTGCTTCCTTCGCCATCTGCACCGCCTTGCTGAGAGGAATTTCTTCGGAAAGCGTGTTGAAGACAAAGTTGAGCGTACCACTCAATACCGCCTCGATGCGCAAGATCTTATCGCCCGACGCACGAAGGTCGTTGATGGTGTTAATGATGGGGAGACCCGCACCAACATTTGTTTCAAAGAGGTATTTCACGCCGCGTTCGCGCGCCAAGAGTTTGAGGTGCTCGTAATTATCGTAGTCAGAAGACGCCGCAACCTTGTTTGCCGCTACCACAGATACGTTAGCGCTGAGCAGGCGTCCGTATTGCGCCGCAACTTCTTCGCTTGCCGTACAGTCAACAAAGACAGAGTTGAAAATATTCATCTCCAAAATTTCATCAACCATGCGTTCTACGCCACCTTCCTTGCCACTTTCTGCAAGCACTTCCTTATAGCGTGCAGGGTCAATACCTTCGCGAGAGAACGCTGCCTTTGTGCGACCACAAACGCCCACAAGGTTGACCTTCAGTCCGCGTTCTTCCATGAGCATTTGGCGTTGTGCCGCCAACTGTTGGAGCAGGCTGCCACCTACGGTACCTGTTCCGCACAAGAATACGTTTAATTCTTCGTGCTGACTGAGGAAGAAACTGTCGTGAAGCACATTAAGCGCCTTGCGCAACTGATGTTTTTCAACCACAAAGGAGATGTTCATCTCCAATGCGCCTTGCGACATCGCGCTGATGCTGATACCGTTTTTGCCCAACACGGTAAAAAGTTTGCCTGCCGTACCTGAGCACTGCTTCATGCGCTCGCCCACTACGGCAACCGTAGCCAAACCGTCTTGCTTGCTGGTGTGGTGCATCGCACCGTCCTGAATTTCCTTTTCAAACTCCTTATCGAGCAACTGACATGCCTTTTCAGCATCCTGCGTAGTGACACAAAGTGAAGTGCTTGTTTCAGAAGAAGTCTGCGCCACCATGAAGACGCTGATACCTCCCTTGGCGAGCGTCGCAAAAATACGACGGTTCACCCCAACTACGCCCACCATCGAAAGACCACTCACTGTGACGAGCGACATTTCGTTGACCGAAGAAATTCCTCGGATGGGGCTCTTGCTGCTTGCCGCCTTGGCGTGAATGATACTGCCTTTGGCGGAGGGGTTCAGGGTATTCTTAATAAGAATGGGGATATTCTTTACACAAACGGGGTAAATCGTGGGCGGATATACCACCTTCGCGCCAAAGTTACAGAGTTCCATCGCCTCGCCATAGGTCAATTCATCAATGGTGTAGGCAGTAGAAATCACACGAGGGTCGGCCGTCATAAAACCATCCACATCCGTCCAAATTTCAAGCACCTCTGCATCAAGGGCTGCGGCAATAATGGCAGCAGTAAAGTCAGAACCGCCACGACCGAGGTTTGTAGTTACGCCCGTTGCCGCATCCGTAGCAATAAAGCCACCCATCACGGCAATTCCCTGGTGATTCGTGAAATTATCAAGGATGTTTTTATTCGTGAGGTCGTAATCTACGAGGTGCTTCTCGCCCTGACGCGTAGTCTTAAAGAGCGTGCGGCTATCGTAATGCTTGGCATTGTCGATGAAGGTTGCCACGATGAGCGACGAAAGGCGTTCGCCAAACGCCACAATGGCATCTGCCGTCTTCTGCGTGAGGTCTTGGATGAGATATACGCCGTGAAGGATGCTGCGCAAGTCGTGGAAGAGCGACTCAAGGTCGTTCATGAGCGCCGCCTGCTTTTCCTCGGCAATTTCTTCCTTCACCAAGTCGAGGTGACGGCGAATAATAGCGTCGAGGTCGCCGATGTAGGCAATATCTCCCGCCCCAGCACGCTTGCCGAGGGCAATGAGTTTATCGGTAATACCACCGAGGGCAGACACCACCACGATAAGGGGCTGATCAGCGCCTTCGGCAATTTTCTTTATATTGTGTAATCCAGTGACGGAACCGACAGAGGAACCGCCAAATTTAAGTACTTTCATAATTCAGCGTCTTTGTTTGTGTTGTTTGAATGTAATCGCGGAGTCGTGATGAAAATCGTGTTGCTAATCTCTCAGGTTCATCGCTCATCAGTCTCCTTACTCCGCTCCTTAAAGTTTTACTTTGCGTTTCACCGCCTTACTTTCATTTTGCAGACGGTCGAATGCTGTCACGACGTATGTATATTTCGTCTTGCCATCCTTATACGGCAGTTGCAACATCGTTTTCGGAGTGATTGCAACAATGTTTTTGGGATTGTCAAGGTCTATCTTCTCCTTGTCGGCAAAGCGATAAACTACGTAGCATTTCGCTTTATCCATTTCCTGTTTTGCCGAAGGAGCCGTCCAGAAGAGGTAGTACCCATCTGGCATCCATAGGTCTTTAAGTTTTTTCACCTTCTTGGGCGCCTTGTCGTCAAGGTAGGGCATCAAAGGTTGCAATGCGGGAGTGGCGTGATAGTTGTTTGCCAACTGCGAGGCATAACCTCCTTCATTACGCACAACAGCTGCGCTGTACCACAGGCACGAACCGTCAATATTGGGAAGTGTGCGTTGGAGGCGAAGTTTCTCTGCCATTTGGTGCTGCTCAGGGTTGTTCGCATCCTGTGCTTTCACTGTGCGCTCTACGTCCTGACCGATAATCAAAGGACGATTGCCGGCATAGCGTGACCACCAATGAATCAGTTCGTCGTAATCCGCTGCCTTATGTCCAATCTCCCAATAAATCTGAGGCACGTTGTAGTCCACCCATCCTTTGTTTACCCAGTAAAGGATGTCGGCATAAAGGTCGTCATAATTTTGAAGACCATTGGTCTTACTTCCCGGAATCGTGCCGCCATTCTTTTCGTTGTGGAAAATGCCAAAGGGACTAACGCCAAACTTCACCCAGGGCTTTGTGCGGTGAATGGTGGTTGACAGTTTCTCAATAAAGCAATTTACGTTATAGCGACGCCAGTCGTGGCGGTCTTTATACCCATTGCTGTATAGCGTAAAGGTTACATCGTCGGGAATCTGCCTGCCAGCTTCGGGATAGGGGTAGAAGTAGTCGTCGATGTGAAGTCCGTCAACATCGTAACGCTTCACGATGTCCGCCACTACTTTGCAGATGTAATCGTGGTTCTCAGGTTGCCCAGGGTCGAAAATCAAGAGGTCGCCGTAACTGAAAAAGCGCTCAGGGTTTTGCACATAGGGGTGTGTCACGGCAAGTTCAGTAGTGCCCTTCGTCTTTGCACGGAAAGGATTGATCCACGCATGCAGTTCCATATTGCGCTTATGACATTCCTCCACCATCCATGCCAGAGGGTCCCAATAGGGCACTGGAGGTTGTCCCTGCTTACCCGTTAAGAATCTTGTCCAGGGCTCAAACGGACTTTCATACAACGCATCCGCTTCGCCACGCACCTGAAAGATAATGGTGTTGATGCCACACGATTGTAGCACGTCAAGTTGGTTCGTAAGGTTGGCCTGCATCTGGTGGCGACTCATCCCCTGAAATTGTCCATTGATAATCTGAATCCAGGCACCGCGAAATTCACGCTTCGGTGCCTCTTGAGCAAAACTCAAGAAGGGGAGGAGGGTAAATAGAAACAAAAAAAGTCTGTTCATTGTGTTGGTCTATAATTCTGTGCGTGCAAATATACAAAAAACACTTTTGTAAATGCAAGTTCTAACGCAAGAAACATACCAACTAATTTAACATTCTTTTAACGAAGCTCTTTTTGCCCATATGTAGATTGTTTTGTAGACACCTCTTCCCTTATTTATTATTGTCATGTGTAAAAATAGGGTTCGTAACAGCATTTCAGCGTCATCTCATAAATATCGGTGTCAACAAATAAAAAATTCCAACCTCTTGTAGTGCATTTCAAAAAAATAACGCTACTTTTGTCGGCGATATTCAAACTGAAGTTTTCAAAATTTCACCTAATTCACAATTTAAGTTTCACTTTGCAAAAAACAACAAGATTATGGAAGAACAAATTATTCAGATTGCAGAACGCTTGCGCGGTCTTCGTGACGTGCTCTACCTTACGATTGACGATGTTATTTGCGAGTGCGGCATTTCACGCGAGGAATATGAAAAAGCGGAAAGTGGTAGCTCGGACATCTCTGTAGGTATGTTGCAGAAGATTTCTCGTCAGTACAACATTCCTCTCGACACCCTCATGTTCGGCGAAGAGCCCAAGATGAGCACTTATTTCTTGACGCGTGCCGGAAAGGGTACGAGCATTGAGCGCTCAAAGGCGTACAAGTACCAGGCGCTTGCTGCGGGCTTCCGCGACCGAATTGCCGATCCCTTTATTGTGACTATCGAACCCAAACCTGCCGACCAGCCGTTCCACCTCAATACGCACGCAGGTCAGGAGTTCAACCTCGTTATTGAGGGCAGCATGGAAATTAGTATTGGCGATAAAGTGTTGACCCTTAATGTGGGCGACAGCATTTACTTTAACGCTCAACTACCTCACGGCATGCGTGCCCTAAACGATAAACCCATGAAACTACTCGCCGTCATCATGTAACGGCGGGGGAATTTCTTTTTGAATTCACTGTCACGATGATACACAAATTCCTTAACCAAACGACTTTTACTTCTCAAGAAGATTTCAAACAAAACTTCAGCATCAACGTTCCCGATAACTTTAACTTTGGCTACGACATCGTTGATGCTTGGGGTGAAAAAGCCCCCAACAAATTAGCCATGCTTTGGACAAACGATAAGGGCGAAGAGCGCCGCTATACGTTTGCCGACATGAAGCGCTACACCGATCAGACAGCTTCCTACTTCCAACAACTTGGAATTGGCAAGGGCGACAAAGTAATGCTTATCCTTAAGCGCAGAGCCGAATTTTGGTTCTCTACCGTTGCCCTGACAAAATTAGGAGCGATTGTAATTCCAGCGACGCACCTCTTGACAAAAAAAGATATTATCTACCGTTGCAATGCTGCCGACATCAAAATGATTGTCTGTGCGGGAGAAGATATTATCCTCGACCACATCCTTCAGGCGCGCCCCGAATGCCCCACGCTGAAGCACGTTTCAAGCATTGGTCCCGCATTGCGCGAAGGAGTGGAGGATTTCCAAACAGGTATTCGTAACGCCGCACCGTTTGTGCGCCCTGCCGAGGCAAACACAAACGACGATACGATGATTATCTACTTCACCAGCGGCACTTCGGGCCAACCTAAAATGGTGGCACACGACTTTACTTATCCCATCGGCTTAATCTGCGTGGCGCACTTCTGGCATAATCTGAAGCCCAACAGTCTTCACCTCACCATTGCCGACACCGGTTGGGGAAAAGCCGCTTGGGGAAAGATTTACGGGCAATGGATTAGTGGCGCAACGGTGTTTGTGTACGACCACGAGAAGTTTACGCCCGCCGACATCCTTCAGAAAATTCAAGACTACAAGATAACTTCGCTCTGCGCGCCGCCCACGATTTTCCGTTTCTTGATTCATGAAGATTTAACCCGTTACGACCTCTCCGCACTCGAATATTGCACGATTGCCGGCGAAGCGCTGAACCCCGCCGTCTTCGACACGTTCAAGGAACTCACGGGCATTTCGCTCATGGAAGGATTTGGGCAGACGGAAACTACTCTCACCATCGGCAACATGCCTTGGGTGACACCCAAACCCGGAAGTATGGGACTTCCCAACCCACAGTACGACGTTGACCTCATTGATGCCGACGGTCGTTCGGTAGAAGCGGGTGAGCAGGGGCAGATTGTGGTGAAATTTGGCGACAAGAAACCCGTCGGACTCTTCCAGGGTTACTACCGCGACCCCGAGCGCACCGCCGAAGTGCTTCACGATGGCGTTTACTATACAGGTGATGTGGCATGGAAGGACGAAGACGGCTACTACTGGTTTGTTGGTCGCGCCGACGATGTGATTAAGAGTTCGGGTTACCGCATTGGTCCCTTCGAAGTGGAAAGTGCGCTGATGACCCACCCTGCCGTTCTCGAATGCGCCATAACGGGTGTGCCCGATGAAGTGCGCGGGCAGGTGGTTAAGGCTACGATTATTCTCACGAAGGAATACAAGGAGATGACTTCGCCCGAACTGATTAAGGAACTCCAAGACCATGTGAAGCGCGTCACAGCGCCTTACAAATATCCCCGAGTTATTGAGTTCGTAGACGAACTTCCCAAAACCATCAGCGGAAAAATTCGCCGTACAGAAATACGTAAGAAGGATTAAGTGAGACATTCTCATTCCTTCGTATAGCAAGAGGGTGTGTCGAAATGCAAAACTTCGGCACACCCTCTTTAGCTGGGTAAGAATGTGTAAAATGCAAGGCGCTGAAATTAAGGATGAAGGGAGTGTGCTGAAGTACACGACCAAATCCGAATTTGATGAGCAACGTAGCAGTTTGTACATTATGACACAGCTTCTTTATTTTGTCAACTTCTATATCATTACCAAAATATTCTGTCAACAACTCGACTTGCTGACTGCGGACGCAAAATTTGGCAGCACAACCATAGGTCAAAATCCCGCTAATTTTTCCGCATTTTTCACTCAAAACTTTAACACATATTAACATTCGCACTACTCAAAATCGCAACAATATCTATTCTCGAAAAAACGATAAGTTACATTGTTGCGCTGATAAGTAACCTTGTAAAAACGATAATACTTATTTTTGCGCTCCAATAAGTAACCTTGTGAACGAAAAAAGTGGAGATAGCCCTGATGTTTAGGGGTATCTCCACTTCCGTAACACAAAAATACAACATTTTCCATCGAAATGCAAATCTGTTAACACTTGTTAACATGGTATTTATTTTGCATTTTTCCTCATTTTTTGCCCCGGCGAAGGTTGCTGATATGTATCTCGGTAATGAGGTTGTTGTATGTTTTAAAGTCCATGCGGTCAACAATACCTCCGGGATAGGTCAGTTCGATATAGGCCTCCTGTGCTGCATCATAGCACAATTTTGCAGAGATTTCCGACTCCGCTTCAAGTACACGTGCGTTAAACACCTCTTGCAGGTGGACCAGGAATTCTTCGCGTGTAATGACAGGGTCAAGCAGGTTGTAGGACGTGAAGAGCAGGTCCTTGTGGAGCAACTTGCAGAGGGGGAAGGTGTGGAAATTGCACAATGCGTCAATCAGTGCGTGGGCAAGCATCGCATCTTGGTAGGCCTCGCGTGGCGCTATGCGTTGACCAGGGAGCATGGAACCATAGTGCATGCGTGCGGTGTAGCTGCCGCCCTTCAACCATGCACAGCGTTGGCCTTGCTGGTCATAGAGGGTGACGTATGCCATAATGGGGAAGCGCCCCGTTTGATAATAATGCGTCAATCCGGGGGAGATGTCCTCGGTGGCGAATTGCTCCGTAGCGGTGTAGGTATCGTCAGGCTTCACCCACAGATTGCGGTGGCGCGATAGCATAAAGTCGGAATCGTCGTCTTCTTCAGTCAACCACTCCAAGTCGGGTTTCAAGTATTGCTTCACCACCTTCTTGGCAAATGCGTAGCGCTCGGCAGCATTCATTTCTATGCCCACTTCCGAGGGTTTGCACTTGTGGGTGAAGCGACTGGGGCGACCAGTCTTTGTGAGGAGGTCGAAGGAGTGAACCGTTGTGCTGGGGCGTTCTTCAAAGTTGACTTGCACACGCATCTTACCCATCATGATGCAGGTGCCCTCAATGGAGGTGCCACGGTCGAGTGAGGATTCACGACCTGCCAACTGCTTCATGGGGATGAATATGGAGATGTCGTGCTTCTGCCTGTCGCGCAGGTTGCGCGTAGGGATGCCCACTTCTACCTCAAATAGGGACGAGGTGACAATGTCCGTTTCGCCATAAATGTCGTGGATGGGTGCGCGGAAGCGGCACACTTCGGGGTGAAGACTACCGATTTGTACAAATGAGTGAAGGGGTTGGTGTACGGACTGGGGAATGACCGACATTTGGTAGGCCACCCCGTAGAGGTCGAACACGTAGCATTGCCCTGCAAAGTACTGTTCTCGGTTTTTCAGGTATTCCGTGTCGTAAAAGGTGACTTGCGTCAGAGGGTCGTTGGCAAAATGTGCGGTGATGGTTGCTTCCACACCGTTGGAGCGCTCATGCACCTTGTCAACGATGAGGTAGTGTGTGCGCATGGAGTCGATGTAGGGCATGATGGTGACCATGCTGGGAATGCCTTCGTCGATGCGGAAGGTCGTTTGTACCCCCGAATTGGCGAAGAACCCAAATTGGTGGTAGCAGTTGACCTGGTGCTCAAAGGAGTCGGGCGACTTGGGCAACGATACAAAGTTGCCTCCCGTAGGTATGCCCTTTTTAAGACACATCTTTACCCAGTTGTCCAACGTTCCCGACACGGTGTGCTTGCGGTTGTTGATAATGCTGCTCCAAGTGTCGGTGTCCCACGCGAAGTCACCCTCGTAGTTCACCTTTGAGCGCTCCTGCGACAGGATTCCAATGCCTATTACCATACCGCCATACATCACTGTGAGACAGGCTTCGTGCTTGTTCTTGGTTGTGCTCCAGTCGTAGTGTTGAAGGGCAACATCGTGGTAGTAATCGCAGAGTGACAACCATTGGGAATGCTTGTCGGAATCGCTCGAAAACCAAATGCCCACAACGTCTTCCACATACTCGTCCATAGCATACGTGCCACGTGGCGTAGCCATTAGTTGGAACAGCGCTTGTGCATCCATCGGCGCATCCTGTTGGTAGTAAAACCACGATGCCCCCACGCCTAATGTCTGACAAAAGCGCAGGGTGGTGCGGAGTTGGTGCTCAACAGAATAGTTTTTACCCTCCGTAGCAAACCAATGGTCTAACGAGGCAATCGTTAGCGCATTGAGCTCCGGAAGTAAACTCACCAAGTGCGGATCGGCGGCGCAAGTGGTGGTGGGTATGTAACTGAAATCGTAAGCGAGTTTGAGCAGTTGCTGAATGACGTGCTCATCTCTGTCTGTGAACATGTAGAAATGCAGGGTAAGGGTTGGATAAATAGGATGCCGGTACACAGTTATAAAAAATATGTACCCTTGCAGGAATGCAAAGGTACATTAAAAATCCGGGGTTGTAAGATATTCCCGTTTGATTTCGTACTTAACAAAAACTACGTATCGGTTGAAAATGTTGGGTAAAGACCTGACGAATCTCATCCCTCACGCGCCGAAATTCATACATGACATGTTCAGGTGTGCCAGTAGCATCCGAAGGGTCGTCAAAGGGTAGGTGCAAGCGGTGGCGCACTTCGCCGAGAAAAGTTGGGCATGACTCGTTTGCCCCTCCGCATACGGTAATGACATAGTCCCACGGTTGGTGAAGATAGACTTCTACGCTCTTGGGTGTATGGGTGGAAATGTCAATACCCAGTTCGTGCATCACCTCTATTGCTATGGGGTTGACTTGCAAAGCAGGTTTGGTGCCCGCAGAATGAACCTCAAACTCAGGTGAGAGAGATTGGAGAATGCCGTGTGCCATTTGGCTACGGCAACTGTTTCCTGTGCAAAGAATTAAGATGTTCATAGTAGTCTGGGGCGAGTATTGCGTTTATTTTTCAATGCTCATTACCTTTGTGGGGCATGCCGCCACGCATTTTCCGCACTTTAGGCAATCGGGGTGGAGGAAACCGTCGGCGGTTCCGCGAGAAGTGTAGGGCGTAAGTTGCATGGGGCACACTTTTGCGCAGCGCTTGCATTTCATCTGGCATGCCGCAGCTACGCAGACGCGGGGAAACCCGTTCTTTGGACGCTTGGGTGCCGCCCAAGCAGAAAGTGTTCCCATGGGGCAAAAGCTACACCAAGTTCGTGGGGCATAAATAAATGCCAGGACGATTCCGATGAGCGTTGTGATGACGATAAGGTTCCAGAAGGTACGCCCAATGCCTGCCAGGGTAAGCCCGTTCATGTACAACTGCGCCCCAAACATCCCGAAGATAAAGCAAAGCATGAAGATGCGGAAGCCGCGCGTGCGTACGAACTGCGGAATGGGACGGTGTGGGGAGAAGCGGCTCACGACACGGTCGTAAAGACTGCCGCGAGGGCAGAAATGTCCGCACCAGTAGCGCCCTTTCTTAAACGCCAGGGCTACGGGGCCCACCATGCAGATGATGGCGATGACTCCAAGTTCGGGAATGAAGTATGCAACTATTAGATATAGGAGTAGAATCCAGTACATAGTGGGGGAGTGTGAGTTGTTAGTTGTAAGTTTGTTGAAATTTTTAATTGAAAATCAATTGTCGCGCAAAATTACAAACCTCCTCTTTCTCGGCAAAGATTTTTTAGTTAAACCTCCACGAATTCCGTAAGATGGACAACAACGGTGATAAATATAAAAGCGCACCAAGCCAAAAATGTGACTTGGTGCGCCCAGTATTTGCGGTTTCGTTTCCCAAAATTGGGACTTGAATTTTCTTAGAGTTCGAGGTCGCCGTCGAAGATTTCGTGCCAGGGAAGTCCCTGCTTGTTGAGTTCGTCCATGAAGGGATCGGGATCGAATTCTTCTACATTCCAAACACCGGGACGCTTCCACAATCCGAGCATAAACATACGTGCGCCGATGCAAGCGGGAACACCTGTTGTGTAGCTTACGCCCTGCATGCCAGTTTCTTCGTATGCTGCGCGGTGTGAGCAGTTGTTGTAAACGTAGTAGGTGCGTTCCTTACCGTCCTTGATACCACGGATGCGGCAACCGATACTTGTTTCGCCTTCGTAGTTCTCACCGAGGTCCTGAGGATTGGGAAGAACGGCCTTCAAGAACTGAAGGGGTTGAATCCAATGGCCTTCGTAGCAGATAGGTACGATGCTATCCATACCAATGTTCTGAATCACGCGAAGGTGAGTGAGGTATTCCTGACCGAAAGTCATCCAGAAGCGCGCACGCTTGATGGTGGGATAATTCTTCACGAGACTCTCAATTTCTTCATGGTGAAGAAGGTAAGACTCACGGGGACCGATGTTGGGGTAAGTAAGAGGCTGGTGAATTTCGAGGGGTTCGGTTTCCACCCACTGGCCATTTTCCCAATAAAGACCCTTCTGCGTGATTTCGCGAATGTTGATTTCGGGATTAAAGTTGGTAGCAAACGCCTTACCATGGTCACCCGCATTACAGTCAACAATGTCGAGGTAATGGATTTCGTCAAAGTGGTGCTTAGCAGCATAAGCGGTGTAAATAGAAGTCACACCGGGGTCGAAACCACAACCTAAGATTGCAGTAAGTCCCGCCTGCTCAAAGCGTTCCTTGTAAGCCCACTGCCAAGAATACTCGAAGTGTGCTTCATCCTTGGGTTCGTAGTTTGCCGTGTCGAGGTAAGAACAACCGAACTCCAAGCAAGCCTCCATGATAGTGAGGTCCTGATAAGGGAGTGCGAGGTTCATCACGAGGTCGGGCTTAAACTCGTTAAAGAGTGCCACCAATTCGGGTACATTGTCGGCATCCACCTGAGCCGTCTTGATGTTAGGATTGCCAATTGCCTTAACAATAGCGTCGCACTTAGACTTTGTGCGGCTTGCAATCATGATTTCATCAAACACATCAGAGTTCTGCGCCACCTTGTGCGCTGCAACAGTGGCTACGCCGCCTGCGCCAATGATAAGAACTTTTCCCATTTTGTCGTATAGAGTTTAATATGTTATCAAGTCACAAAGTTACGATAAAGATACGAATCTGCAACTTTTCGGTGGGGAAAATAATGGAAATAGGAGTGAGCAGCACAGATTTTCTCGAGGGTGTGTCGGAATGCAAAACTTCGGCACACCCTCTTTAGCTGGGTAAGAATGTGTAGTTGCAAACGTAAGGAATCCCCAAATACAGACCAAGCACGTGGGACTATATTTCTCTATGACGGACTGATTCATTCATGTATCACAGTTTCTGGGAGGCGTGCGCAAACGACTTAAAAGCCTACTTTACGCACTTGCTGTTGCTTCGTGAGGCGTTCGCCGTCGCAATATTCCTTCAGTTGCGCAAGGGGATTTTCTGTATTTCCGTGCAGAATGGTGTACACCGTATACTTGCGGGCAATGTTTTCAATCTGTCCGCCACTGAGGTCGTAATCCTTGGCAAGCGCGAGAGCGTCGCCTTCTGCAATTTGCGGAATCATGGTCTGCCAAATGCGTTGGCGCACACGAGCGTCGGGACTGTCAAACTTGATTTTGTAAAGGAAGCGTCGCTCAAAAGCGGGGTCAAGATTCTCCTGCAGGTTGGTCGTAGCAATCATAATGCCGTCAAGCGTTTCCATCTCTTGCAGGATGATATTTTGAATGGAGTTTTCCATCTTGTCCACAGCATTGGTGGCGCCACTTTTGCGCGTGCCGATGATGGCGTCGGCTTCGTTGAAAAGCAGGATGGGCGCAAGGGGCATCTTCTTCACCTGTTGGCGGTACGAGTCGAAGAGCGCCTTGATGTTTTTCTCAGAATCTCCCACCCACTTGCTCTTGATTTGTGGCACATCCACCACCATAATGTGACGCCCCGTTTGGCGCGCTAATTGATAGACGGTTTCCGTCTTTCCCGTACCAGGGCCTCCGTAAAAGAGGCAGGCAAAACCGCCGCGGAAGTTGCATTGGCGCATGCGTTCCTGGATGTGGTGGAACTTCTCGGGAGTGACCAATTCGTGAAGTTCTTGAACCTGCTTTTCATTCACCTCGGTGTAATACATTTGTTTGGGTGTGAGGTCCGAGGGTGCAAGCATGTTGCCGATTTTCTCTGCCGTAAGGTTGAGGTTAAACTCTGCCAGCAGTTCACGCTTTGACTTGTCCGAAAGTTGGTAACGGTCGGTAGAAATTACCCCGTCCGCACAGATGGGCACAAGCCACTCCTGCTTGATAAGCAGATGTTCGCCCGAGCGCATATCTGCCATGACGCGATTAAACCTACTGATGCTGTCGAAGAGGGAACGCAGTTGGCGCTTGCAAATCTCGTTATCATCCTCGTTGATAAGCAGGTGACAAAAATAGGCAAGCATCATCGTGTCGGAATCCGAAAGGTGCAGCGCTTTCAACTGAGCGACGAACTCCACCTGTGGGTTGAGCGCCAACAAGTTGTTTAGGCGTTCGCTCATCAGGTCGGGCGTAATGGCATCTTGGTTTAATTCTTCAAACCATCGGTTGAGAAACTCGAAAATTGCCTGGATGTCCAATCCTTCCGGCGACATAGGTTCGTAAAACTCGTTGCGCTTCAACTTGTTAATCACCTCAATGGGCACATCAAACTCTTCCTCATCCTTCACATCGCGATACTTCAAGAGTCCGCGGGCAATGAGTGCATCAATATCACTGCTGTAACTGAGCGCACGCACTTTGCTTACATCAAGGAAGCCCGCAATATCGCGAAGATCCACACGTCGCGGTCCGCGGTCTAAGCACGCACAAAAGATGATTGCTTGGCGGTGATTGATGCCGTAACCATCTGCCACCATAGCAATTTCGGGGAGCACATCGCGTAGTTTTTCTACCAACAACTGCGAATTTTCTGCCGCAGCAATAATGCGTTCAACTGCCACAAGTAAGGTGGGGACAACAATAGTTTCTTTTCGTGTTTTTGTAGTTGACATTGTGATAGGTCTTAAAATTATGAAGTGACGAGGTCATTAAGGTCTATAAAGTCATTAAGGACTTTAAGGTCAAATGCTCCGCATGGTCTTAAAACCTTAAAGCGGAGCGACCTTAAACCTTCTACCTCAACTTAATATCCATAAATCTTATTCACCAGTTTCTCCAACCAACTGGTTTGTGCATCGTGCACCTTTACGAATACATCAAAGTCTGCTGCGGTCAACTGAGGTTGGTTGCGCCATTTCGCTTCTTCAATGGGGTCGTAGTATTTAAGACCAGTGGCAATGCTTTTCAGCAGTTGCACTCTCCAATTATGGTGATTCTTACCGCCATAAGTAAACATCAGACGGCTCCACGGAGTCGTTTCTACCAGTTGGATCAATTCCTCATAGGTAAGGCGATACCTTTTCCGCTTATAGGGGAGGTCGTAGGTTTGAAGTTCGTCTTCCACAATGAAATAAAGTTCCCCCTGTAAGTGCATAATCCGAGTCACATCGAAGTTTCGGCGGTGGAAACCCTTGATGGGAATAAACAGACATTCCCACATCTTGGGCAAGACATTGATATGCCCTATATGTGTCTCAAAGACACTCACTTTGTAGGAAGTTAAACAGTGGCGCTTCATGTTCTGCTTGATACTGTCCATCCACTTTTGTTGTTCTGCGTTACTCATAGTTTGATGTTTAAAATTGAGGGTACAAGTTTTTTGTAGGGCATAGAGATGCGTAAACGAGTTCCAAGCAGACGCCTTAATTATATGGAATGTGCGCTCCGCAAGGTTCTTGTCAACTCGTACCTATAAACTTGTCTGCCATACATAATATAGAAACATTTAGACAAAAATTCAATTTTTCGGGCAACTTTATTTTACAAAATGGGAGATGGGGCGGAAGATATTTTTACCAAACAGCAATAAAAAATGGAGGATATGTACTATCCTCCATGATTGTATGATACGTCTGCCCTACCCCACGCTTCCCTCAAGCGAAACGCTCAAGAGCTTTTGCGCCTCAACGGCAAACTCCATGGGAAGTTTGTTGATGACTTCCTTGGCGTAGCCATTGACGATGAGGTCTACGGCGCCCTCAATGGGGATGCCGCGCTGCTGGCAGTAGAAGAGCTGGTCCTCAGAGATTTTTGAGGTGGTGGCTTCGTGTTCTACCGTAGCGTTATTGTTGTGCACATCAATGTAGGGGAAGGTGTGCGCACCGCTGGTGCTGCTCAAGAGTAGGGAATCGCACGATGAATAGTTGCGTGCGCCTTCTGCCTTGCTGCCCACCTTGACGAGTCCGCGGTAAGAGTTTTGGCTCTTGCCGGCAGAGATGCCTTTCGAGATGATGCGCGAGCGGGTGTTCTTGCCGATGTGAATCATCTTCGTGCCCGTGTCGGCCTCCTGGTAGTTATTCGTAACCGCCACGCTGTAGAACTCGGCCTGCGAATTGTCGCCCGAGAGCACACATGAGGGATATTTCCAGGTTATTGCCGAACCCGTTTCTACCTGTGTCCACGAGAGTTTGGCGTTTGCGCCACGCAGGTGTCCGCGCTTCGTTACGAGGTTGTACACCCCACCCTTTCCTTCGGCATCACCGGGATACCAGTTTTGCACGGTGGAATATTTTACCTCGGCATCCTGCTCTACAACGATTTCCACGATAGCGGCATGTAGCTGATTCTCATCGCGTTGGGGCGCAGTGCACCCTTCGAGGTAAGAGACGTAAGCGCCTTCATCGCACACGATAAGCGTGCGCTCAAACTGCCCTGTGCCTTGCGCATTGATGCGGAAGTAAGTGGAGAGTTCCATGGGGCAACGCACGCCCTTGGGGATGTAGACGAACGAACCGTCGGAGAAGACGGCGCTGTTGAGCGCGGCGAAGAAGTTGTCGCGGTAAGGAACGACCGTGCCGAGGTACTTGCGCACGAGGTCGGGATTTTCCTTTACGGCTTCGCTGATGGAGCAGAAGATGATGCCCTTCTCCTGGAGTTTTTCCTTAAAGGTAGTCTTCACAGATACGGAGTCCATCACGGCATCAACGGCTACGCCCGCCAACATCATGCGCTCTTCAAGAGGGATGCCCAACTTGTCGAAAGTCTTCATGAGTTCGGGGTCAATCTCCTTCTTGCCCTCGCCCTTCTGCTTCTTTGTGGGGTCAGCATAATAGGAAAGGTCTTGATAATCTATCTGCGGGAGGTTGACATGCGCCCAATCGGGTTGCTCGAGCGTGAGCCAGTAACGGTAAGCCTTGAGGCGGTATTCAAGGAGCCACTCGGGTTCTTCCTTCTTTTGGGAAATGAGGCGAATGACCTCCTCGTTCAAACCCTTATCAATGATTTCCGTCTCAATATCGGTGGTAAAACCGTACTCATATTTCTTGTCCGCCACATCACTGACGAACTGATTTTGTTTACGCTTGTCACTCATAGTATATAATGAGTAGTTAGTAGTATGTAGAGAGTCGGTGACTCCTACCAATCTTTAATTCTTTTCAGGGAGCATCTCGCCAGCCTTCTCAATCACCTCAGGCACATAATCTGAAGCGCGCTCCATGGCAAACTTTGTAATAAATTGCACGGGTTCAAGCATTACAGAACCCTCCGTGCGCTCGTTGTTCAAAATATTGAGCGACACCATTACATTAAGTACGCAACTGAGCAGTACGAGGTATTTTGCCATGCTCAAAATCCCCCCACCAATGCGGTTGGCAATACCAAGCGCAGTGAGGTCGAGTGCCTTTGTAATCAGCGTAGCGAGCAAGCCAAAGATGATGGGCACAATAATCCACAATAGGAGGAATGCCACAATGCTGGTAAACATGTTGACTTCAGAACCGTCAACTGTAAGGTATTCTCCCAGCGTCTGATAGCATGTTGCTGCCACAAAAAGACCGAGCAAAAAACCTATTGTAGAGGCCAACTCCTTGACAAAGCCATTCATCAACCCTCGCACCAAGGCGAAGATAAGGATGATGCCAATGAAAATATCTAAATACATAGGTTGTTGTTTTAGTAAACGAATTGATGAGCAGACAAATAGAGGTACAATGCCCATCCCTACCGTCAACTCAAACAAATAGACAAGTAACCCCATAGACAAACCGACTTGCGACAATCCGCATGGCACTCGTCTACTTGTTTACTTGTCTACCTGTCAACTAATTTATTTACTTAAGCTTCTGCTTAATTTCTACTTCCTGGAATGTTTCGATGATGTCGCCTTCCTTAATGTCGTTGCAACCCTGGAGGCTGATACCACATTCGAAGTTTGTAGTCACTTCCTTCACATCATCCTTGAAGCGCTTAAGCGCAGCAATGTTTCCTGTGAAGATAACGATACCATCGCGGATAAGGCGTGCCTTGTCGGAACGCTTCACCTTTCCGTCCATCACATAAGCACCGGCAATGTAACCCACCTTTGAGATGTGGAACACCTGGCGAACTTCTACCGTAGCAGTCATTTCTTCCTTCACGATAGGTTCGAGCATACCTTCCATTGCTTCCTTCGCTTCTTCGATAGCGTCGTAAATGATAGAGTACTGACGAATTTCTACGCCTTCCTTATCCGCTAACTTGCGAGCGCCCTGGCTGGGACGCACCTGGAAGCCGACGATAACGGCCTGTGAAGCAGCAGCAAGGGTAACGTCGTTTTCGGTAATCTGACCCACACCCTTGTGGATAACATTAACGGCAATCGTTTCGGTAGAGAGCTTGATGAACGAGTCAGAGAGTGCTTCCACAGAACCGTCCACGTCACCCTTAACCACAATGTTGAGTTCCTTGTACGTACCGAGGGCGATACGACGGCCGATTTCGTCGAGCGTAAGAATCTTCTGCGTACGCAAGCTCTGTTCGCGCTGGAGCTGTTCGCGCTTGTTAGCAATTTCACGCGCTTCCTGTTCTGATTCCATTACGTGGAATTGGTCACCCGCCTGAGGTGCGCCGTTGAAACCGAGGAGTGTTGCTGCGCAAGCTGGACCTACTTCCTTAATGCGGTGGTTACGTTCGTCGAAGAGCGCCTTTACCTTACCATAGTTTGTACCAGCGAGCACCACATCACCCTGCTTGAGTGTACCGTTGCTTACGAGCACTGTTGCTACATAACCACGTCCCTTGTCCAAAGAAGATTCGATTACCGTACCGATAGCCTTGCGGTTGGGGTTCGCCTTGAGTTCCAACATTTCTGCTTCGAGAAGCACCTTCTCAAGAAGTTCGTCCACACCGATACCCTGCTTTGCAGAGATATCCTGGCTCTGGTACTTACCGCCCCACTCTTCCACGAGGAAGTTCATCTGTGCAAGACCTTCCTTAATCTTATCGGGATTAGCAGCGGGCTTATCAATCTTATTGATGGCAAAAACGATGGGCACACCAGCCGCTACGGCGTGGTTAATTGCTTCCTTCGTCTGAGGCATGATGTCGTCATCGGCAGCAATGATGATGATTGCTACGTCAGTTACCTGTGCACCACGAGCACGCATCGCTGTAAACGCTTCGTGACCGGGAGTATCGAGGAACGTTACGTGCTTACCACTTGCAAGCGTTACGTTATACGCACCGATGTGCTGGGTAATACCACCCGCTTCACCTGCGATAACGTTTGCCGAACGAATATAGTCGAGCAATGAAGTCTTACCGTGGTCAACGTGACCCATCACCGTAACGATAGGTGCGCGTTCGAGGAGGTCTTCTTCCTTATCCTCTTCCACAACGATAGCTTCCTGCACTTCAGCAGAAACATATTCTGTCTGGAAACCGAATTCTTCTGCCACGAGGTTGATGGTTTCAGAGTCGAGACGCTGGTTGATAGAAACCATGATACCGATGCTCATGCACGTACCGATAACCTGCGTTACAGGAACGTTCATCATCGTTGCCAATTCGTTCGCCGTTACGAATTCCGTAAGTTTAAGCACCTTGCTTTCTGCGTGTTCCTGTGCCATGAGTTCTTCCTGGCGTTCACGAGCAGCGTCGCGCTTTTCCTTACGATACTTCGCACCCTTGGGCTGTGCGGCCTGCTTACCCTGGAGGCGTGCAAGTGTTTCCTTTACTTGCTTTGCTACGTCTTCAGCAGTTACTTCCTGCTTAACGGGAGCAGCCTGTTTGCGGTTCTTATCCTTCTGCTTCTTACCTGCATTCTGTGCGTTCTGCTGTTGGTTGTTACCACCCTGCTGGCCATTCTTCTTCTGACCACCCTGCTGGTTTGCTGCAGCATTTACGTCTACGCGCTCCTTACCGATGCGCTGACGCTTGCGCTTTTCACCTGTCTGCTGACCGTTAGCGCCCTGCTTGTTAGCAGCATCATTACGCTGCTGGCGGTTCTTTTCGTCGCGCTCTTTCTTACGCTCTTCCTTCGACTTCTTCTTGGGACGCGTATTCTGATTCAACGCAGAAAGGTCAATTGTACCCAACACCTTAGGACCAGACACTTCGGGCTGGTTGCGGAGTTTGAACACACCGTCTTCGTTTTCAGTCAAGAGGGCAGCCGCGCGTTCTTCAACCGTGGGCTTTTCCTTCTTTGCGGGTTTGGGTTCGGGCTTTTCTTCTGCCACAGGTGCTGGAACAGAAGTTTCTTCCACTACGGGAGCGGGAGTCTCTTCCTTCTTTGCAGGAGCCTTCTTCGCCTTGGGGGCAGCTTCCTTCACAGGTTCTTCCACCTTTTCGGGTGCAGCAGGAGCCACTTCTTCTACGACTACGGGTTCAGCCACCGCTTCTTCCTTCTTGGGTTTCTCGGGTTTGCTGAAAATCTTTGCAGCCTCATCGTGAAGGGCCTTGTCGGCACCAAACTGCTTCTGCAGCAAGGCATACTGCTCGTCGTTGATCTTCTCATTGGGGTCGCCCTTAAGCGCACCACCATTGGCGTTGAGGAAATCAACTATATTCTGCAAGCCGACATTAAATTCTTTAATTGCTTTATTTAATCTGATACTCATTCTACTATAGAAATATTTTGGGGTGAATGAAGCGTCACCCGCGCTCTTTGAAATGGGATTAGGTTGCGTCTATCACAGACGCTGAAAGCACTGACTTACTGTGCTGCTTCCTCAAACTGTTCACGGAGCACGCGAAGCACTTCGTCAACGGTGTCTTCTTCGAGGTCAGCCTTTTCGATGAGCATCACGCGAGGTGCGTTCAACACCTGCTTTGCCGTTTCAAGTCCGATTGACTTAATGGCGTCAAGTACCCACTGGTCAATTTCATCATTAAACTCATCGAGGTTGTAGTCATTTTCTTCGTTACCATCCACTTCGCGGAACACATCGATGGTGTATTCTGTCAAGAAACTTGCCAACTTAATGTTCTGACCGCCCTTACCAATGGCCAATGAAACTTGGTCGGGCTTCAAGAACACATCTGCCTTCTTGTTTTCTTCATCCAACTCAATGCTTGAGATTTCAGCAGGTGCAAGCGCACGAGCAATGAGGATACGGGGGTTGGGAGAATACTGAATCACGTCGATGCTTTCGTTGTGCAACTCACGAACGATGCTGGTAATACGAGCACCCTTCACACCTACACAAGCACCTACGGGGTCGATGCGTTCGTCTGTGCTATCCACAGCAATCTTTGCGCGTTCGCCAGGAATACGCGCCACACGCTGCAAGCGAATTACGCCATCCGCAAATTCAGGAATTTCCGTTTCAAGCAAGCGCTGGAGGAACATGGGAGAAGTGCGGCTCAAGTAAATCTTGGGATTACCGTTGGCATTATCCACACGGTCAATCACGGCACGCACATGGTCGCCCTTATGGAAGAAGTCGCGGGGCACCTGTGAGTTCTTCAACAAGTGAAGTTCGTTGCCCTCTTCGTCAAGAAGGAGCGCTTCGCTCTTCCAAGTCTGATACACTTCCGCAGAAATCATTTCGCCCACGCGGTCTGCATACTTGCTGTAAAGCGCGTCGTGTTCGAGTTCAAGAATCTTACTTGCCAAAGTCTGACGGAGCGTCAAGATAGCACGACGACCAAACTTGAGGAAGTCAATCTTCTCAGTTACTTCTTCACCCACTTCATAGTCTTCAGCAATCTTCTGTGCTTCAGAGAGGGGGATTTCCTTGTTCTCGTCAGTCACTTCATCATCAGCAACAACCACACGGTCGCGATAGATTTCGAAGTCACCCTTCTCGGGGTTAACAATCACATTGAAACCTTCGTCAGAACCGTAGATCTTTGCAATCACACTGCGGAAACTTTCTTCCAACACACCCACCATTGTTGTGAGGTTGATGTTCTTCGTTTCCTTAAACTCACAGAATGTGTCAATCAGGCTGGGAGCCACTTCTTTTTTCTTTGCCATAAAAGGAATAGAAGGTAAGTTGCCGTGGAGCAGCTCACCTCAAATTTATTTTGTTATTATTTGAAATCAATCACATACTTGGTGTGCTTCACTTCTTCATACTTGAATGTGAAGTCCACTTCTTCCATCACGGGGCGCTTCTGTCCTTCCTTCTTCACCTTCTGTGTTACTGTCACGGTGAATGTTTCGGGAGTCACATGTGAAAGTTCGCCCACAAATTTCTTGCCCTCGCGTGTCAACACCTCCACCTGTTCTCCCAAGTGGATTTCATACTGGCGCAACACCTTAAAGGGTTGACCAATACCGGCACTGCCCACTTCAAGTTCGAAGTCTTCCTGCTCACGGTCGAGGCCTGCTTCGATAAACTTGCTCAATTCCACACAATCTTCAATCCACACGCCTTCTTCGTGGTCAATCTCTACCACAATGCGTGCGTCAGCGCTGATAGAGAGGTCGCAAAGGAAATATTCCTTACCTTCGAGCCACTCATTCACCAACTTTTTAACGATACTTTTATCAATCATGTATTGTTAAGAATTTGTGTCCACACCAGGGCCACACCATACGCGACCGCAGCATGAACTAATCATTTGATTAAGAAAAGTGAGGAACCCTTTTCGGACCCCTCACTAACTTCTGACTGCAAAATTACTATATTTTATATATATAGCAAAGAAAAATGCGGTTTATTTATCTAATTGATGACTAAACAAGTGGATAAGTAGACTTGTTGACGAGATAGTTACCCCATACAAGGGAAAAATCACAGAGCATTATCACGAATATATTTATCTAATTCGTCAACATTGAAGAACTCCATAGAAGCTCCATCTTTAGCCTCATCTATGCGGGCAAAAACTCCTCCTTAGTTAGATTAGTCGCATCATTATCCATAACTAAATTTTATTTTTACCGAACTCTATACCGAACTCAGTTCGTAATTTACTCGGAAATAACTTTCCAATATCCACCCTTATTACCACCAATTCGTTCTAATGTTCCAGCTGTGCGCAAGTGGCGGATAATTTTCTTTACACCACTTTCTGAAAGTCCTGTAATCTCTTGCAACTCCTTAACTGTAACTTGGGGATTGACGCGCATAGCGTCCAAAACTTTTTGTTCACTTTTTGGGTTACTTTTTGGGTTACTTTCCACCATCTGTTGGATGGTTTGTAGCATGCAACGGAGCATAAAAACAATAAACGATGTACTTGACGCCTCGCGGTCGCTTTGTGCTATCGCTTCATAGTATTCGCTTTGATGTTCCTTCACCAAACTCTCTACGGGTATCCATGCAAAGATAGGATTCCATTGCATCAACAGAAGCGTCTGCCACATGCGCCCCATGCGCCCATTCCCATCAGCAAAGGGGTGTATAAATTCAAATTCATAATGAAACACGCAACTACTAATGAGAGGATGCGTCTTGGTGGTACTCACCCATTTCAACAAGTCAGTCATCAACAAAGGCACACGATGCGCAGGAGGACCAATATGAACAGATTGCTTCTATATAACAAACGCTTATTTCAGGAGAGAAAACTCTATTGATGGATAATTTGTCTCACGCAGACTGCTCAGACTTTCGCAGAAGCGCACACACTTTGTTTGTGCTTGCCATCCGGATGGTAGCGCAAGCGTAGCGTGCGCCTCTGCGTAATTCTCTACATAAGACTATTCCTATCCGCATGGTCTCTGCGTTTTCTGCGGAGTCTGCGTGAGAAACATAAAACTATTTTCTATACGCCAAAAACATCATCCTGCTGTTATATCCTATTTTTGTTTGCTTTAGGCAATGGGAACTGTCCGTTAAAAATTCCGATTCCCCCTGCTCTATATCGACCATTCTCATGCACAAGTTCAGCCATCATGAGGCGATGCGCCCGTAGGAGGTCTTTTTCTTTATATGGGTTCAACTCTAACAACAACTCATAGGCATCAACAGCATTTTTCACCTCCTGAATTTCGTTAGGCGCACCCAACACACGCTTACCTTCTATGATTGCAGTAACTTGCTCGATGGTAAGCGAATTGTTTTCAATCGCCAACGACGACTGAATGGTCTTGATTCTGTTTTCCTTACGCAAATGTGGCGCTGGTAGTTGCTCCGTAGTGGCAGACAGATGCCCAACAAGTTCGGCGATGTTTGCCACAAGCGACATCATTTCGTCGGTCAACGAAAAAGGAGGGGTGTAATTCATTTCTATTAGATTGCATTTGGAGGTAACCATATATAGAAGTAACCAACTTCCGAAATTACCTTTAACGTAGCACTTATCTAAACCCTTTACTTCATCCCCGCACGGTATTTTCCCTCTTCCTTGTCCTCAAGCATGGAGAGGTAGGAGGCGTAGCGACTGGGGGCGAGTTGATGATTTTCGAGCGCTTCGAGCACGGCGCAACCGGGCTCGTTGATGTGCATGCAGTTGTTGAAGCGGCAATCGTGGGAGATGGCGAAGATATCGCGGAAGTAGTGGGCCACTTCTTCGGGTTCCATATTGAAAGTGCCGAATCCCTTAATGCCAGGGATGTCGATGATGCTACCGCCAAAGGGAAGGTCGCGCAATTCACTGAAAGTGGTGGTGTGCATCCCCGCACCGTGTGCGTCGGAAATGGCTGCGGTCTTAACATTTGCACCTGGGATAAGCACATTCATCAAAGTGCTTTTGCCCACACCGGAATGGCCCGCGAGCAGCGTAGTCTTACCCTTCATAATTTCACGAAGGGCATCGATTCCTTCTTCGCGAAGCGCCGAAGCGGCAAAGCATTCGTACCCCACAAGGCGGTACATCGCCATGAGGTAATCTGCCATGCTTTTTTCCTCCTCCGTAAGGTCGTCCATCTTATTGAAGAGCAACACGACGGGCACGCGGTAAGCCTCGGCAGAAGCCAAGAATCGGTCGATAAAAGTAGTGGTTGTCTCGGGGCGCGCAATGGTAATAACCAACACGGCAAGGTCTACATTTGCCGCAAGGATATGGCTCTGCTTGGAAAGGTTTGAAGCCTTGCGGATGATGTAATTGCGACGCTCGTCAATCTCAGTAATAAACGACGCTTCGCCTGCGCCACCCTCACGCACCGTTACCCCATCGCCCACAGCGACAGGGTTTGTAGAGCGAATACCGCGCAAGCGGAAATTGCCCTTTACTTTACACTCTAAAATGCGCCCGTCGTCCGTGCGCACTTCATACCAAGAGCCTGTATTTCTGATTACTATGCCGTGCATAAAACAAAAGAGGAACGGGGAACGAAAACCGGATGGCGCTCTCCCCCTGTTTATAGGGGGAGGGGACCACGTAGTGGTGAGGGGGTGCCTAAAACAGTAAGGAGAATTGCTTGTTTTCTCAGAAAGAGGTGGACTTTTTCTGCACCCCCTCACCGCCAAGGCGGTCCCCTCCCCCTATAAACAGGGGGAGAGCGCCATCCGGTCTTTACTCGTACCTATCAACTTTTTTGGGGAAAGGAGAAAGGAGAAAGGAGAAAACCATGCGAAACTTCATCGCGCCAGCAACTTTCTCCTTTCTCCTTTTTCATTTCTCATTTCAAAACTATACGGTCATGATTTCCTTGCTCTTTTCAGCGAGCAATTCTTCAACCTTCTTGACCATCTTATCATGGATCTTCTGAAGGGTTGCTTCAGCGTCCTTTTCAATGTCTTCAGAAAGGCCGTCCTTAACTGCCTTCTTCATCTTTTCGATACCGTCACGGCGCACGTTACGAATAGCAATCTTTGCTTCTTCGCCATGAGCGTTACACTGCTTTGTGAGGTCGCGACGACGTTCTTCTGTGAGAGGGGGAATACCGAGGCGGATAACTTCACCATTGTTTTCGGGCATGATACCTACGTTAGAATCAATAATCGCCTTTTCAATGTGGTGGAACATTGACTTATCCCAGGGTTTAATCGCAATAGTGCGCGCGTCGGGAGTAGTTACGGCAGCCACATTATTGATGGGTACCATAGAACCGTAAGAGTTTACACGAATTTCGTCGAGGATGTGCACATTAGCCTTACCCGCACGGATGTGAGAGAGGGTTTCTTCGAGGTGCATCACGCTCATTTCCATTTTTTCCTCGCACTGTGCAAGGCAATCTTTTACATCAAACATGGTGATAATATCTTTATTAGTTTAAAATTCAGCAAGTTGAAAAGTTGAGAAGTCCAAAACAGAGAAGCAAAAGGCGCGCATTGCTCGCAACTCCTTGCCTACGCCACTCAACGCATAGTTATTCAACTTTGCAAAGATAAGGATAATTCATTGAATACCGAAATTTGGAGGGAAAACTTACCGCTGAGCAGGCATAAAAAATGCGAAAAACGAACAAATATTTACCGTGTTAACAAGTGTTAACCGATTTGCATTTCGATCCGAAATTTTGTATCTTTGTATTACGGAAGTGGAGATGCCCCTTGGAATCAGGGGTATCTCCACTTTTTTTGTGCCCAAAATCCCATTTTTAGGGGTAAAAAAATAAGTTACCTTGTTTTTTCAAGGTTAAACAACCGGTTTCCTATGTTACTTATTCTGGCGCCGCAAATAGATATTGTTGCGAGGGTGTGTAACCAGAGTGTTAATATTTGTTAAAGTTTTAGCAGAAAAATGAGGAAAAATGAAGGAGGGAAGTGTCACAATTTTTCGCCATGTAAGCGGTAGGTAGTGAGGAGAGAGGAGTGAGGAGAGAGTAACCCATGCGGAGTTTTGCTCCGGACGGCGCTCTCCCCCTGTTTATAGGGGGAACCGACGCACGAAGTAAGAGCAGAGGACAAACTTGTTTGTACTATGCCTTACGAGAAGGAGGAAGATGAGCGTAGCGAAATCAATTGGGACCACAAAGTGGTGAGGGGGTGCGGAAACAGTGAGTAGTTAGAAGTGAGTAGTTAGTAGCATGCCGTGCGGTGTAAATCTTGCACCCCCTCACCAGCAGAGCTGGTCCCCTCCCCCTATAAACAGGGGGAGAGCGCCATCCGGACCATCAGCCCGCAAGGACTACTCTCTCCTCTCTCCTCACTACTAACTATTTTTTTTTGTAACTCCTATTTCATTACTATTTTTTACTTATCTACTCCATATATATAAATAAATATGTAAATTTGCAACGATGCTGCAAATGAATCGTTTAAATGTAAAGCTACTCGTTTACTTGAGTTGGAGCAGTTCAGTTGTGGCATCTCCCCGCGCCGAACGTTTTCCTTGTGAAAGGAAAAAGGGAGGATGGGGTATTTGACATAAATAAAAGGCGTTTACTACGCTTTGGTTTTGACAATCTGAAATCCTGAGAAAATTTCAATAGTGCAAGTCAAAAACAAAGCAACGGTGAATGCCCCGTGGTGTGTTATATACATGCCCTAACTATGCCGTACTGCCCTTGGTGTCAGCGTATGCCAAGAAGCGTTAGGCGCATTAGGCGTATTTTAACATATCGGCGTGGGGCTTTCGGCGTTGCTCGTTTCGACTTGCAAGGCCATTCTCAGGAGCCTCAGATTGTGAAGCGAGCAACAGTATACGGGCTTCACGTCTTTTTTTGTGTCTGAACGAAACGAATATGTTATTGCGGTGTTTGTAGTCCAAACCGTTTTTTTATTTTTTGATGGGATACAAATGACTGTTTCCAAAGAACAGAAATATCACTTGACTTGAATCAGGTTATCAGGTTGTGAGGTCGCTACGCTTATAGGTTTTAAGGACTGTGCAGAACCTTATAACCTTAAACCTAAAAAACCTCATAACCTACAAGTTGAGCACAATGGAAACATAATTATTAACTACATAAACATTAACTTTCAATCTTATGAAAAAGTTTTTTGCAAAAAGTTTGCTGTTGATTCTGCTGGTATTCGGCGGAGTCCACGCAGCGTATGCTGACTATTGGTCAGCCGACAGTTACAACGGGCATTTCAACTTTGGGAGCAGGAAGGAATTGACTTTGGACAGCCCTTGGATCTCTTGGAATTATCCTTACCGTGATGAGGATGGAATTGATGACGTGGTGAAGTACTCGCGTTTCTATGTGGGCGGAAGTGCTGCAAGTTTGACGAAGTATAACACCAATCCCTCGAGCTACTTCAGTAATCCATGGGAGCAAGGTAAAGAAATTCTCTTTATGGGGAGAGAGGTTACTGTCGATCAGCATCAGAATGCCGACTATGGAGTGAGCTACATCAAAAACAGATTCAATAGCGGGGATATTCAAATCGCTGAATTCATGTTCTACCCTGGCGAAAAGATGGGACCTGCACAAATGTGTGGTTTCTTCGTCCGCTGGACAGGTTGGTGGGACGTTGATGACGACAATGACCATAGCGATAGCGAAGACGGCTATTGGATGGGGATGGCGCGTAGTAAGTTTGGTGGAAGTTCATTAGGTGCCGACTGGAGTCGAGGGGAAGGTCAGGGTATTGTGAGATATGGCAAAATGACCTATAACCTTCCAGCCACTAAGGCTGCCACCTTTACCCGTAAACCTGGAGGCAAGATTGCGGTGTCCGTAACAGGTAATATCCATGACAGTTGGAATGAATACTATGGTTTCGGTAGTAGCAATTCGGTCGACGATTATGGTTACTACAAGAATAACGACTATGGTACTGTGCAGTTGAACAACACTACGGGTGCTGCTTCGAAAACGTTAGACGGCAAATTCGACGAAACTAAGAACTACACGATTTATTACCATGAATACTATAAGCGTACGCAACATACTACGAACCAGCATTTCCAGGGGAGCAGACTCTCGGCCGTGGTGAAGGGTTTCATATACCCCACCAAACTTGAAGCGACTCAGGACAAATGGAACAAAAAGGTGAAACTTACCTGGACTATCAATAATAATGATAGCAACCACGACAGAGATGGTGGATGGCTCATATTCCGTCAAAAAACGGGAGAAACGGACTACACCCTCCTGACTACAACCAAACTCAGTAATACCACCAACTCATATACCGACACGAATATTGAGACGGGGGCCACATATACTTATTGGGTAGTCTTTGCGCCTACTGTTTATGGCACAATCGCTAAACCACCTACCGACACGCCACTATGTAAGAGCATCGAAGTGACACACGACGACAACTTCAAGTTCAACATAAATGCCGACCTTTTTGAGGGTGCAAATGGTGGTATCAAGATATTTTGGAAACCTGAGAAGACGGGTAACGATGTGCAGTTCTACGTCCAGCGTTGGAACGAAGACCTGGAGATGTGGAAGAATTTGAGAGACAATCCCCAAACCGACACAACGTTTGTTGATAACGACGTAGTGTCGTGGAAGGAGTACAGATATCGCATCAAGACCAGTTACTGGGGACTAGATTTCTACTCTCCAGAGAAGAAGATTACCTATGCTGTAATGACCAAGGTGAAGGATTTTTCCGCTTCGCAAGGCGCATACAGCAATATGGTAAAACTAAACTGGAAAGTGACCATACTTAGCGAGGGTAACACCCGTTACACCGTACATCGCAAACTCTTGGGCGACCCGCAGGCGGTGTACACCCAACTTTACGAGACGGAGAGTAAGGGCGCTTCATTCTACTACGAAGACCTCTCGGCACAGCCGGGTCAGTTCTACATATATAAGGTGACCGCCTATGCTTATGTCGATGCTACAGCAACAGAGGAAGCAAAGTGGGTGGAAGGTAACTCCATGGAGTGTGACGGTTTCGTGCAGACGCGCGGCATCCTCTCTGGACGCATCAAGTATGGCACAGGCACTGCCGTGTCGGATGTAAAGGTGGTGCTCACGAAAAGTGGCGACAATGACAACACTGCCAAGCAGTTTTATTCGCTCTATCTCCCGGGTGACGGCAAGGCGGGGATGCAATGGAAAGCCTCTGAAGAAATGGTTGAGAACTACTTTGTGCGCAGTGATCGCCCCTGGAGTTTTCAGTTCTATGTACGTCCTGAGGCTGGATGGGACTCTAGAAGAGATATCTTTAGGGCGAATGACTATGTTGGTGTGAGTGCCCAACCTACTGGAAATGGGAAGTACGAACTCGTCATGACTTATGCTACAAAACTAAATAAGCCGGAATACAGTTATACAGGCATCATCATCCCTGGCGATGCATATACCCACATTACGTACTCTTACGATGGCGCCGGCATCTACAGCATGCGCGTTATCCGCCCCGAGGACGAGAACGAGAATGGCGTTGTCTTCACGGAAGGTAAGAACCTCAAGACCTTTCTGCCTGGAAAGATCCCTGTGATACCAGACGAATCGAACCCCACACTCACCGTAACCTTCGGTAAGAGTGAGTTCATAGGCTATATCGACGAGATACGCGTGTGGAGCAAGATGCTCACCGATAAGGAAGTAGTTACCTACCACGACCGCACCCTTACCTGCACCGAAAAGAACCTGATTGCCTACTGGCCCATGGATGAGGGTATCAACGGCATGAGCAATGTCTATGACTACAGTAAGACCAATGGCGTTGCTAACAGCAACCACGCATACATCGTGGGCACACCCCTCATCTCCGAAGTTGTGCCTACAGAGGAGCAACTCTCTATCTATGGCTATACCGACGAGAACGGTAACTACGTCATCCGTGGCGTGCCCTTCAGTGGGGATGGCACTACTTATTTGGTACGTCCGACACTGGGTGTGCACGAGTTTAACCCCAGTTATCACACACGCTACGTAAGTAGCAACACATTGACGCACGACAATATCGAGTTTGAAGACGTCAGCAGCTTCAAGGTAACAGGTGTGGTTTATTACGAAAACACTACTTATCCCGTACAGGGATGTAACCTCGCAGTGGATGGCAACTTATGTTCAAAGGACGGTCAGTTAATTGAAACTGACGAGCAGGGTCGCTTTGAGATTAGTGTACCTATCGGCGACCACTATATCAACATAACGAAGAATGGTCACACCTTCGTTGCTGAAGGACGTTATCCAGCAGGTGTGGGTTCATTATTTACCTTCAACCGAGAGGTTTCTAACCTCACGTTCTATGACAATACGTTAGTAAGCATAGTAGGTCGCGTAGTCGGTGGCGACATCGAAGGCAATAAATCTGTTGGTTTCAGAGAAAGCAAGAACAACATCGGTGTTGCTGAATTGGTATTGACTCCCACCAATGATCTCTATTCGCTCAACGTGGTGAACGTAACCGAAGGTCTTACCTCACGTTACGAGAACAATACAGAGACATTGGCGTGTGCTTCTACAACAAGCAATATTAACAGTACCTCATGGCGTGGTGCTGGTGAGCAGTCTGGCAAAATTTTTATCCACACCGATGCTGAGACGGGTGAGTTCTCTGCTATGGTGCCGCCACTTATCTATAACGTTTCGGCACCTGTAGTGGTGAAGACTCAGGAAACAGTTGGCGATGCAGGTCTTGTAGATCTCAGCAATCCTAACGTTACAGCAACTGACACGATTTCGGTATTTAGTGATGATTACACAGGAAATGTGTACACCTCGGAATTTGACTACAACAAGAAATATGTAGTTATTTACCACTCAGGACCTTCTTTCACCGTAACACAAGTCGATTTCAACAATGGCGCGTTTGGTTGTGACGTGCTTGACATAACAGACCGAAGGGGTAATTTCACTGTAAACATCGTGAATAAAGAGGGCAAACCTAACTACACTTATGGCAAACCTTTCTTCGTACAAGGAAATCCCTATCATTTCAAGCTCAAGGGTTATGAACAGTACGTCAACTATGATGACGATGCAGAGGCCATCACATCTATTGTACCTTTGAAGGATTGCGTAGTAACCATCTCTAACGCACTTTCAGATGGCCAGGCAGTGTTGGTAAAGGTTGAGGAAAATAATGAAGAAGGCTATACCGCTGGTGATGTTGTTGACCTCGAAGAAAACCAAATCCTTTTGGATGAGAAGGGCGAAGCGGACTATACCTGGAAGGCGGGTTATCCCAACATTACGGCTCCCTATTCACGTAACATCTCAATGACGTACGAGATTGGCGGTAAGGTGTATGAATGGACCATTGATGGCAAAAACTTTATTGAAGGTGTTATCCTTGGTTCTATTCCAACAGGTAGTAATTTTGTCACATCAGGTCCTGACAAACTATTGATGATTTTGCGTGACCCCCCAGGAAGTAATTCAAGTGCTGAATGGTCAAGCGGTACCATAACAACCAAGGAAACGGTCACCGGACACAAGTGGACCTCGGAAACGACCATTAAAGACACATGGGAGTTTGGTGTTAAAGCGGTGACATTCCATGGAATTGGAATCGGAGCTATTACGTCAACGGAGACCAATGACGAATTTTCTGCAGGCGCAAAGGTGGTTACTGAAGGTGAGAATGGAGAAACCATTACTCACTCGTTGACAATTACAGAAGCTATCGCTACATCCGACGACCCCAGCATGGTGGGATCTATAGCTGACGTTTATATTGGTTACTCAAGTAACTTGCTCTTTGGTAAAGCACGCGAAGTAAACTTCTTGCGCGATGAAAATGGCAATATCGAGTTAGGTGTGGAAGATATTATTTCTGTAGGTAGTAAATTCGATACAAAGTTCAGTTATACTGGTTACTACATTGAGAGTTATCTCATTCCAAACTTGATTCAGATTCGTAACAGTAAACTTATCACGGTTACACCTGAAGAATACGCCAACTATCAGAACACGACCGACGAGTTAATCTATATCACCATGTTGAGTCCTGACGACGAACGATTTGGTTCGGACAACAATGACAAGGAAATCTGGAAGCATGAGGCTGTAGCAGTGGATGCCATCGAAGGCCCCAGTTACAAGATTGTACTTCCTGACAGAATTACGAACGGTGAAGCATTGAACGATGAAATCGGTATGGAGTATCGGGTTGACCAGGATGAAGTGAGATGGGCTAATATGCAGATTTCAAACTGGATTAAGTACCTTGCACAAAACGAAGAAGAAAAGGTTAAAGCGTGGGAATACCGTGATGGTAATATTACGGTGACAGAACTCGGTGAAGAAAAAGAAGTGGGTAGATTGATTAACAACTATTCACTCGATGGAGGAACAAGCATCACTTATTCACTGGAAACGGAATACGTGGACACCGATACTCACGAACACGAAACGGGTGCACTTGCCATTTTGGGTAATAAATTGGGTGCTAAGTTTAATGAAACTGGTTTCGCAGCTGAAGTTGAAACTGAAACTGGTGGTAAGCGTCACTCATACACCAGCGATGGTAAGTCTGATATAGCATCATTCAGCTTTACACTTTCTGAGAGCGGTGATGATGCATTGACGATTGATGCTTATCGAAGCGTTTCTTACAGTCCTATGTTCCGCACTCGTGGCGGACAGACCAGTGCTCCGTATGAAGACGAAGAATACACCAAGTACTACTCGCCTGGCAATTACAAACTCCATGAAAAGACCATGCAGATTGAGGTACCTGATATTGAAGTTGAAGTACCTACCGTAAGCAACATCACTTCTGGCTCAACGGCAAGCTACACTTTGTTGCTCTCCAACAAGTCAGAAATTGACTGCGACCTCTACTACAAGTTGCTCCAGATGGACGAAACCAATTCCGATGGTGCTCAGTTGAGTATCGACGGTGTGGCGCTCTCTGACAACCGTGTGATTAAGGTGCCAGCAGGTGAGGTAGTCAAGAAGACGTTGCTCTTGAAGCAGAGTAACCTCGGTATTCTCGATTATGAAAGAATCGGTATTGTACTCGCTTCACAAGAGCAGGGTGACCCCACAGGTACATTCCCGCAGATTGCCGATACCGTATATATTTCTGCCTACTATGTTCCTTCTTCTTCACCCGTGAAGATGGAGTTGAACCGCACACTCTTGAACTCATCAAGCGGTGCGAACCTTGACATTACGTTCAACAGTTTCGATCGCAACTACTACAACTTGAAGGCATTCCGCATTCAGTATATGAAGCAGGGCGATACCGATTGGACTACGCTCAAGGAATATTTGGTTGACGTTGAGGAAGGTCAGCAACTCTCATCAATGCAGACGGTATTGCCCGAAGCAGCGAATGTGACCTATTCACTCGACATGAACTCGTTTGCCGATGGTAAATACACCTTCCGTGTGCTCTCGGCAAGTACTTACGGCACAGGCGAATCTACGTTGGTCACTGAGGCTATTGAAGTTATTAAGGATATGTCACGACCCATGGCGTTCGGCACTCCGAAACCCACAACGGGATTCCTCGGTATGGGCGACGACATTGAATTAACCTTCAATGAAGATATCAATAGTGGACGCTTGACGACTACGGGTAACTTCATCGTAACAGCTGCACTGAACGGTCAGACAGTGGCTCACGATGTGGCGCTCAAGGCTACGGGCAGCGAAGGCGCTGTAGCTAAGACTGAGGCCAACATCAACCTCATCGGTAAGAGTTTCGCTGTTGACATGTGGGCAAGAATCAGTGGCGAAGGCACGATCTTCAGTCACGGCAACGGACAGACCAAGTTGACACTTGGTGTGAAGGAAGTAGAGGGTAACTACTACTTCTGCGTAAATGGCGAAGTGTGTGATACGGAGCATGCTCTCCCTGCCGACAAGTGGATTTACTTGGCATTCAGCCTCGACCAAGAGGGTGAAGATTCTCGTTTCTCTGCATTGTATGCCAGTGATGCAACGACGGTGCGCCTTGCTGATGAATTGCCTATCGAGAGGTATGAAGGCAACGGTGTAGTGGCATTGGGTAACGGATTCACAGGTGCTATCCACGAGGTAACACTTTGGGATGAAGCGATTGATGTGACGAACCTTCAGGCGCAGATGTATGAAACCAAGATGCCCACGACCGAACATCTCATTGGTTACTGGAAGTTCAGTGAAGGTATGGGCACACAAGCGAAAGACTTGGCGCGCAACCGCCACATGAACCTTGATGCTACAAGTTGGTATCAGAACAATAAGAACATGTCGCTTGCTCTTGCTAACGATGCGTTGTACGCTGGTGTGGATGGCGTGGTTATCAACTTGGCAGAGTGTGCTGCACGCAATGGCGATGACTTTGCCGTTGAAATGTGGTTCTGCGCAGAAAGAGAGCAGGATCATGCGTTGGCTTACCTGTTCCATACTGATGCGTTCAGCGTAGTGCTTGAGAACAAAAAGTTGTCACTCCGTGCGGATAACAAGGTGCTCATGTCATTGGGCAACAAGGCATACAACGATGACAAGTGGCACCACTTGGCCATCAATGTGCTGCGCAATGGTAACACGAGCGTCTATATCGATGGTGAGGCTGTGGGACAGATTGCTTCGGCAAATGTTCCTGCTTTGCAGACGGCCTATATGAGTCTTGGCGGTCAGCGCGTCGAAGTAGTGACTGAAAAGGAAGACAAAAACGAAGTTCATTATGAAATGCACGACAAGTTGAAGGTGCAGTTCGATGAAATTCGCGTATGGAACGCTACTTTGAATGCGAATGTATTGCGCGACCGCATGCATACACGCCTCAAAGGCAATGAACCCGGACTTGCGGCTTACTATCCGTTTGAGGAAGAAAAACTCGACGGTAACATGCAGGTTGTTACGGAAGGTTCAGCAATGGACATGGTGACACGTCGCCATAAGGCTACTGGACTCAGAGATAACAATTATGCGATTGTCTGCACCGACGAGGCACCCGCCCTCAAGCCTGTGCCTGGAGAAACGAATGTGAACTACAACTTCGTGGCAAGCGAGCGCGGTATCGTCATCGAATTGGGTGAGGATGCCAACCGCATGGAGGGTGTAACGGTGAACATCACCGTGAAGGATGTGCTCGACCTCAATGGTAACAAATCACTCCCCATTACCTGGACGGCGCTTGTACAGCGCAACCAGTTGTTGTGGTTTGATAATACCCTTGATGTGGTAGGTTGCATCGGTGAAGAGAAGAAGTTCACCGCTACTGTGACCAACCAGAGCGCACAGACTGAGTATTGGGCATTGAATGACCTACCCTCATGGTTGAGCGCTAACTTCACATCAGGTGCGCTCCCCGCACTCGGCACACAGGAAATCACCTTCACCGTAGACGCTTCGGCGCCGACAGGCAAGAGCGAGTTCACGGTTTACATGAGTGGTAACAATGCTATTCTTGTTCCGCTTACGGTGAACATGAACTTGAGAAGCGAGGCTCCGGATTGGAGTGTAGAACCTGCCGACTATGAAACGAATGCAACGCTGTTTGGTGCGGTTAAGATAAATGTTGATGACAAGGTAATGTTCAGCGAAGATGAAGACGACCTTGTAGCAGCATTCATCGACGGCAAGTGTGCGGGTGTTACAAACGTGCAGTATGAAGATTTCAGCGACAGTTACCGCATATACCTTAATATATATGGAAACTCTGACGCTATTGGTAAGGAAATCGAACTGAAAGTTTGGGACGCAAGTACAGGTGTTGTTCACCCGATTGTAATGGCATACGAAAACCTTGCTAGTGACGTTGAAAACGAACAGGCAACTGTGCTTCACTTCGAGGAAAATGCTACATGGGGTGACTTTGACAATACCTACCTTGTCTATGCTACCAACTACATACAGCAGAGCACACCGTTGAAGAAGAACTGGAACTGGATTTCTGTACATGTAAACAACGTTGAGAGCCAAAATGCAATCAACTATGTTCTTGAAAGTATCAATCCTAATGGTAACCTTATCAAGAATAAGTCTGCTCACAGCTTGTATATTGACCAAGTTGGTATATGGAATGAAGGTAACGGTGCTGTTTCAAACGTTACGACAAGTTCGATGTACAAATTGCAAATGAATGCTGCCGACACACTTGTAGTAAATGGTGAACTCGCCAACGGTGTTGAGGTTGGACTCGCAAAGGGATGGAACTGGATTCCTTATACCCGCAATTTCACATTGTCACTTGACGAAGCTTTGGCAAGTGCTGAACCGATGAAGAACGATCAGATTAAGGGTCAGGAAGGTTTTGCTATGTACAATGGCACGGCATGGAGCGGTACACTCAAATCGTTGGTACCTGGTAGAGGTTATCTCTACAGTAGCAGATCAGCGGATGAAAAGACGCTTACATATCCTGAAAAACGCAATGTGGAAATGATTGCGAAGGCTCCGGCACGCAGAATGACTTCTGTCAGCATGTTTGCACCGATAGATCCTTGTGAATTCGAAAGCAACATGACTGTACTTGCCGTCTGCGACGAGGAAGACTTTATAGGAAATGTACAGGAACTTGCAGTGTTTGACGGAGCAAGATGTATGGCTACGGCAAAGCCTGACGCTGACGGTTTCTTCTTCCTGACAATTCCTGGTGACAAGACGGTGACGGGCAGACTTTCCATCGTTGCTGTTGTTGACGGTAATGTTGTTGAAGCTTCCACATCGCTCTTCTTCAGCGAAGATGCAACGTATGGTGATTTCGACAGACCGTTTAAGGTTGCCTTAAGAAATGCGACTACTGCCATCGATGAAATCCTGGCAAGTGGAGACTATAACAGAATGAAGATTGTCGACTTGAGCGGACGTACGTTCTATTCAGGAACTGTGTCTGATTTCAATGAGAATGACTTAAAGGATGATCTCTACATCTTTGAGTTCTTCACCGCTGACGGTCAAATTGTATGTTATAAAAAGTATATTAGACGCAATAAGTAATGACTAAAAAACTATTTACAGTAGTGGTGCTCCTATGCACCACTACTCTATTATTAAAAGCACAAGACTACGAACCCAACTGGTTTAAAAGGGGGGAAAACTTTTTTAACGCCGTTGACAAAAACACTGAGAGCAATTTTACGATGGACGTAATCGGCACCATTGACGGTGAACGTTGCGACAGTGCTTACGAGATTGGTGTCTTCTGCGGTGACGAATGCCGTGCGACAATGCCTTATTTCTCTTCGTCACGAATCATGCACGAATATTTCGGTTACTATTCTGTGTTGACCATTAACGGAGAGGCTGGCGAAAATTTCAGTTTCCGCCTTTACGACCACCGAAACAATGTTGAGGTAGGCGCGTTGACTCCTCCTGAGGTATTGCCTTATGTGGCAGACAAGCAATATGGTTCGTTCAACGAAGAACTCTATAACCTTGCTTTCAACGAGAGTACTACCCACCGCGCTACTCTAACCATAGATGATGCTACCGATTTGCCCTTTACGGGAAAACAGTACAGCATCACAGCCGACGGCATAGCGTGCCGCTATACACGCAATGCTTATCTTGATGGCGGTTACGAGACGATTGTGCTTCCCTTTGACGCCGATATCACTTCAATAAAGTCTCGAGGTTTTGTCTTTGAGAAGTTCGAAGGTTTTGGCAACAACACCATCAGGTTCGTTGAGCTTGAGGAGGGCGAAATGCTGAAAGCGGGAGTTGCATACATATTCCGCTATTCAGGCACTCCGTCGGACGACAGACAGGAACTTCTGTTCGAAGCTGCTGTGCAGCAGGCAAGCGACGAGATTATTCAAGAGGAAGGTTGGGCTGGCACATTCAAGGCGATGAGTGGCAATGAAGTTGCTGGAAAGTATATTCTTAACTTGACCGGAGACAAGATGCAGAAAGCCGGAAGTGGAGCGTCACTGGCGCCGTATCATGCCTGCTTGACACTCCCCGAACATCTCAACACCGCGATGCTTACCGTTGTGCACAGCAGAGTTACTACAGGTATTGACAAACTGCAACAGCATGGCGACGGTGCAGAAATAATTTATGACCTGAGCGGCAGAATCATCAAGGAGTTGCCTCGCAGCGGTATGATTATTAAGAACCAGAAAAAGATATACGTAAGATGATGCGAAAGAAGAAGGTTGAATATCAGAGTCCCCAAATGTCTGTTGTGGAAACAATAATGTGCAACATGCTTTGTGCAAGCATTGAGATCTCTAACGACGAAATAAATACTCAAGGACGCGTCAACAAAAGAAAAGAAGTTGGTGCTTGGTCTGAGGAAATGTGGAGGCAGAAACGTTGGGAATAGTGCCCCAAAGTATTTCTAAATATTGCTGTCCGGTAAATACAGATAACTCATTGTTTGATGGATCGTTGTACTCATACAAGCCCCCTTATAGATATTCAACCGAAAGAAAATGAGAATTTCTATGTTTAAGAGAACACGAATCTCACGAATAACACGAATCACCATGCGGGATGAATATTTCTTAATCAGAGGCGAATAACACGAATGCCATCCGGATAGTATTCGTGCAATTCGTATGCGATAAGCAAAGTAACACCCCACAAGGATTGACTTGCGCGACCTTCGGTTCGTGTTATTCGTGCAATTCGTGTTCTCTAAAACACACAGATAAATTTTACCGGACAGTAATAATTTCTAAATAACATTAGAGGGTGTGTCGAAAGATTTCGGCACACCCTCTTTAGTTGTGTAAGAATGTGTAAAAAGCAAGGCGCTGAAATTAAGGATGAAGGGAGTGTACTGAAGTACATGACCAAATCCGAAATTGATGAGCAACGTAGCAGTTTGCACATTATGACACAGCGTCATAAAAAGAAACACAACGATGCAGTTGGAACGCAATTTTTAACATCCACCCTTCCCCACTACACCAAAAGAATGGGGATGCACCCCATAACGGAATGTATCCCCTTCACTATTAAAACTATGATACGCACAGAGCGCTATTATTTCTTTTCCTTGTCACACTTGGGAGCGTCACACTTCTTTGCCTTATCACAGGGCTTGTTGCACTTCTTAGCAGCCTTGTCACATTTCTTGTCGCAGGGCTTGTCACACTTCTTAGCCTTGTCGCACTGACCGGGCTTCATGCCATGCTTCTTACCGTGCTTCTTACCAGGATGGCCCATCTTGCCCTGCTTACCGGGGAACTTATCCTTGGGGCAGAAAATCACTTGAAGCTGCTTTGCGTTGAGCTTTGCCTTAAACTTTTTGAGGTAGGTGCTCTTTACGCCTGCGAGTTCTTCCTGGCACTTAATCTGATTTTCCAAATTCGTAATAATTTCAGTGTCAGTGCATTGTGAGCAGTCCTTCTTATCCTTCTTACAACTGTACTTCTCGCAAGTGTCCTTCATCTTCTGCATGTATTCAGCAAAGAGGGGTTTGAACCATGTAGCAGTAGCGTCGTCCAACTTCAATTCCTGCACGAGACGGTCACCAAACTTTGCAGCCTTTTCGGGGCATACCTTGGGAGCGTCACACTTCTTGCCTTCTGTGGGGCACTGAGCAAATGTTGTTGCTGCGCTCATAGCGAGAACAACGAGAGAGAGCATCAATTTCTTCATAGTTAAATTCTTAGATTAAATTAGTTAATGACTCAATGAGCGTGGGTCTGTCGGTATTTCTACGGCGTGCCCATCATTTTCAACTTTGATATTGCAAATATACGCCTTTCCCCAGAAACTGCAATAGTAGCACACGCTGAAAAACCACAGAACTCGACGAACCACCTGTTTTTATAGATAATCCGCAAAGTACCCCCATGAAATTAAGTTTCATTAAGAAGTACTTTGCGGATAATTAAGGGATAGCTGAATGGCGCTACACCATCAGCGGATGAGGTTTAGAAGTTAGGTCCGCCAGGGAAACCGCCACCAGGGAAACCTTGTGGGCGTTCACCACCGGGGAAACCACCGCGCTGACCACCCTGACGGTTCATACGGGGCATGAATACGCTTTGCAACTGCTTGGGCGTGAGTTTTTCCTGGAATTTAAGGAAGTAAGTGCGCTTTACGGCAACTTCCTCTTCTGTACGCGCAAAGCTGTTGACGATTGATTCCAATATTTCGGCATCATCAAGGTCCTTCTTCTCATTGCGGTACTTCTGCGCTACCACCATAAGCGCCAAGTTGTATTCCTTAAACAAGGGTGCAAACCACATCGCTGTTTCGTCGTCAAGTTTAAGTTCCTTCACCTTGCGCTCAGTAATCTTCTCCAAGCGTTCTGCCATCTTTTCGCTGTCCAGTTCCTGCGCAAATGCCGTTCCCATAGTAAATACTGCGAGAAGGGCGAGGGTTAAAATCTTCTTCATCATGTAATAGTTTATTTTTTTGTAAGTAGGTTAACGATTAAAACTATTGCAAAAGTAAGGTCTTCTGCCACAATGACAAAAGCGAGTTACAACAATAAATCATTACGCTCGACAAATTCCCCGTTTTTATAGACAAATGGCAACTTCCATCGCCCGTATCTACGCAATCTATATACTCATAGATTTTGTCTGTTTGTTTATTCCAAAACGGCATTGTAATTTTGCACTGTAAACCTAACGCACTTAGGTTCTACAATAACCCCGAATACTAACAACTGAAAATAAATTGAATTATGGAAAAGTATCTTTGCACCGTTTGTGAATATGTTTACAACCCCGAAGTTGGTGACCCCGAAGCTGGCATCGCTCCCGGCACAAGTTTTGAAGACCTCCCCGAAGATTGGGTTTGCCCCCTCTGCGGAATGGGTAAGGAAGTCTTTGAAGTGACAGAATAATCCCCCCACTTTAACCATTGAAGCAAATTGAGTTGATGAGGGTGTGTCGAAATGCAAAATTTCGGCACACCCTCTTTAGCTGGGTAAGAATGTGTAAAATGCAAGGCGCTGAAATTAAGGATGAAGGGAGTGTACTGAAGTACATGACCAAATCCGAAATTGATGAGCAACGTAGCAGTTTGCACATTATGACACAGCGTC
>JBGVGJ010000018.1:0-7500 GCA_045121635.1 Alloprevotella sp. | reverse complement strand
TCTAAGGTGGGGTCGATGATTGGGGTGAAGTCGTAACAAGGTAGCCGTATCGGAAGGTGCGGCTGGATCACCTCCTTTCTATGGAGACATGGATTGTGAAGACAATCCGTAGACTTCAGTCGACGCACATTTGCTTAGGTTATTGTTTAGTTTTGAAGGTTTTGACAACCTTCTATTGTACCTTGAAAACTTCACAGAAGAATAAAAAGTCCAGATGATTGATGAGACCATCTGGCACCTCTGAAATTGCGAAATAAAGCAAGAAAGAGTTAACGAGTAAAAACAAAAAAGACTAGGAACGTTAAAAGTTCTTAGGAGCTGAAAAGTCAAGCTACTAAGGGCATACGGCGGATGCCTAGGCGCCAATAGCCGATGAAGGACGCGGTAAGCTGCGAAAAGCTACGGGGAACTGCAAGCAAGTATTGATCCGTAGATGTCCGAATGGGGAAACCCAACTACCGTCATGGGTAGTTATCCGAAAGGAAGGGAACCCGGGGAACTGAAACATCTAAGTACCCGGAGGAAGAGAAATCAAACGAGATGCCCACAGTAGCGGCGAGCGAAGAGGGCAGAGCCCAAACCACATATCTTCGGGTATGTGGGGTTGAGGACCGGCATAATCAAAGTCAGGCCTAGCTGAAGTACCTGGAAAGGTACACCATAGCATGTGATAGTCATGTAGGCGAAAGGCAGAGCGGCGAGGCCGGGATCCAGAGTACCGCGGAGCACGAGGAATTCTGCGGGAAGCAGGGGGGACCACCCTCCAAGGCTAAACACTGATTGGCGACCGATAGCGCATAGTACCGTGAGGGAAAGGTGAAAAGAACCCCGGGAGGGGAGTGAAAGAGTACCTGAAACCGTATGTCTACAAGCAGTCGGAGCGAAAGCGACGGCGTGCCTATTGAAGAATGAACCAACGAGTTACGTGCAGTAGCGAGGTTAAGTGGAAGACACGGAGCCGAAGCGAAAGCGAGTCTTAAGAGGGCGACAAGTTGCTGTACGTAGACCCGAAACCGCAGTGATCTACCCATGTCCAGGTTGAAGCGCAGGTAAAATTGCGTGGAGGACCGAACCGGTGAGCGTTGAAAAGCTTTCGGATGAGATGTGGGTAGAGGTGAAATTCCAATCGAACGCGGAGATAGCTGGTTCTCCCCGAAATAGCTTTAGGGCTAGCCTCAAGTAGTAAGCATAGGCGGTAGAGCACTGATCGGGCTAGGGGCCGTAAAGGTTACCGAACCCTGTCAAACTCCGAATGGTTATGCTGCAGAGCTTGGGAGTCAGACTACGAGTGATAAGATCCGTAGTCAAAAGGGAAACAGCCCAGACCACCAGCTAAGGTCCCAAATGCCGTACTAAGTGGAAAAGGATGTGGGGTCTCATAAACAACCAGGATGTTGGCTTAGAAGCAGCCACCATTTAAAGAGTGCGTAATAGCTCACTGGTCGAGAGACCCTGCGCCGAAGATTCCCGGGGCTAAAGTACGGAACCGAAGCTGTGGCTACATGCTTAGGCATGTGGGGTAGGGGAGCGTTCCCATAGGGCAGAAGCTGTGCTGTAAGGCATGGTGGACTTATGGGAAGTGAGAATGTTGGTATGAGTAGCGAAAAGGAAGGTGAGAATCCTTCCCACCGAAAGCATAAGGATTCCTGGGCAACGATCGTCGTCCCAGGGTAAGTCGGGACCTAATCCGAGGCAGAGAGCGTAGGAGATGGACAACTGGTTGATATTCCAGTACCGGTGTGAATTGTTTGAGCGATGGAGTGACACAGGAGGGTAGGCGAGCAGGAGACTGGTAGTTCCTGTGCAAGCGTGTAGGCTGGTGTGTAGGCAAATCCGCACACCTGAGGCTGAGGCGTGACGCGGAGCGAGTAGAAATACTCGCGAAGTCGTTGACCCCACACTGTCGAGAAAAGCTTCTAGTGAGATGAGCACCGCCCGTACCGTAAACCGACACAGGTATGCGGGGAGAGAATCCTAAGGTGCGCGGGAGAACCCTCGTTAAGGAACTCGGCAAAATGTACCCGTAACTTCGGGATAAGGGTAGCCACCAATGTGAAGGGACTTGCTCCTGGAGCATAGCGTGGTCGCAGAGAAGAGGCCCAAGCGACTGTTTACCACAAACACAGGTGCCTGCTAAAGCGAAAGCTGACGTATAGGTGCTGACACCTGCCCAGTGCCGGAAGGTTAAGGAAGGATGTCCGGATTAGTCCAAAGCATTCGACCGAAGCCCCGGTGAACGGCGGCCGTAACTATAACGGTCCTAAGGTAGCGAAATTCCTTGTCGGGTAAGTTCCGACCCGCACGAAAGGTGTAACGATTTGGGCACTGTCTCAACGAGGGACCCGGTGAAATTGAAATACCTGTGAAGATGCAGGTTACCCGCGACTGGACAGAAAGACCCCATGGAGCTTTACTGTAACCTGACATTGGGTTCTGATACATCACGTACAGGATAGGTGGGAGGCATGGAAGCGAGGACGCTAGTCTTCGTGGAGCCGCCCTTGGGATACCACCCTTGATGTATCGGAATTCTAACCGTAGTAGTAACGACACTCGGGACAGTGTCAGGCGGGCAGTTTGACTGGGGCGGTCGCCTCCCAAAGAGTAACGGAGGCGCCCAAAGGTTCCCTCAGCGCGGCCGGAAATCGCGCGAAGAGTGTAAAGGCAGAAGGGAGCTTGACTGAGAGTCAAACACGACAATCAGGTACGAAAGTAGGGCTTAGTGATCCGGTGGCATCCAAGTGGAAGGGCCATCGCTCAACGGATAAAAGCTACCCTGGGGATAACAGGCTAATCTCTCCCAAGAGTCCATATCGACGGGGAGGTTTGGCACCTCGATGTCGGCTCATCACATCCTGGGGCTGAAGTCGGTCCCAAGGGTTGGGCTGTTCGCCCATTAAAGTGGTACGTGAGCTGGGTTCAGAACGTCGTGAGACAGTTCGGTCCCTATCCATCGCGGGCGTAAGAGATTTGAAGGGATCTGCTCCTAGTACGAGAGGACCGGAGTGGACGGACCAATGGTGTACCAATTATCCCGCCAGGGGTACAGTTGGGTAGCTACGTCCGGAAAGGATAAACGCTGAAAGCATCTAAGCGTGAAACCAGCCTTAAGATGAGATCTCTCATAGAGCAATCTAGTAAGACACCTTGGAGAACACGAGGTTGATAGGTCGGGAGTGTAAGTACAGCAATGTATTCAGCGGACCGATACTAATATGTCGAGGGCTTGACTTAAAATAACTCGTAAGTTAAAATTCTTCTGAGAAGTTTTCAGGGTATAACCTGAAAGAGAAAAATCCGGTGGTGATGGCTAAGGGGATCCACCTGTTCCCATCCCGAACACAGTAGTTAAGCCCTTAAACGTCGAAAGTACTTGGCTGGAAGCGGCCTGGGAGGATAGAAAGCTGCCGGTTAGAAAACAGCACTGCAAATGCAGTGCTGTTTTTCTTTTATGTCATTTTTCTTTTTAGTTGTTTTGTTGTAAAATAAATATTGGAAGATGATTTTATGTACTATTCTTTTAGATTATATAGTTTTGAGCATATCACGAATTGCTTTGCAAGGAAGCAATAAAGGAGGATAATAGTATGTGTAATAACCATAAACATTTTATGCAAGCTGCTATTGATGAGGCAGAAAAGAATTTACTTACTAACGACGGTGGCCCTTTTGGTGCTGTAATCGTTAAAGACGGAAAGATTATTGCGCGTGGTCATAATGAAGTACTTAAAAACAATAACCCTACTTGTCATGCAGAAATGCAAACTATTCGTGCTGCTTGTGAAGCTTTGGGAACCTTTGATTTAAGTGATTGCGAACTTTATACTTCTTGCTATCCTTGTCCTATGTGTCTTTCTGCTACCATTTGGGCAAACATTAAGGTTGTTTACTACGGCAACACTGCTAAAGATGCAGCTGACATTGGCTTTAGAGATGATTATATCTACGACTTTATTAAAGGCAACTGCGTTGACGAAAGCGTTATGAAAATTTCTCCGTGTAATCGTGAAGAAACAATTGTTACCTTTAAGAAGTTTATGGATAAAAATGATAAGAAGATGTATTAAAAAGCATACTTCTTTCTGTGAAACATTCTAAAAATATCGCTTATTTAGGTGTAATAAGTCTACATTTTTGATATAATAATTGTATGATTATTAAAGGAGGCTCTGCCTATGAAAATAGAGTTTACAAAAATGCACGGTGCAGGCAATGACTATGTTTATGTGGACTGCACTAAGGAAGATTTGCCGAACCCCGGTGCAATCTCCGAATATGTAAGCCACAGACGTTTTGGTGTTGGTAGTGACGGTTTGATTATGATTTGCCCGTCCGATGTTGCGGATTTTAAAATGCGCATCTTCAACGCTGACCAATCCGAAGGCAAAATGTGCGGTAATGGTATTCGTTGCGTAGCAAAGTATGTTTATGACAATGGCTTAACTGATAAGGAAGAAATTAAAATTGATACCTTATCTGGTGTAAAAACTATTAATGTTAATGTTGAGGAGGGTAAAGTTGTGAGTGCTAGAGTTGATATGGGTAAACCCATTTTTAGATGCAAAGATATCCCGATGATTAGTGACCATTTCATTTTCGTTGACCAAGGTTTGGTTTTGAGCGATAACTATGGTGAAGAAAAAGTTGTTTATAACGGCACTTCTATTTCTATGGGCAATCCTCATTTTGTAACCTTCGTTAAAGATGTTGATAGCCTTAACCTGGAAGAATTGGGTCCTCAATTCGAACATCATCCGCTGTTCCCCGAAGGCGTTAACACTGAATTCGTAGAAGTTATCGACAAAAATACCGTTAAATTCCGCGTTTGGGAACGTGGTAGCGGTGAAACTTGGGCTTGCGGTACCGGCGCATCTGCTGTTTGTGTAGCTGCTGTTCAAATTGGTCGCGCTGGTAAAAAAGGTGAACCTTTGACTGTAATCGCTAAAGGTGGTACTTTACAAGTAACTTTTGATAAAAATGATCACGTCTACTTGGAAGGTCCGGCAGTAACCTCTTTCACTGGGGTTGTTGAAGTTCCTGACGAAGTAGTTAAATAATTTTAATGTAGATATTTTATTTTAAATGGGGGATTCTCAAAAATGGCTTTAGTAAATGGTAATTATTGTAATCTTAAAGAAACCTATCTTTTTGCAGATATTGCACGCAAAGTAAACGCTTTTGTTGCTGCTAATCCTGAAAGAAAACTTATTCGCTTAGGCATTGGCGACGTAACTAAACCGCTTGCTCCTTGCGTTATCGAAGCTATGGAAAAAGCAGTTCAAGAAATGGGCGTGCAAGCTACTTTCCGTGGTTATGGTCCTGAACAAGGCTATGGATTTTTGCATGAAGCTTTGATTAAATACTATGCTTCTTTTGGTGTTGAACTTGCTAGCGATGAAATTTTCGTTAGCGATGGTGCAAAAAGTGACTGCGGTAACATTACCGACATCTTTGATAACAGCAACACTATCTTGATTCCTGACCCGGTTTATCCTGTTTACTTGGATACCAACATTATGTGCGGTCGTAACGTTATTTATATGCAAGGCACTCCGGAAAACAACTTCCTGCCCATGCCTAACGATGACGTAAAAGCTGACATCATTTATTTGTGCTCTCCTAACAATCCTACTGGTTCCGCTTATAATAAAGAACAATTGGAAGCATGGGTTGCTTATGCACGCAAAAACAATGCTGTAATTTTGTACGATGCTGCTTATGAAGCATTCATTACTGATCCGGCAATTCCTCGCAGCATCTTCACTATCGAAGGTGCAAAAGAATGTGCAATCGAATTATGCTCCTTGTCTAAAACTGCAGGCTTCACCGGTACTCGCTGTGGTTATACTATCGTTCCCCATGGTTTGGTTCGTAAAACTGCTGCTGGCAAAGATATGGAACTTAACGCTATGTGGCTTCGTCGTCAAACCACTAAGTTTAACGGTGTTCCCTACATCATTCAACGTGGTGCAGAAGCAGTATTCACCGAAGAAGGCATCAAACAATGCCGTGAAAACATTGCTTTCTACCAAGAAAATGCTCGCATTATGATGGCTGGCTTCGATAAATTGGGCATTAAATATTTTGGTGGCGTTCACTCTCCGTATCTGTGGGTACAATGCCCCAACGGTATGTCCTCTTGGGAATTCTTCGACTTCCTGCTTGAAAAACTTGCTGTTGTTGGTACTCCGGGCGTTGGCTTCGGTAGCATGGGTGAAGGTTACTTGCGTTTGACTGCTTTCGGTAGCCGCGAAAACACCATCGAAGCAATGGAACGTATTGTTGAAGGTTTGAAATAAGAGGAGATTAGAAATGAAAAAATTGTTTTTAACTCTTGTTATGGTACTGATGATGTCCGTTAGCGCAGTATGCAGTGCTGCTAATGGCAAAATGCTTTCTGCAGAAGAAAAACTGGTTGGCGATTTCTTGAATGCTAAAAGCTATGGTGCAATTACCTCCATCATGACCGACAATATGAAAAAAAGCTTATCTGCTGATGCTTGGAACAATTATAAAGAACAAGTAGCTAAAAACTTTGGCAACTTGACCATGAGAAAATTGCGCGTTGTTCAAAAATTTGACGATGCAGATGTACTGGTATATCAAGCAATTTTTGAAAAAGTTCCTGCTGCTGAATATAGCTTCGTGTTTATGATTCAAAATGGTAAACCGATGCTGGAAAAATTCGGTTTGGCATTGCCTCCGAAACCTCAAGCAGAACAAGCACCTGCAAAATAAGAGCATAACTAAAAATTTAAACTCCACGTCTTGCGGCGTGGAGTTTTTGTTTTGGGAAGCAGTTTATATAAAAGGCTAGTAATGTTATAATAAAAGTTAATGATTGAAAAAATGTACCATGAGATTTGATTATGAAGGCTATACTTTTATCGAGATGGAGGTGATTTCGTGATAGACATTTTTAGTTGGATGGATAAGTTTGTAGCATCTTTAGAAGAAAGTTTCGGAAAAAGAGTATGGTTTGTTGGTTTGCAAGGAAGTTATGGACGAGGTGAAGCAACGGAAACAAGCGACATAGATGTTGTATTGATTCTTGATGAATTTACTGTGCAGGATGTTCAAACTTATAACGCAATGTTAGATACCTTACCTAATAGGGAACTTATTTGTGGCTTTGTTTCTGGTAAAGAAGAAATTTTGAATTGGGAACCATCAGATTTATTCCAGTTTTATCACGATACAACACCGATAAAAGGTAGTCTTGATGAACTGCTTGTGCTGATTGATGATGCTGCTATTGCAAGGGCAATTAAGATTGGCGCGTGCAATATCTATCATGGCTGCGTACATAATATGCTTCACGAAAAGAGCGATGAGATTTTAAAAGGTTTGTATAAAGCTGCTTCTTTTGTGATGCAAGCAATTTGTTATCAAGAAACTGGTTGCTACGTTAAAAGCCAGAAAGATTTGCTGGAAAAAGTTTCTAGTGATGAAAGAAGTATAGTTGAAAATTTCTTGAGTCTGAAAAATGGTGGCAAGGTT
>JBGVGJ010000017.1:0-5665 GCA_045121635.1 Alloprevotella sp. | reverse complement strand
TTTTAACCTCTACTTGCGCGCGGGCTCCGCCCTTGCGGCTCATGTGCGCTACGCGCACCCGTTAAAGATACAAAATTAGTGTTAAATCTGCATTAACACCAAAACACGAAAATGTCAAAAGAAAATCAGTTAAAAGCATCTACGACACTTCGAGATAAAATTTGGAACCTAAGAAAAATATTCATACCTTTGCACCAAGTCAGAATTGTTGAGGTTCAACACCGACACAAAGACGACGAAACGATAACATAACACTACAAATTTATTTTTAAATCTATTATGAAGTTACATGGAATCGGTGGTGTCGGCACCGGAAAACTCGGCAGCATGGTTTATTCAGTGCGTAACGGTCAGCAGATAGTGCGCCAGTACAACCCAATCGTAGCAAACCCCAGCACAGCAGCCCAGGTAGAAGCTCGCTCTAAGATGAAACTTATGAGCCAGTTGGCAGCAATCGTGGCTCCAGTAATCGCGATCAATGCAGAGGGCTTGAAGTCAAAGCGAAATCTGTTCATCAGCCGTAACTATCCTTTGGCCAGTTACGCAGAGAACACCGCACAAATCGACATGGCAGGTGTCCAGCTCACCAAGTCGAACACAGCATTCCCTGACTTTGAGGTAGACCGCTCAAACGGCCAGTCTATTGCAGTACATCTGTCAGAAGATGCAAAAAACCTCTTCGACCGCGTAATCTACTGCGCCGTTATCAGCCAGGCAGACGGCTCGCTTCGTTTGTGGGATGACATCCTCGTTACAGAGGCTGGTGCTGGAGGTTTGTTCCCCGCAACCCTTCCTTACACTCCTAACGCAATCGCCATTTACGGTTACGGAATCCGTGCCAACAACGACGATGCAAAGGCAGCCTACGCCAACCTCAAGAGTGGTGACGCTGGTAAGCTCGCAGAGATTCTAACCTCTCGCAACGCTACACTGGCAGCTATCACCATTTCAGAGACTAAGGGCTGTGTGCTCGAAGTTGGTGAGAATTCAGGAGAGACACTGGGTTCCAACATGGCTCGTCTGTCTATCGATACAATCGGCTTAGGCAGTGCAACTGGTGCAGGAACATACACGATCGGTGCAGAGGTTACATGTGTTGCTACTCCACGATCAGGTGCAACCTTCGACGGTTGGTTCAATGCACAGAACGTCAAGGTTAGCTCTGCTGCTCAGTACTCGTTCACTATCAACGACAATATGGCTCTGACTGCCAAGTTCTCGGGTGGTGGTGACACTCCAGGAGAGGGCGATTAAACACCCAGGTGAATTAAATCTCTCATTGTTCATAGTGGAGCGTGCGGATTCGTTCTGCACGCTCTTTTCTAATAAACTAATTTAATCGTATGGTAAATGATAAACGAGTGGAAAGCGCAGTGGCTATTGGTTCCTTTTTAGCTGCCGTGGCTTTGGCATTCACCTCACTGATGATAGACGAAGACCACGAAATAGATTCAAGTGTATTGATGATGTGTGCGCAGTTCCTGTTACTAACCGCAACCATTTTTGGCTTAGACTACAGAATATCTAAGCTAATAAAAGACAAAACAAACATTACTTCATAGGCAGTCGGGGCTCTGCCCCGTAAACCCCGCGGGTGGCTCATTGCCGCCCCCACGTCCCCTGCTAGTGTGTTTTTCATGGTTTTGGCTCCGCCTTGATTGGCCAGTGAGCCACTCGGGTGCCCAGCTGGGTGCCCGCTTTTTGTCTATGAATCCCTTCTTTTTATCGATAGATAGCCCGATTTTATCGCTAAACACTTTAATTTTCCCTTGGATATGTCCCAAATATTTAGTATCTTTGTAGGTAGAAAGGCAAGGATAGTCCAAGCCTATAGGTCAAATTTACAAGTTATGTTATTCCAAGAATTAAGAGAGTTAAAGAAGATGGTTGACACATACAATCGTCTTGCAGTTGGTAAAAAAGCAGAGTTTTTTAACCCGCACATGTTCAGCGACGGTCGCTGGGCGGTTGCCATTATCTTTGGTGCTAATCCTGAATTACCTGCAATGTGGGAAATTCTTGATAATTGCACTTTTCACATGCATTCTGCATTTTGGGGCGTTATAGACGGAAAGATAACTTTATTTATCCAGTGATGATGTGCTTATTTTATGCAGTGTGTTTGATTGTCGCCGTTAGTTTTCTCCGCGATGATGATGAAAGAAGTGAGTGATTATCCATTCGAGTTAGTCTGTGTGGATGCAGGTTGCTGCATCCGCGCAGGCTTTTATTTCTACGGTCGCGCGTTTAGTAATTATCGTATTGCCTGCACCCGCGGCTTTTCCAGTGTGCGTCTAATCCGTAGGCGCGATAACGTGGTCCTATTTAGTAAGCATTCATGAATATGACAAACAAAGAAAAAGAACGAGTTCAGGAACTGCACAAACTGATGCAGGGGAATAAGGTTTACACCTTTTCTTGTTGTGTGTGTATGTTATTGGCACGCCCTGCTGACTGCAAGGGGTGCCCAGTCTATAGCACTGGGGTATGATCCCAGCACTATAGTTAACGATTCATAAAGTTTTGGCAATTATGATAAATAATCGAATTTATATTTGTATCTTTGCAGTGCTTCCAAGAGGTAGCGGGCTCCGTAGAGGTACGACCTGCGAGCGTTTGGAAGTGGACAAGGGCAGGCTTTTAATAGCTTGTAGATTTGACCCAGGTAGGACGCCGCAGAGACTTGCGCCGTCCTACTTTCTTTTTGGTCTGTTCCAGGCTAATTTTTGGGTTTTCCCCGGGGTGTGTCTCTGGTTCCCTTCGTTAAAAGTTACTAAATCTTTTATTCATCTTAATGTCGATTCTATTAAATTTGTTACATTTGCAGCGTCATTAATCAACAATCAAGTTATTATGTGCCAGTTACAAGTTCAAGTTTATGCTAACGAAACGGCCTTCGCATCTAACAAAAGGCTGTTCGAGAGAATTGTTCAAGTTAACGATTCATGCAGCATTCCTTATGAGACAATTGCCAAGGCCGTAGCCTTTCTCTATGGTCTTGACGTAGTATTAATTTATAAACTTACATTAAAATGATTGGTAGCAACAACCCATTGAACATTAGAACGTCCGCACATTACAATTGGGACGGTCAGACAGGTGCAACGCGAGGCTTTTGTAACTTCGCAGGTGTAGAGAAATGCAGGCGCGCAGGTGCGTATCTGTTGATGCGTTCGTACAGACGCGCAGGCATTAAGAAGGTAGCCCAAATTATTAACCGTTGGGCTCCTACATGTGAAAATAATACTAACGCATACATTTCTTTCGTATGCAAGAGAACTGGTTTCAAGCCCGAAACGGAGCTGGTTTTCATCTCTGACTTTGCCGCAGTGTTAGCAGCTATGGAGATATTCGAGCAGGGAGTTGTTAATTCAGCTCGCGACGGATACTACTACACTGCAAAGGCTTCCTATGAGTACATTATTGAATTTTATCACATTAAGGCCGTATGAAAGTAAAGGTTAACTGGTTGCAGATTGCAATCGAAATCGTGAAAGTCATTATTGCAGGTATAGCTGGTGGTGCAGGTGCTTGCATGATGTAAATTAAAACAGAACGCCTGCCCCCCTCCTGAAAGCTAAAAAACCTAAAGCGAGCGGGTGCAGGCTTTGTCCAACTTCTAAAAGATTCAAACAAATGGTACAAATTGAGATTATAGGAAATATCGGTGCTGACGTTAAGAAGGTAGATTACAATGGCACCCAGTTCTTTTCATTCAACGTATGTGACAACCGCAAGGTGGGCGAGAACGAGGTATCCATGTGGTATGGATGCAACATGAACAAGGTATCTGATAACCTGCTGAAATACCTTGTAAGAGGGCAGCAGGTATTTGTGAGAGGTGTGCCCAGGTACAGAATATTCGATTCAGCCATTCATCGTTGCAAAATGGTTGCAGTTGATGTGTTCGTGAATGAGATTCAGTTGGTAGGTGCAGCACCTAAGCAGGAGCAACCACAGCATCCAACCGAACCCGATGATGAAGTAATTCCCTTCTGATTAAGATGATACGCAGAGAGACGCGAGAACGGATTGTTGGCATAGACTGGTTAGAACTCTTCGTTAGCGAAGAATACCAGATAGACTATAGTGCCGAGGGATTCCGTTCTCGCGGCTATTCTGTTATAGAGAGAGACTACGGAACTAAGACAATGGCCGAAATGTTCACGATATTGGATAATTTCGGACACCCATTCATAGAAGTGCGCAGAGCCCCACGCGGATTAGATTCGGGTGCAGGTAAGACAGTATATCAGTTAGGCGATAGCTACATTAAGTTAGCTAACATGTATTGTTACGATGCAGACCCAGTTGGGCTCCTACTCCAGTTTGTTGAGAGAGAGAAATACTACATAAAGAAGATCTACAGAATAGATTTATACACAGACTTCGAAATATTCGATTCAGGCGATAAGCCAACCAACGTTATTAGAAGAATCGTGAATCACACTTACTCGAAGATAAACCAGTCACACAGAAGAACCAGCGGAGAGGACACTTGGACAGAGTGTTTGGATAATTGGATATCATGGGGTAAGCAAGGCTCCATGGTCAGCACAAAGATTTACGATAAGACAAAAGAAATACGCGAGACAGGTTTTCATAAGCCTTACATAGTCGAGAATTGGCGCAGGGCAGGATATATTGACGATGTGGTTAACATCACAAGAGAAGGAAAACCAGTGCAGATGTGGCGTATAGAATTTAGTATCAAGGGAAACGCCAAAGGTTGGATTCACATCGACAAGAACGATTCAGAGGACGGAGGAATGCACCTTCTTCCTCACAACCTCAACTTGTATAGCTGTAGGAAAGGTGTTCTCAATGCGATAGCCAACCTTGTTCCTTATTACTTCCGATTCAAGATATACGAAGAAGGAAAGCGCAAGAGTCTGTGCAAAGACAAAGTATTATTCATATTCGATGATGATGAATTCGAGAATGGTTACAGGCTGACTAACGAAAGCGATGCAGACAGAGTAAGGCAGGTTGATATAGAAGACGATGTGATAGCCCTGAATCACCTTGTAAGAGCTAAACTAAAACTTACTGGCACAGAGTTCGACAAACAGATTGAGGATGTAATCACGAAATTACAACAGAGAGTTGATAGACGCTCCATGTCGATATACAACAAACGAAGCGACATCTTCTGACACAGATAACCGCATCAGTAGATGCGGTACGCGATTACACAGAGAAACACACCACAAACCCACCTAAAACCCCGATATACAAAGGAATAGCCCGTACGCGCCTGCGCGGAACACGCGCACGCATACGCGTGCGCAGGTAGACAGACCCTCGCTCGCTTCGCTCGCTCGGGGGCTCCCGATTCCCTCCGATGCCCCTCCGACCCTCGCTCGCTTCGCTCGCTCGGGAGCCCTCCATTCCCTCCGCTGCCCCTCCGACCCGTTCCGCATCGGTTCCGTGGCTTCGGTCGCTGGGGACGCGCCCGGGCTGACAAAGCAGCCCTCACGCGACCCCAGCACCCTTCGCCCCTACACCCATGCTCCACTCTAAGCGGTTGCAGGCCAGCTGGGGGCAAGCCCCCAGCCCGCCTGCGCGTGCTCTCTGTGCTCGCTCGCTTCGCTCGCTCGCAGGCTCCCATGCGGCTTGTGCTACGCGCGGCCGTTCGCCTGCGGCTCTCTGTTGGCTTGCTGGC
>JBGVGJ010000016.1:0-2764 GCA_045121635.1 Alloprevotella sp. | reverse complement strand
GTCATTCTCCAACAGATAGCGGTCGTTCGGCAGGAAGATAATGCCATTATCCATTTTCAAGGTTCCTTCACCCTCAAACTGGAAGTAACGGATGGTATAGAGTGCTTCGGCAAACTCGCCCTCCTTAATCATCTCACATCGTATCTCAACGGTTTCGCCCTTTGTAACCTTGTTCGGAACGGGCATTATCTCCACCGTGAACGGATAGGACTGTTGGATGTCCAGCTCATCATCGCACGAACTGAACCAGAAAACTGCGGCTGTCATACAGCCGAGAACCATTAACTTCTTGAATATGCTTTTCATCATTGTTCTTCTTTTAGTCGTTTATAATTCGATAGTTAGTTTTTGGAGATACTCGTTCAAGTCCTTCTCTCCCTTATACAATCCGGAGCAATCCTTTACCTTGTCCCCGAAATGCTTGCGTAGCGTTTCCACCGTCCTGCGTCCGGCATTGTCGTTGTCGAGGTAACAGTTTATCTGCTCATACTCTCCGAGCTTGTCCATCACTCTTCCGAGTGTACTTACCGAGTTCAACACGAGCTGGTCTTCACCGTTAGTCTGTCCGAGTGTCACAGCCGACAGGTAATCAAAATAACCCTCATAGACATTGCAATGCTTGGAACCGTTGTCTATCAATGAATAGTCCTTCGGTGGAATACACCCCTTGAAGAACTTGTTACGGATTTCGTAACCACCGCTGACATTCCTGAAAGCAAGGGAGAAGTATTGCTTGCCGTTAGCCTTGTATCGTACCTCCTCACAGTTCGGCAAGGCAACCTCCATCGGGATATTCCTCTCTCGGAGGTAGTTAATCAATAACCTGCTCCAGATGGGTATGAACTCCACATCCTCCATCTTGTAATGTACCGTCTCTTTCTTCAGTAAGGTCATGTTGTTCTCCTTCATCGGAAGCGGAGAATTGAGCGTATCGGCAATGTGTCTTGCCTGTGCCATGAAGTCGCTGCTACCGATAATCTCTCTTGCAAGGTCGAAAATATCACCTCCCTTGCTGAGTCCGAAATCAAACCATAGCCCTTTAGCTACATTCACCCTGAACGATGGTCGTCTGTCCTCTCTGTAAGGTGCGTGGTACAACAACTCATTGGCACTCTTTCTTACGGGAGCATACCCCAAAGCCTGCAAATAGTTCTCAACAGGCACGTTTCTTATATCTTGTATTTCCATATCCTTTCAGTGTTTAATTGATGATGAACTTTATTCCCAATCCGTATTGGGTATGAAATTTCTTGGTATCGCCACCCCATAGGCAGCGTTCCCTAACATTGGCAAGCAACGCTATACGGTCTGCAATGTATATCTCCATATCCAGCGTAACGGCTCCACCATATACAAACCTGTCCCTTGCGTGCAGTGTCGCACCGTCAAACAGCAGTTTGTCGCCCCAATTCACCGTTTCATAGCCGGCCAATGCAGATGCTCCGATATAGAAGAATACAATTTTGCGTGCATCAGAGAGGAACTTGTAGTAATATCCACCCTCAGCCGTGAACTGCGATACGGGAATGCGGATGTCCTTGTATGGGCTGTGCCATTGCAGATACTCCGCACCGAACACCCATTTGTCGCCTCCTTTGGTGTAGGATGAGAGTGCCGCCCCGAAACTGTATCCGGCACTGTTATCCTTGTCGAAAGTGTGGAAGCCGTCCGCCATATTCGACTTTAACTCTATGCCTTTCATCTTCGGCAGGCATCGTTGGGCGTTGGCTTGCCCCACTGAGAGGGCAAGCAACGCTACAAACATTATCAGGTACTTCTTCATACTACTTCACGCTGAGTTCGTTGATAGTCTGTGCCAATACCAAATCCTCGTTCTCAATCACGAAAGACTGATGGCGACCTCCGTTCTTTTCGTTGAGTTCCACCACAAGACACTTGTCATCGGGAATGGTGAACTTCGACATGGTGAACACGGTGCGTTCACTCTTCTTGCCCGGCACTACCGTTGCATAGTTCTGGGCACGGAGCGGAAGGATAATCTGCTCCTGCACGGCAGTACGCTTCGCCACTTTCTTGTCCACAATCTTGAAGGTGATGTAGTCCACATCGAAAGGCACGTTGCTCGTGTTCTTGATTTCCGTGTGGAAGTAGAGCAATCCGTTATGCGTATAGATACCCTTGAGAAGATACTGCACCCCGAAACGCTTGCTGCCGATGTGTTTCACCTGACGTTTGTTCTGCTTGTGGATGGACTTCATAATCAGACGCACCAGCATAGGACTCTCCGAACCGAGTTCCTTGAGATAGATTTCCTGTGCGTTGTTCGGACGGTTTACCGCCTCGCCATCGTGGATAAAGTCCTTCATCTCCACATTGAGGATAAGCGGCTCATCGGCATACTTCACATTGAAGGTGTAGAAACTGCCGTCCTCCGTAATGACAGACATATTGGTCTCGTTCTGGAAGTTCTTTACGGTCGCCTTGACACGAATAACATTCTCTGCACCGTCAGCCTTGCCCGCAATCAGATTGGGAGAACCCAAGTCCACATAACGCACTTCCGAAGGGAAGAGGATATGCACCGTCTTATCATAAGTTACTTCCAGACCGTGAGGCGGTATCATACGGTCAAAGGTCAGCTTGCGGCTCAGTCCGTGATACATGTCGCCGTCCTCTTCCTGCTGGGGATAGACCTCCTTTGTCAAGGTCAGCTCCTCCGCCACATTGTTGTTCACTACTGCCGATGAATCGGCTACCTGTGCATTTGCTGCACCTACGATGCCCATCGTGAGGGCAAAAATCA
>JBGVGJ010000015.1:0-1921 GCA_045121635.1 Alloprevotella sp. | reverse complement strand
ATATAACGGCTTCCCGTTCTCGGATAGGTGATGAGCTTCGCTTCATAGAGTTTTTGGGCAATGGCAAGTGTCTGTTCAGCCGTGAAGCCGTGCTTGCTGTTGGCATCCTTCTGAAGAGTGGTAAGATCATAGAGCAGCGGTGTATCTTCTACCTTCTCCTTACGGACTACTTTCGTTAGGGTGGCACTGCGTGTTCCCTTAACCTTATTATATAGTTCTTCCGCTGCTGCCTTGTCCTTGTATTTCTCATCGGAGTCGAACTTCACGACTGTACCGTCCTTATGCTCCGTACCGAAATGCAGCTGGTTGAAGGTTTCGGGAGTGAAACGCTTGTTCTCCCAAAAACGCTTGCACACCATAGCAAGTGTAGGAGTCTGCACTCTGCCGAGTGAATAGGTGTCACGACCTGCGGCAAGCGTGATGGCTTGCGTTGCATTGATGCCTATAAGCCAATCGGCTTCGCTGCGTGCTTTGGCGGCATAGTACAGATTGTCATACTTGCTACCGCATTCAAGGTTCTTCAAGCCCTCACGGATAGCCTTGTCGGTAAGCGAACTGATCCAAAGACGGTCAAAGGGTGTGGCACAACCGATGTACTCATACAAATAACGGAAGATTAACTCTCCTTCACGTCCGGCATCGGTAGCCACGATAATCCTGTCGCTCTCGCTGAACAGACGGGTAATTACCTTAATCTGTTTCATTACTCCGGCATCGGTCTTATAGCCCTTGTCGGTCTTGACTTGTCGAGGAACGAGGGTGAACACTTGCGGGATGATGGGCAGGTTCTCAGGGTGGAAGCCTCTGATGCCATATCCTTCGGGCAGGGCAGGCTGTACCAAATGCCCGAATGCCCAAGTGACGTTGTAGCCGTTACCTGTGAAGTAACCTTCCTCTCTTTCCGTTGCTCCTACGATACGGGCAATCTCTCTTGCCACGGATGGCTTTTCTGCTATGATTGTCTTCATTGTCTTTTTTCTTTTCGTTTTACGATTCTACTTTTGGATTTAGTGGTGGTCGGGATTACATCTTCACGCCCTTGCTTCGCTTGGGCTGTTGCTGCTCTCCCTGTTTCTGCTCCTGTTTTTGTTTCTTGTCGTCAGGTGCAGTCTGTCCTTGCTTCAAAGGCTCTTTTACGTGCTTAGTTGCTTCGTTGGTCTTGCCCTCGTTGTTCACGGCTATCTGCGTGCGGCTCTCGTTTGATGGTGCGACTTTCTGTGCCGTGTCGGGATTGTTGTTATAGACATACGGGCGACCTGCCTCACGATTGAACTTCAGGTACATCGTGGCTTCCTTACCCTGTGCATCAACGACCTTTTCAAGTTTGACGGTCTTACCAGCTACATAGTCGGCTTTCTGTTGGTCATTAAACTCCACATTCTTCCATCTTTCGATAGGTTTTATCTCTCCGTTCTTCAACCAATTCTTCTTGTTACGTTCTAACTTCTCTTCGGCTGTCTCCTGTTTCTTTTCTGTTTCACGCTTTTCTCCCTGCTGTTGTCGGTTGCCGTCCACGGATTGCCTGACGTTTTGCCCTTTGGGAACGAACTCGATACCTCTTTGCTCGACATTCACCTGCAAGGTGGCTTTGAACTTGCGACCGTTGGAGAGCTGGATTTCCTTGTCTATGAGTGGTGCTCCCGTTTTCAGCAAATCCATTTCGGGCTGGCTCAACTTCGTGTTGCCGATGGTATCTTTCCACTTGATACGGCTCACGGGAATGCTCGTGATTTCGTTGGTCTGTCGGTCGATGCTCACGTATGAAGGGATAATCTCTCCCGTACTCTTGTCCACCAAATCGGCGACACGTCCCATGTTACCCGTTTCACGGAGGTTCCTTGCATCCTCGGCACTGAACTTATAGCCTTTGAACTCCTCTTTCAAGTTGGCTTCCTTCTGAATGAGGTGGGGAACAAGGCGG
>JBGVGJ010000014.1:0-21647 GCA_045121635.1 Alloprevotella sp. | reverse complement strand
GATGAGCCGTACCTTATCACCTGGGAGTAAATCAGGTGGTACTTCCTCGACTTGGCACTCAAAGTAAATCGCTCTCCTGTTCTGCAATAATTTTCGGATAGCTGCCTTGTAGACACCCTTTGCAGCCTTGACTCGTTTCCTGTCCGTGATTCTCTTTGCATTCTCGATTTCCTCAAACGGATTCAAATCATTGAATGCGAAAGCACCTTCAATGAGTCTTCCGCTTTCCAGTGCAATAGACTCGATGTCCAAGACCGCAAATTCAAGTTCATTGTTCGGTGCGACCTTTGGGTTTTGGAAGGGAGCAAGATAGTCAAGATAGTCACGCTCATTGTTCACATCGCCACGAAGGATGACAACAGGGAAGTTCTCGTCTTGGATACGCTTGTCGATTATGTTCCGCTTCACAAGGTTCTTGTCGTTGTACACCTCACGCAGTGTCAGCGATGCCATACCTGAATCAGACTTGTCACTGTACACCGTAGCCACGTTGATGACATTCTCGAAGTCATAGTCAACAACTGGCTCACTGATAATGCGAATGTTATGCTCACCGCTTGGCTTCGTTGAGATGGTATACGGTTTGATCTCACCGAATTTGCCAAGTTCTACCCTCTTGTAGTTCCACCATCCAACTCGCCAGTAGGAATCAGGTGTCAGTTCCATCGTCTGTGTCAAGGCTTCGAGTTTGTTCTGCTTGGAGTAGACGTAATCAATCATCTCCGCACCAGTTTCATCCTCGATGTCTATCTCCCAACCCGGATATGCAAACTCCATGTTGTTGTAGATGTCTTCGAGGTTGTCAACGATGGAAGGGTCAGTATCGCCGTAGCCAGTTCCGTCCTCGATAGTTACCTTGACGGTGACTTCTGAACCATTGGCTGTCGATGCAGTTACCACATAGACACCTACCTTGTTCACGAAGTCTGTAGTTATCGAAGTGATGTTGACTTTCTGATGCGGATTGGATTTGTACACCCATGCCTTGGCATCTACCTTGTCTTTGACATCAGCAACGGACAATCCCATGTCGATGTCTGCTGTGAATCCCTTCGCGGATACAACCTCTTGGTTCTGCTTGTTTATCTTGGACTTACGGTTGTTGTAGGAAATGTTCTCCTTGACTTCGCATTCGACCTCGACAGATGTCCCCTTCGCTGTCTTGAAGATAACATCATACGTTCCTTCCTTCTTCTTGACATCCGAATGGTCTACCTCTGCTATCTTTACCTTGTCACCGTTGGATGTCACCCATGCTCTCGCACTGGCTTTCTCTATCCACTTGGCTTTGGTCATCTTCTTCAATGCCTTGGCAGAGATGGCGAAGTTGGATGCTGTGATAGTCTCATCGTTCTTTTTAGACCGTTCGACTTCCTCACCTTTGTAGACCACGTTGAGGTTCTTGTCCGATTTGGCATGGTTAACGGAAATCTGACGGTGTTCCCACTCACTGATAATGTGTCTGCAAGAAACCGTCAGTTTTTCCTCTGCCTTGTCGAGTTCCAAATCCCACACAAGACCGTACAGACACTTGCCGTTGATGTACACTTTGACTTCTTCCCATCCATCGAAGTATTCAGCCCAATCAATAGGCAGAACCAAGTCAAAGTTAGGCACATACATCAACTCGTTTTCAAAGTTGATTGGTTCAAGTGTCTGCTTGCCACGCTTTATTAATGTGTCGTTTTTCCAAATCTCAAAGTACATAGTTTAGCACTCGATTTCATCCATGTTCAGACGGATAGCACACCAACCTCTCGGTGTGTACTTGTTGACGTTGTTATCATTAGCATTCAGTACGCTGATATTGACCATGCGGTGCTGAATATAAATCCACCCAGGTTCTACGACATGACCATCATCACCACCGTCAATGCCGTTACCGTCTTCATCGCATCTGTGATGCTGACCAAAGGCATACTTCTTCGGATGTTCTTCGGAGACATCATCGCCATCGAAGATAGCAAAGTTTGTCTGATATGCACCACCGCCTGTCGGATTGCCAGTACCGCTTGCGATTTCCTTGATAGCAGGATATGCTTCTTTCTTGATACGAATCTCGTAGATCAGTTCTCCACCGCTACCAAGGTTCTCTGTCGTGCCGTTCACATGATGCCACAGGGAATAACTCTTCCTCGCATTGGTGTGACGAATCGTGTCCATGTTGTCAAAGTTCCATGACTTCTTGTCGTTCGGTTCATTGAAGTTTTGGTCTGCTCTGAAGTCAACAGAGCCATTGATGCGTAGGAAGTTTCCGTAGTTTGACAACTCGATGTCGGAAGTGTAGTTGTTATCAGCACTTCCTGTTGTCATAAACGAAACACCTCGTCCGGCTACGATGTAACTACCGTCTGTTTCGTCTTCACCGACAGTGATGGTGATGCCATCGTTCATGGCTTCGAGTTTGCACCAAATACCGCAGATAGCACAGATGATGCCTGTGAATACCGACCATACGTTGGGAATGAACTCTTTCATGAACTTCTTCCAATCGCAAGTCTCATAGGCATCGACTTCTTCTTCGGCAAAGCCAATCAAGCAATCAGCCATGTTGTGAAGGTCGGTGCAATCATCGCTGTTTCCGGCAAGACCTTTATTGTTTGCAAGGTTAGTACACTCGTCTTCGCCAAGTCCGTTTATGACGAAATTCGGTGCTGTCTGTCTTAAATCCTCACAGGATGAACATTGTAAATCTCTCATTGTTATTCTCCTTATCAGCAGATGATTTCGTCTGAATCGAACTGGATTCCCATCCAACCTCTCGGTGAATACTTGTTACCGTTGGCTGCAAGGTAGGATACGTTCGTCATCCTTGCCTGAACATATATCCAACCGTTCGGAACGAGGTGTCCACGGTCATCGCCAGCTTGGATGGGATCGCCAGTTGCCGGATCGCACAGACCATGCTGACCGTGGATGTATCTGCCACCCTCAAATGCAATAAGGTTGACCTGATATGCTCCGGCTCCTGTCGGGCCACCGATACCATTGAAAATCTTCTTGATCTTCGGATACTGGTCAAGGCTGATACGAATCTCATACAGAAGTTCAGACCGAAGGTTGACCGTAGTTCCTGTGGTGTTCTGCCAGTAGCTGTTGCCCTTTCTCGCAATAGACTGTCTTGGGTCAACTCCGTTCAGGTCATAGTTCCAACACTGTCCTTCATCGGTGAAATCACTTGAATGGAATGCAAGTGAGCCGTGTACTTGGACAAGACCGCCAGCGATGTACTCAAATGCGACCTGTGACGCTGCACCGCTTTGACCAACAGCCATGAAAGAGACTCCCTTTCCGGCTACGATATAGGACTCGCCAGTATCATCCTCGCTGATGACAAGTTCTTCACCATAGGAATGATAGTCAAGTACGCACCATAACCGATGTACTTGCTCCCACAGGAGTCTGACCTGTTCCCACAGGAGCCAAATCTGCTCCCAAATGCCACAGATGGCACAGATGACCGCAGCGTTGAATGTCCACAGGTTCTTGACGAACTTGGACATATAGTCTCGCCAATCACACATATCAGTGACTTGTGCTTCGTCATCCATGCTACCGATGAGACAATCGTTCATGGTGTTTAGGTCTTCGCAATCATTATGGCTTGCGTCATAGCCAAGACCCTTATCCTCACGCATGGTTTCGCAATACTGTTCATCCCATCCGTTGGCAACCATGTCAGGCACATTCTGACGTAACTCATCGCATGATTCACAATACAAATTGTTGTTGTTTGCCATGTTCATTTCCTTTCCGACCAAACAAGCATTCTTCAGGATTCCAACCATTTAACAATCTTCGTCTTACGTTGCCTTGGTCTAAATTATAAATGTCACACCATTCAGGAACGGATTTTGTCTCTCCCATATATGTGATGTACTTTGTGGTTCGCTTATTACGTTGCTGTTCAGCAAGTGTAACCCACCTACAGTTTGATGGCTCATAGTTGCCATTAACATCAATCCTGTCGATAGACAACCCTTCCTTGTATCCGTTAGCTACCGCCCAATCACGGAAGGCTTGGTATGATTCTTCCCACTCGTCACATACTTTGATGCCACGACCACCATAATCCTTGAAATGGTAATAACTCGGACTATTGCATCGTTCTCTAATGCGTGACCACGCTCTATACAATTTGTTGTCGCTTCTGCTCTCTCCATGTTTTGTGTGTCTTTCACGATTAAAGCATCCGCATGATTTTGTGTGTCCACCACTCAATGATTGTGTTGATGCACTATGGGTGTTTCCGCAATCACAGATACAATCCCATCTGACTTGATTGCAGTTCCCACGTTCTTTTGAACGACCAATGACAACAAGTCTGCCATATCGTCTTCCTGTTAAATCTTCGTATTTTCCTTTTGCCATTGTGTTTTCCTTTACAGTGCGATGGAATCATACTGTAGCCATACGCAAGAAGCGTTTGCACAGCAAGCATTGAGGTGGATGATTACACTGTTGTTTCCTGGTACTATCTCCCAACCCCACTTATTCCCTTCAGGAATAGTCCATACGGATGGGTCGAGTAGTTCACCGTCACAGCACTTGTCATCCTCTGTATAGTAGACATCACCGTTAGGCTTGATGATGAGTGTGCCATCATACTCACCTTCAATGATGTTCGTGTTTCCATTTATGTTTATCCACGGATTGACCATCTTGCCATGCAGTATGACGGTCACATCCTCTGTGGGTATCTCGGTGTCAGAATAAATCTGTCCGGCTATTACTGCACTGTCGCAGATGTCATCCACGCACAACCTCTGTCCAAGATACTTGTCATGTTTCCACCTGTCTGCTCTCTCACAATCGTAGACGATACGGTAATGCACATCGCATCCGTACCATGATTGGAGTGCATCGAGGTTCTTGCACAGTGCCATGTCCTCTGTGATGTTGTCATCGCAACAACAGGAGCAATCGCTGTCATTGATGAGTCCGTCTGTGCAAGAGTCGCAACAGTTGCAATCGTAGTTTTCTTTGTAGCCAAGGCAATCCATGAATGTGCATACATCCCACGGAACGAGGAATGTCTTATTCTTGTCTGCCTTGTACCATATACCGCCCGGGATTACGAAGTTCACATCGTACACCAAGCGTTCATTTCTGCGTGAGTAGTTTTCGCTGATACTCTCTACCGCAGCAATCGCCCACATCAGAGTGTCGTTCTTGATGCTCCACAACTTGCCTGGTTTGGCTAACTGTTCATCGACAAATCTGACGTAGAATTTACGCTCATCACATGGAATCTTCTCCAAGTCGAGCGTGATGGTCATGGACACTGTACGTTCCTGAACAAACAGATAGTTCCGTTTGAAGGGTCGGTATGAGCCATGACCATATGAGTATTCAGTTGACGAGCCTTTGAAGGAGAGGTCACCATCCCAATCGGAAATCATGTCCACCCCATCAAAGACCAAATCATTGAATTGTATGTATCTTCTCTCGTAAATCATAGTGCCATCACATAGCGGTTAGACCGCTTATATGCAAAGTTCGGATTGCTTGTATTGATATGTTGTGTGACTTGCTGATTGTTATTATTCGTGATGTAATTCGTTGTGCCACGATTCACAGAAGCAATGCGTCCGGCTCTCGATGACAGTTCACGCATAGCACCACGGATGTCCATGTTGTTTATCCTCTGCATGAATCTCACACCGAATGTGTCAACGGCAGACCGCTTCATGACATACTCGCCTGGAGTCAAGACGGTAGGAACGGTGTCGGTTCCCTTCGGTCTGAACGGATTGATGATACCGCCCTTTGCTCTGTACAACGGTCTGCTGTGCTTTCCTGTGATGTAACCACCAGTATGAGGTGGATGGTCTAAATTCGGAATCGAGGGCAGATTGTTGTTTACCTTGCCATTGATATTGACCGTTACTGTCTTCGTAATGGTTGACGGAATCTTTCTGACCGCATTCGTTATCTGCGTATGTGCCTTGTTGATCTTGCTAACAAGGTCATCAGCACCCTTGACTTCACCCTTGATGTTCACTGTGACTTCCACATTGCTCAAATCAGTGTTCAGTGCTTGGAAGATGCCATTGATAGTTGTTCTCAATGCACCGACCTTGTTCTGAATGTCACCGACAACCGTGGTGTCAAGTGCAGTAGACAGTTTGCTGACGAACGACTTGATGTTGGAAATCGCAGTATCAATACCTTCACTGTTCAGCGTTCCGGCACTTCCCATCTTGGTCAACTGGTTGCCAATCTTTCTGATGGATTGGATAGCCGTAACGACCTGACCCATCTTATCGGAGATTACACCAGTGTCGATGTTTTGGAAGTCATCTTTCAGCTTTTGGAAGATGTCGTGAATATCCTTGAACAGACCGCCTGTGGTATCTTCACCAATGAGCATCTTCTTCAGACTCGCAACAGGAGATTCACCCATGCCACCTGGAGTCTTGACCAAGTTGGTCAGACCAGTTAACACCTTCGGAATCTTGTTGACAATCTTTCCAAGAGAAGCAAACATCGTTTCTGTGGAAGTAATGATGTCTGCAAAGCCTTGTGCCTGTTCAGGATTGATTGCACCCTTACCGAATGCACCTTCGCCACCGAATGCGGTTTCAAACGCAGAGTAAATACCGCCAAGTGCCGTAGCAAAGTTCGTGATTCCTTCGGTCATCTTCTCATCGAAACCCTTGAAGTTCTTCAGACCCTTCATGTTGGTCTTCATCAGAGCCATAGAGCCAAGGATTGATGACATGGACTTCATGCTGTCAGCCATATCGGAAAGCAACTTCTTGTCCATCTGTGCGATGCTTCTGCCACCGCCCTTCTTTGCCATGTGAGCATCAACAGTTTCGCCTGTGCCACTGAACACTTCCCACATTTGGAACATCTGCTCAACGGCATTCTTCAGTGCTGACCCATCGAACGAATCCGATTTCAGACCCTTGACGTTTTGGAACACTTGGTGCATACCGTCAGTGATCTTAATCATGTTATTGACAGCCATCGACAGAAGTTTAGTATCAAGGGCAGCGATGCCTGTTGCCATCGTCAAGATAGCACCGACTCCGGCAAGTGCTTCGATAGCCGGAATGAATGCCTTGAATGTCGCTCCAAGTGTGGCTGCTCCACCGACTCCGGCTACCTTCGATGCGGTTGACGCTGCCTTGCCGACCTTGCCGAAACCTTTGAAGAATTTTAACAACCCTGTGAGTTTGGACGTTGCTCCGGCAAATCCGGCTGCACCTAACGCTCTGCCAAGTCCGGCAAATGTGGTTCCGATAGTAGCGATAACACCACGCATACCTTTGAACAGACCACCGACAATCAGAAGTCCGTTTCCAAGTACATTGAGGTCGAAGATGATTCTTCCAATCTTTGACAGGTCTTTTCCTGACAGAGACTTTGCGATGCCCTGTGCAAGTTTGGCAAAACTACCGATACCTTCAGCAAAACCTTTGGCAAGTCCTGCCCAATCTATGCTCTTTAAGTCACGGAAGAAATCAGTGATTTCCTTCGGATGTGCCTTTATCCATCCCTTGACGGATTCAGACAGGTTGTTGATACCTGGAATCAGCGTTTCGGTCAGAAGCATATTCAGACTCTTGGTCTTACCGCCTGTTGCCACCTTGACGATCTCATCCATGCTCTCGATGACACCAACGGTAAGTCTCGAAAAGGCTATCCGTGTGTTGGATGCAAAGGCTTCCCAAGTATCCTTGGATTGCTCTGCCATTTGAGCAGCCTTACCCATTCCTGTGCCTGTCTTCTTCAGGGCTTTGATAAATTCCTCGTTGGAAATCTTGCCTTGCTGAACATCGGATACCCACTCTTTCAGTTCCTTACCTGATTTGCCAAGGTCTTCACCCATCATTCGGATTGCAGGCATCATGGAATTGGCGAGTGATTGCCACTCTCTTGCGTTCAGCTTCTTACCGCCAAGGACATCCTGCAACTGCATCATGCCTTGATATTTCTGTGTATCAGTTGACATGGACGCAAGGAACGCATTGTTGGTAGCGATGGCAAGGTCTGTGCCTTTCTTCATGTCACCGATAGTCATGGTGAAACGCTGTGAAAGGTTGACCATTTCATCCAAGCCAGTAGGAAGACCAAGTACGGATTGTTCAAGGTCTTTGACGCTCTTTTCCGCAGAGTAGTTCGCAGTTTCAAACTGTTTCATCATGCGAGGATATTTGTGCATGATGTCATATCTTTGAAATCCGGCAGACAGACCTTCTGAAACGGTGTTCATCGCCTTGAATCCGGCTCCAAGCATAGCACCAGTTCCAAGCATCCGCAGAGGTGTCATCAGACGAGAGATTGCATTTCCGGCAGATTGCATCGCAGAACCCATGTGAGCCACAGACGATGAAATCTGATTGAATACGGTTCTCAAAGACTTTACGCTGTTCAAGCCTGTGCGTATCCGTCCGATTTCAGCATTCACCGCAGCCATCCTTGAACGAACATTGTTCATGTCGTTGGCAAACTGTTTCCACTCTGCTGAACCTTTTGTGGTCTTGCTCTGTTCGGTCTTCAGACGAGCCATTTCAGAACGGAGTGCAGCAGCTTCTTTACGCAGTTCACCCAATCTGTTCTGTGCATCAATACGCACCTTGAAACCGTTAAGGCTTTTCAAGTCGTGTTCAAATGATTCCATTTCTTTCCTTGCTTCATCAAGACCAAGGATTTCTACTTCTATGCCGACTTTTTCAGTTGCTGCCATTTATATCACTCCAAGAAACTTTACTGCATATTCAGGTGGTCTTGGGTATTTCACCCTTTGTTTCGGATCGAGCGACTTCCATTCCTCAAAGTTCTTCTGTGATTGATCGTTTGCAAAGTGTCCGTAAGTAACGATGAGTTCAGGAACACCCCAAGTATCAAGGATTTCGCTCGGTCTTATGTATAATATCTTCGCTACATAGTTCGCCATCGTGTAGTAGAGGTCGAACTGTGCATCATAGTCATCCTTCTTTTTTTCTACAGAAGCGTCAGTTGTGTCTCTGACGATTCGTCTGTAAAAAAATCCATACCATTGATGATTTCAGGGAAATCTTGAATCATCTTCAGAACCGCACCTGTTGTCGATGTCTGAAGCATGAACTCCTCATCGCTCTGCGGAATGCGGAGAACAGTAGCAACAACGTGGTACATGGACTCCATCATTTCCTGTGGCAACATACGAAGTGCTTCAACGATTTCAGTATCTGTGAGGTCACGGATAGAACCGTCTTCCATAATTACATTGAAGAACTGATACAGTTCTGCGAATGCGGTCTGAACGGCTGTGTAGACTCTCGGTGGAACCCAAACGTCTTTGTATGTCTTTTCTACTACGATGTAGTTTGGTGTTTCGGCTTTGATGCTCACACCTTCAGACTTCAGACGTTCCTTCCACTGTGGCTTCTGCGGATATGCGAACAGGATGACGTAATCGTTTTTCTTGATTTCAGTTTTGTTCGGATCACCTACTACGCTGATTTCATCTCCATCCGTGATGGCATAAGGAGTCGTGTCTTCCTCTGCTTCGTCCATCTTCTTTTTCATTTCGACAAATTCTTCGTAGGTGATGTCTTTCATTAAGTCTTTAATATCCATGTGTTTTCTCCTAATTTACAGAAAGGTGGGGGGTGAGAAAGGAACTCGGAAAACTCACCCCCCAAGGGCAACCCCAAGTCACTATCCAAGGATTCTGTACGCTCTGCCGAATCTGCCAGTAGCGTCCTTCTGAATAGCGATGGTGAACTCAAATTCTGTTTCTTCGTCCGTAACCTCGTCAGGGAAGGATGTGATGAGTACATTGTCAAAGACGTATCTGTACTTGACACCATCCGTCCATACCTTGGTGTAGGACATTCTTGTCTTGCGGTGCATTGCGTTGTCAACATCGTAGACGTATTCTTCAACGTCAACTTCCTTCGGATAACCGATAACAACGGTCTGACCAACAAGGTCTTCGTTGAAGTAAACTGTTGCGGAACCGTCCTCGTTGTCGATTACGAAGAAGTGCTGTGTGTCTACATCGACCTTGCTCGGCACGATCAGTTCAATCATGTGAGCGTCAGTGATGTTGCATTCCTCTGCTCTCGCTACGGACATGAAGCCACATTCTCCGGCTTTCTTGTCGGACAGGACAACTACACCATATCCGGCATTGTCACCAGTTCCGGCTTCGATGGTCATCTCGATGGTTTCCTTATCCCATCCACTGACGGACTCACCCTTGCCCCACAGAGGATTCAACTTCTGATAGTTCGGTGTCAGAGCCTTACCAGTGATGGTCATCTCAATGGTGTCAATATTCTCTGTGTCGTAACCGCCATTGCCGTGACAGGTTGCTTCAACGGCTTCAATATCCCAAGAGCCACCTAACTGTGACAGGCACTGGATGATTACGGATGCTGTGGACTCAAATTCCTCGATGCTGTCATAAACTGCGATAGAGGAAATACCGATTTCAGCATCAGATTCACCTGTCAGTTTTGCGATTGAGATAGAGATGTAGGCTGCAACGTGGTTCGGTGTCCAACCAGTACCAACAGTTGTCGGAGTCTTGGACAGGTCGATGACAACAGCCTTGTAGCCATCCGCAGCCGTTTCCAGTTTGGACAGGTCTACGGTGTACTGGTCTGCGTTCGCCATAGTTGCAGAATCGGAAATCATAAATGTCAGAGTGCCGTTCGTTCCCTTGGTGTAGAATGTAACAACACCGTCAGCGAACTCAACTGCATCCCACTTCGCTTTGTATACTGTGTCAGCACCACCGTTGTACAGTGTGCCGGAGTTGACGCATCCTTCTCTTACGCACTCGAACTGATTGACAGGCTTCGCAAAACGGTCAAATGTGCCACTCACGTTGTTGACATACTTGTTCGCTCTGATACGTCTGCAATCAGGAAGGTAATTGATAACGGAGAAGTCAACTTCTGCTGTTTTACGCAACTTATCCACTCCGATTGTGCTAATCAGAGTGTCGTTTTTGCATCTTGCCATAGTTACTTACCAACCTTTCTTCTATTAGCCAAGACTCGCTCTGCTGCTCGTCTTGCTTTCGCCGGAGAGGACATCTCATTGATCGCTTTCAGTTTTCTTGCGATGAAATCCTCGGTTTCCTGTTTCGGTGTCTTCTTGACAACCTTCTTTTCTTCTACAACCTCGGTCTTTTCGACTTTCGGTTCTTTCTTATCTGCCATAGTTAACCCCCATGTCTTGCTGCTATTTCTTCTACAAAATGGATTCCTTCGTAGGAATTTACGGATGACCGCCACACTCCGTACGGTCTGACCCATAATGCTCTGCCATTCGTTGGATAGATGCGTCCTGGTCCATTACCTTCATTCAAGTAATAGAGGTGCATAGTTCCTGCACCGCCCTTACCGCCAACGAATCTGCTGAACTCGCCAGTTTCCTCGATATGAATAGCACCGTAAGCCCAACCTGTCACCTTGTGACCGCCTACGATACCTTTCATTTCACCTTCGATTTCCTGTGCCACTTCATCGAGTTTATCTCGACAGGCATCTATCAGCACTCTGACTAAAGCACCCATTGTTATCCCACCTTCGTAAACGGCTTTTGACCGCCCAAATCAGGAGATGAATTGTATGAAAGAAGGAACTCACCGTCTGCGTCAGATACCTCTACGGCTCTGCCAAGGTAGAAAGTCACGGTTCTACCTGACGGTAATATGTAGTCCTTCTTTGTTGTTAACGATTTCTTTGATGCACGTTTACGACCACAAGGAATGCAACCGCCTGATTTAGCTTCAAGAACACCGTTGAATACTATCTTCATACGACCACGCTCCACAGTTTGTATCTGTTTCTGTCGCACAGTGAGATCAGTGATAACTCTCTCATGTACTGCACAGTGAGCATATTGAGGAAGTAGTCTTGCAATCTTCCTGTCAGTGTCGTGTAGTCGATTTCGTAGTATTTACGTTCAGTGGAATCCTCACACGGATCGCACTTGTTACAACACTCGCAAGTGTTCTTGTCCTTAATCCACTGTAATGCTTCACAGAAAATGGGGAGCAGACAATCAGGAATAAGTTCATATCCGGCGGTATAGGTCACAAGCAGCTTGTAGTTCGGCTTACAACCACAAACATACTGGCACTGACAGTTATCCAACGGCAGAGCGATTCTAAAGTTCTCATCTGCTTCGGAGTACACATATTCAGTGATTTCTGTGGCTGTTTCTTCGATTCCAGTTTGCTCAATGAGGGTAAACGTAAACGAATCCTTGTCAAACGGCACATAGAAAGGCTCGAAGGTGAATACGTCACAATCGCATACACAATCAGGAAGGTCAACCACTTCCTTGCGTTCTGCGGACAGGAAGGTGTCACACACCTTCCCTGTCCAACAGGTGTATACGCTTATGACGTTAATCAACTCGTCAATGTCTCTCTCATCCACGTTGTCAAGGCAATCACAATATGTAGTTAATTGCTCGATTACCGTCATTGTTTAATATCCTTTCGTTGTTTATGCCGGAATCAGTGTGGTCGGCTGAATGATGCCACCAAGATCACCGATGGAATCAGCACAGTTAGCATTGAACGGAACGTCTGTGATAACTGCAAGTCTCTGTGCGTTGTTGTTTGCAACCGCACCATAGTTGTACAGATATGTACACAGTTTGCCACAGCCGTTAGCCTTGGTCTGCTCTGTGAAGTCATCTTCGATGATGAAGTCTGCTTCAGGCATCAGGTTGGTTGCGAGGAATCCACCTACGGAATCTCCGGCAAGCATCCAAACCTCACCAGTGGAGTTAGCCATGTCAACAGGAACCATGCTGTCCTGAATGAAGCCGATACCGTGGAATGTGATTGTCTCACCGTTCCGTGTCCAACCTTCAGGGAATCTGCCGTTTCTGTCAGGTGTTACGACAGCCTTGATTGCGTTGTAGATAATCGGATTGCAAGCAAAGATGTAACCTCTGCCACCAAGAACATCGAGTCTGCAACCAAGAGATGCGAATGCACCAAGGATGTTGGAGCCATAGATGTTCATGACAGCCGGATTCTCCAGTACCTCAATCAGACCGTGGAACGGCTTGGTGATGTTGTCGGATGTGGAAGATGTACCAAGTACCAGTGTGTGTGCTGTGTAGAATGCCATCCACAGACGCTGAATACGTCTGTTGACTTCCTTGACAGACTCGCCAGTTCTTGCAACACCGTCCAGTGCCTGTCTGTAGGTGATGTTCAATCTTCTGTAGAACAGGTCTTCAAAGATGTTGTCACAATCCTTCAGACACAGACCGTACAGAGGAACCTGACTTGCACACTTCGCAAAGTCCGGCATAGTCCAACAGCAATCGTCAGAACTGTTCTGCGGTTCCAGTGTCCATACAGTACCAGGGATGCTCATGTCACGGATAACGTCTGTTTCGTTGCTTCTTGTGAAGTTCTCTGCATCGGTGCTTCTCTGACGCAGATAACGTGCGAATGCGGTGTTCAGAAGCCATGTAGCCAGTGGAAATCTGTTCTGAAGTACGTTCTTCGGATCAAATCCTTCGATTCCACCGCAATCACTGATAATGTCGATGTAGTTGGTAGAAAGCTGTGCTACGTCAACAGCCTGTTCTGCCATCTTGTTGCTCATCGGAATATAAGCGTTTGCATTAAACATTTTTACTCTCCAATTCCGTCACCGTATACATAGTCGGTGACTTTGCTCTGTTCGTGTGTCTCTGTTTCAGACACACCCATTGTTTTCGCTACAGAAGCAAACTTGGAAACGAACTCGTCCTTCTTGGACTTCTCGGCTTTCAGTTTCTTCTGTAATCTGTTATTTGTCTTCTTCAGTTCTGCGTTTTCAGCAGACAGGGATGCGACCTGTTCCTGAAGTTCGCTGATGTATGCTTCTACGTCTTCGTATGTGGCTTCTTCGCTTTCGGCTTCTTCATTGACTTCTTCATCAACTTCTTCACCTTCGGCTTCTTCGCTTACAGACAGTTCCGCTTCTCCATCAGCTTCTTCTGCCGGAACTTCTTCTTCAGATAGTTCCTCGACAGGTTCTTCCTCTGTTGTATCTTCTGACGCTTCTTCAGCGTTCAGTTCTGTTTCTTCGATGGTTTCTTCTTCAACCTCAACCTCTGCGGACAGTTCCGTTTCTTCAGCTTCGGTTTCAGGAGTTTCCATCTTGGCTTTCAGTTCTTCCAACTGTTCTTTAGTCATGTTAGATTCTCCTTTTAATTCAAGACCTGACGAATTGACGTTACCGCATTCTCCCACAAGTCCATACGCAAAGATGTAGACTTCATCAATCACAAGATACCCAATGGCATCTGTACTTTCCCAATCAACGTGATAATAGAACTCACTGGAAATGCCGATGTCATACGGCTGTCTTTCCAGTTCTTTGACGAACATCGACTCACTGTCGAGCCGTAAGTTAACGTCAATGCCCTTTCTCTCATCGTCAATCTCAACGAGTGACAAATCAGCCTTTGTCCACTCACCGATGATGAATGGGAATGTTGCGAAGTCCAAATGTCCAAGGTTCACAGAACCAACGAACCCTTCTTCAAGATTAGGAAGGTATTCGTTCCGTCCGTCCATGTACTTCTGAAGTGTGCCTTTCTTGATGATGAAGTCGATGTACTCATCACCAACGATTGCTCCTTCATCAAGCAGACGGATGGTCGTGTCGGACAACTTCTTGATATTCATGGAAAGTGACATCTTCTCATCGTCCTTGTAGGACAAGTTGAACATACTGTCTACTTTCTTCTTGTATTTCTTTCTGCGTTCTGTCCTCTCGTCACGCTGTTTAATCAAGTCATTCATTCTCGATCACCTCGACTTGGTTGTACTCGATTTTCTTGACCTTTCCACCACAGGACTTGCACCGAATCACTTCGTAAGGAACTCCGGCATCTTTCAGCGTGGCTTCAAGATTAGCGTTGTAACGGACTCTGATTGTGTTCTCACGAAGATATTTGATTTGTGCCGGATCGTCTGTCTCATAGGTCTTGTTCGGTTCTAACCGAATGTAATGACCATAGGACACGTTTCCGTTACGCAGAGTCTTGGGGAACATCCGTAATGTCACTGGTGCTGTTTCAACTGACCATAATCTGTACTGCATTACTCGTTCTCCTTCTTCTTTTTCTTCGTGGTCTTCTTCTTCGGCTTTTCAGCCTTATCCTCGACAGGCTTCACCTCGATGGGTTTGATTTCCGTGTGTTTGCCACGGAGAAAGTCGAGCCTGTCCTGTTGCTTCTCAAAATGGATTACCTTACCCATCGTTTCACCACCTTTTCAACGACAATTAGGGGATGGCACTCCAGGACGGAGAACCAACCCCTTGCTTACTTGATTACTCGGTCACGCAAGTATCGTCCTCATATGTGGCAGATGAAGATGTCTTGGAAACCTCAACATAGTCGATAGCATGGTACGGAACGTAGGTTGTCTTTCCTTCGCCAGGAATCTCTACGATGTCCTTCCGCAGAAACTGCTGATATGCTCCGTATCCGGCTTTGCTTGTAGCACTGTCAGTGGCTGTGAACTCGTTGCCACCAAGAGTAACGACTTTAACGGTGTAAGTGTACTGTGTCTTGCTTGCCATTTTACGTTTCTCCTTTCACTAAATCGGCATTTCAGATGCAGTAATGTCTGACCCGAAGTTAGCGATCAGAGGTGCAATCTGCATCATTGCTTCTACACTCAATGTATCTGTGAACGAAGATATGAACTCCGTGTCACTAACCATTTCGATTCCAGTGAGAGTCAGTTCGCCCTTCTCTCCACTTGGAGTATCTTCTGTCTTCACACGCTCAAAGACGTAAGCCGGAATGTTTCTGATGTAGATTTCGCCTGTACTCTGTTCCTGAATCGCTCTCCAATCCACGACAACTCTCATCTTCTTCTGTGTCGCTCTGAAGCGATTTGCGAAGTAGTTGTGCGGATTGATGGCTGCGGTCTGCTTGTTCGTTCTTGCCAGTGAACCGTCAGCGTTATATGTTCTCTGACCAGTGGTCGGTGTAGGCTCTACACCTTCCATGTTGGCAAGAGCAACAGAGTCTTCAAAGGATACGATTTTTCTACCGTCTTTTTCTGCATACGGCTTTACATTCTTTGCAGCGTCAATGATTTCCTGAATAGCCATGTGTTTTTCTCCTTTTCCTTAACTATGCTCTGCCAAAGAGGATTTCTTCAACAGACCACTTCCTTCTGTAACGACTATGAAGTTTACTGTAGTTTTCGTGGAGAAGTTCTGCCCATTCAGACAGACAATGCTTCTCGCCCTTGTACTCCAAAACAGCGTTGTTGCGTCTGTTTCGTGCCTGTTTCTTCATATCTACCCACCGACAATTTTCCGGCGAATAGTTACCATCGTTATCTATTCTGTCGAGTGTGAATCTGCCACGTTCGGCTTCTTCGTATCCATGAGTCAATGCCCAATCGAAGAACTCCGACTTGTCATTCAACCACTCGTCACAAACAGTGATGCCACGACCACCATACCGTTCCCACTCCTTCGAGTTCGGATTGGTGCATCTATCTACCATGCACTGATATGTGTGATATAACTTCGAACGAGATTTGTTGTGCTTCGTAATTACATCTCTGTTGTGGCAACCGCACGATGTGGTCTTCCCATTGATAAGGGTTGCGGACATGACTTTCTTTTCATTTCCGCAATCACATTTGCAAAGCCACAAAACACCGCCACGCTTTCTGCCACATTCTTCGATGACAGTGAGCCTTCCAAATCTCTGTCCAGTTAAATCTCGTTTTGCTCCCATGTGTTTTTCCTTTACAGTTCTTCAAGCTGTGAATTTTCATTGTGGATATTGTCGGACAGCATCTGTGCAAAGTCGATTACAAGCTGTGACGCTTCAGGTCTAATCTTGTCATTGTCATCCTTGATGCTGTTCAATATCGAAATGATATTCGCAACTTGTGTTCTCATTACGTTCTCGTCATCTGCTTGGTCAAGTGCATACATATCAAAGTACACTCTTGAAACACCAAGTTTTTCTACGAGGAACGGACTAATCTGTGTGGCATATTTCTCTCTCAACGGCACAATGTTGTTAGCTATGGAGTTCGATATAATTGATGTCATTGAAACATTGCCACTGATGCCACCCAACTCTAACAGGGATGGTGACATTCCGAAGTCCTGTGCGATGATGAACGTGTCATTCTTCAGCCAATCGAAGAACTCTGTGGCTTTCGTCACTCTCGGAAGATGCGTGATCTCCTTGTCGAATGCCTGTGACAGAAGGATTACGCTGTCAGACGAGGACTCCTTTAAGTCATTGCCGACTCTCGCAGCTTCTTTCTTCACATTCTCCAACCGCTTACTGGCTGATGTGACGGACTCGTTCATCAGTGCTGATGTTGATATATCGTTATACTCGTCAGACATAAAGCCTGATTTCGGACGAATAACGATGCGACCCGGACCGTCATATCTGACATCATAATTCAATCGTTCGTATGTCGCTGATAACAGGTCGAGTCGCAACGTATCGTGCAAGAGAGGTGAATATCCGTAATCGAGCGATGTGTCATTCCTCATGTTGAGGAAATCTGACGTATCAAGAAGGATAATCTTCTGATCTCGCAGATAACGAACAATGTCTTCGTATTCCTCAAATGAGAATGCTTCGTCTTCGTTCCATACGATGTCAGGAACGATGCCACCATCTTCTGCTACGATATAGGCTGCGACCATCATCACTCCGTCACGGTTGCGGAGTTTCAGCATCTTGTAAGTACCTGGCTTGTACTGGTAGATGTTACCTCTGTACCACCTTGCACCACAGCATCCGTGTGAGATGGCTGTTCCGATGACGTTACGAAGCACGTTGAGGTTCATGACCCCTTCTTCATTCGTTCTGTAGAGGAAGTTGTCAAGGTCAACGTCTTCGTTGATGCTCCCTGTTGTGATTCCACTTGAAAAGATGTAGTTCAGCGTCTGTGTACGAACGTAGTCAGCACCTGGAAGGATTTCCATGTAGTAATCTACCTTGTTCCATCCTTCCAGGTCTTTCAGTTTCTTCATGATCTCGCTCTCTTTGGCAAGGTCGCAGACGGTGTTGCACTCCAACCAATCTCGCAGAAAGTCTTCTAATAATTTGTCGTTCTTATCACTCATGTTATTGGCTCTATATCCTCACCCAAGTATTGGATGGCTGCTTGGATTCCCAAAAGAACAGCGTCCAACTCGTCAGGTGACTTTCCGATGATAGCTTTTATCTTCGACTTCTCTACTATTTTTATCTTGCCGTTAGCGGTACGTTCACAGGTGACGTATGGCAACACACCCTTGATGTACCGATAGGCATCTTCAGAGAAGGAAATCCTTCCATTCTCTATAAGGTCTTGTAGGTCAAGGTGCATTTCGGCTCTCTTGTTCGATGCGTTCTTCGCAGCGTAGTGTCCGGCTCTCACCCTTGCCTTTGTCGGTGCTTCGGAGAAGTTGACTCCGTGTGAGTTGACCCCACGCTTGATGAGTCCTTCATTCAGCCACACACCGTAGCCTGTGTCAACACAGACATTCGCAACGTGCAGATTCCTGTCGATCCGCACGATGTCTGATATGATGTCATCTGATGTGACACCTTCTATCCACTCTGTCTTCTGCATGACGTAGACTTCCTCGACACGGATTCCGTGTTGGTCTACCGCTACATCAGCAACACAGATATGGTCTTTGCCTTTGTACGCACTGTCTATACCAAGGAAGTGCTGTGTTTCTTCTTCCTCGATGCGTTCAGGATGCGTATGCGGTACATCGAACATCCCACCGCCATCTACATCGAGTACAGACAGTAAATATCTCCTTCGAGTTGACTTGTTCTTGGCAAATTCGCTGTTCATCACAGCTTCTTTGTCCTTGAACCGACCTTCTTCCACCGCAGTAAGGGCATCCGCCCAAATAATGAGCGTCCTTTCGGGTGGATCGTCATCCGTCAGCTTGTCATAGAAGGTTCCTGGTCTGTGAGGATTGGAAATCAGTACAGATTTGTATTTCGTACCGTCAATCTTCGCAAACTCTCTACGTCCCATCTCTGCGAAGGTGTCTTCGCTGACCAAGGCAGCTTCGTCTACGATGAAGTCACCGCCACGACCAACAGCCTTGTTCTGTGCCACATTGTCCTGGTACGCATCAGCCAATGTAATGGGTTCTACGAAACCGCCATTGGCAAAAGCCAGTTTCTGCTTTGAAACGGATGTGGTTAGCCGTTCCAGTTCAGTTGGCTTCATTAATAATGCGTTTTTTATCTCCGGCGATGCTTCTTGCGTACTCGCCGTGGTGTATGACATGATAATCTGCGTTTTGTCGGCTGATCCGGCAGCGATGTACTGTTTCGCACCTTCATAAGCACGAAGCAGAGCAACATGACCCATCAGCCATGACTTTCCATACTGCGATGACAGGCAGATTATCACTTCGTCATAACTGTCATCGAGAATCGCTCCGGCTATGACCGATTGCGAGAAGAAACACCGAATCCCAAAGGCTGATGCCATCCTTGACGCACCCAGCTTCGCAAGACGCAACGCTTCTTCCTTTGAACAGGACAATCTCTTGTACCATTTGGGTATATATCCGATTATCCAAGGCTGAAGATCAAAGTGCTGATTCTCGAATAACGCTTCGAGGTCTTTATACTTTGCGAGAGCCATCGGATTCCCCTTCCTCTGACCCCACACCGAAGGATTCAAGCAATTTGTCTATCTCTGCCTGTTTTTCTTCCATAGTCAGACCAATGACCGCACCTTCAAAGGCTACCGCAGCCTTGGATGAGAACTCGTCAGGTGCTTTACGTTCCAAATACCACTTCGATGTAGACACATTACCTTCACGGATGTTGTCAGCGATGTTCAGTTTCGCCTGTGAAACGATGTCGTTCATCAGATAGTCTCTTAACGCTGCGATCTCCGCAGAATTGGCTACTATCTCCTTTATATCCTTCTCTGTAAGGTACTGTCCAGTATCTTCGGACGCTCTGAAGGCTGCTTCTCGGTCAGATAAGCCGTTTTTCCACGCTAAAACTATCTGTTGCCATGTCTCGCCTTTGAGTCCTCTCGGTTTTAACTTGTAATATTTCGGTTTCTTGTCTGCCATGCTTAAAAAATCCCTTCAAAAGTGCAAATATATTTGCACCCTACCGTCTTATTACCAAAATAGACCATTTCTGTCAAGAAAAAATTTCTAAATTTCGGTAATTTCCATCAAAAAAGTGTATTTTTAGTGTTTTTTCAAGAATTTTCAGCCTACCTACTACAGAATCAACAAGGATCGTGAGATAATATCCTTGGTCAAGGGGGTTCATTTGTTAGTCACATGACTCTCTGCAACGTGACGGATCTTCAGGACTCCCCCAAGACCATCCGTCAAAATGCCCAGTTTGACATTATATGCCTCTTTTGCAAATCTTATGAAGACTCCTCATCGAGAAGACCACGGCTCCCCCTACTACCGTGGTTTTTTCGTACCTAAAAATGCGTTTTCACGCAATTAAATGCGTTATTTTGCAGATTTTCCGCAAATATGGCAATTAAAATGTCAGATTTGTACATTGAGACGATTTTTCTCCGAAAGCCAAAATCCGGCTTCGATCAGGATGCCCCCTTTGAAAGACCCCCCTACAAAATAACCATTGGTTACTTTGGTGCAAAAAAATTTGCGTTTTGTGTGATTTTTTTACAGAAATTAACTGACAGAGGATTCCACTTGTGGTATAAGGTAACTGTAAACAAGCTGATGTCATAACTATTCCCATTCAGGCATCAGCATGGCCTTCTCACATTGAGTTGAAATACAACTGAATCAAACATCACAGAGGTGGTTAATGGACTAACACCTCTCAAATCTAAAAAACAGCGGTTGACGTACCGACCTGTGCCACAGGAAGGGCGGTGTCCTACCGATCAGAAAAAAAGGGGTAGCTTTTCGGATTCTGTATGAACCCGTGTGCAGCGAAGCAGGATTGGGTCTGCGTTAGCTTGGATGCCGTAGCACAGAACAACTGATGCCAAGGGTACGGTGAGGATGTTTACCTTCAGTGTTCACTTCAATGTGCGGAATAACTATTATTTTTTTAGTTACTCCCTGACAAGGGAATAACTGTATCCAAACAGCAACGTAACACCCACCAACGGAGTTCGCCACATGAAATCAGAACGTATGACTAAAGCTAAAAGACGCAGACAGCGTCTTCTTGAACAACAGTACAACCGCACCGACAGAAGATACGGTGAAACCCCTCTTCCGGTAAAGCCAGTGCCTAACCTCTACAAAGAACCTGTCAAATACTGCGTCAACCTCTTCCGTCAGGGTTTCACTCTTCATGACGCTGTCTACTACACTCGGCTCGCCTTCACAGATCCAAAGCAACCTCACTACATACCTATAGAGCGTTGGAATTCCGAAGCGTTTCATCACGCACTTATACGCTACCTCAAAGCTAACTGACAGCAACGCACCCCTTACCTTGTATGGTCGGGGTGCTTTTAATTTCCAGTAATTTACAGGAACGAAAAATTGACCAGTTCGCAAATAGGAAAGCACAATGGGAGTTCCTTCCAGTTCTGTTGCGATCCGGTGCACCCCTGATTCAATTCTGAATCACTTATAATATACATTGTCGTGCATAGTCATTCAGTGATTCAAAAGTGAATCGCAAACTTGTTCTAT
>JBGVGJ010000013.1:0-50026 GCA_045121635.1 Alloprevotella sp. | reverse complement strand
TGCAATGCGCTCGTCGGGGAGATTGTAGTTGTAATCCTTGATTTGGATTTGTTTTGTAGTAATCATGCTGTAAAGGTTTGCACGAAGGGAAAGAAAAAAGGTGCAAACTTTAACCGTTTGCACCTTTTGCGGAGAGAGAGGAAGCACGACCCACCATTTCACAGAATATCAAAACATCGCAAATCCCCGTAAAACCTGGATTCTTGGTTTTTGGGTGATATGTTATTGTGTCACAAAATATCACTTTTCGGGGCAAATTCGTGTACAAAATCGTGTACAATGATTTTGGGGTCATTTTCGGACTACTTTTCACTAAAAATCATCGAATCTTGACATTGCCGTCCGTTTCACTTCATCAATTATCTTCATGTATGGCTTCATCGCTTCAAATGATGAATGACCCGTCCAACGCATGATGACTTCCGGCGGGATGCCAAGTCGCAATGCGTTCACAACGAACGTCCGGCGGGCAACATGTGTTGTCATCAATTGCCATTTGGGAAAGATTTCTTCATGCCTGGTGTTTCCCTGGAAATAGACAAGGCGGGTTGGTGTATCGAACCCGGCAAGTTTTCCAAGGTCTTTCAACCGGGCATTCATCTTTTCGTTGCTGATAACGGGCAATGCCATGTTCCCAGGGAAAGGAACGTTGGCGTATTTGTCAAGGATTGCTTGCGAATGCTTGTTGAGTTCAACACGGATGCCGTCAACGGTCTTTTTGGTGACGAACACAATCACCCCGTCCCGGATGTCGTATCGGGTCAACTTCTTAACGTCCGAATATCGAAGCCCGGTGAAGCAACAGAACAAGAACACGTCACGGACGCGTTCAAGTGATGATTGGCTTTCCGTGAAAGTCATTTCTTCCAGGCATTTGACTTCATCCTTGGTCAAATATATAATTTCCTTTGATTCAACGGACGTTCCTTTCAATTTCGGCTTGAATGTTTCATGTGTGTGTCCAGGATAGAACCCGGACGTTGCCGCCCATCGCAAGAACCATTTGAGGAACGAAACTTGTTTCTTGACCGTTGTGTTCCGGAATCCGCATCCGTGAAGATATGTGATGAACGCATGTGCCTTGTCATCATCGAACAAATCCAGGGAAAGACGTTTGTCGAACTTTTCAAGATGGTTGCGCAATGCCTGGAACTTTTCTTGTGTGCTTTCCGTCCATTCGTTTTTGTCGCCCATCGTTTCGGTGAACATGTCGAATACCTGGAAGAACCCCGGCTTGTCGCTTGCGTCAAAGATTGACTTCTTGCCGATGAAGTCATTGAACAACATCTTCACTTCATCGTTTGTCGGTGTCCGTTTCTCTATGATTTCGTAACGGGCGAACACATCATCCATCTTTTCCGACCAATCGGCGATTGTCCGGTTGACATCTTTCAAGACCGGGTTGTCTGATTCCTGGTTCGGGCGCATCTTTTCGAAATCCCAATCATCCGCGTCAATTCGCACGTTCCTTGGGAAAGAAAAGTCAATCGGCGGTTGACCCTTGATTGTCACACGCATCCGGATTCCAAGATTCTTCGTGTCGCCTGGATTTCGCTTGTGCAAAAGGAACTTGATTGTCTTTTCAATAATCATTGCGTTTCATCATTTTACCTTGTCCGAGAAGCAACCAATCCGCCGAAAACATGAAATCTTTGCAAAGGTATTGCAGCGCGTCCAGGTCAATGACCTTGTAACGCCATTCTTCAACGGGCTTTTCCAAATCGTTCTTGATGTATTGATATTTTTCCCGGTTCAAGTTGTGTTCCTCACAAAATCCTTTGACCCCGGTGCAAAGACCGTTGTCAATTGCCATTTGCAACGCCTGGAAGAAACGGCGCGTGATTGCAACGGCTTCATTGTTGATTGACTTTTTCATTGTTGCATTGTATTACGTTTCACTTTGATGGTTGAAGAACCCGTTGTGAATGTTGCAAGGTTCTTGTCACTTTCGAATGTCACATTGATACGAAAGGCATCATCTTTCTTGTCACTTCCATTCACTTTGCAATGGATGACGTTTGAAGCCATTTCGAAAAAGTATGTTCCGGACGTTACTTGCCCGTTGTACTGAATATAATTGCCCGCATTGTCGAATATGAAATACCAATCGCCGCCGACTTCATCCCATCTTCCAAGAACCGAATCCGGGTTGTCCAGGTTCACAACTTGCGGTTCACCTGGTCTTTCATCGTCTGACGAACACGCGGTCATCACACATGCCAGGAATAAAACGAATATGATTCCAACTTTCTTCATTCCTTTGTCTGTTCTTTGTCGTTCTGATTCGCAACGCCTTTGATGATGTAATAAAGAAACATCCCGGCGACTATTGGCAACACGCCGTAATAAAACCAATCCATTATTGCATTTTGTTTTTATAGTCCAACATCATTTTGTCAAATAAGTCTTTGTCAACGACCGCCGTTGTGTCGCCGTTCAAAGATGCCGATTCCAGGGTTTCGAAAATCGGGCGCGGCATCACGGAATAAAAAGCCGGGACACCGTAAAATTCAGATACATTGATTTCAACCTTTCCCATATAAAACACGAATTTTTGATTTGAAGTTCACGAATATATCTTTTGAACGAAGTGAAAAAGTATATTATAATATCTTTCTTTTTATTTTCTTTTCTTTTATAATAGTGTTTTGCAATGCAAGTGCATTACATGTGCAATGCAAATGCACATTATTATATTATATATATCTATCATTCGACCCCAATCACACCAACGACAATCGAGATTGACCGGATTTCGGCTTTCGGTAATGTGAACGGCGGGAAATCTTCTTTGTTTTCAGATACACACAAGATGTTGTCCGGGTTGTTATTATCCGGGAACACTTTCTTCACCAATGCGCCTTGCCTGGTGTCCATGACATAAACCTTGCCCCATTGGAAGAAAGTCATTTCATCAATCTTGCGACATGCCAGGATGTCCCCGTTGTTGTATTTCGGCAACATGGATGTCCCGGAAACACGAATCAGATATTGCGCACCCTTGGCGGAAAATTCGGGGACGGTGTAACGTTCGCAGTCATTGAGGAACACGCCGTCATTGTCATCACCAGGAAGCCCGGCAACCGCATCAAGTGGAATCAAGGGCAATGATACGACCGAATCAGACGCGCCGCCGTAATATTGAACAGACTTCAACCTGGACGGGCTTTGTCCGGCTATCTTTGCCAGGATTTCGCGTTTTGAATCCGGTATTTTCTTTCCGCATTCCCAATTTTGAACCGTCCTGGATGACACACCAAGGCGTTTCGCAAATTCTTCTTGCGAAATACCTAATTTTTCCCGAATCACCTTAACATCGCATAAATCATTCATATTCAGTAAGTTATGTTATATTCGACATTCTGTTCACATTTTTTAACTCGTTGTTTCGTGAAATTTTTCGTGTTGTTGTGCTTTAATTTCGCGAAATATTTCGTATCTTTGCACCGTGTTTCGTTCCACGCTGCAAATGTACGGCAAAAACGGCACATTTGAAATAGCAAAATTACGTCATTTTTGCGAGAAACACGCAATATGACAAGTAAAATTAAACAAATTTAAAACAAACATTTAAGAAATGGAAAAATTTTCGTTCAAAAAAGGGTTTTCCCAGGTGATGCAGAAAGACGCGGTTGACGTTCGCGCCGAAATCATGACGGCGTTGAACATCACAACACGTTCGTCATGGTCTGCAAGGTTGAACGGCAACGTTGAACCGAAAGTGAGTGAAGCGCAAGAAATCGAACGGATTTTTGCGAAGTACGGTGTTACCGATGTATGGGGGGAAGCGTAATGAATGCCGTAAAACTCACCAAACGCGAAGCGGAAATTGCCGAACTATTGGCATGGGGCGCAACCAAGAAAGATGTTGCCAACCGTCTTTTCGTTTCAGAACGAACCGTTGAGAATCACACCCGGAACATCTATGAAAAGACCGGGGTGACGAAAATCAACGAATTGTCCGCGTGGTGGTTTTGCACGACATTCAACATTTCATTCGACCTTTCGCCATTGAAGCGAAGCGCAATTGCAACTTGCTTGCTTCTTTTGGTATTGTTCCAAATGGTCATGAACGGCGAATCAATCATCCGCGCTACCAGGTCTGCAAGGACTGCAAGAACGACCCGCGTTGCAAGACGTAGGTCTGAAATCGAAGATGCAACATTTTACATGAACATTTAAAAACATTCGCAACAATGAAAAAAGTATCATTTATTATCAGAATCGCCGCCATCTATGCACTTGCATTTGTGGCAATCTTTGGAATCCTTGGTTGTCCGGATGAATCTTTGTCGTTCGGTCAATGGTTTGTCGCGTTCATCGTGTCAAAGGCAATCGGGTTTGCCGCAATCCTTGGAATCGTCATGTTGATTGGCGGCGTTGAATGCGTCAAGGCATTCATCAAAGGAATATTCACGAAAGATGTTGAACCCAAACACGCGAATTATTGACTTGACGGTTGGCGAACTTGTTGACCTTATCCGGGAAACAACCGCCGCAAGTGTTCAACCCCAGGAAAAGCCGCGCAACCTGGAATATGGAATCGCCGGAATCGCAAGGGTGTTCAATTGCAGCATCGCCACCGCAAACAGAATCAAGGCATCCGGGAAAATCAACGATGCAATAACACAATGCGGACGCATGATTGTGATTGACGTTGACCGGGCTTTACAACTGAAAAAATCGTTTTAATAACTTCTAAAAAATTTTAGTTCTATGAAGAAAGTAATTTTGGAAAGTCTGACGTTGGTGAATTGGCGCGGCGCAAAGGAACGCACGACCAATTTCAACGCCGATGTGACAACAATCATGGGCGCGAATGGTCTTGGCAAGTCCCGCCATTTTGACGCGTTCATTTGGCTTCTTTTCGGCAAGGATTCGAAAGACCGCAAGGATTTCGAAATCAAGTCCAATGACGAAAACGGAAATTCATTGCAGAAATGCGAGTGTTCCGTGACGGGTGTTCTTAACGTTGACGGCGAACGTCTGACAATCAAGCGTTCATTCGTTGAAGATTGGGTGAAACCAAAGGGACAAACCGAACAAGTGTTCAAGGGCAATCACACGGAATGCACCTGGAACGACACCCCGGTTCGCGTTACCGACTACCAGGCACGAATCAAGGACATCATTGATGAAACCGTGTTCAAGATGATTACGAACCCGTTGTTCTTCGTCAATATGCCTTGGAAGAATCAGCGTGAACAATTGTTCTTGCTTGCCGGAACAATCAACGATTCCGACATTGCATCCAAGAATCCGGATTTCGCCGCATTGCTTGACAAGATTTCCGGCAAGTCACTTGCAGACTTCAAGACAGAACTTGCAGCCCGCAAGAAGCGTTTGAAGATTGAACTTGACAACATTCAACCCCGCATCGACCAAACACAAAAGATGATGCCGGAACAACAAGATTGGGCGGCGTTGGAATCTGAAATCGAGGGTTACAACAACCGCGAAAAGGAAATCAACGGTCAAATGGCAGACCAGGCAAAGGCAAACCGCGCAAAGTACGAAGCCGAACAAGAAAAGCAATCCAAGATTGCCGAACTTGAAGCATCGCGCAAAGAAGCCATCCGCAAGGCGAACCAGGATGAAAAGGACAAGGCGTTTGCAGCCAATGCGGAACGCCGTGAAAAGTCGGCATCCAGGTCATCAAAGGCACGTTTGCTTGAACTGACAAAGAATGAACTTTCCGGCAACCGCCGTGAAATCGAACGCCTTGAAAATGAAATCGCCAAAATCAAGGGCGAACAAGACAAGTTGCGTGAATCATGGCAAGAGGAAAACGCCCGTTCATTTGATGAATCGGCAACCGTTTGTCCTTATTGCGGACAAGCATTGCCCGCCGACCGCGTTGAGGAATCACGCAAACACTTCGAAGATGCCAAGGACAAGAAACTTGCTGACATCACCGCCAAGGGGCAAAAGATGGGAAAGGAAATCGAAGAACTTGAAAAGGTTCTTGCCAAGGTTCGCAAGGCAACCGCCGAAATCGAATCCCAGGAAAAGGAAACAACGGATTTCATTGAGGAATGCGACAAGTTCCTTGCAGACCATCCGGAAGTCACGCCCGCAACAATTGACGGCGGCAACCTGGAATCAATCATTGACATCGACAAAAAGATTGCAGACATCAAGGCAACCATATCAACGGACAACGCGGGTGACTACAACCAGGAACTTGTCAAGGAACTGCAAGACATCCAGGACAAGCGCGGTCAAGCACAACTTCGTCTTTCTTGCCGTGACCAAATCAAGAAGTGCAATGAAGAAATCGAACGTCTTGAAAAGACCGGAAAAGACCTTGCACAACAGATTGCCGATGCAGAGAAAGAGGAATACACCGTTGCACAATTCACCAAGACCAAGATTGATGAATGCGAACGCCGCATCAATGGCATGTTCACAATGGTCAAGTTCCGCTTGTTCGACTATACGATTGACGGCAACGAGTTCGAAACATGCGTTCCGCTTATTGATGGAACACCGTTCCAGGTTGCGAACACCGCAAAGCAAGTGAACGCCGGACTTGACATCATCAACGCCCTTTGCAAGTTCAATGGTGTATGCGCGCCAATCTTCATCGACAACCGCGAATCGGTCAATGAACTGATTCCAACAGAAAGTCAAATCATCAACCTTGTTGTCACAACTGACAATGAGTTGATTGTGAAGTAAAATTCCAAGTTAAACATATAATCAATTTAGTCTTATGAACACGAATCAGAACAACGCGCCCGCCGTCCTTGACAATGACAAAGGTCTTGTGACTTATGAAGTCGCCGGGCAAGAAGTGAAATTGAGTTATCAGATTGTCCGCAACTACTTGACAAAGGGCGGCGGCAATGTGTCAGACACCGACCTTGTGCAGTTTATTTCAATCTGCAAGTTTAATCAGTTGAACCCGTTCTTGAATGAAGCCTACCTTGTGAAGTTCGGAACACAACCCGCACAAATGATTGTATCAAAGGAAGCCTTGTTGAAGCGCGCCGATGCTTGCCCGCATTACCAGGGATTCCAGGCGGGAATCATTATCGAACGCAATGGTGAAATCCTGGAAGTCGAGGGTTGTTTTTGCCGCGAATCCGACAAACTTCTTGGCGGTTGGGCGAAAATATATCGTGATGACCGAAAGTTCCCGATTTATTCAAGTGTCAACCTTTCAGAGTATGACAAGAAACAATCAATTTGGAATGAAAAGAAGTCAACAATGATTTCGAAGATTGCCAAGGTTCAAGCCTTGCGCGAAGCATTCCCCGCACAACTTGGCGCAATGTACACCCGCGAGGAAACCGGGTTCGTTGATTACGAAGATGTAACCAACCAGGTTGACCAGGAAAAGAAAGAGAATGCCAACAAAAAGCAAATTGTCATGAACGTTGGCGGCGATAATGCCCCGGCAAATCCTGGCACGGCATCAAAAGAAGCCCCACAAGCCGCGAATGATGCCCCGGCGGGACAATCGCCCACCCCAACACCGGAAACGCCGTCAAACGCCCCGGAAACCCGTTCACCTGGATTCTAACATTTAAAGACCCGAACGAATTATGAAGTTACAAGTTATTGGTTCATCATCAAGCGGAAATTGCTACATCCTTGGCAACGACAAAGAAGCCATTGCGATTGAATGCGGCATCCCGTTCGCCCGTGTCAAAGAAGCAATCAACTTCGACATCCGCCGCATTTCCGGCGCATTGGTGTCACATGAACACGGCGACCATGCGAAGCACGTTCAACGATTCCTTGACGCAAGGATTCCTTGCTACATGTCCCAGGGAACAAAAGAAGCATTGCATCTTGAAGAAAACCGTCTTGTTTGCGGAATGATGCCGGGCGGCGTGTACCATGTAGGCAATTTCAAGGTTCAAGGATTTGAAACGGAACATGATGCCGCCGACCCGTTCGGGTTCTTAATCTATCACCCGGAATGTGGAATGACATTGTTTGCGACTGACACATATTATTTGGCATACACATTCGCCGGATTGAACAACGTCATGATTGAATGCAATTATCGTCTTGACATCCTGGATGCAAACATTGAATCCGGAAAGTTGAACCCGGCATTGAGAAACCGAACAATCAAGTCACACATGTCTTTCGACACATGCAAGGAAACGTTGCTTGCCAACGACTTGTCAAAGGTCAACAACATCGTCTTGATTCACCTTTCATCCGGCAATGCCGATGCCGCCGCATTCCGTGACGGCATACAGAAAGCGACACACAAGAACGTTCATGTTGCCGAACCGGGGTTGGAAATTCTATTTAATAAAACACCATTCTAAAAAAAGAAAAAATGAAAAAGATTGAAGTTTTCAAAAAGGAGAATCCGAACGAAGTCATTGCAGTATGCAACGACCTTTCGGAAGCAAGTGAAACCATCATCAACGAATGCCAGGATGATGACGATTTGACGGTGTTCGACTTTGACACCCGCGAAGTGGAAGAAAAAGAACCCGCCGATATTTGCCCGGATTTTGCGTCATCATGCAAATACCTTGGCATATCCGATGAATTTGCCTTTGATTGCGCCGATGAACATGTCAAGGCAATGCAGTCACTTTACATGCTTGTTATCATCGCCCAGGCTTGGAACAAGATTGACAATTTCGTTCCGGACTATTCGAACCGCGAACAATGGAAATATTATCCTTGGTTTATCTATGACAAAGGACATGCGGGGTTCGTTTTTGCGAATACGAATAATGCGCCTACGGTTACGCTTGCGATTATCGGGTCGCGGCTTTGCTTCAAATCGTCAAATCGCGCTCGCCAATTCGGTGAAATGTTCACCGAATTATACAACGACTTTTTATTGTTGAACAAATAAAAAATTTCATCATGGACAAAACACTTGGAAAGGACATCGCAAATCTTGTCGCCCGCGAAGCGTTCTTGAAAGACAATTGCGACAAAGTTGAAGAAAAGGGTTATATGAAGCCCTATTCACCGGAAGAATTGCAGCAACGCAAAGAAGAACTTGCCAATGCTTCAATCGAGATTGCAGAGATTGAACAAGAAGCCAAGGAATCCGCCGCGTATTACAAAGGCAAGTTGAAGCCCTTGAAAGAAACCCGCGCGAAGATGGTCGGCGACATCAAATCAAAATCGGAGTATGTCAAAGAACCATGCTTCAAGTTCGTTGACCAGGAAGCCCGCGAAACGGGTTACTACAACAAAGAGGGCGATTTGATTGAATCACGTCCGGCAACCGCCGATGAACTTCAACAAACCTTGTTCGGTGTCATCCGTAACCAGGAGAAAACCGGAACAGATAACTAACATGTCAAACAATTAAAAATTCAAAGAAAATGGAAAACGAGAAAATGATTATCAATTGCGCCCCAGGCACAAACGAAGTGATTATCAGAGAGGGTGACGCGCCAAAGGTTCTTGACCCAAAAGCACCCGTCAAGACCAACTTGTCCGGAACAATCGGAACGGTTGTCGAGTATCTGACAAAGCGAATCAACGCCGAACAATTCTTGCAGAAAGATTGTCACATCCTGGTTGACCGCGAAAATGTGTCCATCACCCTTGTCATCAACGAAGCCGATGAATACAAGCGCGGCATCGTCAAGGGCGCGTTGGCTTTCAACCCGTCATTCGTTCGTTTCGGCATCAACAACGCCGAAAAGGATTGGCAACCCGCCGAACTTGGTTTGTTCTGCAAGATGAACCGCGCGTTCTTTGCAGACCCAAAGGAAAACATGACCCTTGTGACAACCTTGATGAACTTCAAGGCGGATGTCAATGTCAAGATGGAACGTTCACTTGCAGAGAACGGCAACAGAACGGACAATTTCGCCCAGGTTGTCAACTCTAACTTGCCCGCCAAGTTCACCTTGAAGATTGCCATTTTCAAGGGTATGCCCGCCGAAACCCTGGAAGTTGAAACTTTCGCAAAGGTTGATGGACGCGAAGTTGCATTCATTCTTCTTTCACCCGGTGCAAATCAGACCTTGGAAGATTTACGCAACAAGGTCATTGATGATGAACTTGCCAAAATCAAGGAAATCGCGCCGGAAATTGCAATCATCGAAATTTAAGTTCAATGTCCGTCCCCGGACAACCAAAACCGGGGCGGGTTTAAACACCAAAAGACATGAAAGAAACATTTTATTTTCAACATGACTTCAACGCCCGCAACGACCCAAAGTTGCAAAACGTGTTGATGGAACACGGTTGCGCCGGGCTTGGTGTGTTTTGGTGCATTGTCGAACAACTTCACGAACAAGACGGCATCTTGCCGTTGGACGGCATCAAGGGAATCGCCTTTGCACTTCACGTTGAACCAAAGGTCGTTGAAAGCATCATCCGGGATTTTGACTTGTTCGAATGTGATGACGAATCGTTTTGGTCTGAATCAGTCAACAAACGCTTGAAAAAGCGTGTCGAAATCAAGGAGAAACGCAAGAAAGCGGCGCAACATCGTTGGGGGTCTGAATGCAAATGCAATGCAAATGCAATGCACATGCAATCCAAAGAAAAGAAAATAAAAGAAAATATATCTTCTAACGAAGATAATAATATATCATCTTCTAACGAAGATTCGTCAACTTCCGTTGACCAGGTTTCGCAAGAAAAGAAATTCGTGATTGATTATTCAAGAATCATTGCGACCTGGAAAGAATGTTGTCCAGGATTCCCACAACCCCGAACACTTGCAGACGATGACAAGATGAAAGTCCGCCAACGTTTCAATGAAATGGTTGCCGGGGATGACCCGGAAACGGCTTATCAGAGAATCAAAGGCATCTTCACGAAGATTGGCGCGTCTGATTTCTGCAAAGCCGGGAAATGGTGTTCTTTCCGTTGGGTGTTCAAGAACGCAACGAATTGGCGCAAGGTTGAAGATGGCAACTATGACAACAGAAAAGACGAATCAGAAAACGTGAATGACTTATGGCAAGAACGGAATTGATAAACCAAGTATTGAACCGCATCGGCAATCGCGGATTGTTCCAGGGAATAACCCGGTACGTTTACGCCGACTATGACATGCAAGAATCATTGGAAATCGTTGAAGCAATCGGCAAGTCCAGGAATCCGGCATTCGTCATTGATGATGAAAACCGATTCACATACGAAAACATGATTCGTTGGTGTCATTGCGACACGAAGATGCAAGCAATCGACCCGGTGACAAAGAAAGTCATCCCAGGCGGATTGAAGAAAGGCATCTACATTGCCGGAAACACCGGAACGGGCAAATCCTGGTGTCTTGAAGTCATGGCGGCTTATGCAATGGCGTTCGGGTTTGTCATCACCCTTGGGGAAACCGAAAAACGCATGTTGTATTGGGAAAACGTCCGGGCGGATGATATTTGCGAAGAATATGCCGCAAACGGAACGTTCCAAAAGTTCAAGACCCGCAACATTTACGGCATTCAAGACCTTGGTTCAGAACCCGCCGAATCCGTGTACATGGGAAACCGCATCGAAGTATTGCGGCAACTTCTTGAATATCGCGGCGACAGAACAGACCAAGTGACATTGTTCACGTCTAACTTGCCAATGAATCACAAAATCCTTGTTGACAGATACGGCGACCGCGTTTCAAGCCGATTGTCCGCAATGTGCAACTACTTTGAAATCCGGGGCAAAGACCGCCGGAAGATGTAACGGAATAATATTATCTAATCAAAATTATCTATCCAATGGCAAACGATATTATTCAAAACGTGGTCTATAAGACCGAGAAAGGAACGCCCGTGACCGATTCGGTCAAGGTTGCGGGAGTGTTCGACAAGCAACACAAGAATGTCTTGAAGTCAATCCGGAATTTGGCGGCTCAAAATTCAGCCGCGACAAAATGGTTCTATGAAACCAGGTACACAGATTCCAGGGGACAACAACAACCGATGTTCGTGATGAACCGTGATGGCTTTTCGCTTCTTGCAATGTCCTTGACGGGCGAAAAGGCACTTCAATTCAAGGTTGCATTCATCGAACAATTTGACAAGATGGAAGAAACCATCAAGAATGTCACCCAGGCACACCCGGCAATCCCGGCAACGTTCGCGGAAGCCTTGCGCCTGGCTGCAACGCAACAAGAACAAATCGAGGAACAACAACGACTTCTTGAAGCAAAGGACAAACAGATTGAGGAATCCGCGCCGCGTGTATTGTTTTCCCAGGCGGTCGAAACGGCGGAAACATCAATCTTGATTGGCGAACTTGCCAAGATTATTTGCCAAAACGGGGTCAACATCGGAGAAATCCGCCTTTTCCAATGGTTGCGTGATAACCAATATCTTTGCACGGTCGGCGAATCCTACAACCAACCGACACAAAGGGCAATCGAAATGGGTTTGTTCGAAATCAAGAAAAGGACCATTCAGACCGCGCACCGGACAATTGTTCGCACAACGACCAAGGTCACGGGCAAGGGACAAATATATTTCGTGAACAAATTTCTTTATGAACAACAAAACGTGAAGCCATGAAGATATATATATCCGGGAAAGTCGGCGACATATCAGACCCCGCCGTTGAAAAAGAAGTCGTTGAAAAGTTTGCCAACGCGCAAGACTTGCTTGAATCATTGGGTCTTGAAGTTGAAAATCCATTGAATAACGGATTGCCAAGAAACGCGCCTTGGATTCAACATCTTTGCCGTGACATTGAAATCCTTGACGGGTGCGATGGCATCTTCATGTTGCGGGATTGGAAGCAGTCACGCGGCGCGGGACATGAATACGACTATGCCAACCGTGAAAAGAAGATTGTCATGTTTGAAGCCGATGTCATACAGACGAACCAAGATGTCATGCAGATTCAAGCGGCCATCCAAGAGGCAACCGGGTTGCGGTTCGACCAATACATCACCAAGTCAAGAAAGCGTGACGGGTTCTTTGCCCGGATACTGTTTGTCTATCATTGCCGCAAGTGCAAGATGAAGTTGATGCAGATTGCCAAATTCGTTCACCGTGACCATTCATCAATGCTTTACTTGTTGAACAAGTACGATGACGAAGTGAAATTCAATCCGTATTTCCGGGGACTTGCGGAGAAAGTACAAAGTATATTGAATAAAACAAATAAATGATTTTTTTGATTTCAAAGTGTATCACTATAAAACATAAACAATGAAAGTTTTATCATTATTCGATGGAATGTCATGCGGTCAAATCGCATTAAGGGAATGCGGAATCATCCCCGAAATGTATTTTGCCGCCGAAATAAAGCCACATGCCATACAATGCACACAAGCAAACTTTCCTCAAACAATACAACTTGGGGATGTTCGCAATGTCGTTGTGGGGGGGGGTAAAATATCATCGCTAAATGGGACGTTTGACGTGGGAACGATTGATTTGTTGATTGGCGGTTCGCCATGCCAAGATTTTAGTCGCCTAAACAAGACCCGTGCAGGGTTGGCGGGTGACAAAAGTTCGTTATTTTATGAGTTTCTACGAATAAAAAACGAAGCAAATCCGCATTGGTTCTTGCTTGAAAATGTTGTCATGGATGCCAAAGATGTAGCCCTTATATCGGAACTTTTAGGCGTTCGCCCGGTGAAAATCAATTCGGCGTTGGTGTCGGCACAATATAGAGAAAGATTATATTGGACTAACATCGGGACATTGACGCATGATTTATTCGGAGAACCGCAAGTCAGAGTTGAGCCAATAAAAGACCGAAACATCATTGCAAAAGACATTATTGAAAGCGGAACTACCGACCGCAATAAATTTCTTTGCTTGACGGCAAGATGTGGCGGTCGATGGGGCGATGTTTGGCAGAATGACAAATATAAATCACCACACTATCAAAAGCAGTTTGCCCGCCGATATGCAAAGGCATTCGATAATTGCGTGTTTGACAATGGTTTCATGCGCTTGTTGACAACAAAGGAAATGCGCCGATTACAGACAATCCCGGATTGGTACAACATGGATTCCTTGGGATGGGTTGATGCGGCAAATCTTCTTGGCGATGGATGGACGGTCGAAGTGATAAAACACTTATTTGAACCTTTACAAAAAGTAATTTAATATGAACTACAACGAATTTTCAAAGAAAGCGCACGAAATAGCCGTGAATCACGGGTTTTGGGATGTGCGCGTATCAAACGAACATTGTTTGATGCTCACTTGCACGGAGATTGCGGAAATCATCGAAGCAGACCGAAAGAACCGCCATGCAAGGATTGGCATGTTTGAACACGCCTTGAAAGATGGTGAATCCTATGAAGCCATATTTGAAGAATACATCAAGGACACCATCGAAGATGAATTTGCCGACACGTTCATTCGCCTTTGCGACCTTGCCGGGGAACTTGAAATCGACTTTGACAAGTTGAACCCGTGCAACTATCACCGTGCGTTCGACCGATTCACCATGACCGAAAACGCCTTTGGTCTTATCAAGGGATTGTCAAAGGGTCAAATCAGCATTTGCAAGCGCATTCAATTTGGCCTTGACTACATCACCAATTGGGCGAAATCGCAGAACATCAACTTTGAATGGCATGTCCGGCACAAGATGAAGTACAACGAAAGCCGCCCGGCGAAGCACGGCAAGAAATATTGATGAAAAACGATGCACTTGCATTGCATTTGCAATCCATTTGCAATGCACTTGCATCAAAAAACAACGCGAATCACCATCTATGAACGCGAAATGTGAAGCAATGGTCGGCAATGTGTTGACCGAATATCACTACAACGGCAAGGCAAAGACCTTGCGAGTGTATGAAAACAAAATCCTTGTCCGCGAACTGACGGGCGATGAAGCCGTCAAGACGTGGCATGAAGTAATCGAATAACAAACCCCTAAATTCAAAAAATTATGTTCAAGGTAGAAATTATCGGAAATCTTGGCCAAGATGCCAAGGTCGTTGAGAACAACGGAAACAAGTTTGTGTCATTCAACGTGGCGCATTCGGAGAAATGGAAAGACGGTCAGAACGTGGAACACGAAGAAACAACATGGTTCGGTTGCACGCTGAACGGTGACGGCGGCGGATTGCTGCAATATCTGAAAGCCGGAAAGCAAGTGTTCGTTCGCGGAAATGGCAAGTTGCGCACATACCAGGACAACAACAACCATGTGACCCGTGCAACATGTGATGTCCGCGTGTCTGAAATTCAGTTGTGCGGAACGAAGAAAGAGGAAACCAACGATGACCGCCCGTTCTAAACTGAAAGCATCATGGCAGACGATTACAGAATCCGAAAGGTGACAATCGACATGAACGAACGTTCGATGGAAGATTACTTGAACCCGTATCACGAACCATGTCTTGTGACACGTTACGTTGTCCAGGTTCGCGGGTTGCTTTGGTGGCACACGGTCAAGGCGTTCAAGAAAATCCGCCCGGCGGCAAGATTGTTGCACTTCTTAAAGCACAATGACAATGATAATTGAACCAAGGAAGAAACATGATGTCATCATCGGCATTGACCCGGACAAGGAGAAATCCGGAATCGGCATCTTGAACATGTCAACAAGGAAACTTGAATTGACGAACATGTCATTCCCGGTGTTGCTTGACAATCTGCAAGCCTGGAAGAAAGACGAAGCCGACAACAACCGGAAAGTCATTGTCATCGTTGAAGCCGGATGGATGAACGCCAAGTCGTGTTTTCACAAGGCACAAGGCAAGTCCGCCGAAAAGATTGCAAAGGACGTTGGCGCGAATCATGAAACCGGGCGCAAAATCATTGAAATGTGCGAACATTACGGCATCGAAGTTATTGCACAAGCACCGTTGCGCAAGTGTTGGCGCGGCAAGGATGGTAAGATAACACACGAAGAACTTGCGTATTTCACCGGGATAACCGGACGGGAAAACCAGGACGCAAGGGATGCCGGACTTCTTGCGTGGAACTATGCCGGAATGCCTATCCGGACAAAGGTTTGGAAGTGAAACTTGCATAACTTTTGAATAACTTTTTTGGAAAAAGGGTGTGTTATTGTGGCACACCCTTTATCTTTGCAATTTGAAATTGCAATTTTTAAACGACAAAAGTATGAAACCAATCGACTTTGCACAATCGACAAAGTGTTTGCAACGTCCAGGAACGATGACCGATGAAGAATGCGGGTCACTTCACGTTTGGAACGATGGCAAACAATGTATTTCCAAATGGCGACCGACCATGTGGGAACGCATCAAGATTCTTTTCGGTCAAGATATTTGGCTTGGCGTTATCGCCGGAAAGACACAACCGCCCGTTTTCCTTGCGGCGGAAAGGGTCTTTGAAGAACCGTCCATGTGTGAAAGATTCAAGGCGTGGTTGTCGGATGTCCGCGATGATATTGCCGGAATGGTGAAAAGCATCAAATCCATGTGGCAAGAACCGGACAAACGCAAACACTTCATTGCCGGATTCATCATTTCCCTGGTTGTCGGCATCTTCAACCCGCTTCTTGGCATCTTTGCCGGAAGTGTCGCCGCATTCATCAAAGAATGGTGGGATTCCAAAGGACACGGAACGGTTGAACTTTACGACATCATCTTCACCGTCCTTGGCGCGTTGTCCGGATGTCCTTTCGCTTTATTCATCAACCATCTAATTTTCTGAAACAATGGCAACAAAGATTATTGAATCGAACATCGAACAACTGATTCCGGATGACATGAACTTCAACGAGGGAACGGAGTTCGGGCAACATCTGATTGAAGATTCATTGCGCAAGTTCGGCGCGGGACGTTCCATCTTGCTTGACAAGAACAACCGCATCATTGCCGGAAACAAGACAATCGAGAATGCCGTGAACGTTGGTCTTGAAGATGTCATCATCGTTGAATCTGACGGAAAGAAGATTGTTGCCGTCAAGCGAACGGACATTGACCTGGACACCGCCCAAGGGCGTGAAATGGCAATGGCAGACAACGCAACCGGGGCGGCGAACCTCAAATGGAACACCAACCTTGTAATGAAAGCGGCGGAAAAGTTCAACATCGACCCGCCAAAGTGGGGAATCCCCGTTGACACGGGTGAAGAACCCGAAAAAGAAGAACCCCAGGGAAAGAAAGTCATTTCAACCCGCCTTATTGTCGAATGCGGCGATGTCACGAAGTTGTCATTGTTGTTTTCGGAACTGCAAGACCGGGGGTTCAAGTGTGAATTGAAAGAGTGATGCAATTGCATTGCATGTGTACAAACTTGACAACAAAGAAAAATGGGAAAATTCAACAAGAAAATTGCCGCAAAGATTGTGGAGTTCGTGAAAACGGACACGTTCACAATCGGCGAAATATGCCGCAAGGTCGGTATATCACGACAAGCGTTCTATGATTGGAAAGAACAACACCCGGAGTTCGCCAAAGACCTTGAAGATGCCGTCAATGAACGAATGGAAACGTTTGTTCTTGAAGCCAAGAAGTCTTTGTTGAAAAAGGTCAAGGGATATGATGTCCAGGAAACCAAGGTGACAACCGTTCCATCCGGCAAGATGGAAGCGGACGGCAAGACACCAATCCCCAAAATCAAGGAACAAATCACCACAACGAAGCATATTGCACCGGACACGGGCGCAATCATCTTCGTGTTGACCAACGGCGACCCCGACCATTGGAAGAACCGCCAAAATGCGGAATTGACGGGTGCAAACGGCGAACCGCTTGTCAAGCCCGCCCGCATCTTGACCAAGAAAGAAGCAAAGGAGTTTATGAAACAACTTGAAGATGAAGTGTAAATGAACGCAGTCCGTGACATCGACATATTGAAAACTTGGCTTTTGTCCGATTCCTTGAACTTCACCCGGTATTTCTTCAAATCCAGGTATCACCGGAAGTTCGTTGTCGGACAACACCATCGTATGATTGCGGACGCATTGAACAAGGTCTATACCGGGGAAACGAAGAAACTTATCATCAACATTGCACCCCGTTACGGAAAGACAGAACAAGCGGTCAAGAACTTCATTGCGAACGGGCTTGCCTTGAATCCAAAGGCAAAGTTCATTCATCTTTCATATTCCGATGACCTGGCAAGGGACAATTCACGCGGCGTTCAAGAAATCATGCGCGACCCGGAATTTCAACGCCTTTTCGATGCCAAGCCAACATCACCGAACACGAAGAAATGGTTCACCAGGCAAGGCGGCGGACTTTATGCCGTTTCATCCGCCGGACAAGTGACGGGATTCGGCGCGGGTCTTGTCGATGAAGTCAAGAACGCCGAATCCGACAAGGACTTGAACGAAGCACTTGACGAATTTATGCCGGAAGTCGGATGCACGGACTTTGGCGGCGCAATCATCATTGATGACCCAATCAAGCCGGATGACGCGCTTTCCGCCCTGGTTCGTAACAAGGTCAACAACAAGTTCGACACAACCATCAAGAACCGCGTCAATTCCAGGAACACCCCGATTGTCATCATCATGCAGCGTTTGCACGAACAAGACCTTTGCGGATTCCTTATGACGCAAGAACCCGGCGAATGGACGGTTCTTTCATTGCCTTGCCTTTGGTATGACGAAAAGGGAGAGGAACACGCCCTTTGGGAGTTCAAGCACACCATCCAGGAATTGCACGACATGCGAAAGAAGAACCCGTTCGTGTTCGATACGCAGTACATGCAGAACCCGAAACCATTGCAAGGATTGATGTATGAAGCCGGGTTCAGCGAATATGCAATCCGCCCGGCAACAAAGCGTTGCATCCGGAAGTGTTACGTTGACGTTGCGGACACGGGTTCGGACTACCTTTGCGCAATCATCTATGATGAAACGGAAATCGGCAACTTCATCGTGGATGTTCTCTATACACAACGCCCGGTCGAGTACACGCAACCATACCTTGCGAAGATGTTGACCAAACACGGCGTTGCACAATGTATCATCGAAGCCAACAACGGCGGTCGTTTGTTCAAGAACGCGGTTGAAAAAGAATGCCGCATCCTTGGCAACTACAAGACCAAGTTCACGGCATTCCATCAAAAGGACAACAAGCAACAACGCATCTTCCAAAATTCGGCGGACGTTCAGAACATTTGCTTCATGCCCCAGGGATGGAACATCTTGTTCCCGGCATTCTACCAGGCAATAACATCGTACATGAAAGTTGGCAACAACGAACATGATGACGCGCCGGACGCATTGACCGGAACGGTTGAGAAACGAAAGAAGAATGGTTCGGCGGATGTCGCCGGGTTGTTCGGTAGGTAAACAGATAAATGAACAATAAAAATCCAAAGAAAAATGAAACTGAAAGATTTATTCCCACAAGTGGACGGCGCGAACCAGGAATCCGCCGCCAATCAAAACGACTTCATCCCAAAGTTGAAGTCACATCGTTACATTGAATTGCCGGATGTCGAAGCCGCAAACAAGGCACTTGACCCCAAGTTGCATGACATCAACGACCCAATCTTGCGCCCGGACAAGAAAGTGAAGATTGACAAGGATGATGACGTGCAAGATTCGGATTCGGCAAAGAAAATCATCGACACGGGAGAGGACAACGGAACATATCGAACCGAAAAGGTTGCCCGCGTTGCCGTTGCATTGCAGAAACTTATCATCAAACGCGCCGTGTCGTTCATCTTTGGCAATCCGGTTGCATATTCTGCAAGCCCGGACAACGAGAACCAGGAACTTGTCAAGAAAGCATTCGACCGCATCATGCGCGATGCCAAGGAAAAGTCCGTGAACCGCAAAGTTGCGCGTTCGATTTTCAGTTATAAGGAATGCGCCGAACTTTGGTCGGCATACGAAAAGCCCAAGGCACACACCAAATTCGGATTTCCAACCAAGTTCAAGTTGCGTTGCACCGTCCTTTCACCCAAAAATGGCGATACATTGTACCCGTATTTCGATGAAACGGGCGACATGATTGCCTTTTCCCGTTCTTTTTCCCTGGAAGATGGAAACAAGGTGAAATCCGACTACTTTGAAACCTGGACAGACGAAGAACATTGGCTTTGGGTGAACGGCGAAAACGGTTACAATGTCGTTGAGGGCTATCCCAAAAATGTTGCAATCAACAAGATTCCCGTTGTGTTCGGTTGTCAGCCGGAAATCGAAACGGCGGATGTTGACAAACTGATTGACCGCCTTGAAAAGTTGCTTTCCAACTTTGCAGACACCAACGATTATCATGCAAGCCCGAAAATCTTCACAACGGGCGACATCAAGGGTTGGGCGAAGAAAGGCGAATCCGGCGCGGTTATCGAGGGCGAGGAGGGCGCAACGATGCAATATGTGTCTTGGCAACAAGCCCCGGAATCCGTGAAGTTGGAAATCGAAACCCTTTTGAAACTGATTTATACCATCACACAGACACCGGACATTTCGTTCGATGCCGTCAAGGGTCTTGGCGCGATTTCCGGTCTTGCCTTGAAGTTGTTGTTCATGGATGCACATCTGAAAGTGCAAGACAAGATGGAAATCTTCGATGAATATCTGCAACGCCGAACGAACATCGTCAAGGCTTACATTGCCATGTTCAACCAAAAACTTGAAGCCGATGCCGATGACCTGGACATTGAACCGGAAGTCACCCCGTACATGCTTACAAGCGAGATTGACGAATTGAACTATTGGTTGACCGCCAACGGCAACAAGCCCGTCATTTCCCAGGAAGAATCAATCGAGGGCGCGGGAATCAGTAAGAACACGGCAAAGACGATGGAGAAGTTGAAAGAACAATCATCGTTGGACAATTCATTCATCATCGGCGAACCCGTGACCGACCCAATCCAGGGCGGCAAGTCCGGAAATGGCGATGATGACGATGACGAAGAATAAATGATGCCACACAAGATGAAACGATATATTTCAATCATTATCCTAATGGGATTGTTGCTTGCTTCATGCGAGCAACGTCCCGTTTCGGGATATGTTGTCGGCAAACGTCATGTCACGGAACAAGACATCATCCGGGAAAACAATGCTTCACACCCGGCGGCATGGAAGCCCGTACACGAACAATGGGTTGTGTTTGTCGCCGATTCTTGCCGCGTGACACCTTGCCATGTCACCAAGGAAACATTCACCAGGTTACAGAAAGGGCAATTCGTGACCGTCAAGGGCTTTAAATGATGGCGACAAGGAAAGTATCACCCCGGCGGGTGAAAACGCCTACAACGGGCAAAGAAACGGGTTTGTGCAAGGATTGCAAGCATTCCGGCAACCGGATTGAAAAAGATGTCAACGGCGAATTTTTCATGTGTTGGTGTCCGTTCCATAAGTGGGCGCGTTTCTTGCGTCACGACACATGCGAACACTTTGAGAGAGGAAACCCCGATGATGAACCCAAATGATGAATGTATGAAGTGCAACAATTACCATATTTCCGGCGCGTGTTGGCATTGTTCCGCCGTATGGACACCGCCAACGATGCAACAGACCAGGGAATGCAGATTTTTTGAACCAAAAGACAGATAAGATGAAGCCAATGACAAGCAAATGCCGCGAATGTAGGAATTGGAATCTTGCTTGCGGCGAATGGTATTGCGCCGTTTGTGCGCGAATCAGTCCGGGGGAAAGCATGACGAACCCCGGCAAGTGTAGTTATTTCGAACCCAAAAAGCGTTGACGATGGCAAAGAGATACAAGACAACAAGATTTTCAATCCAGGGTTTCGACACGGCGCATTATCAGACAACCGAACAATATGCCGCCCTGGTCGATGAACTATTCAACCGGGCAACGGTCGAAGTGACCAATGCGGCGGCGAAAGGGACGTACAATCCGGACGTTCCGTTCACCTTTGCTGATTACCCGGCATTGAACGGGCTTGTTCAAAAGGTAGGAAAGCAACTTGCCGCCAAGGTGCAAGCGGTCATCGAACAAGGTTCACGCAATCAATGGTTGTTCGCTTGCAAGAAGAATGACGGCTTCATCAATTCAATCTTTGACACGTCAAAGTTGCCGAAATCACAATTGCGCAAGATGCAAGACCGCAATCTTGATGCCCTTTCAACGTTCCAGGGGCGCAAGGTTGACGGGATGAACCTTTCACAACGCGTTTGGCGGACGGTTGGACAATACAAAATCCAAATGGAATCCGCCCTTGACGTTGGTCTTGGTGAGGGTCGAAGCGCGCAACAATTGGCGCGTGATGTCAAACAGAACTTGAAAGACCCGAACCGCCTTTTCCGCCGTGTCCGTGACAAACGCGGCAATCTGCAACTATCAAAGGCGGCGCAAGCGTTCCATCCAGGACAAGGCGTTTATCGTTCAAGCGTAAAGAACGCGCAACGCCTGGCAAGAACGGAAATCAATATGGCATACCGTGAAAGCGATTGGGCGCGATGGCAAACCCTGGACTTTGTTGTCGGATTCGAAATCCGCCGTTCAAATCATGAACCAAAGTGCAAGTGTGATTTGTGTGAACGCCTGGTTGGTCGTTACCCAAAGACGTTCAAGTTCACGGGTTGGCATCCCCAATGTATGTGTGTTTGTGTTCCTATCTTGATGGATGAAGAAACATTCGACCAAAACGAACTTGCAGACCTTAAAGCGGCATTGCACGGCAAGGAATATCAGAAACAAACCGCCAAGAACCAGGTGAATGACGTTCCGGACGGCTTCAAAGAATGGGTTCAAGACCATATCGAAGCGCAAGGGAATTGGGGGTCAACGCCCTATTTCATCCGGGACAACTTCAAGAACGGTGATTTGTCCCAGGGATTGAAGATAAAGTTGCCAACGGTTGATGAAGCCGGGAAAATCGAATATCACGTTCCGTTTGAAACGCTTTCAGACAAGCAACAAACGGAATGGTACAACTTTATTTCGGATGAAATGGACTTCTATGACCTGGAACGGGCTTGTAATTTGTACGGCGTTGATTATTCGTCTTGGGAAAACATGTGGAAACAAGCCGATGACAAAAACGAGTATTGGCGCAAGAACGAAATCATTGCAGAACGCAAGCGTGTTGAATCAACCTTGATGGCAAAGATTGCGGAAGTCAAGAAACAAGCCGAACAAGGCGTTGCAGAGTTCCGGAACGTGGTTCAAGAAGCGGTTGGATGGATTGGTTCGTTGAAACCAAGTCTTGACCTTGTTCTTCAAGAAATGCGCGATGCAGCATCCGAGAAATACCCCAATTATATTTCAATCACCAATTCAATGAAAGGCGGGTCGATGGACGTTGCATCCATCCGGGCGAAGATTGCTTTGTCAAAAAGTGACTATGCGGACGCAATCACGATGGCAAACAACACAATTGCACAATATGGCAAGGACGTTGATGTGTCGAAACTGCAAGCCCTGGTGAACGAGCAACGAACGGAAGTCCGGAACGCGTTACGAATCACCAATGAGATTGTCAAGGAGTGTCAAAACGTCAAGGCGTTGGCAAAGATGGGCGCGAAAAGCCCGTCACCAATAGACAATTTCCTTGTCCGCGTGGAAAAGAACGGTGTGATTCACAATGAAGTCAAGACGTTCGACAAGATACCAACGGAAGAACAAATCATCGAACGTCTTTGCGGCGGCGATATGACCAAGGGTTCTTGTTCATCCCTGGCGTTTGCATACGCGGGCAACAAAGCCGGGTTTGACGTGTTGGATTTTCGCGGCGGTTCAAGTTGTGACACGTTCAGCAGAACATCAAACATCATTGAAGTTGTCGAGAAGTCCGGCGGAATCGTTGTTCGACACACAAACGACTTCACAAAGGCAAATGAGTTGTTGAAGAACGTTGTCGATGGCAAAGAATATTACTTCACATGTGGCAGACATGCCGCCGTTGTGCGCAAAACTGCAACCGGATTCGAATTTCTTGAACTGCAATCCAGGTATCAAAACGGATGGAAACCGCTTACACAACGCGAATTAAGGTATCGTTTTGGCGGTCAAAGGTCGCATTCATCGTATGGAGTAAAACTTGAACCCGCCGATTGCATCATTGATATTGAGTTGTTGAAAAAGAACCCAGGATTCCAAAGGATGCTTGGATATATCAACACGAAGCAATCAGAACAGAAAAAAGGCGCAACGGGAAATATCAAATAACCCGTTGCGTCCGTTCATTTCCTATCTTTGAAAAAGTCCGCCCAATACGGGTTTTCCTTGTCAAAGATTTCGCGTTGCTTCTTTGTCAACTTGTGCGGGTAATCCTGGAACATGTTGAAGATGTTCGTCTTGTCGAACGTGAAAAGCCATTCGCCTTTCGTTTCGTTCCCATTGTCAACCCACCAAATGACATCATTTTCATTGTTCTTGATGAATTTGTACTTTTCCATGTCTGTTTATTTATTCCAATTGTCGCATTCCGTTGGAAGATGCGGATTGTGATTGATGTCTTGGTTCTTGTCGGTGCAACGATATTGCCTTTTGTCGGAGTGTTCCCCGATGTCCAGGATGCAATGAACACATGACCAACAACAGACGGGCGAAAACAAATCAATCATTTTGTCCGATTCCCTGGTTTACGGTACATGATACCCTTTCGGATGATGACCGTCTTGTTCTTGTATGGGTGTCCGGGCGTTATCTTGCGACCCCAAAGGGTTGATTTCGCAACGCCCAATTGTTCCGGCGTGAATGTGTCATATATCGCGGATATTGACCCGAAATAATGATGACTTTCCCCGGCATCCCGGAATTGTACATGATAGATAGTTGTTCCGTTCATGGCTTGTCCTTTCTGATTGTTCGTTCGTCAAAGATGAACATCGAACGCGGTTCTTCCGTTGCATGTTGCTTGATTGCCTTGAAGAACGCCTTGTCGATGTTGCGGAATCGCTTCAAGGCTTCACGGGGATTCCAATTGAAGTTCGGCATCACTTCATTGTCCGCCATATAGATTCCGCCTTGTTTGGGTTCGTAATGAGCAAAGGCGACAATCTTTCCGCCGTCCAGGAACACGGAATCGACAATCTTTCCGTTCACCTTGCGGGAAAGTGCAAGGCATTCGGCATAATAGTCGTGAATTGCCTTTTGCTTTTCGACAAATTCCGCCGTGCGTTTCCTCAAATCCTGGAAGTTCCCGGCGACTTCATGCCGGATTGCGGCGATGTCAACCGGGTCGTTTCCGGTTGCAACTTCATACTTCAACGTTCCGGCGATGAACATGCGCAACGCCTTTTCGATTGTTGACTTGTCAACCAACTTGTCATGCAGTTGGGACACGAAAGCGGCATCAAGATTGTACTTTGCCGCAAGGTCTTTCAATTCTTGTTCGTTCATTGTTGTATCTGTTTAAAATGGTGTAAAATCAATGTCCTTTCTTTCCCTTGGAACGTCCGGGATGTCAACCTTTGGTGAATTTACACCAGGAATTACAACATCCTTTGCCAAATCAACCCGGATTTGACCGGATAAAGCCCCGATGACGGCGTTTTGGGTGTCTTGCTTGGCAGATGTCCATCCGGAAGAAAACGCGCTTTCTAAAAGGGCGACAATGCCGTCATTGTCAAGACGCATTCCGTTCTTTTGAATGTCGAAAAGAGTTTTCCGGGCGGCGTTCAAGAACTTTCCCTTTTGAACTTCGAATGTGTTGATGCTTGATTCAATCATGATGATGGTGATATTTAAAAATTGAATGTTAATTGCCGGGGTTGAACGTGATGCGCCTTTCGTGTCCTTTCGTACACGGGGCAAATGGTTCGATAAAAGCAAACCCCGGTTTTCGCTTCATTGAAACGTTTTTCCCATATATCGGGCGGGATGATTCCCTGGTCGTTCCGTTCTTTGTTTAGGAATCCGACCAACTTCATGCAGAAGAACCCCGTGTCTTGCGATTTGTCATCAACAAGTTCAATCAATCCGTTTCCTTTTGGTTTCATACTTCAAGACTTTAAGTTTTCCATGTACCCAGGTAAATGAAATGTGTCGCCTTTGGTGTTTGCTTGTCAACTTCGAAACCGAAACACTTGTCTTGCCATTTGGAAGAAACTTCGATGCCGAATTTCGCGCCCACCGGGTCATCCATCCTGGTTTGAAGTCTTTCTTTGACGGCATCATAACTTGTGTACGAATCCGGGAACATTTCTTTGTACCTTTCAATGTCCTGGTTCAAATCGTGGCAATGCACGATGAACATGTTTCTTTCTTGCTTATTATCCATTGTTGCGAATTTGTTGGCGGGTGTTGCATCCCCGCCCTGGTTTTACTTTTGTCTTTTGTCGCGGTTGAACATTTCGTCACACATCTTCAAGGCAAGGTCGGCATTTGCGCCCTGGACTTCGAAGTCATAAGGAACGTCCGCCGTTCCGACTTGTCCCTTGGAATTGAGAGTGAAGAACACACAAGCGGCATCGGTTGCGTCCGATTCATCCTTTGCGTCCCAAAATTCAACGATGATGAACACTTGCGTATCTTCATCGACCCCGTAATCTTCAAATTCATAACGGGGAATGACCGACTTGCGTTCGCGGACTTTGTAACCCTTGACGCGGAACTTCCAATCGTCATCGAACTTCACGGTCTTGTTCATGTACCTGGATTCAACCAGGTTCTTGATGATTTTCTTCAATTCTGTTGTTGTCATGGTCGTAATGTTTTAGTAAGTGTTCAAGAATGTCATTTCGTCACAAACGGCAAATTCGCCGTGATGTCTTGTGCCTTTCGGCATCTTCCAAACCTTGATTGCGGGGTTGGTCTGTTGCCTTTCCTTGCAAACCTTGTTTGCTTCCTGGCGGGTCTTGAAATACTTCTTTGTTATCATAACTTTTATATTTAGAACGTTAGAAATATGTGTTATTGTGCTACAAAGTTACATAATATATTTAATAAAACAAGCAAAACACCCGGAAATTTTCACTTGATAGGTGATTTTTAACATTTCCGGGTGCTTTTTGGGGTCATTTGACCGTTCTTTCGGTCACAATATAACGAATATGTGGTTCAACGATGTCGGAGTATTCCGCCGCCCAAATGATGCGGGCGTGAATGACACGGGGCTTTCCATCCTGGATGATGACTTCGAATCCCTTTGATGTCATGTTCGGGGCGCAAGTGGAAACCTTGCTTTGGTCAACGCCGTACACCTGGCATTTCTTTGTCAGATTGACGATGCCGCGTTCCCAGGAACGTTCAAGTTCTTCTTTCATGTCTGCAAGGTATGAATCGCGGGTCGGATAATTGTTGGCGGCATCATAAATGACTTCGTTGCAACGTCCGATGATTGCGTCAATAACGCTACATGTCCGGCGATGCTTGGAATATGTTCCGTAACAATTGAAGTATTGCTTTGCGTTGATTGCGCGGGCGCGGCGGTCTTTCATCACCGGGGTTCTTTCCTGGATGATGTCGAAGTGCTTGCCGTGCCATGTCATCATGCGTTCGAACCATACAACGCGGAAATCAGCCATTGCAGACCGCAAGGCGGCATCAAGGGCGTTGTCGTAATTGTCGGCATCCGCCTTTGCCTTTTCTTCCAGGGCTGCAAGTTCTGATTGCAGACGGGCAAGGTTGCGTTCCTCAATTCCCTTGTTCTTGGTGTTGTCGTTGATGTAGTCGCAAGCGTTGGTGATTTTGAATGATGCTTCAAAGCCGATGGCATCCCGGATGGATGCGGGCAAGGAGTATTCGCGCCAAGTGTAGCGTCCATTCGTGTTTTCCTTGACGATGATGTCATCAACACAGATGTTCAAGCCGGACTTCTTGTTCGCGGCGGCGATTGCCTTGTCCCGGCGTTCGGTGTACATTGTAATCTTGCGGTCGAAATCGGCAATGCGCTTGGTTGCCGTTTCAATCTGTTTGGTGATTTGCTTAATTGTTGCCATGTCCTTATTGATTTAGAATGATAGATGTATGTTGGAAATGGTGGGACGGGCGAACCCGCCCCGGTTGTTGTTATGCGAATGACTGAATCTTCAAGGCGATGTCGCGCTTCAACTTTGAAATTTCATCATCAATTTCCTGGAAGTTGACGGCGACCGTTCCTTTGCCGTCCTTTGCTTTCTTCAAGCATTGGTTCTTGATGCAGATGTCGAAGAAACGGGAATCGAAACGTTCCAGGTCTTGAAGTTTTGTGTTCATGATGACCAGGGAAAAGATTTCCTTTTCATCAACGGTGATTTCCTTGACGAAGTTGAAGTGTACATTCGGGGTGATTCCCCAAGTGAAGATGACGTTGTTTGATTCGGCGTTTGTTACGACCTGGAATCCGATTGTGTTGAACTGATTGTCCTTTGCGATAATTGCTTTCATTGTTGCGAAATTTAAATTGTTAGACGTTGCAAATTGTTTGATGTGTCATTGTGATACTTGTTGCATTTCTCACTTGCACGGTGCAAAGATACGAATTATTTTTAATATAACAAGCATTTTGAAGAAAATTTTTTCATTTTTCTGCAAAAATGTTGATAAATAAAGCATAAAATCACGAAAAAACGCGTGTATTATTGTAATACATTGCTTATTTTTGCAACTGATTTGAAGTTTAACAATTAAAATTTACGAACAATGAAGAAAACAATTCTCGCATTACTGATTGCAAAGTTTTCGGGCGTGCGAAAAGACGGTTTGGCAGTCTTGGCGGGTGTTCTTGCCCTACAAGCAACAACCGAGGACGAAGCGAAAGGCATTGTCGAAAAGTTGACCGATGCGCAAGTCAATGATTTCGTCAAAGACTATCGTTCCGATGTGGACAAAGAGGTCAACGAATCCAACAAGACCTTTGAAAGCAATTTGCGCAAGAAGTATGACTTCAAGGAAAAGGAAACCGAACCCGGCGGCGACCCATCCGAAAAGACAGACCCGAACGACATTGCCGCAATGGTCAAAAGTGCAATCGCGGATGCCGTCAAGCCGTTGCAAGACGAATTGAACGGTTATCGCGCAAACGCATTGTCGGATTCCAGGTTGAAGCAGTTGAACGAGATTCTTGGCGGATGCAAAGACGAAGCATTCAAGGCGAAAGCATTGAAAGACTTTGGTCGCATGACATTCAACGATGATGAAGCGTTCAATGAGTTCTTGACCGATACCAAGACCGATGTTGAATCCGCAAATCAGCGTGTCGCCGATTCCAACCTTTCATCCGAATCCCGCCCGTTCTTTGCGAACAAGGGCGATGACGGCGTTTCCAAAGGAGTTGCCGAATTTGTGGAATCGCAGAAGCCCGGAAGTGACACGTTCACGGGCAAACAAGTTTAACGATTAAAACCGAAAAAGAAATGTCACTTACAATTAAACGACAGAAAGACAACCGCGTTGTGAAGTGCATTCTTCACCGCGTTGCAGACATTCCAGGCGGCGTGACCGTATCGGTTGCGAACCTTGGCGGTTCGGCTCTGTATGAGGGAACACCGCTTGCCAAGGGTTCAAACGGATTGTATGAGGTTTGCAAGACCGCCCAGGTCGTAACCGCAGCAACCGCAAGCGCAACAGATTATGAGGTCGCAAAGGGTCATCACTTCAAGGTTGGCGATTATTTTGCCGTTGGTAACAACAACGGTCAGCAGATAACCGCAATCGACAAGTCAGATGCCGCAAAGGATGTTATCACCCTTGGCACAACCCTTGGCGCGGCTATCCAGGCGGGCGCAACCGCTTTCCAAACAACGGGCGCAAACAAGACCGTCAAGAACACCCCGGTTGCCATTGCGGGTTCAAACATGGATGTTGAAGCCAACACCAACTTGTTTGTTGACGCATGGGTGATGGGTGTTGTTCGCGAAGCCAACGCCCCGGCGGTAACTGATGCCGCAAAGACCGCCTTGAAAGGCATCATTTATGTCTAACCAATAAAACCATCAAGAAGATATGCAGAAATCATTGATGATAGGGTTGAACGAAAAGGATATGGCAGCCGTCATTCATACTTATGATTTGAAAGACTACTATTATCCAACGTTGTTCCCTTTGAAAGAAACAACCCGTCTTGATTGGAAGATGCTTGAAGCCCAGGCGGGTTTGAAGATTGCCGCCGACCTTGTGTCACGCGGTTCTACAATTCCACGCAAGACCCGTGAAGCCATTTCACGAATCCAGGGTGACATCCCCAAGATTACCATTGCCCGCGAGAAGAACGAGGACGAGTTGACAGAATACGACATCATGGTCGCTATGTCATCCAACAACCCCGACTTGCGCGCCCTGGTTGAGTTTTGGGCAGAGGACACCAAGTTCTGTTGGGATGGCGTTGCCGCCCGTTTGGAGTGGATTGCCTTGAAAGAAATTTCACTTGGCAAGGTCACTTTCACAACGTCCAACAACGCGGCAATCGTGAGTGAATATAATGTCGATTACCTTGTTCCCGCTTCAAACAAGATTGGCGTTCAGACCGCATATTCCGGAACATCCGGAAAGCCTTTGACCGTTGATTTCCCCAAGGCACTTAAACTTGGAAAATCGCTTTATGGCGCGAAGTACAAGTTCGCGTTCATGAATGTCGAAACCTTTGACAAGTTGGCAGCACAAGAGGAAGTTGTGAAGCGTTGTGCAACGGTTGTCGAGAATATCGCAAACACCCAGGACGTGCCAAGCCTTGAAGCCGTCAACAACTATCTTGCAAAGAAGAAAGAAACGTTCAAGGGCTTGCAGATTATCGTCATCGACCAGGACATCACCATCGAACTTGCCGATGGTTCACGCAACACGGGCAATCCGTTTGAGGATGATGTCATTCTGTTCTCTGAATCAAAGGTGCTTGGCAATACATGGTGGAAGAAGCCTATTGATGCCAAGAAACTTCCTGGTTCGGTTGCAGAAAAGGTCATGCACGGTCACACCCTGGTCAAGAAGTTCAGCAACGAAGAACCCGTCCAGGAAGTCACCCAGGGAATCGCAAACGCATTCCCCGCTTGGAATCTTGCGGGACGTTCTGTTCTTATGCAGACCAACGCAACATCTTGGAACAAGAACTAAAAACCGGGCGGGCGGCGGCATGGAGTTGAAAGCCTTGTGTCTTTGCCGTCCGCCATTTTGCTAATGCGATATGACGAATAAACAATACTTGGAAAAGACCTTGAACGGATTGAACGTTTCGGCGGATGACATCGAAATAATCATGTTGAAAGCCGGAATCGAAGCCGATGAAGATGCCGATGCCGGAAGTTGCGACAATGCCGTGTACAACCGCATGTCGGTAGTCTTGAAAGGGATGACGCAAAATGTGACAGAGGGCGGATATTCCGTTTCCTGGAACATGGATGCCGTCAAATTGTTTTATAACGCCCTTTGCAATGAACTTGGCAAACCAAACGTGTTGTTTTCCCGTCCTAAAATCCGCAACAAATCAAATATTTGGTGATAATGGCATTCGTAAATCAATACCCGCATTTTCTGTTCTTGGTTCAACCATCCGAGGAATCAACACAGAATGAAGATGGTGATTTCCAGGAATCAACATCCGGAATGACCTTTCTTTCTATGTGTCGAGAGGAAACGGACGGGCGCGGAACTGAAATCCAGGTCGGCGGCATCATGCACAAGATTACATCCTTGATTCAGTTGCCAAAGACTTGCCCGAAAGTCGAACTTGGTGCAAAAGTGGTTGTTGCCAACGATGCAGAGGGTGCAGATGTCAGAATCACCGGGGTTTGCTTGCGATTCGACCCATCACAATTGCATTCGCGATTATGGCTATAAAACCGAACTTCACCCGCGAAGATGTCAAGGCGCGCATTGATGCGTTCCTGGAAGCGGTCAAACAAAAACAGATTGAACGCTTGATGATGCTTGGTGAAATGTGTGTCACACACGCCCGCGAAGTTCCGCCCGAAATTGGTTTTCATGACCAAACGGGCAACTTGCGTTCCTCAATCGGTTATGCCGTGTTTGTTGATGGTGTTGCCGTTCATTCGGTATATGAACAAACGTTGAGTGGGGCGACCGGGGTCAAAGCCGGACAATCCCTTGCAAGAAAGGTTGGAAGCGAAACAACGGGCGTTTGCCTGGTCGTGACCGCCGGAATGAATTACGCCGTTCATGTAGAATCAAAGGGACGTGATGTAATAACATCCGCCGAGCAATTAGCAAAAAGGGAATTACCAAAGATGCTTGCAAAACTTGTCGAAAACATTAAACGCGCAGCAGAATGAAAACTTCTTTTGATATTGACACAATCGTTTTTCGCATGTTGAACGTTCCAACGGTCAAGAATGCGATTTCCGGCGGAATATACAAGGGCGATGACCGCCCGGAAGATTCCCAGGATGAAGATATTTGCATCAACACCATATCTTCAACACAAGACTTCTTGCCACAGATTGCGACAAGCAATGTAAACATTTACGTTGCAGATGTCCCCAAGACCGTGAAAGGAAAGTCGATGATGAAAGCCAATACAACGCGTTTGAAAGCAATCACGACCAATGTCATGCAAGTGTTGAGGGAAACGAAGATTCCCGGTTTATTGTTCAAGGTAGATTCACAATCAACATTGTCCGAAATGAACATGAAGCAACACTTCGTGAACATTCGGATTTCGTGGAACATTCAAAGTGAGTAATAACAATTAAAAATTAAAAATTATGTCACAGTCACAGAAAACAGTTATCACCCTTGGACTTTGCCAAATCAAGGTTGGTGAGGTTGTAAAAGACGAAAACACGGGTGATGCAACGGGCGCAATGCCGCAGTCAATGGTGAAGATTGGCAAGACCTACAAGGACACCGCCAAGATTGGACAAGACGCGTCAGACGTAACGGAACACTTCGAAGAGGGTCATTCCGCCCCGGAAGTTCGCAAGAAGTCCAAGAAGATTCCAAAGGTCACATTCTCAATCATGAACCCCGACCCAACAATGCTTGCCGCATACATCGGCGGTGATGTTGACGCAACATCGGGCGCATGGTTGTTTGATGGTGACGAAGTTGTCGCAAACAAGGCAATCACGGTTGAAACCGAACAAGGTCTTGACTTCGAGATTCCAAACGGCGACATCGAAGCCGTCATCAACGGCGACTTGTCAACATCCGGAATTGTCCTGGTGGACTTCACCGTCACACCTTGCGCCGTTTCTGATAGCGCGAAAAAGGCAATTCACGCCGTTCCAAAGCCTTAAAACGGATAAGACGGCGAAAGTATTACATTCAAAAACAGAGAAAGCCCCAAGACCCCGTGTTTTCGGGGCTTTCTTCCTAAAATAACGCAAGGATATGGAAGAAAAAAACGATATAAAGCAACTTGAACTTGAACGTGAAGAACTGAATCGCATTGTCAACAACGGCGTGACGTTCGAAGTCGAAGATGTTGAAGCCCAGGTGAAAAAGACATGGTTGTTCGGTCTGTTCAAGAAACGCGAACTTGTCAAGGTAACAAAGAAATTCAAGATTGAAGAACCGACCCTTGGAACACTTGACCGCCTTTCCCGTGAATGGGTTGAACTTGCCATTGACGAAGAATCGTTGAAAGGCAAGGACGGCATGAAGAACGCCCGGTCGTTGGCTGCAAACAATGCCTTGCGTTGTGCAAAGGTCATTGCAATCGCCGTCATTGGTAGTGAATACAAGATTCCGGTGACAGACAAGAACGGCGTTGTCAGAATGCGTGAAGATGTGAATCGTTTGAACGAATTGACATCGTTGTTTGCCCGTACAATCAAACCATCCCGTTTGTATCAGATTTATATCTTGATTCAGACGATGTGCAATCTTGGGGATTTTTTGAACTCTATTCGATTGATGTCAGCAGACCGAACGACAATGCCGATTCGGATAGAGGAAAACGGGGTCTAAAAAGTCCATACGGTCGCCGGGGTGCAATATGTGAACATTTCGGTTGGACTTACGACTACTTATTGAATGGCATTGCCTGGTCAACGGTGCAAAAGATGATGGTTGACGCGCCGGGATTCGATGCAGACAAGGACGCGGACGTTCAGAACGTACAATTGACCAATGAGAATAGTGAAAGTATTTTGAATTATATAAATAACATGATGTAATGGCAGACGTTGACAATGGCGCGTTATCATTTAGCGCATTATTAGATAATTCACAACTTGACGCGGCAACGGAAGAAACCTTGCGCCGTGTTATGGGTTTGACAGATGCAACCGTGCTTGGCGGCGAAAAGATGGAACGCGCGTTCAATGCGACCGCCGAATCCATCCGTTCCGCATTGAAGCAAATCGGCGTTGCATGTGCAGAACATGAAGAAAAGATTGAATCGCTTGAAGCCGAATACAAGCGACTTGGAAGCGAAGCATCCGCCGCGTTTATGCAAGGACGCGAAGATGAAGTTCGCCGTATCAAGGAACAACAAGCGGCAATCCAGGGAGAAATCACCGTCCGCAAGGCGTGTTTGAATGAACTTCGTGAATATTCGGATGTCCTGGAAGATGCAGCAACAAAGCAAGAAGAACACCGACAAAAGGTTGAAGAAAATGCAAATGCGGCGGAATCTATGCGCACACGCATCAAGGAACTGAAAGAAGAAATGATGTCACTTGTTGACCAGGGAATTGATGAACAAAGTGAGCGTTACCAGGCATTGAAAGATGAACTTGGTCGATTGCAAGACATTCAATCGGATGTCATGCAGCAAGGACGCATTCTTGCCAATGACCAAGCGCAATTCCAGGGCATCATTTCCGGTCTTTCCGGTGTTGCGGGCGGTTTATCGGCTGCAACGGGTGCAATGGCGTTGTTCGCCGGGGAAAACGAAGATTTGCAAAAGGTGATGACCAAGGTGCAATCAGTCATGGCAATCACCATCGGTTTGCAACAAGTGTCGGAAGCCTTGAACAAGGATTCGGCGTTCTCCCTGGTCACATTGCGAGGTCTGAAAGAATGGTGGGCGAATGCCGTTGCAAAGGCAACCGCCGCCGAAACCGCCGAAACAACGGCAACCGCCGCAAACACAACGGCGACAACGGCGAACACCGCCGCAAAGGTAGCAAATGCCGGGGCATCCGGTACGGCATCAACCGCACACACGGCAAACGCCGGGGCAATGGCGGCGGAAACGGTTGCAGCAAAAGCCGGAACGGTTGCCAACTTGACCCTTGCGGGCGCATTCCGTACCGTTGGCATTGCCATCAAGACAATCCCCGTGTTCGGATGGATTGTTGCCGGAATTTCCGCTTTGATTGCAATTATTTCGCATTTTGTAGGCAAGGCAAACGAAGCAAAGAAAGCGGCAAAGGAATTTGGCGATGCCGTTGCCGAAAACGCATACAAACCCATTGGGTCAATCATGCAGTTGTCGAACGAGTGGGACAAGTTGGGGAACAACCTTGCGGCGAAAGAAAAGTTCATTGACGAAAACCGTCAAAGGTTCGATGAACTTGGCGTTGCAGTCCGCAACGTTCGTGACGCGGAAAATCTTCTTATCGCCAACAAGGATGCCTTTATTTCGGCGCAAATTGCCAAGGCGAAAGCCCTGGTGATGATTACACAGACGCAAGAAAAGGTGAAAAAGGCGTTGGAACTGCAAAACGAAATCGAAACCATGCCGGACAAGGTGACGAGATACATCACAACGGGCGGAATGGGCGGTTTTTATAATACATCTTATGAAGTCGAAAATTCTTCAAAGAAGAAAAAGCAAAAGGAACTTGCCGACTTGAACGCGGAAATCGAAAAAGGGTATGAAAAGGCATACAATTACGAAAAAGAGGGCGCGGGCAAGTTGAAGAAAGCCGGTATTGACGGCATGAAGCAATATGCCGCCGGAACGGTTGGCGCAATCGAACAAGCGATTGCCAAGAAGAACGAAGCCTTGAAGAACTTGAAGCCGAACACCAAGGAATATAAAGATACCGTCAAGGAAATCGCCAATTTGCGCAAACAGATTGAAACAAGTCCATCTTCCAAGTCCGGCGGTTCAACAAGCAAGGCATCCGGCGCGAAGAACGACCCGTTTGTTGAGCAACTGAAAGCAAGGAAAGCCGAATACCAACGTTTCCTTGATTGGGTCAATTCCGGTGATGCAATCCTGGTGAATGCTGCAAAGACAGAGTTCAAGGGACTTATTGCAGAGGGAAAGACGTATGTTGATTATTTGAAGAATCAGCGTGAACAATTGCTTGCCATTGATGAAAATGAGCGTTCAAAGCAACAGAACGCCCAATTGCGCGCGTTGAATAATGCTATTGCAGAGGAAACCAAACGAACCGTCCTGGAATCGTTCAACGAAGAACTTTCATCTTCATTGACGAACGCCCAAACTATCATGGAAATGTTGGGTATCATCGAGCAAAAGCGCAAGGAACTTGAAAGTGATGAATCCGGCTTGTCAGAGCAAAAGCGCGAAAGCCTGGATGAAGCCGAACGCGATGTCATTGCAAAGCAACAAGAACAAACAAACGCATTGTTGAATGATTACGCATCATATCTTGACCGCAAAATCAAGATGGAAATGCAATACAACGATGACATGAGGTTGTTGGAAGCCGCAAGGAACAAGGCAACGACAGATGCCGAACGCAAGTCCATTGATGCAGCGATTGCGAACCGCAAGAACAAGTTCAACCAGGATTCGAAAAATTCCGGCGATGCAGACTATGACGCAATGTTGAAGCAATTCCGGACGTATGAGCAAAAGAAAGCGGCAATCCATGATGATTTTGAGGAAAAACGCCGCATTGCCAGGTTGCACGGCAACGAAGAACTTCTTGCCGAACTGAATGTCCAGGAAGCAAAGGCGCAATTGCAAAATTCATTCGACCAACTGAAAGCATCACCGGAATATATCAGCGCGTTCGAAGATTTGAAGAACGTGTCATCGGAAACGTTGACATATCTTCTTGGTCGCTTTGAGGAAGTGAAGTTGTCGGCGGCGGAAAATCTGAATCCGGAAGATTTGCGCGAGTTCGCCAACACCATGAAGCAAATCGCCGATGAACTGAATGCGCGTGACCCGTTTTCCGCATTGAAAAAAGGTTATAAGGAATTGAAGATTGCGGCGAAAGAACTGAAAGCCGCCGAAAAGGAACTTGCGACCATCCGCAAGAATGGCGGTTCGGGAACGGCGGCGGAAACGGCGGCAATCAAGAAAGTCAACAAGGCGAAAGACGAATACATAAAAAAGAACAACGAAGTCAAGAAAGCCGAAAAGACGGTCACGGATGCAATCGGCGACCTTTCGAATGCTTTAAGTGATGTCGGCAAATCCATTGGCGGCGAAGCCGGGGACATCATTTCGTTGATTGGCGACATCGGTTCTTTCACCATGAACGCGATTCAAGGTTTCGAAACCGCATCGGAAGCATCATCCAACGCGATTAAGACGATGGAAAAAGCGTCCGTGATTCTTGCCATCATATCGGCGGCATATCAGATTGCCACAAAGATAATGAGCCTTTTCGGTGGTGATGACGGCGAAGAAGAATACAAGAAAGCGGAAGAAGTTTACAAGGCATATATCAAGGTACTTGATGACGTTATCAAGAAACAAGAAGAATTGATTGCGTCAATGTCCGGCGAAAATGCCATCAATTCATATAAATACGCCCTTTCGCTTATCAAGGAACAAGAGAATGCGGCGCGTGAACTTGGTCGCCAATACTTGAATGCGGGTGCATCATCCGGATTCCTGGGAATCGGTTCTAAATCTTCACACGGTGTCAGTCAGCGAAAAGACATGTCCGGTGAGGGATGGGCGCAATTCTATGAAGCGGCAAGGGCGGTCAATATCAGTTTAAGTGCAGCCGAGGGACGTATGACCGGATTGTTTGACTTGACGGTTGAACAATTGCAGTATCTTAAAGAACACGCGCCGATATTTTGGGCGAATCTTCATGAAGAAACGCGAAATTATCTTCAAGCAATCATTGATTGCCAGGCACAAGCCGAAACCCTGGGAGAAAAACTGAATGAAGCGTTGACGGGCGTGTCGATGGATTCCTTGAACGATGATTTCCTTTCGATGCTTCAAGAATGGGATTTGTCGGCAAAGGAAGTTGCCGCGAACATGGCGGAATACATGCGCAAAGCATTGATTCAACAGATGTTCAAAGCGCAATACAAAGCCGAACTTGAAAAGTGGTATAAAATGTGGGCGAACGCGCTGAATCCGGATGGTGAGGGCGGCGCGTCCATAACAGAGAATGAGCAACGCGCCCTTGATACCTTGCGCAATTCCATTGTGAACGGCGCAACGGCGGCGGCGCAACGCATCAACGAACAATTCAAGGAGTATCACGAAGATGAAGATGAAGATGACACAACATTGACCGGGGGCGTTCAAAGCGTGTCGGAAGAAACGGCATCCATCGTTGCCGGACAAATGAACGCAATGCGAATCAATCAAGTCGAGGCGACCGGGGTTTTGCGCCAACAACTGATTGCCCTTAATCAAATAACGCAATATGTCAGATATTGCACACACCTTGAAAGGATTGAACGCATCGTTTACCTTTTGGAACAAAGGTTTGGCGATTCGGAACGTTCGCAAGGATTGTAAAACTTTAAAGTTAAAATGATATGAATGCAAATAACGTTATTTTGAATTTGCCTTTCGATGAACCGAACGGGTCGGCAAAGGCTTATGATTATAGTCAATCGCGCGCCGATGGTGATGTTGTCGGTGCAGAGTTCGCCAAGGGCAACAACGGCAACGCAATATTATTTCCGGATGGTGTCGGAAAGTGCGAGGTGTCGAAAAACATTCTTCCGAACTTGTCCGGCAACTTTACGATGATGTGTTTTGTGCAGAACAAGACATGCGAATGCGGTTCGCCAAGGAAATTGATTTGGCTTGTTGCGTTTAGCGGCGAAAAGAACTACATTGAAGCGGCGATTGACGTGAACCCCGGTTCGTGGATTCATCTTGCAGTCACCAAGCAAGGAACGGCGTATCGCTTTTATGTCAATTCGCAACTTGTCAAGGCGGTATCACACACCGGGACACCAACCGGAATTTCATTGAACCAAGACTATTACGGCGGCGATTGCCTGGGATTCGGGCTTCTTGATGACTTGAAAGTGTACAACATTGCGTTGTCACAACAAGAAATCATCGAGGAAACCGCGTCACAAACAACGTTGACATACCTTTTGGACGGCGTGAACTTGAAGTCATACGGCGTTTATGTGTCCGGTTCGGATGGTGTCGTTGACCGCCCGAAACTGAAAACGCCGAAAAGCATTTCTTGGGACAACTATCACGGCGAAGTCGTTGACCTGGAACACAAGTTCTATGAGCCGCGCGAAATCACCTTGTCATGCTTCATCAAGGCGAAGTCAAAACAAGACTTCGTGCAGCGTTGTTCCGACTTTGAACACCTTTTCGACAAGAAAGGGACACAACGTTTGTCAATCAACGTTCACCCGGTCAAACCTTTGGTGTACGAAGTATATTGCAAGGATTCCATCACCATTTCAAAGACCTGGAACGAATCGTTGATGGTCGGAACGTTCAAAATCAAGTTGATTGAACCCGACCCCGTGAAGCGCGTCTTGAAACACACCGTGACATCCAATGAAACCAGGGTTTGCACAATCGACATCCTTTCGTTGAAGTATTGCAACATATATTGGGGCGATGGTACGGTTGACATGGATGTTGCCGGAAGTGATGAAGTGCAGCACATCACACACACCTTTGACAATACGGGCGAATATTTCCCTATTATCACGGGTTGCATTGACGAAATACAGAGTTTTGAAACAAACGCAATCATTGTATGGAACAAATTATAATGACGCGACCAAATGGAAACCGTGTGCCGATTGCAGTTCGGCGCACGGCAACTTCCATCAAGTCAGCAACGCAAGCGTGGAACTTGAACGGTGAAGAAACGGTCAACATCATCGTTGAATCACCATTTCCACAACAATACGAAATCGGCGATAAGATAACCGTTTTCGGGCGTGACTATACGTTGAACCGAACCCCGGTGATGAAGAAAACCGGAATGCACGATTTCCAATACACGTTGACGTTTGAGGGCGCGCAATATGACCTTTTGCGTGTTCTCTACAACTTGAACATCGAAACGACCGGGAACACGCTTCAAGATGTCCAGGCGGAAACGTTGACGGGAACGTTGCAAAAGTTCATGCAAGTGTTGATTGCGAACGCGAACCGTGTCTTTCCTGGGAAATGGTCACTTGGTGCATGTCCGGAAACTGAATACAAGACAATCGGCTTTGACGGCGAAAATTGCCTTGCAGTCTTGCAGACCATTTGCAACGAGTTTTCGAACGATGGAAAAAACGAATACGTTGAATTTGAAATCATCACATCGGGCGGCGTGAACACCATCAACATGAAAAAGGTCGGAACGGTCTTGCCGTACACGTTCAAGTTCGGACGCGGCGGCGGTCTGTATGAACTTACGCGTCAAAATGTCACATCATCCGACATTGTGACAAGATTGAACGTGTTCGGTTCGTCTGAAAATATTTCGTTCCGCTATCGTGCAAAACGTCTTTGCCTACCAGGAAAGAGCAAGATGCAATCTTATATCCAGGATGACAACGCCGTTGCAATGTATGGAATCATCGAGGGTCAAAAGGTGTTCGAAGCAATCAAACCGCATTATGACGGGCAAATCACTTCCATTGATTCCGGGAACATCTTGAAGTTCACGGACACGGCGTTTCCTTTCGACTTGAACGAAAAGTCCGGCGAAGAATATTTGTACCTTATCCCGAACGAATCACCAAAGATTCACTTCAACACGGGCAATCTTGCCGGATATGAATTTGAAGTCAAGGAATACAACCATTCAACGCATACGTTCATCTTGAAGTCATTCCAGGATGACCGGGGTGATGTGTTCCCGAACGAATCATCAACGGCATTTCAGTTCGCGGCGGGTGACAAATACAAGATTCTTGGTGTCATTTATCCGGATTCCTTGACGAACGCGGCGGAACTTGAACTTCAAGAAGCGGCGGAAACCTATTATCCGCAAATTTCGCAACCAAGGGTTCAATATTCTTTGAGCATCGAAAAGAATTGCTTGAAAAAGATTGTCGGCGGTTCAGATACCGTCATCGTGAACGCGTTTGTCCCTGGTGATTATATCCACATCGTTGACCCGGACATCGGCGTTGACAAGGATATTCGCATCAAGGGTTTCACCCGTGACGTTCTGAATCCGTACCAATATACGTTGACCATATCGGACACAACAAAGACAACGAGCGTTCAGACAACCATCTTGCAAGAATTGGGTGAAATTGACCGCATCATCAACATCAACAACCTAAAAGACCCGGCAAGGGCAAGGGCAAATTGGCGTACATCACGCCAGGTTCTTGACATGGTGTTCGATGCCGAGGGCGATTATTATTCAGAGAAAATAAAACCGCTTTCAATCGACACCCTAATGTTGTCGGTCGGCGCGAAGTCAATGCAATTCGGATTGGTGAACACCGTGTTCCAACCCAATTATTTAGGCAATTCCAACGTCATTCAATGGAAAGGCGGCGTTTTGACGCATTACACCATAAATGAGGAACACGCCGTTTCATGGGTGATTGCGGACGGTTCTTTGACGTTCACGGATAGCAACGCGGCATATTACGTTTACGCGAAATGTTCACGTTCGGCGCAAACCGGAACGTTCTTGTTCACGACACAACAAATCAAGGTCGAAGATGATGCCAATTATTATCATTTCTTGATTGGTGTCTTGTCAAGCGTTGACCCGGATATTCACGCCCGTTCAATGTCGTTGACATACGGATTCACGACCATCAACGGACGTTTCATCAAGACCGGACGCGTTGAATCGGCGGACGGGTTGACATATTTCGACCTGGACAATGGCGAAATCGGCGGTCGAATAGTGTTCACCAGGAACGGCGATGAAAAGACCCTTGCAGAACTTGGCGAAGAATCATCCGAAACAAAGGACTTCATCAACAACACATTGCCCGGCATCCTGGATGATATTCAAGCGCAACTTGACGGTCAGATTGAACAATTCTTCGAAGCATACGACCCAACGTTGGACAACGCCCCGGCAAGCACATGGACAACAACCGCGTTGAAAGAAGCACACCTTGGCGATTTATTCTATAATACGGACACGGGCGCGGTTTTCCGCTTTGTCAAGGAAAACAACGTATATAAGTGGCAACAACTATCAGATGCAGAGGTTGCACAAGCGTTGGCACTTGCGAACGATGCCTTGGCACTTGCCAGGACAAAACGCCGCATCTTCACGTCAACGCCGTACACGCCTTATGAAGTCGGCGACTTATGGGTTCAAGGTTCATCCGGCGACATCATGCGTTGCAAGACTTCAAGGGAAACGGGTGCATATACTTCAAGCGATTGGGAAAAGGCATCGAAGTACACCGATAACACGGCATTGACAACGTTCATAAATGGTGCATATTCTGACACCGTTGCCAACTTGACTAATCAGATTGACGGCAAGATTGAAACCTGGTTTCAAAATTCAGACCCGGCGAACGCCTGGACAAACAACACCATCAAGGCAAAGCACGTTGGCGACATGTGGTTCAGCGCGGCAACGAACTTGTTGAAGCGATATTCTTCAAGTTACACTTGGGTTGAAATTCACGACCAAAAGGCAATTGACGCGTACACCAATGCAGCCGCCGCGAAAGATACGGCGGACGGCAAACGCCGCGTTTTCGTTGCGACACCTTATCCGCCTTATGACATTGGTGATTTGTGGGTCAACGGACAAGACTTGCGCCGTTGTGCAACCGCCAAGGCTTCCGGACAATCATACAACGTGAACGATTGGGTCGTTGCGGTCAGTTATGACAACACCAAGACAACCATTGACGGCGGACTTGTCACATCCGGAACAATCCAGGTTGCGGGCGACAACCAAAGCATCCTTGCGGGTATGACCGGAAACGGAACAACCGCCGCATCAATACGTTTTTGGGCGGGTGCATCGTTTGAAAACAGAGCAACCGCGCCTTTCCGTGTTCGTCAAGACGGAAAGGTTATAATGACAAACGCCGACATTTCCGGAAAAGTGAATGCCACATCCGGCGCAATCGGTGGTTTTGAAATCAACCAAGGACGCATCGGTTCGGCAAACACTTATGATTCGGGTGATGGTCTTTCACTTATCAATTCAAACATCCGTTTCCGCCGTAATTCAAATCCGAAAGTGCTTGCCGCAATGGGTGATTTGAATTGGCTTGGATATGACAATTGCCTGGACATCGAATTGGTTGGTGACAATTATCTGTTGGGAACGGCGGCGTTCATCAAGTGTGAAGCCGGGGACGGTTCAATGGAAAGTTGGTATCACCCAAAGGCACTTGACGTTCGCGGAAACATTTTCGGTATAGGAAAGCAAGCGTTGTTTGAAAAAGGCTACATCGGCAAAGCATACACGGACATCATTCGTTCATATTTCCAACTTACGCACAAGTTCCATTTCACGGAAAATCAAAGTTCTTTGCTTGGCATTGATTTGCCGATAAAATCAAGAATTGATTCAGCCGTTTCGAATGCAAATGTCATGTTTGACTTGGAAATTGTGTGTGACCGCGATATGCCGAACACAATCCGCGTCCGTTCAAGCACGGGTGCGCAAATCTACAACAATGATGGTGGTGCGCATTCATACATTGATATGGCAAAAGGCGACATTCTTGTCTTGCGCTATTATAATGGTGGTTACATGATAATACAACATCGAAATTGATATGGTGCAACAAATTCTATTGGCAAAATACACGCCAGGCGAACCGCTTGACTTGCGTTGCGTTGACACGCGGGCGGGCGAATATCTAACAGAGTTGAGAAATTCCGGGTTCATCGACTTTGTGGCAAGCGAACAACCAACGCCCGAACCGGGAAAGGTCGTTGTTGAAAGGCTTGAAATCGTTGACGGGATATTGGTTCAATCTTGGGAAATCCAGGATGAACCAACGCCCGCCGATGGTGAGTGAACGCGAAAGTTATGATTCAGTTATCAACAAGTGTGTATCACTATGACACAAAATCATTACTTTTGCATGTGTTAAATTTAAAAATGAATCGAATATGATTACAAGAAGCGGCGAAATGGTGTCCGCACAAGTCGGAATCATGGGAGTTGTCGGCGACATCACCCAGGGCGATTTCAGTCTTGCAGACGGGCAACCGTTCAACATCAAAAATGACGGTTCAACCCCGGTTGTGCTTGAAGTGCAACTTGCCGGGATGCCGGACGGCGAAACCATCACAACGAAGTTCGATTGTGGTTGGAATCCCGAAATCGTGAAATGTATCAAGGCAACATCGTTGTCAAGTCTTAACTTAAAATTTGGTTACTAAAATGGGACTTATCATTGGAATGGGCAACACAAAGCCCGAATTTGCTTATGATTTCTATTATGGAATCGAATGGGACACAACCGTGTCAAATCCCGTGCCAACGCGTATCGGAAAAGCGGAACTTCACGCGGAATTGCCCGTGCAGTCACTTATCCGCCGTTGTGTTCTGAAAACCGATGGAACGGTGAACTACTACTTGAACGCCAACGATTCAACGAAGCGTGACAACGGCGCGGCGGCAAACCTTTCCGGTGCAGACGGTCAAGTCATGGTCGAGTTGCCCGAATGTTATGCGCGTTTCGAAATGGACGGCACAAAACGCCGTGCATTGATTTCAACCCAGGAGTTGCCAGGATTCCACAAGTGGAACAAGGCGTATATTTCCGCGTATGAAGCAACCGTGCAGCGTTCAACGAACACTTTGATGTCTGTTGTCAACATGGATGCAGACTATCGCGGCGGCGGCAACAATGCAGATTGGGACGGGACTTATCGTTCTTTGCTTGGTCGCCCGGCAACCAACATTTCGTTGACCAACTTCCGTTCATACGCCCGCAAGGGTCGTACAACTGAATGGAATTGCAACGTCTATCAGTTGCACAAGGAACTTTGGTGGTTCTTTGCAATCGAGTATTGCAATTTCAATTCGCAAGCCGAATACAATGCCGCCCTGGATTCAAACGGCTACCATCAAGGCGGTCTTGGCGCGGGTGTGACACAGATTTCCGATTGGGGTGGCTACAATGGAAATATGCCATTCGTTCCTTGCGGAACAACAAATTCACTTGGCAACCGCACGGGTGTTGTCACATACAACGCCATGAAAGCGGATGGAACAACGGTTCACTATGCCGCGCCCGTTCCATCATATCGCGGCGTTGAAAACCCGTTCGGTCACATTTGGAAATGGACTGACGGTTGCTTGTGCAACATTCAGAGTGAAGCGGCGGGCGGCGTGTCCATGTTCTATGTATGCGACAATCCGGCGAACTTTGCTTCAAGCATTTCCGCAAATTACGACTATCGCGGCGACTTGCCCCGTTCGAATGGCTATGTGAAAGAAGTCATCCTTGGTGAGTATGGCGAAATCATGCCGTTGTCAATCGGCGGCGGTTCGACAACTTATTTTTGCGATAACTTCTATACAGACATCCCAGGAAGCGGAAGCGCAACGCGTGGTGTTCTGTTCGGCGGTACTGCGGCTCATGGCGCGTATGCGGGGTTCGTTTATGCGATTACGAATTATGCGCCTTCGTATACGTATGCGTATATCGGGTCGCGGCTTTGCTTTATCCCGGCGGCGTAATCGGCGCGAAGCGCAAAATCGAAATCATCCTTGCCGCATGACGGGATGATGTGGAACTTCAAAAGGTAGGGCGGCAACAAAGCCGCCCCGCCTTTCAAAAAGAGATATTAAAGGGTTGTCCTTTGTCGTGGTGTTCTGTTCAGCGGTAATGCGAATAATGACGCGAATGCGGGGTTCGTTTATGCGAATACGAATAATACGCCTACGAATACGAATGCGAATATCGGGTCGCAGCGTTGCTTGTCAAAAATATACAATCTTGCATCAAAGGAAACCTTGCCACAAAAACGCCGGAATGTCCGGCGCATGACCTGGATAAAACCAGGGGCAAAAAATTTCATTCGTAAAACGGTCTTGGTAGGGGAAACCCGAAAAGTCCTACTATACAAGCAAAGTGAAGAAACATGAAGCGAATCGGCGGTCTATATGACAAGATAATCAGCATCGACAACTTGCGTCTTGCGGACGAAAAAGCCCGCAAGGGAAAGTTGCGTTCGTATGGTGTCCGCGTCCATGACAAGAACCGTGAAGCGAATCTTCTTGCCTTGCATGAAAGTTTGAAGAATCAGACTTTCAAAACGTCCGAATATCATCAATTCACAATCTTTGAACCAAAGGAACGCTTGATTTCCAGGTTGCCATATTACCCGGACAGAATCGTTCATCATGCCGTGATGAACTATCTTGAACCAATTTGGGTGTCCTTGTTCGTCAAGAATACTTATTCTTGCATCAAGAACCGGGGAATCCACAAGTGCGCGCAAGACTTGCGTTTTGCCCTGGACACAGACCCGGACGGGACAAAGTATTGTTTGAAGATTGACATCCGGCATTTCTACCCGAACATAAATCACGAAATCTTGAAGCAAGTCATCCGCCGCCGCATCAAGGACGCGCGGTTGTTGTGGCTTCTTGATGAAATTATTGATTCCGTGCAAGATGGTGTCCCAATCGGCAATTATCTTTCACAATACTTTGCCAACGTCTATCTTTCATATTTCGACCATTGGTTGAAAGAGGAAAAGAAAGTGAAGTATTATTTCAGATATGCCGATGACATTGTGATTCTATCGGACAACAAGGATTGGTTGCATCATCTTCTTGTCGATATGCGAAAATACTTGCATGACAACTTGAAGTTGAAAATCAAGAAGAATGACCAGGTGTTCCCGGTTGATTCGCGCGGAATCGACTTCTTGGGATATGTGTTTTATCATACGCATACCAGGTTGCGCAAGACCATCAAACAACACCTTTGCCGCCGGGTGGCAAGGTTGAGGAAACGAAAGGTCATGCCGACCAAAGCGCAATACAAGCAAGCAATCGCATCTTGGTGGGGTTGGTGCAAGTATTGTGATTCAATCAATTTAGTGTCAAAAATTCAAAAAGATTTGCCTTATGAAATTAGATTCAATCGCGCCAAACGCGCATTACGACATGGAACACGGCAAACCCGCCGCGTTGGAACATGACAACGATGGTTCAACTATCATCCGTTACAACATCGAACCCGAAATGGGAACACCGGACGGCGAGAGCGAGGAACGCCAAATCGGTTGGCAATGTCACGAAGTCCGTATTTGGGACAAGCCGACCAAAGCATCCTTGAAGAAAGCCATCATCCGTGATGTGATTGACGAAAGCCAGGAATTTGCGATTGTGAATGCCTACAATTCGCACGTCCTTGGCATTGAAATCAATCCCGATGCAGTTGACGAATACAAGGAGTTCTTGCAGTTCAGAAAGGACGTGGACACCCTTGTTGTTGAGATATTGACCGAGTATGAAATCTAAAACACCGTACAACCAAAATGGCGAAATTTAGTGACCTTGGAATCGAAGCGGATGTGATAGTTGGCAAGGGAATCGACCTGGAAGAACTTTTCGACAAAAGAATCTTGATTGAAAAAGTGTTGATTCAGCCAACGAAATTTCCGGGAAAGAATCAATCCGGACTTCGAATGCAGATGCAAGTCGTTCTTGCCACATTCAACGACAAGCCGGACGCGGACGGTGATTTCTTCACCAAAGACGAGAAAGGCAAGGCGGTCGGACAAAGGCGTTCATGCTTTACCGGGTCGGACATTCTGATTGGTGACATTCAGAAAGCCCAAGCGCAATTGCCCGAAATCAACAAGCGGCGCGCGGATAGCGGCGAACAACCGTTGAAGTTGTTCCCAATGGACACGACAATTGTCAAGGTTGGAAAGTGTTTTCAATTTACCTAAACGACATGAACGATTTAAAATATCAAGTTTGCCAAAGACTGATTCAATGGTTGACAAGTATGATTGCCGGATTCCTGGTTGCGGTTGAAACATCAATCGACTTCTTTGTCCCGTGTTTGATTGCGGTCATCCTGGACGTAATATCCGCGTATTTCCTTGGTCGCCGCGTTCATAAAAAGTTCCCGGACAAGTCGGATGGAAAGTTCAAGTCCGAATACAAGTTGCGAATCATGACAACGATGATTGTTGCCTGGTTGTTCGTCATCCTTGCAAGTTACATTGACGTGAACGTTCGCAACGCGTCTGACGAATTGGCGGTTCGTTGGGCGGTCGCCGTGTTCTTGTTTTACGAACTTTGGTCTTGCCTGGAAAATTGGTCATCCGAGAATGACAAACCAATCGCCAAGGCATTGCAAAGAATCATGGTGAACAAGGCGGAAAGGCACTTGAACGTCCCGTTGTCTGACATATTGATGCCAGGCGACAAGGGAAAAGAAGATGTTGAACCCGAAAACAACAAAGAAAATGGCTAATTGCGAAAAACTGATTCCGTTCATCCAAAAGTGGGAGGGCGGTTTTGCCAACGACCCAACAGACCGGGGCGGTGCAACAATGCGTGGAATCACATTGGCAACGTTCCGGGCATACCGGAAAGCGAAAGGCGGCGCAACACCATCGGTTGCAGACCTCAAAAACATTTCGGATGCAGAGTGGAAAGCCGTGTACAAAACAATGTTTTGGGACAAGTGGAAAGCCGATTCAATCCAATCACAAAAGATTGCCAACATCCTTGTTGATTGGGTTTGGGGTTCGGGCGTTCACGGCATCAAAAACCCGCAACGCATCCTTGGTGTTGTTGATGACGGCATTGTCGGCAACAAGACGATTTCCGCCGTCAACTTTGCAGACCCGGATGAATTGTTTGATGCCTTGTTCAAGGCGCGTGAAGCGTTCTTCAAGGGCATTGTGTCCCGTTCCGTTGCGTCCTATGAACGCAAAATCGGTCGCAAAGCGACTGAAAAGGAGTTGTTGAAGTACACGCAAAAACGCTTCTTGAAAGGGTGGTTGAACCGATTGAATGACATCAAAAACTTAAAGTAACATGAAGAAACTTGTTTTTTTATTGCTTGCATTGACATTGCTTGCATCATGCGCGTCAACGCGCAAGGCATCCAGGGACGTGAAAGAAACCGTCCTTGATAGTACGTCAACCAATGTCGCCGTGTCGGAAAAGACCAACAAGGCGATTGATACAACCCGGACACAGACCGGGGAAATCATCATCACGGAAATTGAGTTTTTCCCGCCAGGTGATGCAGACAACGGCGATTCAACGGGTTTCCAGGTAGGCAACGCCGGAAACATCCTTGCGGACGTGAACTTGTCAGATGGACGCGTGAAGAACGCGGGCGCGGTAAAGCGCATCAAACAGACACATATCAAGACAAAGGATGAACGCAAGGGGACAAGCAATGAAAACACGGAAAAGGCGGAAACAAAGAGCAATGCCAACGTGAAACGGCGTGACCTGGATGAACACAAGTTTTCAGAACCCGCGCCCGACCCGTACCGTTGGCGATATATTGCTTTTATTGTTGCCGCGATTCTTGCCGTCCTGGTTCTTCTTTACTTGAAAAGGCAACCGATTTTGTGCGCGATTCGTAACTTTGTCGCCACAATTCGGCGGTTTTTGAAATAAAATTCATATCTTTGCACCGTCATTGTTGCGAAACGGGGAGTTGCACCCCGGAACGATGATGGTTGATGCCGGGGAGTTGCACCCCGGCATCTTTGTTTTTTTGCTTGCGGCTAACTTTTAAGCCGCGAAACCTGGAAGAAACTTGGATGAAAGTTCCGGCAACTTTCTTTCTATCGTTGCAAATGCTTGGTTTTCAATCTGAAAGTTGGAAGAAACTTGCAACAACTTTCTTTCAGATGTCAAAAACCATCAAGTTTTGACAAGGAATCGTTCATTTTGACTTCAAGTTTTGACAGAAATTTGATGTCTTGCGTCAAAAAGCGGTCAAAAAATAGACAAAAGCGGTCAAATCCCGTCAAAAGTAATGGATGTTTTGACTTTCCCAGGTCAAAAAGTGTCAAAAACAAATGGACGTTCTTTCAATCCTTGTCTATTTTTCAACGAATCTTCAATGATTCTTCAACGAATCTTCAATGACCAGGAAAAAGGCATTGAAACCCTGGTCGTGTACATTTTGCCCGGTCGTGTACAAAAAAGAATAAAATCCGGCGAAAAATGCGCATAAAAAACGCCCGAAAGTGTTAAAATCGGGCGTTTTCGTGTACAAATCCGTGTACAATGTTTGTAAATGCTTGATAATCAAGCGAGATTGCGGAGAGAGAGGGATTCGAACCCCCGGTACCTCTCGGTACGGCAGTTTTCAAGACTGCTGTAATCGACCACTCTACCATCTCTCCAAGAGACCTTCGTGAGTTGGTTTCTTT
>JBGVGJ010000012.1:0-1801 GCA_045121635.1 Alloprevotella sp. | reverse complement strand
TGTAACACCCGAAGTCTGTAGTCTAACCCTTGTGGAGGACGCAGCCGAAGGTGGGATAAGCGACTGGGGTGAAGTCGTAACAAGGTAGCCGTTCGAGAACGAGCGGCTGGATCACCTCCTTTCTAAGGAGACCTGAAGAGTTTGAAACACAACTTCTTCTAACATCCTAGGTCAGCAGTCAGCAATGACTGATCCTAAAGGATTCATTCGTCCTCATTGATGTTTAATTTTGAGGGTCACACCTCAAAATGGAGAGCCCGTTCCGGGGCCCCCGGAAAGCAGATGCGCGAAGCGCAACGGTTTTTGGGGAAAAGGAAAAAAGGCTTGAGCAAGCGCAGCAAGCTTCAAAGAAGTTTGCGGAGTGAGCGAATGGCTTTTTGACGCGGGGGTATAGCTCAGCTGGGAGAGCACCTGCTTTGCAAGCAGGGGGTCAGCGGTTCGATCCCGCTTATCTCCACCAAAGGCCGGTTGACACGGTCCTCGACCAAAACCTCTGGCCAGCATATGGGCCTATAGCTCAGCAGGTTAGAGCGTCCGCCTGATAAGCGGGAGGTCGGTGGTTCGAGTCCACTTAGGCCCACCATTGTACCTTGAAAACTGAACAAAGACATTGAAAGTAAAGCAATCATGGTAATTAACTAGTTCAAAACTAACCAATTTAATTGTTTAGGGTAACAACTACAACATTATCGTCGAGAACTAATACCCAAAGAACCAATGCATTTAGTCAAGCTACAAAGAGCGCAAGGAGGATGCCTTGGCACCAGGAGCCGACGAAGGACGCAGCAATCTGCGATAAGCTACGGGGAGCGGAAAGCACGCTTTGATCCGTAGATCTCCGAATGGGGAAACCCGGCGGGGCAATACCCCGTCATCCTATGGTGAATCAAATAGTCATAGGAAGGGAACCGCCTGAACTGAAACATCTAAGTAGGGCGAGGAAAAGAAATCAACCGAGATTCCGCTAGTAGTGGCGAGCGAACGCGGAAGAGGCTAAACCGCATGGAGTAATCTGTGCGGGGTATGGACTGAAACGTGGTATTGTGAAGGGATAGCAGAACAGCATGGGACGGCTGACCACAGAGTGTGATAGTCACGTACGCGAAATCCTGACACAGCTTATCAGTATCCTAAGTACCGCGGGACACGAGGAATCCCGTGGGAATACGGGGGGACCACCCTCCAAGCCTAAATACTCCCTGGTGACCGATAGCGTATAGTACTGTGAAGGAAAGGTGAAAAGAACCCCGGGAGGGGAGTGAAAAGAACCTGAAACCTTATGCTTACAAGCACATAGAGCGCGTCAAAGCGTGATATGGTACCTTTTGTAGAATGGTCCGGCGAGTGAATGTAACTAGCAAGGTTAAGCACTTAAGGTGTGGAGCCGAAGCGAAAGCGAGTCTCAAATGGGCGTCCAGTTAGTTGTATTCGACCCGAAACCGGGTGACCTAGCCATGTGCAGGTTGAAGTAGAGGTAAAACTCTATGGAGGACCGAACCCACTCCCGTTGAAATGGTAGGGGATGACGTGTGGATAGCGGAGAAATTCCAATCGAACCCGGAGATAGCTGGTTCTCTCCGAAATAGCTTTAGGGCTAGCCTCGATTTAAGATTACCGGAGGTAAAGCACTGAATGTCCTAGGGGCCGAGAGGTTACCGAAGACTATCAAACTCAGAATGCCGGATAATCGTGATCGGGAGTCAGACAGTGTGAGATAAGTTTCATTGTCAAAAGGGAAACAGCCCAGACCCACAGCTAAGGTCCCAAAGTACAGTTAAGTGGAAAAGGATGTGGAGTTGCA
>JBGVGJ010000011.1:0-2486 GCA_045121635.1 Alloprevotella sp. | reverse complement strand
GAGGGATCCATTTCGCGGGAGTTGGCATTCTCCAGACCTAATACATTACGAGCAAATTCAATGACCATCATCTGCATTCCAAGGCAGATTCCCAATGTTGGGATGTCGTGCGTACGGCAATATTCGGCAGCAGCAATCTTTCCCTCTGTCCCGCGTTGCCCGAATCCCGGACATATTACTACACCGTCCATCGAAGAAAGGTTATCCGCAATATTATCGCACGTCAGATTCTCACTCTGGATAAAGTGTGTCTTTACCTTGCAGTCATTGTAAGTCGCAGCTTGTGACAAACACTCCAATATCGATTTATAGGCATCCTGTAAATCATATTTCCCGACAAGGGCTATGTTGATTTCTCTGCTTGCCCGCAATCTAAGGTTGATAAATTCCTGCCAGTCGCCCAATTGGAGTGCCGTATCACACGTTATACCGAACTTACGAAGTATCACTGCATCCAGATGCTGCTCCGCCATCTTGACCGGCACTTCATATATAGTCGGCAGGTCAACGCTTTGTATCACACAATCCTTTTCCACATTACAGAAATGTCCGACTTTATCAAGCACTCCGCGTCCAAGCTTACGGTCAGTTCTCAGCACAAGTACATCGGGTTGCAGGCCAAGTCCTTGCAACTCTTTTACGGAGTGTTGTGAGGGCTTGGTTTTCAACTCACCCGCCGCAGCTATATAAGGCACATAGGTCAGATGAACGCAAACGGCATCGCGTCCAAGTTCCCATTTAAGCTGTCGTATAGCCTCCAAAAACGGAAGCCCCTCAATATCTCCAACCGTACCTCCGATTTCGGTGATTATAAAGTCATAATCCCCCGTTGCCCCAAGTTGAAGCATCCTTCTTTTTATCTCGTCCGTAATGTGAGGAACCACTTGTACGGTTCGACCCAGATATTCACCTTTGCGTTCACGTTCGATGACGGTTTGATAAATCTTGCCTGTCGTAACATTATTTGCTGAGGTCGTCCGAATATCGGTAAACCGTTCGTAATGTCCCAAATCCAAGTCTGTCTCACATCCATCGGTTGTTACATAGCATTCTCCGTGTTCGTATGGGTTGAGCGTACCCGGATCGATATTGATGTACGGGTCGAACTTTTGAATCGTGATTTTATAACCACGTGCCAGCAGCAATCTGCCGATTGAGGCTGCAATGATACCTTTGCCGAGGGAACTTACCACGCCGCCTGTTACGAATATATATTTTGGTTGATTCATATCCTTATTTTTTATGTGTTACTTGATTTTGTTATGCTATCTTCTACTCCCATTCGATTGTTGCTGGTGGTTTTGACGAAATATCGTAACAGACTCTGTTGATACCCTTTACACGATTGATTATTTCGTTGCTCACCTGTGCGAGAAACTCATACGGTAACTGTGCCCAATCTGCCGACATAGCATCTGTACTTGTTACAGCACGAAGCGCAACGGCCTGTTCGTATGTACGTTCGTCTCCCATAACGCCAACGCTTTGCACGGGTAGGAGTATGACACCGGCCTGCCATACTTCGTCATAAAGAGAATGACCGTCAGAACAATGCCATCGATGTAATGCATTGATAAAGATTTCATCAGCCTCTTGCAGAATATGGATTTTTTCGCGAGTAACATCCCCTAACACTCGCACAGCCAGACCTGGTCCTGGGAAGGGATGGCGAGCTATCAGATGTTTGGGCATCCCAAGCTGGCGACCTACGCGTCGCACTTCATCCTTGAAGAGCCAACGCAACGGCTCACAAAGTTTCAACTGCATCTTCTCGGGTAGTCCTCCCACATTGTGATGGCTTTTAATTACCTTCCCCGTAATGTTCAGACTTTCTATGCAATCGGGATAAATAGTACCTTGTGCCAACCAACGCACTCCATCTATCTTGTGAGCCTCGTCTTCAAACACCTCAATGAATTTCGCCCCTATGATTTTTCGTTTCTCCTCGGGGGAGGTGATTCCATCCAATGCCGAAAAGAACCTCTCGCTGGCATCAACTCCAACCACATTAAGTCCCAAACACTCATAATCACGCATTACGCGCTCGTATTCACCCTTGCGCAGCAAACCATGATTTACGAATATGCAGGTCAGATTATTGCCTATGGCCTTATTTAGCAGAACCGCTGCAACCGACGAATCCACACCTCCAGATAGACCGAGTATTACACGGTCATTGCCGAGTTGCGACTTCAATGCCTCTACGGATGATTCGACAAAAGAGGCTGCACTCCAATCTTGACGGCTACCACATATATCTACCGCAAAATTCTTTAGCAACAACCGTCCTTGTTCCGAATGAAAGACCTCGGGATGAAACTGCACACCCCACAATGTTCCATCTACAGCCTGATAAGCGGCATACCTTACATTTTCCGTCGAGGCAATGGCGCGAAATCCGTTGGGTAACGCCGTAATGGTATCTCCGTGACTCATCCAGACTTGGGAGCCTTCCTGAAAACCTTTGAAAAGCGGGTTCTCCCGTT
>JBGVGJ010000010.1:0-240035 GCA_045121635.1 Alloprevotella sp. | reverse complement strand
AAACGACTGACGGAAATGTAATTAAAACACAAGAAGAACAGCGTACAGATAGGTAATAACTTGATAGCCTAAATGTACGCTGTTCCTGTTTCTATTCATAGAAGGGATCTTTTTTAGCGATAATCACAATTGGGCAGACGGAAAACTGCACTCCCTCCAGAAATGTAATTTAGTTTTATCTGTTCCTACTTCTTAGTCCCTTCCCAAAACCATCTAACAAACTGATAGGATAAACTTATTACTAAAAATATTGGTGCAAAGATATCATATAGAAGTTCTATCCAATTCTTATTGCTTTCTTGTATATAATAATTATACTCGTCCAAGAGATTGTTATACTCTGATATTATATGTTTAAATTCTTCAATTTCTTGAGGTAAGAATGTCTGATTCGCTGTTTTGAAATTAGGCAACTTAATAGATAAAGTATCAATATATCGCCTTTCTTTGACACATTCTAAAATAGAGTCTTTATTAGCAAAAATCCACGAATACATAGTTTTATAATCTTTGTCAATTAACTCAATCTCCTTGGGGCTATATTTTGTAGTATTAAATGTGCAACTATATATATTGGGATCTAATTCCCAATTTACCCTCCATTCAAATGTATTGATTCTCTGGCTCCGTATATTTGCCTCTCGTGTGTAAAAGAACTCTCTGTTATCACTCAATATGCCAAATATACCTAACGATGCGAAAATTAAACACCAAAAATCAAACTTCCGCCATTGTTTATCCGATATTGATGTATTCTGTACAATAAATATCCCTATTAATGTCAAAATGACTAACAAGATAATTAGGCAAAGAGGATTTATCAATAGATTTTCATACCAACTCATATTATATGTAATCAATTTGAAAAATAAGACAAAATATTATCTCCCAAAGAATTGCTTCAATCGCTCTATACCCTGTTGGTGCTTCTGAGAGTTCATCTCTTTTAGTTTGTTGATGTTCTGCAACTTCCACTTAACTGATGGGTAGTTACTCAAATCCCCTGCACAACACTTGTCCCAATCGGGCGTTCCTTCTTCAAATGAGAGTATAAAATCCTTATCCGTTTCTGTTAATGCTGCATTGACTTCTGCAATTAGATTTACTCTTGCTTCTTCATAATCGTCATAACTGAACTCGACATCGGACATACCCTTAAATTGATTTTCCAAAGCATCCGTTTGATCAATGCTGTTGGGTTGCAAAGATTCAATAATGGGTTTGTCGCTACCGAGCAAACATAGCATAAAACCATCTTTTACATCACCGAAAGATGATATTTCCATATACTTGCAATCAAACAAATCTCGTGGATGTTGGCGACTCAATGCAGCAGTTATCTTACCTCCATATAATTGTGAATATGACACGGTACGAGCCTTACATGCCATACTAAACTCTTTTTGAGCCTTATCGCACAACATCTTATCTTCAGTCACTCCGATTATACCTCTCTTCGTGCCATTTACCTCAATCTTAACGGTTGCTCCGTTGAGTGTACATTGCAGTTTCCAAACATCATACTTCGGAACGATTTTAATGCCTGGTACAGACTTCTCTATATTGGTTTTAAGGGTTCTTAGATGTTCGTTAATGGTTTTCAAACTCTCTTCTCTTTCTTGTATTGGAATGTAGGTCAAGTCAATATCCACAGAGTAACGAGGCATATTCTTATGAAACAGATTGATGGCTGTTCCCCCGTGAACCGCAAAATCCTTGATACGATAAACTGAAGGCATAATGCGTATCAAAAGGGCTACTTGTTTTTTGTATAGATCATTCATAATCGTTCAACTCCTTAGGTATTGTTATTCTGTGCTTCTTTATATATATTCCGTTCTCTACTAATTGCTGTTTGGATGTACCGAGATTTATTTTGTCAGGATTCAGCATATCGAACCAATAATGCCCTGCTTTTTCGGCCATATATAGGAACACTCTTTTTACTCGCTGATTTTTTATATTTTCAAGCAGTGTTTGCACCACATCAGCACGCAATGAGGTTAATTGTTCCATTATATAGTATAAGTCCATATAACTATATTGTTCTGGAGCCAAAAGCAAGCACTCCATAAAAGCTTGTTCTGGAGAAGATACCAAAACATCAACACCTTCTATCTGTACGGTACTGGTTTGTGGAACATCAATCATTTTAGTGCTAAATGGTTTGAAATTCTTATCAAAAGAATCACTTGTCATCCATTTAGGTATATTCGAATTATGATAGGCTACCATAAGCAGAGGCTTTCCCATCGGGACATAATGATTAAATCCGAAAACTTCCAATGCCGAATGTGCAGCCACTCTCACCCTTTTATTTAACTGTTCATTGTAACAAGACAAAGCAGAGAACGAAGACAATGAATCTCCAGTACGATACATAACCCCTTTATCCAAAGTCGCAAGCCATCCGGATTGTCGATATTTCCTTATCAACTGATCAGAATAACCATTCCTCCTTAACCAATCAGAGAAAAAGAGCCCGTTTTTCTTACCTAACACAAGTAATTGGTTTAATTTGCTTTGATATTCTAAACTCATAGTTTATATTAATAGATTAAATTCAACCGCAAAGATAGTATTTTTTTGATAACCACAACAAATACGGTTGCTTTTATTTGTCTAAACTAAACCTATAGTATAGAATAAGCAATTATAAGCAACCCTACGCTATCTACCTAATATCATGACATATTGACAGTCGACGATTGATAATCAATAAAATATTTGCTTAAACACTGAAAATATGACATATACATAGAAGGTGGAGCGTTTTTTGTAATACTCTTTATATAATCAACTTTATAAGTTAAACTAATTATAGAAAGGAGGTGTTAAAATGAAAGCAAGTGTACAGTATAATGACTTTATTGGAACCGCTGCTGCAGATATAAACGATTGGATTAGATTGGATGAGTATTTAAAACAAAAAGGGGTTGATACAGAACGATATGAGCCTATTGGGGCTGAATTTTATCATGGTGAGCGCTATTTTGGTGCTTCCATTATCTGTAAGGATAAACAATCAGAAAATCCTAACAAAGCTGTAAAAATTTCTTTTGAAAAGGGATTAAGTAAAGAAGAGTTTTTCAATCTCTTTAAAAGATTCAATGTAATTATCACTAAAAAATACGGTGAGTATCAAAATTGGGAGTTAGATGAAGACACTATTTTAATAGATGATAGAAACTAATATTCCAATATGAGTTAAATATACACAGCTGCACCCTTTACTCTTACAGTCAAATGGTGCAGCTGTATTTAATCCTATCCGTTATCCCTCAACCTATAAGCCTCCTTGAATCCACTCATTATTGTTTGTTGCACATCGGAGGTGCGGTAAAGGATTTTTCCACAATGTAAATTTATCATATCTCTATACATCATTTTGTTCAATATATAAAACTTATTACATGCCCCGTTTCTTCCTTTATATAATATGATATTCTTTATTATTTCCCAGAATAATATTATCTTTGCGCCATAATAAGGCGTTCTTTTCAACAATGCAGAATAAGACAGATATGGGAACTTTGCTCGTTTCTAAATCGTTACCTGTCGGAATTTTTAATTCTGTAAATCGTTTGTTTTCAGCGAAAAAGAAGAAATGCAATGTCTAGCAAGGTGAAATGTGATGTGCTTTTTTATGCCTGCCGATTCAAGCCACTTTTTTACATGTATGTTCAATATGCTAATGGTTAGCTCCGTAAATACCGTTCCTTCTTTTTTTCTCTTGCCTATTATTCTCAATGCATCTTTAGATAGTGGAAGACGGGCAAACATTCCCGTTTTTGCAATGTACTTTTCTATGTATACATGATTTCCTCGTCTAACGAAATGTTCCCATTTCAGATCAAGAATGTCGCTTCTTCTAAGTCCTGTATATATACTGAACAAACTTGCTTGAGGTATTTGCGGATATTTTTCATATTTTACATGTTCCAACATCATTACCTCTTCATCAGTAAGGTAATCCTTGCTGGTATCATGATTCCATTTTATGGGTCTTATGTCACTTGTATAGTCATGGGAGATGATATTGTCCTTAAAAGCTAACTTTACAATATTCAAGAAAACGTTGAAATAACTACTCGCTGTATTGTGTTTAAGGGATTTGTTGTAATCCGTAAGATGCTTGTCATGTAGGATGTAATATCGGTATTTTTCACAAAAACTTTGAGACAGATCTCTAAATTTGCATGAGTAACTGCAGAATTCCTCGAAATGTAATCTTGCAGCTTCAAATTTAGGACCATGGAAATCTGCATTCCTATGGAAGTATTCAAGGAAGTCACCGTCGAGATTGTCCTTCCCTAGAAAATTGTAATCGCGTCTGACGATTTGGATATAACGCTGGCATCGTATTGATTCAGATATCTCTTCAATGGTTTTGTTGAATAAACGCTGATCTTTCGTTTTAGGATTACTATAAACTTCCAGGTTAAGGAATTCATATTTGACAATTTCGCCTTTGGAATTTCGGATTCCTGGATAGAACTGAAGATAAACGGACTTCATACCATTTGTCTTCTCTTTATATCTAATAGAAACTCTGCTCATGATTCATTCTCCATTTAAGTTCCTTTTCAATGTCTCTTTTGAAATAGAGCGTCTTCCCATTAGAATGCTTGATAGACACAGAGTGCTGAGCAACCATGGTATAAAAGAGTGTTAGGGTGATATTGAATCTGTCGATAGCATCTTCCGCAGAGATCCATTTGGCATACTTGAACCACTCCTGATTCCAAGCTTTTTCTGCCTCTTGTTTATTGAATCTTCTATATACACCGCAATAGTACGATGAGATGGAATAACGTTCTACAAAAATAAGAACCCACGATCGTGTCATGCCTGTTAAATTGCCGGTAGCAATGGCTTGTTGCCACTTATGATCCAATTTCTCAAATGGGTCATAATAATGTTTTGTATAATTTAAGTTCATTATATTATAGGAACCACATTTGAGTGGTTTCTATAATATAAAAATTTGTCAACACCCCTTAATTAGAGTATCGTTTCAGTAACAAAATCTAGGGTGTTTTATGTGTGATTACTAGCAAAATAAATCCTATCCAATTGATATATAAGTGGTTAACAATACGGTGGTTTGTTTTTGGAAATTCTTGTAACACATTGATAATCAATGTGTTATAGCGCCCTATTTGCCGATGCAGAAATGCTTGAATATGTTTTGAAGGACGGAGTTGGTGGAGACTTCGCCTACGATGTCGGAGAGGTGGTGGATGGTTTCGCGGAGGTCTTGAGAGATGAAGTCGCCGGAGAGGGTGGTGGTGAGGCCATCTTGCACGCGGTGGATGGCGGCGAGGGCTTGGCTGAGGGCTGCGAAGTGGCGCGTGTTGGTGACGATGGTGTTTTCTCCTGAGCATTGGGGGATGCAGGGGGAGGTGGCGAGGCTGTCTTTTAAGGTGTTGATGCCTTTGTTATGCTTGGCACTGAGGAGCGCTGTTTCTACCTTTGAACATGAAGAGATGCTTTCGCTATTCGTTGATAGGAATTTAGAAATTTCTGCTTCAATGGCAGAGGTGATTTGCTCGGTAGATTCGTCCAACTTGTTGATAGCGATGATAAGGTGCTTGTCTGCCGTTGCCGAAAGGATGTCTGCGCCGAGGTCTTTGAGGGTTTCAGAAATCTGCTGCATATCGACCATCCAAATGACGACGTCTGCTTGCTGGAGTTTTTCGTATGAGCGTTGAATACCAATACTTTCAATGGCATCTGCTGTTTCGCGAATCCCTGCCGTGTCGATAAAGCGGAAGGTCGTTCCGTTGATAATCATTGTGTCCTCAATCACATCGCGTGTGGTGCCGTGAATGTCTGAAACGATGGCGCGCTCTTCGCCCAACAACGCATTGAGAAGGGTAGACTTGCCCGCATTGGTTTGCCCTACAATGGCTACGGGAATACCTTTCTTAATGGCATTGCCCACTCGGAATGATTGGACGAGTTCGCTGAGTTTATGTTCGATAACTGTAGCCAAATCAAGGAGTTCTGTGCGGTCGGCAAACTCAAGGTCTTCGTGGTCGGAGAAGTCTAATTCCAGTTCCATGAGCGAAGTAAGCGTCAGGAGTTTGTCTCTCAGCGCACTCAGTTCTTTACTGAAACCACCGCGCATTTGATTCATCGCAACTCTATGGCTTGCCGCTGAATCCGATGCTATCAAATCTGCCACCGCTTCTGCCTGGCTGAGGTCCATCTTTCCGTTCATGAAGGCACGCTTCGTGAACTCACCCGGTTCGGCAAGTCGGCATCCATTAGCGATGAGCAGGTGAAGCACTTCGCGAAGGATGTATTCAGAACCGTGGCAAGAGATTTCCGTGCTATTTTCTCCTGTGTAAGAATGGGGCGCACGATAGCAACTCACGAGCACTTCATCAATGATTTCGCTCTTCTCATTGACGATGTGCCCGAAACTTTGGGTATAAGCTTTACGCTCGGCAAGCGGTTTCCCATTTATTGAGCGGAATATTTTATCTGTTATTTCTATGGCATTAGGACCTGAAGTGCGAATCACTCCGATTGCTCCGCCGTGAGCCGTTGAGATAGCGCAGATTGTCATAATATATTGGGGATGGAAGAAGATGCCTCAGAGGTTTTTCTTCGCTAAAATTTACCTGAGAAAAAACTAATTTGTGTAGCAAAAAATAAGTCGGACATCGTTGAAAATAAGTCGGACTTATTTCAAATTAAGTCCGAGATAAATTGAATTCTCTCGGACTTAATTTTTACTATAATGGGAATGTTATTTTACGCATCCAATAATTTCATGAATGTCCTTCACGCCGTGGTTGTCCATCCATTCGTTAATGCCGTTTACCACCTTTACGGTTACGGCAGGGTCAATGAAGTTTGCCGTACCGATTTCAATAGCCGTAGCACCCGCCATAAGGAACTCAATGGCATCCGTAGCATTCATGATACCGCCTAATCCAACGATGGGGATGTTGACTGCCTTTGCCACTTGCATCACCATGCGAAGCGCAACGGGCTTTACGCATGGACCACTAAGGCCACCAGTGCCGATGCTGAGCTTTGTGCAACGGCGCTCTATGTCAATAGTCGTACCCATTAATGTGTTGATGAGCGACACGCTGTCTGCACCTTCTGCTTCAACCGCCTTTGCGATGTCGGCAATGCTGGTTACGTTGGGAGAAAGCTTCACGATGAGTGTCTTATTGTATGCTTGACGCACCGCCTTAACTACTGTTGCTGCACCTTCGGGAGTCACACCAAATGCCATGCCACCGTTCTTCACATTGGGGCAAGAGATGTTGAGTTCGATAGCGGGTATGCGCTCCAAAGCGTCAATGCGTGCAGCACATTCGGCATAATCTTCGGGCGTAGAACCTGATACGTTTACAATGACGTTAGTGTCCAAGTCCTTCAACTCGGGGTAGATGTTTTCGCAGAAGTAGTCAACGCCCTTGTTCTGAAGTCCTACGCAATTGAGCATACCTGCAGGCGTTTCAGCCATACGGGGGTAGTCGTTGCCCTCGCGAGGATTGAGCGTTGTGCCCTTTACGATGAAACCACCGAGGTCTTCAAGATTGATAAAGTCGGCAAATTCGATGCCATAACCAAATGTACCTGAAGCCGTCATTACGGGATTCTTAAGGCTGAGGTTGCCAATATTTACATGTAAATTTGCCATAATTACCAATTGAGTTTTTTACTGTTAAACACGGGACCTTCCTTGCAGACACACACGTTGTGGCCTTCACCGTCCTTTTCTACGCAACAGAGGCAAGCACCAACGCCACAAGCCATCATATTTTCAAGTGACACTTCACATTCGCAATTCGCCGTGCGCGCCCATGCCGCTACGGCCTTCATCATAGGTTTAGGACCGCAAGTTGCAATTAAGTCAAACTGCTCCATGTTGAGAATAGAGTGGTTGGTAACAAAACCCTTTTCGCCCATCGTAGCATCCTCCGTAGTGGTATAAACGGCGCCGATTGCTTCGAATAAATCAAGCTGCATCAAGTCGCCTGCCGAGCGACCGCCCAACAAGAATGTGGGAACGTGACCTGCCTCTTTCAAGCACTTGCCGTAGTAGAGTAGGGGAGCAGTACCTACACCGCCGCCAACGAGCAACACTTTCTTGCCTTCGCCTTCGGGCATGCTGAAACCATTACCGAGAGGGAGCACACAATTGATTTTGTCGCCCTCATTGAGTTCTGACATATACTTAGTACCGTTGCCAACGATGTGAATGAGCAACCATAACTCGTCCATCTCTTTGTCAATATAGTTGATAGAGATAGGGCGACGGAGGAATGTTTCCGAACTGCCCGCAATGAGGAGTTCTACAAATTGTCCAGCGCGTATTTCAGGCAATTGGCCATCAGCGTTTTTGAGTTTCAGTAACACATATCCGTCTCTGGGGTATTCCTTGGCAACGACGCAAAGGTCGAGTGCATATTTTTTGAGTTCCTTCATACGATATAAATATATGAGGTTAAAATAATAGTATTTCGAAGTGTGAACTTCAGTTGGTAGAGCATGCGTGTCTGCCAACTGTTATGCAAAAGTAGTTAATTTGTATTGAATACTTGCCAAAACGCCCTAAAATAAGTTTCTTAAAAAGTATTTTTTGAGCGAACACCATATTTTTGCGAGATTCACTTGGTAGAACGGAAAAAACTTTCTACTTTTGCATCGCTTTAGAGAAGAACGGGCGCATAGCTCAGCTGGTTCAGAGCATCTGCCTTACAAGCAGAGGGTCGGCGGTTCGAATCCGTCTGCGCCCACACATTACAATCCGCTTCTCTTTAGCACCCCTTAATCGGGCGCATAGCTCAGCTGGTTCAGAGCATCTGCCTTACAAGCAGAGGGTCGGCGGTTCGAATCCGTCTGCGCCCACACCGATTAAATAACACCGAACGTAATTCCGGGCGCATAGCTCAGCTGGTTCAGAGCATCTGCCTTACAAGCAGAGGGTCGGCGGTTCGAATCCGTCTGCGCCCACCACGGAATAAAAACTCTCAAATTACTTTCGGGCGCATAGCTCAGCTGGTTCAGAGCATCTGCCTTACAAGCAGAGGGTCGGCGGTTCGAATCCGTCTGCGCCCACACAATGAAATAAGGATGTTTCCACATGGAGACATCCTTTATTTGTGTTGTTGAGATTAGATGGTGACCCCAGAGGGATTCTAACCCTCGACCTTCAGAACCGGAATCTGACGCTCTATACAGCTAAGCTATGGGGCCTTAAAGTCAAGCTGTGCTTTGATGGGCAGAGTAGCTTGCTTAAATAAAACTGTGCAAAGGTAATAGAAAAAAAGAATATTTGCTGTTGCAGGAAAAGAGAAATAAGTTTTTTTGTTAAATTTGCAAGACAATATATTATAGAAACTTGATTCTACACTTATTTTTATGGCAAGTACTAAGAAGGTAATATCATCGGGTGTGCATGACTCCAAAAGCAAACGTGCACTTACGAATGTGCGCCTCCCCTATATGTGGGGGCACATTCTGATGGTGTTGTTTATTTATGTGTTTTGTACGCTGATATTTGGCGATGTGTTTCAGCGCGCGCAACAGGATTGTTATGTGTCATCTGACTCTGAGCGTATGACCTTTGTGTTGAGGCAACCGTTAGGAGAATTCTATTGGGGAATGCGCTACTTGATGTTGGTGTTTAAAAATGTCTGGTTGGGTGGTGCTGTGCTGACAGCTCTTCTTGTTGGTTCAGCTTGTTGCCTGTCGCGCGTCCTTGATTTGTCGCGCCGTTGGAAACTCCTTTCCTTTTTACTCCCCCTCTCTCTGTTGAGTTACTTGACATGGAGAGGTACGCGTCTCTATTTTCTTGACGAACCCTCTATGATAGTGGGTTTACCCCTTATTCTCTTTATCATTACTGCGATGCTTGCTATGGTTGCAACAGCAATACGAAAGTCAAGGACTCAGGTTGTCGCTTGCTCAAAGCATGCGCATTGGAGCAGTGTATTGGTAGTACTGCTTTCGTGTGTTGGTTTGTTGGGTTTTACCAATTACTATCGTGAAAATGATGTAGTTGTGGCTCGTCTTCAAAACAAAATGCTGAAGGGAGATTGGGAAGGTATGTCAGAGGAAGCGTTGAGTGCGCGTCGTGGCGACCGTTCGGTTGCTGCTTATTATGCAATATCATTGGTGCAACAGAATCAGTTGCTTGAACGCTTGTTTGACTTCGCATTTGATTACCCTCAGGACGCACCCAATCTTTCGGAAAAAGGGAAGTCAGAAGTTACTATTTATGAGTCAGATTGTAACTTTTATGCTGGTTTGATAAACAGTGCTTATCGTGCGGCTATGGAACGTCACGTGATGACGGGTCCCACCATTTATAATTACAAGCGTATGTTGCTTTGTTGTATTATGAATGGAGAAATGCACCTTGCCAAGCGCTATCTGAAAGCGATTGAGGCAGTGCCCTTTGAAGGAGAATTTGTGGCTCGTTATGCTCCTATGATTGACAATCCACAATTGATTGTTAATGATCCCGAGTTGGTAAAAGTGCTTTATCTTGCTCCTCGTGAAACAAATTATGAGCAGAATTACCGCCGGCCAGTGTTCTTGGGATATAATGTAGGGTTGAGTTACGGTTCAGATCAGACACTAATTACTTCAATTGCATCAACATTGTACTCCAAGGATTTGATGCGCTTCATGAATATGGCTACCGTATTGCGACAAAAGACAGGCGGGCGATTGCCCATGATTGTGCGCCAGGCAATTATGGCTTACTCCATGACGCACGAAGAGGTTAAAAATGTATTCCCAGAAGTGTGTAATGATCGTATGCTTTTGTCTAATTTTCAGGTCTTTGTGGCTGAGGCAAAGCCATATTTAAAGGATAAAGCAGAATTGCGCAAGCGCATGAAGAAGAATTGGTTAGGTACGTATTACTACTATTATTATTGTGAGAATAACGAACCCTACCAAGTGCGCAAGGTTGAGAACTCTGCTGGTGGTGTGAATTAGACTTTACTTTATAACTTGTTGAACTTAATAACACATGGCATATCTATTTTTCTTATTGATTTTCCTTGTATCATGTGGAGGTATGACACAAGAGGTGCCTGTCACATATACTTCGTTGAGCGACCCCGCGCCGGTTTATCCTGATTATCGCGAAGTGACGATTCCTTGTAACATCGCACCGCTTAATGTGATGGTAAATGCTGATGGTGATGCTTTTGCTGGTCGTGTCACCTCTGCTTCTGGTACGCAAGTTGTGGCACAGTGTGAGGGAAACAAACTCTTTTTTGATGCCACAGAGTGGGCGTCACTCTTAGATGCTTCAAAGGGTGATAGTCTTAAGGTTGAAGTGTTTGTAAAACGTGCCGACCAGTGGTATGCTTTTGCGCCTCATGCGCTTTATGTTGCTCCAGAACCCATTGATTCGTTTCTCTCTTACCGACTCATTGAACCGAGTTACGAACTTTATCGCCAGTTAGGGTTGTATCAGCGCAACCTCACGAACTTTGATGAGTACCCAATTTATGAGAATAACAACACATTTTCAGATGAGGATAATCACTGTGTGAATTGTCATAATTACAAAAACTTTGATGCCTCTAACATGCTTTTTCACGTACGTGCTTCTCACGGAGGAACAATTGTTGTTACAGACGGAAAGGCGAAGAAGATGAAGATGACGGTTGATTCCGTTCTGGCAAATTCTGTGTATCCCACATGGCACCCCACTCAACCTTTGGTGGCATTTTCTTCAAACCAAACGGGGCAAGTGTTTCACCTCATTGATCGTAGTAAGGTAGAGGTGATTGACTATGCGAGTGACCTCGTGCTTTACGATGTAGAGGGTGGCACGATTTCTAACATCTTGCGTACTAAGGACTACCTTGAAACATTCCCTCATTGGTCGCCCGATGGTTTGCGCTTATTCTTTACGCGTGCTTACACTCCTCAATTAACTTTGCTCCCCGATAGTGTGAGGTCTGATAGTATTATCCCCATTATTGATAGTCTGCGCTACGATGTTATGAGTATGACCTTTGATCCACAAACGCGCACCTTTGGTGAACCTCAATTAGAAGTTGCGTGTAGTGCAAACGGTTGCAGTGCGGCCGTGTCGCGTGTGAGTCCCGATGGTAACTATGTGCTTTATACAGAGGGTAATCGCGGGCAGTTCCATATTTGGCACCCCGAGGCAGACCTTTATGTTAAGAATTTGCAAACAGGAGAAATCCGCTGTTTGGAAAAAGCATCAGGAGTTGGTCCCGATAGTTACCACACATGGAGTAGCAACGGTCGTTGGATTGTAGTTGCATCGCGTCGTGACGATGGTAGTTACTCACGCGTATACATATCTTACTTTGATGCTAATGGGAATGACCATAAGGCGTTCGTATTGCCACAGTACGATCCCGAGCACAACTTCTGCCGTATGAAGAGTTATAACGTGCCTGAACTGACAAAGAATGCCGTTCTCACTACTCCCGAGCAGTTGGGCGAAGTAATTTATGACGACACCTCTATTCAGCAAGTGGTGTATAAGGAATAATGATAATGCTCTGAAAAGTAAAAGAAGAGTGAAGGTCTCGCGTTATGGCGAAGTACCTTCACTCTTCTTTATTTTGTGGCTATGGGATGTGTTGCGTGTAGAAGTTTACTCTATTCGTTTGAGCTTTTCAAGTACTGATTTGTTGAGTTGCTTAATGTTCTTTTCGCTTGTGCGAGCAAAATCAGTGTTGAAGTCCGCAATGTGCTGTGGCAGTTCGTTGAGTTGGTCTGCAAATACTTGTAGAAGGTTGAGGCGTCGGGTGGGGGAGTACGGGTTTACTACCATCTTAATGCCCTTCGGATGGATTTCAACCTCGATGCTCTTTCCTGTATTTAATGGGTCTCCATCAACATGTACGGGGTCGTCCCCAGTGCGGGTGATGCTCACCTTTTTAGCCTTAAATGTCTTAACACGAGTGTTGGTGCCCAATGTACCGTTAAAGAGTTGTAGTGCCAATTGTGGCGCTTCAATAGCTGTGAAGGGTTCGAGCACGGTGATGTCCATAAGCCCGTCGCTCATTGATGCTGATGGTGCTATAAATGCGTTGTTGCCGTATTGCGAAGCATTGGCGCATGCTATAACGAAAGCGCGCTGTTGCACCTGTTGGTCGTCAAAGCGCAGAGTGTACGTGTCGGGTTTGTAGGTGAGTGTTTCGCGCAGGGTATTTTCGATGTAGGAAATAAGACCTCGTTTGCCACTATTGGCAAACTTCATGCTTACGAAGGCGTCAAATCCCATGCCGCAGGTACAGAAGAAAGGTAATCCATTCATCGTGCCATAATCTAAGTCTTTAATATTTCCCGCATTGATCATGCTGATGGCGCCTTCGGGGTCCATCGGGAGTTGCAGGTGGCGAGCCAACCCATTCCCGCTACCACAGGGAATGATGCCCAGCGCAGTGTTGGTGTGGATAAGCGCACGTGCTACTTCGTTTACCGTGCCGTCTCCCCCCACAGCCACCACAATCTCCATGCCAACCTCTGCTGCTTCGCGCGCTATAACCTCGGCGTGACCAGCATACTCCGTGTAGCGCACATGGTAAGTGTACTTATTTGTGTCGATGTTGCGACCTATGCTTTGGCGAATGTAAATCTTTCGGTCTGTGCCTGACTTAGGATTGATAATGAAGAGAATGTTGCGCATAGCGAAGTCGGATTAACGGTAACGATTAAAAAATCTCTTGTTTCCTAGCTCCTGTAAACTTGTCCATTAAAAGATATAGCAAAGATAATTATTTCTATTTGTATTTGTCCAACTCCCTGTGTAAAAAAAATGAAATTGCACAAAGTGGTCTGTTTTGCGTAGTTTTTTTAACTAAAAAGGGAGTTATATCCAATGGAATTTGTAATTTTGCAAGGAATTTTGAGTGCCGTGTCCCACTCGCATGTAGAAACGACGCTCTGTATTTTGATTTATACACATTATATACTATATTAGAATTATGGGTTTACTTCAAGAAAGATTGGCGCAATATACGCTTCCTCAGGAATTGATGCAACAAGGTATGTATCCCTATTTCCGCGAAATTGATGGTAAGCAGGGTACAGAAGTTGAAATGGGCGGACACCGCGTGTTGATGTTCGGTTCAAATGCCTACACAGGTCTTCCTGGTGATGAACGCATTATCAAGGCAGCAAAGGATGCTTTGGATAAGTATGGTTCGGGTTGTGCTGGTAGCCGCTTCTTGAATGGTACTTTGGATCTCCACGTCGTGCTCGAAAAGGAGATTGCAAAGTTCATGGGCAAGGATGAAGCCCTCTGTTTCTCAACAGGCTTCACCGTAAACTCAGGTGTTATCGCATGCCTCTGTGGTCGTAACGACTACATCATTTGCGACGACCGCGACCACGCTTCAATCATCGACGGCCGCCGCCTCTCAATGGCGAAGCAGTTGAAGTTCAAGCACAACGATATGGCTGACCTTGAAAAGCAGCTCCAGCGTTGCGAACCCGATGCAGTGAAACTCATCGTCGTTGACGGCGTGTTCTCAATGGAAGGTGACCTATGTAACCTCCCCGAAATTGTGCGCCTTAAGAAGAAGTACAATGCTACAATCATGGTGGACGAAGCCCACGGCGTAGGTGTATTCGGACGCGACGGACGTGGTGTGTGCGACCACTTCGGACTTACCGATGAAGTTGATCTCATTATGGGTACCTTCTCAAAATCGCTTGCAAGTATCGGTGGTTTCATCACTGCAGACAGCACCATCATCAATTGGATTCGCCACACTTGTCGCACTTACATCTTCTCAGCTTCTAACACTCCCGCCGCAACAGCAGCGGCGCTCGAAGCATTGCGCATTATTCAGGCAGAACCCGAACGTATCGCAGCTCTTTGGGACGTGACAAACTACGCTCTCGTGAAGTTCCGTGAAGCTGGATTTGAAATCGGCGACACAGAAAGCCCCATTATTCCCCTCTACGTGCGTGACACTGAAAAGACATTCGCAGCAACGATGATGGCATTTGAAGAAGGTGTATTCATTAACCCTGTAATCCCCCCTGCATGTGCGCCCCAGGATACTCTTGTACGCGTAGCCCTCATGGCAACACACACGAAGGAGCAAGTGGACACAGCCGTGGAAAAACTTGCAAAGGTATTCCGCGAACTCGGTGTGATTCAGTAAGTAAAACCAACAGAACTTTATACCAACAGAGAAAGGGTGTGTCGATTGCGATACGCCCTTTTTTATGTTGCAGGATAAGCTGTTAAAACTCCGCTTTTGTAATTCCAGAATTACGTCAATCTTTTGAAATTATTAGGGGCATAAATTAAATTAATTCCCTAACAATTTTTCGAAAGTTAGATATAAGTTCCCTGCCAAAGGTTGCTAGCGTTTATGTTAGTAAAACTGTACGTGATGTAGGGGTGGTAAATACAATTACTGTTAGTATGTGATGACACTTTCACTATATTACTCCCGTTTTCTGTTCCGCTTTAGTAGTCATCATGGTTACTATGTTTTTAATGATGTGCTTGTTTGGATGTCTGTCTGTGTTTTAAGCGCCACGAATTACGCCCGTTTATAGCAACAGATAAAATCTTTCTCTTGTCATCTTTGTTTTGCAATTGAAGAGTTTGTTGGGCAGAAATGTATTTTTCAGTAAAAAAAATGGGGCGATACTTGGGGAATAAGCAAAATAGTTGTAATTTTGCACTGCAAACGAGAAACAATGGATATGCACTCTTAGCTCAGTTGGTAGAGCAACTGACTCTTAATCAGTGGGTCCTGGGTTCGAATCCCTGAGGGTGTACAAACTCTCGTTTAGCAATGCACTCTTAGCTCAGTTGGTAGAGCAACTGACTCTTAATCAGTGGGTCCTGGGTTCGAATCCCTGAGGGTGTACAAATTCTTTTACATAACACGCACTCTTAGCTCAGTTGGTAGAGCAACTGACTCTTAATCAGTGGGTCCTGGGTTCGAATCCCTGAGGGTGTACGAGTTATTTTAGATTGACAACTTTTTGAGTTGTCAATCTTTTTTTTGTTTTGTTGCAAAATATTTTCCTAACGGTGCGATAGTTTGTTATAAAAAAGTTAATTTTGCTGACATAATTTTTCTTAGACAGATAATTGTGGTGACAATTGATGATGTGCAGCGCCTGCTTGAGGATGGAAATCTGCAGAGCGCATTGACTGAAGTGACGAAGTTGATTGCCCAAGAGGGCGATGATGATAAACTTTATTATTTGCAGGGTAAGATTCATTTGAGAAATGGTGAGTGGCAGGCGGCTACGAATGCCTTTCTACAAGCACAAGAGCTCAACCCTGAAAGTCCTGCAAAAGAACAGTTGGCGATGATAAAGGATATCATGGACTTCTATAATAAAGACATGTATAATCATTAGGCGATAACTAAATTAGAATACTAATGCCGTGCACCCTGCTTTGTTGGTGCACATTATTTATTAATTAACAGTATGGCAAAGATTGTTGGAGCCGTGGTAATCAATACCGAACGATGTAAGGGATGCAATCTCTGTGTCGTGGCTTGCCCAAAGAAATGCTTGTCGCTCAGCGGCAAAGAAGTGAATCACAAGGGCTATGCGTTCTGCGTGGACACACAGCCTGAAGAATGTATTGGATGCAGTTCGTGCGCAATTGTGTGCCCCGATGCGTGCATCACAGTGTATAAAACAAAGATTGAAGCATAATTATGAAGCAAGATAATGAAGTCCTTTTGATGAAAGGTAATGAGGCTATCGCACATGCAGCCATTCGTTGCGGATGCGATGGATACTTTGGTTATCCCATCACGCCTCAGTCGGAAATTTTGGAAACATTAGCGGCTGAAAAGCCCTGGGAAACAACTGGTATGGTTGTGCTTCAGGCAGAAAGTGAAGTCGCTTCTATTTATATGATTTATGGCGGCGGTGCTTCAGGTAAGCGCGTAATGACTTCTTCTTCAAGTCCTGGTGTGGCATTGATGCAGGAAGGTATCACTTACATGGCTGGCGCTGAAGTTCCCGGTGTTATTGTGAATGTACAGCGCGGTGGTCCTGGTTTGGGTACGATTCAGCCTTCACAGGGCGACTACAATCAGGCAACTCGTGGCGGTGGTAATGGTGACTACAATGTTATCGTATTAGCACCTTGCTCAGTTCAGGAAATGGCTGACTTCGTAGATGTAGCCTTCGATTTGGCGTTTAAGTATCGCACTCCTGTAATGATTCTCTCTGACGGTATTATTGGTCAGATGATGGAAAAGGTGGTACTTCCTCCTTTCAAACCCCGTCGTACGGAAGAAGAAATTAAGGCTACTTGCCCCTGGGCTACAACCGGTCGTGGCAAGCGCGAGAAGAATAACATCATCACTTCTGTAGAACTTCAGTCGGAAGTGATGGAAAAGAACAACCTCCGCCTCCAGGCGAAGTATGCTGAAATCAAGGCAAATGAAGTGCGCTACGAAGTGAGCGGTATGGAAGATGCCGACTACATGATTGTAGCCTTTGGTTCAGCTGCTCGTATCTCTCAGAAGGCAGTTGAATTGGCTGCTGAAAGAGGTATCAAGGTGGGTGTGTTCCGTCCCATTACGCTTTGGCCCTTCCCCGAAAAGGAAATTCGTGAGTACTCAAAGAACCTCAAGGGTGTGTTGACAATGGAAATCAATGCCGGTCAGATGGTACACGATGTGCGCCTTGCTGTTGGCGAACGCATTCCTGTTGATCACTTTGGTCGCCTCGGTGGTATCGTTCCCGATCCTGAAGAAGTGGTAGAAGCACTCGTGGCACTTACAAAGAAAGCCAATGATTAATTCCAACGAACCTCACATTCTCAGCCGTTTGAAGCATCCTGAGCGAGAAGCGCAACGCTTGAAAAAGGAGCGCAAGATGCTCATCCTCAGAAATATTCTTAATGCCGTGTTTATGCTCCTAGCTGCCGTAACAATGATAGGCATTTGGGCGTATCCAGAATACACAAATCAGTGGTATATCATCGGACTTGTGGCTGTGTGCATTAAGATTGTTGAAGTGATGTTTCGAATGCCCGGAATGAAAAATAATAAGAAATAATATGCGTAAAGAAGATATTATCAAACCTGAAAATTTGGTGTATGAAAAGCCCAAATTGATGAACGATACGGACATGCACTATTGTCCGGGTTGTTCACACGGTGTTGTACATAAGCTCATTGCTGAAGTAATTCAGGAAATGGGATTGGAGGAAGATGCTATTGGCGTATGTCCTGTAGGTTGCTCCGTGTTTGCTTACCGCTACTTGGATATCGACTGGCAGGAAGCTGCTCACGGTCGTGCTCCCGCTCTTGCAACAGCAATTAAGCGTTTGTGGCCCAACAAGTTGGTGTTCTCATATCAGGGTGATGGTGACATCGGTTGTATCGGTACAGGCGAAGCTATTCACGCCTTAAACCGTGGAGAAAACATTGCCATGATCTTCATCAACAATGCTATCTATGGTATGACAGGTGGTCAGATGGCGCCAACAACCTTGATTGGTCAGAAGACGGTAACTTGCCCCTATGGTCGTGACCCTCAGTTGCACGGTTATCCCTTGAAGATTTCTGAAATGGCGGCGTTGCTCGAAGGCACATGCTATGTATCGCGCAACAGCGTGCAGAATGTAGCTGCTATTCGTAAGACCAAGAAGGCCATCCGCAAGGCATTTGAAAATTCATTGGCAGGTAAGGGTTCAAGTCTCGTAGAAATCGTTTCTACTTGCTCTTCTGGTTGGAAGTTGACACCCGTTAAGGCCAACGAATGGATGGAGGAAAACATGTTTAAGTATTATCAATTGGGCGACCTTAAGGACAAGGAATAAGCGCCTCCGTAGTATCTCGAATATGAAACAAGAAATAATTATCTCCGGTTTTGGTGGTCAGGGCGTTCTCTCAATGGGAAAGATTTTGGCTTATGCCGGATTGATGGAAGATAAAGAAGTAACTTGGATGCCTGCGTACGGCCCCGAACAGCGTGGTGGTACGGCAAATGTAACGGTGATTGTAAGTGACGAACCCATTTCGTCGCCCATCCTTTCACAGTATGACACGGCCATCCTTTTGAACCAACCCTCTGTGGACAAGTTTGAAGCAAAGGTAAAGCCTGGTGGCACCTTGATTTATGACAGTTTCGGCATCATGAACCCTCCCACACGCACTGATATCAACATCTATAGCATTAGTGCGATGGAAACGGCGGCAGAGATGAAAATCATGAAGTGCTTCAACATGATGATTTTGGGTGGTTACTTGAAGAAGCATCCCATTGTGAACCTTGAAAGTGTGATGAAGGCACTTGCAAAGACACTTCCTGAGCGACACCACGGACTTCTCCCTGTCAACGAACAGGCCATCCTTAAGGGTATGGAAATCATCAAGTAAACAAAACAACAAAATAAAGGGGCGGGTAGGGGCTTGTCCTATCCGCCTTCTTACTATTTCTTAATCAATAGATTAAATCCTAAAATTTATTACTATGGCAAGTCGTAAAGTTCTTAAGAAGGCCATCAAGGGTGCTTGTGGCGAACTCTTTGCTGATTGCGTAGCGCTCAGCATGTGTAAGGATGCAAATAAGGAAGCATTGTTCGCTCTTGAACAGAAGTTGGTTGATTTGTGTCAAGACTTCGTATCACGCCTTTCTCACACTGAAAAGGGCAACGAAAAGAAGTTCTATAAAAAGTTAGTAGCAGAGTTTACTGATTCCATCAACGCAATTGCTGAAGAAATTATCAAGGCATAATCATGTCCAATTTCTATCATCGCTTGTTGTTCAAGCGCATGGGGTGGAGTGAGCAAGTGAGCATTCCACACCGTGACAAATGCATCATCTGCGTAGCGCCCCATACCAGTAATTGGGACTTCATTATTGGCCAATTATACTATCGCTCCCTTGGGCGTACGGCAGGTTTCTTGATGAAGAAAGAGTGGTTCTTCTGGCCCCTTGGCATCTTGTTTAGAAAGATGGGAGGCATCCCCGTCTATCGCTCTAAAAAGACCAGTATGACCGACACTTTGGCAGAGCGCATCAAGGAGATGGAGCGTTTTGAACTGGCCGTAACCCCCGAAGGCACACGTTCCAAAGTAACAACTTGGAAACGAGGTTTCTATTTCATTGCTCTCAAGGCCGGCATTCCTATTCAACTTTATGACCTTGATTATAAAAACAAGGTCATCAGGTGTACCAAAGAATTGATGCCCACGGGAGATGTCGATGCCGACATGCGCGAGATTATGGAGTATTACAAGAACTCTAACGCCAAGTATCCAGAAAAGTTTGCTATTGAAGAAATCTAATTGTGTAATGAAGTTTTTTATACTCCTATTTGGTCTAATAAACTTATTTGCAGTATCGACTCGTGCATCCTCTTACAAGAAAAAGAAGAAGAGGGTGCACGTAGTTGTATCTGCCCAACAAAAGCGAGAATTAGCGCTAAAGGATTCTCTACGCACCTATTTTGCAAATTACCAACTAGATGGGTATAAGGTGAGTAAACCCTTTGATGTCGATTCGTTACGAATAAATGACTCCCTTAAAGAGGTGTGGTTGTATCCTACGGAAAACTTTTATTCTCAACCCTTTACCGATGACCGTTTAGGCGACATCTACAGTCAACTCTCCACCTACCTGCCGACTGCCTTTGCAGACTATCGTTTGCGCCTGTTTGCCAAAAGGAATCAACCGCTGGAGGAACTTGTTCCCAACTACTTGCGTACGGATAATATTGACGCGCGTCGCCAGTGGGATAATCAGCGAGAGTCAGCAGTTGCGTGGGTAAAACCTTTGAGCAAACCTTATATTGTGTCCAAAGGATTGCAAGGCCGACATTTGATGGTGTGGGCAAGTCATGGACGTTTTTACAAAAATAAGGTAGCACGTTGGGAGTGGCAACGTCCCAACTTATTCTGTACAACAGAGGACTTGTTGACACAATCCATCGTGTATCCCTATCTGTTGCCTATGCTTGAGAAGGCAGGTGCCATAGTGGTGACACCACGTGAGCGTGATGCGCAAACAGAGATGCTTATTGTGGATAATGATATTTACGCGTTAGGTGGTTCGTATGTAGAGCATTCCCCAGATTCGTGGGGGACGGAGTTGTTTTATAAAGGATTTTCAATTCCTCGCGAACCTCTTACTGACGGTTATAATCCCTTTGCTTATGGGACAGTGCGCTCCTCATCGTGCACCAAGAGTAAGGTCAATTCACATTCCGCGGTGTGGACTCCTAAAATTAAGAAGTCTGGGCGTTACGCTGTCTATGTTTCTTATGCCACGCTCCCTAATAGCGTTCCCGATGCTCGTTATGCAGTGCATCATGCCGGAGGTATTTCAACGTTCACGGTCAATCAGCAGATTGGTGGTGGCACATGGGTGTATCTCGGTACGTTTGATTTTGTGACGGATGCAGCTAATTTTCAGGGAGTAACACTTTCAAATCAAAGTAATTATGAAGGTGTAGTCACTGCTGATGCCGTGCGCTTGGGTGGTGGTATGGGCAGAAGTATGCGTGATGGTAAAAGTTCTCACCTCCCGGCATCTCTTGAGGCATCACGTTATTACACCCAGTGGGCAGGACTTCCCGATGGACTTTATAACACCGAGGATAGTAATAACGACTATGTTGATGACCTGCGTTGTCGTTCCAATTATGTGAATTACTTAGCAGGTGGATCTGCTTATCTGCCTTCGGAAAATGGACTTGGTGTGCCTCTTGAACTCGTGTGTGCCGTACACACCGATGCAGGACACCGTCCTGATACGATATATGGCACTATGGCCATTAGCACTACTTATGATGTGAGTTGCGGAAGTGATTATCCCAGTGGTATTTCTCGCATGGCATCGTGGGATTTCGCAAATATTTTGGCACATACCGTAACAAACGACCTTACGCATCATTTGGGAAAAACTTGGACGCGACGGGAAACGTGGAACCGCAATTATAGTGAAACGCGTGCGCCACAGATTCCGTCGGCAATTCTCGAACTCCTCTCGCATCAAAACTTCACCGATATGCGTTATGCTCATGATCCTTATGTGAAGTTTTATCTCGCACGAAGCATTTATAAGGCGATTCTTAAATATGTTAACTATCAACACGGAGTTACCGATGTTGTGGTTCAACCGCTTCCGGTTAGAAACATGCGTGCGGAATTGGATTCTAAGCATAACATGGTGGAACTCAAATGGGCACCTACAGCAGATGCTTTAGAACCCAGTGCGGCGCCCACGCATTACCTTGTTTATACGAAGATAGGGGATAAGTCCTTTGATAAAGGTCAGTTAGTCACCGCACCCTCTTTTACGATGCCTATCACTCCAGGTATTCAATACTGTTTTAAGGTGACGGCTGTAAATGAAGGTGGCGAAAGTTTTGCTTCGGAAGAAATGACTGTTTACAAAGCCCTGAATGAGATGTCGCGCGTGTTGATTGTTAACGGTTTTACGCGTCTTTCTGGTCCTGCATTTGTAAATACATCTGATAGTATTGGCTTTGATTTAGACAAGAATATTGGTTTGCCATGGTGCTTTACCAATTCTATTTCAGGGCGTCAACAGTGCTTCTCTCCTTATGCCGCAGGACGCGAAGGATTTGGTGCGCTTGGTTATAGTGGTAGTGAATGTGAAGGAAAGAATATTGCGGGTAACACCTTTGACTTCACCTCTCAGCATGGAAGTAGCATTGCGCTGACTAAGGAATATTCATTTGCTTCAGCATCAGTGAGTGCTGTTGAGAGCGGCATGATTGAATTGAAGGATTATCAAGTGATTGACTTGATTTTAGGCAGACAGGCGTCGCGGGATGAAAATCTACGTCCGGCAAAAACCTTCTCACCTCGTTTGCAGCAGCAACTCAGTGAATACTCCAATGAGGGTGGTCATTTGCTCGTAACGGGTTCACACTTAGGAAGTGACATGTGTACAGCGTTGGAACGTGAGTTTCTCAGCGCTACACTCGGCGTTGTGTGTGGAGGAACGATGCATGCCCATCAATGCGACACGTTGTTGGGACTTAACATCCGCATGCCACTGTATAATCAACCTTCTGAGGTGCATTATTGTGTAGGTCATCCTGATATACTTGAACCCGCTTCTAACAGTGCATTTTCAGCATTTGCCTATCCCGATGGTCACTCTGCTGGAGTCGCTTATAAGGGAGCGAATCATAAAGCACTGACGATTGGAGTGCCCTTTGAATGTATTGCTGACGAAAAGTGTCGTGAGCAAGCAATGCGCGCTATGCTTAACTATCTGACACAATAACGGTTCATGGCATACCGCAATTTAACATGAATTGCTTTTGTCTATTGGATAGTTTGGCGTAACTTCGCATAGTGTAAATAACTCCTATCTAACCGAAATATCTATGCTTATACAATTGAACGAAAAAGGTTCACATTTTCTTGAAATTACCGACTTGCATTTTAAGACATTAAGAGAATATGCCCTCTTGAAGGACCTCGTTGATAGTACGGGTTATGTGACAGAAGACATTCTGTTGCGCTTAAAGCTTCACACGCGCTCCTTATTGCTGAATGCGTCACCCGTGCCTCAAGATTTGCTCGACCTTTATGCTGAAGTGATTTGCCACGATAAGATGAAGGCTTATGGGTTGAAGCAGTTGATTGAGGCGTATGTGACCTTTGTTGAAAATAACTAACAAACCTACAACTCCTCCCAAGTTGTCGCTCTGTACTCAAAAATAACATGCAATACAAACTTACCGACTGGTTGCCCACGACGAAGAAGGAGATGGAACTTCGCGGTTGGGATGCGCTGGACATTATCTTGTTCAGTGCGGATGCTTATGTAGATCATCCTTCGTTTGGCGCGGCGGTAATTGGTCGCTTGTTAGAGGCAGAGGGGTATCGTGTGGCGATTGTACCACAACCCGATTGGCATGGCGATTACCGCGACTTTAAGAAGTTGGGGCGTCCGCGCTTGTTCTTCGGCATTGCGCCTGGATGTATGGATTCGATGGTGAATAAATACACCGCCAACCGCCGTTTGCGCTCGGAGGATGCTTACTCTCCCAACGGTCGTCACGACATGCGTCCGGAGATGCCCACAATTGTCTACACCAAGATTCTCAAGGAACTTTATCCTGATGTGCCCGTTGTGTTGGGAGGTATTGAAGCATCGCTCCGCCGACTTTCACATTACGATTATTGGCAAGAGCGCCTACGCCCCGGCATTCTCAAAGAGAGTGGGGCAGATGTGTTGATTTATGGTATGGGGGAATTGCCCATTGCCGACCTTTGCCGACAGATTGAGGAGCATATTACCCACCATGAGGCAGCAGCCCTTCTCACCACCGCCGACCTTCACAACATGCTCTGCAAGCATCCCGTGCTTCAGACGGTGACTTATGTGGAGAAGCAAGATATTTACGGAGGTATTACGGACGCCGACATTGTGCTTCATTCTTACGAAGAGGCGCTGAAGAATCCGAAGGCGCAAGCGGCAAACTTCAAGCATATTGAGGAAGAAAGTAACCGACTTACGCCACAACGCATCGTGCAACAGACGGGCGACAAATTTATGGTGGTTAATGCGCCCTATCCGCCCATGACGACGGAGCAGATTGACCGCTCATTTGGATTTCCCTACACGCGTCTGCCACATCCTAAGTATAAGGACAAGCGCATTCCTGCGTTTGACATGATAAAATTCTCGGTCAACATTCACCGTGGTTGCTTCGGCGGATGCTCCTTCTGCACCATCTCTGCGCATCAGGGAAAGTTTATTTCCAGTCGCAGTAAGGAGAGTATCATTAAGGAGGTAGAGGCCGTTACACAGATGCCTGACTTTAAGGGACACCTTTCCGACCTCGGAGGTCCCTCGGCAAATATGTATGCCATGAGCGGGAAGAATAAGGAACTTTGTCGTAAATGCCGCCGCCCCTCGTGTGTGCATCCGCAGATTTGTCCGAATATGAGTAACGACCATCGCCCCTTGCTCGACATTTACCGCACGGTGCGACAAATGCCAGGTGTAAAGCGCGTGACGATTGGTTCGGGTGTGCGATACGACCTCTTGCTCCACCGTACGGGAGATGCCACCATTGATAAAGCTACCGACGATTACACCCGTGAACTCATTCTTCACCATGTGAGCGGGCGCCTTAAAGTGGCTCCTGAGCACACCTCTCCACGCGTGCTGCAACTCATGCGCAAACCGCCCTTTGAGCAATTTGAACGCTTCAAGCAAGTGTTTGACCGCATCAACAAGTCGGCAGGATTGCGCCAGCAGATTATTCCTTACTTCATCAGTTCACACCCAGGGTGCACCCCTGAAGATATGGCGGAATTGGCAGCACTCACCAAGCGACTCGACTTCCAGTTGGAGCAGGTGCAGGACTTTACTCCCACGCCCATGACCGTCAGCACCGAGGCCTGGCACGCAGGTGTACATCCCTACACGCTTCAACCCGTCTTCTCCGCAAAGTCACAGGCAGATAAGTTGCGCCAACGCATGTTCTTCTTTTGGTACAAACCCGAGGAGCGCCAAAAGATCATTGCTGAACTCCGCCGCATGAATCGCCCTGACCTCATTGATAAACTCTTTGGAGCAACCTTCACACCACAGACTGCGCGCCCGAAAAACGCTTATGGCAAACAGCGCGACAAGCGCAGGTAAATTGATTTTCACCTTTCACCTTTCCAATCTATGTCTTGTCTTCAAGTTATACTATGTCTTGTCTTTCCGCCGTTGGCAGTGATCGACCGCGGTTGTGGTTCCGTTATTATTGTCACTTTGCTATGCCTTTGTGGTTGGGTTCCTGGTGTGCTTGCCGCGCTAATTATTCTTAATAGAAATTAAGCGGATGGGGAAGATCGACCAAGAGAAGCGTGTGGTAGCACGCATGATTTGCCTTTACTGCAACAAGTATGAGGGGAACGCTCAACTCTGTGACGAATGCAGAGCATTGATGGAGTATGCAGAGCATCGACTATCACGTTGTCCCTTTAAGGAACAGAAACCCACGTGCCGGTTATGCCCCATTCATTGTTACAAACCCGACGAACGTGAAAAGATGCAACGCGTCATGCGCTTTGCTGGTCCTCGCATGATATGGCATTATCCCTTAGATGCACTGCGCCATTTGAACAGCGAACTGAAAACAGTAATAACACAACAAAAGCGAGTCTCCCGATGAAGAGTGACTCGCTTTCCGTTTTTTGTTGGATTATTGCGTTTTCTTCTATACAGCAATTTTGTAACCATCCGTAATCCCCTCCTGCGGGGGAGATACCTCTCGGTTTAATCGCTCCGTAAGTCAGGCGTGCCATTGCAATTATAATGGCGAAAAATTGTGACAGTTCCAGCCTTCATTTTTCGTAATTTTTCGTCGAAAACTTTAACAAACATTAACACTCTACCTACTCGCCCTTTCGACAATGTCTATTTGCGGCGTAAGAATAAGTAACATTAAAAACCGGTTGTTTAACCTTGAAAAAACAATGTAACTTATTTTTTGCCCCCCAAAATGGGATTTTTTGGACAAAAAAAGTGGAGATACCCCCGATTACTGGGGGTATCTCCTCTTCCGCAGTACAAAGATACGAAATTTCGGAGCGAAATGCAAATCCGTTAACACTTGTTAACATTAATTTTATTTCTCATTTTTCGTCATTTTTCGCATAAGAAAATGGTTATAACATAAGTGCCTCCCCCAATATGAGTCAACTACCATATTATTGCTCTATAATTCTAAAACCGATTTGTAAACAAGTTTGTTTTTGGAGAACTGTTACAGGTAAACAAAAAGCGAGTCATCCTATGAGGAGTGACTCGCTTTTGCATTTTATCGTACTATGGGTAACTTCGTTTAGAAGGGCACTGTTACGCCAAAGTTAAACTGACCGTTGAAGTTGTTGATGGGAATGAATTCCTTAGAGAGGTCTCCGAAGAGTCGGTCTGCGCCAATGTAGATCTTTGCAACCTTAAGATTTGCGCTCAATGCACCGCCACAAGTGAATCCTGTAGATGACAATGCCACATTGGCATTCGCTTCTAACCATTTCAAGGGGCGATAGTTTGCTGAAATCATACCTTGATGCCAACTATAAAGACCGTTGATGCGACCTGTGTAAAGTGCGCCAAAACTAATCTTGTCGTATACGGGGAGGGTGTATTCTGCACCTGCGTTGATGGTTGCTGCAAGCATCGTGGTTACATTCTTCTTACCATCGTAGTAAACGGAGAACATTTCTTCGAGGTCGTCACCTAAGTCTTCCAACTGAGGACCGATGCGCTCAACGCTTTTGTCTTCTCCGATAACACGGAAGGTTTCAAAACCGTCAAATGTGTAATCACCCTTTGAAGAAGCCTTATGTGTGTTCTTCCAAGTCATGAAACCGAGGTCGGTAATACCTGCACTTACGGTGAGATATTCATCGATCTTGTAAGATGCGCCGAGGTCGATAGCAAAACCAAAACCGGGAAGGCCAAAAGCTGTTTCATCAATTCCCTTTACGCGACGGCGACCATCAGCAGAATTTTTGTGTTCAGGTTCAAACTCCAACTTTGAATCCATAATAGCGGCTTCAACCTGAGTGTTGGCATTGATGTTCCACTGATTGCCGTTCATGGTAATGTCCATGCGGTCAACATTGAAGTCGGCATACGCCGCCCCGAGCAACACCTTAACCTTAGCACCTACGCGAAGTTTGTCGTTAATGTTACGCGCATGACCGAGGGCGAGTTCTGCGTAACTTGTTGTACGCATGCCGATGTCTTCAAGGTGGTAAGAATCTTTCGCGCCTGCTGTTTTTGCAAATTCAAAGAATTCGTAGGGGAGTGTGAGGTGTGTGTTTGAACGGATGTTGAGTTCTACGAGGTTGGTACCTCCAAATGCCTTGAAAGCGCATGAGAGGAGGTTATAATTAACGTAGAGGTCCATGCGGTTCTTGTCGTCCAGATCGCCGAGGAATGACGATGCTGAGATGTTAGGATTCAAGAACGTAGTGTAATCATATCCCTTCTTATCGGTTTTGTAAATGAAGTTTCCGAGTCCTACGTTACCCGTAGCCCCCACATTGATGTTACCAAGCAACAATGACTTGTAGGGAGCGTCGAGGAAGGCGGGGTTCATCTGATGACGGAAACTTGACGCCTGCATGAAGTAGGAAGTACGCGATTCCTGTGCCTCAGCAGAGAAGGCCATAGCTGTAGCGGCAAGTGCTACGAGACTGTATTTTCTAAATATGCTTTTCATAATGAGGCTTTTAGTTTAAATCCAAAATAATTTGATCTAAGAGTTCGAGAGTCAAGTTTTCAAGTTGGAAGTATTGGTCGCTTGTAAGTGTGGCATTGCCATTTGTTTCAGCTGTTACCTTCAACGAGATTTGATCGAGTTTCTTTACATCGTCGGGGTTAGTAAACTCAATAGAAATTGGTGTAATCTGTCCGTTGTACTCAGCATCAATAGTGATACTTGAAACAGTTACTCCAGGAATGATATTTCCATTCACATCCTTGACTTCTGCTGTGAGAGTTAAATTGAGAGGTACCGTGTTCTTGATATCTGCATAAATCTTTGCTCCCTTAGCACTTACTTCGTCCAAGTCACCGCTGAGGTCTTCAATATCTTCAGTGTAGACGATCTTCATTCCGCTATTGAATTTGAAGGGAACGTATACGCTGTAATCTACTGAAGCGTTGAATGTCTTACCCAACTGAATCTTTGTCAAATCATCGGTCAAGCTGATCTTGTTGTCGTCCATGTCTACCTTAATCTTGTGAGGAATCTTTTCTACAAGGTCATTAAGGTTGCCTACGTTGTAAATAGTAGCATTAGTAGCAATGCCGTTGGGATCGTAGGGTTCTGCTTCTTGGCAGAAGTAGATTACTGACTTTTGCGAACCATTGAGCGCCACTTCATTTACATCGGGGATGCGAACGCTTGCCATATTCTGATTTGCATCATCCATAGCGTAGAGGTTGCCCCAGAGTGTGAGGTTGGCAGGAACTTGGCGCATGTCTACATCAAGGCGGAATGTTGGATTAGCTGCCTGGATAGTAACATCTTCATCCTTTAGGAATTCAGGCACGTCGTTGCCAATGTTGATATCGTTGATGTTGGGGTTGATTTCGGGGTTGAATACGCCTTCAACTTCAGCAAATGCAATGCTTACCTTATCGTTGCTTGCCTGGTTGCCTACTTTCACTGTTACGCGAATTGTAGTTTCGTCACCAGGTACAATGGTGAAGTCTTCGGTTGTCTTAATGGTGAAATTACCTTCTACTGAATAATCACCTTCGATGTTTAAGGTATTCTTATTAGTAAGGTCTACGCCCTTATCACCTTCAAGTTCGAGCGCTTCAATGGTAAAGTTAGCCAAGGTAAAACTCTTCTTTCCTACGTTTGAAGCATTGGGAAGGATGATTTCGTTCTTCTCAAGGAGTTTTCCATCCTTTGACAACTTAAAGAACTTGGGGAGTGTTACCTTTACGTTTTCGTAACTATCAACTACGAATTTTTGTGTTGATGTGTTAGAAACGATTTCCAAAGTGACGTTTACGTTGCGACTATCATTTTGAGGAATGATGCGCTTCAAACTCTTGATTTCCTCGGGAAGGTTTGTCACGCTGAAGAGTTCTGATGCGTCTACGCTCAGGGGCATTTTGGGTGACACCCAATTACCCTTTATGGGGAACTGAGTGATGCCTGTACCTTGTGCGAAATCGTCAAACTTAAGCATTGGTGCTACGGGTTTCAGCGCAGCAACGTCTACCGTTGCCTTGAACGAGGGTACATCAAATGTGAAATTTGAGGCATCGCCGTGCTTAACCAAGTAGAAATCACCGGCTGCGTCTGTTTCGAGCATTTCTTCTTCGTCAACTTCAAGTACGTCTGTCAACATGATTTGTTCAGAATTACCTAAATTCAGTTTTAGACCTTTCGCGCCTAAACCTACGGTCATGTCAATCTCCTTGCTCATGTCATACGTGTCGTCAATACACGATGTCAGCGAACCAGCAACAGCGATGACAAACATGCCGTTAAGAAAAAATCTTCTGTTCTTCATCTGTTTTGTCGTTTTATGTTAAATATTACGTTTTTGTTGTTCTTGCTACTTGCAAAGGTATTAATTTTTATTAACAATCAAAGTGCAAAGTGTTTATTTTTCTGAAATTTTGAAATTATGTGTAAAAAAGAAGTGGAGACAACCCATTTTGCTTGAGTTGTCTCCACTTAATAGTTGAGGTTATGAGGTTGACTTTCGGACTTTTAGATTTTCTAACCCTACAATCTGTTACTCATAATTTACACTACACCCTGTGCCATCATCGCCTTAGCCACCTTCATGAAGCCTGCGATGTTTGCGCCCTTCACGTAGTTTACGGTGCCGTCTTCGAGTGTGCCATACTTCACACACTGAGCGTGGATGTTCTCCATAATCTGGTGGAGCTTTGCATCAACTTCTTCTGCTGTCCATGAAATCATTGAAGCGTTCTGTGCCATTTCAAGACCTGATACAGACACACCGCCAGCATTTGCGGCCTTACCAGGAGCATAGAGAATCTTTGCTTCAAGGAATTGTTCGATTGCTTCGGGAGTAGAGGGCATGTTAGCGCCTTCACTTACCGCGATACAACCGTTAGCAAGGAGCTTGCGTGCATCGTCGCCGTTAAGTTCGTTCTGAGTAGCAGAGGGAAGCGCGATGTCACACTTTTCACCCCAAGGACGTGCACCTTCAACGTACTTCACTCCGTACTCCTCAGCATATTCCTTGATGCGTCCGCGGTAGAGGTTCTTGAGTTCCATGATGTATGCGAGCTTGTCGGCATCAATACCATCGGGATCGTAGATGTAACCGTTAGAGTCGGACATGGTTACGACCTTCGCACCGAGTTCGATAAGCTTCTTCACCGTATATTGCGCTACGTTACCCGAACCTGATACGCACACGGTCTTGCCGGCGATGTCAATGCCGCGCGTTTTGAGCATTTCGAGAAGGAAGTACACGTTGCCGTAACCTGTTGCTTCGGGGCGCACGAGCGAACCGCCAAATTCAAGTCCCTTACCAGTGTAAGTACCCGTGTGTTCGCGTGTCATCTTCTTATATTTACCAAACATGTAACCCACTTCACGACCACCTACGCCGATGTCACCCGCGGGTACGTCGGTGTTAGGACCAATGTGGCGCTGAAGTTCTTCAACGAACGCCTGACAGAAGCGCATGATTTCGGCGTTTGACTTACCGCGGGGTGAGAAGTCCGAACCACCCTTACCGCCACCCATGGGGAGCGTAGTGAGGGAGTTCTTAAATGTCTGTTCGAAGGCAAGGAACTTCAAGATGCTCTGGTTAACCGATGCGTGGAAGCGAATACCGCCCTTGTAGGGACCAATGGCGTTGTTGTGCTGAATGCGGTAACCCATGTTGGTGTGGTAGTTGCCCTTGTCGTCCATCCACGTCACGCGGAACGAGTAAATGCGATCGGGGATGCAGAGGCGTTCGATGAGGTTCACTTTGTCAAATTCGGGATGCTCGTTGTAAACATCTTCGATGGTTGCCAATACTTCAGCCACCGCCTGGTGGTATTCAGGTTCGTTGGGGAAGCGTTGCTTCAGTTTGTCAAGTACTTCTGTAGCTTTCATGTTGTTTTGTGTTATTTTGTTATAAAAAAACTTGTTTTCTTGGAAAATTGCTATTAAAACGACGCAAAGTTAGTAAAAAATGTTTTTCTGCAAACAAATTTCGGAATTTTTGTAAGCAGAGTGCAAAATTTTTCTGTTTACGACATTTCTTCGGCGAAATTTTCGCAAAAGTAGACAGATTTCGGTGTCTACAAGCGAAAAACGCAGAAAAAGTGGCGCGAATATTTGCTGTTACTATTAAAATCTGTAAATTTGCGTACAGAAAACTCGATTTTTCAAACACACTTTTATTTATTAACAACATGGAATATTCTCACGAAGTTCAAAACATGTGTTGCGTGGCTAAGGGCCCCAACCATGGTCCCGCTCCCATTCCTGAAGAAGGTAAGTGGGTTCAGGCAAAGGAAATCAAGGACATCTCAGGTCTTACTCACGGTGTGGGTTGGTGTGCTCCCCAGCAGGGTGCATGTAAGCTCACTTTGAATGTGAAGGAAGGCGTTATTGAAGAATGTCTCGTTGAAACTATCGGTTGTTCAGGTATGACTCACTCAGCAGCTATGGCTTCTGAAATTCTTCCTGGTAAGACAATCCTCGAAGCGCTCAACACAGACCTCGTTTGCGACGCTATCAACACTGCTATGCGCGAACTCTTCCTCCAGATCGTTTACGGTCGCACACAATCAGCTTTCTCTGAAGGTGGTCTCGTAATCGGTGCAGGTCTTGAAGACTTGGGTAAGGGTCTCATCTCTCAGTGCGGTACACTCTACGGCACAAAGGTGAAGGGTTCTCGTTACCTCCAGCTTACAGAAGGTTACATCACAAAGATGTTCCTCGACAAGGACGACCAGGTTTGCGGTTATGAATTCGTTCACATGGGCAAGTTCATGGATGCAATCAAGAAGGGTGTTCCTGCTGACGAAGCTTTGAAGAGCGTTACTGGTACTTACGGTCGCACAAAGGCTGAAGACGGCATTGTTAAATCAATCGATCCACGTCACGAATAATCAAGGAGGACTGCAATTATGATTAGAGAAGTAAAATTTGAAAGTCAGGACCGTCGTATCAAGCAGATTCTCGCTTGTCTTAACGCACACGGTATTTCATCTATCGAAGAAGCTAACCAGATTTGTGAAGCAGCAGGTATTGATCCCTATCAGACTTGTGAAGAAACACAGATGATTTGCTTCGAAAACGCAAAGTGGGCTTACGTAGTAGGTACTGCAATTGCACTCAAGGAAAAGGCAAAGGATGCTGTAGAAGCTGCTGAATACATCGGCGAAGGCCTCCAGGCATTCTGTGTGCCCGGTTCAGTTGCTGACGACCGTAAGGTAGGTATCGGCCACGGTCAGCTCGCAGCTCGCCTCCTTTCTCCCGAAACAAAGTGCTTCGCATTCCTCGCAGGTCACGAATCATTCGCAGCTGCTGAAGGTGCTATCAAGATTGCTCAGATGGCTAACAAGTCAAGACCCGCTGATAAGCCCCTCCGTTGCATCCTCTGCGGTCTCGGTAAGGACGCTGCTATGATCATCTCACGTATCAACGGCTTCACTTACGTTCAGACTCAGTTCGACTACTACACCGCTGAACTCAAGGAAGTACAGCGCATCGCTTACAGCAACGGTCCCCGTGCGGCTGTAAATTGCTATGGTGCTGACGACGTTCGCGAAGGTGTATCAATCCTCTGGAAGGAAGACGTAGACGTATCAATCACTGGTAACTCTACTAACCCCACACGCTTCCAGCACCCCGTAGCAGGTACTTATAAGAAGGAACGCGTACTCGCTGGTAAGCCCTACTTCTCAGTAGCTTCAGGTGGTGGTACTGGTCGTACACTTCACCCCGATAACATGGCCGCAGGTCCCGCTTCTTACGGTATGACTGACACACTCGGTCGTATGCACTCAGATGCTCAGTTCGCTGGTTCATCTTCAGTGCCCGCACACGTAGAAATGATGGGCTTCCTCGGTATCGGTAACAACCCCATGGTAGGTTGTACAGTAGCTTGCGCCGTTCAGGCTGACCTCTACTTGAACAAGAAGTAATTCAAGCGACTTTAGATAAACTTTAAGGCTCCTGTAACTTTTGTAGTTATGGGAGTCTTTGCTCTTTATACATTTTATGAATAAATTCATATTGTTATCCAGAAAGTGATTGGGGTTATGGTCCCATGAGGTCTTTCTGTGAAATCAAGTGATTTTTTTTAACACGACTCTCACGATTTTCTGGTCGTAAGTAGAGAACTTTTTTTGCGGAGTCACTAAATCAAACAAACGAAATGACTACATTTGATGAATTAGAAAAAGGAGACAAAGTCTTTCTACTAAATGACGGCGAAGCAGCCGAAAATATTAAAACATTATATGTGCAAAGCATATGCGAGTGGGATGATTATAGAGAGACTTATGCGCTGAGTCTTGAAGAAGAAGGAAGTAACAGGGAAGTACACCATTTTGAGGTATACGGTTATGATGTTATCGAGGAGAATGTAGATGATACTACTTACACAATAGCAACAGACAAATCCTTAATTCTTGAAATGCTCGTAAAGAAGCACGAAGCTCAAGAGGAAAATGACACACCTCATAATCATTGAAAATTGTTTTACACCACATAAATCTTACGTAGAGCAGCCCCTTTCGGTCTGCTCTTTTTTATCACGTTAATAGATAGAACAAAGGAATAACCGTTGATTTATATATATATGTTTGCAAACATCTACATAAACTATTTGAAACAAAACTATCGGGTTAGTGCTTGTTATATTATCTCCTAAATGTCTAAATAATATCGTTATAAATATTCCCTCCTTGACTAATATAAATATTGTCTCCTTCACTCTCAATAAGAAATAGCGACTATGTAACCTTTGATTGGGATGTTTAGCTGCAAACTTATGTTGTACAACATATACGCACCCTTTTGCTTCCTAAAATATTATTTATAAATTGCGCTCGTTTTTGAGGCATCCAACTTTATGTTTAGTGCTTTGAAAACAAAGTCCAAGATTTACTAACCTAACAATTGTAAAAAGTAGAATACCATGAAAGTTTACAATTCTCAAGAAATCAAGAACATTGCCCTGCTTGGTAATGATGGATCGGGTAAGACCACTTTGACAGAGTCGTTGCTTTATCATAGTGGTCAAATCAGTCGCCGCGGACGTATCACTCAGAAGAATACCGTGAGTGACTACTTCCCTGTTGAGCACGATTACGGTTACTCCGTGTTCTCAACAGTGTTCCACACAGAATGGAAAGGCAAAAAGTTGAATATCATTGACTGCCCCGGTAGTGATGACTTTGTGGGTGCAGCATTGACAGCGCTTAACGTGACCGACACGGCTGTGTTGCTTATTAACGGACAGTTTGGTCCTGAAGTAGGAACTCAAAACCACTTCCGTTACACAGAAAAGTTGCAGAAGCCCGTTATTTTCCTCGTAAATCAGCTTGATGACGACAAGTGTGATTACGACCAAATTCTTGAGGACTTGCAGACAATTTATGGTTCAAAGGTTGTGCCCGTTCAGTACCCCTTGAATCCCGGTGCTAACTTCAACTCGCTTATTGACATCATCTTGATGAAGAAGTTGACTTGGGCAGCAGAGGGTGGCGAACCCACAATTGAAGATATCCCCGAAAGCGAAAAGGCGAAGGCGGAAGAATTGCACAAGGCGCTCGTGGAAGCTGCGGCTGAAAACGATGAAGCGTTGATGGAAAAGTTCTTCGAAACAGAATACCTCACTGAAGATGAAATGCGCGAAGGTATCCGCAAGGGTATGGTGACACGCTCTATTTTCCCCGTGTTCTGCGTCTGTGCGGGTAAGGATATGGGCGTAGGTCGTTTGATGGAATTCTTGGGCAATGTTGTGCCTCACGTAGACGAAATGCCCGCCGTGTTCAATACACGTGGTGAAGAAGTGAAACCCGTGCCCGATGCTCCCACATCCGTTTATTTCTTTAAGACAGGTGTAGAACCTCACATCGGCGAAGTGCAGTACTTCAAGGTGATGAGCGGTGTGCTTAAGGAAGGCGACGACCTTACGAATGCCGATCGTGGTTCGAAGGAGCGTATGTCACAGCTCTTCGTGTGCTCGGGTGCCAACCGTGAGAAGGTAGAACAACTCTCTGCCGGCGATATCGGTTGCTCGGTAAAACTTAAGGACGTACGCACAGGCAATACGCTCAACGCAAAGGATTGTGAGCACCGCTTCAACTTCATTAAGTATCCCAATGCGAAGTACACACGCGCCATCCGTGCCGTGAACGAAGCAGATACTGAAAAGATGATGGCTGCCCTCACTCGCATGCGTCAGGAAGATCCCACATGGGAAGTAGAACAGAGCAAGGAGTTGCGTGAGATTCTCGTACACGGTCAGGGAGAATTCCACTTGCGTACACTCAAGTGGCGCCTTGAAAACATTGATAAGATTCAGATTGAGTTCTATCAACAACGCATTCCTTATCGCGAAACAATCACTAAGGCAGCTCGTGCCGACTACCGCCACAAGAAGCAATCTGGTGGTGCTGGTCAGTTTGGTGAAGTGCACCTCATCGTTGAACCCTATCAGGACGGTATGCCCGACCCAACAGCTTACACCTTTGGCGGTCAGGAAATCCGCGTAAACATCAAGGGTAAGGAAGAAATTGACCTTGAATGGGGTGGTAAGTTAGTATTTATCAATAGTGTAGTAGGTGGTGCGATCGACGCACGCTTCATGCCCGCAATTCTTAAGGGTATCATGAGCCGTATGGAACAGGGTCCGCTCACAGGTAGCTATGCTCGTGACGTGCGCGTAGTGGTTTACGACGGAAAGATGCACCCCGTAGATTCTAACGAACTCTCGTTCATGCTCGCTGGTCGCAACGCCTTCAGTCAGGCATTCCGCGAAGCAGGTCCGAAGATTCTCGAACCCATCTACGACGTTGAAGTATTCGTGCCCGCCGACAAGATGGGTGACGTGATGAGTGACCTTCAGGGACGCCGCGGTATGATCGTGGGTATGAACTCTGAAAACGGTTACGAAAAGCTTCAGGCAAAGGTACCCTTGAAGGAAATGTCAACTTACTCAACTACATTGAGTTCAATCACCGGTGGACGCGCTTCATTCATCATGAAGTTTGCTTCGTACGAACTCGTTCCTGGTGACATCCAGAACAAGCTCATTGCTGAAAACGAACAGAAGGACGCTGAATAATCCCGCCCCTTCTGAATGAATGTATAAGGGAGAAAGATTGTAGAAATGCAGTCTTTCTCCTTTCTTCTTTCTCATGTATTCCCAACTTTTTTAATACTTTTGTAGAAAATTAACTTTAGTATTATGAAGAAAGTAACTTTATTGTTGGTCAGCGCGGCTGTGCTCGTAGGTTGTGGCAACACACTTACGGAGCGTGAAAAGGCAGAATTGGGTGGTGCTCAATTGATTAGCGAGGCGCGTGAGGCCTTTGTAGGTGCCGATTACACAACGGCAGTAGCGTTGATTGACTCCATTCGTGCGGCATATCCCCTGGCGCTCAATGCTCGTGAAGAGGGGATTTTATTAAAAGACTCCGTGTTGCTTGAGCAGGCGCGCGAAGAACTTCGTAATGCAAAAGATATTGCTGGAGATTCGATTGATCTGGAGGAACTTCACATGAAGGTGACCTTCCACGAACGCAAACTACAGCACGACATCGAGCAGAAACAGGCGCATTGATGCGTGCTGATAACAAGAACGGATACGCACAAACAGAAATGCAAGACTTACAAAACTATTTAGACAAAGCACAACTCGAGGCGGTGACCTATTGCAACGGACCTACGCTCATACTTGCAGGCGCGGGTTCGGGCAAGACGCGTGTGTTGACCTACAAAATCGCATATCTGCTGCATCAAGGCGTGCAACCCTGGCAAATACTGGCACTGACATTCACCAACAAGGCGGCGCGAGAGATGAACGAGCGTATTGCACGGTTGGTGGATAGTGACGCTACAAAGCAACTTTGGTCGGGTACGTTTCACAGCCTCTTTGGGCGCATCCTTCGATTTGAAGCACAACACATTGGCTACACTTCCAACTTCACCATCTACGACCAAAGTGATGCGCAGTCGCTCATCAACACCATCATTAAGGAGATGGAGTTGGACACCAAGTTGTACAAGTCATCGGTAGTGCTGGCGCGCATTTCAGCGGCGAAGAACCGACTGGTGATGCCCGAGGATTATCGTGCGGATAGGGAATTGCGTAGGTCGGACACGCTTGCCAATATGCCCGAGATTTACGCCATCTACGAGCGTTACAAGAACCGTTGCCGACAGGCGAATGCTATGGACTTCGACGACTTGCTGGTTGAAACCTACCGCCTCTTTTGCGCACATGAGGACATTCGCTTGCGCTATCAACAACGTTTTACCTACATCCTTGTGGATGAGTATCAGGACACGAACTACGTGCAGCATCAGATTATTTCGCAACTCACAACGCCCGAGTCATGTATCAGCGTAGTAGGGGATGATGCGCAGAGTATCTACGGCTTTCGTGGCGCTCGCATTGAAAACATTCTGAATTTCACGCGTCAGTACCCCACGGCAAAGGTGATAAAATTGGAGTGCAACTACCGAAGTACAGGAATGATTGTAGGAGCTGCAAATGCTATCATCTCACACAATCAGCATCAGATTCCCAAGAACGTTTATAGCAATAGCGGAGAGGGTAGTGCGTTACAATTGTTTGCTACGGCAAGTGATAAGGATGAAAGTTATAAAGTGGCGGCAGAAATCAGTAGATTAAAGCGCCAAAAGGGGGTGGCGTATAATGACATCGCCATTCTCTATCGCACCAACGCGCAGAGCCGTTCGTTTGAAGATGCTTTCCGCTTGCAGGGCATTTCTTACCGCATCTATGGCGGACTCTCGTTCTATCAGCGCAAGGAAGTGAAGGACCTCTTGGCGTATCTTCGTCTTATAGCTAATCCTAACGATGAAGAAGCTTTTAAGCGCATTGTGAATTATCCCCGTCGAGGTATTGGCGATACGAGCATCAACAAACTAAAAATGGCGGCCATTGAACACTCCCTGCCCCTGCTTTATGTAGCGATACATCCGGAGGAAGGTGAGTTGTCGCTCTCTTCGGCCACACTCAAGCGTATCAGGGATTTTGCTTCATCAATAACTCGCTATAAGGAGTTATCAGAGCAGGGCATATCTGTCTGTGAATTAGCGAAGAAGATAGTATTTGATGAAGGAATACACAAAGACCTTGAAGGCGAAGGAATTGAGGGTGCTGCAAAGATTAAAAACCTGGAAGAACTCATCGGCGCAATGGCTGAAATGGAAACGGAACAGCGCGAAGAGCAGGGGATTGAGCACCTTACGTTGACCGATTATTTGGCGAAAGTATCGTTGATGACGGATGCCGATCAGAAGGATGACAACGAACCCCGAGTGACGCTTATGACGGTACATGCGGCAAAGGGATTGGAATTTGAAGCCGTATTTGTGACCGGTATGGAAGAAGGACTTTTTCCCGCTGAATCCGCACGTTTTTCGGGTAAAGAGGTAGAGGAAGAGCGACGCTTGTTTTACGTGGCTGTTACGCGTGCCAAGCGTTATTGTTTCCTTAGTTATGCTAAAACGCGCTTTAAGTGGGGGCAATTTCAGTATTGTGTGGAGAGTAGTTTTCTCAAAAACATCCCCAATCGCTTCTTTACCGCGTCATCAAGTGGCACTCAAGGGCAAACCGCAACATCGCCTTTTACATCTCGCACCATCACGGTGACCACTCCGCGACCTACACCTACCTTGCGCCCCGTGTCGCTACAACGCCCTTCAACCGTGCAACCATCGCTTCATAGCGCTTCTGCGTCAGGTGGTGCGTCGCACTTAAATGTAGGGGATAGGGTAGAGCACGAACGATTTGGGCAAGGCACGGTGATGAGTCTTGAAGGTAGTGGGAACAGCGCAAAGGCGGTGGTGAACTTCCAGGGGGTTGGATGTAAAACGCTACTCTTAAGTTTTGCGAAATTGAAGAAACTAATGTCTTAAAACCGTCTTATAATTCCCTATAGCGTGAATTAAGGTGTTGTTTTTGCTGATAATCCTAAAATGAGGTTCTAAAAAGCTGTTTAATTTCTCAAATATATGTATATTTGCAAAATGAGGTGCGCAAATACTACTTGCCACAATCATCATGAAGTAAAAGAAACTAATTTAATATAATTTACAATGGATCAGACTTTAGAAAAGCCCTATGTAATTGGTCTTGACATGGGTGGTACAAACTCCGTATTTGGTATTGTTGATGCTCGTGGTAACATTAAGGCGCAAACGGCCATTAAGACTCGCGGTTACAAGAACGTGGAAGAATATGTGAAGACAGCCGTTGAAGCGCTCCAACCCGCTCTCGACCTCGTTGGTGGTATCGAAATGATTAAGGGTATGGGTATTGGTGCGCCCAATGCGAATTACTATACAGGTACTATTGACAATGCGGCTAACCTTGAGTGGAAGGGCATTGTGCCCATTGCAAAACTCTTTAGCGATGCTCTCGGTGTGCCCGTACGCGTTACCAACGACGCTAATGCAGCTGCTATGGGTGAAATGACTTACGGTGCGGCTCGCGGTATGAAGAATTTCATCATGATTACTTTGGGTACAGGTGTGGGTTCAGGTATCGTGTGTGATGGTCGCGTGATTTACGGTTCTGACGGTTTTGCTGGTGAATTGGGTCACGTGATTGTAGATCACACAGAAAACGCTCGCCCCTGTGGATGCGGACGTAAGGGATGCTTGGAAACTTATTGCTCGGCAACGGGTGTGGCACGCACAGCGCGTCTCGTGTTGGAAGGCAGTTCAGAAGCAAGTCTTCTTCGCCAACTCAACCCCGATGAAATCACCTCTTTCGATGTGTTCCAAGCAGCAGAACAGGGCGACAAGTTAGCGCTCGAAATTTTTGAAGAAACCGGTCGTCGCCTCGGTGCGGCATGTGCCGACTTTGCAGCCTTCAGTTCTCCCGAAGCCTTCATCTTCTTCGGCGGTTTGACAAAGGCAGGTGATTACATCATGGATCCCATCAAGCGCGCTTACGATGAAAATGTGCTCTTCGTGTATAAAGACAAGGCAAAGTTACTCGTTTCTACGCTCAATGGTAGCGAAGCTGCTGTGCTCGGTGCAAGTGCTTTAGGATGGGAATAACAAAGTAATATAAGTGCCAAAATATAAGTAAGTTATGGAAAAGATTGTTGGGCTTATTAACGCCCCCTTTACTCCCTTTTATGCCGATGGTTCTGTAAATTTCGAACCCATTCCCGCTTATGCCGCCTTGCTCGCTCGCAATGGTTTGAAGGGTGTGTTTATCAATGGTAGTTCAGGTGAAGGCTATATGCTCACCGAAGAAGAGCGCATGCAACTTGCTGAAGCTTGGATGGCTGCCGCTCCCGAAGGTTTCAAAGTGATTGTTCACGTGGGCAGCACCTGTGTGAAGAGCAGTAATCGCCTTGCCGTTCACGCTCAAAAGATTGGTGCGTGGGGTGTTGCCGTGATGGCTCCTCCGTTTCCAAAAGTCGCTCGCATTGAGGAACTTGTGAAGTATTGTGAAGAAATTGCTTCAGGTGCTCCTGACCTTCCTTTCTACTTCTACCACATCCCCGCCTTCAATGGTGCTTTCCTCTCTATGCTTGATTTCTTGAAGGCTGTTGACGGACGTATCCCCAACTTTGCCGGTATCAAGTATACGTTTGAAAGTCTCTACGAATACAACCGTTGCCGCCGTTATAAGAATGGCAAGTTTGACATGCTTCACGGTCAAGACGAAACCATCCTTCCTTGCCTCGCTATGGGCGGTGCTCAAGGTGGTATCGGTGGTACTACGAACTACAACGGTGCTGTCCTTTCAGGCATTATCGAAGCGTGGAATCAGGGCGACCTTGAAAAGGCACGCGAACTCCAGGAATTCGCGCAGGACGTTATTGATGTCATCTGTCACTTCCGTGGCAACATCGTGGGCGGTAAGCGCATCATGAAGTTGATTGGTCTTGACCTCGGTCCTAACCGTACGCCCTTCCAAAACATGACTGATGAGGAAGAAGCGCGCATGAAGCAAGAACTTGAAGCTATTAACTTCTTTGACCGTTGCAACAAATAAGATATGAAGTTTATCAATAAAATCTTTTCGCTTGTGCTCCTATTCGTGGTATCCACGGTGGGAGCATTTGCTCAAAATGACAATAGGTTCAACCAAGTCAATTTTAACGCCCTTACGCCCCTCGAGGTGTCAGCGGGGCAGGGTGTTTCTGCTCCCTTCGTGGGTGTTGTTGGTGACAAGATCGTAGTCGTAGGCGGTTGTAATTTCCCCGGTGTGCCTGCCGCAGAGGGTGGCACTAAGGAGTTTTACGGCAGTGTTTACACGTATGAAGCTTCGTCATGGAGCAAGGATAAACTTTCTGTTCCTGCCATTGCCTACGGTGTGAGTGTGCAAGTGCCTGATGGTCTTGTGTGCATCGGTGGTGCTGGTGCAGATGGGGCAACCTCTGCCGTTTACTTGTTGAGCGAGAAGGATGGCGCGCTTCAAACCACCACACTCCCCGCATTGCCCGAGGCAAAGAGCGAAGCGGCAGGTGCGTATGATGGCACGTATATCTATGTGGCAGGGGGTGAAACCAATTCCGCTTACCGCTTGAAGTATGAAGATGGCAAGTGGGATGCGAAGTGGGAAAACCTTCCCGCGCTCCCCGGACGTGTGCGTAAGCAACCCGCAGGTGTGGTGCAATCCGCTGCTATAAGCAAGCATTTCTACCTCTTTGGTGGCTTTGCTCCCGCCACAGCGTCAGACACGGCGTATGTTCATTCAGACGGTCTTTATTACGATGCAAAGTCCAATACGTGGAAACCCACGGCTCCCGTTGTGATTGACGGCAAGGAGTGTGCCATTGTCGGTGCTTCGGCAGTGACATCTGGCGTTGCTCACGTAGCAGTGCTGGGCGGTGTGAATAAGGACGTCTTTACGCGCGCCTTGAATCATCCCGAGGAAGGCTATCTGACGCATGCTCCCGAGTGGTATCAATTTAACCAAGAGATCTTCCTTTACCACACCATCACGAATTCATGGGTGAGCGAGGCACAGAGTGAGAAGATTGCGCGTGCAGGTGCCGCCGTAGTTCCTTATCAAGGTAGTTGGTACGTCATTGGTGGAGAATCAAAGCCCGGTGTTCGCTCTGCAGATGTCACTGAAGTGTCAATGGAGCAGCGCGTAGGTTTCGGATGGCTCAACTGGACCGTGCTCATCGTTTACATGCTCGGCATGCTCGGTTTGGGTTATTTCTTCATGCTCCGCGAAAACTCATCTGAAGACTTCTTCAAGGGTGGGGGACGCATCCCCTGGTGGGCGGCAGGTATTTCCATCTATGCCACAATGCTTAGCGCCATCACTTATATGGCCATCCCCGCAAAGGCGTATGCTACGGACTGGACCTACTATCCCATGCTCATCACTATCCTCTTGGTGTCATTCCCCGTCATAAAGTATTTCTTGCCCTACTTCCGCCGCTTGAACATCACGAGTGCGTATGAGTATCTCGAAATGCGCTTCAACCTCTCTACGCGCTTGATTGCTTCAGCACTCTTCATCGTGTTCATGGTGGCGCGCACGGCCCTTGTGCTCTACCTCCCCTCGTTGGCGCTCACGGCCGTTACGGGCATTGATATTTACACCTGCATCATCCTCATGGGACTCATCACCATCGTTTATTGTACGATGGGCGGTGTAGAAGCCGTAGTGTGGGGTGACGTTGTTCAGGGTATTATCCTCGTAGGCGGTGCCTTCTTGGCAGCTGGTTATCTTATTTTCAACACCGAGGGCGGTGCATCAGGCTTCTTCGACATCGCCATCGCTAACGACAAGTTCCGCCTCTTCGATTATGCCTTCGACCTCACCAGTGCCACCTTCTGGGTAGTCATCCTTGGTGGGTTGGCCAATAACCTCATCTCTTACACGTCCGACCAAACCGTCATTCAGCGTTACATCACTACGAAGGACGAAAAGAGCGCCGGTCGAAGCATCTTGATGAACGGCATCATGTCTGTGTTCATCAGCGTGTCGTTCTACGTCATCGGTACGGGGCTCTACACGTTCTATCAGACCCACCCCGCCGAACTCGACTTCACGATGCAGAAGTCTGACGCCATCTTCCCCTTCTTCATGATGAGTCAGATGCCCGCGGGCGTAGCCGGATTGCTCATTGCCGCCATCTTTGCCGCAACGATGTCCACGATTTCGTCAAACATCAGTTCGGTTTCAACGGCCTTCAGTGTGGACTTCTACCGCCGCTTCAAGTTGAACGTCACAGACAAGCAGATGCTCCGCGTAGCGCGCCTTTCATGCATGCTTTCCGGTTTGCTTGGTGTAGGACTTGCACTGCTTATGGCAACGTGGAACATCCTCTCGCTCCTTGACTATTTCAACACGATTCTCGGTCTGCTCTCCAGCGGTATCGGAGGTTTGTTCCTCATCGGCATCTTCTTCAAGCGCGTGGGAGGAATGGCCGCACTCATCGGATTCTTCACGGGCGAAGCCGTTGTCTTCTGGCTCAATTTCTGCACCGACATCAGCTTCCTCCTCTACGGATTCATCGGCATGTTCGTGTGCGTCCTTGTTGGCGTCATGCTCAGCATCTTCCCCGCCTTCCGCTCCACACAAGCGCAGCGCATAGATGTCTAAATAGTTTTTTTTAGAGTACAGAGAACAGAGTACAGTTGCCATCCGGCATGTAAACGCCCTGTAAGGGCATAATCTCCATAGCGAAGGGCAACGCCCTGAACAGAGTACAACTGCCTTGCGGAGTGAGAACGCCCTGTAAGGGCATAATCTACATAGCGAAGGGCAACGCCCTGGACAGAGTACAGTTGCCATCTGGCATGTAAATACACTTGACAAGTAGGGACGCACGGTTCGTGCGTCCCTATTTTATTGTGCCGCATGTAGGGGGAAGGGACGCAACCCGCAAGGGAACTCATGACGCGGATTTGTTCCCATGATGAAGGACGCACGAGCCGTGCGTCCCTACCTGCCAAGTGAGAGTTCCCCCCTTGAAAAAAGATGCGTTGGTTATAGAGAAGCAAGCATATTTTATATTACCTTTGCAAGCATAGTCATTGAGTAAAACTAAAAACAGAATACGTTATGGCGAATCCTAACGAACAAGTAGAACAATCCCCCAATACCTCCAAAGTTATTATTGCGGTGAGAACGTACGACGGTGTGGGCTATTTTGTAGATAGCGAGGGGCGCTTTCTTTTCAAAAAGCAGTTTGAGTATGTAAGCATATTCTCTGAAGGCCTTGCCCGTGTGGGGCAAAACGGCAAATGGGGCTTTATCAACACCAAGGGAGAGGTAATCGCACCTTGCATTTATGACGATGCGGAGAGTTTCTTTGAGGGCCTTGCCCATGTCCTGCAAAACGGCAAAAGTGGCTTTATCAACACTAAGGGAGAGGTAGTAATTCCTTGCATTTATGACGGTGCGGAGAGTTTCTCTGAAGGCCTTGCCAGTGTCCTGCAAAACGGTAAATGGGGCTTTATCAACACCAAGGGTGAGGTAATCGCACCTTGCATTTATGACTATGCGTGGGGCTTCTCTGAAGGCCTTGCCCATGTCGAGCAAAACGCCAAATGGGGCTTTATCAACACCAAGGCGGAGGTACTCATTCCATGCATTTATGATATGGCGTGGGACTTCTCTGAAGGCCTTGCCGGTGTCCAGCAAAACGACAAATGGGGTTATATCAACACCAAGGCGGAGGTAGTCATTCCTTGCATTTATTACTGGGCAGATGACTTCTCCGAAGGCCTTGCCAGGGTCAAGCAAAACGGCAAACGGTCCGTCATCAACACCGAAGGAAAAGTCATTGTGGCAGAATATCGCGAGTATACCGATTGGTCAAAAGTAGAAATGGAGTAACACCTCCATTCAAAAATTTCACCGAGACACATTCAGCATTTTGCCCATCCAAGCGAACAATCACATAAACCTACCTGCCAAGTGAGATTTCGCCTCAAAAAAAAGATGGGTGGTGATGTAGAAGCAATCATATTTTATGCTACCTTTGCAAGCAAAGTGCATAAAACTAAAAATAGAAATACCTTATGGCGAATCCAAACGAACAAGCAGAACAATCCCCCAATACCTCCAAAGTTATTATTGCGGTGAATACATCCGACGGTGTGGGCTATTTTGTAGATAGCGAGGGGAACAAACTCTTTAATAAGCAGTTTGAGGAGGTTAATTCGTTCCATGAAGGCCTTGCCCATGTCAAGCAAAACGGCAAAGATGGCTTTATCAACACCAAGGGAGAGGTAGTCATTCCATGGGTTTATGACGATGAGTGGAGTTTCTCTGAAGGCCTTGCCCCTGTCAAGCAAAATGGCAAATGGGGATTTATCAACACCCAAAGAGAGATAGTCATTCCTTGTATTTATGACGGTGTTGGTAGTTTCTTTGGAGGCCTTGCCCGTGTGGTGCAAAACGGCAAATGCGGCTTTATCAACACCCAAGGAGAGGTGGTCGTACCTTGCATTTATGACGGTGCGGAGAGTTTCTCTGAAGGCCTTGCCAAAGTCCTGCAAAATGACAAAAGGGGCTTTATCAACACCAAGGGAGAGGTAGTCGTTCCTTGCATTTATGACGATGTGCGGGACTTCTCTGAAGGCCTTGACCGTGTAAGGCTAAACGGCAAATGGGGCTATATCAACACCAAGGGAGAGGTGATCCTACCTTGCATTTATGACGGTGCGGATGACTTCTATGAAGGCCTTGCCAAGGTCAGGAAAAACGGCAAATGGTCCATCATCAACACAGAGGGAAAGGTCATTGTGACAGAATGTGTCGAGTATAGTACCTTTTGGTCAAAAGTAGAAATGGAGTAACAACTCACGCTAAAAAATCACGAGGCACATTCAGCATTTTGCCCATCCAAGCGAACAATCACATAAACCAATGGGGACGCACGGCTCGTGCGTCCTTATTTTATTGTGGCGCCGTCGCATATTTCCCCAAAAAAAGAGGCGTTGATTATAGAGAAGAATCATATTTTATGCTACCTTTGCAAGTATAGTCATTGAGTAAAACTAAAAACAGAATACGTTATGGCGAATCCAAACGAACAAGCAGCACAATCCCCCAAAACCTCAAAAGTTATTATTGCGGTGAATACATCCGACGGTGTGGGTTATTTTGCAGATAGCGAGGGGAACAAACTCTTTAACAAGCAGTTTGAAAAGGTATGGAAGTTCTCCGAAGGCCTTGCGGAGGTCAAGCAAAACGGCAAATGTGGCTTTATCAACACCCAGGGAGAGGTGGTCGTACCTTGCATTTATGATGGTGTGGGGTGTTTCCATAATGGCTTCTCCGAGGGCCTTGCGGCGGTCAAGCAAAACGGCAAATATGGCTTTATCAGCACCCTGGGAGAGGTAGTCATTCCTTGCGTTTATGACGATGCGAGGAGCTTCTCCGATGGCCTTGCCCATGTCGTGCAAAACGGCAAATGGGGCTTTATCAACACGAAGGGTGAGATAATCGCTCCTTGCATTTATGACAGTGTGGGGTGCTTCTCTGAAGGCCTTGCCCGTGTCGATCAAAACGACAAAATTGGCTTTATCAACACAAAGGGAGAGGTAGTCATTCCTTACATTTATGACAATGCGTGGAGCTTCTCCGAAGGCCTTGCCTCAGTCAAGCAAAACGGCGAATATGGCTTTATCAACCCCCAGGGAGAGGTAGTCATTCCTTACATTTATGACGGAGCGGGGAGCTTCCATGAAGGCCTTGCCCGTGTCGAGCAAAATGACAAATGGGGCTTTATCAACACAAAGGGAGAGGTGGTCGCTCCTTGCATTTATGGCTATGCGTGGAGCTTCCATGAAGGCCTTGCCCTTGTCGATCAAAACGACAAATATGGCTTTATCAACACAAAGGGAGAGGTGGTCATTCCTTGCATTTATGACTATGTAGATGACTTCTCCGAGGGCCTTGCGAAGGTCAAGCAAAACGAAAAATGGGGCTTTATCAACCCCCAGGGAGAGGTAGTCATTCCTTGCATATATGACGATGCGGAGCACTTCTCTGAAGGCCTTGCCCGTGTCGAGCAAAACGAGAAATTTGGCTTTATCAACACAAAGGGAGAGGTAGTTATTCCTTGCATTTATGACCATGCGTGGTGGTTCTCCGAAGGCCTTGCGGCGGTCGAGCAAAACGGCAAAGGGTCCATCATCAACAAAGAAGGAAAGGTCATTATGGCAGAATGTGACGTGAGGGACACCAAATGGTCAAAAGTAGAAATGGAGTAGCATCCCACGCCAAAAATTTCAGCGAGACACATTGAGCATTTTGCACATCCAAGCGAACAATCACATAAACCAGTAGGGACGCACCATTCGTGTGTCCTTATTTTATGGTGCCGCATGTAGGGGGGAAGGGCGCAACCTGCAAGGGAACTCATTACGCAAATATGCCCCCCTGATGAAGGACGCACGGACCGTGCGTCCCTACCTGCCAAGTAGAATGCCAATGGGAATTTCAAGCGGGACATCCATTGACCTGTAGGGACGCACGGCTCGTGCGTCCTTATTTTATTGTGCCGCATGTGGGGGAAGGGACGCAACCTGCAAGGGAACTCATGACGCAGATATGCCCCATGATGAAGGACGCACGGCTGTGCGTCCTTATTTGTTTTCAGACTGAAGTAATAATTTGGAAATAATATTATTGGTGTCCGGTAAATACAGATAATTCTTTGTCTGATAGATTGTAGCACTCATACAACCCCTTTATAGAGATTCAACCGAAAGAATACAGAATTTCTATGTTTAAGAGAACACGAATCTCACGAATTTCACGAAACCATGCGGGATGAATATTTCTTAATCAGAGGCGAATACCACGAATTTTACCATCCGGATGGTATTCGTGCAATTCGTATGCGATCAGCAAGGTAGCCCCCGCAAGGATTCGTGGAATTCGTGTTCTCTAAAATAAAGAGATAAATTTTACCGGACAGTAATAAAATAATATCGTTGTTTCCCCATACAGGAGTTCGGTTCACTTTAATGATGATGATGGTTATTTACTCTTTTTTCTAATGTAAAAAATGAAGAAAAATGAGAAATAATGTTGGTGTTAACAAGTGTTAACGGATTTGCATTTTGATCCAAAATTTTGTATCTTTGTATTACGGAAGTGGAGATAGCCCCTGAAATCAGGGTTATCTCCACTTTTTTTGTCTGAAAAATCCCATTTCTATGGTCAAAAAATAAGTTACATTGTTTTTTCAAGGTTAAACAACCGGTTTTCTATGTTACTTATTCTTGCGCAGTAAATAGATATTGTCGCGACGTCGAGTAGGTATATTGTTAATGTATGTTAAAGCTTTAATGAAAAAATGACGAAAAATGAAGACTGGAACTGTCACATTTTTTCGCCAATATAATCGCAATTGTACGCTTGTCCTCTTCAGTGATTAACCCAAAATGGTTATTGACTTACTAGTACTTCGGTTGCTTGCTAGATTTTCATTTCGTCTGTATTAGTGGAACCAAATTCCTCCAGCTGGTTCTTTGTCCACTCGCTAAGTTTTTAGAATCAACAGAAACGATTCATCACAAGGTAGTTAATCAGGATGGAGTTCTCCCCCCCTGTCCTAAACAAAAGAATGCCACTCGGTATCTTCCGAATGGCATTTCTTTTTACGCTGATTCCTAAAGTTTCACTAACTTAATTTTCCCTGCTTCATAAACGGCAAAGGAGGGTGGGTTTCCTGCCTTGGGGAAGGTGACGGAACCGACGTTGCAGATGATTTTTCCTGCGGGCGACTTGTAGAGTTCCTTCACGTGGGTGTGACCGTAGAAGAGGGCGTCGAAGTGAAGGTGTGCTGTGTTCTCAGGATTGTACTTGTGTCCGTGAGTGAGCAATAGGCGCTTGCCTTCATCCACTACGATGGCATAGTCTGCCATGATGGGGAAGTTGAGGAGCATTTGGTCGACCTCGCTATCGCAATTCCCTCGGATGGCGATGATGCGGTCTGCGAGTGCATTGAGTTTTTCCGCAACGCCCTGAGGGTTGTGCCCCTCGGGTATAGAATTACGGGGACCGAAGTTGAGAAGGTCGCCAAGGAGGAGGAGCATGTCGCATTGCTCACGGTGGAAGTAGGCGATGACCTTGTCAAGGGCGGTTTCGGAACCGTGGATGTCGGAGACTATGAGGTATTTCATGGGGAAAGGTTAACGTTTATGGTTTAACGTTTAAGGTTTAAGGTTTAACGTTTAAGAGTTTAGCGTTTAGTGTTTAATGATTAATAGTGCATATTATGGTTTTAGATAGAATTCCGTTAAACGTTAAACTCTAAACGTTAAAAGTTATAACATACTGTTACTTAAGTTGTTCGTTAAAGAAGTTTGAAATGCGTGTAAAGAGGTGGAAGCGTGTTTGACCACCATTGATGAAGTGGTTGCGGTTGGTGTAAATCTGCATGTCAAACTGCTTGCCGTTTTGCACGTAAGCTTCTGCCACTTCAGTGCAGTTGCGGTAGTGGACGTTGTCATCAGCCGTACCGTGAATGAGGAGGAGGTTGCCGTGGAGGTTGGCTGCGCGCTGGATGGGGTTGATGGCATAGCCTTCGGCATTTTCAGCGGGCGTGCGCATGTAACGTTCGGTATAAACGGTGTCGTAATACTTCCAGTTGGAGGGTGCGGCAACGGCTACACCAGCCTTGAAGACGGGGCGACCTTCGGACATGGCCATGAGGGTGTTGAATCCTCCGAAACTCCATCCCCAAATGGCGATGTTTTGAGCGTCGACATAGGGGAGCGAACCCAGGTAAATGGCGGCTTCAACTTGGTCGTGAGATTCGAGTTCGCCAAGGCGAAGGTAGGTGCACTTTTCAAATTCAGAACCGCGAGCACCCGTGCCGCGACCGTCAACACACACGAAGATGAAACCCTGTTGCGCCATGTAACTTTCGTAGAGTGCACCGCCGTACATGCCTTGATTCCAAGAGTCAGTTACTTCTTGTGAACCAGGACCTGAGTACTGATACATAATTACGGGATACTTCTTTGAAGCGTCGAAATCACGGGGTTTGACCATCCAACCATTGAGGCTTACGCCGTCGGCCGTTGTGAAAGTGAAGAATTCAACCTTTCCGCTCAAGGCATTGACCTTTTGGCGGAGGTCTGCATTGTCGACGAGGGTGGTGAGCTTCTTGCCCGATTCATCGCAGAGGGTAGTGACGGGGGGAACGCCTGCCGCGGAATATACGTTCATGAAGTACTTGAAATTCTTAGAGAACGTTGCCGCATTGGTGCCTACAGCGGTGGAGAGCTTTGTGGTCTTTCCCTTCTTATCAGTAGCATAAACGGCGCGGCGCAAGGGACTTTCTTGGCATGAAGCGTAGTAACACTTGCCCGTGGTGGGGTTGTAACCGTAAAAGGCAGTGACGTCGAAATTGCCACTGGTCACTTGGCGCATGAGTTGACCGTTGAGATTGTATAGGTAGATGTGGCGGAAGTTGCTACGGTCAGAAACCATAGCGAAACCGCCGTCAAAGAACTTCAGGGCGGCGTAGGCGTCTTCCTTAATGTACTTACCCTCAGCATTTGCTTCCTGAAGCGCGAGTTTGCACACCGTAGAGCGAGGATTGGCCATGTAGATGTTCATCACGCTTTGATGGCGGTTGAGCGTTACGATGGCCAACTTTTCAGGGTCGCTTGTAAACTTGATGCGGGGGATATATCCATCCTTTTCCAAGGGGAGTTGCATTTCGTTGATACGGCGACTTTGGATGTCGAAGGTCAACACCTTGACGTCGGCATTTTGCGCTCCAGCAACGGGGTATTTGTAGGCATAAGCACCAGGATATTCTGAATTCTGAGTTAGCGTGGGAGCTGCACCTTGGTACATGGTCATGCTGTATACGGGCACCTTGCTCTCATCGTAGCGCACCCATGCAAGCATCTTGCTATCAGCTGAGAAGTCGAACGAGCGGTTGGTTGAAAATTCTTCTTCATTCACCCAGTCGGGGATACCGTTGAGCACTTCGTTGAACTTACCGTCCTTCGTAATCTGACTTTCAGAGTTTCCGAAGAGCAACTTCACGAGGAAGAGGTTGTTGTCACGCACGAATGCAATGAGATTACCGTCGGGCGAGAAGAGGGGTACTTGTTGAGGACCGCCGTCGGAGAGCGCTTCGAAGGTCTTGTTTTCAACGCTATAGATATAATGCACCGCCGTGTAAGAGTGGCGATAGATAGACTTGGTCTGTGTGCGCAGGAGGATGCGACTTTCGTCGGGCGACATGGTGTAACCGTCAATGGCTTGTAACTTCACGGTACCGCGCGCTTGGTCAACGTCGAAGACGACGCCCACTTCCTTGCCCGTCTTAAACGAGCGACGGATGATGCGCTTGTGATCGGGCGAAAGTTGCGTATAAGTCTCGCCATCGTTCATGGGGTTAACGCCATAGATGTATTGTGGAGAATAGACTCCGTTGGTGATGTCTCGAAGGTTGAGCGCTTCTGACGATTCCGCCGTAGCGCTTGCACATGTGAGCATCATCAACGCCGAGATAAAGAATGACTTGATTTTCATAGTGAGGTATGGAATGAATAGTAGGGGGTTATCGAATAAACAGGAGTTCACGATATTTTGGGAGGGTCCACATGTCGTCTTCAACGATGAGTTCGAGTTCGTCAATGTGCTGGCGAATGCTTTGTGGACCGTCAATATAGGGCGCCACTTCGTCGTGGTAGGCAATTGCCCTCTCACGAACGTCGGTAATGCGATTGATGCGTTTGCGCGTCTCAATCATTTCGTTCACCTTGGTCACAATCATGTGGGCGTGATGGTTGATCTTCTCTACCAATCCTACGTTGTAGGCGGTGAGTTCCGTAGCCTTTTCGGCGGGGAAGCAACTTTGAATTTTGAGAATGTTATCGACGAGCACGCTTTGATACTTGGTAGCCACGGGAATGATGTGGTTCATACAGATATCACCCAATACGCGCGATTCAATCTGCACCTTCTTGAAGTAGGTTTCCCACTTGATTTCGTTTCGTGCTTCCAGTTCTGCCTTTGTCATGATGTTCATTCGCTCAAACATTGCTACGGATGCGGGATCAAGATAGCGGTCGTAAACGAGTGGTGTTGAACCTTCGCAATCCAATCCGCGCTTAGCGGCTTCTACGCGCCATTCATCAGAATAACCATTGCCGTCAAAATGGATGGGGCGACAGATTTTGATGTCCTCTCTTAACACCTGTAGAATGGAGCTAATCTTAGCTTCGCCCTTGCTTAAAAGTGTGTTCACGCGTTCGTTAAAATCGGTGAGTGCCTCCGCTACGGCTGCATTGAGGGCAATCATTGTGCTGGCGGGGTTAGCGCTAGAACCCGTGGCGCGGAATTCAAAGCGATTGCCTGTAAAGGCAAAGGGAGACGTGCGGTTGCGATCGGTGTCGTCAACACTGAGTTCGGGAATCTGAGGCACGTCAAGGCGTACGGCATGTTTGCCCTCCATTTGGAAGAGTTCGTCATTCGTAGCATGCTCAATCTTATCCAGAAGTTCCGAAATCTGTGAACCCAAGAAACTTGAAATAATCGCAGGAGGCGCTTCGCAAGCTCCAAGGCGGGGAGCATTAGTGGCGCTCATAATAGAAGCCTTCAGCACACCGTTGTGGCGGTATACTCCCAAAAGAGTTTCTACGACAAAGGTAATAAAACGAAGGTTGTCCTCAGGCGTCTTACCTGGAGCGTGAAGAAGGATGCCATTGTCCGTTACGAGCGACCAATTGTTGTGCTTACCGCTACCATTGATTCCCGCAAAGGGCTTTTCGTGAAGCAAGCATCTGAAACCGTGCTTGCGTGCCACCTTGCGCATGAGCGACATGAGCAACATGTTGTGGTCAATGGCAAGGTTGCATTCTTCATAGATGGGAGCCAATTCAAATTGGTTGGGCGCCGCCTCGTTATGGCGCGTCTTGCAGGGGATGCCCAATTCAAGGGCTTGCACTTCGAGGTCCTTCATGAATTCCGCCACGCGTTCGGGGATGGCACCAAAATAGTGGTCGTCCATCTGCTGATTCTTAGAACTTTCATGTCCCATGAGCGTTCTGCCCGTCAGCAAAAGGTCGGGGCGTGCCGCATAAAGCCCTTCGTCAACAAGGAAATATTCCTGTTCCCATCCGAGGTTAGTAGACACGCTTTTCACTTCAGGATTAAACAATTTTGCCACCTCTGTAGCCGCCTTGTCAACCGCAGCCAGTGATTTCTTCAAGGGCGCCTTATAGTCGAGTGATTCACCCGTGTAGGAGATGAATACAGTGGGAATCATCAATGTGTCGCCCACAATAAAGACGGGCGAAGCGGGGTCCCAAGCGGAATAACCACGAGCTTCGAAGGTGGAGCGCATGCCACCATTGGGGAATGAAGATGCGTCGGGTTCCTGTTGCACCAAGAGTTTGCCTGAGAAGTTTTCAATCATTCCTCCCTTGCCATCGTGCTCCACGAAAGCGTCATGCTTCTCGGCGGTGCCCTCGGTGAGGGGTTGGAACCAGTGGGTAATATGAGTTGCTCCCATCTCCATGGCCCAGCGCTTCATGCCCTTGGCAATCTCGTCGGCGGTAGCCATGTCAAGAGTTGTGCCACCAGTAATAACTTCCTGAAGCTTCTGATAGACCTCCACGGGAAGGTACTTCCACATCTTCTTCTGGTTAAATACGTATTTCGCAAAATATTCTGAGGGGCGCTTCTCTGGAGCTTCCACCTCAAGCGGATGCTTCTTAAATGCTTCTTCTACAACTTTAAAGCGTAGTGACATATCTTAAAATGCTTTATATTTAATATTGAGTGCTATAAATTTACCTGCAAAAATAAATCAAAAATCTGGGTAAATCAGTTGTGCCACCGAAAAGTTGATGCGAACCACGTACTTTTATGTCTCTTATATTGCTCATTATGGTCCAAATGGTGTGAACTATGTTACTTTTAATAACAAAAAAGCGCAACACCGTTTTAGTGTTACGCTTTAATGTTTTATTCAAAATTTTCTTTCACCTTTATTCTTCTTCCTTCATATGACGAACGATACCGAGTTTTGAATTTTCGATAAAGTTGACAATGTGGTCGATTTGTTCGCTGTGGGGAATCTGTTCACGAATCTTAATGATAGTGTCTTCCATGCTAAAGTTACCTGCATAGATAAGGCGGTAAGTGTTAGCAATGTGGCGAAGAATGCGTTCGTTTACATCTACATGCTTCAGAACGAAGGTGTTGATACCATGATACTTTGCAGGGTTGCCTCCGAGGATAATGTAGGGGGGCACATCCTTCTGCACGCGGCAACCGCTCTGGATGAGCGAGTAGCGACCGATGCGTACATGCTGCTGCACCTGTACATAAGAACTCTGAATTGAGTAATCGTGGATCTCACATTCGCCTGCAATATTAACACCGATACCGAGCACGCAGTGGTCGTGAATGATAGTGTCGTGGCAGATGTGTACCTTATCCATGAGGAAGTTGCCATTGCCGATGCGTGTTGCGCGGTCGTCGTAAGACGAACCAGCGATAACTACATTTTCGCGAATGCGGTTGTCATCACCAATAATGACGCGGTGGGGGTGACCTTCTTGATAATGGAAGTCTTGGGGAGTTGCACCGATTACGGCATTCTGGTAGATAATATTGTTTTTACCCATTACTGTGCCTTCAAGAATTGAGGCGTGGGGCATAATTACGCAATTGTCACCTATCTCTACTCCTGCTTCAATATATGCAAAGGGTTTAATCTCTACATTGTTACCCAACTTTGCTGTAGGGTCAACATAAGCTAAAGGACTAATCATAATGTGTTAGGTTATAGGTTGTAAGGTTTGAGGTTATAAGGTTGTGCAATTGCAAATCTCGCAATTTATTTTGACATAAGTACACAAGTATATATAAAAACTATTCTTTTGCCTTTCTGTCAAATTCCGTTATAACCTTATAAATTACTCTCTTCCACCTCCAAGTGCCTTGTAAAGGTTTACGCCGGCATTGAGTTTGTTGTACTTATCTGTGATAAGTGAGAGCTGCGCTGAAAGCAAACTTTGCTGTGCGGTGAGCGTTTCGAGGTAAGTTGTAGTGTTAGAATGCTTGAAGAGGAGTTGTGTTTCTTCAGCTGCTGTTTCAAGCGCCTTTACCTGCTGCTCACGCTGTTGCTGCTGGAGCACTGCTGTTTGGTAATCAGAAAGAGCGTTGCTCACTTCTTGACCAGCCTTAAGTACAGCATTGTGGAAATCAAGTGTTGCCGCTTCATAGTCGAGTTTTGACACCTTGAGGTTAGCCGTAAGCTGACCGTTCATGAAGATGGGTTGCGCAAGACTTGCTGCTGCATTAAGCAGTAACTTTCCAGGATTAACTACTGCGCCTACATTATTAGTCCAACCTGCTACACCAGAGATGGTGATTGAGGGGTAGAACTTTGAGCGTGCGATGTTGACATTGTAGAATGCAGCCGCGAGTTGTGCTTCGGCAATGCGCACGTCGGGGCGGTTGTTGAGCAACTGTACGGGCACGCCTGCTTGCATAGAAGCGGGGAAATCGTAAGCACCGAAAGTGTTGCGGTCAACTGTGTGGGGGGCTTCGGCAAGGAGCACACAGAGCGCGTTTTCTGTTTGGCGGATGCTGTTCTGAAGTGCGGGGAGTGATGCAAGGAGGGTGTGGTAGTTTGCCGTTGCTTGTGCCACTGCAGCGTTGTTTACCATGCCCGCTTCCTTCATCGCCTCCATTGCCACTACATTATTCTTCCAAATTTCAGCAGTAGCAGATGCAGTCGCATACTGTTCGTCGAGCATTTGGAGGGTGTAGTACATTTGTGCTACAGCTGCAATGAGGGCAGTCTGAGTAGCCTGCTTTGCTGCCTTGGCGAGGAAGAGGTTTTCCTTGGCATACTTCTTTGCATTATTAAGTGAACCAAACGAACCAATGTTCCACGAAGCAGAAATGGGCAAGGTGTAGGTTTGCACAGCCTTAGAATTATCGATAGAGGTGAGTTCTCCAGAGGGTGCAAATACGAATGAGGGGATGTATGCCAACTTAGAGATAGTGAGATATGCCTTTGCCTTCTCAATATTCATATCAGCCTTCTGCATGTCGTTGCTGACAAGAACCTTCTCGATAAGCGCTTGAAGCTTGGGGTCGGTAAAAACTTCGCGCCAAGGCATATTCCCAAAGTTTGTCGTGTCAGCCGCTTCAGGCACGGCAGTCATCGAAGTAGTATCGCGGTAGATGCCTTCAGTAACATTTTCAAGTGATTCGGGGCGCTCATAGTTCTTAAAGAGTCCGCAACTTGAAAGAAGGGCGATACCTATAAGGGGAAAAATGATCTTTTTCATACTTACTTAAGGTACGAGTTTTTAGGTACGAGTAAACGAGAACCCTGCGGTCTGTTTTTCCTTCCGGATGGTAACCTGTTTACCTGTACCTAAATAACTCGCTAACTATATTTACTTTGAGTACTGTTGAAGGTCTGCTTCTGCTTCCGTAGTGTCCATATCTTCCCAAGTCATGGGTTTGATGCGTTCCTGGAGTGCCTGGAAGATAACGAAGAGTGCAGGCACGATGAAGATTTGGAAAATCATACCGATAAGCATACCGCCGATGGCAGATGTACCAAGCGCACGGTTACCGTTAGCACCTACGCCGAAGGCAAACATCAAGGGGAGCAAACCTACGATCATTGCGATTGATGTCATGAGGATGGGGCGCAAACGAGCTGCAGCGCCGAGCACCGAAGCATTCGTGATGCTCATACCCATCTTACGACGGTCAAGGGCAAATTCTACAATCAAGATAGCGTTCTTTGCCAAAAGACCAATCAACATGATCATTGCAATCTGCACATAGATGTTATTTTCAGCTGCCGAGAAGATGGGGATAAGACCCATCAAGTGGAGGAAGATGAAACAACCCATCAAGCCGAAGGGCACAGAGAGCAATACAGCAAAGGGAAGCATGTAACTTTCATACTGTGCAGCGAGCAAGAGGTAAATGAACACGAAGCAGAGGACAAACACCACCGCTGTTGTGCTACCACTTGAAGCTGCTTCTTCACGCGTCTGACCAGAGAATTCGAATGAATAACCTTCAGGAAGCATTTCTTCAGCCACTTCCTTGATGGCCTGAATTGCCTGACCTGAAGTAAATCCTTCTGCGGGAGAACCGTTCACCGTAATAGACGTGTACATGTTGAAGCGGTTGACAACGTCAGGCCCCATGCTGGGAGTCATTGTTACGAATTCAGAGATGGGCGCCATTTCGCCCTTTGCGTTGCGCACCTTAATCTTATTGAGCGACTCAAGGTCAGTGCGGTCAGCTTGTTCACCCTGAATCATTACGCGGTAGAGCTTACCAAAGCGATTGAAGTTACTTGAGTAAAGCCCGCCGTAGTAACCCTGGAGGGTGTAAAGAATGTCTGTCTGTGAAAGACCAGCACGCTTACACTTCGCAGCGTCAATATCAATGATGTATTCTGGGAACTTCGTGTTAAAGTTTGTCTGCGCCGAACCAATTTCGGGGCGCTTCAAGAGTGCTGCGATATAGTCTTCCGTAATCTGTTGGAAACGGAGCAATTCGCCACCCGTACGGTCCTGTACATTGATTACGAAACCATTAGTCGCACCATAACCAGGAACCATAGGAGGCTGGAAGAAGAGCACCTGAGCATTCTTAAACACCTTCTGACTCTCAAGGTAGAGGTTGGCAAATACCACCGTTGCACTTTCAGTCAAAGGATTACGCTCTTCCCATGGCTTCAACTTTACAATGAATGAACCGTAAGAAGCACCTTGACCACCCACGAATGAGTAACCTGAAATCATTGTTGAACTCTGCACGAGGGGAGAACTCTGTACGAGAGCATTTACCTGATCCAACACTTCTTCGGTCTTATCCTGTGAAGTACCGGGAGGCATTGCTACTGCGCCCATGATAGAACCAGTATCTTCAGAGGGCACCATACCTGTGGGAGTCAAGTTCATTGCAGCAACGAGACCAACCAAACTCATCACGACGATGATGATTGAAAGCACGGGGCGCTTCACGAAATACACAACACCATTCTTATAACGCTGAATCATGTTGTCGAAACTCTGGTTGAAGTTATCGTGGAAACCCTTATCCGTGAGTCGCTTCATACCCCAAATTGCAATGAGCACAAAGGGAATTGCGATCAACCAACCTGAAGTGAAACCTCCGAAAATCATGCCCAATACGGCTACGATAACCAAGAGGTAAGTCAACTTTGCGTTGTGGCGCTTCATGACTTTGTCGTATCTTCCTGCCATTTCGTCCTTCGCTGCCTGGAAGGCGATACCCATCTTTTCCTTCGTTGAGCGTTCATGACCTTCTTCATCATGACTCTTCAACATAATAGCACAGAGGGCAGGAGAGAGGGTCAAGGCGTTGAGGGCAGAGAAACCGATTGCAATCGCCATTGTGATACCAAACTGACGGTAGAAGATACCTGCCGTACCACCCATGAAACTGACGGGGATAAACACCGCCATCATTACCAAGGTAATTGATACGATAGCGCCACCTAATTCGCTCATGGCGTCGATTGATGCCTTGCGAGATGAACTGTAACCGAGGTCCAACTTAGCATGTACCCCTTCAACTACCACAATGGCGTCGTCAACTACAATCGCAATAGCGAGCACCAGCGCCGAGAGTGTTAGCAAGTTGATAGAGAAACCGATTGCATTGATGGCAAAGAATGTACCGATAAGCGCTACAGGAATCGCAATAGCGGGGATAATTGTAGAGCGGAAGTCCTGAAGGAATATGTACACTACGAGGAACACCAACACAAAGGCTTCAATCAATGTCTTTACTACTTCGTGGATAGAAGCGAAAAGGAAGTCATTAGCGTTCTGAGAAACGACGAACTCAAGACCGGGAGGCAATGACTGTTCTGTTTCTGCAAGCAACTTTTCGATGTCCTGAATAATCTGAGTAGCGTTTGAACCTGCTGTTTGGAAGATGATAGAGGTTACGGCATTGTGACCGTTTACCTTACCCATAAAGCCGTAAGTCATACGACCCAATTCCACACGAGCAACATCGCCCAAGCGAATTACATTACCATCTTCTGTAGAGCGGAGCACGATGTTTTCAAACTGCTCTGACTCTGTGAGGCGCCCGCGGTAGCGCAATGTATATTGATAAGTATTGTTATTGCGCTCACCAATCGTACCAGGTGCTGCTTCAATATTCTGGTCGGCAAGGATACCTGAAATGTCAGTGGGTACAAAGCCATACTCTGCCATCTTATCGGGGTCGAGCCAAATACGCATTGAGTAGTCGGCACCCATTACCATGGCGTCACCCACACCCTGCACACGCTGTACCTGGGGCAACACATTAATCTTGGCGTAGTTTTCGAGGAAGGCAAAGTCATACTTATCTGATGCGTCAACCAACGAGAATACGAGGAGCATAGAGCTCTGCTGCTTCTGTGTAGTGATACCAACCTTTGTAACTTCGGCGGGCAAGAAACCCTGTGCCTTTGATACACGGTTCTGCACATTTACGGCAGCCATGTCGGGGTCAGTACCCTGCTTGAATGTCACCGTAATTGTTGCCGAACCCGTATTGGTGGCGCTTGATGACATGTAGTCCATATTTTCTACCCCGTTAATCTGTTCTTCAAGCGGAATGATTACGGAGTTCAACACTGTTTGCGCATTCGCACCCTGATAAGTGGTACGCACGCTGATAGTGGGCGGTGCAATATCGGGGTACTGTGTAATCGGAAGCGAAATCAAACCGATTACCCCGAGAATTACAATCACGATAGAGATTACCGTGGAGAGCACCGGGCGATTTATGAATGAATCAAGTCTCACTGTAGTAGTTAGTAAGTTGTTAGTAATAGGGAGTTAGTAACAATTATTAGGGAGTTAGTTTAAATTATCAGGGACATAATTTTTATTTAAAAGGGAGATAAAATTTAATAGGTGGCATATGCAAACCAACCTTTACTCATCTCTAATAACTACTAACTTATGGGTGTTACTCTTGTCCCGGAAGTTTCTTTTCAGCCATGTGCTGCTGTGACTTCTCTTCGATAGCCTTGCGCTCTTCAGCGGTGATGGGAGTGATTTCCATGCCATCCTTGAGGCGAGTTACGCCTTCAACCACGATGCGGTCGCCAACTTTCACACCTTCAGTTACGATGTAACTCTGACCGTCGTTTTGTGAGAGCACCTTGATTTCAGTGTACTTCACCTTGTTGTCTTCACCGAGTGTGTAAACAAACTTCTTTTCCTGTACGCTGATTACTGCAATCTGGGGCACCATTACTGCTGCATCTTCGTGAGTGGGCACTTCGATGATACCAGTACCACCGCTACGCAACAAGCGTTCGGGGTTCTTAAAGTCAGCACGAACCTGGAGCGAACCTGTGTTAGCGTCAATTACGCCGCTGATAGCCGCAACCTTACCTGTTTCGCTATAAGTCTTGCCGTTTGACATACGGAGTGCTACTGCGGGGAATGATTCCAAAGCAGCCTTCTGACCGCCGAGGTTGAGCACTTGCTTTTCAGCCATTGAGAAATATACATACATTTCGCGCAAGTCTGAAACTACAGTCAAAGGCTTGGGGAGCGAGGGCGAAGCAAGTGTCCCCTGGCGGTAGTTAATCTGACCTACCACACCGTCTGTGGGGCTTGTGATGGTGCAGAAATCCAACTGGTTCTTTGCGTTAGTCAATTGTGCCTTTGCTGAAGACAACTGCGCTTCAAGTGTAGCCAACTGGTTCTTTGCTGCACGCAAGTCAAAATCAGAGATGATGCCCTTTGAGTGGAGCATTTCCTTGTTTTCTACTGTGAGGCGCTGCGTTTCAATACTTGCTTCAGCCATATTTACACCAGCCTCTGCTGCTTCAACTGCTGCCTTATAAACCGTGGGGTCGATGAGGAAGAGTGCCTGACCTGCCTTAACTTCCTGACCTTCGTTTACACACACTTTCATGATGTGACCGCTTACCTTTGCTACGACATTCACATCTTGACGTGAGCGAATGGTTGCGGGATAACTCGTTGTAATCTCCGCCTGCTGTGCTGTCAAGGTTTCTACAACATGCTTGTTGTCACCCGTAGGCATGCCCTGCTTCTTACCGCATGACGCAAGGGTCAAGCAACCGAGGGCAAAAATCGCAATTTTGCTGTTCATTGTAATTGAAATTATTGAATTTGTTTGTATTGTTGCTTTTTGTGAATTTGTGAGGAAGAGTAACTTCACAATTCGCCATTTCATCGATGCAAAGTTACGAAAGAAAAACTTATCAATGCAAATTAGTTTTGGGCTAAAACTACGGCAAGTATGTCATTTTAACAAAATATAAGTTTTAGATAAATAAATGAGTATGATTTGTTTACTCAACGTGTCAATAAGAATGCCTTTTTTTATTTCAATAATTTTTAAGAAATCAAGTCAAAAACCTCTTACGTATCGCCCAAATATCTTACTTTTGCATGTAAAGATGTTACTATCTTGTTTCTGATGAGTTATATATTACTTATTAAATAAACTATCAATATGGATTTCAAGAAGTTAGCGGAGCAGTATAAGTCAGAACTGCTTGACAAGGTTATTCCCTTTTGGCTTGAAAAATCACAGGACAAAGAGTTTGGTGGATATTTTACTTGCCTTGAGCGTGATGGTTCGGTATTCGATACCGACAAATTCATTTGGCTGCAAGGTCGTGAAGTATGGATGTTTGCTACACTTTACAACAAGGTAGAGAAGCGTCAGGAATGGCTTGATGCTGCTATCCAAGGTGCTGAATTCCTTAAGAAATACGGTCATGATGGTAATCTTAATTGGTATTTTGCGCTTGATCGTGAAGGGCATCCGCTTGTTGAACCTTACAATATCTTCTCTTACACATTTGCCGTTATTGCCTTTGGTCAGTTGGCCATTGCTACGGGTAATGAGGAGTATGCTGACATTGCGAAAAAGACCTTTGACATCGTACTCTCTAAAGTGGATAACCCTAAGGGTAAGTGGTCAAAGGCTAGTCCTGGTGCGCGTGCGCTCAAGAGTTTTGCTCTCCCCATGATTCTTTGCAACGTAGCGCTTGAAATTGAGCCCCTTCTTGAACCCTCTTTCTTGGAAGAAAAAATCAAAGAGTGCGTTCATGAAGTGATGGATGTGTTCTACCGTCCCGAACTCGGACTTATTGTTGAGCACCTTGGGGTGAACAACGAACTCGTGGACTGCATGGACGGTAGACTGCTTAATCCTGGTCATGCCATTGAGGCGATGTGGTTTATCATGGACCTCGGAAAGCGTCTAGGAGATCAAGCGCTCATTGATAAGGCCGTCGATATTGCGCTTAAGGAGGTGGAATATGGTTGGGACCATCAGTATGGCGGCATCTTCTACTTCATGGATCGCCTTGGGCATCCGCTTCAACAGTTGGAATGGGACCAAAAACTTTGGTGGGTGCACATCGAAACGCTCATTACTATGATTAAGGGTTACCAACTTACGGGCAATGAAAAGTGCCTGGAATGGTTTGAACGCATTCATAATTACACTTGGTCGCACTTTGCGGACGCTGAATATCCCGAATGGTTTGGTTATCTCAACCGTCAGGGTGAAGTGCTTCTTACGCTCAAGGGCGGTAAATGGAAGGGATGTTTTCACGTGCCTCGTGGTCTCTTCCAATGCTGGAGAATCTTAGATGAAATTGCTAACAGATAAGGTCGGGGGGTAGATTATGATTTTATCACATATTTCAGATTGTGCTCGTTATGAAGCACTTCATCCCTTGTTTAAGCAAGTTTTTGATTACATCAAGGCACACGATTTATTAAATGTGCCTGCAGAGCGCATTGTGCTTGATGGCGACAAACTTTTTATAAATGTTGCTGATGCTAAACTTGTAACCAAAGAGGCGCAGAAGTTGGAGGTGCATCAGAAGTATATTGATATTCACTTTCCGCTCAGTGGTTCAGAAATCGTTGGATGGAAACATCTCTCTGCTGTGGGTAAGAGTGAAGCACCTTTTGATGTAGAAAATGATTTCGCACTTTATGCAGAAGCACCTTCTACGTACTACACTGTGAATCCTGGTGAGTTTTATATTGTTTATCCCGAGGATGCTCATGCGCCAATTATTGGCGATGGTGTATTGCGCAAACTGATTGTAAAGGTGCTTATTGATTGTTAACATCAATAGGTTGTATAATAAATTAAGTTGAGACACCCAGGTGCCTCAACTTTTTTGTTGAATGATAAACTCTTAAAGTTTGAATCTAACGCCAGCATAGAACTTGCAACCGTGCATAGGTCCGTAAACCATAGTGGGGTCAAATTCATCGCTCCAAGGATTGTTGGCGTTGATAATCGCGTTCTTCTGCTTGTAGTTGGTGAGGTTTTCGCCACCCACATAAATGGCCCACTTACCAATGTTCTTGGTGACTTGTGCACTGAGTTGGTAGAAGGCGTCGTAGCGTTCGTCCCATGAGCGCGTGCCGTCAGCCTTTGTGTAAGCGTTGGGCATACGACCACCACCATTGAGGTGTGAGGTAATGTCAAACTGCCACTTGTTCTTGCCCTTCGTTTCGTAACCTATTGTAAGCAATGCCTTATACTTGCTGGTCAAGGGCTTGTCCACCGTACCCAAGTTTTTGTAAGTAGTCTTTGAGATGGTGTGGCGGTAAGCTGCCGTGAGGTTGAAGCGGGGAAAGAGTTCGTAAGTCGCTTCTGCCTGAATAACATGTGAATAGCTGTCGCCGTCGAGGTTGTAGAACTGCACGGCATGCGCATCGTTGTCCATGTCACATACAACTTGCTTCACGAAGTCGGTGTAGTAGTATTCTACGTCAATGTTCAAAATCTTTTCATCAACAGGAATCTTAAACTGACCAGATGCACCGAAGTTCCACGCTTCTTCCTGTGTGTCAATGTTATCGGCAATTATCATCTTGCGCGAACCAGCGAGGAGAAAGTTATTTTCTTCAAGGATGTGCGTAGTGCGATAACCCTTACCTGCCGAGAGGCGGAAGTGAGCGAAGAATGAAGGCGACCACTTGATGTGGGCACGGGGAGTGAAGAAAGTGCCGTGGAGGTTGCTGTGGTCAACGCGCACACCGCCCATTGCCGTGAAGTCGTCGTTCAACTTATAAGTATATTGCGCGTAAGCACCGCCAACAGTTTCGTGATTCTTCGACTTTGAGAGAGGGCTAACACCGTCAAGGTTTGCCTTGCGTGAGAAGGCGTCGTACACGAAGTTAAGACCAGTTGAAAGGTTGTGGTGAGCGCCGAAGTCAGATTCGTACATCAACGAACCGTAACCCGAAGTCTGCTTCACATCGTATGCCTTGTGACCGTAAGTAGCATCGTGGTGGTGCCAAGAACCAGAGAGGGTGAAGGCAAGGTTAGAGTTTTGCTCGTGATTGATAGCAAATGCGCCTTTGGCATACGCCTCATAGCGGTCGGTTGCAACACCAATTTGGTAGCGCTCTTCACCAGGTTTCACGGCCTTGGCAAGTTGTCCGCTCTGGCGGTCTTCGCCTAATGCCTTAAATCCAATTTGGAAATTACGGTCGTGCCCTTTATAGTGCCAGCGGTTCATAAGGTTAAACTGCTCCACCTGGGGCATGTCGGAGAATCCGTCCTTATTGTTGTCGTGCATCTTAAAACCCTTCTCGCCGTGCGCAAGGATGCCCGTGCTCCAATGTTCGTCCAACTTGTGCATGCTTGCTACATTGAGTTCATACTTATTGTCGAGGTTGCCAAAGATGTTTACAGAAAGGGGAGAGGCATCGGCGGCAGTGGGTTTGAGGTATTCCACATTGATTTGACCTGTAACGGCCTCGTAACCGTTCTTGACCGTAGCAGTACCCTTAGAAATACTGATATTTTCCATCCACGCACCGGGCACATAACTGAGACCGTAAGGCTGTGCCACATTGCGGAAATTGGGCAAACTCTCCGTGAGCATCTGTACGTAAGTACCAGCAAGACCAAGGAGCTTGATTTGCTTGGCACCCGTTGCTGCATCTGAATAACTTACATCAACGGATGCATTTGTTTGGAAACTTTCACCGAGGTTACAGCAAGCGCAACGCAGGAGTTCGGCACTGGTAATCATGTCTACCTTTTCCGTAGAGCGCCAATTCTTGTAAACGCCCTTGCGCTTAGCTGTGACGGTAGCAGTGCCGAGATTTGTGTCATCTGCGTGGTCGTGATCATGACCGTGACTGCAATTCTCTGTGTGCACATGTCCTGTTTGCTTCTTGGGAGGGAGATTGTGCGAGCAGTTTTCGGTGTGAACATGCCCAGCCTCTTTCTTTTCAGTCTTTGAGTGCGAGCAGTTTTCAGTGTGCACATGCCCTTCGTGCTTGTGTTCCACTTCCTTTTTGTCATGATCGTGGTCATGCGTATGGTCGTGGTTGTTGCTAACTTGTGCTGTAGCATAACTCATGCTTGTCAGCATCGCGAAGGGGATGAGAAGTAACTTTTGCTTCATAAAATGCGTTTGGATTCGTGCTTCCCAAAGGGAAGATTCTTAAAATTTTGTGCAAAATTACGAATAAAAGTTGGGAGAGACAAAGGGGAGGGCGTTTCTGCAACACGGTTGCAAAATGAATCATGGCCGTCTGTCCTGTTTTATTCTCACTAAATGATTGTAGGCTGTATTGATATATAATATTAGGGAGTTAGTGAAAACTATGTCGGAGATAATTTGAATTAACTCCCTTATAGTTTTTACTAACTCCCAATCTTTTATAAGTAATGATAGGAGGGGCATTTCTGCAACACCATCTTACCTGAAAGGGGGATGTGTCTGCTATGTAAAATAGGGGTCGTCGTCAAAGAGGGTGGGGAAGGGGTAGGGCGTTGGCGTGGGTGTAAGTTCGGTGGCGGGCTCTTGCGTGTCTTCGGGAAGGTCAAAGAAATCAAAGAGGAGTTGCTCGCCAAAGTCTTCCTCGCTCGGTGTGTCGATGACGATTTCGGGTTCTGACGGCTCCTGTGGGGCGTCAAAGTTGATGGAGAGTTGTTGAGGAATGCCCTTGCGCAGGTGGTATGCTCCGAGTTCGTCAAGGGTGATGTGCGTGCTGTATGCGTCTAATATTGAGCGCAGTTTTGCGGCAACGGTGCGCATGTCGGGGCGCTCTCCAAAGAAGTCTTGCTCGCTGTTGTAGAGGTGAAAAGTTAGTGCATCAAAAGTGAGCCCATCCGGTTGAGCGCGGTTGAGCAGGGCGATGATGCGGGAGAGAAACTTTTCAGACATACGTGGCGAACGGGTTATGATAAAATCCATGCGAAGTTACACATATTTTTGCTAAAAAACGCCCGATTTATGGTATAATTCTGTAGTTTCTACCTTACAAATTTTGCCAATCGGCGCCGTTGTGTTAATTTTGCGTGAAATTTACGATAACTATGGGGAAAAGCACAGGCTTCGCCCCTCTATTTAAACGATTCACAAAATGGGAATTTTTGATATTTTCAAAAAGAAAAAGTCGGAAGCCGAATTGGGTTGGCGCGTTGGTGGCATGGAGGATTTCATGTCGCTCATTCGCGTGTATTACCAGGCGGTGATGGCTGCAAACCTCGGCATCTCAAACCTTGCTATGCTCCCTGACCTTCGCGTGTTTAAGCAGACAATGAAGGTGCAGACGGTAAACAATAAGCTCGGCTTGGGCGAGAAAAACAAGTGTAAGAAGATGCTTCAGGAGATGTATGGCATCTCTGATGGTTTCTTTAAGGAAATCGATGGAAGCATCAAGAAAAACTGCCGCACTATTAATGATGTGCGCGGATATTTCATTCAGTTCCAGGCATTTTCGCAAGATACGATGATGCTCATGGGTAACTTGATGAAGTGGAAGTTCCGCCTCCCCAGTTTCTTCAAAGAAGCCTTCCGTAAGATGACGGAAAAGGCGGTGCACGATGTGCTTACCAAGAATACTTGGAAGGACGATGCCGTGATGAAGACTTGCTTCGGCATTCGCAAGTATCAAGCTTCTTTGGGCTATTCAGAAGCATGGCTCTCGGAGTATGTTTACAACATTCTCATGCTTGCAAAGAAGGAACCCAAGGCTGCTGAAGAAGCATAGAAGTATTGATAAACAGGCCCTGAAATATTTCAATTGGAGTATTTCTTTAAGAAAATAGTGCGCAAAACTTGTTGCAAACGATAAATTTATTTACCTTTGCAATAGTTTGAAACTATAAGTATCACATGACAAAGGAGGAGCAAACGGCACTACATACCTTCGAAACAAGAATTCGACAACTGATTCTTGCCTATCAAGAGCTCAAGGCTGAAAACGCTGAGCTCTGGGAAATGGTGGAGAAAAAGGAAGGCGAGTTGGAAGCGATGAAGGCCGAAGTAGCACTCCACAAACAAAACTACGCCAACCTCAAACTCGCTAAGATGATTGAACTCAACGATAGCGATTTGAAAGATGCGAAGCAACGCTTGGCAAAGTTGGTGCGCGATGTTGATAAGTGTATCGCGCTGCTTAATGTATAAATATATGGTGCTTCAGCTCATAGCGTGAGTGGAGTATTTTTTCATCATCATAACAGCGCAACAATATGGCAGTAAGTGATAAAATGGTTATTCAGTTGCTCATCGGTAGTCATATGCAACAGATTACCGTGCGCCGCGATCAGGAAGAAATCTTCCGTAAGGCGGCACTGCTGATTAACGAACGATTGAATAAATATAAGACGGCATACCCCAACCAGGGCGATGCCAAATACATGTCTATCGCTTTGCTCGACTTCGCTGTAAAGTCCTTACAGTTAGAGCAGAATGTAGACACGGAACCTTATAACAAGTCAATTGAAGAGCTTACAAAGGAAATTGAAGAGGTGTTGAAGTAAGAATAAGAGATAATTAAGAGTAAAGTTAAAAGATAAAAGGTTTGTGCGACAACTCTCGCATGGTTCTTTAACCTTTCATCCTCAATCTTTTACCTTTAATTTTTCATCTTTGACCTTTCCCTTTTTACTTATCACAAATATCGACGCATCAATGATTCATCTTCTTTCTCACGAGTGAGGGGATGAGTTGTTGGCGCGTTTTGCGTTTTGATAGTTTCTGTAATCTCTATAGTTTCTATCCTGTCTTATACAGATAACTCATTATCCTTTAACGCGTTGAGAGTGCTCTGCGGATGCGCGGATTGTAACTCTCACCATAAATTCTAATTCATCGTAATGACTGAAATCATAATTTCATCGGTATGCCTCGTTGCGGGTTGCATATTGGGATTCGTGTTCTTTCGTTATGTGCTGAAAAAGACATACAAGAAGGCGATTGCTGATGCCAACAAGGAAGCAGAGGTAATTAAGGAAAAGAAACTCCTTGAGGTCAAGGAGAAGTTTTTGAACAAGAAGGCTGAGCTTGAAAAGGAAGTGCAGCAGCGTAATCAGAAGATTGCACAGGCTGAAAACAAACTCAAGCAGCGCGAAATCAGTCTTAATCAGCGCCAGGATGAACTCAACCGCCGTAAGCAGGAGGTTGAGAACAATCAGGCAAAGCTTAACACGCAGCTCCAACTCGTTCAGAAGAAGGAGGAAGAGCTTGAAAAGCTCCAACTCCAGGAGCGTGAGAAACTCGAAGATCTCTCGGGTCTTACAGCTGAAGAAGCAAAGGAACGCCTTATCGAATCTATGAAGGATGAAGCGCGTACCAACGCACAGGCTTACATCAACGAAATCGTTGACGATGCCAAGATGACCGCTTCAAAGGAAGCAAAGAAGATTGTCATTCAGACGATTCAGCGCACTGCTACTGAAACGGCTATTGAAAACAGCGTAACCGTATTCCACATCGACAACGATGAAGTAAAGGGACGCATCATCGGTCGTGAAGGTCGCAATATCCGCGCACTTGAAGCCGCTACAGGCGTAGAAATCGTGGTTGACGACACTCCCGAAGCTATCGTTATCTCGGCATTCGACCCCGTTCGCCGCGAAGTGTGTCGCCTTGCGCTCCATCAGCTCATCTCCGACGGCCGCATCCACCCCGCACGCATTGAAGAAGTCGTGCAGAAGGTAAAGAAGCAGGTTGAAGAAGAAGTAATTGAAACAGGTAAGCGCACTGCTATTGACCTCGGTATTCACGGACTCCACCCCGAACTTATCCGCATTGTGGGTAAGATGAAGTACCGCTCTTCATACGGTCAGAACCTCCTTCAGCATGCTCGCGAAACGGCTAACCTCTGTGCTGTTATGGCGGCTGAATTGGGCTTGAATCCCAAGAAGGCGAAGCGTGCAGGTTTGCTTCACGACATCGGTAAGGTGCCTGATGAAGAAAACGAACTCCCCCACGCACTCTATGGTGCCAAGTTGGCTGAGAAGTATAAGGAAAAGCCCGAGATTTGCAATGCTATCGGTGCTCACCACGACGAAACTGAAATGACCAGCCTCATTGCGCCTATCGTACAGGTGTGTGACGCTATCAGTGGTGCGCGTCCAGGTGCGCGTCGCGAAATCGTAGAGGCTTACATCAAGCGCCTTAACGACCTTGAAAACATTGCCATGTCATACCCTGGAGTGGTGAAGACTTATGCTATCCAGGCTGGTCGCGAACTCCGCGTAATTGTTGGTGCAGATAAGATTGACGACAAGCAAATCGACCAACTCTCGGCTGATATCGCAAAGCGCATTCAGGATGAAATGACTTATCCCGGACAGGTGAAGATTACCGTTATCCGCGAAACGCGTGCGGTGAGCTATGCAAAGTAATGTCGTGAGGTGGTAAGGTTATAAGGTTTTGAGGTGATAGGACCTTTCGGGGGGAATCGCTCCGTTAAATCTGTCTTCCTTCAAAATCATATATATCTTCTCTTCTCTACTTGCCTGTATACCACTTGTCTATTTACGAAATGACAAAGAAATTGTACATATCATTGCTTTTAGGGCTGTTGAGCTTTGTGCTCAATGGCCCTACTTGCTTTGCTGCTACGCCCGATGATGCGTGTGAGAGATATGTACACGACGAACCCACCGAAGCATTAAGCATCTCTAAAGGAAGTGATGTTTATGCCGCGCAATTTGGCAGCCAGGTTAGTCTTCCTCAGGTTGTGTCAGAGCGCACGGTGCGCACGCATTCTTACCGCCCAACTTCTTCGTTTGCTACATCTTCTGGTCGAAGAGTGCGTCACCTCACTTCCTTTTCTAATCATTGTTCTTGGCGCATCTTTTCAGCGTCAACTCCCTTCTTTTGCTCGACAGCAAAACTCTTCTATGTCTACGCGTTGAGGGAGATAATCCGTTAGATTTTTAGTAATGTTCGTTTCATGATTTCCGCAGGGGGACTTTTCTCTTGCGGGGTATGGTGTATGCACACAACTCTCGCTTCGTCACCCGTCTCCTTGTAGGTCGTGGCACAAGTGCTGTGTAAGCATTTTGTAAACATACCCAATAACTTAATTTACACTAAAACATTACTAAAATGAATACAATCAAAGAATTTACTCACCCCAACTTGGGCATCCGTATGGATGTCAAGAATGTCATTTTGTCCACCCTCCTTTTAGTCCTTGGCATTGTCCTTGTAGCTTATTCGCTTAATGCTACAGGCGCCTCTGAAGACTCGAGCGTGACGCTACTCGGCATTGGTGCTTGCTCTGTTGTGGCGGCACTTGTGTGCTATTTTATGTGTGGCAAGGCGCTCTATTTTCTTCCCACGATGGCGAAGGTGGAGTTCTCAACCTGGTATTTTGAACCCGAAGCGCTCGCATCGCTAAAAACTGCCATTTCAACGGGAAATTTCAAGTCGCTTCCTCAACTTAATGTCCAGCAAGTGGGTAATGTGCGCCTTGATATCTTGAAGGCAACCGATAATACCTTTGCGGCTATTCAGCTCTACCAGTACTCCGAACTGATGTATGCACCACAAACCGAAGTGCGTGTGATGAATGTGGGCGAGGTAGAAGCCCTTGTAGAGCATATCAAGAAATAAATAGGGGAGGAACGAACAGATGTATACAACACTCATTATCAGTATCTTTATCGTAGGATACTTGTGCATCGTGTTTGAGCACAACCTCAAAGTCAACAAGGCTCCCATAGCATTGTTTATGTGCGTGGCGTGCTGGACATGTTATTTCCTTGGTGTAGAATATTTCGTGTCGCCCGGCGTGGATGCTCACGATGCCGCTCACTCCAGTTTGCTTCACCATTTGAGCGAAGCCTGCGAAATCCTCTTCTTCCTCATGGCGGCGATGACGATTGTCGAAATCATCGATTCCAACGGCGGTTTCAACTTCGTGCGTAGCAAGTTGCTCACCCGCAACAAGCGCGTCCTTCTGTGGCGCGTGGCGCTCATCACCTTCTTTCTCTCGGCGCTTTTGGACAACCTCACCACGAGCATCGTCATGGTCATGGTGCTTCGCAAACTCGTTACCGATACGAAGGAGCGCATGATTTATGCTTCGCTGATTATCCTTGCGGCAAATGCAGGAGGCGCCTTTTCGCCCATTGGTGATGTTACGACCATTATGCTTTGGATTCGCAACCTTGTGTCTACCGAGGGCATCTTGCTTTCGCTCTTTATCCCCAGCATTGTGAGCATCGTGGTGCCTACCTTCCTCTTGCAATACTCCTTGAGGGGCGAACTCCCCCTCACGAAGGCCGTTGCCGAGGAGCAGGAGGCTGATGCCTTCTCACAGCGCGAGCGCACTACGGTGTTTGTTGTCGGACTCGCGGGTCTCGTGTTCGTGCCTGTCTTTAAGATGCTTACAGGGCTTCCGCCCTACATGGGTGCGCTTCTCGCACTCTCCGTGCTTTGGACGGTTACCGAACTCTTCTTTCGCCGCTCACGCAACAAGCACGTCTCTTCAAAGCAGCGCGTGGCAAGCATCCTTTCGCGCATTGACATGACCACCATCCTCTTCTTCCTCGGCATCCTTATGACTGTAGCTACGCTTCAAGAAATTGGTGCCTTGGCTGACTTCGGAACATGGTTGAACACCGTAGCTCGAGGCAATCAGTACCTCATCACGGGCATCATTGGTATAGCGTCAAGCGTGGTGGATAATGTGCCCCTCGTGGCAGGGTGCATGGGCATGTATGACCCCACAATGGGGGGCGACTTCGTGCAAGACGGCATCTTCTGGCAACTCCTTGCTTACTGTGCCGGTGTGGGCGGTTCGATGCTCATCATCGGTAGTGCGGCAGGTGTTGTGGTCATGGGACTTGAGAAAATCAGTTTCGGCTGGTACCTCCGCACGATCAGTGGCGTAGCCCTCCTCGGATACCTTGCAGGTCTCCTGGCTTATTACTTGCAGACATTAGTAATGTAGGCGGAGGGTAGAGACGGTTAGAAAAGTATGCAAGTTCGGAGGTTTTGAATCTCTTGAAACTCTGAAAACTCTGATTTCTTGATTTCACCGAGAAATTCCGAAAATCTTGAATCAATCAATAAATAGGCGAGTGTATCATCAAAAAAACAGGTGCTTCACTCGCCTTTTTGTGTGCCTAAAAGGGAGTGGGTGGGGCATAATAGGGAGTTAGTTGAAAATAATAGGGAGTTAGTTGAAAATAAGAGTGAATTACGTTTGACTGGTAGAGACGCAGGGTGGCGGGGTGTGATGGGCGGTAGGTGATGAGCGGAGATGGGCGGGACGGTGATGGGGTTGCGGACGCTTGTGTGTTGTATCTTTGTAGTTGAAAAGGGGAGGGTGGCAAAGGGGCAACATACAGAGTGAATGTAGAGAGAGGGGTATCGATGCATTTTTTCATAAATCTTCAACATCGAAGAAGAATATTCACATAATCTCGGGGTAAAATTTTGTGAATTTGTCAGATTACATTAACTTCGCAGTTGTATGTATATTTTCGATGCTTATTATGAAAAATAAGATAGACTTTTTCTTGGCTTGGACAGAAAGTGAGGCGCATCGCACGACGGCCGTGACATTGTCGGAGTGTGAAGCGGTGAATCACCTTTACATCATTTCTTCGGCACGCGATGAGGAGGAATGGGATGTGGCAGAGCATGTTACCGTGTTGCACGCGGATAATGTGATAGGCACGAAGTTCTTCCGCCAGGTCGCTGCGCGCGCAAAGGCTGAGTATGTGGCGCTCTACTTGAAGCCACAGGCTTTGACCTTGGGTTACCGTTGCTTGGAGCGCTTGTTGCAGGCGGCGGATGATTCGGGTGCAGTGATGGTGTATGCCGACCATTACAGCATCAAGAATGGCGAGCGCGAGATGAGTCCGAAGATTGCCTACCAAGAGGGTAGTGTGCGCGATGATTTTGACTTTGGCGGCCTGTTGCTCATCCGTGCAAGTGCCTTGAAGTCGTTCTTCGAACTGGATAAAGTGGGGCGTTACCGTTTTGCTGCGCTTTACGCCTTGCGCTTGCATCTGTCGAGGGTAGGGAAGTTGTTCCACCTCAATGAGTATCTCTACACGGAGGTAGAAAGCGACTTGCGCAAGAGTGGTGAGAAGCAGTTTGACTATGTTGACCCCAAGAATCGTGAGGTGCAACTCGAAAATGAGCGTGCCTGCACTGATCACTTGAAGCGCATTGGGGCATACTTGGCTCCTGATGAGTTTGACGACCTGCCGCATGATGATGCGCAATATCCCGTAGAGGCGAGTGTTATCATCCCTGTGCGCAACCGTGAACGCACCATTCGTGATGCCATCGGAAGTGTACTTTCACAACAGGCAGATTTCGACTTCAACCTCATCGTGGTTGATAATCACAGTACAGATGGCACCACGGAGGCCATTCGCGAGTTTGCTACCGATAAGCGCGTGGTGCATCTCATTCCCAAGCAGACGGATCTTGGCATAGGAGGTTGTTGGGACTTGGCGGTGCGCAGTGAGCACTGCGGACGCTATGCTGTGCAGTTGGATTCCGACGACCTTTATTCATCAGCATCTACACTTGCGCAAATCGTTGATGCCTTCCAAAAGCAGAAGGCAGCAATGGTAATCGGCAGTTACCGCATGGTTGACATGAACCTCCAAACACTGCCTCCTGGAATCATTGATCATAAGGAATGGACACCTGATAATGGGCGCAATAACGCATTGCGAATTAACGGATTAGGTGCGCCTCGTGCATTTAATACTTCATTGCTTCGCCGCATAGGTTTCCCAAATACAAGTTACGGTGAAGACTATGCTCTTGGACTTGCCTTCTCACGCCATTTCCGCATTGGCCGCATTTACGACGAGCTCTATCTCTGTCGTCGTTGGGAGGGTAATTCAGATGCTGCGCTTTCGCCCGAAAAGGTGAACCGCAACAATGCCTACAAAGACCGCTTGCGCACCCTTGAGATTGAGGCGCGCCGACAGATGAACGCCCGTTGGAGCCACACGACAACACAGGAAGAGGTACTCGACTTCTTTGCGCGTCAGCTTGAAATGTGGGATGAAACGCGCGAAAGGGTAGAGGCGTTGCATAAGAATGTGCAGATGCGTGTGTTGGAGACCGAGGATTACAACCTTGCTGTGCAATACAACCCCTCGCGCATCGTGTCAACCGGTGCAAAGGTGGATAAGAAGGAGATTAAGAAGCGTCCCTGCTTCCTCTGCGATAAGAATCGCCCTGTGGAGCAGATTGAAATCCCTGTTGAGGGGCATTATCAGGTGCTCATCAACCCCTTCCCAATCCTGCCATATCACTTGACGCTCCCCACGCGTCGCCATGTGCCGCAGACGCTTGAATGCCTCTTGCCTTTGTTTGGCAAGATGGCGTGGCAGATGCCTGATTTCTTCGTCTTTTACAATGGTCCACATTGCGGTGCGTCGGCTCCCGACCATGCTCACCTTCAGGCGGGGCATCGTGGAGTGGTGCCCATTGAGCGCGATTGGAAATTTTATGAAACGAAGCTCGAAAAGGTTTTCCCCTTGACGCCTAAAGAGGAGGCGGAACTCGATGAAATGGGTTACACCTCATCGCAAGCTGGTGTGTATCAGTTGCATGGCTATGCTTGCCCTGCCTTTGTGGTTAAGGGTTGTCAGTTGGAGACCGACTATTACCTCTTGAGAAAACTCCTTTCGGCGCAGAAGTCTGTGCTTGGTGCTACCGGTCAGGCAGAACCTGATGTGAACATCCTCGGATGGCGTCAAGAGGGTGGACCCGGCGAGGGCGACCAAGTGGTGTTCGTGGTATTCCCGCGCAAGAAGCACCGCCCCGAGTGTTACCACGCTACAGGTAAGCAGCAGTTTGTCATTAGCCCAGGAAGCATTGACATGGGCGGTTTGATAATTACTCCGCGTGAGGAGGACTACCTCAAGCTCACTCCCAAGCAGGCGTCTGCCATCTTGAGTGAGGTGTCAATCACTGACGCTGAAGCCGCACAGATTGTAAAACGCTTGCGCACAAAGCGTGCGAAGTCGCAAACGGAGGCGGCAAAGTCGCTCGTGTCGCTCCATATGCCCGAAGAACCCATGATTCAGGTGGGTATCATGACGGAAGAAAAGATTGCCTTCCGCCTCAATGCGCCTTATACAGCAAAGGGCAACACGGTGACGGGTGAGCAGATTGTAGAATGTCGTGATGGCGGTATCCATTGGAATGGCAATGTGTACAGCGAACTCAAATTCAAACCCACTACCGACGATGCTTCGTTTACGATAGACAATGTGCAAATCGGTATCGACTACCATTGGCAGCGCACCGAACCGCAGACTTTCGTTGGTCAACTTCGTATAATTGTTGAGGAGGAAAAGTTGGTTGTAATCAACAAGTTACCTATAGAAGATTATCTTAAAAGTGTAATCAGTAGTGAGATGAGTGCTACGGCTTCGCTCGAACTCTTGAAAGCGCATGCCGTAATCAGTCGCAGTTGGCTTCTCGCGCAGATGCAACATCGTGAGCGTCAAGAGGGGCGCTCGGGAGGCTTCTTCAGTTTCCAGCGTAAGGGCGACGAGTTCATCCGCTGGTACGACCGTGAGGACCACACCCTCTTTGATGTCTGTGCCGACGACCACTGTCAGCGCTATCAGGGCATTACGCGTCAGACTTCGCCCCTTGTAGAAAAGGCCGTTGAAGCCACGCGTGCCATGGTGCTCGTGAGTGATGGTGAGGTGTGTGATGCGCGCTTCTCAAAGTGTTGTGGCGGTATCACAGAGCGCTATTCCACTTGTTGGGAGGATAAGGAACTCTCGTATCTCCACCCCGTGCACGATGTGCCTGCGGATATGAAGATGGATGAGCAAGCCATTGGCGCAGACAACTTTGACTTCGACCGCTGGATTCGCACTTCCCCCGACGCCTTCTGTAATACGGAGGATGCGCACCTCCTTTCGCAGGTGCTCAACGATTACGACCGTGAGACGCAGGACTTCTACCGCTGGAAGGTGGAATTTACTCAAGCAGAATTGGCGCGCCTCCTTGCTGAGCGTTGCGAAGAAGACTTTGGTGATATTCTCGACCTTCAACCCGTAGAGCGCGGTGCCAGTGGGCGTATCAAGAAATTGCGCATCGTGGGCAGTAAGAAGCAGTTGGTGATTGGTAAGGAACTCGAAATTCGTCGCGCCCTTTCCGATAGCCACCTTTACAGTTCTGCCTTCTCTGTTGAACTGTGTGATGTCAACGACGGTATCCCCGGTCGCGTCATCCTTTATGGCGCAGGGTGGGGGCATGGTGTAGGTCTTTGCCAAATCGGTGCGGCAGTAATGGCCGAGCGCGGTTATACCTATGATGAGATATTGCTTCACTATTACAAAGATGCGCAACTGCATAAACTTTAAGTAGTTATCAAATTAAATCTAATGAGTTGTCGGGACGGTCGGGGTGCTCTGATTGTTCCGACTTCTTAAATAACTCCCCATTCAATTACAATCATTTCTAATGAAGAAAACTTCCCCCTGGTCGTGGGTGCCTTCGCTCTATTTTGCCGAAGGCGTGCCCTATGTTGTGGTGATGACCGTGGCGCTGGTGATGTATAAAAACCTCGGGTTGAGCAATACCGATGTGGCGCTCTACACCTCGTGGCTCTACCTACCGTGGGTGATAAAGCCCTTCTGGAGTCCCGTTGTGGATGTGCTGAAGCAGAAGCGCTGGTGGATACTCACGATGCAGTTCATGGTGGGGCTCTCGCTTGCAGGGGTGGCATATACCATTGACGCTCCCAATTTTGTGCAGGCTACGCTCGCTTGCTTCTGGTTGATGGCCTTCAGTTCTGCCACGCACGACATTGCTGCCGACGGTTTCTACATGCTCGGCCTCACGCAGCACGAGCAGTCGCTCTTTGTGGGCATCCGCTCCACCTTTTACCGCTTTGCTACCATTGGGGCGCAGGGAGGCCTTCTTGCCTTGGCAGACAGCCTGCAGCGCGTGTGGGGATACTCCATGCAGCAGGCGTGGCAGTGGACCTTCCTCGTGACCGCCATCACCTTCTTCGCCCTCTTCGTGTGGCATGCCGTTGCATTGCCCAGGGTGGAGAACGCGCCTACCCCCAACGCGCAGGGTAAGGGGGGGCAAGGTGTGCTTTACATCCTCGTAGGGATGGCTACTACCATCGTGACCTTCTTCACCAAGCCCCAAGCACTCGTTGCCATCGCCTTCATGCTCCTCTACCGCTTTCCCGAAGCACTCCTTGTGAAGGTTGCTCCCCTCTTTCTGCTCGACCCCGTGACGGCAGGGGGTATGGGATTGACGAAGATGGATTTGGCGCTTGCGCAGGGCACCATAGGCGTTGCAGGTCTCACGCTAGGTGGCATCGTAGGCGGCGTGGCCGTTGCACGCTATGGATTCAATCGCTGCCTGTGGTGGATGGTGGGTGCCATTACGCTGCCTCATGCCCTCTATGTGCTCCTTGCTTACCTGCAAATCAGCGACCTGTGGTTCGTCTCTGCAGCAGTAGGTCTTGAGCAGTTTGGATACGGCTTTGGCTTCACCGCCTACATGATGTATATGATTTACTTCTCCGATGGCGCATCCAAAACGACACACTACGCCCTCTGCACCGCCTTTATGGCGCTCTCTATGCTTCTTCCTGGCATGGTGGCTGGGTGGTTGCAGGAGCAGTTGGGATACCTCGGCTTCTTCATCCTCGTTTTGGCGCTCACCCCGCTCACATGTGTCGCAGCAGCGCTCATACGCGTAAATCCCGAATTTGGCAAAAAGCAGGGCAAGTAAGGACTTCTCCCATGTTAATGTATATCGCAGTGATACAGAGCGCCTTCTGATTTTCGGGGAGTGAAGGGGAGAAAAAATATTGTAAAAAAACGGTCAAAACATTTGGAGGTACAGAAAAATGTTGTAATTTTGCACTCGAATTCAGCACGGAATTCCTCCAACGGTGGTTTGGATGAGTGGCTTAGTCACCGGTCTGCAAAACCGTTTACGGCGGTTCGAATCCGCCAACCACCTCGAAAGTGTGAGCATAGCGATATGTTCACACTTTTTTGTTGTTATCATTTTAAATCCCTCATAAGCGCACTTGTTTCTTTGATTTTTGCAACCTATCCCTGACAATTTCCACCCGATTTTCTTCTAAAACCTTAAAAAATGTGTATTGGGTTTCGCTATTCGGTTAGGTTTTGTTAACTTTGTCGCCTATATGTGCGGTAGCGCGAAGGTGTGATATTTTCGCCTGCCCTGTGCATAGTAAACGCCGAGCGGCGGGACACGACAAAATCAAATTTTATTTTTTATTCATACTTTTTTCTTAATGGGACAGTACAAAATTAAGAAAGGACTTGATCTGAACCTTGCTGGCGAGGCTCCCCTCCAGGTGAAGGTGGCGCAGATGGGTGGCGAGTATGCCATCTGCCCTGCGGACTTTCACGGAGTGATGCCTAAGTTGGTGGTGAAGGAGGGCGAGAATGTGCTCGCCGGAAGTCCACTCTTCGTTGACAAAGCGACGGAGACGATTGCTTTCGTTTCGCCCGTTAGCGGAACAGTGAAGGCTATTGAGCGCGGTGAGCGCCGTAAAATCCTCTACATTCGCATTACTCCCGACGCTACACAAGTGGCTAAGGACTTTGGTGTGATGGACTTGGCGAAGGCGAGTCGTGAGGAAGTGTTGAACCTCTTGTTACAATCGGGTTTGTTTGCATTTATGCGTCAGCGCCCCTATGATGTGGTTGCAAGTGCGAAGGATGAGCCCAAGGCCATCTTCGTGAGTGCTTTCTCAAAGATGCCTCTTGCTGCAGACTTCACATTCGTAGCAAAGGGTCAGGAGAATGATTTCCGTAAGGGTATTGAAGCGCTCTCAAAGCTTGCACAGGTGCATGTAGGTGTTTCTCCCGAGCAGATTAACACTTCAATCCTTCCGCTTGAAGGTGCAGATGTAAATGTGTTTGACGGTCCGAACCCCGCAGGTAATGTAGGTGTGCAGATTAATCACATTGCTCCTGTAAATAAGGGCGAAGTGGTATGGACAATGGGTGCTGAAGCAGTAATCTTCGTTGGTCGCTTGATGCGCACGGGTAAGGTAGACTTGACACGCACAATTGCCGTAGCTGGTAGTAAGGTGGCTGAACCTACTTACTTGAAGGTTAAGGTGGGTGCGCCTATCTCAACAATCATCCCTGCTGTTGATGAACATGTTCGCGTGATTAACGGTAACCCCTTCGTTGGTCAGAAGACAACGACTGCCGACTTCCTCGGTGCGTTTGCTACAGAGGTGTGTGCACTTCCCGAAGGTGACGATGTTGACGAACTCTTCGGTTGGATTATGCCCCGTGTGAATGACTTCTCAACAAGTCGCAGTTACCTCTCATGGTTGATGGGTAAGGGTAAGCTGTATGACCTCGACTGCCGCATCAAGGGTGGTGAGCGCCATATGATTATGAGCGCTGAATACGAACGCGTATTCCCCATGGACATCTATCCCTCATACTTGATCAAGGCGATTATCACTGGCGACATCGACCGCCAGGAAGCGCTTGGCATCTATGAAGTGGCACCCGAAGATTTTGCTGTGGCAGAATTTATTGACTCTTCAAAATTGGAACTCCAGCGCATCGTGCGCGAGGGACTTGATATTCTTCGTAAGGAAAATAGTTAGTAATTATGGTAAAGAAATATCTTGATAAAATTCGTCCCAACTTCGAGGAAGGCGGTAAGCTTTCAGCGTTCCGCTCTGTCTTCGACGGTATGGAGACCTTCTTGCTTGTCCCTAACGCAACGTCGCGTGTAGGTGTGAGCATCCACGATGCTATTGACTCAAAGCGTATCATGTCTTTCGTAGTCATCGCATTGCTTCCTGCTCTGCTTTTTGGTATGTACAACATTGGTTACCAGAACGCTGCAGCTGCAGGTATGTTAGAGCAGACTTCATTCATTGAAATGTTCTTCTATGGCCTTCTTGTTATGCTTCCCCGCATCATCGTTTCTTACGGTGTAGGTCTCGGTATTGAGTTCGTTGTAGCTCAGTGGAAGAAGGAAGAAATCCAGGAAGGTTACCTCGTTTCAGGTTTGCTCATCCCCATGATTTGCCCCGTGAGCACTCCTCTTTGGATGATGGCACTCGCCGTAGCTTTTGCCGTTATCTTTGCTAAGGAAATCTACGGTGGTACAGGTATGAACATCTTCAACCCCGCGCTTATTGCACGTGCGTTCCTCTTCTTTGCTTATCCTACAAGCATGAGTGGTGACGCTTGTTGGGTTGCTACTGAATCATTCTGCGGTTTGGGTCACAATGTCGTTGACGGTTTCACTGCTGCTACTCCTCTTGGTATCGCAGCTGCTGGTCAGGCGGTGAACTTTGCTGAAACAAGCACATTCGTAGGTCTTATCCCAGGTTCAGTAGGTGAAACCAGCGTAATTGCAATCGCTATTGGTGCCGCATTGCTTTTGGTAACAAAGATTGCCAGCTGGCGCACAATGGGTAGCGTATTCGTAGGTGGTGCTGTAGTAGCATGGTTGTTCAACATCGCAGGAATGGAAACCAACGTGGTTGCAAACATTCCTTGGTACGAACATCTTGCAACAGGCGGTTTCTGCTTCGGTGCTGTATTTATGGCAACAGACCCCGTAACCAGTGCACGCACAGAAAAGGGTCAGTTCATCTACGGTTTCCTCATCGGTGTAGTTGCTATCACCGTACGCGTCTTGAACCCCGGTTATCCCGAAGGCATGATGCTCGCTATCCTCTTGATGAACATGTTTGCACCGCTCATCGACTATGTTTTCGTTCAGCGTAATATTAATATGCGTCTCAACCGCGTTAAGAAGTAAACAGCAATGAATACAAATAGTAACGGATATACAATTGGTTATGCTGCGGTGATGGTAATCATTGTGGCGTTTCTCCTTGCTTTCGTTTCCTCTGTTCTCAAGCCCACACAGGATAAGAATGTGGAACTCGATAAGAAGAAGCAGATTCTTGCTGCGCTCAACCAGCGCGGACTTGAGAAGGACAGCATTGAAGCCACTTACGAAGCCCTCGTAAAGAGCGACCTCATCATCAACGAAGATGGTAGCGTAAAGGCTGAAAACGGCGGTTTCAACGAAAAGAGCGACTTGGTCGTTTACGTTTGTGAAGTAGAAGGCGCTAAGAAGTACGTCTTCCCCGTAACGGGTAAGGGACTTTGGGGCGGCCTTTGGGGTTACATCGCTTTGAATGACGACTTCCAGACCGTGTTTGGCGTATACATGTCACACGAATCTGAAACAGCTGGTCTCGGTTCGGTAATCGCCGAAGAAAAGTTCCAGAAGAAGTTTGACGGCAAGTCAGTGTTTGCTGAAGGCGATGCTGAACACGTAGCCCTCACCGTAGTAAAGGCAGGTAAGGTAGCTAACGAAGCCGTTGAAGTAGACGGTATCACAGGTGCTACACTCACTTGTAACGGTGTTGCAGCAATGGTAAACGGCGGACTCCAGCAGTATGTGAATTTCTTTAATGTTAACAAGTAAGCAACGAATTAGAATATGAGTAAATTATTTTCAAAGGAGAATAAAGAAATATTCTCAAGTCCGTTGAACCTCAACAACCCTGTGACGGTTCAGGTATTGGGTATCTGTTCTGCGCTTGCTGTAACAGTTCAGTTGGAACCCGCCATCGTGATGGGTCTCTCTGTAACGGTGATTACTGCTTTTGCAAACGTGATTATCTCATTGTTGCGTAAGACGGTGCCCAACCGCATTCGTATCATCGTACAGCTCGTAGTTGTTGCAACTCTCGTAACGCTCGTAAGCCAGGTGCTTAAGGCGTATGCTTACGATGTAAGCGTACAGCTCTCTGTATATGTAGGTTTGATTATCACCAACTGTATCCTCATGGGTCGCCTCGAAGCGTTTGCCATGCAGAACGGTCCCTGGGCATCATTCCTCGACGGTGTAGGTAGCGGTCTCGGTTACGCTTGGATTTTGGTGGCTGTAGGTTTCGTGCGCGAACTCTTCGGTGCTGGCACACTCCTCGGCATTCAGGTAATTCCCGACGTATGCTACGAATGGGGATACGCCAACAACGGTATGATGACTATGCCCGCTATGGCATTGATCATCGTAGGTTGCATCATCTGGGCAACTCGTGCGATTAACGATAAGAAGTAATTCACAAACCCATAAATAAGAAACAACGAATATGGAACATATGTTAAGTTTGTTCGTCCGCTCCATTTTTGTGGACAACATGATTTTCGCCTTCTTCTTGGGTATGTGCTCTTACCTTGCAGTGGCGAAGACTGTAAAGACAGCGTTCGGTCTCGGTCTTGCGGTAATCTTTGTATTGCTCGTAACCGTTCCCGTCAACTACTTGTTGCAGACACAAGTGTTAGGTCCCAACTGTCTCGTAGAAGGCGTTGACCTCTCCTTCTTGGCGTTCATCCTCTTTATCGGTGTCATCGCCGGTATCGTGCAGCTCGTAGAAATGATTGTTGAGCGCTTCTCACCCTCACTCTATGCTTCACTCGGTATCTTCTTGCCCCTTATCGCTGTAAACTGCGCCATCATGGGTGCTTCGCTCTTCATGCAACAGCGTATCGGTATGGAACCCAATAGCGCACAGTACATCGGCGGTGTTGCCGACGCTCTCGTGTATGCGCTCGGTTCAGGTATCGGCTGGTTGCTCGCTATCGTAGCGCTTGCAGCAATCAACGAAAAGATGGCTTATACCGATGTGCCTCGTCCCCTCCGTGGTTTAGGTATCACCTTCATTACTGTAGGACTCATGGCAATGGCGTTTATGTGTTTCTCAGGTCTCACTATTTAATAAGGAAAGGAATTAACAATGGCAAATCTTATTTTAGCAAGTATTGGAGTGTTCCTCGCAATCATACTCCTTATTGTAGTGATTTTGCTTGTAGCGAAGAAATACCTTTCACCCGGTGGAATGGTAACCGTTACAATCAACGGCAAAGACAAGATCCAGGTAGAGCAGGGTGGTACCCTCCTCGGCACCCTCGCTGCTAACGACATCTACCTCCCCTCAGCATGTGGTGGTAAGGGTTCTTGTGGTCAGTGTAAGGTGCAGGTTCCTGAAGGTGGCGGTGAAATCCTTGATTCTGAAAAGGGGCAGTTCACACGCAAGCAGGTAAAGGAAAACTGGCGCCTCGGTTGTCAGTGTAAGGTTAAGGGCGACATCAGCATTAATGTTGAAGACTCTGTAATGGGCGTTAAGGAATGGGAATGCACCGTGATTGGTAACCGCAACGTGGCTACCTTCATCAAGGAATACAAGGTAGCACTTCCTCCCGGTGAACACATGGACTTCGAACCTGGTTCTTACGCACAGATTAAGATTCCCACATTCAGCATTGACTATGATAAGGACTTCGACAAGTCACTCATTGGCGACACTTATCTCCCTGCTTGGAACAGCTTCGGTCTCTTCAACCTCAAGTGTACGAACGACACTCCCACAGTTCGTGCGTACTCAATGGCGAACTATCCTGATGAAGGTGATATCATCACCCTCAACGTTCGTATCGCAACGCCTCCCTTCAAACCCAAAGAACAAGGCGGCGGTTTCATGGATGTAAATCCTGGTATCGCTTCATCTTACATCTTCAGCTTGAAGCCCGGTGATAAGGTAATCATGAGTGGTCCTTACGGAGAATTCCGTCCCAACTACACATCAGGACGCGAAATGATTTGGGTAGGTGGTGGTGCCGGTATGGCTCCCCTCCGTGCACAGATTATGCACATGCTCAAGACACGCCAGTGCCGCGACCGTCAGATGCACTACTTCTATGGAGCACGCGCATTGGAAGAAATCCCCTTCCTCGACGACTTCCTCGCATTGGAAAAGGAATTCGACAACTTCCACTTCCACCTTGCGCTTGACCGTCCCGACCCCAAGGCAGATGCAGCAGGTATCAAGTACACTGCAGGCTTCGTAGCCCCCGTAATGGGCGACACCTACCTCAAGCAGCATGAAGCTCCCGAAGATTGCGAATACTACCTCTGCGGTCCTCCCATGATGGCAAAGACAGTGCTCGACCTCCTCGACAGTCTCGGCGTAGAAAAAGAAATGATTCACTTCGACGACTTCGGTGGATAATCTTTTTTACAAGTTATAAATATAAAGATGGTGTGTCTTTGGCGCACCATCTTTTTTCTTAATAAACTCAATTTCAATTTTTCTGTCTTTTCTCTTGACTCGTCTCCAGGGGTATGGATTCATTAAAAATCCAGTTGAGTAAAGGGATATAAAATCTATGGCGTATGTTGGAAACTATATGGTTCCTTCATACGCCACCTTTGTTTGTATTCACAATTTTGTTTATCCAAACAGTAGTAATAGTCTATTTTCCCTTCTCTACGACTTTAAAAAGTTAAAGATTTTGATTTTAAGTATATTTAGCAAGAATAATTATATGCGCATCGTGGTGCATTATATATTTGCAATGTTTTTTACTTTAAGTATGTTTCTTGCTGTCACCAACACGTTTGATATATAAATGACCTAAAATGCTCTGCTTATGAAAAAGATTTGGAACCGTCTGCACCTTTGGGTGCTTACGTTGCTACCTGCTTGTGGATGCTCTATTTCCAACCAGGCGGTAAATATGAACGATAAAACTGTTATAGACAAATCCACGGTTGAGTGGTTGGATGTTGTCAGTTATATGGGTAAATGGTATGAGATTGCTCGTTATGAAAATCGTTTTGAGCGCGGAATGACTCATGTAACTGCTACGTACTCTCAAACCTCGGATGGTAATTTACGCATCGTGAATGAGGGCGTAAAACGTGGTAAGCGTTATCGCTCTGAAGGGCATGCTTATCTTCCCGATCCTTATAATATACCCGGGCGCTTGCGGGTAAGTTTCTTCTTATGGTTCTATTCTGATTACTACGTTCTTGAAGTTGACCAAACGGATTACCAATATGCTGTTGTAGGGAGTAGCAGTACGAATTTTCTTTGGATTCTTTACCGTAAACCTACCATGCCTGATTCTTTGTTAACAGATTTGTTACAACGCATTGAGCAGCGCGGTTATGATACCTCCAAACTATTATATGTAGACCAGTCATCTGAGCTTGTTTCAAAGTGAATAAAGGTTTAAATCTTTGTTCCTACCACCATGAACGAAAATGGGTGTGCCAAAATTTGTTTTTGACACACCCACTAATATGTTTTAGGTAACGCTTACTTAAGTGTTACTACGAGGTCCTTTTCTACTTCTTCAACAACAACGTTGTCTTCGCGAAGCAACCAACCGAGAGCGAGGAGGATGTCCTTTTCAGTCTTAGCCTTAGTTACCTTCTTGAGTTCCTTTGTTGTCATCTTACCATTTTCGTTGAGTGCTGACCAAATCTTACCAGCAGTTTCGCCTACTTTCTGTACCATAAATGTTTAGTTGTGTAATAAATGTAATTTGAGGTAATTTCTAAAAATCAAGTGCAAAAGTAACTCATCTGTAACAGATTAAGAGATTATATGGTAAAAAGTTACTACTTGATATGCAAAATTTGCTATTAAATAGTTATTTTTGCTAAATCAGATTTGCATTTATTTCTATGTTGTCTATCCTTATCCCTACATATAACTTTGATTGTCTGCCTCTTATTCGTGAATTGCAAGAGCAATGTGAGACTATGAGAGCATCAACTTTTGAATTTGATTATGAAATTGTTGTTGCTGATGATTGCTCTACGCAAAAGGAATTGGTGGAAGCGCTTCAAACAGCAGTATCACAAATGGGTGAGCGGGTGAGATGTATGGCATTTCCGGAAAATGTGGGTAGGGCAGAGGTGCGTAATGTCTTGCTTCGTGAGGCACGTGCTGAGTGGGTAGTGTTGACGGATAGCGATGCGCGGGTGGTGCACCATGATTTTATCAAGAAGTATTGGGAGGCGCGCATGAGTGCTGCGGTTATTGTGGGAGGTATTTTACATCCTTCGGAAGTTGCACGTGGGAGTGAATTACGCATTGCTTACGAACGTAGTTTTAAGAAAGAGCGTACTTTGAGTTGGCGTCGTAACCATCCTTATGCCCATTTTTCGGTGTTCAATTTAATGGCGCGAAAGTCAGTTTTAGATAAGTTTTGCTTTGATATACGGTGTGAGGAATATGGATATGAGGATTTCTTTTTGGGCATAGCTTTGAAAGAGGCTGGTGTGGAGGTTTCTCACATTGATAATCCGCTATTACATACAGGTATTGATACCAGTGAGGTTTTTCTGCGTAAGACGGAGACAGCTGTGCGAACACTGAGTAGGTTACCACTAAACTTACGCCGTATGACTGGACTTGATGTACATGCGTTACGATTAAAACGTATGCATTTAGACCGTATGTTTTTTACCGCATTTTCTTTGATTCAATCGGCAGTTCGTAAACAATTATTGAGTCAGAAACCGTCTATACTGTTGTTACAACTCTACAAGTTGTTTTTCTATCTGCAATGCTGTGAGGGGAAGTAGAAAGGTGAAATAAATATGTTTTGGGGATTTTCTTTAAAAAATATTTTGTGACATAAATAATAGTACTTATTTTCGTAGTCTATTAGGTAAAACTCATATTAACGCATTAACTATAATGTTTATGAAAAAGTATAATTTTGGCGCGGGTCCTTCAATTCTTCCCGTATCTGTAATGGAAGCAACTGCTGCAGCATGTGTAGACTTTAACGGCATGGGTTTGTCGCTGATGGAAATATCACACCGCACAAAGGAATTCCAAGCGGTGATGGACGAAGCTCAGGCACTTTTTAAGGAGTTGCTCAATATTCCCGAAGGGTATAGCGTAGTGTTCTTAGGTGGTGGTGCAAGTCTTGAATTTGCTATGGTGCCAATGAACTTTTTGGAAAAGAAAGCGGCTTATTTGAATACTGGTGTGTGGGCAAAGAAGGCGATAAAGGAAGCTAAAGCTTTTGGTGAAGTGGAAGTTGTAGCTACTTCTGAGGCAGATAACTTTACGTATGTGCCTAAGGATTTCGTAATCCCCGCTGACGCTGATTACCTCCATATCACAAGCAACAATACCATTTATGGTACAGAAATGCGCTATGACCTTGACAGCCCTATTCCTGTGATTGCCGATATGTCGTCTGACATTTTCTCACGCCCCATTGATGTATCTAAGTATGGCATGATTTATGGTGGTGCGCAGAAGAATTTGAGTATGTCTGGCGTAACCTTTGTAATCGTTAAGGACGAATTGTTAGGCAAGGTTTCTCGCCACATCCCCACAATGCTTGACTATAAAACGCATGTGTCAAAGGGCTCAATGTTCAACACTCCTCCAGTTGTGCCTATCTATTGTGCTATGCAGACACTTCGCTGGATTAAGAGCGAGGGTGGGGTAGCTGAGATGGCACGTCGTGCAGAGGAACGTGCTGCATTGCTTTATGCTGAAATTGACCGCAACAAGTTGTTCCGTGGTACTGCTCGCGAAGATAGCCGTTCGCTCATGAATATCTGCTTCGTGATGAATGAGGAATATAAAGAATTGGAACTGGAATTCCTCCAATTTGCACAGCAGCGTGGTATTGTAGGCATCAAGGGACACCGAGATGTAGGTGGTTTCCGCGCAAGTTGTTACAACGCAATGCCTTTGGAAGGTGTACACGAACTTGTTAAGGTGATGCAGGAATTTGAAGCAACACACTAATGCCTATTATTATGAAAGTTCTTATAGCGACCGAAAAACCCTTTGCAGCAGCTGCTGCAAAGGGCATTCAGGAAATATTAGAAAAAGCGGGTCATGAGGTAGCAAAACTTGAAGGTTACACTGAAAAGTCTGACTTGCTTACGGCAGTTGCTGATGCCCATGCCTTGATTATCCGCTCTGATAAGGTGGATGCTGAGGTAATGGATGCGGCGCCAAACTTAAAGATTGTAGTGCGTGCAGGTGCTGGTTACGATAATGTTGACCTCGCAGCTGCCACTGCGCGTAATATTGTGGTGATGAACACCCCTGGTCAGAATGCTAATGCCGTAGCTGAATTAGTAGTGGGTATGTTGCTTTACACTATCCGCATGCGATTCTCAGGTAAGTCGGGCACAGAATTGAAAGGCAAGAAGTTGGGTCTTCTTGGCTTTGGTCACGTTGCGCAACACGTTGGTACCTTGGCGAACGGATTCGGTATGGATGTTTATGCCTATGATGCATTTGGACGCCGCGATAATATTGATGCAGCGGGTCTTCATTATATTGAGTCAAAGGAAGAGATGTTTGCCAAGTGTGATATCGTTTCGCTCCACATTCCACTCAAACCAGAAACGCGTAGTAGCATTAACGGTTCCCTCTTTGAGGTAATGCCCAAGAATGCTATTATTGTTAACACAGCGCGTAAGGAAATTATCAATGAGGATGACCTCATTGAGGCCATGAAGCAGCGCGAAGATATCAAGTATATCACAGATGTACAACCTGACAAGCATGAGGAGATGAGTGCTTTTGGCGATCGTTATCTTGCTACTCCCAAAAAGGCGGGCGCACAAACTGCCGAAGCTAACGCCAACGCAGGATTTGCGGCAGCGCGTCAAATAGCCGACTTCTTTGCTACGGGCAACAAGCGTTATCAAGTGAATAAATAATTTTTAAAGGTGGGCATCGCTCACCTTTAACCTTCTATAACCTATCACTATTTTTTTACCATGAAGATAAAACCTTTTGCAGCATTACGTCCACCTCAGAGTCTCGTTGAGGAAGTAGAATGCAGAGCCTATGACGTACTTAATTCTGAGGAGGCAAGACAAGAGGCAGCGGGTAATCCTAAGTCGATGTATCACATTAACAAGCCCGAAATCAATCTCGAACCTGGTACTCTTGATACCGACCCTCGTGTATACACAGCTGCTCTTGAACAGTTTGAGAAGTTTAAGTCAGAAGGATGGTTGCTTCGTGAAGAGAAAGAGGTATACTACCTTTATGCTCAAACGATGAATGACCGTACACAGTACGGATTTGTTGTATGTTGTCATTCTTCTGATTATAAGCAAGGCCGCATCAAGAAACACGAACTTACACGCAAGGATAAGGAGGACGACCGTATGCGTCACATCCTTGCTATTCGCGCACAGATAGGTCCAGTGTTCCTTGCATATAAGTTTAGCGACGTGCTCCAACAATATATTGCGCGTTATTCTGCTCAGGTTCCCGAGTACGATTTCGTGGCGCCCATTGATGGTTTCCGCCACCGTTTGTGGGTTATTTCCGCAGATGATGATATCAAGCAGATTACCGACGCCTTTGCGCAAATACCTACCATGTACATTGCCGATGGGCATCACCGCTCGGCAGCAGCAGCTCGAGTGGCTGATGAAGTAGCGCTTTCTAACTCCAATCATACGGGCGAGGAGGAGTATAACTACTTTATGGCTGTTTGTTTCCCTCAGGAACAACTCACCATCCTCGACTACAACCGCGTCGTGCGCGACCTCAACGGACTCACCGATGTCCAGTTCTTGCAGGCACTTAGTACGAACTTTGAGGTGCAACACATGGGCGCTCAAACGTATGCGCCGCAACAGTTGCATGAGTTCGCGCTCTATATTAGTGGAGAATGGTATAGTTTGAAGGCAAAGTCGGGCACATATAATCCTAACGATCCGGTCGGAGTCCTTGATGTTGACATTTCCAGTCGCCTCATTCTTGACGAAATCCTCGGCATCACCGACCTTCGTACCTCAAAACGTATAGACTTCGTAGGAGGTTTGCGCGGACTTGACGAACTTAGACGTCGTGTTGACAGTGGTGAAATGAAGTTTGCTCTGGCGCTTTATCCTGTCACGATGAAGCAAATCATTGACATTGCTGATGCAGGTAAAATTATGCCACCTAAGGCAACGTGGTTTGAACCTAAATTACGAAGTGGGCTGTTTGTACACACATTTTAATACTCCCGACGAAGCGGGGTGGCATTATATGTTTTAATAACCCCAAAAACCGATGAAAAATGCAAAATAATTATGGCGTTAACAAATGTTAACCGATTTGCATTTCGCTCATAGATTTTGTATATTTGCAGTACAGAAGTGGATACACCCCTATACATCAGGGTTGTTTCCACTTTTTTCGTTTACAATGTTACTTATTAGTGTGCAAAAATAAGTATTATTGTTTTTTCAATGTAACTAATCGTTTTTTCAATGTAACTAATCGTTTTTCTGAAAATAGATATTATCGCGATTTTTAGTATGCAGAATGTTAATGTATGTTAAATTTTGGGTAAAAAATGTGAAAAAATGAAGGGTTATATTGTAGAGCTTATAAACGAAACAGCATGGCATGCGTAATGGAATTCCATCTGGGCATGTCATGCTGTTTTGGTTATTTGGTAGATGATTAAAAGTGCGGGTGATTTTTATTCCCACATGTGCTCAATGAGTATCTTTATGCCAATTGCAATGAGGAGTATACCACCCCATAGTTCGGCATTGAGGCGTAATCGCTTGCCCATGGTGGCACCAAGGACGCTGCCCAGCAGGGAGAATAGGAGGGAGGTGATGCCAATTATCAAGATGGGCAGGAGGATGCTACTTATGGACGTAAGGCCAAGGCAGGCGAATGAAATGCCTACGGCAAGGGCGTCGATGCTAGTGGCTACGGCAAGGGTGAGGATGACAGTGAGGCGCGTGGGGGTGAATGACTTTTCGGCTTCGTCAGCGTTGAGGTGCTCGTAGATCATCTTTCCTCCCAAGAAAAGGAGGAGCGTAAAGGCGATCCAATGGTCGTAGGTGGCGGTATAATGTGATGCCCAATGGGTGAGTGCCCACCCGATGAGGGGCATGCCTCCTTGGAAGAGTCCGAAGAAGAAGGCCATCGTGAAGAAGGTGGACCACCTTATGCGCTTCAAGATAATGCCACTGGCTATGCTTACGGCGAAGCAATCCATGGCAAGGGCTACCGCGAGAAGTAGGAGTTCGATGGGTGACATGGTGGAACGTTAATTTTAGTATACGGAGAACTGTGTACTACTTGCAAGGACCTTGCCTGCTTGTACCTGTATAAACTTTTTTTCCTGAATTAATATTAAAGTAAAAAGGCAAAACACTGTTATTGGTGAGAATAATGTGCCTTGCCTTTTCTTTAAAAAGTAGTGTCGGGGAGACAGGATTCGAACCTGCGACCCCTTGGTCCCAAACCAAGTGCGCTAACCGGACTGCGCTACACCCCGAAAACTTTCGTATTTGCGGGTGCAAAGTTAGTTTAATTTTTCTTCGCACCCAAATTTTAGTCAAACTTTATGGCCTTTACAGGCGTTATTTTTGATATAATATGTGTGGGGATGAAGAGTGAGGCGAAGATGATGATTAGCGTTATGATGTTGATTAAGATGATGATGAGAGGATTGAGTACGACGTGCACTTCCGTTACGTAGTAATGCGCAGGATCCAGTTGGACAGGGTGGAGGTAATATTGCACTAGGATGATGCTTATAGCAATGATGTTCCCCCAGATGATGCCTTTGCAAGTAATGAGCATGGCAAGAGTCATGAAGGTACTGCGCAGTTGTTTGTCAGTAGCCCCCATGGCTTTTAGTATTCCGATGCTTGGTGTGCGCTCTAACATGATTACGAGTAGTCCGCTACTCAATGTGAATGCGGCAACTCCTATCATCAATGCCAGGATGACCCATACGTTGGTGTTGAGAATATTTAACCATGAGAATACTTGTGGGTAGCGCTCGTCAACGGTGAGTGCTGTAAGACGACCATACGGGGCGAGGAGTTGCTTTAAATCTGCTTGTGTGGGGTTGATGGTATCAAACGAACTTGTCTTTACCTCCAAACTGCTGTACTGCTCATTGGTCCATCCGTTAAGTTTGCATACCGTGTAACGATCGGCAATTACCATTTGCTCGTCAAATTGTTTGAGGTTGGTTTCATAAATACCAACGACGGTCATTCGGCGCATTCTGATGTTGTCATCAAAGAAATAGGAGTAGACGCGTTGTCCCACTTGTAGGTTGAGTGCGTCAGCAATTCGTTTAGAAATAACGATTTCGCTTGTTGCAGAGTCACGCAGGAGCGTGGGTAATCTACCTTCAAGCAGTGCTTCGTGTAGGTAGGTTGTGTCGTAGGTTTCGTCAATCCCTTTAAGAAGAATGGGTTTGAAGTGAACACCCGTTTTTATTACCCCTATTTTTTGTGCAACCTTTTGGATGTGTGTAACGTTGGTAGCATTCTTTATCTTACCTTCTATGTATTCTGGGAAGCAAATAGGGTAGGCATCGGGTATTTGTAATGTGCCAATATTGAGGATTTCAAGATGTGCTGCAAATCCCGAAATCTTTTTGGTTAATTCGTTCCTAAATCCGTACAACACACTCGTTGATAGCAACATGATTGTGAGTCCCATTGCTATGCCACACGTTGCCACACGTATAGCAGGTTGGGTGGCTCCGCGTTTTGTGTTGTTATGTCCCTTGTAAAAGCGTTTGGCTATGAAAAGCATGGCGGGGAACGATGAACGGTAAAGTTGAATGGTTAAAGGTGAATGATTAAAGGTGAATGGTTAAGAGTAAACGATGTCTTTTACCCTTATTCCTTTCACCTTTCACCCATCTATTTATTATTGTATGCGACCAGGATATGCTTCTAATGCTTTGCCGAGTACAACTAATGCGCGCATGAGGTCTTCTTTTTTAAGTACGTAAGCAATGCGTACTTGGTTGATGCCTGCACCGGGAGTGGTGTAGAAACCTGCCGCTGGTGCCATCATCACTGTCTCGCCTTCATATTGGAAGTCGGTCAAGCACCATTCGCAGAACTTTTCGGCATTGTCAACGGGAAGTTTTGCTACCGTGTAGAAAGCACCCATGGGGATGGGGGAGTAAACGCCAGGAATGCGGTTTAATCCGTCAATGAGACACTTTCTTCTCTCTACGTATTCATCATAGATTTCACGGGTGTACTCTTGCGTTGCGTCAAGTGATGCCTCTGCAATCAACTGACCGATAAGTGGTGGACTCAAACGTGCCTGACAGAACTTCATTACAGCACTTCTTACGGCTTCATTCTTGGTGATTAGAGCACCAATGCGGATGCCACATTCGCTGTAACGCTTGGATACAGAGTCGATGAGTACAACATTCTGCTCAATGCCTTCAAGGTGGCAGGCAGAGATGTATGGTGAACCCGTGTAGATGAATTCACGATATACTTCGTCTGAGAAGAGGTAGAGATCGTATTTCTTTACTAAGTCGCGAATCTGGTTCATCTCGCGGCGTGTATAGAGGTATCCCGTAGGGTTGTTGGGGTTGCAGATTAAGATGGCACGTGTGCGCTCATTGATGAGTTCTTCAAACTTTTCCACCTTGGGAAGTGAGAATCCTTCTTCAATGGTTGTAGCAATTGTGCGAATTTTTGCTCCTGCCGAAATGGCAAATGCCATATAGTTGGCATATGCTGGTTCGGGAACAATGATTTCGTCACCGGGATTTAAGCACGACAGGAATGCAAATAACACGGCTTCCGAACCTCCTGATGTGATGATAATGTCATCGGCAGAAAGATGGATGTCGAACTTCTTATAGTAATGAGTCAGTTTCTCACGATAGCGCAAGAATCCCTGACTTGGACTATACTCCAAAAGTGTGCGGTCAATATTTTTCAGCACGTCAAGTCCTTCTTTGGGCGTGGGGAGGTCAGGCTGTCCAATGTTGAGGTGGTACACCTTTACCCCTCTGCCTTTTGCAGCTGATGCTAAGGGAGCTAATTTGCGAATGGGCGATTCAGGCATAGCAACGCCACGTTCTGAAATTTTAGGCATAGTTGATTGATGTTATAGAGTCTGTCTCAAAAAAGGGTTTTGAGTAATGTGTTACTAATATTTCGTTACATTTTACCTGCAAAAATAATATTTTATATACGAAATATCATGTGTGAGCGGTGAAAACCATAAAAAACAATGTTGAGATAACTAATTTTATTTTACTTTTGTGGTGAAAACGCTTTAAATTTACGTTTGGAATCACTAACCAGACCATTGCTTGCTTTCCTCTTCTCCTTACTACTATGAAAAATATCCGTGAAAATATGCGTTATCTCCAGTTACTTGCCAAGGACTTTCCTAATGTGTCGAGAGTAACTACGGAGATTATAAATCTGGAAGCAATATTACATTTGCCTAAGTCAACCGAGCATTTTATGGCCGATATTCATGGTGAGTATGAAGCATTTCAACATGTATTGCGTAATGCCTCGGGAAATATCAAACGTAAGGTTCATGAAATTTTTAGTGAACATCTCACTGAGGATGAGTTGAAAGAATTGTGTACACTGATATATTACCCCGAGCAGAAGTTAGAATTGCTACACCGTTCTGGGCGTAATATGCCCGAATTTTATCAAAGCACATTACATCGCTTGATTGCCGTTTGTCGCAATGTATCCTCAAAATATACGCGTTCGAAGGTGCGTAAAAGTTTACCTCGAGAGTTCGCTTATATCATTGAAGAATTATTGCATGAATCCTCCGATCAACACAATAAGCAAGCATACTATAATATCATCATTCAAACGATCATTGGTACCAAGCGTGCAGATGCTTTTGTAACTCAGTTGTGCTTCTTGATTCAACGATTAGCAGTAGACCAACTTCACATATTAGGTGATATTTTTGACCGTGGCCCTGGTGCTCATCTTATAATGGATTTGTTGAGCAACTACCATAATTTGGATATAGAATGGGGTAATCATGACATTCTTTGGATGGGAGCAGCCGCTGGCAATCCTGCGTGTGTGGCATCAGTCATTCGACTTTCTTTGCGTTATGCTAATACAAAGACATTAGAAGAAGGGTATGGTATCAATATGGTTCCCCTTGCAACGTTTGCCATGGAAGCGTATGCTGATGATCCTTGTGAACGCTTCAAACCTTTTATTGAATTTACAGGCGAGAGTTCTCCAAGAGAGAAAACGCAACGCTTGATCGCGCAGATGCATAAAGCTATTGCTGTAATTCAATTTAAGTTGGAAGGACAACTTTACCAGAATCATCCAGAGTGGGAAATGACCAATAGAAGTCTTCTAAAACAAGTAGACTTCAACCGTGGAGTTATTTCATATGATGGTGTGGAGCATACTATGCTCGATTCAAACTTCCCAACAATTGACCCTTCTGATCCTTTGCGTATGACAGAAGAAGAGCAAGACATCATTAACAGTCTTGTACGTTCATTCTGTATTAGCGAACGCCTCAAGCGTCATATGCAATGTTTGTTAACACATGGAGGAATGTACACGGTGTGCAACTCTAACCTTCTTTTCCATGCATCTATGCCTTTAAATGTAGATGGAAGTTTGCGTGAAGTAGATGTGATGGGAGTTAAGTGTAAAGGTAAAGAACTTATGCAACGTATTGAGCAATTAGTACGTCTTGCATATGAGGATGGTGCTGAAGAAGATGAAAAGCGTTATGCACGTGATTACTTCTGGTATCTTTGGTGCGGACCTAATAGTCCTCTATTTGATAAGTCAAAAATGACAACTTTTGAACGCTATTTTATAGCTGATAAATCTGCTCACACAGAGGAAAAGGGTGCGTATTACAAATTACGTAATCAAGCAGAAATTTGTGATTATCTGTTAGATGAATTTGAGGTTATAGGTAAACATCGTCACATCATCAATGGACATGTTCCTGTAAAGGTGGGTAAGGGCGAAAATCCGATTAAAGCAGATGGTAGATTGATGGTAATTGATGGTGGATTTGCTCGTGCATACCATTCCACTACTGGTATTGCTGGATATACCCTTATCTACCACAGTAGAGGTTTCCAATTAGTACAACACGCCCCATTTAATTCTACGGAAGAAGCAGTTATCAATGGTACAGACATTCAGTCAACAACCTCAATTGTTGAAATCTCAGACCGTCGTGTCATGGTAGCTGATACAGACATAGGTAGAAATCTTCGCGAACAAGTGGCGGATTTAGAGCGTCTCTTGCGTGCATATCGTAAGGGGATTATTAAAGAAAATTAAAATTATAAAGGTTATTAGGTACTAATCCGCCCTCAAACTTTTTGCTATGCAGTTTGAAGTTTATAACCTCTCAACCTATTAACCTTTTTCCTCACATATATGAAATCACTTAAAGAACTTTACCGCATAGGTTATGGTCCTTCATCTTCACATACAATGGGACCTCGTGCTGCTGCGGAGCAATATTTATCGCGTCATCCTGAAGCAAAGCGCTTTAGGGTGACTCTTTATGGTAGTTTGGCGGCCACTGGACGTGGCCACCTTACTGATTGGGCAATCTTAGATGTTATTGGTAAGGAGCGATGTGAAATTAAATGGTGTGCTGAGATTGTGTTGCCATATCATCCCAATGGAATGCTTTTTGAAACTATTGACGATGTTGGTGTTCCTCACGATGGATGGACTGTGTACAGTGTTGGTGGGGGAGCATTGATGGAAGAAGGTCATAGTAGTATTCAGACGCCCGATGTGTATGAACTCAATCATTTAAATGACATTATTAAATGGTGTGATGAGCGAGGATATTCATATTGGCAATTTGTTGAGCAATTTGAAGAGTCAGATATTTGGGATTATCTTGAAGAAGTGTGGAAAGTAATGCGTAATGCTGTTGAACGTGGATTAGAAACAGAAGGGGTTCTTCCTGGAGGTTTGAATCTTCGTCGTAAAGCCCCACATTATTTCATCAAGGCACAAGGATATAGTGCAAATCTACAAACACGAGGTTTAGTGTTTGCATATGCTCTGGCTGTGACTGAAGAAAATGCCTCTGGAGGTAAAATAGTGACTGCTCCTACCTGTGGTTCTTGTGGAGTTGTTCCAGCAGTGCTCTACCATATACAAGAAAGTCGTAATTTCTCAACAAAGCGCATTCTACATGCTCTTGCTACAGCTGGATTAGTTGGTAATATAGCCAAAACACTTGCCTCTATTTCTGGTGCAGAAGCTGGATGTCAAGCAGAGGTTGGTGTTGCTTGTGCAATGGCCGCAGCTGCGGCTAATTACATCTTTGGAGGTAGTCTACAAACAACGGAATATGCTGCTGAAATGGGACTTGAACATCACTTTGGTATGACATGTGACCCCATCTGTGGACTTGTTCAAATTCCGTGTATAGAACGTAATGCACATGCAGCAGCACGTGCACTTGATGCAAATATCTATGCTACTTATGCAGAAGGGCAACATCGCATTAGTTATGATAAAGCAGTGCAAGTAATGAAAAAAACAGGACATGACCTTCCTTCTCTTTATCGTGAAACTTCAGAAGGAGGACTTGCTGTTGAATATCATAGATAACCATAAACTACATATAAAGTTCTTGACTACAAAATAATGTAACCACTGTGGAACAGAAAATCTATACCTACGACGAGGCGTTCAAGGCTTCGTTAGACTATTTCGAGGGTGATGAACTTGCCGCTCGTGTTTGGGTGAATAAGTATGCCATGAAAGACAGTCATGGCAATATCTTTGAACAGTCGCCCGATGATATGCACTGGCGCTTGGCAAATGAAATTGCGCGCATTGAGCAGAAGTATGACAACCCCACTTCGGCAGCAGAAATCTTTGACCTCCTCTCTCACTTCCGCTACATCATCCCTGCGGGCAGTCCGATGACGGGCATTGGTAATCCCAATCAGGTGGCGTCGCTCTCCAACTGCTTTGTAATTGGTGTGGACGGCGATGCCGATTCGTACGGCGCCATTATGAAGGAAGATGAAGAGCAGGTGCAACTCATGAAGCGCCGTGGCGGTGTGGGGCACGACCTCTCAAAGCTCCGCCCCAAGGGTTCTCCCGTGCGTAATTCTGCACTCACCTCTACGGGTATCGTTCCCTTCATGGAGCGCTTCAGTAACTCTACACGCGAGGTGGCACAAGATGGTCGCCGAGGCGCCTTGATGCTTTCTGTAAGCATTAAGCACCCTGAAGCAGAAGACTTTATCGATGCCAAGATGACGCAGGGCAAGGTGACAGGTGCAAATGTCAGTGTGCGCGTTGACGATGCCTTTATGCAGGCGGCGATGGCACAACAACCTTATGTGCAGCAGTATCCCGTGGATGCCGAAAACCCGCAATTCTCAAAGCGCATTGATGCCTCTGCCTTGTGGCGCAAGATTGTGCACAACGCTTGGCGCAGTGCCGAACCTGGTGTGCTTTTCTGGGACACGATTATCCGCGAAAGCATCCCCGACTGTTATGCCGACCTCGGTTTCCGCACCATCTCTACAAACCCTTGTGGCGAAATTCCCCTTTGTCCCTACGACAGTTGTCGCCTTCTCGCCATCAACCTTTACGGGTATGTAGAACATCCGTTTACGCCCGAAGCAACGTTCAATTTTGACCTCTTTAAGAAGCACGTGCGCCTCGCTCAGCGCTTGATGGACGACATCATCGACCTTGAACTTGAGATGATTGAAAAGATTCTCAATAAGGTGGAGAGTGACCCCCAGTCGGAAGAAGTGAAGCACACGGAAAAGCAACTTTGGAAGAAGATTTACCAAAAGGCAATCGAAGGTCGCCGTACGGGTGTGGGTATCACGGCAGAGGGCGACATGATTGCTGCGCTCGGACTTCGCTATGGCACTCAGGAAGCTACTGATTTTGCTGTAACCGTGCAGCGCACACTTGCTTTGGCGGCGTATGCTTCTTCGGTAGAAATGGCGCGCGAACGCGGTGCCTTCCAAATCTACGACGCCCAGCGCGAAGTGGCAAATCCCTTTGTGCTCCGCATAAAGGATGCCGACCCTGCGCTCTATGAAGATATGGTGAAGTACGGCCGTCGCAACATCGCTTGCTTGACCATTGCGCCAACGGGTACAACAAGTTTGATGACGCAGACAACGAGCGGTATCGAACCCGTCTTCCTCCCCGTCTACAAACGCCGTCGTAAGGTCAATCCTAACGACCCCGAAGTGCGCGTAGACTTTGTGGATGAAACGGGCGATTCGTTTGAAGAATACATCGTTTATCACCCCAAGTTTATGACTTGGATGAAGGTGAATGGTCTTGATACTACGAAGAATTACACGCAGGAAGAGATTGACGCTCTCGTGGCGCAGTCGCCTTACTACAAGGCAACGGCAAACGATGTTGATTGGCTCATGAAGGTGAAGATGCAGGGCGCCATTCAGAAGTGGGTAGACCACAGCATCTCCGTGACCGTAAACCTCCCCTCTGATGTGGATGAAGAGTTGGTGAACAGACTTTACATCGAAGCTTGGAAGAGCGGTTGTAAGGGATGTACCATTTACCGCGACGGCAGCCGTAGTGGGGTGCTTGTGAGTGCAGAAAAGAAGGATAAGAAAAAGGAAGAACCGCCCGTGTGTCAGCCTCCTCAGGTAACGGAAATCCGCCCTGTGGAATTGGAATGTGATGTGGTGCGCTTCCAGAATAAGAAGGAAAAGTGGGTGGCATTCGTAGGGCTTCTCGACGGTCATCCCTATGAAATCTTTACGGGTTTGATGGACGATGAAGAGGGTATCGTGCTGCCCAAGCATGTGACCTCGGGCGTCATTATCAAAAACCAAAACCCCGACGGCACCAAGCGCTACGACTTCCAGTTTAAGAACAAGCGCGGGTATAAAACGACGGTTGAGGGACTCTCTGAAAAATTCGACAAGGAGTATTGGAACTACGCCAAGTTGATTTCGGGTGTGCTCCGCTACCGTATGCCCCTTCAGAATGTCATTAAGCTCGTTGGTCAGTTGCAACTTGATTCTGAAAGTATCAACACTTGGAAGAATGGTGTGACGCGTGCGCTGAAGAAATATATTTCAGACGGCACAGAAGCCACAGGGCAAAAATGTCCCAACTGCGGTTGTGAAACCCTTGTTTATCAGGAAGGTTGCCTGATTTGTAAGAGTTGCGGCAGCAGTCGTTGTGGATAAATGGTAAGGTCATAAGGTTTTAGGTCGCTTCGCTTAAAGGTTTTAGACTATGCAGACCGCATGGTAACCTCAAAACCTCATCACCTCAAAACCTCCCAACCTCAAAACCTGAAAACCTTCCAACCTCAACATCTATGAAAATCTCTCTCTCCAACCTTGACTTTTATGCCTTCCACGGTGTGCTCCCCCAAGAGCGCATTGTGGGAGGTTCTTATCTTGTGGATGTGGCGCTGGATGTCGATGTAAGCGCCGCTGCTTACAACCACGACGAACTTACGGGCACGGTGAATTATGCTTCCGTTTACGAAGCGGTAAAGGCAGAGATGTTGGTGCCCTCAAAGTTGCTTGAGCATGTGGTGATGCGCATCGCTCGTCGGTTGTTGGATGAACACATCACAGTCCTACAAGTGCAAATCCGCCTCACAAAGGTCAATCCCCCAATGGGCGCAGCCTGCCAAGGAGCGTCTGTCGAACTCATTTTGAATCGAATGGATGAAAGATTCAGAAATAGGGGATAGTTGTGACAAAAAGATTTTGATTTATTGCTTTTCAGTAGCAAATATTTACTATCTTTGCGCTCGCAATAACAAAAAGAAACTAAAACTAAACCATGAGTTATCTGATTAAACCAAAAGCATATTCTCCCGTACTCAATAAATACGAAACCGAGCAGGGCATTAAGGTCATCAAGGATTTCTTTCAGGACAACCTCGCTACGGGTTTGTGCCTCCGCCGCGTGACGGGTCCGCTCTTCGTGCTCCGTGGGTTGGGGATCAACGACGACCTCAGCGGTAAGGAGCGCCCTGTAACCTTCCCCATCAAGGACCTTCAGGATGCGCATGCCGAAGTGGTACACTCGTTGGCAAAGTGGAAGCGCTTGACATTGGCGGATTATGAAGTGCAACCCGGTTATGGCATCTACACCGACATGAATGCCATCCGTGCAGATGAAGAACTCGGCAATCTCCACTCGCTTTATGTCGACCAGTGGGACTGGGAGCGCGTTATTCTTCCCGAACAGCGCACGGTTGAGTATTTGAAGCGCACCGTGAAGTGCATCTATGCCGCACTGAAGCGCACAGAGTTTCTCGTTTGCGAACGCTTCCCGCAGTTGACGCCTTCGCTCCCCGAGGATGTGCAGTTCATCCATGCCGAAGAACTCCTTCAGCGTTACCCCGACAAGACCGCCAAGGAGCGTGAAGACTTGATTACTCGAGAATGGGGCGCAGTCTTCATCATCGGCATTGGTTGCAAACTTTCGAATGGCGAGCCCCACGATATGCGTGCTCCTGACTACGACGATTATTCTACCGTGTCAGCAGACAGCGCGTTGCCCGGACTGAATGGCGACCTCCTTGTGTGGAACGATGTGCTCGACCGCGCCGTAGAACTCTCCTCAATGGGCATCCGTGTAGATAAAGAAGCGCTGCTTCGCCAGCTCAAGGAAAGCGGAAAGGAAGAGCGCCTCGACCTCTACTTCCACCGACGCCTCGTTGACGGCAGTCTTCCCCTCTGTATCGGTGGCGGTATCGGTCAGTCACGCCTTTGTATGCTCTACCTCCGCAAGGCGCACATCGGCGAAATCCAAGCCAGCATTTGGCCCGATGCAATGCGCGAAGAGTGTAAGGCATTGAACATTCCCTTAATCTAACTCCCCTTAGGCAGGAGCAAAATAAACAGTGTAATCCGTTTAATCTGTTGAAAAGAAAATCAACATGATTTAGCAGATTACACTGTTGTTTTTTTGTGCCAAGAAATAGGATTGATATAGGAATAACAGAGCAAAAAATATATGTCCTTATGTTCTTCTGTCAAAAATATACCCCAATCTTTCTCTTCTTTGCTTAAAAAATGTTACCTTTGCCCTGCAGAGATAACATAATTAACCTATAAATACTTTACTCCAATGAATGAAATTGTTTCTCAGTTCGCGATTCAGGGCAATGTAGTAGAAGTTGCTCCCCTTGGTAATGGTCTTATCAACACTACCTACCGCGTAAAGACTGAAGAAGGTCAGCCCGACTACGTGCTTCAGAATGTGAACAACGCCATCTTCCCCGATGTAGAAATGCTCATGGACAACATCGTGGCAGTTACTTCTCACATCCGTGCAAAGCTCGAAGCTGCAGGCACAGAAGATATCGACCGCAAGGTGCTCAACTTTATCCCCACAAAGGACGGCAAGTACTTCTACTTTGACGGTGCAAAGTACTGGCGCGTAATGGCATTCATCCCCGACACAAAGTCAATGACTGCCGTAACTCCCGAAACATCTTACATTGTGGGTGAAACATTCGGTAACTTCCAGGCAATGCTCGCTGACATTCCTGCACAGCTCGGCGAAACCATCAAGGACTTCCACAACATGGAATTCCGCCTCCGTCAGCTCCGCGAAGCAGTTGCTGAAAACAAGGCAGGCCGCCTTGCAGAAGTACAGTGGCTCGTTGACGAACTCGAAAAGCGCGCAGAAGAAATGTGTAAGGGCGAACAGCTCCACCGCGAAGGCAAGCTCCCCAAGCGCATCTGTCACTGCGACACAAAGGTAGACAACATCCTCTTCGACCAGGAAGGCAATGTGCTCTGCGTAATCGACCTCGACACTGTGATGCCCAACTTCATCTTCTCTGACTTTGGCGACTACCTCCGCTCAGCTGCCAACACAGGTAAGGAAGACGATAAGGACCTCGACAACGTCAACTTCAACATGGAAATCTTCAAGTCGTTCGCAAAGGGTTACCTCAAGTCAGCGGCTTCATTCATCACTCCCCTTGAAGTTGAAAACTTGCCCTACGCAGCTGCCCTCTTCCCCTACATGCAGACTGTACGCTTCCTCGCTGACTACATCAACGGCGACACATACTACAAGACACAGTATGCTGACCACAACCTCGTACGCTCAAAGGCGCAGTTCAAGCTCCTCCAGAGCGTAGAAGCACATCAGGCAGAAATGCAGGCGTTCATTAAGGAACTCATCTAATCCGCCTTGCACTTAACAATAACAATCGTGCCCCTACTTCATGAAGTGGAGGCACGATTTTTGTTGGGGGAGTATGTGAGGGACTAATTGAATCTCACTTGCATTTGGCACATGATCGCATTGTTGGCGGTATGTTGAAAAATACCGTCTTTTACAGTTGCGTTTTTATACACATATTGCACCTGAAAACGGCATTTATTGTAGAACCAATACTGTAAACCGGCAACCACCTTGTGTTGGTCCATACCGAGCGAGGTGTTGAAATTAAAAAAATCGTAGGAGGCTACGAGGTCAAATTTTTCTGCCTTAATGGGGATGCAAGTAGTGATGTATGCACCACGACTTGTGACATTTCCGTCTTTACCTTCGAGGTATTCACCATGCACATTCAGGGACTTGGATTTAAAGTCAAAACCTGCGGACCAGCGATTGCGTTTGTAATTTTCTCCCACTTTAATTTCGGGGTTGTAAAGTGAAGTCGCAATGGCATGTCCTTTACCAATTTGTCCGGTTGTGATCAAATTTAGTCCTTCAATGGGGCGCCATTCCAACCTTCCTATAAAGTCTTTCTCTGCATTACCGTCTTTACAATTAATCCCTTGACCGTTCATTATGTCAAGTTCATAGCGAATTTTACCATTTTTGGTTTCTCCATAGATCGAAACGCCAAGGTCCCTCCCGTATTGCACTCCAACCAGCGGGTCGCTACCACACCCGGTGAGGTATGTTACCCCTTCGGAATAGACATCAATCGTTTCTTGACCAGTGGGAGAGAGCGCATTCTCAAAGGTCAAGGCGTTCTTAAATTGCCCGAAACGCATGGTTAATGCTTTGTTGTTTGTAAGGCGGAATTCGGTGTAGTACTCCTGCATTACGCTTGAAAAGTCGTGCATGAAGAGGAACGACCACTTGTCGTTGATTTCAGCATCAGCCCACAACAATGAGCGCTTGAGGTCGAAGGTGTTGGTGGCACTCTGATCGCGATGGGCATAGGTGAAGCCTGCTTGCGCATAACCGTGAATTTGAATGCGCGAAGCAAGTTCGGTGAGTAGTGAGGACTTCTCCGCATGGTTTGTGGCATGAGTCGCTTGCAACGTTGTGATGCAAAGTAATAGTGTGATTATCTTGTGGGGTGTCATTCTGTGGGCGATGCTTGTGTAATAATTCAGAGTACAAAAGTAATAAATAAGTCATAACATAGGCTTGTGTTCGCGTCTTAATTCTTAAATTTGTTTTGTGAATACAATTTATACTTGTGATGAAGAAGAAACTTGTAATATTTGACCTTGACGGTACGTTGTTGAATACGATTGACGACCTTGCGATGGGGGCGAACCATGCGCTTGCCGTGTTGGGATTTCCCACTCACGATGCGGCAACGATTCGTTCCTTCGTGGGCAACGGCATCAATAAACTTTTAGAGCGCTCCTTGCCCGAGGGCGAGAAGACAGAGGAGCAGATTATGCGCATGCGCAGCGTGTTCATCCCTTATTACGATGAGCATAATGCCGACTTGACGGTTCCCTACGAGGGTATTCCCCAGTTGTTGGAGCGTCTGCAGGAGGGCGGTGTGATGCTTGCTGTGGCTTCCAATAAGTATCAAGCGGCGACCGAGAAATTGGTGGCGCATTATTTTCCCAACATCAACTTCATCAAGGTGCTTGGGCAACGCAATGAGGTGCCCATTAAGCCCGACCCCGCCATTGTGACGGACATTCTTAAGGAGGCGGGCGTAAGCAAGGATGCGGTGCTCTATGTCGGCGACTCGGGCGTGGACATGCTGACGGCGTTGAACGCCCAAGTGGATGCCGTGGGCGTGACTTGGGGATTCCGTCCGAAGTTAGAGTTGTCAACCTTCCCCTCGTTGGGGTTGATTGACAGGGCTGAGGAGTTGATGGAGTTTGTAGGAAATGAGAAATGAGAAAGGAGGAAGGAGAAAGATGCTGGTGCGGTGAAGTCCCGCATGGTCTTTCTCCTTTCTCCTTTCTCATTTTTCCCATTTCCCTTTTTTATCTTTCCGCCGCAAGCGCATCGTAATCGTCGTCGTCCAATTCATCGTTCTCAAGGTCGAGTCCAAAGAAGAGGGGAATATTGTCTTCAGCGGCGAAATCATCAAGGGCACGGCGGTCCTTCTTCGTGGGGCGTCCCGTACCGCGAGCGCGGTCGATGAAGCCCGAAATCTTGCTCATTTCCAAGAGTTCGTATTGCTCGGGGGCAGTGATGTTCTCCAAAATGTCGGGAAGGAGTTTCGCGCCCACGCGCTTCTCAATGGCTTGTTTAACGAGGAAGGTGTAAGTGATGGGGGCTTTCTTCACGCCCACCTTGTCGCCCTCCTTGACAGTGCGTGAGGGCTTTACCTGCGCACCATTGATGGTGATGCGCCCGTTCTTACAAGCGTCGGCTGCGAGTGTGCGCGTCTTGTAAATGCGTGCTGCCCACAACCATTTATCTATGCGTGCTTCCATCGTTTACTTCTTGTTGAAATTACACATCGCGTGCTGAATACCCTGAAGCGCGTAATCCTTAATCATGTCAGAAGCGACACCGATGCGCTCATCCATTTTTGCCAAATCTTCTGCGCCAAATTCTCCCAACACGAAGTCTACCTGACCACCCTTGGGGAAATCGTTGCCAATACCGAAGCGCAGGCGTGCATAGTTTTGCGTGCCCATCACGGAGGTAATGTGGCGCAAACCGTTGTGTCCGGCTTCCGAACCATTGGGCTTCATGCGGAGTTGACCGAAGGGTAAAGCAAGGTCGTCCACTACAACCAATACGTGGTCGAGCGGAATCTTCTTCTCGTTCATCCAATAGCGCACGGCATTACCCGAGAGGTTCATGTAAGTAGAAGGTTTCAGGAGGGTGAGCAAGCGGTTTTTCACACGAATCGTAGTGACAAACCCGTAGCGCTTGTCCTCCCATGTTGCTCCCGCTGCCTTTGCCATTGCGTCGACCACGCGGAAACCAATATTATGTCGGGTGTTAGCATACTCGTCGCCGATATTGCCAAGTCCAACTATGAGATAGTGCATATCTTATGAGAATTAAAAATGCCAATGTGCGAGGTGCACACTGGCATGTATTGTAAAGCTGTAATGATAGACTACTTCTTCTTGCTTGCAGCAGCTGCAGCAGCCATAGCACCCATTGCAGCACGAGTCATCTTAACTGTTACAACAACAACTTCCTTGGGAGTAACGAGTTCGAGACCTTCGAATGAAAGTTCGCCTGCCTTGATTGACTTACCGAGCTGGAGGTTAGTAACGTCGATAGTGAGCTTTTCGGGGATCTGAGTGTAAAGAGCCTTAACCTTGAGCTTACGAACCATTGCAACGAGCTTACCACCGGCACGTACACCTTCTGCGAGACCCTGAGGAGCGATAGGTACAGCCATAACGATGGGCTTTTCGGGAGTTACTTCGTAGAAGTCAACGTGGAGCACGTTGTCCTTTACTGCGTGGCACTGTACTTCCTTAACAACAGCAGTCTTGTTTTCACCATCGAGGTTGATGTTAACGAGGTAGATGTTGGGAGAGTAGTAAACCTTGTTGATTTCCTTTTCAGAAACTACGAAGTGAGTAGCTACGGGAAGGCCGTTTTCGCCCTTCTTTTCACCATACAAGCAGCAAGGAACGAGACCTTCTGCACGAGCAGCCTTAGATGCCTTCTTACCGATGGCATTACGGAGTGTACCGTTGATTGAAATTTCTTTCATGTTAAATAAAATTTGTGTTACTCTAAATTAAGTAAATGTTTGCTTAATTCGCCATCACACGCGCCCTTTCGAGCCTCTGTTTAGACAAATCGAGTGCAAAATTACACTTTTTTATTGGAATGAGGAAGTTAATCTTCTGATTTTTATAAATAATGGTGAGATTTTTTTTAGAAACAATAAACATCCTGGTACCATTTTTTCCATTCATTCAAACTGCTGTGCCTTTCTGTTACTGCGTTAAGAATATCATAATTCGTAAACGATGTAAACATCAGGTCGTTGCAGATCAGGCTCTTGTATTGGTTAATTGTATGCGTAAGCATTGAATTTTGAGCATGATGACAAACTGAAAATGTAACCGTATGATATTTGCCCGTATCTTCTAAAGCAAAGGCAAGCATTTGATTGCGCCAAAGTTGGTTCATGCCTAATTTAAATGGGCAACCTTTAATAGCTAATAAGTTCCCGTTAAACTTGCCAATTCGATGTTTGAGTAAATCCCAATACTTGAATTTAATGTGATGGTAGTGACAATTTTCAGGGTTAGTAGATATATCGGAAAAATTGCATTTCTTACAGTTACTCTTCAGTTTGTTTGCTTTACTGTTATATCCCCCACAGATTGTGAATTCTTTTTCGCTGAGTTTATGCTCAATAAGCCAAAGGCACAATTTCCCATTGGTATCGCGATACGCAACAGCCACATCAGCATCAGTTCCGGCTTGCGAAGTGTGGTCATTTAACAAACCTTTGCCCTTTTGAATATCTTGTCCCCAATATTCAAAGCAAAAACCGTTGAATAATTGATCCTTAGCTAATTCCTTAAACCCAACGGGGCACCCAGGGATTTTGGGAAGTATAGAATCAACATTGTTGGATAATAAAAGGGGCATAAATAAATTGATACATGCAGTTTGTGAACTTACAGCATGGTGAGCGTATATATGAGGTTTGTAAGCAAATTTCCCCACTTGCATTTCCTGTAATATGGGGATAATGGGTTTGTAAATCATTAAGGGTACTGATGATACCTTGGGTAAAATTGCATCATACTCATGCCCTCTACGTACTCCTCTTTCTTCAGTAATATTTTTACGTTTCCAGTCAATGATATGACAATAGATTTTTTCTTGTTCCAATGTGAGGTCGTCGGGGAGGTAATATTCTATTCCGTTAATTATTTTGTTCATATTTTGTATAAAAGAACCACCATGATGTAAGAAACTTTGATTCTCTAAAAACAAACTCCGTATTATTTCAAATTATGTCCGACTTATTTTGTTTTAAGTCGGACTTAATTTTGAGAATATCCCTTGTTGTTTTACATTCTGCTCTTTTGCTGTTCGCCTGCTCCAGTGCCTTTGTACTTACTCTTGGCGCTGTTAAACTTGTAGCGCAGGGTAAATACAACTTCTCGCGAACCAAAGATGTTTTTCTGCTTTATCATGTAATCACCGCTCCACATTCTTACGCGGTCGCCTCTATCTTTGAAAAGGTCTGTGCCTTTAAGTTCGAGACTTAGGGCGTCGTTCAAGAATGTCTTTCGGATGGCAATGTCTAATACGTGGGTGGGTTTGTCTAATTGGTAGATGCGTTGGTTGCCCTTTCCCGTAAATGTATAATCTACTTCCGCCGTAAAATTTTTCGGGAGTTTGAGCGTATTTCCCCATGAGAATACAGGGATGGGGCGATTCATACTTTGGCGTTTCCCATTAAAATCACCCTTAAACCATTGCTTAAATAATGCTCCCGTGAAGCGAGGATACCAAATACCGATTGTGGGCGTTGCCGTGAGCGACACGGTAAGTTCGGGAATGCTGCGATTGAAATTTTCATAATGGAGCATGATGCAATTCTCGGTGGTTTCGGATTGCTTCCCCCAATGCAGAATCGGTCTTTCGGTGAGTTTGTAATTAGCAGCAAATTGAAAATATTTCCAAACGGCGGCCAGCGACGCATTGTGTTGCAATTCGGGTTTCAAATAGGGGTTCCCCTTCGTGTAACTATATCGGTCGATGTACATGCTCGCATTGCTGAGTTGATTATAGGATGGTCGACTTGTCTTTGCGGTATAACCCATTTGTAGTTGCACTTCTCCCAAAGCGCCACTTAGCGAAACAGAAGGAAAGAAATTGCCAAACTCACGACTTTGGTCCTCTTGCTTGATGCAATTCTCAAAATAGTTAAAGGCTAAATATTCGTAGCGCATTCCGAGGACGAGATAGAAAGTCTTAATAGGGTAGGTGAAATCCATAAAAACATCGGCGCTGTTCTCGCGAATGTTCGTAAATGAATTAGGACCTTGCGCATTCTGATTTCTATATTCATCGCTTCGGTCAGTGTACGCATATTCTGCGCCACCCGAAAGTTGCCCGCCTAAGAATGGGTGAGAGAGCACTAATTTAGATGCATAAAGTCGGTTGTGCTCCTTGCTTCGAGTGGTTACAATTCGGTCAACTTGCAACTGACTCTTTTCGTTATACACCATGCCCTCTTCAAAACGACTATCAAGAAGGTCGGCATTAAAGTCTATATTGAGTTTACCAAACGTACCATTATAATAAGTATTCACTTGATGAATGGGGAGTTTTTTCAGTCCGCCTTCAGATAAAGTGTGGGTAAAATCATCAATAACTCCGTCAACCTTTGCCGTCACCCGACTGTCATTGAACGTTTCCCCTTTCAGTGTGAATTTGGGGCGGTATTGAATGCCGAAGGAGTGCTTCTCGTTGAGTTGGTAGTTGACTCCAAGTGTGGTGTAAAGGCTTTGGGTGTTGTTGGTGAAGTTTGCCTTTTGTTGCAAGAACAAGGGCTTTTCGGAATAGAGGTATTGCTCTATTTCTGTGTCCTGAAAACCCTCTGTTTGCGCGAAATCAACAGACGCAAAAACGTCAAGATTGTTGTGGCGATAGTTCAAGTTGAGCGTTTCCCTCAAGTCGGTGTCTTCACATTGGTACCAACTTGAACGCAGGTTGAAACTCAAACCATCACCTTGGCGCTTCACCGTCTTAATTCGGATTACGGCATTGACCGATGCGTCATAGCGCGCCCCAGGATTGGTGACTACATCCACGCTTTTAATGTCCTTTGAAGTAAGCGCCTCCAATTCAGCATTGTCTCTTACCAAGCGACCGTTGATGTAGATTTGAGGAGTGCCTTTTCCTAAGACCTCTAATCCATCTCCCTTTTGCGTCACACCAGGCAACTTCTTCAATACATCGTTTGCAGAGCCTGCTTCGGCGAGAACGCTATTTTCCACTGTAGTCACAAAAGCGTCGCCTTCAAGTTTTGTTTTAGGCAGAATTTTCTTAATGACCACTTCGCCTAATACACTTGTGTCGGGGTTTAATTTGATGGTGCCGACATCAGAGTGGGAGAGTGGTAAAATCTGGGTGGAATAACCTATGTACGAAACTTTTAGATATGTGATTTCAGGAGATTTTTTTAGTGAAAAAATCCCACAAGAATCACTCAAAACTCCTGCAACAAAATTTGAGTCAGTAGTTAAGGCAATGATATTGGCATAGGTAAGTGGCTCGTCAAGTTCATTCACAATTTTTCCCTTAATGTTTTGAGCTATGAGGGTGGTAGGAAAAATTAGTGCCAAGACGAAAAAGCATAATCCCTTCAGATGTAAACGAAGCATAGTTATCGTTTGATGTGTTGGTGGTTAAATAGTTTACCCCTGCAACTCTTCGCCACGAATGCCGAGGGCGCTCATGAGGGAGTAGCCGAGGAGTTCTTGCAGGTAACCGCGCTCTTGTGTGGGTTGCATGGTGAAGACAACGATGTCCTTACCTTCTGCCTTAATGGCGGTTTGGCGCACGCGGTCGCCGTATTCTTCGAGGGCGGCAACGAGGAGGATGCGCTTTACATCCTTGGCTTCGATGAGGGCGTCAAGGGATTGCATGTAGAAGTCGGCCATCGTTACCACTTCTTCTACGGGGAAACTGGCGAGGGTGAACTCGGCAAGGTGGTCCTTAAAGGCTTGTCCGTTGAGGTCCTTGTTGAAAATGCCGGGGTTCATGTTTGCCATCTTCTCCTTGTCCTTGCTGTGCAGGAAGATGACTTGCACTTCGTTGTCGCCAGGGCGGAGTCCGCCGTCAAGGGCAATGCAATCGAGCCAGTGGCAGAGGTCGGCTTGGGGAATGCGACGTCCGAGCATGCGCTCGAAGTTTACGATGAGGTTGAAGCACACGCTATCTAAATGGTCGGCGTCAATGAGCACGACGGTTTCTTTCCATTCTGACATGATGGGTGAGGTGTGAGGTTATAAGGTTATGAGGTTGTGAGGGTAATGCTGATTGTTTGCTCCGTGGTTTAAAACCTGATAAAGAAATAACGGACAGACAAGGAAACCATCGTCTGTCCGCTTATTATAAATAAATATGAATTATGCTTCAGCAGTTTCTTCTGCGTCAACAAAGTCAGTGTAGCCGTTAGTAATCAAAATGTTGTACCACTGCACCAACTTGCGGATGTCGCTGAAGTGTACGCGGTCGCGGTCGAAGTTGGGCACTGCTGCTGCCATGAAGTCTGCCAACTGATCGTTAGTTGCTTCCTTGTGCGTGAACTCTGTGGGCTTGCCACCAGTAACCTGCTTGCAGCTTTCGAAGATTTCCATGAGGGGTTTGTCTTCTTCTTCAGTGTACATGCAAACATCGTTGAGCGAAGTTACGCGTTCGCGAGTACCAGCAATGGTGCGCTTCTTCTGAGCGTCGATAGTTTCAACGATAAGATTGTTGTTGCCCTGAGCAACGAGGCGATACAAGCCAGGTCTTCCGGCTATAGAGAGAATTACTTCCTTCATATAATATAAATGTGTGATGTGTTAAAAAGTGGGGCAAAGATACTGCTTTTTGTGAAATAATTGTGCCTGCGGAGGGAGTTTTTTACAGAGAGTAGTGAGTAGAGAGTAGTGAGTAGACGTGCCGCATGGTAAACTACTCTCTCCTCACTCCTAACTCCTCACTTCCTCGTCGCTACCGCCAACAATACGCCCAAGGCAATACCGAGGAGCGCCGCAAAGAGTACGCGCTGTTCGGAGGGAAGGAGGAAGGTGATGGTGTGGGCGGGATACCAGAAGAAGGGAATCGTCTTTTTAAACACAAAACCCCATTGCTTACTCCAGTCAATCTGTGCAAAGCGCTCTGCCATGGGGATGGGCGTGATGAGTGCCTTAAGGCTGCCGCCGTGAACGGCAATGTGGGCGTCGGTAATCTTGTGGAAGGTCATAAAGACGGGAGCAAAAATCGTGTTCATCGCCACTGAAACGGCGAGCGCTACCCACAATTTATCCATACAGAAATCTGCGCTGTTAAAACTTGCTACGGCGCCCGTCATTCCCATATATTCCATCAGCGCGGGCGTACCTTTTGAGAAAATAATCATTGCCGCGTTGATGCCAATGCCGAGAAGCCCCCAAATAATCATACGGGGCAAAATGCCAAACGCCTTGGGCAAATACTTACCGCTACCAATGCGGCAACCCAGCATTTCGCCGAGCGTAGAGAGTACTCCAAATTTGATGAAACTCATCACCATTCCGTGTGCTGCGTTAAATGATTTATACCCTTCGTAAAGGGATTCTGAAAGGCAGAAGGGTAGGAATATCGCGACGATGGCGAGGAGAAAATAAAGGTCTGTGCGTTTCATAAGTCAGTAGTGTTTATAGGTTTGTTTGATATTCGTGTCAGTCTTGAATTTGCAAATGTACAAAATTAAACTCGTAAAGTGAAATAGTAGGGTAGGGACTTTTGTTTCTCTTTCACGATAAGTTTGAAGGGATGTAACGATTACTCCCCGCCGTATGCTGTGAAGGCACAAACAGATAACAGAAAATGTTTGGGATATCATTGAAACTAAGTGCCGAATAATTTGATTTATTCCACTTATAATTTTAATTAAGTGCCGAATCCTTTTTTCGGACCTTCAGTTGAAAAATATTACGTGCCTTCCGCCCTTAAAAAACAAGCAATCTCTTTGCCCTTAATTCTTAATAATGTAAATTTGCAGAAATATTGTGCGCGTCTTTGGCGTGCGCATCTCAAACGATAGTAAATAAGTAAATTAACTAAACATAAAAATCTGATGTATAGAACGCATAATTGCGGTGAACTCCGCATTGAGGATACGGGAAAAGTGGTGACGCTTTCGGGTTGGGTACAGCGCCTTCGCAAGATGGGCGGTATGACATTCGTTGACCTTCGCGACCGCTACGGCATTACGCAGTTGGTGTTTAACGAAGAGACCGATGCAGAACTCTGCGCACGCGCCAATAAGTTGGGTCGCGAATATGTGATTCAGGTAACGGGTGCGGTAAACGAGCGCTTCTCTAAAAATGACAACATCCCCACGGGAGCAGTTGAAATCATTGTAGGCGAGCTCGCAGTGCTCAATGCTTCTGCCACTCCCCCCTTCACCATCGAAAACAATACTGACGGCGGCGACGACATCCGCATGAAGTTCCGCTACCTCGACTTGCGCCGCGACTGCGTGCGTAGCAATCTTGAATTGCGCCACAAGTTTTGCATCGCCGTGCGCAACTTTCTCGACAGCCTCGGGTTTATGGAGGTAGAGACTCCCGTGCTCGTAGGTTCTACACCCGAAGGTGCACGCGACTTTATCGTGCCCTCGCGCATGAACCCCGGTCAGTTTTACGCGCTTCCCCAGAGCCCTCAGACGCTGAAGCAGTTGTTGATGGTGGCAGGTTTTGACCGCTACTTCCAAATCGTGAAGTGCTTCCGCGATGAAGACCTCCGCGCTGACCGTCAGCCCGAATTTACGCAGATTGACTGCGAAATGTCGTTCGTAGAGCAAGACGACGTCATCAATACATTTGAAGCCCTCACGAAGTACCTCTTCAAGGAAGTGCGTGGTGTTGATTTAGGTGAGACTCCCTTCCTCCGCCTTCCCTGGGCAGATGCTATGCGCCGTTTCGGTTCAGACAAACCCGATATGCGCTTCGGCATGGAATTTGTTGAATTGATGGACGTGATGAAGGGCACTGGCGAGTTTGCCGTGTTTAACGATGCTCAATACATCGGCGGTATCTGCGCCACTGGTTGCGCCGTTTATACACGCAAGCAGCTTGACGAACTCACTAACTTTGTGAAGAGCCAGCAGATTGGCGCTAAGGGGTTGGTATATGCCCGCGTGGGCGAAGACGGCTGTGTGAAGAGCTCCGTTGATAAGTTTTACACTCCCGAAGTGCTTGACGCCCTCAAGGTGAAGATGGACGCGAAGCCTGGCGACCTCATCCTCATCCTCAGCGGTGACGACGCTATGCGCACACGCAAGCAACTTTGCGAACTGCGCTTGCTCATGGGCGACCGCCTCGGCTTGCGCGACAAGAATAAGTTTGCCCTCCTTTGGGTGGTTGACTTCCCCATGTTTGAATGGAGCGAAGAAGAAGGCCGCCTTATGGCAATGCACCACCCCTTCACGGCTCCCAAACCCGAAGATATTGAAAAACTCGACACCGACCCCGCATCGGTATGCGCAAATGCGTATGATATGGTTTGCAACGGCGTTGAAGTGGGCGGTGGTTCTATCCGTATTCACGACGCTGTGCTTCAGGCAAAGATTTTCGAAATCCTCGGTTTCACTCCCGAGCGCGCTCAAGAGCAGTTTGGCTTCTTGATGAATGCGTTTAAGTATGGTGCGCCTCCTCACGGCGGTTTGGCATACGGTCTTGACCGCTTCGTAAGTCTCTTTGCCGGTCTCGATAGCATCCGTGACTGCATCGCGTTCCCCAAGAATAATTCTGGTCGCGATGTAATGCTTGATGCGCCCTCATGTGTTGACCAAAAGCAGTTGGACGAACTCTGCTTGCAGTTGGGCGAAATCAATAAGTAAAATTATAGTCAAGAAAGGAGAAATGAGAAATAAAAATGCCTTGCGAGGTGATAGCATATTTCTCCTTTCTCCTTTTTTTCTTTAACCCAACTCATCGTAGTTTACTTTAACATCATGAACTTCATTGAACTTTGTCAGCAACGCTATTCCGTTCGCTCATATCACCCTCTTGCCATTGAGCAAGAAAAGTTGGATTATGTCCTTCAGTGTGCCCGCCTGGCGCCCTCTGCGGTAAATTTTCAACCCTGGAAACTGCAACTCATTACCAATAAAAAGGAAATGGATGCGGTGAAGCAGTGTTACAACCGCTCATGGTTTGAAACGGTCGGCACCTGTATCATCATCTACAAAAATAAAGAGCAAGAATGGGTGCGCAAGCAAGATCTGAAACCGCATGGCGACATTGATGTGGCAATCATCACCGAGCACATCTGCCTTGCTGCTGCCGAGCAGGGACTTGGCACTTGCTGGGTGTGCAACTTTAATCGTGAGGAACTTTTCAATCAGTTTGAAATTCCTAACTACCTCGAACCCGTAGTAATCATCCCCATTGGTTACCCTGCCGACGAAGCTAAAGAAAAGCAGCGCAAACCGATGGATGAGTTGATGATTAAGCTTGCAAAGAAGTAAGCCCCTCACCGTTAACCGTTAATCTGACTTCGTCGTCTTTCCCTCCTTATTCGCTGACGCTCATCAAGCTTCGCAAGTCGCACCTCGGCAATTCAAGTAAACTTAAGCGAGTTTTCTTCCTTGTCGTTCGGCAAAGATTAAGCAAGCTTATCTCTGCACTCACTCCTGTGTCTGTTGATTGCACTCGGTTTGGCGTCGGTTCACCCTTCACCCTTCCTAACCATGTTTGGATTTATAAAATTTGCAACAGCAGTGCCCAATGTCGTTGTGGCAAATTGCGCACACAATGCGCAGTGCATCATCTCACTGATGCAAAAGGCTGACGAGCAAAAGGCTAGTATCGTGTGCTTTCCCGAATTGAGTCTCACTGCGGCAACTTGTCAAGACCTCTTTTTTCAACTCCCGTTGCTCACCGCAGCACAACGAGAGTTGCACACCATCGTAGAAGCAACCGCTACGCTCAACACCTTCGCTGTAGTGGGGATGCCCCTACTCCACAATAACAAACTCTACAACTGCGCTGTAGTAGTGGGCGAAGGTAAAGTGTGGGGCGTGGTACCTAAAACTTACCTCCCCAATCATGGCGAATCAGCGGAGGCAAGATGGTTTACCTCTGGTGCTTCATTGCCTAATGATGCCACAATTAAGTTGGGTAACGCTCTTGTTCCCTTTACGCCACGCCAACTCTTCACGACTCCCGATTTTACTTTTAGTATAGCATTCGGTAGCGATTTCTGCGCCCCCATTTCTACAGCCACTACACTCTCGCTTGCTGGTGCAGATGTAATTCTTTCACCTGCGGCATTCGTAGAAAGCGCCGGTCGCCACGACAAATTGCGCCTCACGCTACTTGCACAAACGCAAACTAATTTGTGTGGACTCGTTTGTAGTTCAGCGGGTTATGGTGAAAGTACGCAGGATGTCGTGCTCTCCGGAAAAACCTTTATCGCTGAGAAGGGCGAAATGCTCAAGGAAGGTGAGCGCTTCACTCATTCCGAGCAAATCTCTGTTTGTGAAATTGATATTGAGCACATCCGTCATGCACGCCTTGAGAGCAGCATCTTCAAACAAAGTGCGAGTATCTTCCCCACTCCCGCACACCTCACAACGGTGCTTCCCTCTTTTGTAACGGGCGAACTCCCTCTTGAGCGCAGTTTCGCCACGCTCCCCTTCATCCCCACCGATGAAAAACAGCGTGCTGAGCGTTGCGAAGAAATTCTCAACATTCAGGCAGAGGGTCTCATGAAGCGACTCCAGCACACACACTGCGACAAAGCCGTTATCGGTATCAGCGGCGGACTTGACTCTACCCTCGCTTTGCTCGTTACCATCCGCGCCTTTGATGCGTTGGGCGTTTCACGAAGCAACATCTACGGCATCACCATGCCTGGATTTGGCACTACCGACCGCACATATACCAATGCGCTTGAGATGATGAAGCAATTGGGAATCACTACTCACGAAATCCCCATTGCTACAGCGGTGCTTCAACATTTCTCCGACATTGGTCACGACCCCTCAAAGCACGATGTCACTTATGAGAATAGTCAGGCTCGTGAGCGCACACAAATCCTTATGGACTTTGCCAACAGCAAGGGTGCAATGGTGGTCGGAACAGGCGACCTCTCGGAACTCGCTCTCGGTTGGGCAACTTACAACGGCGACCACATGTCGATGTACGGCGTAAATGCTGCAGTGCCCAAGACTTTGGTGAAACACTTAGTGATTCACGAAGCAAATGCCACGACCAATAAGGTGGTAGGCGAAACGCTTCTTGATGTGGTCAACACTCCCATTTCTCCCGAACTCATCCCCGCAGCGGCAGATGGTACGATTAAGCAAAAGACGGAAGACCTCGTCGGTCCCTACGAACTTCACGACTTCTTCCTCTACCACACCCTGCGCAACGGATTTACTCCAGAGAAAATTCGCCACATTGCCCTCCAAGCATTTGCCGGCACATACGACGAAACTACTATCACGCATTGGCTCAACACCTTTACACGCCGCTTCTTCATGCAACAATTCAAGCGCAGTTGCATCCCTGACGGTCCCAAGGTGGGTAGTTGCACACTATCTCCTCGAGGAGACTGGCACATGCCTACTGATGCCGACGGTTTGCACTGGCAGTTGACTAAATAATACGACCCCAAAAAAGCAGGAATTCCTGCTTTTTTGGGGTGATTAGTATAATAAAAACTCCTATAGTATAACTCCAACTCCACTCCTGCCGTCCATCTTGATGGAAAGGGGTTGGGGGAGTCGCACATGGCGCACATAGTCAGTTTCACTCACAGCGGGCAGTGCATTGAGTTTTGCTTCGTCAAAGCATCCATCGCCACGGAAGGGATTGATGGTGAAATATCCCACGCCAAAGGAAGTGAGGTTTTGGAAGAAGTGCGTACCCTGACTGGGGTCGATGCGGTAATTCTCAAGTCCACACTCCACTATCACGCGTGCTCCGCTGATGTGTGGCCACTTCACGGGCAATCCGAGCCAGGGGTCAGAACTTCCCCAGCGCCCAGGACCTACGAGCACATACCCACGCTCCTCTGCCACGAGCGACGCATTAATGCGCTCGATGTCGTAGGCAGCCTGCTGGTTATTGGCGGCATTGAAACCCTCTGATTTCACATACACCACATCTGTCACATCGTTGATGATGCCGTTGCCCAAGCAATTGTGCGTAGTGATTAGCGTGTCGCTCTCGGGGATGAGTGTGAGGTCTTCCTCCACCACCTCCTTGCTGTCCACAATGGGGCGAATCTGAAGCAAGTAAAATTCCGCATGCTTCTCGCCGCCCTCACGCGTCTTGATGTCAAGCGCAAATTCAATCTCCACAGGGCGCCCCATCTCCTCTGTGCCCACCTTCAGCAGTTTTGAGATGGTAGAAGCCAGGGGGAAGAGGTCGTGTTGCAGAATGTTGGAGAAGGAGATAATCTTGCGCCCACCGGGGTAATAACCATCTCTAATCACCTGGTCGTAAGGGTCGTAAGTAGAGGAAACATAGCGCAGGGTGTCGTGTGCTTCAGCATCCTTCAGCGAGAGTCGGCGCAGGTTAAAGGCATCGTCGGGCGAGAGCGCCTCACCCGTTTCAGCCGTGCGCAGGTCAAGGGCATAGAAGCGCGTTTGCGTCTCGCGTAGCGCCATTTCCGTGTCGCTCAATTGGAGGATGTGGTGCGGATGTTTTGGAGAAACGCGTAGCGTCACGCCACCATCCACGATATACTTACCGAGCCCGATGGCCAACGAGGCGATACCATCCTCCGGTTGCTCATCACCAATGGGGTAGAAGTTGAGCGAGCGTGCCACCCCCGAGAGCGTGGGATAGAAATAAGCATCGCGCTCCTTGCCCTCGGCGTCGGTGTATTTGCCGTGTGGCGAACCCACCACTTCCTGAAGCACAATCGCCATCTTCTCCTGGTCAATCAAGTTTTGAGTGGCGGTAAGATACGCCTTCGAGTCCTTGTAAAACACCGAGGCATACACCCCCTTGATGGCGCGCTGAAGCATTTCTACCGAGCCGTTTTCAGCGTCGGGATGCGGAATCATGTAGGTAGAATATATCCCTGCGAAGGGCTGATAGTGCGAGTCTTCGAGCAACGATGACGAACGCACGGCAATGGGTCCATGCACCACATCGCAGAGGTAGGTCAAGTCGTCCAACACATGCTCCGGAAGCTCGGCGGCTTCAAAGGCTTTGAGAATCTCCTCGTCCGTAGCGTCCGAAAGCGCGATGGGGTAGAGGTTGCCACGCTCCATAAATTCGTCAAACACATCCGTCGCTATCACCACCGTTTTGGGAATGTTCAAGCTGAAGTTGTCGGTCTCAAACTTCGGGTAGCGCTTCACCATCGTCCCCATGAAGGCCAGGCCGCGCCCCTTACCACCCAGCGAACCGTTGCCGATGCGCGCAAAGTTGGCATATTCGTCGAAGCGCTCCTTCTGATAAATCGCCACCACGCCCTCGTTCTTCATGCGTCGATACGAGGCAATAAGGTCGGCTATGAGTTGGCGCGCATCCTCCATATCAATGTAGTCAAGCACATCAATCTTCTTCAATATCTGTGCCGGGGGAAACATGGCGCGAGAGAAGAAGAAGCGCGAGAAGTGGTTGTGCGACAAGTGGTAGCGCAAGCTCGCTTTGGGGATGTCAAAGAGCTTCTTCTGCAAGTCCTTAAGGTTCTTGATGCGCATCACCTCCTTACCATCCTCGGGGTTGAGAATGACGAAGTCGCCAAAGCCAAAGTGCTGCATAATCTCGCGGTGCAAGTCCTGGGGGTAGCTCTTCGTGTTCTTGGGGATAAACGAGGTGCGCAGCTCCTGTGCGAAGCATCGGTTGGCAGCCTCGCTCGACTCCAGGATAATCGGCACATGCGGATCACGGCGCTTGATGTACGACGCCAGGCGGAAGCCCGCAAGGTTATCCTTCACCCCCTGGCGCATAAAGCTCATGTCCGACACGACACCCAGGATGTTGTCCTCATACTTCGTGTAGATGCTCATCGCCTCCTCATAAGTGCGCGCCAGCATAATCTTCGGTCTGCCACGCATGCGCAAGGTCTTCAAGTGGTCGTTGAGCGCCTCCTTCGAAAACTCCAGACTCTGCTCCAACACAAAGCGGTACAAGTGGGGCAGGGCAGACGAGTAAAACCTCACAGAGTCCTCTACCAGCAAGATAATCTGCACCCCCACCGAAGCCACATCATTGGGCGCATTCCACTTATCCTCAAGCAGCTTGATAATCGCCAGGAGCAGCTCCGCGTTGCCCAACCACGAGAAGATGTAGTCAATCCCCGAGAGGTCCTCACGCTGCACGCGCTTCGACACCTCCTTTGAGAAGGGCGTAAGCACCACAATAGGTATGCCCGGATAGCGCAACTTAATGTCCTTCGCTCCCGCAAAGATGTCGCTATTGTCCATGTTGGGCATCACGATGATGAGTTGAAAGTCGCGCTCGCCGAGCATCTTAAGCGCATCTTCCTCCGTGTTCACCTGCGTAAAGCGAGGAGGGTAGCGCAAACTCAAGGCGGTATATTCATTGAAAATCTGCTCATCAATGCGACCATCGTCTTCAAGCATGAAGGCATCATACTTCGTAGCGATAAGCAACACATTGTAAATGCGCTTATTCATCAATTCTGCAAATGGAGTGTCACGTAATACAAGGTCTTTAAGTTCAGGTAAAGCCATAAAGCGCTAAAGTAAGTGTGTCGAGTTGTAATGATAAAACATACAATTATAATGGGACATGACTCTGTTGTTTTTCACATACAACATTGATATTTTAACTAATCTCAGCATAATTTTCTGATTGTCCTTTTAGTATGTTTAAGTGGTGAACCATTTGTTGGTGTTCTGGATTTGAGAGAGTCGGGTCTATGGTGAGAATATGCCGTGCAGCACTGCGTGTTTGTTCCATAAGTGGTGCATCATGTGTGATATTAGCTACACGGAGATTGAATGGGATGCCACTTTGGACTGTGCCCTCAAGATCGCCAGGGCCTCGGAGTTTGAGGTCTTCTTCGGCAATGACGAATCCATCCGTTGTGTCGACCATGATTTGCATGCGTCGGCGGGTGTGTTCTGAAAGTTCGTAGTTGGTGAGCAAGATGCAATAACTTTTCTCCGCTCCTCGCCCTACACGCCCACGGAGCTGGTGAAGCTGTGCAAGTCCGAAGCGATCGGCATGCTGAATGACCATCACCGAGGCGTTGGGGACATTGACGCCCACTTCGATAACCGTTGTTGCCACGAGCACATGCGTTTCTCCGCTGGCAAATTGCTGCATGACGGTTTCCTTCTCCGCAGGTTTCATCTTACCATGAAGTTTTCCCACCTTATATTGTGGCAGCGCTTGGGTGAGTTCTTCGTGTCCACGCTCAAGGGCAATAAGGTCTACGCGCTCGTTTTCCTGAATCAATGGGTAAACGACATAGACTTGTCGCCCTTGTTGCAGTTCGGAGCGGATGCCTTCAAGCACGCGCGAGAAATCCTTGTAATAGTAGTGAAAGGTTTGGATGGGCTTACGACCTGGGGGGAGTTCGTCGATAACGGATACATCAAGGTCGCCGTAGAGCGTCATTGCCAAGGTGCGTGGAATGGGCGTGGCTGTCATGACGAGCACATGGGGCGGGAGTGTGTTTTTCTTCCACAACTGTGCGCGCTGTTTCACCCCAAAACGATGTTGTTCGTCAATGATGCACAACCCGAGATTCTTGAATACCACATTGGGTTCGATAAGGGCGTGTGTACCCACGAGAAGGTTGACTTCACCATTGCTCGTGCTTTCTTCAATACTCTTACGCTGCTTCCCCTTGACATTGCCTGTAAGTAATTGTATGTTGATGCCAAGTTTGTGGGCAAAGGAAGACAAGGTGTTGAAATGTTGTTCGGCAAGGATTTCTGTAGGAGCCATAAGGCACGCTTGGAAGCCGTTTCCGATTGCTATGAGGCAACAAAGAAAGGCAACAAGCGTTTTTCCTGAACCGACATCTCCTTGTACAAGTCGGTTCATTTGTTTGCCACTGATGAAGTCGGCATGCACTTCCTTGACCACACGCTTTTGGGCGTCGGTGAGCGTAAAAGGAAGGTGGTCAGAATAGAAACTATTAAAGAGTGCGCCTACGCGTGGCATGTAAAAACCTCGTTCCGACTTTTTTCTTTCAGCATAGCGTAAGATTTCAAGTTGAAGAAAGAACAATTCTTCAAACTTCATGCGCTGTCGGGCAATGGCAACTTCCTCTGCATTTTTAGGGAAGTGCATCATTTGGAGTGAGCGTTCGAGGGAAACGAAGTTGTACTCTTGAATGAGTGAAGCGGGTAGGGGGTCTGCTATTTTTCCCGAAAGCATTTCAAGGGTATTAGATACCCATTCAGTAAGGTTGCGTTGGGTAATAAGTCCCCCTGCCTTTTCAGACATGTGGTAACGAGGCATCACCTGCAGTCGTGGAGCATGATTGGGGGAAACAACTTCTATTTCGGGATGGATGATGCTGATTTGTCCGTTGAAAAAGGAGGGTTTACCGAATATGATAAGTTCTTTACCTACTTTGTAACTCTCTGTGACATATTTTATTCCGTTAAACCATACGAGCTGAATGTAGCCCGTACCGTCTGTAAAGAATGCCTTGATGCGGCGCTTTCTGCCTTCTCCCTCGGGAGCATCAAAGTCTGTGATGTGTCCACGCAACTGGATGTAATCCATTCCCTCCATCAACTCGTTAATGTTGTAAAACTTTGTGCGGTCAACATAACGGTACGGAAAGTTGTAGAGCAGGTCCCTAACCGTCTCAATCTCAAAATGTTTTTTGAGTTTTTCGGCACGATGGGGACCTACTCCCTTGAGGTACATTATGTTTTGATTTAACAACATTGTTGGATAAATGATAGAGGGGTAACAAGTATATATTTTGAGTAAATATAAAAGAGCAAAGAGTAAAGAGACCTTGCGGAGGGTATACCGAAAGGATTATCTTTTAACCGTTCTCTTTTCTCTTTACTCTCAATTTTTAGTCTAACTTAAGCACAGCAAGGAAGGCCTTTTGTGGCACCTGTACATTACCAATCTCCTTCATGCGCTTCTTACCGCGCTTCTGCTTTTCAAGAAGTTTACGCTTACGCGAGATGTCACCGCCATAACACTTCGCCGTAACGTCCTTGCGCACCTGCTTGACCGTTTCGCGTGCGATAATCTTTGCACCGATAGCAGCCTGGATGGCGATGTCAAACTGTTGGCGGGGAAGGAGTTCCTTGAGTTTCTCACACATGCGACGTCCGAAGGTTACAGAGTTGTCAACGTGGGTCAATGTAGACAGCGCATCGACGGGTTCGCCATTGAGAAGAATGTCGAGTTTCACCAACTTTGAGGGACGGAAACCAATGGGGTGGTAATCGAAGGATGCGTAACCCTTAGAGATGGATTTGAGTTTGTCGTAGAAGTCGATAACGATTTCTGCAAGGGGCATGTCGTAATGAAGTTCTACGCGGTTACCACTTACATATTCTTGCTTGATGAGTTCGCCACGCTTAGAGAGGCAGAGCGTCATGATGTTGCCAATGTAATCGGTGCGCGTAATGATAGACGCACGGATGTAGGGTTCTTCAATGTGCTCAATCTCAAGAATGTCGGGCATACCGGCAGGGTTGTGAACCTCCTTCATCTCACCATGTTTGTCGTAAACCTGGTAAGATACATTCGGCACCGTAGTAATGACATTCATATTGAACTCACGGTCGAGGCGCTCCTGAACAATTTCCATGTGAAGCATGCCCAAGAATCCGCAACGGAAACCAAAACCGAGCGCCACGGAAGATTCAGGGGTGAAGGTCAATGATGCATCGTTGAGTTGGAGCTTTTCAAGCGAAGCACGGAGCATTTCAAAGTCCTCCGTCTCAATGGGATAAATACCGGCAAAGACCATGGGTTTCACTTCTTCAAACCCCTCGATTGCCTTGGTGCAAGGATTCGCTACAGAAGTAATTGTGTCGCCCACCTTTACCTCCGTGGCTGTCTTGATGCCCGAAACAATGTAACCTACATCTCCACAACTCAGTTCCTTACGCGGAGAGAGGTCCATCTTGAGTACGCCAATTTCGTCGGCGTCATATTGCTTTTGAGTATTGACAAAGAGTACATCTTCACCCTTGCGGATAGAACCATTGACAATTTTGAAATAGGCAATGATGCCACGGAAAGAGTTGAAGACAGAGTCAAAAATAAGTGCCTGAAGAGGAGCGTTTGGGTCGCCCTTTGGAGCAGGGATGCGCTCTACTACGGCACGAAGAATCTCGTCGATGCCTTGCCCCGTTTTACCTGAAGCATGTATGATGTCCTCCTCTTTACACCCGAGCAATTCGATGATTTCATCAGAAACTTCTTCAGGCATAGAGTTGGGCATATCACACTTATTGAGCACAGGGATGATTTCAAGGTCGTGCTCAATAGCCATGTAGAGGTTAGAGATGGTTTGCGCCTGTACCCCTTGAGTGGAGTCGACAATAAGCAAGCAGCCTTCACACGCAGCAATACTACGACTTACTTCATAAGCAAAGTCGACATGCCCCGGAGTGTCAATGAGGTTCAGCACATATTTCTTACCATCAATTTCATGCTCCATCTGTATGGCATGACTTTTGATGGTAATACCTCTTTCTTTCTCAAGTTCCATATCGTCGAGCATCTGCCCTTCGGTAACTTGTATGGTCTTTGTGCGCTCCAAGAGTCGGTCGGCAAGTGTACTCTTACCATGGTCAATATGAGCGATAATGCAAAAATTTCTGATGTGTTCCATCAATCTATATTTAGTGAGTTGTGTTACAATATTATTCGAAAGGAATGATTTGGTCGAGCGTGAGTGCGTGATTAAGGTCTTTCTCTGATAACAATGGAGGGTTGTCGGCAGAGTTAGGCCACTCGATGTTTACGGTCGCATCGTTATATGCCAAGGTCCTTTCTGATTGAGGGGCATAACGGTTATCTACCTTATATACAAATGTTGCCTCTTCTGAGACAACATAGAATCCATGCGCAAAGCCGCGAGGAATGAACAGTTGTCTCATGTTATCAGAAGAAAGTTCTACCATTACATATTTGCCAAAAGTGGGGGAACTCTTTCTTAAATCTACAGCAACATCCAATACGACGCCATTGATGACGCGTACCAACTTTGCTTGTGAGTCTGCGCCTTCTTGGTAATGGAGTCCGCGAAGTACACCACGCGATGACATGGATTGATTGTCTTGGATAAACTTAACGTCGTAACCAATGTTTTTGTCAAAATCTGCCTTGTTATAGGTCTCTGTGAAATATCCTCTTGCGTCTTTGAATAATTTGGGTTCAAGGATATAAACACCTTCAATATCTGTTGGGATATAATTCATAATTGTTGTAATGTATATGATGAATGAAGTATAATGAATTTAGTCCTTTTTAATGGGTGTTGTAAATAAGTCTTTGAATCGATTGAAATCTTTCTGAATCTGTATTCCAAGACCTTGAGTAGATAAAGCTGATTTTGTAAAATATCTGTCGTTGGTTTCACTATAGGCTTTTAGACGCACTCCACCATTTTTACTTAATAAGTATTGAGCGTTAAAGTCACCAACAAAGTTACTTCCTCTTGTTACGTTGTATTGATTTTCGTGATATCCTACATTTCCGTTAAGTAGAAGCCTATCGTTTAATAATTTTCCACTTATAACGCCATCAACTTCCATATCACTCCACCCAGTTCTTCCGGTTGACAAATTGGTTCCAAAGGTCCAATTATTGGTACCTAATGCATTGCTAATTACTTCATTTACTTGATTGCTTAATGTACTTGAAAGAAAAGAATTTGCGGTAATAGTAGACTGACTTTGTTTTGCATATGTTTCAGTTAGGGCATAATCGTATGTGTAGAATCTTCCTAATGCCAAAAGGTGGATGACTTGCATATTTAGGTCATCTTCTGTTGCAATCAATTTGTGGACCATTTGCTTCTCATCATCATTGATATTTGGTAAGTCTAAATCAAAATTTACACTTGGGTTTTCCGCTGTCCCATTGATGTTGAGCACGCAATTTGCTTTAATTGTACGGTCGGAGAAATTGTCACCAATATTAAGGTCTGCTAAGGAAGCAGCTGGCACTGTATAAACAGCTTTAAGGTTTAATTGTGCATCATTAGGATCACCGCCAAAAATGATGGAACTGCCATTTTGTATTTCAAGATTCTTTTTAATGAACTCTTGTATACTCATTATATAATTGCCACCTGTAATGTCGTAGTTTCCGTATAATTGGAAGGTGCCTTTGTTGTAGTAATTGGCCGAAATAATACCATTACCTCTTAAATTTAGGTGGTCCCCTGTCACTTCATCCATCAATACTTTTAGTGTAATAGCGGGATTCATATTTATGTTGAGCCGCATATTCATATCCATATAAGGAGTATGAATTGTAGAGAATGTATTGATGTCAAATAGATGATTTTTATCTTTTGATAAGTTCCGGTATATTATGAAGTCATTACTCGTTTCATTTGTACTTAGCACCTCCGATTCTGTATATACAATCATTGAGTGGTCAGTAGGTGTGACATCAACGTTTAGATTAAGTATTCCTGGTTTACCGTCCAATTGTACGCTTCCAGAAGCATATGTAGTGGCATAGAAAGGCATATCTTTTGTGCGCCCTTTGTCATATAAAAGTAACTTATTGCAGTCAAGATTAAGAGTATATGCGAAATTTTTGAAGTTGTTATGCTTAAGTTGTGCATAGACAATTCCGTCTCCTCCCTTAGGTGAATTTATCTTAGCATCATTTAACTCAAATAATCCTGAATATATGACAACAGGTGCATTAATAATGTTATACTTTACACCATTAGATGGCACTAACAATGATGCATCAACATTCATTCTTCCACTTAAATCTAAGTTACTGAAGGTACCATATAATCTACAATTTCCTGATGTTCTTCCTGTAATGTTCTCTGTAATGTTATTAACCCAGAATCTTAAGAATTCTATGTTAGTATTGTTGGCTGTGATGTGTAAGTCAATACTATCCTCGGCTGGATTTATTTGTCCATAGGCATTTGTTCTGCCAATGTTATTTTCAATAAATTCAGCTTCTATTTGTATGGGCGAGGAACTTTCATTCCACTTACCTGTTATGTTAGCATCTCCGAAGTATGTATTGTTAAAATGAAATGAATCAACAAAGAGATTCGTTTGCAAGAGTGGAGCAGAAGGATATAAACTAACAAAAGCATTTCCGCTAGCTTTGCCGTCAAACAATACACTCGTAAAATTGATTTTGTCAAGTATATAACCAACGTCTATATTGTCTAACGTGATTTGAAGTGAATCAGGTTTGTTGCTTGACAATCCACCGCTTATTGCTAATTTCTGATGCTCTGTATTTAATGTTAAATTATTAATGCTGGGTTCTTTATCTATAATCAATATTTCTCCACCTGAGATATTCCATATAGAGTCTTCAATGTGTATTGTTGTAGGAAGTACTGATGTTAATATTTCATTTTCACTCAGTACACTCGTCAATGTATTTATATTACCTGATAACTTATGGTGATTAACACCATCCCATTCTATATTTGTTTCTAATAGGTTGTCATGCAACTGAGCACCTACTACAAACTGTAGATCATCGTTGAAGATATTTTTCCTTCCTTGCAACAATACTCCTGCTACACTTTCTTTTGACTTAACGTGTAGCGATACATTGTCTAAAACAGACTCCTTATAATTTATTTTTTGAATGTGTGCAGATAGTTCTGATAAAGCGTTGTTCTCGTTATACTTTCCTTGTATACTGCTGCCATCAGCAATTTCTAAAGGTAAAAGCAGTAATTTTTTTAGAAAAGCACCATCATGAATACGTACGTTAATGTTTATTGAACTTTTGTCTGCACTACGTAAACATTTCTCAGTGCCTGATATACTAGTAATATGATTTGTTATTGTGGATACCCACTGATCAAGGATGTCTTCATGACAAAAGTTTCCATCCATGTCAATGGAAATATCATCACTCCTAAGTGTAAACGTAGATTGTTTCCCACTGGTGTAGTTAAGTGAAGCTGTACATTTGTTTAGTTGATAACTTTGTGTTGGTCGATTGATAAATATTGAGTCTAAATTTAAACTTGCAGTACATCTATTGTCTGAAACCATGGGCATGTTTACTGTAAACATACCCTTCCATTTGCCACAAAATATGGAATCGGTATATCCTATTTGATTGAAATCTATGTTCTTTAAGTTCGCTTTAAAACATACTGCAGAAAGGTTCTTATTTTTAAGTTTTAGCTCAGAATCAATATCAAACGCGTGATGTGGTGTTTCACTTTTTACAATGCATTTGATATCACTATTATTGAGTTTAAGAATTGTTTCTATGTTACACAAGTCATACCATTTATCATTGTATGCTGAATGTACAGATAATTTAAGATTCTCAAACTTGCAAATCGAATCTTTAAGTATTGCTTGTATAGAGCTTGTGGTCGTAAATACTTCTGGCAGAATGTCAGTTTCAAAGATGCTTCTTAAATTCGTCTTCTTTGTAGATAGATCTAAACTAATGTTATTGTTAGCTAATTTTGCAACTGCACTTAGGTTCCCAATCGTTGGTGAGGTTAGTTTCAGACTCGTGTTTGCATTATTTGACTTTAAATCAGCTATGGCATCTCCAGTCAGGTGGCAGGTCCCTAAATTTTTAATCAGTCGAAGTTTCTTAGGCACCTGGTGAGAAATTTTTTCGATGATAGTTGAGTCAAGTGAAAATTCGTGAAGATTAACTTTAACTTGTTGGTCTGTTGTGATTTTTGATGTGACCGCAACTTTCATTCGGTCGTTTCGTTCTTTAATCGTGAAATACATGGTGGTCCCATCGGTATGCGCTGTGAAGTTTAACTTTCCTGTTAAGATGTAGCGCATGTCTAGACTTTTCCATGATAAAGGAATCAGGTCATGTGTATGTATTTGACTAAAGATTAAATCGCCGTTGATGCTTGGCTGATTATTAAAGTTAGTGAGGGTAATGTTCTTCTTGGTCTTTATTTCAGAATGAGGGAGTTTTAGAGTAAGGTTGTTTACAACAATTGTGTCACGATTTACATCAAAAGCAAATTGAAGTTTTTTGATAGAAAAGCCACGTTTTTCCTCACACGTAAGGTTTCTTACTCTAATGTTTAAATGCTCTTTATCAATAATTTTAATCGATAAGTTAGCATTGATATTTTTAACACTTAGATTATTGAAATCAAAATCGTCGTTAGTATTATCTAACCATTGTTTTTTATAGTCTACACTTGCTCGTGTGATAATGAGCGAACCAATTGTAAGTTTCGTATCAGCTTTTGTTGAATCGGTTTCAGAACTGAATAACTTTATTAAAAAGTGATAATTAGGTTCCGCTTCAGCCGTTGCTTGATATAAATTGATATGTGAATCCATTAACAACACTGTTCTCAGTGTAATATTTCCTTTGATTAAGTCGCTAAGTGATACTCTTGATGAAAATTTGCTAACGTTAAGTAAAGTTTCATCATTCTGATCGTAAAGTGTTAATCCATTGATCGTAATTCTGTCAAATAGTCCAATTTCAATGTCTTCAACCTCAACTTTCGTTCCCAAATTTTTACTAAGAACACTTTGAACTTCGTTGACCCAAAGTTGTCTTATTGGTTGATGGTTTAGTACTAACAACAAAACAAGGTAAGCGCATAACACTACGCCTACCAATACTTTTAGTATTTTTACTGCATGTTTTATGGTCTTAAATCACCTTTAACGTGTTTGTATCTTATCTATATCAAAACATGATGATACTCATCGTTACTTTTCGGTTTTTCTCATGTATATAATCCCCTCACTGAGATGTCTCATCATTGGGATAAAGTGACATAGTCCCTTAGTTGCTGATTGCAGGGCAAACTTTAAGCATACCACCCATGCATAGTTCCCATGTATATAGTATTCAAAAGCTCCTCTGCTTCGTTGTACTCCGGCATCTATATAAACTAACGATTTTTTTAGCATGGTAGAGGTTTCCACCAATTTTTTAGGAAAATATCTCATGCATAGATTTAATCTCAGTGCGTCTGTCAACCAAATGTCTTCTTCGCCACAAGTTAAGAATTTAGTGCCGAGTCCAAATCGTTCATCAAATCTCACCACACTTTGCACTCTTGAACGTTTGCAAACCATTTCAATTGCAGAAATTGAGTAGTCGGTGGGAATCACTTTCACGTCACGTTCTTCTTCTGGGTAGTTTTTTAATTTTTTACCTGTATAAGTGCTGGCCTTAAAAAATGCAACGTCAAGGTTTGCATTCTTTTGAAATGTTTCTCTTGCTAACGCTATTGATTCAGTAGTAAAGCGTGCATCATCATCGGCAAATATTATTAGGTCAGCTTTTGCTTTGTCGAGCGCTAAATTTCTGTTTGCTGAAAGTCCTTCTCCTCTGTATTGATACAGAGCAACATCATTTCTGCGAAGAAGTTCGTCCGGAATCAAGTCTAAATATCTTTCATCTGTGTATTGATATGAGACCACGTACCTTACCCCCTCCATTGGTTGAAGTAATACGTCTGTAACTTTTACGATACCTTTGTTGAGCGAACAAATCAATATATCGATAGTCATAATAGTAACAGTTTAATAAACTACGATTATTTTTGTAGCAAAGTTACATCTATTTTTGTTATGAACAAAGTGATTTGACAGTAGCTTATATCTAAAATTTTCGCTATATGTCGTTTAACAACAAATATTGCTTGAAAAGAATGTTTTTTTCTCCTTAGGATAGACTTTTGTTCGTGTTTACACACGTTTGTTACGATAGATTATTGAGGCTTGTTGTAAAAAATAAGTAAAAATAATTTGGAGGTTAAAATCTTGTTTATAATTTTGTTTTTGGAATGATAACGAAGTAGCATGTATTTGCTCTCCTTGATACGTTAATTTACTATGAAAAAGCCAATTGACTTACATAAGCCATTGAAGCGATACTTCGGTTTTGATAATTTTAAACATAACCAAGAGGAGATTATACGCTGCTTGCTCGACAAGAGGGATGTTTTCGTGTTGATGCCTACTGGAGGTGGTAAGTCAATGTGTTATCAACTTCCGGCATTGCTCATGGAGGGTACAGCTATTGTGATATCTCCACTTATCGCACTTATGAAGAACCAGGTAGATGCCTTGCGACATAATTCAGAAAGTGACGGTGTGGCGCACTTTATCAACTCATCGCTTAACAAGGCGGCAGTAGATATGGTAAAAAAAGATATTCAAGATGGTGTGACAAAATTACTTTATTTAGCTCCTGAAACTCTGACCAAAGAGGAGTACGTGGAGTTTTTGAAGGGTGTTGATATATCATTCTATGCTATTGATGAAGCACATTGTATTTCAGAGTGGGGACATGATTTTCGTCCTGAATATCGTAAAATTCGACCCATAATCAATAAGATTGGAGATGCTCCGGTAATAGCACTTACAGCAACCGCCACAGAGAAAGTGCGTAACGACATCAAAAAGAGTCTTGGTATGACGGATGTGGCAGAGTTTAGCAGTTCGTTCAACCGCCCCAATCTTTATTATGAAGTACGTCCCAAAACAAATCAAATAGATAAGGAGATTATTCGGTTTATCAAGCAGCACGCTGGTCGCAGTGGAATAGTTTATTGCTTAAGCAGAAAGAAAGTTGAGGAATTGGCTGAAGTGTTGCGTACTAATGATATTAAAGCTCAGGCCTATCATGCAGGTATGGATCCTGTAACACGCAACCAGACACAGGACGCTTTCTTGATGGAAGATATTGATGTCATTGTTGCTACTATTGCTTTTGGAATGGGCATTGATAAACCAGATGTTAGGTTTGTAATACACTATGATATCCCCAAGAGTTTAGAAGGATATTATCAAGAGACGGGTCGTGCTGGTCGTGATGGAGGAGAAGGTATTTGTGTGGCATTTTATTCGCATAAAGATCTTCAAAAGCTTGAGAAATTTATGGTAGACAAACCTGTTGCTGAGCAAGAGATTGGCAGACAACTTCTTAAAGAGACTGCCAGTTATGCGGAAAGTTCGGTGTGTCGACGAAAATTGATTTTACATTACTTTGGTGAAACATATGAACAAGATAATTGTCACAATTGCGACAATTGTTTAAATCCGAAAAAGAAAGTGGAAGCAAAAGATTATTTATGTAAAGCTATTGAAGCTGTATTAGCTACAAAAGAAAATTTTACAGAAGAATATATTATAGACATATTGCTGGGTAACGAAACTGATGAAATCTTGGCGCATCATCATGATGAACTCGAGGTATTTGCTTCATTAGAGGAATTAGAAGAAAAGGTTCTCTCTCCTGTTATAAAACAAGCACTTATAAGTGGTTACCTTGATAAGGATGTTGATGTCGTTGGGGTTTTAAAGGTAACAAAAGCAGGGAAATCATTCTTAAAGTCTCCCACGTCGTTCCAAATTGTAGAAGACAACGATTTTGAAGATGTCGAAGAGGAAGAACCCGTGCAGAACGGTGGTGCTTGTGCAGTAGATCCTGGACTTTATGAAATGATAAAGGACCTCCGTAAGCGTATGGCTAAGGAGAAGGATGTACCCCCTTATGTCATCTTCCAGGATGCATCGCTTGAGGCGATGGCTACTATTTATCCCCAAACGATTAAAGAGTTAGAAAATATCCCTGGAGTAGGAGCAGGAAAGGCCAAGCGTTATGGTGAGGAGTTTTGCAAATTAATAAAGAAGCACTGTGAAGACAATGAGATAGAACGTCCCGAGGATTTACGTATACGCACTGTTGCCAATAAGTCAAAACTCAAAGTAAGCATTATTCAAGCTATTGACCGCAAGGTTATGCTTGATGATCTTGCCGAAGCTAAAGGCATTGATTTTACAGAACTTCTTGATGAGATAGAAGCAATTGTCTATTCGGGAACGAAAATCAATATTGATTATTTCATTGAAGAAATTCTTGACGACGAGCATATTGAAGACATCTTTGGTTATTTCAAAGATTCAGAAACTGACGATATTGACGATGCAATTGAAGAACTTGGTGCTGATTATTCAGAAGAGGAAATTCGTCTTGTGCGTATCAAGTTTATTTCAGAGATGGCGAATTAAGAATTACTTTAGACTTAACACATAATGACACAATCAGAAATTAAGGAAGAACCTAAAAAGTCCTTGAACTTTATAGAGAAAATCGTTCAGAACGATCTTGCAGAAGGCAAAAATGGAGGCAGACTCCAAACGCGTTTTCCACCTGAACCTAATGGATATTTGCACATCGGACATGCCAAAGCCATCGCTATGGACTTTGGTGTGGCTGAAAAGTTTGGTGGTCAGTGTTACCTACGTATGGATGACACCAATCCCCAAAAAGAAGACCTTGAATATGTTCGTGCCATAGAGGAAGACATACAATGGTTAGGTTTTAAATGGGGTAAGATTTGCTATGCAAGCGACTATTTTCAAGAACTTTGGGACTTTGCTGAATGGTGCATTTTAACCGGAAAGGCCTATGTAGACGAGCAAACTTCAGAAGAAATTGCTGCACAGAAGGGTACACCTACTGAACCTGGGCAGAATAGTCCCTATCGCAATCGCCCTGCTAAAGAAAGTCTCATGCTCTTTCGCGAAATGAATAGCGGTAATGTAGAACCAGGTAAAATGATTCTGCGTGCAAAGATAGACATGAGCAGTCCAAATATGCACTTCCGCGATCCCATTATGTATCGTGTGCTCAACCTACCACATTGGCGCACTGGCACCAAATGGAACGCCTATCCTATGTACGATTTTACACATGGTCAGAGCGACTACCTTGAAGGGGTAACACACTCCATCTGTACGCTTGAGTTTGTGCCTCACCGCGAACTCTACGATCTTTTCGTGACATGGATTAAGGAATGGAAGGGTGATGAAGGAGACATTAACGACAACCGCCCCCGCCAGTTTGAGTTTAATAAACTCAACCTTAATTACACGCTTATGTCAAAGCGTAACCTCCTAATACTTACTAACGAAGGGGTGGTAAACGGTTGGGACGACCCTCGTATGCCCACACTCTGTGGCATTCGCCGTCGTGGTTACAGTCCTCAAGCGATTCTTAATTTTATTGATAAGATTGGTTACACCACCTTTGATGCCCTCAACGACATCAAACTTATGGAGGCAGCCTGCCGCGAAGACCTCAACCAGCGCGCATTGCGCGTAAGTGCCGTTGTCGACCCCGTAAAGTTAGTGATTGACAATTATCCCACCGATCTCGTTGAGGAAATGACAGCCATCAACAATCCTGAAGACGAAAACTCTGGTACGCACATCATTCGCTTCAGTCGTGAACTTTACATTGAACGCGATGATTTCATGGAAGACGGTGGCAAGAAGTTCATGCGCTTAGGTCCGGGCAAGGAAGTACGCCTTAAGAATGGTTACATTATCAAGTGTGACGATGATCCTGCTAAGTGCATTGAGAAAGACGCAGAAGGACGCATTATTTGCATCCATGCCACCTACGACCCCGAAAGCCGTAGTGGCATGCCAGGAGCTGACCGCAAGATTAAGGGAAAGACGCTTCACTGGGTGAGCACCAAGCATTGTGTCCCCTGCGAGGTACGCGACTATAGTTGCCTCTGGACGTGTGAAAATCCGCGTGATGCCATCAAGCAGTATGAGCGAGAGCATGGTGTTCGTGGCATTGATGCCATGCGCCCCTTTCTCAATCCTGACTCTTTAAAGGTCAACAAGCAAGCTTACGTTGAAGAATGGGCTGCATCACTGCCCCATTACTCATACCTCCAATTCCAACGCATCGGTTATTACAATGTGGATAAAGATTCCACCTCGCAATATCCTGTATTTAATCGTACAGTCGGATTGAGAGATAGCAAATAATGCTACATAAATAAGAGGGTGCGTCACTTTTAGTGACGCACCCTCTTATTTTATTTAAATCAATATTTTTTTAACGAACATACTACCCTGTATGAAATATCCTAATCGTTGTCAATAAACATAAGGTCACTGAGGATATCGTTTGAGATGAATATTCCACTTTCTGTAAGTCGGAGCGTATGGTTATCGTGGACGAGGTTTTTTCTTAGGATATGCGGACGGGCCCATGTTAAGAGTGACTCAGTACGGGTAGTTCCGAAGTCTGCGCAGAAGGTTTTGAGGTTAAGTCCATTGCACGTACGCAGGGAGGTGATTATGTAATCGTTGCAACGTTCGTTGGTGGTGAGTTCCTCAATATGTCTATGTGTGATACCGTATGATGAGATGTATTGATGGATGTTTGGCGGATTGATTTTGCGAGATTTGCCGTCGTATGAGTGTGCGCCTGGACCGATGCCGAGGTAGGACTTGTTTTGCCAATAGCCACTGTTATGTCTCGAATGTGAGTGGGGGAGGCAGAAGTTTGAAATTTCATAATGTTGGAAACCGTATTGACGGGTGAGGTTGCACAGCACTTTATACATGCTCAGCGTGTCGTCATCAGAGGGCATAGCAATGATTCTATCATTGAGCATGCGATGTAGTTTAGTTGATGTTTCCACTGTTAGGGCATATGCCGAGAGGTGATCAATAGGCAGTGAGAGGGCTTGATTTAGGTCGGAAGTCCACATATCAAGAGTTTGGAGCGGTTGGCCGTAGATGAGGTCAATGCTAATGTGAGGAATGCCCTGCTGATGGATGAGGTGGATGGCCTGGACGGCTTGTGCAGCGGTATGACGTCTGTTCAGGAGTTGAAGCTGAGTGTCATTAAAACTTTGAACACCTAAACTGATGCGGTTTACTCCTTCGGATTGGAGTGCTTTAATGAGTTGAATATTTATATCATCAGGATTAGCTTCAAAGGTGATTTCTACATCCTGTGAGAAGGCAAATCTGGAACGGATGGCTGTAAAAAGCGCGTGGATGGCATCAAGGGGTAGTAATGATGGCGTGCCTCCACCGATGTATACAGATGTAAGCGTTTTTGACGGTAATTCGCTGAATCTGTGGTTAATTTCATTCGCTACTGCCTCAATGTAAGAAGTTGCAAATTCAGTGGATAGGGTGGTGGAATAAAAGTCGCAATAGATGCAACGCTGTTTGCAAAAAGGTATGTGGACGTATAACATGAAGATGTTTTTACATTTTTAACGATAGCGTGTCCTATACTAGTTACCGTGCAGGGATGCTCAGGACTAATAAGTGCATTACTCGTATCGCTTTTTGAATGCCAATCTGTATTTTCTGGCATTTTGCTGATGCTGTGAGAGTGTTACTGCAAAATTGTGAGCGCCCGAAAAATCTTCTTTGGCACACATATATATATATTCATGTTTCTCTGCATTTAATACAGCATCAATTGTTGAAATGGGAGCTAGAAAGATTGGTCCTGGAGGGAGTCCTTGATAACGATAGGTGTTATAAGGACTATCTGGTTCGGTGGGATTGGTGAGTCTATGTATAGAAAAATCTTTTCGTGCAAATATTACGGTGGGGCATGCTTGTAGGAGCATATTCTTTTTACGCCTATTTAGGTACAGACCGGCAATAGTGCTCATTTCAGGAACGTAGTTTGTTTCACGACAGACTATTGAGGCAAGTGTACTTACTTCGTGCAGAGAAAGACCTATTAGAGCTGCTTTTTTACGTCGTTCTAGAGTCCAAAATTTTTCGTATTCCCTCTTCATGCGTTGCATCAATTGTTGTGGAGAAACAGTCCAATATACTTCATACGTGTTAGGGATAAAATATACTGGAAGCGTTTCAGGGGTGCAGTCCAAGTAGGCAAGTGTTGCTGAATCGTGTAAACAATTCATTATTTCGGCTGAGTCAATCATCAATTGTGAGGATATCCTGCTTGCCATTTTTTCTACAGTCCACGTTGGTGTAATAACCAACTTTACAGGTTCTTGCTGACCATTCCTTAGCATTCGGAGAACTTCGAACCCCGTGTGTACGTTCTGAATACAATATTTCCCCATACGTTGGGGGATGTTCAATAATTTGTAAATCGAAGTGATGCCCAAGTGTTTTTGTGGGTTGATTTGTGCTATCTTGTTGACGACAGAGTCCCTTGTGTCGTTTTTGTCTATGTATATTACTATGGAATCTCTCTGTGTGGAGTAAGGCGTAAATAGCAGATAGTATGACAATCCAGCAAACGTTAGTAGTAATAAGGTAGTTATGAGTATAACTCGATAAAAAACTTTCATTGTAGTTCGTGTATGATTCCTTTATTCAGTACAAAATTACACATTTCGCCCCTATTTGTGAATTTTTTTAGGTCAAACATAAGAGGAGAATGAAAATTTATCACTAATTTTGCACACGAAACATGGTTTTGTGCCAACTTTGGCACGGATAAACAGAATATTTACACAAATGAATTATGTAGATTTTAACTCGCTCTTTGAGCAGAGTATTAAGAAGAATTGGGACCTGGACGCGTTGACCGACTACGAGGGTAAGACCTTGCAGTATAATGATGTGGCGCGTAAGGTAGAAAAACTGCACATTCTTTTTGAAAATGCGGGTGTAGAAAAGGGCGATAAGATTGCCCTTTGCGGTCGCAACAGCGCGCATTGGGCGGTGGCTTTCATCGCAGTGCTCACTTACGGTGCTGTAGCAGTACCTATCCTTCACGAATTCAAACCTCAGCAGGTGCACGATATTGTCAACCACTCTGATGCACGCCTCTTGTTTGTAGGCGATGTAGCGTGGGAAGAACTTTCGGCGGATGAAATGCCTAACCTTGAGGGTATCGTTTACATCCCCGACTATTCGCTTTGCGTGAGTCGTTCTGAAAGACTTACAGAAGCGCGTGAAAACCTCAACCGCATCTTTGGTGAAAAGTATCCCAAGTACTTCCGCCCCGAGCATGTGACCTATCATGTGGCTGAAGCAGAAGAACTTGCGCTCATCAACTATACTTCAGGTACGACCAGCAACTCTAAGGGTGTATTGATTCCTTACCGTGCGCTTTGGTCAAACGTACAATTCGGCCAGGAAAAGTTGGGTAATATCCTCAAGCGTGGTGACAATATCATCTCAATGCTCCCCATGGCGCACATGTATGGTATGGCGTTTGAATTCCTCTTTGAGTTTATCAACGGTTGCCACATCTTCTTCCTCACACGTATTCCTTCGCCCAAGATTATCTTCAAGGCATTTGGAGAAATCAAGCCTCGCATCGTAATCTCTGTGCCCTTGATTATTGAGAAGATTATCAAGAAGAACGTGTTGCCCAAGCTTTCTACTCCCAGCATGAAGCTCTTGCTTGCGCTCCCCGTAGTGCAGGATAAGATTTTGAGCAAGGTACGCCAGCAACTCGTTGATGCATTCGGTGGTAATATCTATCAGGTGATTGTCGGTGGTGCTGCCTTCAACCGTGAAGTAGAAATGTTCCTTCAGAAGATTGGTTTCCCCATCACAGTAGGGTATGGTGCAACGGAATGTGCTCCGATTATCTCTTACGCCGACTGGACAGAACACCGTGCTACATCATGTGGTCTTCCCGCTCCCCGTATGGAAATCCGCATTGATAGTCCTAATCCCCAGGAAGTGGTAGGTGAAATCTTGGCACGTGGTATGAACGTGATGCAGGGTTATTACAAGAACCCCGAAGCAACGGCTGCAACGTTGCGTGATGGTTGGTATCACACGGGTGACCTCGGTATTATGGACGCTGATGGATTCCTTTATATCCGTGGTCGTTCAAAGAATATGCTTCTCGGTGCAAGCGGTCAGAATATCTATCCCGAAGAAATCGAAGATAAGCTCAACACACTTCCCTACATTGCTGAAAGCATCGTGATTCAGAAGGGTGAAAAGCTCTATGCGCTCATCTATCCCGACTTTGATGAAGCTACGAAGGCTGGTCTTGATGAAGAAGGCATCAATCAGGCGATGGAGCAGAACCGTAAGGATCTCAATGCGATGGTTGCTTCTTACGAGCAGATTTCAGGTGTACGTATCTATAACGAAGAGTTTGAAAAGACGCCTAAGCGCTCTATCAAGCGTTTCCTTTATGCTGATGCAGAAGTTTAAAAATACAAAGGAGAAGTCAGAGTTTCTGATTTCTCCTTTTTCATTGTCAAAAACAGGGAAATGCAGAACAACTTTAGATGTGGATTTTGCTTCACAACTTTTTGTTTTCTCTTTTTAGGGGCTTCAGTCTCATATTATTATTGTAAATTTGCAGGTGATCGTTTCTCGTTCATAAATTTATTCAAAGAAATTAAGCAAGTCCCCATGGAAGTATTTTCAATTCCAACCCCAGAAATACAAGTACCCGAACCTCTTGTGTTGCGTACAGAGAATTTAGTTAAGCAATATGGCAAGCGCACGGTGGTAAACGGTGTGTCTTTTGATGTGAAGCAAGGAGAAATTGTGGGCTTGTTAGGTCCTAATGGTGCGGGTAAGACTACTTCATTCTACATGACTACAGGTCTTGTTGTGCCCAATAGCGGTCGCATTTTCCTGGGAGAGGAAGAAATTACGAAGTACCCCGTGTTTAAGCGTGCAAAGGCGGGCATTGGTTATTTGGCACAGGAAGCATCCGTCTTTCGCAAACTTTCAGTAGAAGACAACATTGCTTCAGTGCTTGAAATGACGGGCAAGCCCAAGGAATATCAGCAAGAAAAGTTGGAGAGTCTTATTAATGAGTTCCGTTTGCAGAAGGTGCGTAAGAACTTGGGCGACCAACTATCGGGTGGTGAGCGCCGTCGTTGCGAAATCGCACGCTGTTTGGCTATTGACCCCAAGTTTATCATGCTTGACGAACCATTTGCAGGTGTCGACCCCATTGCCGTTGAGGATATTCAGTTTATCGTTTGGAAACTCAAGGATTTGAATATCGGTATTCTTATTACCGACCACAATGTGGAAGAAACGCTCTGTATAACCGACCGAGCTTATCTGCTTTTCGAAGGGCGCATACTTTTCCAGGGTACTCCTGATGAACTTGCAGAAAACCAAGTGGTGCGAGATAAGTATCTTACCAACTCTTTCAAACTCCGTAAGAAAGACTTCCAACTTCTTGGTCAGCAGCGTGAGCAAGCTGCTGCCGAACAAGCTGTCAAAATATAATAAAAGTATAAGGGTGTGTCGAATATTCGACACACCCTTTGTTATTATTAGAATGAATAAAATGCAGGTTGCATAAATTACTGATTATAGTAGTGTATGCACACGCATAATCAGATAAATAGATGAACTACATTGTAGTTTGTGCCTTATCACATAGCATCAATATTTCAGAACTTCATTTTCAGATAGATATTAAAGTCGCCTTTTGAAGAACTATTGATTTCTTGTAAATCACTTCCTATGTGATTTTTGTTGAAGTAATGCAATATACCATAACGCAGTCCTACAGTAAAACGCTGTTGAAAAGTGTATTTAAATTGTAGACCCATTAGTACTCCTTTATTGTGTAATGCTCCAAAAGTATACATTCCGGGTAGTAGGGGTTCATAGGCATAAACAGCTGATGCATAGTTGTCCGTTCGAAAAACAGTAGCAAATAAGTCACTTGAAAATTTCGGTGTAGGTGAGTAATGTCCTCTAACTGCTGCTAATAGTCCATAATAAGCAGGTGTGATTTGGGAATGTGTGATACAACCTTCAGCTAATCCTGTCACTTTAAACTTGTTGAAACTTAAAACATATTGAAAGCGTAAGCGGTGTTTCCCTTCATACACGAGTCGTGATTGCTTGCCCTTATAGTTTTCTTGCCATAGATTGTACGTATATCTGATCGATGTTGTATTACCACGGTTAGAAGTATGTGTCGTTTGGATATATGTTTTTATTCCGTGTGATGAACCTTCTGCTCGTGATGTTGTGAATGGAAATCTATGGGCATCAATGTATGCTTCTACATCCCATGATTTAATCCCTCTCCATTTTATACCCAGCATGATTCCTTGCTCATTGGCAACTTTAGAAGCATAGTTAATGGTCTTTGCAAATGGTGAGAAATATCTTTTTGAAAACCATCTAAGTTGTGAAGTTAAATGTAAATCATCTGTGAACTTGTATCGTGTACGATGACTGAAAGCTAGGTGAAGTTCCTTGTCAACAGATAATTCTCCTGCGAAACCAAGTTTCTTGTTTCCTTTATAACTGTATGAAAATGTACCACCAGTTGCAACATTTCCGTTAAATGCATATTTGTTATAGACTCTTGGTTGAGGTACTATATCTTTGTCGTAGTGCGTGATGTATCCACCCAAACCTAATTTCAAAAGTTTATTATATAGTTCAACAAATGCTCCTAATGTTGTATTAACTAGATTGTTTTTGTGTTTTAATTCTTTATAAGTTCGGTGTATTCCATCCGTGTATAATGTTACAGCCTTATTATTCTCAATCTTTGCATCTAAGGTTCTATAGGAGGCGAATGTCGTGAACCTAAATTTTTTCTTAGTGAAAGAATATGCGAATCCCCGAAAGTAATTGTGTTCGTCTGTTCCAGTATGCGGTTTAAGGTTGAAGGTTTGCTTTACTGTACCTCTTAACATACTTAGTTGTCCCCCAAACATATTTTTACCTAAAAGTAACCCTTCACCAATGTGTAGCGTAAAATCACCGACGATGTAATGATGTCTTTTATCCGTAGTCTTGTAGGAAAAGTAGAATGAATGATGATCGAATGGATTATTCCCCTGTGTGGCAAATGGTTCACCAGCATCCTTTTCACACGTCACACCGTATTTTACATTGTTTTTGTATGTATATCTATAGCGGGTAATGTTTTTCAAACCGTCACCGTAGTACCCACCTTTGTCTGATTTATTCCCCTTACGTTTATATGTTGGGATGTCAAGTCGTGATTCTATTTGATGTTTACCTCTATACAATCTGTCTTTGAATGAATCAGCAGCAGGAATCGTATCTCCTATATAGGTAAATAGAGATGTGTTGCGTCTGGCATTAATATCCCAACCTGAAATAAATTGAAGTTCGCCCATTGTTAATAGGTGCCCCTTCATTGAGCGATATTGAAGCAGCGAGTCAATTTGTTCTTCTGTGAGAAAGGGCAGTTGCGATAGCGTTTCCTTGTCTACAGCATTGAGATTAAGTGGTTGCTCCTTTAATTGGTGCAAGTAGTCAACGATGTCATCTGTTGCAGATTCACTTTCAGTAAAATAGTCTAAAAAGTCTTCCCAAGTTGTATATACTTCACGATAAGGAACTTGTGCATAAGTTATCGCGTATATGGTGAAATAGGAGACAAGGAAAAGTATGAATTTATAGAGATACATTGTAATGCCAATTGTGTTGTTATGCAAAGTTAATGATTCCCTAATATCTATTAAACCAGATTCGTTATGTTTTTAGTTGTGAGTATATTTGTGATTCTGTTATATGCTACTTTTTTCGTACCTTTGCACTTGAATAGATTATTAATTACTTGTAGTTTATATGAAGAAAACGATTCTTGCGTTGTGCGCTACGGCATTTGTGTGTGGTTGTGCCAACAATGAGGCGGTTGAAAATCCCCTCCTCGTGGAGTTTAACACTCCCTTCGGCGTTCCTCCCTTTGACGACATCAACCCCGAGCACTACATGCCCGCCTTTGAATTAGGTATGGAGCAGCAGAAGGCTGAAGTTGATGCGATTGTAAATAGCACGGAACCCGCAACATTCGAAAACACCATTGCGGCGCTTGACCAAGGTGGCGCATTGCTCACCAAGGTGTCCTACGTGTTCTACGCTCAAAACAGCGCTTGCACCGACTCTGCCATGCAGGCCATCAGTCGTGAACTCTCACCCAAGCTTTCAAAGCACTCTGACGACATCAACCTCAACCCCGCGCTCTTTGCGAAGGTAAAGGAAGTGTATGAAACAACCGACACTGCTGCCCTCACTAAGGAGCAGAAGAAACTTCTCCAGGAAACTTACAAAGGTTTTGTACGTAGTGGTGCCAACCTTGACTCAGTGGGCCAAGCAAAACTTCGTGAACTCAATAGCGAAATCTCACTCCTTCAGCTCACTTTCAGTCAGAACATGCTTGCTGAAACCAACGCCTTCCAGCTCTTTATTGTGGATGAAAAGGACCTCGCAGGTCTTCCCCAAAGCCTCATTGATAACGCTGCTGAAGCAGCAGCTGCTGTAGGTCAGCAGGGCAAGTGGCTCTTCACGCTTCACAACCCCAGCGTAATGCCTTTCCTTCAGTATGCTGAAAATCGCGACCTCCGTCAGAAGATGTATGAAGGCTATACCAATCGTGGCAACAACGGCAATGAGAATGACAACAAGGAGGTGGTTCGTCGCCTTGTAGAAGCACGCATTGAGAAGGCAAAGCTCATGGGCTACTACGACTATGCTACATTCGCTCTCGAAACACGCATGGCAAAGACTACAGAAGCGGTATGTGCGCTCTTCGACCAAGTGTGGCCCTCGGTCTTGAAGAAGGCAAACGAAGAACTCAAGGACATCAAGGCAGAAATCCGCAAGGAAGGCAAGAACTTTGAACCCATGGGTTGGGACTGGAGTTATTATGCCAACAAGGCGAAGCAGGCAAAGTATGCGATGGATGAAAACGAACTCCGTCCTTACCTCAAGCTCGAGAATGTTCGCGACGGTATGTTCCTCCTCGCCAACAAACTCTACGGCGTAACCTTCACACAGGTAGACAGCATTCCTCTTCCTCACCCCGAAGCAACTGCATTTGAGTGTAAGGATCATGATGGCACGCACCTCGGCCTTCTTTACCTTGACTTCTTCCCACGTGCCAGCAAGCGTGGCGGTGCATGGTGTGGTCGTTACCGCAATCAGACTTATGTCGACGGTCAGCGCAAGGCGCCCATCGTAACCGTTGTGTGCAACTTCTCAAAGCCCGCCGCAGGTCAGCCCTCATTGCTCACTGCTGACGAAGCGACAACCATGTTCCACGAGTTTGGTCATGCCCTTCACTCACTCTTTGCTGATGTTCACTACTACGGTGTAGCAAGTGTTCCCCGCGACTTCGTAGAACTTCCCTCGCAGGTAATGGAACACTGGGTGTTTGAACCTGAAATGCTTGCCCTCTACGCAAAGCACTATGAAACAGGCGAAGTGATGCCCACATCACTCGTAGAAAAGCTTGAAAAGAGCGGTAAGTACGGTCAGGGCTTCGCAACAGCAGAATACTGGGCAGCAGCATGGCTTGATATGAGGTTCCACTTCCTTAAGGAAATCCCCGAAGGTTTCGACGTGATGGCATTTGAAAAGCAAGTCATGGATGAAATCAAACTCCCCAAGCAAATTGCTCCTCGCTACCGCACTACTTACTTCAACCACACTATGGGCGGCGGTTACACCGCAGGTTACTACAGCTACTTCTGGTCAGAAGTGCTTGATGCCGACGCTTACGAAGCATTCAAGGAAACAGGCAACATCTTCAACACCGAAGTGGCTGCCAAGTTCCGCCAGTGCGTTCTCACACCTGGCTGCATTGACGATGCTGATGTAATGTACCACAACTTCCGTGGTGCAACGCCCAACATTGAACCCGTCCTCAAAAACAGAGGTTTGAAGTAATTTTTATTCTAAAAATAGAATGGACTGTCCTACGTATCTGGGACAGTCCATTCTATTTTTTTGTATAGGTTAAAGGTCTTATTAGTCTCTGAATCTTTTTGTTAAATCAGCGAAACATTCAATACGTCTGTCGCGTAGGAAAGGCCACCAGCGACGTACGTTTTCTGAGCGTTTCATGTCAACATCTACAACTATATTGACTTCTTCATCCTTAGGAGCGCGATAGAGAAATTCTCCCTGTGGACCAGCAATAAAACTACTTCCCCAGAATGATATCCCATTGGTTTGTCCAGAAGGATCAGGTTCGTGACCTGTGCGGTTTACTGCAATAACGGGGATTCCGTTTGCTACAGCATGCCCGCGTTGTACAGTGGTCCACGCTTCGCGCTGGCGCTCTTGTTCTTCTGGAGTGTCGGATGATTCATAACCGATAGCAGTAGGGTATATAAGTAATTCTGCACCAGCAAGTGCCATAAGGCGTGCTCCTTCAGGATACCATTGATCCCAACATACTTGTACACCTAATTTACCAACACTCGTTTGAATCGGGTTGAATCCAAGATCACCAGGGGTGAAATAGAACTTTTCGTAGTAAGCAGGGTCATCAGGGATATGCATCTTGCGGTAGGTGCCTGCAATACTTCCGTCTCGCTCAAACACTACAGCTGTGTTGTGATACAATCCCGGAGCACGGCGTTCAAAGAGCGAAGTTACGAGCACGATGCCCAATTTTGCTGCAAGTTTACCGTAGTATGCTGTAGAAGGACCTGGTATAGGTTCTGCGAGATCACAAAGTTGCGTATTTTCTGTTTGGCAGAAGTAAAGACTGTTATGTAATTCTTGAAGCACAACGAGCTGTGCACCTTGTTCTGCAACCTTAACAATATTTGCTGCAAGCTTCTCTTTGTTCGCTTGTATGTCAGCAGAGCATGTTTGTTGTATAATTCCTATTTTCATATATTCTATTTTAATTGACACAGGAGGTTAACGGTGAAAGGTTAAGGGTGTAAGGTTAACGATTAACGTTAACCCAGAATGTTAGTTGTTATCTGTACTCTAATAGAGTTGCATTGTAGCACAATGAAGTGAACCGTGTTGGCGGATGAGAGCTGTGCAATCAATGCCTATCAATTCATACCCAGGGAAAGCGAGCGCAAGTTGTTTTTGTGCTTCCACATCAAGTTCAGGTGTGGCATAAGTAGGGTAGAGTACAGCATTGTTTATCACGAGATAATTTGCATACGTGGCTGGAAGGCGTTCTCCCTCTTCATCGTACGCAGGAGCAGCCATGGGGAGCGGTACGAGATTGTAGGGTTTCCCTTCCTTTGTTGTAAATGTCTGCAACTGTTTCTCCATTGCTTTAAGTGCCTCGTAGTGCTCATCAGTTGTATCGGTGCACTGTACGTAAGCAATCGTGTTGTTGGGGCAGAGTCGTGCAAGTGTGTCAATGTGTGAATCCGTATCATCACCTGCAAGGTATCCATGATTCAACCAAAGAATGCGATCTAACCCGAACCATTCTTTCAACCGTTCTTCGATATTTGCTTGCGTGAAATTGGGATTGCGATTGGGATTCAGCAAACACTCAGCTGTCGTTAAGAGTGTTCCTTCACCATCACTTTCGATACTTCCTCCTTCAAGTTCAAAGTCTAAATGATTCACGTAGTTCCCCTTTAAGATATGTGCATCGTAAAGTGATTTAGTGATCTTATTGTCAAGCGTGGCCTCAAACTTACCTCCCCAACCATTAAAGCGAAAATCAAGTAGTTGTAAATTTCCATCAGGTTGTGCACAAGTAATGACACCGTGATCGCGTGCCCAAGTATCGTTAGTCGGGCAGTTGAAGAATGTGATGTTCTCGACGATATGAGCAGGTAATTTTGTGCTTAGGAGCGCTTTAACAGCATCTGTTTTAGGAGATACGATGAGCAACTTTGTATGTGATGCAATAGCGTAAGCTAATTTAATATAGCATTCAGTAACTTCGTCAAGCATGTATGCCCAATCGGTATTTTTATGCGGCCAAGTAAGTTGCACGCACTTTACGCACCCCCATTCTGGGAGGAGTACAGGGCGCAATGGACGTTGTTCCGTAGAATTTGTATGGGGCATCTTTGTATGATGAAAAGGTGCAATGTGCCCACTCTTTGAGGTGGGGACTGGTACTACATATGACATGTTTTAAGTATAGAGAATGTATGAATTCAAATTTATAACGCGCTATTAGCAAGGAGTTCAAGTTCGCTATAAGTATTTCCGTTGATGATAAGTTTCTTCATCTTTTCGGGATGACTTGCAAACGAACCTTTTGCTTTCAAGTAATTAAAGAAAGCCGTAGTTGTCGTTGGGAGTTGCGTATGGATTTCTTGTTGAGCTGGGAAAAATTCGGGTAGATACCCGTCCCCACCTGTTACCATGTAGTCATCTACAACTATTACGCAACGGTCGTTATCCAAAATTTCAGTGCGTACTCCGTTTGGTGCATTATACCAAACTTTGGAGACATTTAGGTTTTCCTTTGAGTCGCATTCAAAAGCAAGAGCATTGGTCTGCAACCACCCGAATTTCATATTATATAATCCGAATGTTAGGAGTTCTTTTAGCTGCTTACCACTATAATTGTAGGCACGTAAATTGTTAGCGAAAGGAAGAATCTCTCCTGCTTCTAACACACTTAAAGTGCCTTTGTAGAGTGAAGAGCGTATGCTCCAAAAATGACTCACACCGATAATAGGGAGTAATTCTGTTGCTTGTTGAGCATATGCTTCAGCATACGAAGCACAGACGATATCAGCCACTTCTGAGAATACGAAACGTTGTACACGATTGTGCGCCATATCCGATTGAATCGTACACAATTCCTCATTCAGAGGTCTGCCCCCTACAAATGTGTTTGCAAGCAAAGAGTCTACCAACTTTTGTGTTTGTGAGGTGGAATTACTGATTCGTCTTACACTGCAAAGTTCAGGAGTAATCTGTGTTACTTTGTTTTTCACAGTGTCATATTTAACTTTCAGCATTCCTATATACCTACCATTACTTCCCCCTTGAACAATAGGAATTTGGTTATTGTTGATTCTTCCTGAAAGTGTATCGTGCGTATGTGCGGCAAAGAATCCGCTAACATTACTTGAATTAAGTTGCGAAAGTTGATGGGCTGAAATATCTTCCCATTCTGGAACACCATTTTTTCGCATTGCACCAATGTGACCTACGATGAATGTTGCGTTAATAGTAGGGGTAAGGACTTGATATTCAGGTAACTGTTGCACACTGTCAATAACATTACTACAGTCTGCATCAAAATGCAAGTCCTTAACGTGTCGCAAACTCGTTTGTTGTGGTGTCAACGCAGTTGTGAGCCCAATAAAGGAAAGATGTACCGACTTTGTCTCTGAAAGTTTCACCTCGTTCACACAATATGCTTGCGCAAAATGAGGGATGTTTCCAAGAGAGTCGCGAATGTTTGCTGAAATATAGGTTAAGTCACAAGGTTGTTTGTCGGCAGTTTGTGTGCTCCACTTCTGTGCTAATTTCTGTTGTCCTTCATCAAATTCATGATTGCCAATAACAGATATTTTCATTCCGCTTTCTTCAAAGAAAATAGGCATTGTGGATCCATTCGTAACCTTATAGAAATACGAACCTCCAAAATTATCTCCTCCCGAAAGTATAACATGATGAGGGTATACAGACTTAATTGAATCAAGAGTGTGTATCACACTTCCGACACCATAGATATTTCTGTCTTCATCAGCAACGAATGAAGCATGAAAATCATTGATGCAACAAACCGCTATTTCCACCTCATGATTTTCTTGACATGAGTATAGAGCAGGTAATGTTGCTAAAATGGAAAAGAGCGATTTTCGTATCATAGATTAAGTTTGCTAAGTTGTATTAAACTATCTCCCAGATAATCTGGAATATATGACTTATAATTCTAAATATCTGGGAGTTAGTTATTGCTAATTGTGTATGAATGTCGTTGTTTAACTTCTACTTACTTGAAGACCGCTTGTAGACACACTCATGTCAACGAAGCGTGCATTGGGAGTTACAGGATTTTGAGTAAGAATTTCACGAATGCGTCGTGCTGCTTCTTGATCTTTCGCAATCATGTACATAAATCCTCCACCTCCAGCTCCAGGTAGTTTGTATCCAGCACAAAGGTCATCAATGCGACGGCATATTTCTTCCACTATCGGGGGATTTGTACCAGCATCAAGAGTCTTGTTTTGTTCCCAAGTTTGACGTACTAACGCACCGTATTTGTTGATGTCGTTTAATTGAAGTGTGTCATACATAGCAAGTGCATGATTCTTCATGTCGTCGAGCAATGTTAAGTGTTGAGAACTATTCAAGAACATGCCTCTTACAATTTCAGCAAGGATATTCTTCGCTGTGCGTGTAACGCCTGTATAGTAGAGTAGGTGACACGGACGGAAGTCAGGTGCAGTAAACAGCGTTTCGGGTGCCCAACGGATTGTTGCATTTTGATCAAATCCTGCCTGAGTCTGAAGAAGTTTTACACCATGCAATACACCACCGTATTGGTCTTGCCATCCACCACCAGTAGTTAAGAGTTGTTCAAGTACAAGTGTGCGGTTGCATATTTCACTCTTATCCCATCCAAGTCCGCAGAAGTCAGAGAGTGCACCTAATACAGTTGCAGCAAGGATACTGCTTGTACCTAAACCAGAACCAGCGGGGATTGCTGACAAAAGAGTAATTTCAATACCACACCCAAAGGCTTCTAATTGTTGTTTCAAACTACTGAAAGTCTCCTTTCCGAATCCTGGCATAAATCCGGCAAGTGTCATTGCAGCCTTGGGAATAGAGAAGGGCGAACCTACTTTGTTGAATTGGCGCAATTCCTCATAGGTTTCAATACGCTCAATGGCACCAAGGTCAATTGAACGACAAATGATTACATGTTCCTTGCAAGGTTTAACATACACCTGCAGAGGTTGTTGCCCATTAAGTTCAATTGCGAGGTTTACGACATTACCTCCGCTCATTAAACTATAAGGAGGTGTATCTGTCCATCCTCCGGCAAGGTCAATACGCACCGAACTTCTTCCCCATACGATTTGATCGTCGTATGTTGTCTTGTGGGGATTACTCTTGTGTTGAAGTGCGCTTTCAGTAAGTCCTTCTTGAAGTAATTTAAACGCGCGCTCATCATCACCTCTAAACATAGCATCATGTATGCGTGTCATCAAAGGAGCATCAAAGGGCAATGGAGCAGGGTTAGGAATATGAAGTGATTGATATTTCTGGGCAGTGTCCTTCAAGTCAAGTTGATAAAAAACACTCTTCTTCCAGTTAGCTGCTATAGCCTCAAGATTCGTCTTCATTAAGGCGCGGCGCTGTGAAACAAGTCGTGCCAGATTTGCCTTGATAGAAATTTCATCTGCCGAGAGACGGGGAAGCGCTAAATATTCTTGTGTTAAGTCCGAATTGCCTTCAGGAGCAATCATCCAATTAAGCAGTTTCCCCATAAGTTCAATGTCGTCACATACAGGGAAAATCTGCGCTGCCTGAATATCTTTCCAATTTCCTACATCTTCCTTGGCAATGCCTCTCATGGCTAACCAGTTTTTCCAGGGTTTTTCGAGGAAAGTAACTGTTTCATCTTCTGCACTACCTCTAAATGCATCGGTATATCCGTATGGGCGTAACGCATAACAACAATCACCAATAGGTACAACATCTACACAGATGCCGTCGAGAAGTGTAACCTTCCAATCATTCTGAGGAATGCCAGTGATGACATTGCGAGTCGTAAAGTAGAAATCTTTACCGAGGTATGAATTTTCCATCCATACATACTCATTCTTTTCTGTCGCCTTATTCTGAATCGAAAGGTTTTGAGTAAATACAGATGAGTGGCGCTTTACTGCTTTTTGAATAATGAAGCGCTGGTCTTTCACTCTGTTTTGAATCGCTTCCGTAGACGTGAGCAATTCTGGTGTCGTACCAAAATGATAGAACTCTCCACCTGGGAGGGGTAGAATTGCTACGGAAAGTTCTTCCAAATCAGTATCGGGGAGTGAAGGATGTTCACCCAAACCACATCCAAATTCAGAATATAAGTCGTATGCCTTCGTTAAACTTCCGTCAGCACCGACAGGTGCTTTCTTGAAGAGTGCTTTTACAGCACGGTCTGAAAGAATCCACACACCAATATCCATCAGTGTGTAATGTGTCTGCATGAGTTTTGCCTGAACCTCTGTGCTTGGTTTTTGTAGCATAAAGTCAAGACGGTCAGGAGCATTTCTATCAATAACAAACACACCGTGATGACTTGCCAATGTGGGATCTGCCCACATACCGTAGCACACCACATCTACATCAGGAATGTCTTGAAGTTCTTCAGTTGCGCGTATGTATACATCTCCACTAGCGATGAGTGTTCTAAGACCTTCAGGGGCCTTTCCCAAAATCTTTTCATAGAGTGGCATTTGGAGGTCCAGGAGCGTTTGATCTACTCGTTGTCCTCTTTGCCAACGGAACACTGGGATTGGAGTTAAAACCTTTCCACTGGGTGCATACATCGGTAGGCGTCGACTCTGTCCACCTGCATGAAGGAGGATGCGCTTTTCTTGCGCCAACCATTCATCAAAACTTTTATCAGCACTTTCCTGCTGATAACAATCCTGTAGTAACCATGTTGTGCCACCACCTGAACCTAATTTCGTTCCAGCAGGGTCTGAAGTGCAGAAGTATTCATCTTTACTGAGTTGTGATACTTCATGAAAACAAGTTACCAAGTTGGGTGGGAGAGATAGTAGTTTCTTCATGCTATATTGGTGTTATTAGTGAATTTCATTAAGTGCCTATACTTTGCAAAGATACAAATCATAAATGAAACTTCATTATAAATACACTTGATATTATTGTTGACCAGTATAAATATCTTTGTCTGTTAGTCAATAGGTATACTCAACTAAACGTTACTACTTAGCGTTAAATAACAGTTCCCATATTATTGTTGTCCATTTAATGCTTCTAACTCTCAAACTATGAAGTCATTTCAAGTGTACAAGCCCCCCTTTTATTTTTTCACGCAGAGAGCGCAGAGAACGCAGAGACCGTGCGGAATATATTAACACGTAGTATAGAAATGCGCAGATGCGCACACGCTCCCGCTTGTGCTTTGCCATCCGGATTGTTACATACGAACGAAGTAATGTATGTCTTTGCGAAATACTTTATAGAGAAAGGGTAAAGACCCTGCATAGTCTTTGCGTACTTTGCGTACTCTGTGAGAAATATTTACCGGACAGTTCCCATTGCCCAAGGGTAAACAAAAACGAGATATAACAACTGGTAGTTATGCGTGCATTGCCCCCGTAGGAGGGCACACTTGCGTAACCGCGGGTGAACGCAGTGAACCTGCGGTGGTTGACTACAAGCGAATAAATGTATCGGTCCCCGTAGGAGGACCCACAACAACCAATGGTTGCTGTCCGGATTGACTACTAAGTGGAATGCAACATGATAAGTTTAACTTATAGTATATCCAAGTGCTGTGGGTCCTCCTACGGGGACCGATAGAAAAATACTGTTGTTATTCATAATCCGCAGGTTCACCTTGCTCACCAGCGGTTAGGCATGTGTGCCCTCCTACGGTGGCATTACGAAAGTGATTTACAAGATTTTCTACGTTGCCTAAATACAAACGATACTGTGTCGTAACATGCTTGCAGAGGAATTTGTTATATAGAAGCAATAATCTTAAATAGAGCACCTATCCCATAATCATTAAAAAGAGGACGCACCGTAATGATGCGTCCTCATTTGGATGGTATGTGTCTTGCACAATTTGGTTTATGCGAACCACTTTACATAAGCGAAGTCCTGACGGTAGGGGAGATGTTCGTTTGTGGGGAACATACGGAACGCTACCTTGAATGAACCTGCAACATCGAGGCTTGTAGTAAGTTCGAATGTGTGGAGGTTGCCTTCGCGCTTTGTCATTGTCATGGGGATAGTAGTCTGTACTACATCACGACCTTCAACAGTTTCGAGTACTACGAGTTCTACGCCAACTGCGTTGTCGAGACCCTGTTCGTCGATAACGTGCTTAATTGTGAAGTCCTGACCAGAAACGATGTTGTTGAGGTTTTCCATACCTTCAGAAGCAACAACATTGATGCTATCCCAACGTTCAGCTACACATTCCTTCCAAGCAGCGATTTCCTTCGCGAGCTTGTTGTTGTCAGCAGCGAGGAGCTTGAAGCGAGCAGCTTCCTTGTTGTAGAAGCGATCGTAGTAGTCGTCGAGCTGACGCTTCATTGTGTACTGGGGAGCGATCTGAGCGATTGAGTTCTTCACTGTCTTCACCCAACCTTCGCTGTAACCCTTCGCACCGCGAGCGTAGTAGAGAGGAATGATTTCCTGTTCGAGGAGTGAGTAGATTGTAGCTGCGTCGAGACGGTCCTGATGTTCCTGGTTCTGGTAAGTACGCTTGTCTGTGAGCGCCCAACCTGCACCGGGACGGTAACCTTCGTACCACCAACCATCAAGTACAGAGAGGTTTACAACACCGTTCATGAGTGCCTTTTCACCTGATGTACCAGATGCTTCGAGGGGACGAGTGGGAGTGTTCATCCAAATATCTACACCTGAAACGAGGCGGCGAGCGAGTTCCATATCGTAGTTATCGAGGAAGATGATTTTACCGATGAACTCGGGACGCTGAGAGATTTCGTAGATGCGCTTGATCAAGCCCTGACCTGCACCGTCAGCGGGGTGAGCCTTACCTGCGAAGAGGAACTGTACGGGGTAGTCGGGGTTGTTTACGATCTTAGCAAGGCGATCGAGGTCAGAGAAGAGGAGGTGTGCACGCTTGTAAGTAGCGAAGCGACGAGCGAAACCGATGAGGAGCGCGTTGGGGTTAATCTTGTCGAGGAGCGAAACCACACGGCTGGGGTCGCCCTGATTCTTCAACCAAGTGTCGCGGAAGCGGTTGCGGATGTAGTTGATGAGCTTCATCTTGAGAGCGCAACGAGTTTCCCAAACTTCCTTATCTGAAACTTCGTAAATCTTTTCCCAGATCTTCATGTTGCTCTGGTCGTTCATGAAGTTCTTATCGAAGTGCTTGCAGTAGAGTTCCTTCCATTCGTTAGCAGCCCATGTGGGGAAGTGAACACCGTTAGTAACGTAGCTCACGTGGCTTTCGTTCTGCTGGAGGTTGTATGCCTGGTAGTAGCCTTCGTGGTCGCGGATTTCGTATTCACGACGGGGTTCATCGGGCATGTAGCCGGGCCATGTGCCCTTGAACATCATCTGAGAAACCTTACCGTGGAGCCAGCTCACACCGTTGATTTCCTGACATGTCTTACAGCAGAATACTGACATTGAGAACTTTTCGTTCTTGTCTTCGGGGTTCATACGACCGAGGCCCATGAAGTCGTCCCAAGAGATGCCGAGCTTGCCAGAGAATGAATCCATGTACTTGCGGAAGAGGCCTTCTTCGAAGTAGTCGTGACCAGCAGGTACGGGAGTGTGTACAGTGTAGAGTGAAGAAGCCTTAACGAGTTCGAGTGCTTCACCGAAAGAGAGACCAGTTGCTACGTAGTCAACGAGGCGCTGTGCGTTACAGAGGGCAGCGTGACCTTCGTTACAGTGGTAAACGTCCTTAGTGATGCCGAGCTTCTGGAGCATCAACATACCGCCGACACCGAGGAGGTATTCCTGCTTGATACGGTTTTCCCAGTCACCACCGTAGAGCGCTGAAGTGATGCCAGCGTCGTACTGTGAGTTCATACCGTTGTCAGTGTCGAGGAGGTAGAGCTTCACACGACCAACATTTACGCGCCATACGCTTGCGTAAACGGTGTAGCCGGGGTAGGGAACAGCAACAACAACCTGGTTGCCATCCTTATCGAGTTCCTTTTCAATGGGGAGACGGTCAAAGTTCTGAGCGTCGTAGTTAGCGATCTGCTGACCTTCCATTGAAAGAGTCTGAGTGAAGTAACCGTGACGATACAAGAAACCTACTGCACACATGTCTACATTTGAGTCAGAAGCTTCCTTGATGTAGTCACCTGCGAGTACACCGAGACCACCAGAGTAAATCTTGAGTACAGAGTTGAGACCGTATTCCATGCAGAAATAAGCCACGCTTGCACGCTTTGCGTTGGGCTTAACGTCCATGTATGCACGGAAGTTCTTGTAAACCTTCTCGATAGCTGCGAGCATTACCTTGTCGGCGGCGAGTTCTTCGAGGCGTTCGTAAGAAACGCGAGCGAGAAGTTCAACGGGGTTCTTACCACACTTGTGCCAAAGCTTGTGGTCGATGCTGTCGAAGAGTTCAACAGCTTCCTGATTCCATGACCACCAAAGGTTGTGGGCAATTTCATCAAGAACATTCAGCTCCTTGGGGAGGTGGCTCTTAACGCTCACCATCTTCCATGTAGGCTGATTTGAATTGCTAAGTTTTACTTTCATGTTGTTTTTTATTGATCAATAAAAATTGTTATATAGTTTAGTTTTGTGCATTTCTGAGGGCGAAGTCATAAGCATCGTAGTAGTGCTTGATGAAGTTCTTCCACTGTGCCTTATCCGCCAATGCTGCCGCCTTCTTGCAGAGTACTGCTCTGTCCTTCAAGGGCATGCGCATCATTGCCTCAATGGCTTCACACATCTCGCGCGATACATCAAAGTAATTTTCATCATCGCGGTGGATTACCTTTACGCCGTCAGAGAGTTCACCCTGATAGCCGAGCACATCGTTTACCCACTGACCGAAGCCTGAAAGGTCGGTTGTGATACAGGGAGCTTTGAAGGCGCAACTTTCGAGCGGAGTGTAACCCCAGGGTTCGTAGTATGAGGGATAGAGGCAAAGGTCGTTGGCTGTAAGAAGGTCGTAGTAAGGCATATTAAATATACCATCAGCACCTTCCAAATAACAGGGCACGAGGATTACCTTAACGGCATCATTCTTTGTGTTCCAAAGACCGAGTTGCTTAATGAGGCAAAGGATGCGGTCTTCGTTGAGGTTGTAGAGGTCGTGGGTAATCATGGGCGTATGGAGTCCGCCTTCCGACTTGTCGGTGCCGTTTAAGCGTGCGAGGAGGTCCTGGCGGGGTTCCTTTGTCCAGCAGGGCACTTCGATAAGCGCCAACACCTTTTGTGACACGAGTTCTTCTTCCGCTTGTGCAAGCGTCTTCATGCGTGCGTTGAGTTGTGCGAGGGCTTCCATATACACGTCAAAACCCTTACAACGGAAGTCGTTGCGACCTGATGTGCTCACGATGAGCGTAGTGTCGTCGAGTTCCTCGCCAATCAACTTGCTTGCCACATTGAGGATGCACTTACGCGCTTCCTTGCGCTTCTTGGTGAAGGCAGCGCCCTTGGGTACGAAGTCGTTCTCAAAACCATTGGGGAGCACTACATCAGCGGGCTTGTCAAGCAATTGCTTACATTCGCGGTCAGTGAACGAGCTTACGGTAGTGAAGCAGTCGGCACCATGAGCGCTCTGCTTTTCGATGCTGTGCTTCGCCTCCATTGAGAGTTCTGAAGCCATCTGATCGCCATTGTAACCGTGGAAGTACTTGTAGAGCAACTTGTTGTTACCAGCGATAGAGCGACCGATGCTTGTAGCGTGAGTCGTGAAGATGGTTGCCACCGCGGGGCATTCCTTCTTCAAGAAAAGCATACCGAGACCTGACATCCATTCGTGAGCCTGGTAGATGATGCTTTCGCCCTTGAGAAGGTCGGCCTTTACTACGGCTTCTACAAACTTACCAGCGGCGTATGAGAACATAGAAGCTTCATCGTAGTCGCCATAAGCGTGAAGCGAGTCAACTTGGAAGTCGTTCCATGCCGCAGCATAGATTTCATTCTTCACTTCAAAGAAGGGCTGGAAGTCTACCAAAATGGCAATAGGGGAGCCTGGAACATTCCATCTCCCGATACGTGCATTTACGCCGACTTCGGCTGCCGCTTTCTTCCACTTTGTTAAAAGGCGCTTGTTTTCCTTGAAAAGGGGATTTTCCTTTCCTTGCCACACATCAGGACCGATGAAGAATACCTTGTCCGCGTGGCTCTGTTGGAGCGTGTTCGCTCTTGAAGAGAGTACGGTGTAAATACCACCGACCTTGTTACACACTTCCCAACTTGTTTCAAATATTACACTTGGGTTTAGTTTAGTCTGTGCCATTTAATAATATATGGTGATAAAAAGCAAGGCAAAAGTAATAAAAATATGTTAATACACCGGTAACAATCTGATATTTTGCGTTTTTACCCCCTGAAATCCTATCAATTTGATATGATTTGCTATCTAAAATTGCCAAGTTGGTGATATGTAAATCTGAAAAAACGAGGGGATGCCCGTGTGGACACCCCCTCGTTTTAATTGTATAGGGTAATATGTGGATTATTCCCAAGTGTGGTTAAAGTTGCCTTCTAGTTTTTTTGTACCCATTTCTACATTTTCATCTTCTGTACCACCTATAGGTGGTTTAACACTTCCTTGCAGAAGTACGCCAAAATCCATTTCTACCACTTCAAGTGAAGGTGTTACATATAACTTCTTTTCCATATTCATAAATTGTTTGTTTATACTTGTCTAGTATTAATTCATCCCGAGTGAAGCGAGGCATCTCTGCTATGAGACACTCGCAACACTCAGAGAGAACATTCTGGTCACAATCCACGTTGTGAATCGTTTAGACACGTAAGGATTTACTTAATAAATACTTTCTTTCCGTTTACGATATAAACACCACCACTAACAGGATTGAGCACGCGACGACCGCTGAGATCGTAATATTCGGGTGCTTCCATACCTTCTACCAATGATGCGTCAATATCAGTTACAGTACCATCGAGCAACTGGAGGCTGAGACGTGGAGCTGCTTGATTTGCTTGAACATTATTCACTACGAAGAACGCACGATAGGGTCTGTAGTTAAGTTTCTTTGTTACCTGCCAGAACGATTTTTCGCTTGTCTTATAGTAATAGAATGCCTTATCAGAATACTTATTCGTTTCCACGAAATAGTTTACAAAGGCACCTAAAGCAGTGATGTCACCCGTTAATAGAGATTTATCAAACTTAGCCAAAGTTTCAATCTCTACTTCGCCTTTAGATTGGAATACATCAAGACCATCGTTCGTGACATTATAATCAGTTTCAACGTCATCCTTCAACTTGTAGAGGTAAGGCTTGTTATGTTCCAAAGCCAGTACCTGAGTGAAGGTCAAACTGGTCGCATCAGCACTCTTGAATTTGTAGAAATCGTACTTATTCATTATAGCGTTATCCTCTTTAATATCGAAAGGCAAGCAGATTGTACCAAACACACCTTCAGTAAGAGGAGCACGCTTATAGTTCGCATTCACATAAGTGTTGTTGTTCGTAGAAATAAAGTCACGAGCACCGCCATATCCTGTTTCATTTTTTGTAATCGTAGCATCGATATCATCCAATGAAAGGTAGAACTTAGCATTTTCTACATGCTCTTCATGTCCTTCAACCACACCAATCTGAGGATTAGAGTGAAGTACGATATCAGCGCTAACGCCATGTACAGCACCAGCATAGAGTTTTACAACCTTACTGGGGATTTCGAAATGGTGTCTTGTTTCACCTTCAGGAATACGCATCACATAGTAGCCGTTCTTGTCGTAGAGCACACCATGTTCGCAACTCTTAAATGTGGGGTTGTTCTCATCCACAATGATTTCATGCAAGTTGGTACAACCCACAAACAAACCCTTGCTGATGAGTTTTTCAAACGTCACATCTACACTAATACCTTCAGGCAATGAGTACCAGAGACTGCTAAATGGATTAAGGTTACTCTGACCTGCAGAGATAGTATACATCTTCGCTCTACCATCGTCATAGTAGATGACTACCTGATAACCACCTGCGCCGTCGTGTTCCAATTCGAACTTGAAGTGGTTGAGGGTTACCAAATTTCCTGTTTCTTCACCATTCTGATCCAACTCAGGCAAGGTATAACTATAGCGGTCATCGTTATTGTCAATCTTTACAACGATATGTTGAAGGTCCTTCCACAAATAGATTTGCATGAAATTATTATAATAATCGGCAAGCGAATTTTCCTGGGAAGAGACAATAGCTGAACCATAATTATTGAAACTAGTACTCTTTGTTGTATCAATGCTAACATCCAATGTCAATCTCCATGCAAAGTCACCATTCACCTCATAAGGTTTTTTGGGATCTGTATCGGGGTCATCGGGGAATTGAAATTTACGACTCAATCCTTTTGCTTCTCCTACAAGAGTAGAACCATTGTAAGTCGCACCATCACCCGCTTCTCCTTTATAAGTACCCTTAAACATAGGCTCAATTTCACGGAAACCGAGGTTGGTCATCGTTGCGGGCAAAGTGATTGAAGTCAAATCTGTGTTACCATGCAAGAATGTAGGTGAGATAGCAGAAACTCGTTGAGTCTTGCCATTTACGGTATAGTATGAACCAATCACCAAGTTGCCATCACCAGGAACTGCAGCATCGAGAAGTGTGATACTACCATTCTCAGATACTTCATAAGTGAACAACCAGTCGTCTACAGCAAGGATACTATCAACTGCAGCACCATTTTCAAGAAGCTTTGAAAGGGCTATGTTTGTAACATCAACATTTGTCTGTACCCAACAATTGTTTGCAGCGATGTCGGTAGCGGCATCGATTGCTGTGAACTTATCGCCATTAAGCACAAACTTCTTGTGTTCGTTGCTTGTAGCCAAAGTTTCCTTCACGAAATTACCCTTAAGGATAGAACCATCCAAAGATGTCTTCGCACCGTTAGCGTTCAAGCGAATTTGGAAGGTATAAGGAGTATCTTTCGCCACCTTCACAACGGCAGGAGTACCTGCCTTGAGCACTTCACCTGCTGTAGCAATGGGTTGCAATACAGCGTAAGCTAAAGCACTACCACTACCGTAGTTGAGCTTATCAGCAGTAATGTCGTAAGCAGTCATACCTTGGGGCATCACTACATTGAGAGGGAAGTTGATTGTTGCGAGAGTGTCAGCGAAGGTTACATTGAAGTTTGTAACTTCAGTAAGAGTGAAGGTGGAGAGGTTCTCCTTACCTGCCTTGTCATTACCAAATACTAAGTTGTCATAGTCATTGATATACTTAATATCGTCTGCATTACTTGGGTTGCGGAACTTATAAATATCAGAACCAAGACTAGTTTCCTCGAAGAGGTAAACACCAGCATCAGCCTTATTGTCAGAGAACATTACATGGTTCCACGCACCAAGGTTGGGAGCCTTGAGATACTTACCCTGTGCAGAAAGTGTATAACCTGTACCAGAGGGAGTAACTGTAAAGAGTTTATCCAAATCAGCAGAGGGAGCATAAGTGCCCTGTGCAATCAACTTGTAACCTACATTGTTTGCATGGTCCTTGTCTGAATTGTAACCTACAAAGACTGCCTTATCACCATTGTCTTGGTAGTTAATTTGGTAAACACCATTAAACTTCGCCAATACCACATTGAACTTAAGCACAGTACCGTCAGTCAATGTGATTTCACCTGCATGTGAACCTGTAGTTGCATCTGCCTTGATTACTACATTACTAAAATCAGCAAATGTATTGTCAGTAACCATAGTAGCAAAGTCACCAGAAACAGTAGCACCAGTGAGGTCTACCTTGAAGATCTCAGTCAAATTCAACGCATCACCAGCAGTAGCCATAATAGCCACCTGAGAAGCCATCTCATCGTTTGTGAGGTAGCGGTAAGCGTAGTACACGCCACCATCCGCCTTCACTACGGGGATGATGTACTTAGCAAGCATCTTATTCGCTTCTTCGATAGTGTTACCTACAGCATTACGAGTATAACTGTCTGTATGACCTGGTTCACCTTGTTTAAGAGGAGTTGAGCTGATACCACTATCACCAACCTTGTGTGTCATACCGTGTGCCCAGTTCCATTCGAAGAACTTGTACTCACCATCTGTGCAGTTGTTATCAAAGTAGTACTTCCAACGCTTATAGTAGAAGTCCTTCAAAAGACCCTGCCATGAGCGGTATGAGTAGTCGTTCAAGTTTGTACCGGGTGAAGACCAAGTAGTCAAGATGGTACGCGCATTGTTATATTCATACCAGTCGGCAGTAGCTGTAGTTGCACCTGTTACTTCAGCAGCAGCATCACGAGCTTCCTGTGTCCACTTACCGAGACGGAAGTTAAGGTTCGTACCTCTGAAGTCATCCATATCCAAGATAAGTTGGAGGAAAGCATTTTTACGAGCCTGATAAAGTTCGTCATTAGAACCCTTTGCAGAGGCAATTCCCTTCAAAAGGTAGTAAGCATAGTCAGCCATTACTGCACCTCCAAACTCAACAAGGTCGTACAAGTAGTTGCTCTTATAAACAGAACCATCAACCAAAGCGAGTTCGTCTTCCTGATCAATGAGCTTGTAAACTGCATCAATCAACATCTGATGACGCTCCTTATTGTAAGTACCAATAGCATTGTTCATTGTCTTACCCCAAGCACTAGCGGGATTTGCACTAAGGTTAGGACGAGCAGCCCAAACATCTTCTACAGGACCTTGGATGCCATCAGCACCATAGTTGAGGGGACCTTGACGGAGTAAGCTCCAAGCTTCCTTCACGATGCTGTTGTTCTTACCGTAACGCGCATAAGCATAGTTGTCAACCCAAGCAGCTACATCAGGCTTGCTACCCATCCAGGGGAGCTGGTAAATCAAGTCGTAAGTAACGGGAGTCTGTTCGATAGCTTCAGGAGCAGTACCGATACCCTTGATGCTTGCATACTTAGCCTTAAACTTGAAGTAGTTATCTGTAACATTCTGCAAACGACCCATCAAACCTGAGCGACCACCGAAGTTGGGGATAGCACAGAATACGGCATCCTGAGGAGCATAACCGTTGTATGAGTCAAATGCGGGTGAACCATCAGAGAAAAGGTCGAGCACGACGAGTTTACCTGCGGGTACAGCGGTCAAAGAGTACTTCTGAGTAGCACTCCACTGCCATTGCTGGATTACCCACTGTGAACCTGGCTTAGCCGTTTCCATTGCAGCATAGAGCGCTGCGTAGTCTTCCATTGTACCAGCACCACCACCTTCGTGGAAGGGGTCCATAGAGTAATATTGGCTTTCGCCCATTACTTCTTCAAGACAAGCATAGTAGTCAGCTGCAATGTCAGCATAATTTGCATTGTTGACGCTGAGGAGGAGGGGACGAACGAAGTCACCTGCCCAGTTGCCGCCGTTACCGCGAGTTGCATAACCCGACTTCGTAGCGAAGTTTGTTGGCACCATACCCGACCAACCGGGAAGCACGGGTTGCATACCAAGAGCACGCTGTGCACTTACAATCTTTCCAGCAAGTTCCTTCTGGCGTGCATACCAAGCGTCGTCCTGAACACCACCAGCACCTGCCAAGTTGTTGTAACCACTCTTTGAACCAGCAGCTGTACCACCCCAACCTTCAAGGTTGTTCATTGCCCACCATGCGATAAACGCAGGACCAGCCACGAATGCCTTAGCAGCTTCGTCGGTGTAACCGTACTTGCGCTTACCACCTTCTTCCATAGTGAGGAACTTGCGCCATACTTCTTCAAGACCTACGAGCTGGAGGGGCATGTTAATACCGTGGAGCGCCATCCAGTCAATTTCCTGTTGCCAACGTTTCCATGTCCATGAGGTCATAGAGTAACCGAATGTACAAGTATTCAAGTAGTAACGATACTTCGCATCTGAAGAGTGAGTTTCTTCGCCTGTGGGAACAGGAAGGTCAGAAAGGTCTGCATAAGGCGCACCGCTTACCGTCTTTTCGTTGAGTGAGTTCCACGCAATATTAATATGTGCGATGTTGTTCAAATACCAACCAAGACCCATTGTCAGGGCACTGAGGGTAGACCCCTTAATCAAAATCTTATCACCTTCAGAACCGATAACGAAGGTTTCCTGCTTAGAGTTGATAGAGGGGTCAAGAACAAACTTGAACTTATCAACAACATCCCAACTACCAACACGAGCGAGGAGCTCCACTACAGCTGTGGGGTTCACCTCGGGAATAACTTCTGTGTAAACGAGTGAGATGGTATTTTGCTCTTCATCTACAACATACTTCCAAGTGTAACCACTGATATCCTTTGCAGTGAAGAGGTCCAAGTCAGCTCTGGGGAGCAACAACTTACCGTTGTTTGTCAAAGCAGTTTGGCCTCTATACTTCGCTTCAGCATCTACACTGCCAGGAACTTCACCAATAAGCACAGTGAATTCGTAAGCAGGTTCGAAAATGAGGTTAGAACCAGCGTCGGTTTTTGACTTGTCATCAGACCAGTGCATCAAGTGGTCATTCTTTTCGTGCAAGTAATGGTTTTTACTGTTGTTTACATTATAGAATGAGAAACCACCGTTACTGTTAGTAGTTACATACCAAGAACCATTAGGATTAGCATTCAACTCTACAGCGCTATTGAATTCATTGGGAGTATTGCTATAAATAGTCTTTGTAGCGCCGAGAGCCTTATTATAAATATGGTATCCGTCAATGGGGTTACCCACTACAGTGAAGAGGTCCTTATCTGTCAAACCTTGAGTGGCAGTAGTAACAACTTCTGTGCTACCGTTATATTGCATGTATTCGTTGCGCAAAGTAGCGAAGTACCACTTCGTATCGTTAGCAAACTGACCGTCTGTAATAGTTGTGGGTGTGGGGAACTTCGCATTGTTGATGCGCACTTCTACATTGTAAGTATCAGTGCCTTCCTCAACTTTACCTTCGGGAAGAACGAATGAGAGCAACTCATTAACCACCTTGAACTGCTGTGTAGGAACAGGAAGATTTGTACCTACAGTTCCTGTGATAGTTTGCGTGCCAATCTTCTGGCCGTTGTACATAAAGTTGTAGGTAAGTTCCTTTGTTACAACCTGATCAACGATAACAATAGGAATATCGTACACCATGCGGTTTGCGGTAGCATCAGCTGTTGCTGCAATACTCCATGAACTATCCAAACGGAAGCGGAGGCGTGTAGAACCTAATACAGCATCGTAGGGAATTGTGAATGATACTGTTGAAAGATTGTTGCTATTGCTACCAGCAGCACCTGTTGTTCCAAGATGCGTTTCAAAAGTACCGTCACCATTCTTGTCCAACCACAAGTTAGCAGCAAGAATATGACTGGTCTTGTTATCGGGGAAAGTCGTAGTAAAGGTATGTTCTCCGCGAGTCAACGCAATCATATCTTCGGGGAGCAACACATACATTTCAGCAGCAGAAGTAGGAGCAGTACCACCTGTAAAGATTGTAGTACCATCAACAGCCAATGCAGTCAAGAATTGGTTGTTAGACTTAATTGTACCAGACTCATCAGTGAATTCAGGCATGCTTGTAGCATACTTGTCAAACTTTCCGAGCGTAATAGTTACTTCTGTAGCGCCATTAACTGCAGGGATAGAGTAAACTCCATCAGTAACTACGATTTCACCCTTGTCAATCTGGTGTGAAAGAACATTTTGACCCTTTGTATCGATAGTATAAGACTCGCCAACAAAGACACCAGCCTTCACTCTATCAATCTCATTGCCGTTATACATATATATAACAGTTACGGGGTATGCGGGGATGAGTTGCCACTTGTTGCAACCAGTACCTACATTCGTAAAGATACCTGTACCAGCTGACCACTCTTCATCGTGTCCAAGACGAACAGTGCTATGTCCAGTTACATTTCCTTCCTTGTCTGTTTGAGGCTGAAGTCTTGTCAACTCAACGAGACCATCCGCTTCAGAGATTGTCCAATAAGATTGAGCGGTTGTAGTAATCCAGTAGGCTCCAGTTGTCTGATAACCTATGAATTTACTTTCATCCTCAAGACTTTGGAAGTAAAAACCGTTAGCATCTCTCTTCTTATAAACAAACGAAGGTTCATCCTGGAAAGATGCCTGAGTAGTATTACTCTCAACTTTTACAGGTGTAAAGTTGAAATATGTACCCGAAGGACTCTTCAACGCATAGAGGTCGGCTGCTTCAAGAGCAGGATCACTTGGAAAGACATTCTTTACCTGTTCTGCTGTAAGAGCTCCGTCATACACTTCAACACCAGTGATAGTACCATTGAACGTTTCAAAATTTGGTTTGTTGGCCTTCACTGCACCACCAAGGTAAATTTTTGCATTAGGATAGTCTTCTTTTACCATCCCGGGAGTGGCAATTTCGTAACCACTCATAAATCCGTCAGTATGTGCATTTACCCATGAACCATTTTCCACTCCGTTGATATACATTTTATATGTCTTATCGGAAGGATTGATCACGTACACCAGGACTACCTCTTGTGAATTAGCAACAATGCCACCACTCGTAAAGCGGTCTCCAGTTATACACGAAGCTAAATATCCAATAGCTCCTTTAGCAGGATTATCCTTTGTCGTACCGCTCAAACCATAAGCCACATAGTGTGAGTCTTTACCTTTCGCACTAGTGTTTGCATTTTGAGTAGGGTCAGATGTACAGAACAATGCCATACGTTTATCTGCCGTAAACGTACTTGCATTCACCTTCACGGCCACAGTTAAGTTCTCTAAATCAAACACCTTCTCTGCGTCTGCATCGGAAAGCGCAAGAGGATAACTGTTGCCAATTTGCCCACTCATCAATTTCAGAACGGGCGTCTGAGCCCATGCCGTCCCGACTATCAGGAACAGCGAGGCCATTAGCAAAGCTAATCTTTTTCTCATAAGTGATTAAATAAAGTTATTAAAATTGTTAGTAAATTATTTCTAATTGGTTGTATATGAGCGATATGTAGATTGTTGATTAAATAACTTGTTCACATAATCACACTTTACGTTGCAAAGTTACGACTTTATCTTCATTAATTTAAAATTTATTCTAACTTATTTACATTCAATAACTTTTTAGTTGCAAACAATGGACAAAAGAGTAATCGAAGAGTAGAGAGAAAATAAAGTTTAAACCTTGTTTTTTATAATGTTGGATATATAGTCTAACTATTGGGTGTAAGGTGTTATTTATCAACGTGAATATATCTTTTAGATTTGTATCAGAGTTGATTGCAAGATAGTTTTGAGAAGGCAATGATATAGCAGTTACTTTCGTGACCTTTGGTTGACCCAAGCGTGCTATAGATGCTGAAGGCGTCATTTAAAGTATAAGATTCTAATTGGGGTCAACTGCTATATCATTGCCTTTTTTAAAGATTACGCAAAGACATACATTGCTTCGCAAGTATGTTTCCCTCCGGACGGCAAAGCACACGCGTAGCGTTCTGTGTTCTAAAAAAATCATTTGGCCAACTGCTATATTATTGCTTTCACCTTTAACCGTTCACCCTTTAACCTTTCACCTTTAATCGTTCAACGCTCATCGTTCATCGTTCCCCCTTTAACCCTCCCTCAGAACCTCAGAACCTTTTTCATTTTTCCTCATTTTTCGCACAAAACTTTAACACTCATTAACATTCTGACTACTTAAAACAGCGATAATATCTATTCTTGGATAAACAATAAGTTACATTGTGGCGTCAATAAGTAACCTTGTAAAAACGATAATACTTATTTTTTGCCCCTAATAAGTAACCTTGTGAACAAAAAAAGTGGAGATAACCCTGATGTTTAGGGCTATCTCCACTTCCGTAGTACAAATATACAAAATTTCAGAGAAAAATGCAAATCAGTTAACATTCGTTAACATGGTAATTATTTTGCATTTTTCGTGATTTTTGAGCGGTTGTATATCCACTTAGCGTTTGGGTGATTCCGTCTTCTGACCTTTAAAAACGCATAATCACATTGGAACTAATCATCTGTTCTGAAGTCGTTGATAGCATCTACGACTATTTGTGCTTCGTCTAAGGTCATTACTGGACTTATAGGTAGGCTCAGTTCTTCAGCACTGATGCGCTCCGTTACGGGGAATGAAAGCGCGTTAAACATGCTGTAACACTGCTGTTTATGTGGCGGAATGGGGTAATGGATTAAGGTCTCAATGCCCCTCTCGCGGAGGTGTTTTTGCAACGCGTCGCGATGCTTCGTGCGGATGGGGAAGAGGTGGTAAACGTGTGCCGTCCTTTCGGAAATTCGAGGCAGGGAAATGAGCGGATTCGTGATGTGGTCGCGGTAGTAATCCGCAATGTTTCTGCGTGCCTCAATGTCGGCATCAAGGTGACGCAATTTTACGTCAAGAATAGCGGCTTGAAGTTCGTCTAATCTTGAATTTCTGCCAATCTCAGGGCAGATGTATTTCTCGGAATACCCGTAGTTTCCCAGTTGACGGACAAGTGCCGCCAGTGTTGCATCGTTCGTGGTCACAGCACCACCATCGCCCATTGCGCCAAGGTTTTTGCCGGGGTAAAAACTATGTGCAGCCGCCGTGCCCAAACTTCCCGTGCGGCGTGTGCCGTAAAGGCAACCGTGGGCTTGAGCGTTGTCTTCGAGTAGGAGTAGGTTGTGCTTTGCGCAAAAGTCTTCAATCGCTTGAGTCATAGCGCATTGTCCGTAGAGATGAACGAGTAGCAGTGCGCGTGTTCGCGGTGTGAGTGCTGCCGAGAGCAGGGCTTCGTCGAGTTGCCCATTATCGTCTCTGGCGTCCACAAATACGGGGCGCAAACCGTTCTCCGTAATGCCGTGAATGGTAGCGATGAAGGTGTTGGCGGGTACTAAAATTTCGTCTCCCTCCTTGAGGCGCCCTTGCAATACGAGCGCTTTAAACATCAACAGGAGGGCGTCAAGTCCGTTGGCACACCCTACGCAGTGCTCCACTCCTATGTATGCAGCATAGTACTGCTCAAATTGTTGGGTCTCCTTCCCCAGCAAGTACCACCCACTGTCCACGGTGCGCTTTACTGCCTCGTGGATTTCATCGTGGTATTTATGTGTAAGGGCTTGAAGGTCAAGAAACTTAATCATAGTGTGGGGCGTGTATTTAAAAAGTTTTAGGTTATAAGGTTTACCGTGCGCCCCGCCTGTTACTTACGTGCTGAGCGACGTTAAACCTTATAACCTTCAACCATTTATCTGTTTTCGTACATAGAGGCGTAGTATTGCTCGTAAGCACCGCTCGTGATGCGGTCCATCCATTCCTGATTGTCAAGATACCAACGAACGGTCTTTTCAATACCTTCCTCAAATTGAAGTGAGGGTTCCCAACCGAGTTCCTTCTGCAACTTTGTAGAGTCGATGGCATAGCGGAGGTCGTGTCCCGCACGGTCAGTGACATAAGTAATGAGGTCGAGCGAATGTCCCTCGGGATTTCCTAAGAGGCGGTCGACGGTCTTGATAATTACATGGATGATGTCAATGTTCTTCCATTCGTTGAACCCACCAATGTTGTAGGTCTCATTCACCTTACCCTCGTGGAAAATAAGGTCAATTGCGCGTGCGTGGTCAACGACATAGAGCCAGTCGCGAACGTTCTCACCCTTACCATATACGGGGAGGGGCTTGCGCTGACGGATGTTGTTGATGAAAAGGGGAATGAGCTTTTCAGGGAACTGGTAGGGACCGTAATTGTTAGAGCAATTCGTTACAATCGTTGGCATCCCGTAAGTGTCGTGGAAGGCGCGCACAAAGTGGTCTGAACTTGCCTTTGACGCAGAGTAGGGAGAGTGGGGATTGTAGGGCGTAGTTTCGTAGAAGAAATCTTCACCGTAGGCAAGGTGGTGCTCTTCAGAAGAAGCCGTAGTAGTAAAGGGAGGCGTAATGCCCTCGGGGTGACTCAACTGAAGGGCGCCATACACTTCGTCCGTAGAGATATGATAGAAGCGCTTACCTTCGTAGCGTTCGGGAAGCGATTCCCAATACACTTTAGCTGCTTGGAGCAACGAAAGTGTACCCATCACATTTGTACGTGCAAAAGTGAAAGGATCCTTAATGCTACGGTCTACATGACTTTCGGCAGCGAGGTGAATAACTCCCGTAATGGCATGCTCTTTCATGAGGTCCAACATCTTCTCAAAATCGCAAATGTCGGCACGTACGAAAGTGTAGTTGGGGGCATTCTCAATATCCTTAAGATTTTCAAGATTACCAGCATAGGTGAGTTTGTCTAAGTTGATAATCTTATAGTCGGGATATTTATTTACGAAAAGGCGAACGACATGGCTACCGATAAAACCTGCACCGCCTGTGATAAGAATTGATTGCATAAAGAGAAAGGAGAAAGGAGAAAGGAGAAAGGAGAAAAAGACCATGGAGTGGAATTAAAGGAGAAAGACCTTGCGGATGACATGTGAGAAAATACCGGATGGTTTATTTCTCCTTTCTCCTTTTTCATTTCTCAGTTTGATTTTAGTTTACGTCGGGCAAGAAGTTGTAATCGCGTGAGTAGCGAAGCATCTGCTCGTCGTATTTTTCTGTGTAGTCAAGGGTAACCTTTGTGATGTTGCCCGCTTCATCATAAGTAGCTGTATAAACGGGGTTGATAAAGCCCTTATAGGGAGCGAGGTTGAGCGTAGCATAGCGCTCAAGGATTTCCTTATGGAGGTCGGCATCAACATTTACAGCATATTCTTCTACGATAGCACGCGCTGCTTCAAAGTCGCCCGTACTCTTGATGCGCTGAATTTCAGCGAGGAGTTCGCCAAAGAGTCCGCGGAGGGCTTCGTAGTCGTTGATCTGTACATAAGTCTTGCCGTCACGCTTGATGAGTTCAACGACATTGTTTTCCTTGCCGTGTTCATACGCCCAGCGTGCAATGAGTTGGCGGTTGCGCATGTGTGCTTCTTCAATTGTGAAACCAGGTTTGATGCGCACGAGCTGTGTCATAAGTCCGTTGAGCATGTAAGTGTAATACTGTGACTTGTAGGCTTCAGCATTGGGAGTCAAACCGAGTTCTACCAATTTTTCATCAGCGATGTAGTAGAGACCAAAGAGGTCGGCACGCGCTTCTTCAATGGTTGAACTATATGCCTTGAGCGCTTCGCTGTCAACACCGGGAGCAAGGCGACCTGAACCGTGACCGAGACATTCGTGGAGGTCGGTGTGGAGGTCATCGCAGAGGTGACCATATTCAGAAAGGAGGGCACGAGTTGCATCGTCAACTACAAATTCCTGATTCATGCCACTACCAGCAGAGGCTTCAGCATAAGCACCAGTGAGGTTGGCGATCGTAACGCTCTTTGAACCGTAGTCGCGACGAACCCAATCGGAGTTGGGGAGGTTGATACCAATTGCGGTTGAGGGATAAAGGTCACCACCGAGGATGGCTGCAGTAATTACCTTAGCAGAAACGCCCTTGCATTCCTTCTTCTTAAATTCATCAGCAATGGGAGCATGGTCTTCAAACCACTGCGCATTTTCACTCATCTTTTCTGCACGAGCAGTAGCAGCAAGGTTCTTGTAGTTTACAAGAGCTTCCCAAGAAGCCTTCATGCCGAGGGGGTCGCCGTAACTTTCTGTGAAACCGTTTACAAAGTCAACCTGACTCAATGTGTCCTGCAACCAAAGGATGCTGTAGTCATCGAATGTCTTGAGGTCGCCTGTTGTGTAGTATTCAATGAGACGGTTGAGCACCTTTGCCTGTGCTTCGTTTTCAGCGAAGGGCACTGCCTTTTCCAACCAATAAACGATTTTCTCAATAGCAGGACCATAGAGACCGCCTACCTTCCAAGTGTTTTCGTAAAGGTTGCCCTTTTCATCTTCTTCGAGGCGGCTGTTCATACCATACATAATGGGTTGAGGGTCGCCGGGTTTCTTCATCTTGGCATAGAAGTCTTCTGCTTCTTTCTGCGTAACACCTTCGCCGTAGTAGTTTGCTGCAGAGGTCAGAACGAGGTCTTCACCATCTTTCTGATTAACACGCATTGCCATTACGCTGGGGTCGAAGATTACGGGGAATACTTCGTCGCAGAGTTGGTCAACGGTTTGACCTTCTGCCAAAGGAAGTTTCGCTGCATCAACGCTCTTGAGGGCTTCGCGGAAGAAGTCTTGAGAGAAGTTTGCTTCAAACTTTTCACAACCATAGTGGTGGTGAATACCATTTGAGAACCATACGCGCTTGAGGTAGGTTACCATATTCTTGAAATCCTCTGTTTCGCGGTCGCCCTTATAGTCGGTGTAAATCGTTTCAAGCATACGGCGGATGCGCAAGTTGTAGCGACCGTTCTGGTCAAACAAGATGTCGCGACCAGCCAAAGAGGCTTCAGAAAGGTAGTAAATCAAAGTCTGCTGTTGAAGTGTGAGGTCTTCAAAACCATCTACTTGGTAGCGAAGCATTTGGATGTCTGCAAACTTTTCGTCCGTGTAATTGAATCCACTCTCTGTGGTTTCAGGAGCGTTGCAGGCTGCTAATGAAGTAGCAAGAAGCATAGTGCATGCAAATTTTTTCATTATTTATTTTGTTAAAATTATAGTCAAGTTAATTTTCTTTCCAAAAGTCGGGGAAGAAGGGGAGGAGCAATGAGAATATTTCCAAGCGCCCAGCAAGCATAAGGAAGGAGCACACCCAAAGTCCGGTGTCGGGAATTGCATCCCAAGAGTCGAGGGGACCAACGGCATGACCTAATGTGGGACCGATGTTGCTGAAAGAAGAAATACTCAACCCGACGGCATCAAGCATGGGCACACCAAGTGCTGCTAATATTCCTGTGCCAAGAATGAGCAGTGCCGCACAGATTGCGAAATACACAAAGATTGTGCGACTCATCTCGTTGGTTATTATTGTGTGGTTGATGCGCACGGGGAACACCGCTTTTGGGTGGAGCGTACGGCGAAATTCGCAAAGCGAAATCTTGTATGCGGTGAGTACTCGGATGGATTTCAATCCGCCACTTGTAGACCCTGCACAAGCACCCATCACTCCAACCATTGTAATTACCATCCACACACAGGGATGCCACATCATGAAGTCGTCGGTGGTGAAACCTGTTGTTGAAGAGATGGAAACTACATTGAAAAGTGCCCTGCGAACGGCTTCACTGAAGTTTGCTTCGTGAGCAATGATGAGTGTGCCGGCAATGAAGATGGTAGAAAGTGCAACCGTACAAGTAAAGAAACGCAACTCGGCATCTTTTAGTACTTCTCTGAACCTCATTTTGATGAGAAACAGGTAAAGCAAGGTAAAGTTGATGCTGGCGAGGAACATGAATCCCACGGAGATATATTCAATTGTAGCACTGTTGAAGTAGGCAATACTTGCTTGGTGGGTAGAAAAACCACCCGTTGCCACTGTTGAAAGTCCGTGGTTAATCGCATCAAAGATATTCATGCCACCAAAGTGATACGCTATAATGCAAGTAACCGTGAGGAGCAGGTAAAGGCTCCACAACCAGCGTGCTGTAGTTGAAATCTTTGGATGTAACTTTCCGATTTTTAGTCCTGTAGACTCTGCAGAGAATAACTTTTGGTCACCCGTTCCAATCGTGGGAAGGATTGCTACGGTAAAGAACACAATCCCCATACCGCCAATCCAATGCGTCATACTGCGCCAAAAGAGGATGGAGTGGGGGAGTGCATCGATGTTGGTAAAGATGCTTGCTCCTGTGGTAGTGAACCCCGACATGGTTTCAAAGAATGCGTGTGCCACATTCGTTGTGCTTCCGCCAATTAAGAAGGGGAGCATCCCAATGATGGAGAAGATAATCCATGTAGAAGAGATAATCAAGTAACCGTCTCTACGTCCCAACTTATTCACGGCCTTTCTGCCCAATCTGAACAGGATTATGGCGAGAATGAGTGTCACGCCAATGGGGATACCAAATGTGGTGTAGTCCGTCTCATTATAATATATACCCACGCCAAAGGCAACCGAAAGCAGCAGGGCTTCCAGCAACAACAGTGAACTGATTACATGGGCTATGAGACGGAGGTTGAGCATATATTTTTTGTAGACGAGAAGACAAGTTGACGAGAAGGGCAGTCTTTGGCAGAAAGTCCAATTGTCGTTTATCTCATAAACTATTTTGTTTACTCGTACCTAATGAACTTGTTTACTGGCATCCCTTAAAACCAATCCCCCAAAGAGAATTTTGAGGAGAAGAATTTTTCTAATTTGTGGATGCCGTCTTCGATGCAGAAGGCTACGACGGTGTCGCCCTCCTGGAGTTGTGTGTTACCATTGATAAGGTGGCACTCTCCGTTGCGGATGAAACCACCGAGGGTAGTGTTGTAGGGCAGACGGAGTTCGCGAATGAGTTTCTTGGTGACGCGACTATTTTTTGCCACCTTGATTTCTGCCACATCGGCATTGGCAATGGTCAGCGACTTGAGCGACGCTACATCTGCCTTGAGCATCATCTGATAAATATGACTTGCGGCAAAAGTTTTCTTGTTGATAATCGTACCAATATCCAGACTTTCTGCCATACCGATGTAATCGGAATTTTCCACCATCGCTACGGTCTTTCTTACTCCCATACGCTTGGCAGCAAGGCAGGCAAGGATGTTGGTTTCAGAATTTTCGGTGGTTGCCACAAAGGCTTGTGTGAAACGGATGTTTTCCTCTTCCAACAAGTTGACATCGCGCCCATCTGCTTGCAACACGGTCACGCGTCCTTCGTCAATCTCTTCCAGGAAGATGTCTGCCAATTCGCTAACGCGCTTGGGGTCAGTCTCAAACACCTTTGCCGTCATCGTTTCTGGCATATTCTTGATGGTGTGGATGGCAGTAGAACTTCCGCCGAGAAACATCACATGCTTCACCTCTTTATACCCGTCCTTACCCGCAAGCGTCTTGATTTGGTCAAGGTGTTCGGGCATGGTCATAAAGTAAACGAGGTCGTCGGGGGTGATATAAGTATTCCCGCGGGGGATGAGCGTTTCGCTGCCGTGCTTGAGTGCTACGATGAGGTAGGGGTCGTCGGGCTTACAGAAGTCCTTGAGGGGCTTGTTTACAATCTCCGAATTTTCTCTCACCTTCACCCCAAGCAGAATGAGGCGCCCTTCTTCAAACTCCCACCATTGGCGCACCCATGAGCGTGAGAGGTCGTGGCTGATTTCTCTGCCTGCCAACATCTCGGGGTAGACGATGGAGTTGATGCCCGCCTCTTTGAAGAAGGCACGAAACTCGGGAGTAATATACTCGCTATTGTCTACGCGTGCCACCGTCTTCTTTGCCCCCAACTTATGGGCAAGCATACAAGAGGTCATATTGCGCGCCTCGTCGGGAGTCACCCCGATAAAGAGGTCGGTGCGCTCTGCCCCTGCTTCACGAAGATGCACAATCGAAGTGGGCGATGCTACCATCGTCATAATATCCATATTCCCCATGAGGCCGTCCAACTTTGTGGGCGACTCATCCAGGAGGGTTATTTCGTGCTTCTCCCGAGCAAGGAGACGGGCAAGGTGTGTACCCACGGCACCTGCACCGGCAATGATGATTTTCATAACATAAGGTTATGAGGTTATAAGCTTATGAGCTTATGAGGTTTTGAAGTTATAAGGTTTGAGGTTATAAGGTTTGAGGTTATGAGGTTATAAGATACCATTCGCTCTGCAAAACTTTATAACCTTAAAGCGAAGCGACCTATTAACCCTTCTCAATCGCCTCAAGAATATGCTTCTTGTCAATACCGCAAATATCATAAAGTTCCGCCACGCTGCCGTGCTCAATGAAGCGGTCGGGGATTCCGAGGCGTGTTACTTTAGGTGTGTATCCGTTGTCGGCAAAGAATTCGAGCAAGGCGCTACCCATGCCCCCCTTCAAGCAACCGTCTTCGAGGGTGATAACGCGGTCAAACTTCTTACCAATCGTGTGGAGCATCGCCTCGTCGAGGGGCTTGAGGAAGCGCAGGTCGTAGTGTGCTACCTTTGCCTTGGGGTGTGCCGCCTCATATTCCGTTATCGCATCTGCCGCAAGGTTGCCAATGGGACCGAGCGTCACGATTGCCACGCCCTCGCCCTCCTTCATCACGCGCCCTGTGCCTACGGGGATTTCCTCAAATGGGCATCTCCAATCCGTCAAGCGCCCGCCCCCTCGGGGGTAGCGGATGACGAAGGTTCCCTTGTCGGGCAACTGTGCCGTATACATCAATCGGCGCAACTCGCGCTCGTCGTAAGGAGATGCTATTGTTATGCCCGGAATGGCGCGCAACGCCGCGAGGTCAAACGCACCGTGGTGTGTAGGTCCATCTTCGCCCACAATGCCCGCACGGTCGAGGCACAGGCAGAGGTTTAAGTTCAGCAACGCCGCGTCGTGGATGATATTGTCGTATGCACGTTGCGCAAACGAAGAGTAGATGTTGCAGAAAGGCATACGCCCCTCCTTCGCCATACCTGCAGAGAAGGTCACGGCATGACCCTCGGCAATGCCTACATCAAAGGTGCGGTCGGGCATAGCGCGCATCATCGTGTTCATCGAGCATCCTGTGGGCATGGCGGGTGTCACGCCCACTATCTTGTCGTTCTGCTCCGCCAATTCGAGCAGCGTGTCGCCAAACACATCTTGGAAGCGGGGCACTTCGCCACTTACCGTGAGGCGCTCCCCATTTTCTGTGTCAAAAAGTCCCGGCGCATGCCACACGGTAGGATTTTCCTCCGCCTGCTTAAAGCCCTTGCCCTTCACGGTGTGGAGGTGGAGCAACTTCGGGCCCTTCATATCCTTGATTTCGCTAAGTATGCGCACCAACTCTACCACATCATGCCCATTCGTAGGACCAATGTAGCGGATGTTCATACCCTCAAACACATTCTGCTGATTTGTCAGCAACGCCTTTACCGAATTGTTGAAGCGCAGGATGGAGCGTCTGCGGTTTTCATTGAGCCATCCCCACTCTGTCATCTTTCGCGCCAACTTAAAGCGCAGGCGGTTGTAGAGATTGCTCGTTTGCAACTGCATCAAGTAGGCAGTCATGCCCCCCACGGCGCGGTCGATGCTCATATTGTTGTCGTTGAGAATGATGAGCATGTTGTTGGGCGTGTCCGAGGCATTGTTGAGTCCCTCAAACGCCAACCCGCCGCTCATCGCACCGTCGCCAATAATTGCCACCACGCGCTGGTCCAATCTTCCCGCCTGAAGCGCCGCCGTAGCCATGCCCAGCGCTGCTGAGATGGAGTTAGAAGCGTGCCCACAGGCAAACGTGTCGTATTCGCTCTCTTTGGGCGAGGGGAAGGGTTTCACGCCGCCCAACTTGCGGTTGGTGTGAAAGTTATCGCGTCTGCCCGTCAATATCTTATGCCCATACGCCTGGTGCCCCACATCCCACACGAGTCGGTCGTAGGGCGTGTGATACACATAATGCAGCGCTACGGTCAGCTCCACGACCCCAAGACTTGATGCTAAGTGCCCAGGGTTTTGTGCCAATTCCTTCCATATATATTGGCGTAACTCCGCACATACTTGGGGCAGTTGTTCTACCTTGAGTTTGCGCAAGTCATCGGGGGTATTTATCTGTGTGAGTAGCGAGAATGCTGTTGGTTCGTTCATTACTTCCTAAAATGATGAAGATATTCTAAAGAGCAAAAGTAGTTATTTTTTATGAGATGAGGGAGGTTTGAGAGAAAAAGTGAAACGATCGGTGGTTAAATACACCTTTTAAAAGCGATGATATTCTCTCTCGTCAATTATTTCTCAATTGCGTGTGTCACTTGAAAATGACACTGGGTTGTAATATTGTGCCCATCAATGCCGCTTGATTGATGTACATTGGTTCAGTCTTATAACTTAAATTTCTGCACCTTGTATTTCGTCACTGAAAACAAAAATGTAGGATGTGCTACGGCACGCCCTACATTCTGTAAAAAGTCGTTGTTGGTAAACGATTAACGACTGATTCTATGAGATAAAAGAGAAACGGTAAAACCTTATAAAGGTCTCTTTACCAGTTCTTTTCCAGGTTTTTAGGCCTTCTGTTTTTCATAGCCTTGTCAACTTTCTCCTTTGCTCGTTTCTCAGCCTGTTTGGCAAGGTTGAGGAGTTGTTGAGTCTGCTTATCATTGGGGTTTTGCTGTTGTTGCTCCTGTTGATTGTTTTGTTGCTCCTGTTGTTCTGCACTTTGTGGTTCTGGAGTTTGTTGAGATTGCTGACTGCTTGGTGGAATATCCTTAAGTAGTTTTTGACAGAGTGCTAGGTTGTATCGTGTGTTATCATCGGCAGGATTGAGACGTAAACTTTGCTTGTAATACTCTATTGCTTCGCGTAAGGCACGTTGGCGCTCGTCCTCCTTTGTTGATGACATGGCTGTGGCGTGGTAGATGTAACCTTGATTATGGAAAACCTGTGCAGCGAGGGATGTATCAGGAGCGACGTTATGGACGCGTTGGAAGTAGTCGAGAGCAGCCTGGGCGTTGCCCTTTGCGAGTTGCACATTGCCGAGGTTGAAGAGCGCTGGGGCGCTTTGGGGATTTTCCTTAAGTACATTCAGATAATTGATTTCTGCTTGTGAATAATCCTTGCGCTCAAAGGCTCGATTACCCTGTGTTGTGTGTTTCCAAACTGTTGTTTGACCCACAGAGGGACACAAGGTGAGGATGGTTAAAAGGAGGGTAAGGAGGCGTGGAATGAACATTGTATTCTCTCTTGTTTTATGTGGATTCAAACAGGTGGAATCGTTTGTAGATGGGGTGGACAATATCAAGGAGGAGGAACTCGGTGAGTAGGAGGATGAGAGCAAGGATGCCAACTGCAATGAATTGCTCTGAGTAGGCTGAGTAGGTAGTTTGACTCTCTGCGTGCTGGAGACGTGAGATTTCTTCGTGGAGTTGTTGCAGAGCGGTGTTTGTATTGTCCACGAGGTAGAATTTCCCGCCTCCTGCTGTGGCAATTTGTTGTGCAGATGTGGTGTTAATTGTGGTTGTAACGACCTGTCCGCTATTGTCGGTCATGGGACCGTAAGGGGTGGGGATCGTGGCTCCAGCCTGTGTGCCTACACCAAGTACATAGACAGTCATGCCTGCTTCGTGTGCTTGTTGTGCTGCTTGAACTGCGCCTTCTTCATGGTCTTCACCGTCTGTGACGATAATTATGGCTTTGCCTGCATCTTCCTGACTCGTAAAAGAGTGTGTGGCCAACTGAATTGCCGAAGCTATGCTTGTTCCCTGAAGGGTAACCATGCCAGTTGAGATGTTGTCAAGAAAAAGTTTGACAGATACTTTGTCGCTCGTAATAGGCATTTGGGGGTAGGCCTCACCTGCAAAGACGTTGAGTGCGACTTTATCGTCAGTCATATAGTCAACAAGGTGGTTTATGATTTTCTTGCTTCGTTCTAAACGGTTGGGAGCGACATCTGTTGCAAGCATTGAATTGGATACATCAATAGAAATGACAACCTCAATGCCTGACTTCGTGCGTTGCTCGTTGATCATGCCGAATTGGGGACGTGAAAGGGTGAGGACAATCATGGTCACGACAATAAGCACCAGGACGAATTTGAAATGCTTTCGTACTGATGAGTGACTGGATACGAGTGTCCAAAATAATTGTGGATTGCCGTATCGCTTTATCCTACGTTTTGCTTTCCATTCAGAGTAGATATAGAGCAATAGTAGTACAATAGGCAATGCTAAAAGGTAAAGAAATTCAGGTGAGGCAAAGCGCATATATGAAATGGAGAGTAGGGTAGTAGAGTTTACTTGTCAACTATATAATGTCTTATGGTAATCTGCGTAGCACCGTCAAACGTAAAATAAATTCTGTCAGAAAGGTTAGGAGGGCGATGAGGGCGAAAGGTTGATAGGCTTCGTAGTGCTTGTCATAGTTTGATACCTTCATCTTAGTGCGTTCAAGTTTGTCAATGTCTTGGTAAATCTCCTCCAACCGTGTTGTTGAAGTAGCTTGATAGAAGAGTCCACCAGTGGCTGCAGCTATTGTTTGAAGTGTTTTGGTATCCATGTGATTGTCGACCTCTTCTTCATACGCTTCTCCGTTGGAAAGTTGTGCTACAACTTGCTTTGACTTACCAGCTTTGCCGAGTGCGATGGTGTAGACTCGAATGCCTTGTTTTTGCGCCATTTCAGCAGCCATAAGCGGAGAAATGTCTCCAACATTGTTTTCGCCATCAGTCAGCAAAATTACGACTCGACTTTTTGACTTGCTATGCTCTAAATGTGCTAATGCGCTTGATAGTCCCATTCCTATTGCAGTACCCGGACTGATGATACCATAGGCTTGGAGGTCGCAGGTGACATTCGCAAACATTGAGAGTAGCACTTCATGATTCATTGTCAGCGGACAATAGGTGAATGCTTCTCCACCAAAGAGCGTTAACCCGATGTTATCGTTAGGACGATTTGAAATAAACTCTGTTGCTACTAATTTTGCAGCTTCGATTCGGTTGGGTTCAAGGTCTTCTGCAAGCATACTTGTGGAGATATCTATGGCCATCATGATATCAATCCCCTGGCGCTCACTTTCAGTTAGTGATTCATGTGTTTGGGGGCGTGCAATTACCAAAATCAAAAATATGATGGTGATAATTCTTAGCACAAAAGGAGCATGAATGAGTAGTGTTCGCGGGGTGGCGTGCTTGGACTTATGAAAAACACTGGTTGTTGCTATACGCAAAGTGGGTTGATGCTTCAACTTAAATATATACCATAGAATAAGGGGAAGTATCAACAATAATAGATATAGGCAGAATGGATTCGCAAAAGTCATAGGATGATCTGAAGTGGGTGTTTTACCCTCTTTTGTTTTCTTATGTTCAGAAGTGCAGAATTTGCTACAAAGTCTTCATGGACTACATTACGACCATAATATACTTATGCTATAAAACATTCATAAACATCAGTAAGGATGTATCCAAAGATGCATAGGGCGATGATCCCGAGAATGGTCATGAGTACGATGAGTGCAATTCGGATGTTTCGTTGTTTGTTTTCTGTAATAGTGACAATCTTAACTTCTGGTTTGGGGAGTTGATCGTCGCTTAGACGTGTAGTGTTTACATAATCCAGTGCCATAACTACACTTCTGTTAGCTTCGCTCACACTCGCATGATATTTAGCAAATTTAACAAAGTCGGCTGTTGTTAATATTTCTTTGAGTTCACGAAGCGCTGCAGCATTATTGGTGTCCGTCAACTTACGGATTATTTCATCGGACGTTAATTCTTTAGCGTTAAGGTTGAATCGGTTCTCAATATATTGACGGAGGATGTTTGTAATTTGGTCGTAATAGATTTTAAATTCATTCTCTGTCTCAAGGCATTCTGGTTTTATAGTAGCAAATTGTGCCAATGCTTGCTGGTGTGCAGGGGTGGGGGGATTGATAATAATGCGCTTGGTTATGGGTACATTTTTTCTCACTCTTATATAGAGCAAAATGACGAGGTACACCAACAAGGGTATGAGTAAAATTAGCAACCAGTATGATAAGTTCCATTCAAAGGGTATTGTGGTTACTGTATATGGACCTGCAAAATTGTTAGCATTGACCGTGTCAACAGGTACTGATGTTACCTTTAAACCTATTGAATTTGGTGCGCTGAATGTGTCATTTTCAACAATCACATAGAAAGGTGGTAATGCATAAAAAGCCGAGTCAAAAGAGGTTAACTTGTACGTGCGAGCAAGTTGTAAACGCTTTCCTGAATTGAGGAGCGTAGTATCAATTTTCCCTTCGCTTACAACCTCTACTCCTTTCATGTAATTGTTATCAGCAAAAATGGGATAATTAACCTTTTGATGCGAATCAACAAGCACTACGGTTTCTAATTCCACTTGCTCGCCAATAAGTATGTCGACTTGCGATACCTTTTGCTCAACGATTACTTGTGAATATAATGTTATATAGCTAATTGATAGCAGGATATAAGCAAATATTCTATTCATAGTATAACTTAATGATGATAGATGTTTATGATTATCGACTGCGACTCTTAAGCAATTTTTGAAGTGGTTTTACGTAATCTTCGGCAGTGCTGATAGTAGCATAGTCTACCTTGCTCTTTCGTAGAGTTAATTCTAATTGTTCAACTTCTTCAGTCCACCATTTTTCTATACTTTCACGCACTTTTGACGAGGAAGAATCTAACCACATTGTGGTGCCATTTTCTGCATCTTCTACCTTCATCAATCCAACATTGGGTAATTCCTTCATGCGTTGGTCATATACCTTAATAGCTACGATGTCGTGTTTGTGTGAAGCGATGGATAATTGTTGATCAAATTTAGGCGTATCAATAAAGTCTGAGAGCAAGAAGGCTATACTATGTCTGTGCTGAACTTGCATAAGAAACTCAAGTGCTACTGCTACATTTGTCTGCTGGTGATCTGGTTCAAAATCGAGAAGTTCACGAATAAGATAAAGTATATGCTTTCTCCCTTTTTTGGGTGGGATGTATTTTTCCACTTTATCTGTGAACAAAATCATCCCTACTTTATCGTTGTTTTGCAATGCCGAGAATGCTACGGTAGCAATGATTTCTGTAACTAATTCACGCTGTGTGCGCATTTCAGTACCAAACTTAAGACTACCTGATACGTCAACGAGCATCATTACGGTTAATTCGCGTTCCTCCTCATATACCTTGATATGTGCACGATTCGTACGTGCTGTAACGTTCCAATCAATATCGCGAACATCGTCGCCTATCTGATATTCACGTACTTCCGCAAACGACATACCTCTGCCCTTAAAGGCAGAGTGATACTCACCCGCAAATACGTTGTTTGACAAATTGCGAGTTTTTATTTCTATGCGTCTTACACGCTTGATGAGTTCGGTAACGTCCACGATTACTTTGATGTTTTTACAAACTTACCTTAGTCTGAGAAGAACCTTTAAGGCACCTCGATCTTATTCAATATCTCGTCGATAATGCCATCTACTGTGATGTTTTCTGCTTCTGCTTCGTAAGTCAAACCAATACGGTGACGCAATACATCATGTGCAACCTCACGCACATCTTCGGGTACCACATAACCACGACGCTTGATAAATGCGCAAGCACGTGCGGCTAATGCCAAGTTTATAGATGCACGTGGTGAACCACCAAAGGCGATGTAGTTCTTCAAATTGCTCAGTTTGTACTGCTCAGGGTAGCGTGTCGCAAATACAATGTCTGCAATGTACTGCTCAATGCGTTCATCAACATATACTTGTTTTACCAGTTCGCGTGCTTCAACAATTTTTTGTACACTCACTACAGGTAGAACTTTGGTGAATCCATCATTTAGGTGTGTGCGGATGATCTTCTTTTCTTCATCTAAAGTGGGGAAGTCTATCAGTACTTTCAACATAAAGCGGTCAACCTGCGCCTCAGGAAGTGAATATGTTCCCTCCTGTTCAATAGGATTTTGAGTTGCCATTACTAAGAAAGGAGAGGGCAACAACATCGTACGTTCGCCGATTGTTACTTGGCGTTCCTGCATAGCTTCCAAAAGTGCGCTCTGCACTTTTGCTGGTGCTCGGTTAATTTCATCTGCAAGTACAAAGTTTGCAAAGACAGGACCTTGCTTAATTGAAAATGTTTCAGTCTTTTGACTGTACACCTGAGTGCCCACGACATCAGCGGGAAGTAGGTCGGGGGTAAATTGGACGCGGCTAAACTTAGCATCGATCAAACTTGCAAGCGTTTTAATAGCAAGTGTTTTCGCAAGACCAGGTACCCCTTCAAGAAGAATGTGACCGTCGCTCAGTAAGCCTATTAACAATGCGTTAATCAAATGTTTTTGACCAACTATTGTTCTGTTCATTCCTGCCATTAGTTCCGTGATGAAACCAGTTTGGCTTTCGATCAGTGCGTTTAACTCACGCACATCAATTTGCTGTGACATTATAATGAAAATATTTTAAGGTAATCTTTGTTTGAGTCAATGCAATGCTATGCACAGTTTGAATCGCAAATTTACAACATTCGCCCCATCCATAATCTTAAATTCTTTAAAAATTATCGCCCATGCCTAAATTTATCCCTCGTCACAGCAATTGGATCAAATGAATTGTATCAACGTTGAATTTAAAATATGCATGGAATTTGCAATGTGCTTGTTTAAACTCAGCATGATTACTCATTACCCTCCATAAATAGTTATTAACATCTTGACTTTTTTTATATATTTTAACCTATCAAAAAAAATATATAGTATCTTTGCAGTACAAATCAAAGTTTACGATATGAAACTGGTATTAATGTCCACTCCACATTTCTTTGTTGAAGAGCATCATATATTGACCGCTTTATTTGATGAAGGTTTGGAAATGGTCCATCTAAATAAACCCAATTCGGAACCCGTGTTCTGTGAGCGTTTGCTTTCGCTTATTCCCGACACTTACCGCAAGCTAATTGTTACGCATGACCATTTTTACTTGCAGAATGAGTATGAACTCAGAGGTATTCATTTATCGGAGCGTAATTCCGAACCTCCAGCTAATTACCGTGGCAGAGTAAGTTGCAGTTGTCAGAACATAGAAGACGTTGCTCTGGTAAAGAAAGAAATGGATCATGTGATTTGGGATACTACGTCGGTTGACTTACCTTTACTTATGAAGGATAGCGCACGACGTAAGTGCATTGACAAAAAGGTATTCGCTACAGGATCTATTGATATTGACAATATTGAACAGGTTGCTGAATATGGTTTTGGTGGAATTGTACTTCAAAATGCTATCTGGGATCGTTTTGATATACATAACACACAAGACTTTAAAGAAATAATAAACTGCTTTAGAAAATTGAAACGTATCGTAGATTAACCTTGTTATGACCTTTCAAGTATATAAAATTATTCGTTATATGTTTTTAATATACTTGTGTCCCATAACCTCAGTTTTTAAGATTACGAATTAAACCTCAATACATACACATTTCAGATTATGAATAACTTTTTGGTATTCTCTGGCACAAAGTCACGTTACCTTGCTGAAAAAATCTGTAAGGAACTTGGTTGCCCACTCGGTAATCTTGATATTACCTATTTTGCTGATGGCGAATTTGAAGTATGTTACGAAGAATCTATCCGCGGTCGCGATGTATTCCTCGTGCAGTCGACATTCCCCAATAGCGACAACCTCATGGAATTGTTGCTCATGATTGATGCAGCAAAACGTGCATCTGCAAAGACGATTTGTGCAGTTGTGCCTTACTTTGGTTGGGCACGTCAAGACCGTAAGAGCAAACCTCGTGTGAGCATTGGTGCTAAGTTGGTCGCTGATATCCTTAGTGTTGCAGGCATAGATCGCCTTATCACTATGGATCTTCATGCTGATCAAGAACAGGGTTTCTTTGATGTACCTGTTGACCACCTCTATGGTTCCTCAATTATTGCTCCTTACTTGCAGAGTTTGAATCTCCCCAACTTGTGTATTGCAACTCCTGATATTGGCGGTTCAAAGCGTGCAGCAGCTTATGCTAAGTATTTCAATTGTCCGTTAGTACTCTGTAATAAAACACGCAAAAAGGCAAATGAAGTAGACACGATGCAAATTATTGGTGATGTTCAGGGTATGGATGTGGTATTGATTGATGATATCGTTGACACAGCAGGTACAATTACTAAGGCTGCAAATATCATGATTGAAAATGGTGCTACAAGTGTACGTGCTATTGCTAGTCACTGCATTATGTCAGGACCTGCTGATCAGCGCGTAATGGATAGTGATCTTGAAGAAATGGTATTTACCGACACTATTCCTTATCGTGGTTCTTGCCCCAAGGTGAAGCAGATTTCTTGCTCAGCGCTCATTGCCGAAGCTATTCGTTGCGTGTTGGGTAACAAGAGCATTAGTTCACAATATTTAATGTAATAACAACGTATAACTTTTTTATAATACAAGAAGTAAAATGGAAAAAAGTGCATTGCAGATTGCGCGCGCAGCTTATCAACCTAAGTTGCCCAAGGCCCTTCAGGGTGCAGTAAAGGCTGTAGAAGGTGCAGCTACACAGAGTGTTGGTAATCAGGAAGAAATTAAGGCTCTTTTCCCCAATACTTATGGTATGCCCGTAGTTGAATTCGTTGCTGCAGAAAGCGAAAACAACGAAGCAATCAACGTAGGTATTATCCTTTCAGGTGGTCAAGCTCCTGGTGGTCACAACGTAATTAGCGGTCTTTATGACGGTGTGAAGTCTCTTAATAAGGACAGCAAACTTTATGGTTTCTTGATGGGACCTGGTGGTTTGGTTGATCACAAGTATCTTGAATTCACTGACGAACTCATCAATGAATATCGTAACACTGGTGGTTTTGACATCATCGGTTCTGGTCGTACAAAGTTGGAAAAGGAAAGTCAGTTTGAAGCTGGTATTGAAATCCTTCGCAAACTTAACATTAAGGCGTTGGTAATTATCGGTGGTGACGACTCTAACACTAACGCTTGCGTTTTGGCAGAATACTATGCTGCTAAGAACTATGGTGTGCAGGTGATTGGTTGTCCTAAGACTATTGACGGCGACTTGAAGAACGAACAGATTGAAACTTCATTTGGTTTCGACACTGCTTGTAAGACTTATGCAGAAGTTATCGGTAACATCCAGCGTGACTGTAACAGTGCTCGTAAGTACTGGCACTTCATTAAGTTGATGGGTCGTAGCGCTTCTCACATCGCTTTGGAATGCGCATTGGAAACACAGCCCAACATCTGTCTCGTGTCTGAAGAAGTTGAACAAAAGGAAATGTCATTGGATGACGTAGTATCTTACATCGCTGAGATTGTTGCTAACCGCGCTGCCGATGGTAATAACTACGGTACAGTTTTGATTCCTGAAGGTTTGATCGAATTCATTCCCGCTATCAAGAAGTTGATTCAGCAACTTAACGAAGTTCTTACTGATCCCGCAACAGGTGAGTCACGTGAGTTCGCTAGCGCTGAAGAACAGATTGCTTTCGTTAAGAGCAACATCGCTCCTGAAAACCTCGCAATCCTCGAATCTCTTCCCGCAGACGTAGCACGTCAGCTCTGCTTGGATCGTGACCCCCATGGTAACGTTCAGGTTTCACTTATCGAAACAGAAAAGTTGCTCAGCCGTATGGTTGAAGTTAAGTTGGCTGCTTGGAAAGAAGAAGGTAAGTTCGTAGGTAAGTTTAGTGCTCAACACCACTTCTTCGGTTACGAAGGTCGTTGCGCAGCTCCCTCTAACTACGATGCAGACTATTGCTACAGCCTCGGTTACAATGCAAGCCGCTTGATTGCAAATGGTAAGACTGGTTACATGAGTGTAATTAAGAATACTACAGCTCCTGCTGCCGAATGGATTGCTGGTGGTGTGCCCATCACTATGATGATGAATATCGAACGTCGTAATGGTGCTAACAAGCCCGTTATCCGCAAGGCATTGGTAGAATTGGAAGGTGCTCCCTTCAAGTACTTCGCTGCTCATCGCGAACAGTGGGCTAAGCAAACAGCTTACGTATATCCTGGTCCTATCCAGTACTTCGGTCCTACTGAAGTTTGCGACCAGTGCACAATGACTTTGAAGCTCGAACAGGCTAAGTAATCCTGTTTGTTTTTAACTAATTGAGAATTGGGTGTTGAGACTCGGTATATGATAAATCAATACCCAATTCTCTTTTTATATCATAAATAAGTAGTGTAAGGCAGAGTCTGGGCGAAATCATCAACGCTCGCAACAAGTCGTTCACATCTCAATTATACATGGCAGAAAGAAAGGGTAAGAAGCAAAAGAAAATAAGTAATGCCAAGAAGGGTAAATTCCCTGTTGTTATCATCTTGATAGTATTGGGCATCGCACTCGCTATTGGATTTTATGGTTATGTTTTCCAAAGGTATGTGCTTTCTCCTTATAGTCGATTTCGTGCTTCACATAGTGAAGTGCGCTATCCTGACGGATACTCTGTGCGGGGTATAGATATAAGTCGTTATCAAGGAACTATTGATTGGCAGCAGGTGAAAGACGATATGATTGGTGGAAGCACCATTCAGTTCGTGTTCATTAAAGCTACGGAAGGTGTGACGATTTTCGACCCTCATTTTAATGACAATTTCTATAAAGTACGCGAGCATGGATTACTCCGAGGGGCATATCATTTCTTCACGCCTTCAGAAAACGGAGAAAAGCAAGCTTCTCATTTCTTACGCCAAGTACATTTAGAGGAAGGAGACCTCCCTCCTGTGCTCGATGTTGAAGAGATTGGTAGTCTTTCTGTAAAACAGTTGAGATGTGAAGTGCTTGATTGGTTGCGAATTGTAGAAGCTCATTACGGAGTAAAACCTATTATATATTCAGGGTATTCCTTCAAAAAGAATTATTTAAATACTCCTGAATTCAACGATTACCCATTCTGGATTGCTCACTATTATCGCGAGAAATTGACATATTCAGGTGATTGGATGTTTTGGCAACATACGGATCTGGGAGATGTGAAAGGCATTAACGGAGATGTTGACTTAAATATCTTTAATGGAACTCTAAACGACCTTTACGCTCTCACGATTGATAGTATTTCCTAAAATAGTTACCTTATCATGAGTCTTGTTGTAAAAACTTGAAAACATATTTGGTGGAACGCAGAAAAGTTACTATTTTTGCACTCGTTAAAGCAACAGCACATATGGGTAAGTGCTGTACGGCCAGCTCCCTTCGAATCCTCCAGGGCTTGATCGCAGCAAAGGTAGTTGGTTGTAGCGGCGCGATGCAGTGAGCTTACCCTCCCGCCTCTTTAGCTCAGTTGGCCAGAGCACGTGATTTGTAATCTCGGGGTCGTTGGTTCGAATCCGACAAGAGGCTCACTTCAAATTATTAAATAAAAAAAGCAGAATCACGTGATTCTGCTTTTTTGTATTTAGAACATTAAGTTATTGTGGATAGGTGAGATTTTCCTCGCTTACATGGTATAATGTCTCCTGAAGATATTTGTTAGCTTCCCATCGTGCCATAGGTAAATCTTGGAGTAGGTAATTTCCGCAATCCTTTGCTGTAGCACCAGGTATTTCATCATTATAATTTGCTATAAACTCAAACGTTTCTATTAGTAGAGGTAGAATATCAATAGATTTTAAATTGCCTTTAAGAATGAGATAGTTACCAGTGAGGCATCCCATTGGTCCCCAATATATAATCCTATCTTTCCATTCTTTGTGATTACGAAGAAATGTTGCTGCAAGATGTTCAATGGTATGAAGTGCTCCTTGTTGGAGTGCAGGTTCCTTGTTAGGTTCCTTCATGCGTACATCAAAAGTTGTAATTGTTTCATTACCAACTAAGTCTTGGCGTGATACAAATATTCCTCGCTTAAGGCGTAGATGGTCAATTGTGAAACTTGGTATTTTGTTCATAATGTATGAAGTTCTATATTATGAGGTCGTGTGGTCGTGCGAAGTTATTACTCAATGCGTTTTTTTGCCCCTATAACCTATTCGTGTGTAATTGCTTCAAGGAAATGTTTGGTAACTTGGAAACTGCGTGTTGCCATTTCGCCCCAGAAGTCTTCATATTGCTGAATATGTTCTTCTACACCTGGCGTATCACTAATAATGCGGAAACTTACGAATGGAATTCCATAAATGTGGCAAGTGTGGGCAATGGCACAGGATTCCATGTCAACAGCAAGACCGTTAGGGAATTTAGTTTTGATGATATTCAATTCTTCTCTTGAAGTAATGAATTGGTCACCAGTGCAAATAAGACCTTTATGAATTTTTGAGTCTTGTTTCGCGTTCAAGGAAACCGCAGCTTTTACAAGATTTTGAGTAGCCTCAAAGAAGGTTGGGAATCCTTGGATTTGTCCGTGTTCACATCCCATTCCGCACCAAACATCATGATAAACAGTTTGTTCGCTAACAACGACATCCATCACTGAAAGACACTGATCAATTCCACCAGCAACACCTGTGCTGATTATGTATTTGGGTGAATAATTGCGGATGAGTTCAGTTGTTCCAATTGTGGCATTCACTTTTCCAATTCCACATTGCATGAGGATGATGTCATGTTCTCCTAATGATCCGTGAAGGAAACTGAATTTATTGATAGTTTCAATTTTTCTATTGTTGAGAAGCGATGCAAGTAAGTCATGCTCAGACTGCATTGCTGTAAGAATTCCTACAACCATAATGTGTTGAAAATTTTGGTTTATTTTTGAAATTCAGGGTCTTTCCATCTACCACGTGTAAAATCAGGAATGCGGACAGGTATACTTCCGCTCAGAGCAGATTGTCTGCTTAATTCTGCCAAGCATGACCATTCTGCAGCATCATAAACGTCGATGTCAAGTGGTAACCCGTTTTGGAGGCAATAGATGAGTCTACTGTCCATTGTGTAATTCATTTCGTTGGGGACATTAAGTTCGTGTCCCTCTTTCCATAGTTTTGCTGTTGGACTATTGAAATATTCTTCTGCTTTGCTTAGAGCATTCTCGCCTACGGTAGGTGTATCTTCACCATCTAACTGTATTGTAGGGAGTGGGTATTTCTGTACAAATCCTTTTGTGCCGCACACAGTTTGTAGTCGACTGTAAGGGCGAGGAGTTGAAACGTCTAACTGTAAAAGAATGCTTACTCCATTAACAGTGCGGATGAGTGTTGAGTTTACTTTGTTTTTATTGTCAGACGTAAGCGATACTAGATAATCCATACGGTCAGTTCGATGTAGTCCTAATAGTTGGCCAATAGGACCAATCCCATGAGTGGGATAGGGATTACCACCATGTTGTGCGCAAGATTGCTCCATCCAACTCGCACTCAAGTTTTCAATTCTATGGATGTAAGCGCCTTCACAATGCGTAATATCACCTAAAAGTCCTAGGCGCTTCATTTCCAAAGTAGCAAGTGCAAAATTGTCATAACAACAATTTTCTGTCATAAAGCAATGACGTTGTGTACGTTCGGATGTATTAACAAGCTGCCAACATTCTTCTACTGTTTCAGCAGCAGGCACTTCTACTGCTACATGCTTACCCGACTCCATTGCTGTAACAGCCATTTTGCAATGCGTACTCCAATCTGTACAGATGTAGATTAGGTCTATATCATCTTGTTTGCAGATTTCTTTCCATCCATTTTCACCACTATAACAACGTGCTAATGGACGTCCTGTTGATTGCAATGTTTGATTCGCCTGATCGAGTTTCTGTGAATCAACATCAGCAATACACACAATGGTTGCACCTTTAATAAAGGCATAACGTTCAAGCGTTTTCATTCCACGCTGACCGAGACCGATTAAAGCGATTCGTACATGTGGGATGGGGGGTACTCTCATGATATAATTGTTAAGGTTGGAAATTGAAAAGAAATTGTGGCTTTAACTTATAGAACTCAAATGAACTGTTTTGTTAGAAATTATAAGTGAGGTTGTTGAAATTCTATTACTTCTATTTAGAACAAGGTTACTCACAATTATTGCAACAAGTGATCATTCTATTGGTCTTGTATGGATTTGTTATAAGTGACTTTTAGGATTCCTTTTACAATTTCGATTTGTCAAATCTAAAAAGGTGCATCTCATAATCTGAGACACACCTTTTGTTTATTTAAACCTTTACTAAACACAAGGTGTGTTTAGAGTATGAAATGGTTACTTCTTACGAGACTGACCGTAGCGGCTCATGAACTTGTCTACGCGACCTGCAGTGTCAACGAGCTTAGACTTACCAGTGTAGAAGGGGTGAGAAGTTGAAGAGATTTCCAACTTTACAACGGGATAAGTTTCGCCTTCAAATTCTACTGTGTCGTTAGTCTTGCAAGTAGAACGAGAGAGGAACATGTCACCGTTAGACATATCCTTGAATACTACGGGACGATAATTTTCAGGGTGAAGACCTTTTTTCATTTTAATTATGAGTGTGTTTTATGGTTTCTACTAATTGTCTGGTAACAACAATTGTGTAATGGTCGTAAATTCGTGTGCAAAATTACATAATAAATTTGGGGTGGCAAATGTTTCTTGCGTTTTTTAGTGTCTATTTTATGCAAATATTGTACAAAATATGTATTTTCGCAGTCATGAAACGAATATTTATACTTATACTCCTGGGTTTAACGTTGTTAAACTCTTCTGGTTTCGCTCTACCGATAGATAGTATCTTAGTGAAATTACAGGTTCCAGAGTTGTCGCTCTTATCAAAGAACAATAGACTTGATCTACTGGATTATATCAATTGCGGGCAGGTGGGAACTGTGGAAAATCTATATTTAGGCAAGACTTCTATAACAAAGAAAACTGCCAACTATCTGCATTTAGAAATGACTTCTGTGAATAGTGTAGAGTTGATTGTGTTGCCTCGTGAGGTTGGTGATACGATAATTGGGATTTTAACAACAATCAAAGAACCTATAAAAGAAAGTCAATTGCGCTTCTATTCGTTGGATTGTGTTCCCTTGTCCATTGATTTTAACTTCCCCACAATAGATGAGTTGGTTCGTTCTGAGTTCTCAAGCCCTAAGAAAGACATATTCCTTAAGCTACGTGTCACGTTAAACTATTTGTGTGAAGAGGGAATTCTTGTATGCCAAGCTTCTAAAAATTGTTTTACAATTGAAGAAGATGGTGTACATGATTTAATATTCAAACAATTACGGTATAAGTGGAACGGTCATTCTTTTGTTGTTGAATAATGCTTCTGAAGATATTCTAAGTCTTCTTTGTAAGTAATTTTGATATTTGAATTTTCGCCCTCAATAATCTTTATATGAGTGTCAGGAAGATATTTAAAAACGACACCACAATCATCAGTAGCGACAAAATGTGAGTCCTTGAGTGCCTTATCATAAGCCATAGCAAGAGTTTCACGTTTAAAACCTTGTGGTGTTTGCACCTGCCTTAGTTGGTCACGTCTTGGTGCTCCCACCATAATACCCTTTTCTACTTCAATAATTGTATCAACTGCTGGCACTGCTAAATTTACGGCATCGTATTCTTTCAGTGCTAAGCACACATTTTTTATGATATCTAATGATACTAAAGGGCGAACTCCGTCGTGTATCAATAGTCTATCATCATTATTTGTATATGCATTGAGAGCTGATAGAGTTGAGTCAGTTCGTTCTTTACCCCCTAAAAGAACCCGAGTAACTTTTTTCCAATGATTTGAAGCAATGATCTGATTCATTTCTTCCACGTAGTCAGGGTTTGTAACAATTGCAATTTCATCTACGTATGTTGATCTTTCAAATGTGTCAATTGTATACTCTATCACGGATTTCTCGTTGACCTTCAGAAACTGTTTAGGGAGTACACTTCCCATTCTGCGCCCGGAACCTCCGGCAAGAATTATTGCTATATATTTCATGTCGTTAGGAGTGTTGTATTAGGGTCTTCCAAAAAGATATGTTCTGAATATTGGACTCACGCGGAGAATATTGGATGTTAGTAGGCAGAATCCAATTACTAAAAGCCCAATAACCACAGATAGGGTAGTGTCGAACACAAAATTTCTGCGATATTCGGTGAAGAAAGTTCCTATCGTTTTTGCGTTAGGCAAAAATATAAAGTGTAGTAGATAAATGTCTAATGTACGTGTTCCTATGTACTGGAGTGATCTGCCCACAATGGTTTTCTGAGTAAACCAAGCATTATAGTGTCTGAAAAACATAACTACGATAAGTATTAAACTATACATCGCTAATGTTCGGGGCAGATTAGCCCATTGTAGACGTAATGTATGCCATTTAAGATAGTCAACAGCACATAAGAAAGCAATAATTACTACAATTGTGTAAAACCACTTTGAGTCGAATAAGCGTTCTACCATATCCCATTTTCTACGTACAATTGTACCAAAAAGGAAGAAGTGAAAATAAGTCATTACTTGTATAAGACTTGTGTACTGGTAGAAAGGATCCTTATGGTATGTAAACCATGAAGGCATATACAATGTTGCGTAAACAACAGTAGCACCCACCCACAATAGAATTATGGGAATTATGGTTTTCTTGGGAAGTTTACTTTCAAGATAAGCAAACACATAATACACGATAAACATTAAGAGTAATGCCCATGTAAACCAATAGCCAGATTTTGTTGGAAGTCGGAGTGTTGCTTCTAATGCTTCTATAAAGTTCGGTCGCATCAATGCAAGAAACGCACACAAGAAAACAATGGTTGGAATCAGTTGCACTCTGCATTTTTTTAGTAGGTTGCTACCTAATGTGCGTAAATTCCATTCTACCTTACTGCTGTATGCAAGAAATCCTGAAACGAAAAAGAAGAGTGGCATTCGGAAGAGCACAAAGAATGAGAGTGCTGTAGAATGTTTTATGTTTTGTCCTAAACTAAATATTGACACATGGTATGCCACGACAAGAATCATCGTGAAACCTCTCATGGCATCCAACCATTCCATTCTGGGGCGTTTGTTTAATTGTAGTTCGACACTCATAGAAGTGTTTATGTTGATTTTTAAAGTTCGATAGAGAGTTTTATGCTAAATTGCCTTCCTGTCAAATAGTTAGGCACTGCATAACGTGTGTTGGTTATATCAGTAATCCAGTAATAGGAGTTAACATTGTTGATTCCCAATAGATTCAGCGCATCAAGTCCAATCCAAGCATTTTTTATCCATTTCAAACGAGGGTAACTCATTAAGTAGTCATCATTGTTGAAAAGGCAGTAAGAGAGTCCCATGTCTACTCGTTTGTATGCAGGTGCTCTAAATACATGCTTTTCGCGTTGTGAATGTGAGGGACCGAATGGGAGTCCATCGGCAACAGCTGCTTTTAAAATGAGGCGCCAGCGTTCTGAACCAGGGAAATAATCTGTAAAGTAGAGCGATAGGTTATACCTTTGATCAGTAGGACGTGGAATCCACACACCATTAAGTTTTTCTTCTGTCTTCATCAACGATAGTGTGACCCATGAATCTGTTCCAGGCACAAATTCTCCAAATAATTTTAAGTCTATGCCGGCAGCATAACCTTTTGACATGTTTCGTCCGTAATAAACTACGCGTACATTGTCCACAGTATAAGGAATCAAATTTGATAGTGCCTTATAGTAAGTTTCTGTGGTAAATTTAAAGGGGCGATTAAACATACGGAACGTATAGTCACCTCCGAGTACGAAATGGATACTTTTTTGCGACTTAATATCCTTATTAAGTTTAGCTGTTGCTATTCCTCCTACAATTGTAGTATCTCTTAGTTCTTTATAGAATGGTGCTTGATAATATACCCCAGTTGCAAATCGTAAAGAAAGTTTATCATTCTTAGGTAGTAATCCAATTGAGATACGAGGTGAAATCAATGTCTCTCCATTCCAATCCCAATGCGATATTCTTACTCCATAGTTTAAATTGAATAATCCAATATTCGACTTGAACCGCCAAGTATCTTGCAAATAAGTTTCAACACGATTCGAACGAAGTGTGTTATGTGATTTTAAACTATATATCAGCAATAATTCTTGGGGATTGTAGGGTAGGGAATATCCCATAGAATCTCGCATTTCCCATTCGCGGGAATTTTCTTTAATGAGCGTATTTTGCCAATTGACACCTGCTTGAATGGTGTGACCGGTTATTTTGGTTCTGAAAGCCAATCCTACATTATTTACTTCTGCTTGTAAGTAGTTGCGTGCATGCTCCATGTAGGTGCCAACCCCTAATTGTTCTTGTGTTGTTGCTTCATTTAACCAATACTCACCCTGGATGTCATATGTTTCTTGCTCCTTGGTTAGGAATCTAGAATAATTTGCAGCAAGGTAAGTTTCAGGAGTAAAATGATGCGTAATTGTTGCCGCGCCAAAGTAAGTTCTAAAATAATCTTTTTCTTGCCCGTCAAAATATACCTTAAATTGTTTTGCCGCTTCCATCGTACCAAAATTAGTCTCACGATCTTTTGGTTTAAAACGGTAAGTGTTATCTGAAATGTTTCCTAACACATCAAAAGACCATTTCAACGACGGTCGCCAACAGATATATGTCTGATAATCCAAAAAGTGTGGTTGATATTCTCCATCCGTATCAGTTGATGCAAGTAGGTATTTTGTCGTTTTATAGCGTACAGAAGTCATCACACTTATTTTTTTATTTCCCCAACCTACATACGCACCACCTCCTAAAAGAGAGGCATTTGCTTTTGCCTCAAACTTTTCTGGTTTTCTGTAGGTGATATCTAACACAGATGACATTTTGTCACCATATCTCGCTTCAAAACCGCCACTCGAAAAAAGGATTTTCTCTACCATATCATTATTTATGATTGAAAGTCCTTCTTGTTGTCCAGAGCGAATAAGCATAGGACGATATACTTCAATACCATTTAGGTATACAACATTCTCGTCGAACGAACCGCCTCTTACATTGTACTGAGAAGAAAGTTCGTTATGTGTGCTTACACCCGCTTGTGTTGCAATCATTTCTTCCACCGCATTTCCTGTTGTTGATGGAAGGAATCTGCCTTCTATAGGTTTAAATTGTTGGGTGCTACTTAATTGAATGCGTTGCCCTGTAACAACAGCTTCACCAAAGAAGTCCTCATACGTTGGCAGTACAACATCTAAGCGTACAGAATCTGTTGGTGTAACCAAAGTTCGCTTGCGACTTTCATAACCAATCATGGAGAATACAACTTCAACTGTGTCTTTCGACAAGCAAAAGAAGCTATACTCTCCTTGTAAACTTGTAATTGTACCCGTATTTTGAGTCGGTACACGAACATTTGCCAACTCAATAGGTTCGCCACTCATATTTCTTACACTTCCGAATATACGACACCGCTTTTGTGCATTCAGTGAAGCAGTGCATATCATAAATACTGTTAAAAGTGTAAATAAGCGACTACTATGTCTATACGTCATATTAGTAAAATCCAACAATTTCCAGCATATTAAACGATTCATATCCCTACAATATTGTGTAGAGATATGCATATATCAGGAGGGCCGCATACGTGAGTAAGATTCCCTCTGATAATAACTTTGATTGTTGTGAGGAGTATAAAGTATTATTGTTATTTGAAATAAACTTTACGGATAATAAGTTATATATCTTATACACAAACCATCCTACAAAGGTTCCCCATAACAATCCGACAGTTATATCTCCTACATAATGAACTCCTAAATAGAGACGTGTCCAGCAATTAAGTAAAGCCCATGAACAAATGAGAACTGTAAATAACTTGTTTCGGAATAACAACGACACGAATACTGCTACAGCGCTTGTATTTGCAGCATGACTGCTGAAAAAACCAAATCTCCCACCTTTATATCCATTAACTAAGTCAATAATGCCTTCAAGTTCGGGATTGTGAGAGGGACGTAGTCGACCTACTAATGGTTTGAATATGCCACTTGCCATTTGGTCGGCTAAAGTAATAGCGAGTGCAATACATAAGATTACCAATATAAGGTTTTTCCAATTTTTAGTTCTCACCAGTACATACAACAACAATAGTCCTAATGGAATCCATGTAGTTGTTTTCGTCGCATAGAATGCTAAGTTGTCTACAAATAGACTATCACTACCATTGAGAAGCAAGGTTAATTGCGTATCAAATGATTTAATAGATTCAAGCATGTTAGTTATTATGTGTTTAATTCAGTTCGACCTTTTCTATAGTTGTTTTTTCACACCATGCTTCTCGCCCATCTGGCAGAATTACGTTATACCAATGTTCGTCAAAAGTGTCGTTCAATTTAAGTAAAACGCCCGGGTTGATTTCTCCAATTTGTTTGGATGCTGTAGTCGCACTTTCATAGAGTGGGGTAGCCTTCATTACAACTAAATGTAGCGTGTTGTAATAGTCCTGCTTGCTATTGTATGCAAATACGTTGAGAAGTATTGCTAAAATCAAAAAGGGTAGTGCGGTAAAAAACGTAATTTTCTTTATTTTAGGAGTTTGAGCAAGTAAATATGCTACCCCAATTAAAAGAAACACTGCCCAACAGCATAGTGCCCAAATACCCCAGTCATTGGCATTTTTGCTACTCACTAATGTTTTAATCCATGTTGCATAAAACATTTCGTTTCGTGCATATTCAGATGTGCCAACTTTTTCAGAGCATATTTGTAGATTGTAGCGTGCATCATTATACTGAGGGTTAATTTTTAGTGCTTTGTGATAGTTAAGAATTGCTTGTGGATATTCGTTCATTCGAAAATAACAATTCCCAATATTATAGTAAATGTTTTCATTCACACCTTCAGATAGTTGTTTTTCATATTCAGCAATAGCCTCCATGTAATTCTGAATGGTGTACAAACTATCTGCCTTTGTTAATGACGCGAACAAAGGGATACTGGATAAAATTATAAATATGTAAGTTAATATGTATCTCATATATAGTTGACTTACTTGCGTATGTAGAAATGGTCTTACTTGTCTACTAACTTTAATATTTCAGTGGTTTCATTAAGGATATCCTTCAACCCGCCCTCATCTTTCGCAGGTGCAAACTTAGCAAACTCGCATTCATCTATTACTTTTAATAATCGTCTAATTACCTCAGTGTTTACTTGTTGCTTTGTTAAATAACCTTCTATATATTGCTTGCTTAGTTCAGCCCTCTTTAAGTGAAATCTTTGCATGAGGTAATTCAAAATAGTTTCACTTACCAACTCGTAGAATTTATTATTCTGTTTGTTGTGAATGAAACTCTCACACTGCTTCAGTTGTTGCAGTGCTTTTTTGAGTGCAATTCTTTGTGCCTTAACTGTCTTGTCGCGTTGTGCGAATCGCTTGCCTGCAATGAAAACGACCATAGCGATACACAAAGCGAGTAGGTATAACAAGATATAGTTTAGGTTACCCCAGAATATGTATTTGTCTATTGATATAGTTTTGTGTTCGCCCGAGTGGATTGTGTGAATGTCAACTTGCGAACAGTTATCTGTCTGAGCCGTATTTGTAGAAACGAGAGGAACTAACACTTTTTGAATTGTAGGTGTAGTGCTAATTTGCTCATAACGCTTTGTGTTTGTGTTATAATACGAACCTGTTATTGGAGCTAATGTTAACTTTCCTGCACTTTTAGGTACAATGGTATAATCATAAACAACCAGACCTTTATGTCCATATTCTGTAAGTTCAAGTTCTTCGTTTGTCGTTACATCATAAATGTCAAAATCACTATTAGGAACGATAGATGGTGCTAGCATTAACTTTAAGTTGCCAGTCCCCTTCATCTTAATTTGGTAATGTGCTGCAACGCCCGCTTGTAATGTTGGTTCAACCCATTTACCTTCCATTGTTAATTCACCAACCACCCCTAAAAAGTCATCTGGTTGAGGTTGTGGTAATGGTGTGACTTCAATAGTTAACTTAGGTGATTTGCATTTTATCAATCTGCTTTTCATTCTACCGTTGAAAAATGCATCAAAAGCATCCATGGTGGGGTCGCTCTCAACAATCTCACAATCTACCGTAAGTTCATTTATATCTAACTTACCGCTTTGTTGTGGAAAAAGAATATACTTTAATCGGTCTGCCACCTTATACGCTTCACCGTTGACAGATTCCATTCCAACATTTAGTGTTGTAATAGGTATTTCATTGGTTACGAAACCTTGAAAGTCAGGTACCTTTTGTAGGTATATATTACTTAAACCTACACCCATTTTCCAATACACACGATAGGTGAGCAAGAATGCTTCTTGCTCCATCACTTTTGTCTTGGAAACAATAGTCTTGACAAATAAGTCCTTTTCTGTAATGTTTCGTATTGGGGTTTGTGGAGATCGGTTTGACGAACGATGCGCTGTATTATTACCTTCCACAACTTTAACAGTAACACTCTTTGCTGTCACCTGTTTACCCTCAATCATGAGTGTAGCTGAAGGTACCTTAAATGTACCTAAGGACTTCGGTTCTAATATGTATGTGTAGGTGGTTGTATGACTCTTTTTTATCATACTACCACTCATCATAATATTTGAACTGGTTGACAAGTTTGGACCGCTTAATAACGTGAAGTCATTTAGTCGGGGTAATTGTATATCATCAACATCAGCATTCTCAACGACATATTTAAGTTCGAAATAATCGTTTTGCCCTACTTCTGTGGGGTGTATAACTTTAACTTCTTGCGAAAAGAGGATTAAAGGAAACAACAATAGGTATAATAAGAATGAGCGCATTATTCGTTTTTTATAGTAGGTGATTTGTTCTTTGTATATATGTACTGCGAAGATAATTCAAACGCACAAAACTACAAAATGTTTTTGTAATTGACTGACTGTCTGAATTGATGTTTTAACGTTATATGATGAAAAAGGGAGTCCCGAAAGGATTTTCGGTTCTCCCAATAAAACTAATATTTATTAGTAAATATAGTGTTGCTAAATATCTGCAATGGTCAACTTAGGAAATATGTTCGATAAGGATTTCAAAAGTTTATTGCCATTTCTTTTCTAATACAATCGCATCAATAACAGCAACCGCAGTAATATTAACGATGTCACGAACAGAACTTTCGAAGTCGGTAAAGTGAATGGGTTTGTTGAGTCCCATCTGAATCGGACCAATTACTTCGCAGTCGTCTGACATACCCTTAATCATCTTATAACTGCTGTTGGCAGAGGTAAGATTGGGGAATATAAGTGTGTTGACATCAAGACCACGTAGACGCGTGAAGGGATATTTTTCATCGCGTAAGTCGCGGTCGAAGGCAAAGTTTACCTGCATTTCACCATCAATTGCCAGTTCTGGGAATTCACGTTGCATACGGTCAACAACTTTATGTACAACAGTTGGAGAACCCACATTATCGGTGCCGAAGTTAGAGTAAGATACCATTGCCATAACAGGGGTGCGGTTGAAGAATCGCACTGTTTTTGCAGAGAGTTTAGCTATGTCATAGAGCGTATCTTCGTCAGGGTGGCGGTTGATGAGGGTGTCGGCAATGAAGTAGACACCCTTCTTTGAATTGACAATGTGCATCGCGCCGAAGTTATTGAAGCCAGCCTGTACGCCAATGACTTCGTGTGCCACCTTGATGGTGTTAGAATACTTGGTGTAGAGACCCGTGATGAAGGCGTCGGCATCGCCCATCTCAACCATCATCATACCGAAGTAGTTACGCTCGTACATCTTGTCGATAGCTTCTTGAAGCGTATAGCCGGCGCGCTGCTTGCGTTTTGCGAGCACTTCTGCATAGCGCATGCGCATGGGAGCAGCCTTTGCCTCGTCGCGGAGGTTGAGGATTTCTATGCCATCAAGGTTGAGGTCCATCTCGGCAGCAATCTGGCGAATCTGCACATCATTACCGAGGAGGATGGGGCGGCAGATGCCCTCTTCCTTAGCACGCACGGCGGCTTCAAGCATCTTGGGGTGTGTACCTTCTGCATACACAACACGTTTGGGCGAAAGGCGCGCCGTATCATAAAGGTTTTGCGTGAGCTTGCTTTCTTGCCCCATAAGTTCACGGAGCTGCTGGCGGTATGCCTTCCAATCCGTAATGGGTTTACGCGCGACACCACTGTCCATCGCAGCCTTTGCTACTGCCATTGACACATCGGTAATGAGGCGGGGGTCAACGGGTTTTGGGATAAAATAGTCAGGACCAAATGTGAAGTTGCGTACCTGGTAAGCGCGGTTCACAATATCGGGTACCGGACGGCGTGCGAGGTCGGCAATGGCGCGTACGGCAGCCATCTTCATTTCTTCGTTAATGGCAGAAGCTGCTGTATCAAGGGCGCCACGGAAAATGTAAGGGAAACCGATGACATTGTTAATCTGGTTGGGGTAGTCTGTGCGACCAGTACTCATAAGTACATCAGGGTTCGCTTCCTTAGCATCCTCGTAAGATATTTCGGGTACGGGATTTGCAAGCGCGAAGATGATGGGTTTTTCGGCCATCGTGCGCACCATATCCTTGGTGAGCACATTACCCTTTGAGAGACCTACGAATACATCTGCACCTTTTATGGCATCCTCAAGCGTGTGGATATCGGTGCGAGATGTTGCAAACTCTAACTTCTGCGCATTAAGACCAGGACGTTCCTTTGAGATAACACCCTTAGAGTCGAGCATCACGATGTTTTCGTGGCGTGCGCCAAAAGCACAGTAAAGTTTTGTACATGATATAGCTGCGGCACCAGCACCGTTTACAACAATCTTAACATCTTCAATCTTCTTGCCTGCCACGATAAGTGCATTGATGAGTCCTGCGCAGGAGATGATAGCTGTGCCGTGCTGGTCATCGTGCATTACGGGAATGTCAAGTTCTTCCTTCAAACGACGCTCAATTTCGAAGCATTCAGGAGCCTTGATGTCTTCAAGGTTGATTCCACCAAATGTGGGAGCAATCGCCTTAACGGCTTGGATAAACTTTTCAGGATCTTTTTCATCGACTTCAATATCGAAAGCATCTACACCTGCATAAATCTTAAACAGAAGGCTCTTACCTTCCATTACAGGTTTACCGCTCATGGCACCGATGTCACCAAGTCCGAGAACTGCTGTACCATTAGAGATTACAGCAACGAGGTTACCTTTGTTGGTATATTTGTATGCGTCTTGGGGATTCTGCTGAATCTCCAGGCAGGGCTCAGCCACACCGGGAGAGTAGGCGAGTGAAAGATCTGTCTGTGTACGGTAAGGTTTGGTGGGTACAATTTCAATCTTACCGGGTTTGCCCTGTGAGTGATAAAGCAAAGCAGCTTCTTTGGTAATTTTTGCCATAAGAGTTGGGATTAGGGAAATAGTGAAGGAGTTATTGATTAACGGTTAACAACTAACCGATGACTACAGACGGTACACGTGGAGTGTTTACGTATGATTTTAATCCTTCACTTGATGTGAATCGTTTAGTTTTTGTGAGATGCAAAAATACAAAAAATCCCATGTTTGAGGCGTGCGAGTAAGGCGATTTATAGAAAAAAAGGAATTTTTAAGAAAACTTTTTTAATGTATAGAGGGTCGTATATATAAAATTTGTATTTTTGTAAAGAGAATAACTGCATTTGGCACGATGAGAATACAGATTGATCAAGAGGCAAAGCGTAGCATGGTAGTAAAGTCTGCCATGGCATTGTTTCGTGAGCAAGGCATTAAGGATGTAACGATGGACGACATTGCTCACAGTCTTAAAATGTCTAAGCGTACCCTCTACGAACTCTTTGATGACAAAGAATCACTCTTGCTCTATTGTGTAAAGACTGAAGGACTTTGGCAACGTGACCGTTTGCGTGAGTGTGTAAAGAATGCCACTAATGTTCTTGAACCTGTGCTTTATGATTTAGTCTTTAAAATGGAAGGCTTCAGCAAGGTAGCGCCTTGTTTCTTCTCTGATCTAAACAAGTACCCCAAACTGATGACCTACATGGCTGAACTCAGGAGGGAGCAACGTGAGATGGCGGTGGACTATCTTTCAAAAGGTGTTGAACAAGGTTTGTTCCGCCGGGATGTTAATTTTGAAATAGTTTATAATATTATCACTTCGCAGTTTGATCTCATTATCACCTCTGATGAGTATCGCAAGTATACACCTTCAGAACTCTTCAATAACCTTGTGTTAAACTTCTTCCGGGGTTGCGCCACTCCCAAGGGTGTGGAGATTATGGACAACTTCTTTAGAGATAGAAGTAATGAGTAAAGATGAAGCATGATTGTTAGACTCTTTGTGTACCTACAAACAATCTTGCTCGTACCTTTCAACTCGTTTACTCATGGTACTACTAACGTTACCGCCCCCAAAAATACGGAAATTCTTTTTTATCCCTTAAATATTTATCAAAATGAAACCTACTCTCTTTCTCCTCGCTGCAGGTATGGGTAGCCGCTATGGCGGTTTGAAGCAGCTCGACAAGCTCGGTCCTAATGGTGAAACAATCATGGACTACAGTATCTATGACGCTATCAACGCAGGCTTTGGTAAGCTCGTTTTCGTAATCCGTAAGGACTTCGAACAGGACTTCCGCGACATCGTGCTTAAGAAGTACGAAAGCAAGATTCCTTGCGAACTCGTGTTCCAGGCTCTTGATGCGCTTCCCGAAGGCTTCACTTGCCCCGCTGACCGTCAGAAACCTTGGGGTACTAACCACGCTGTAATGATGGGTAAGGATGTGATTAAGGAACCCTTTGCAGTGCTCAACTGCGACGACTTCTATGATCGTGACGCATTCCAGGTAATGGGTAAGTTCCTTTCTGAACTCCCCGAAGGTTCTACAGGCAAGTACGCTATGGTTGGCTTCCGTGTGGGTAACACACTTTCTGATTCAGGTACTGTAAGCCGTGGTGTGTGTGAAACTAACGACCAGAAGCTCCTTACTTCTGTAGTAGAACGCACTAAGATTCAGCGTTTTGACGGTGTAGTTAAGTATCAGGATGAAAACGAAGAATGGGTGGCAATTCCCGATAACACTCCCGTTTCAATGAACTTCTGGGGCTTCACTCCCGACTACTTCCAACACTCTGTTGAGTACTTCAAGGAATTCCTTTCTGACCCCAAGAATATGGAAAACCTCAAGAGCGAATTCTTCATCCCCCTCATGGTGGATAAGCTCATTAACGACGGTACTGCAACTTGCGAAGTACTTGACACAACTTCACAGTGGTTCGGTGTAACTTATCCCGAAGACCGCCCCGAAGTAGTAGCACGCTTTGCAAAGCTCGGAGCAGACGGTGTTTACCCCGCTAACATGTTCTAAACATACACATTTATTTATAAAAAGGACTTCACAGTAATGTGAGGTCCTTTTTAACATTTTGCACAAAAATATGCTATCTGTGCATATCAAAATGTTATGTTCTGCTAACAAAATGTAAGTGAAAGTTTATTTTCTGCACAAATATTTGGTTGGTGTGCAAAAATCCCCTTACCTTTGCAACGGTTTTTAACAATTCACTATTTACAAATGAAGAAAATTGTATTGACTTTTGCAGCTCTTGCTGCTACAGCTACCTCTTTTGCAGGTGGTCTTCTTACTAACACTAACCAACACGCGGCGTTCCTCCGCAATCCCTCTCGTCAGGCTATTATCGGCATCGAAGGTGTTTACACTAACCCTGCAGGTGTTGCTTTTATGCCCCAGGGTTTCCACCTCGGTGTAACTTGGCAGGCTGCTTTCCAGAAGCGTCAAATGAATGTAACAAGTCCTTTGTATGTTGGCAATGTAAACAATCCCAATGCTACTCGTTTGTTCGAAGGTGAAGCTCAAGCTCCCGTTATTCCTTCAATTCAAGCGGCTTATGTAATCAACGACAAGTGGTCAGTATCTGCTAACTTCGCTGTTGCAGGTGGTGGCGGTAAGTGTGAGTTTGACAATGGTCTTCCCATGTTTGAAGAACTCATTGGTGGTTCTTTGGTTAAGGCAGGTGCAGGTTATTCGTTCAACCAAAACCTTACTGGTGAACAGTATTTCTATGGCCTTCAGCTCGGTGCTACTTATAAGGTAACAGAAAACTTCTCAGTATTCGGTGGTGTTCGTGGTATTATTGCTAATTGTGCATATACAGGTGCTATTACTAACATCATGGCACATCATGCTCTTTTAGGTTCAAAGCCAGCAAGTGCTTACCTTACAATTGCGCAACAGCAGGCAGCAGCGAATGGAGATATTGCAGGTGCAACGGCTGCTGGTAAAGGCGCTTACTTGATGCAGACCGACTTCAACCTTGATTGCGAACAGAATGCATTTGGTTTTCAACCTATTATTGGTGCTAATTTGAAATTGGGTAAATTGAATATTGGTGCGAAGTATGAATTCCGTGCGAAGATCAACTTGGAAAACGAATCAAAGAACAGCGCTAACGTAGACCTCTTGATGGATACTTACGCTGATGGTAAGAAGGTTCGCTCTGACATCCCCGCTCTCTTCACTATCGGTGCGCAGTATGAAGTTACTGACAACATCCGTGCTATGGCTGGTGTGAACTACTACTTCGATAAGGATGCTAAGGGTTCTGCTACAGCTGTAAGTGATGACACTTATGAAATCACTCTCGGTGCTGAATGGGATATCAACGAAAACTGGACGGTTGGTCTCGGTGGTCAGCGCACACAATACGGCTTTGACGACAAGGACATGACTGACACAAGCTTTAATATCAGCTCATACGGTCTCTGCGTAGGTGGTGCTTACAAGTTCTCTGAAAAGTTGAAGCTCAACTTCGGTTACATGCACTCATTCTACGAAGATCACAAGTTCACAAACGCAAACGGTACTGCTTGCAACTACACTCGTAAGAACGACGTAGTAGGCGTAAGCTTGGACTTCAAATTCTAATCTATAAAGTTTGAAAATCATAAGGACGTGTCATAACAATGGCACGTCCTTTTCTTTCTCAGATATATTGAAATCTCACCAAAAAATGATAAAAAATGCAAAATAAATGCCGTGTTAATAAGTGTTAACGCATTTGCATTTCGCGCTGAAATGTTGTATATTTGTACTACGGAAGTGGAGATAGCCCTAAACATCAGGGTTATCTCCACTTTTTTCGTTTACAAGGTTACTTATTAGGGGCAAAAAATAAGTATTATCGTTTTTTCAAGGTTACTTATTGGTGCGACAATGTAACTTATTGTTTTTCCAAGAATAGATATTGTCGCTGTTTTAAGCACTCAGAATGTTAATGTATGTTAAAGTTTTGAGTGAAAAATGTAGAAAAATTAAGAAAAGTTAAGGCAATGATATAGTAGTTAACCCAAGCGTCTTATAGACGCAGTAGGCGTCTCACTATGGTTACTGAGCGGTGACGCCTTCTGCGTCATTTAAAGTACATGATTCTAAATTTAGGTCAACTGCTATGTCATTACAAAAATTAAAGGTAAAACAATGTGTTATAGTAGTGAGTAAATCGTAATAATTTTCGGGTTGTAAAAATGGGTGTATATCTTATTCATATAAAAGTTATGTCGCTGTGTCATAATGCGCAAACAGCTACCTTGCTCATCAATTTAGGATTTGGTCATGTACTTCAGAACACTCCCTTCATCCTCAATTTCAGCGCCTTGCATTTTACACATTCTGACCCAACTAAAGAGGGTGTGCCGAAGTTTCGCATTTCGACACACCCCATAAAACAAGGTTTTAATCAAATTACTTTTCGATAAGCGCTACTGCATACGCAGAGATACCTTCTTCTCGCCCTGTAAAACCGAGCTTTTCTGTTGTCGTTGCCTTAATACTCACATCGTCAGTGGTAATGTCCATAAGTGGTGCCAGTACTTCCTTCATCTTCTCAACATGAGGGTTAATCTTAGGACGTTCTGCACAAATCGTGGCATCAATATTTCCTATCTTATATCCCTTTGCTTTCAGGAGTTCTGTAGTACGGCGAAGGAGTATTTTGCTGTCTATATTATGATATTCACCTGCCGTGTCTGGGAAGTGGTAACCAATATCGCGCATATTGGCAGCACCAAGAAGGGCATCGCAGATGGCATGAATAAGTACATCGGCATCACTATGACCTAAAAGTCCAAGTGTGTGTTCTATTTTTATACCTCCAAGCCAGAGGTCGCGCCCCTCAACAAGGCGGTGGACATCAAAGCCCATTCCTATTCTAATCATTGTTGTTGAAGATAAGTAGATGAGTGAATGACGAATTAAATTGGCTGGTTGGAGGATTATCGACCAAACATATCCTTGAGGGCATCCAACTCAAACGAGATGCTGATACGCATCGTTTGATCAAGAGGATTTGAGGGTTCAGTAGCAATGGTGTAACCGGCATCCACATTAAGCACATTCATGCGGAAACCCGCACCAACGGTGTAGTACTTACGGTTACCCTGCATTTCGCTTTCATGGTGATAACCCGCACGGAGGAAGAATTTATCATTGTAGCAGTATTCAGCACCTACACTCAATTGAATTTCTTCCAACTCCCCTTTGAATCCGCGTTCGCTGTCATTAAAACTCTTAAAGATACCAGAGATAGAGGATACATCGTAGTAGTCTGTCTTCAAGCGTTCCTGATAATCCGCTTCTTCTTCGCCTTCTCGCTTTAAGGGCATAGACGGAACAAGAAGTTTGTTAACATCAGCCGCAAAACTAATGCGATTGTACTCATTGATGGGTACAAGAAGTGATGCACCAAGACGGAGATTCGTGGGGATAAAGTAAGAATAGTCGTCTCCGTAACTGATTTTTGAACCAATATTGGAAATGTTTATTCCTAACCCTAATTGACATTCACGCTGACCAAGGAAAATGTAACTTTGATTGTAGGCGGAAATGTCGGCTGCAAAGGCAGAACCCGGTTTCACATTATCATCGTAATGACCTGAGAGGTCAGAATAGATGTAGCGAAGCGCAACACTCGCAGAGAATGTTTCAGAAAGCATGCGAGAATATGCCACATCAACAGCCATTTCGTAGGGTTTAATGGTCATGTCTCCTGCTTCTGTAATCACTTCACCCAATGAGAAATAGCGCAACGAACCTGAGACTGATTGATAATCACCAATACGATAGTAACCAGCAACATTCAGCAAAGCAATGTCATTGGTGAGTTGACGCAACCAAGGCGTGTAGTTTATAGCAAGTCCTGACCTTGAAATGGTAAAAGGATATTTTGCTGGGTTCCATGCTTGTGAATTGACGTCAGGATCTGTTGCGGCACCAATATCACCCATAGACGCAGCACGTGCATCACCAGCAATGCTTTGTGATACGACCGCTGTCATTACGGGATTAAATTGGTCCTTTATATCATCCTGCGCGCATAAGGGTAGGGCGCAACAAGATGCAAGAAGCATAAGTTTAGATTTCATATTTTGTGAAGTTTGTCTTTAAGGAAGTGCTAACTTAAATGATTATAAGTCGCTCTCCGTCAATTTCTTCAGAAGCATTTTGTGATTCAATTTTTGCTCTGAAGATGTAAATGCCCTTGGGAAGAGGAATGTTAGAGTTTGATGTCAGATTCCAATGTAGTGTAGGATGTGATGTTTGAATCTTTTGAACATTTGACCACACCTTTTGTCCTGTTGTGGTATACACTTCAAATGTGATAGTTCCACCAACATGTGACTCCGATACATTAGCTACAAATTGCGTAAATGAACGAGCGGGATTGATGGTTGCACACAGTGACTTCTTTAACTGATGATCAGTTCCAACAATAAAATCTAACGTTGAAGTGGTCGAATTATTGTTATGATCCCAAACTCTAAATGTAAGTGAATGACTTCCAGGGGTGAGGTTCTGAAGTTGGTAATTTACAGTTCCTTCCTGATACGTTCCAAAATCGTAGGCAAAGTAATCATTCAGTACAATGAGGTTATTGGGTTGATCGTCAAGTATTAACTCGATGTCATGTCCTAAACTTGTACCTGTTGCATTGATACCAGACTCATCAGAAAGTCGAGCGATAAACAGCGGATTACTATTCGTTACACCTCCATTTGGGAATTCTGTTTCATTGAGGTAGAGGTAAACGTTAGGTCCGGTTGTGTCGTTTGTGTGCTGATTATCTGTGCCATTCAGATGAATGTTTTCTACATAACCAGTAGCTTCCTTTTGAAAATCGTGATTTACAGCATATAATGTAAGGCGAGCACTTTCATTGCTGTAACTGATATCACGAGGTATGGGAATGAAAATCTTGAATCGACCATTTGTGATAGAGTCACTCCCTGTAAACACTATTTTGGTACGTTCAGAGAAGGTGAAGGGTTCGTCAGCAACATTACCACTATTTCGACACGTAAGTTGTTCTAATTTATCGTACAGTGTAGCAGTTACAATTCCTTTAAACTCACTTTCATTATCAACATAACCATGAATTGTAGCAACGGAACCTGCCTTTAATTCATAATTGTCGGTTGTGCTCAAAGGGGCGTTGTTTATGCTGTCAACCACGATGCTTAATGTGGGTTGCATAAGACGTAAAGCAGGGTCACCAGCAATGATGTATTTAAGTTTGTTGATACTTCTATCTTGCGATGTGGATATGAGTTTGTTCTTGGCAATGCGTAGGGCGTCGCCAAAAGTGTTGTAACTACCATCTGCATTACGTTTAACCAAAGCATCACAGAATGCAACGTTGAGCGCATTATTTTCAGTGGCATAAACAGCACGTGATGCGCACATAACCGCTACAGCACCTCCGTGAGAAGAGAATAATGCCTTGCGACCAAAGTCGTTCGTATTTTGGTCATACGGTAGAATTTCGCACGATGCAAGTACCCATATCGGTAATGCGTTTGATGACAATGTTTCCCAGTCAGATGCTTCTAAGATGAAAGAGTGTGAAATCTGCGCAGGACTGCCATGGCCGCTGTAATTGAACATTAAAGCACCGCGCTTGATTTCTTCCTTCAATTGTTGTGATGCTTTTGGGAAACGATACCCCACAGCTGTCATCTGTCGCTCGTAATAGTCGGGATAGATGCGTCGGATGTTTAACAATCCGTTACTTGATGCCTCAATAGTTTGTGCCGTACGTTCAGCATCCTCCATATGTGCGTTTTTATCACCTACGTCAGTCGAACGTGGAGCATCACCAATCATTACAATGCGGTTTTTCCAGTTTCCAGTACGCTGGTTCTGTAAATACGCTATGGATTTGTCTACAAGTGTTTTTGCATCTTCAACCGTTGAGCATACGAATCGTCCAATGCCAAGGTCTATTTTCTCTGTCTTGAGATTACTACCTTCACCGTCATCAAGGAGTCCGTAGTAGTCATCACTTGGATAGGAAACAATGTCGCCGATGACATTTTCGGACGAGGTGTCGTAATTTTCATTATCCTCGTATATAAGCAAGTAGTCCTTGGATGATTGCGCTTGCCACTCGGTTGTAACCATACGGTTGTCGTAGGTTCCGTCACCAAAGAGTAATAGGTAGCGCGGCATCTCATTGTCAGTCATCGCTCTGTCGTACAACATTTTAAGGTATCTACGTACAGCAGTAGCATCAGGTGTACCTGAACTGAATTCATTAAATATTTGATGCTGAGGAATGACCTTTACATTCAAGTGACTATATGCACGATGCGCTTCTGCAAGTCGGTTGGCTTCATCAGTAAACTTACCGCTTTCGGGAACTATGATTACCATCTGAACACCGTTGTCTGCATGTAGGTTCTGATTACTTACATTACCGACTAATATAGGTGAGTTGTACGAAGCATTGGTGTTAACGATGATGTATCTATTCTTACCGTTGATTGCTATTGCTAAAAGTGTTCCGCCATCTATAGTTGTTGCACAATTCGAAATATTTCCTGTTGCGTCATCTATTCTCCAAACTTGTGTGTTAGTGGATGCAGAAACAATTTGCAAACTAACAGGCGTTGAACTTATAGGAGTTGGAACGAATGAGTAGGGGGTACCACTTGCCGAGAGTTTGCGGGGATACGTGAGACTTAAATAGTTCAGGCGTGCATCTTTACCTTGAGTTGTTTTAAAGGTAATTGGAGTTTCGTCTGATAGTTTTTCCAACTTGTACGTCTGTCGCTTGTCAATAGCATGCTCATGTTCTCGACAATAACGAATGTTGAAACTGCCTAATGACTGATCTGCACTGGAAACTTGCACCGTAGTGCTTGAAGTGGTACTTGATGCTGAAAATGACACTTCAAGTGAAGCCGATGCTTCTGTAGCATTTGGCGTGTTCAGGTTGTATGTTTTTACATTCCCAGTAGCAAAGTTATACGCATCATAAAACTGCTTACCGCCTTTATACCATGCATAACTATCAACATCATACACTACATGATGTTGAACTTCGGAGATTGCGGCATTAGTACTTACAGTCGCGTCTGTGGCAATCGTCAGTGGTGCATCTCCTTCAGTAACGAAATAGTAGGAGTGGGTAGTATAAGGATTGATTTCGTGCTTCCAGCGTTTATACGAGTTGTTCCAGGTGCTTCTGATGACTCCATTGGCATAGAACAAAATCTTTTCTGTCGTACGATAGGTGGGGACTTCATTCAGGTCGTCTATGCACGATGTGTTGGTGCCATAAAGTTTCTTTTCAAGTGGTAATCCACCGTATCCATAGACCTTTATTTTACTAAAGTCGCTGAATCCCCACTCTTTAATCAGTTGGGGAGTTAACTGATAGATGCCTTCATCTTTTACAGCTATCTTTACCCATTTACCGGATGATAGTACGGAACTTTCACTGTATCTTTCAGCACTTGCTTTGTTGACGCGAGCACTGCTTCGTGCTTGCTTTGTTTGAATTGGAGTGACATTCACGCGAATACTGGTGAGGCGAACAAGTTGGTCGTTGAGTTTTAAAAACGGTGCAAAACTAACTTCCAAAACTCCTTTTTTGCGTGCCATACCAAAGGTTGTATTAACCTGAAGACGTTCTGAAAGTTCAATTCCGTATTGTTTGAGTGTCTTTACCTCCTTACTGGTTAACTTCACATACTCTGGGTATTCTACAACTACTTTTACGTTGTTCGCATCCAGACCTTCTTCCAATTGAATCTGGTGGCAGTATACAGGTAAACTTTCACCTACAGGATAATCCTGTGGGCGAAGTATTTCAAAATCTTGTGCGCTAACGTTGAGAACGCTGAAGATGAATAGTATGATTGAGAATAGTAATTTCATTGTTGAGTGGAGCATGACTAAGTCTGCCAATTACCGTGTTAGTCGGTTATTTAACATTAAAGCGCAGAACTTGTTCAGAACCTATGTATCCAGTAATTCTATCGTTAATCTGCACTTGTTGTGGAGCAACTGGACAACCCGTAAATATTAAGTCTCCTTGGCGTAGCGTATAATGCTTGCTTATTGTTGCAATAACTTTATCAATGTGATGGAGCATATCACCCGAAACACCGTTTACGATAGGCAAATCATTGCGGTGTATCGCAAAGTGTGTATCATCGGGTAGGGGAGAAAAACTGCAGTTTACACCTATCTCAGCATCTGTATCATGCTGTTCTTGATGTGTGTATAGTGGAATGAGTTTGCCTATAGAAGCAGCGCCGTCAAACCCTACTGCAATATCCCAGGGGAGGTGATTTGCGGCAAGCGTAGTACGCAGTTCTTCTGCCGTAAAGGTTGAACCAACAGTAATTGCGTCGTAATATCGATGCGCAAAACGCTCGGAGATAGAGCGACCAAGGCGACATATTTTTACGACCAAATGACCTTGTACACAGCATGGGTTAGCGAAATCCGGTATAAAGAAGGGTTTACCATCCTTAAGGATTGCTGTATCAGGTAGTGTGTAAACGGTTAATGGTGCCTCATTATCTAACGGCGATATGGGATAATTATTGTGAACAACTATGATTTTCATACTGTAAAATTTGTCAATTCTTTGAGTGCAAAAATACGATTTTTAAATTGAATATGATATATAACTGGTGGTCGTTTGAAGCAAAAAAATATAAGTAAGATAATTCAAATTAACTGTATGATAATTCAAAATATCTTACTTAAAATTTTTGTCAGAATTAAACTGAAATCCTATTCCTCAACAAGTTTACCATTCTTTAGCAACGCATTCCAAAGGTTGGCGCGGAATTCTGGATTTTGCGCCTCTAATTGCTCAAAGAGCGTTGAAATTTCGGTACGTTTAGATGCTCGCTCGTGAGGGCATAATTTTACCAACGGCTGATACTCGGCCACGAGTGCCCACTCTTTAAGCAATGCCTCCTTCACTTTACACAAAGGGCGGATGATGGTTAGGGGCATTTTCTGCATCTTAAGTTTACAGGGCATGGTGGAAAAACTACCGGCATAGGAAAGGTTCATAAGCGCCGTGTGCAGAATGTCATCTTGATGATGCCCGAGGGCAATTTTATTACATCCTAATTCTTGCGCCACCTCAAAGAGCGTCTTACGGCGGTTCCACGAGCAAAGGAAACACGGAGTGCGTTTCTCATTACGGTCACTCTCAAAACTAATAAGGCGTTGGTGAAAAATAATGCCGTTACTCTCGCATTTAAGTCGGAGATAATTTTCGTCAGATTGATAGTCAACACCCGCCATACGAACATGGAGCGCATGGAGCGTAAAGGCGTTATTGCTTCGACGCAACATGTCGCCCATAAGGTCGAGAAGTGCAAGCGAATCTTTACCGCCCGACAACCCTATGAGAATAGAATCAGAGGGAGTTACGAGCTGAAACTCCTTAACCCCCTCTCTGAAACTTCTTAATATTTTACTATGCAACTGCTTGCTCATCGCGCTACTTCATAAAGACGAAATAAACTGCTGCCACCAAGCATGCAAAGGCTGCGATGTGATTCCAATGGAAAGATTCTCCTTTAAACAACATGGTCACCACTACCGTAAATACGAGCAATGACACCACCTCTTGAATCACCTTCAACTGGATGAGCGTGAAGGGACCTCCATTGTCAATAAAACCGATGCGATTCGCAGGCACTTGGCAGACATACTCAAAGAAAGCGATACCCCACGAGAAGGCGATAATAGCAATCAAGGGCCAATTCTTGCTTATCCCTGTTTCGCTCAACTTCAAGTGACCATACCACGCAAAGGTCATAAAAATATTGCTCAACACGAGCAAGAGTACGGAATAGATTCCTGACATAACTTTCTATTTAGAGTACAGATAACAGAGTACAGAGTACAACTAATAGAGTACATCTACTATCTTGAAATGCAGTAGGCTATACTCCGCACGGAGTTGTTCTCTGTACTCTGTACTTTAATTCAACGCTTTGTCCATTTCTTCAGCAGCATGCTTACCGTCACCCATTGCAAGGATTACTGTAGCACCACCGCGAACGATGTCACCACCAGCATAGAGCATGGGGATAGAAGACTGCATGTCTTCGCCCACGACGATAACACCCTTACGACCTGTTTCAAGCCCTTCTACAGAAGCAGGAACGATGGGGTTGGGTGAAACACCGATGGCTACAACTACGAGGTCCACATCCAATGTTTCGATACCACCCTCAACGGGCACGGGAGAGCGACGACCTGAAGCATCGGGTTCGCCAAGCTCCATGCGCTGCAATACAACTTGCTTTACAGCACCCTGTTCATCTGCAATGTATTCAATGGGGTTATGAAGCGTGAGGAATTCTACACCTTCCTGCTTTGCGTGGTGCACTTCTTCAAGGCGTGCGGGCATTTCTTCTTCCGAACGACGGTAGATAATCATTGCACGCTCTGCGCCAAGACGGAGCGCCGTACGAACAGAGTCCATCGCCGTGTTACCACCACCGACAACGGCTACGCGCTTACCAAAGAGAATGGGTGTATCAGCCTTCTTGTTTGAAGCGTCCATCAAGTTTACGCGTGTGAGATATTCGTTACTTGACATCACGCCTGTGCTGTTTTCTCCCTTGATTCCCATGAAGTTAGGAAGACCTGCACCCGATGCCACGAAGATACCTTCGTAACCTTCTGCCTGGAGTTCGGCAATAGAGATAGTCTTACCAACCACGCAGTCCTTCACGAACTTCACACCGCTCTTTTCGAGGTTCTTAATTTCGAACTCAACGATAGCGTTGGGGAGGCGGAATTCGGGAATACCGTACTTCAACACACCACCAATTTCATGAAGCGCTTCAAACACTGTAACATCGTAACCGCGAGCAATCATGCTGCCTGCAAACGAAAGACCTGCAGGACCTGAACCAACCACAGCCACCTTCTTGCCCTTTTTTTCAGCAGGGATGATGGGTTGTGCCAAGTTGTTTTCACGTTCATAGTCGGCAGCAAAGCGTTCGAGGTAACCAATGGCAACGGGCTTACCACCTGTCTTAACATGGATACACTTGCTTTCACACTGCTTTTCCTGCGGACACACACGACCACATACTGCGGGCAAAGCACTCGTCTTCTTAATAACACGCGCAGCACCGGCAAAGTCGCCCACTTCAATATGCTTAATGAATGTAGGAATGTTAATGCTTACGGGGCAACCTTCTACGCAACCGGGGTTAGGGCAGTCAAGGCAACGCTTTGCTTCCTGTTGTGCTTGAGCGATGCTCAAACCTTCGTTTACTTCTTCCTTCAACTGACGCGCACGATATTCAGGATCAAGCTCGGGCATTACGCAACGCTCAATTTGCATACGTTCCTTTGGCTTCATCTGTGTGCGGAGTTCAGCACGCCAAGCGTCGTTGCGACCTTCTACATCAGCGTATGCTTCTGAACAATCGACACCTTCGGGGCATCCACAATCGTTCTTCTTTTCAGTCTTACACGCATCGTCCTGTGTGGGCGCGGCGGGTTGCATCGCTTCAATCTCTTCCTTCTTGAAAGCCGCCATACGCTTGAGCATTTCGTCAAAGTCTACCTGGTGACCGTCAAATTCAGGACCGTCAACGCACACAAACTTTGTCTTGCCGCCAACAGTGATACGACAAGCACCACACATACCAGTACCGTCCACCATAATCGTGTTGAGCGATACATCTGTGGGAATTTCATATTTCTTCGTGAGCAAGCACACGAACTTCATCATGATTGCAGGACCGATAGCAAAACACTTATCTACCTTCTCGCGCTGAATGACTTCTTCGATACCTACTGTCACCACACCCTGCTTACCATAACTACCATCGTCGGTCATGATGATAACTTCATCACTATGCTTGCGCACTTCTTCTTCAAGAATAATGAGTTCCTTTGAGCGACCTGCAAGCACAGAAATCACGCGGTTGCCAGCCTTCTTCAAAGCAACGATAATGGGCAACATGGGTGCAACACCTACGCCACCTCCAGCACAAACAACAGTACCGAAGTTGTCAATGTGAGTCGCCTTACCGAGAGGACCAACCACATCAAGGATATCATCACCTACATTCATCTTGCAGAGTTCCGTAGATGTCTTACCAACGGTTTGCACCACAAGGGTAATCGTACCCTTCGCAGGGTCAGAATCAGCTATAGTCAAGGGGATACGCTCACCCTTCTCACTCAAACGAATAATTACGAAATGACCAGCTCGACGAGAGCGAGCAATCAACGGAGCTTCTACTTCAAGTTTAAAAACCTTTTCAGAAAATTGCTCCTTGCTAATAATCTTACTCATATTATACTATCTTATGCTTATGTCAAAAACAATATGTGAAAAATATTTCACGCAAAAGTACATTATTATTCCGAACCCACAAACCCGCAAAATAGAAAAGTAAAAAAATGTTGCTGAAACACCTGTTTTTGTAGACATTTGTTAATTTTATACGGCAAAAATATAAATAATGTTTATTTGAAGTAACTTTTTGTGTTGAAAACTTTTCTATATCCGATAAGTTTTATTTCTTTGCGGTATAAATAACTCATGCAAGTATAAATCTAAATCATCAAGCCTATGAAACGTGTAATTTTAATGCTCGCCTTGAGTGTAATAAATGTAAGCTGCCTGCTTGCTCTTACTTTCTCTGATGCCCGCCGTGAAGCATTGTTCCTGACAGATAAAATGGCATACGAACTTAATCTTTCATACAGTCAGTATGACCATGTGTATCAAGTTAATTTAGAATATTTTCTCAACGTCAACACACCTGCAGATTGCAGGGGGCGTTATTGGAATTACCGTGATGCTGACCTTCTTTATATTCTTCACGATTGGCAGTATGCGCTCTACAAGACCACAACGTATTTCTTTATGCCCTTACAGTGGATAAATTCAGTTTGGCATTATAGCATTTACAACCACTATCGTAAGGGTTATCATTATTTTGCACGTCCACAATGTTACGCAACATACTTGGGTGGTAATTGGCGCGGTCGAAAGAGTCATACCACAAGTCCTTACAAACATCATAACTTTAAACCAGGTGCAGGCATGCGTGATAATTATCATAAAGGCCAACCTAACAAAGGTTCTCATCGACCAGCATATCAACAGCGAGATGTTAGAAGAGACACCAACCGACCGAGTGTAAATAGATCTAACAACAAGCCCCAATCTACCACGACTAAACCGAACCGTTCTACAGTCAGAAACACTTCAAGTTCACCAAAACGAGAATCTTCAAAATCTCCTAATCAGCAAAATCAATCTCGAACTAATAATAGGCGAGTAATGGGCAGATAGTGGTGATTTTTGATTAAGATATAACATATCGCATCACAAAGAAAAGAAGTGAACCCTACCATCTTTTAAAGGGTTCACTTCTTTGTATATATGGGGTTGAGACAACTTGGTTATGCTTTACTCTTATTGACCATGATATCAAGTACCTGTTTGTCGGTTTCGTTCATAGCATGCGCTCCGATGCAGACAAGGTTACGTACGCACTGGTCGACATCGTCGTCAATTATGCCCTCGATGCTGCTAACGCAATTGCCTTGCATGGCAAGCATCGCCGAGAGTACTGCTGTGCTGACCCCAGAAGTGAGTTTGAGAGCACAGGAGGGTTTTGCGCCATCGCATATCATGCCCGTAAGGTTGGCAATCATATTTTTGACTGCAGCGCAAATTTGTGTATAGGTACCTCCCATGAGTAAGGTTATACCGCAACTTGATCCCGTAGAGGCCACTACGCAACCACAGAGTGCTGAGAGGGTGCCCAAGTGCTGCTTGATGTAAATAGCTGTTAGGTGACTGAGCATGAGCGCTCGTGTGAGTTCCTCCTGGGTATTGTGATTTTCGCGCGCAAAAACGACAACGGGGTTTGTAGCGCAGATGCCCTGGTTGCCACTTCCAGAGTTACTCATAACTGGAATCATCGCTCCAGCCATTCTGGCATCGCAGGCGCATGAGGTGCTTGAAAGTATGTGGGAGAAGATGGATTCGCCCATTATGCCTCGACCAAGGGGGCGTGTGAGTGCTTTCCCGAGACAATGTCCATAGTTGCCCTCTAATGAGCGTTGTGCGGCTGCCATGTTGAGCGTAGCAGCTTCGTTAATAAAGCTTATTTCATCGAGTGGGGCCGTCGTGGCGTAATCAAAGACTGTCTTTAATGTGAGCGCGGGTGCGTTAGACAGAGGGGATGCTGCGTTAGAGCATGCGTCACAACCTGTAGAATGTGCCGCTATTGGTGTGCCATTTCGCTCAATGAGCACAATATTGGTGTGTTGCCCTGTTATGATAGTGCGTGACGTGTTGCCATTATCGTCAAAACAACGTACTTCAACATATAGTTTTTCTGTTGTAGACTCGTTGAGTGAAATCGTTATACGCCCTTCGTTAATAAACTGTTTACCCCTTTCTACTGCTTCAGAAGTACAGTCCTTAATAACTTCTAATCCATAAGCAGACTTTCCGATAAGGGCTCCAAGTGCTATAGCAATGGGTAAACCAACCATACCAGTACCGGGAATGCCTACTCCCATGGCATTCTTAAGTATATTCGCACTCAAAAAGACTTCAATTTTGGTGGGTTGTGTATCTAATGACTCGGCAGCCTTTGCCGTAGCCAAGGCAACACATATGGGTTCGGTGCATCCAATAGCAGGTACTACCCAATGGCGTACAAGCGCAGTGATTTGCTGACGGAGTTCGGGATTAAGCATATAAAATGTGTGGATGATGTTTGGGTAACTGGATAGAATGCTATCTTTAGATTTTTCGGAAATATCAATGACTGTTAATCAGCAACGAGTTCTGCTGTTTGCCGCTGTTCTCGCATCCGAAAATGACGAGGTGTGACGCCATAGTGTTTCAGAAACACGCGATAAAATGATTGGCGACTTCCGAATCCTGACATGAGAGCTATTTCTTCAGCCGAGAATTCAGGACGTGTAAGTAACATTTGTTCGGCTTCCTTGAGACGAAAGGAATTGAGCAAATCACTGAAATTTTTGCCCGTGTTAAGTTGAACCACAGCAGCGATATAACGGGTATTAACCTTGATAAGAGTGCTTAACTGCTGTGCCGTGAATTTGGGATCTCTGTAATATTTTCCCTTTTGTAGTGTCTTATGTATGGAGGAGTATATCTCTTTGCTACGCTTGCTACTAATTCGATCGTAATAAGCAGGATGTGGCATATTAAGGAATTGGTTTTAAAAAGAACGGCGGTTGAGTCATTAATTATTCCCGTTGCTTAACGCATCGAGTTGTTTATCTCCAAAGCAGGTTTCAACTTCACCGAGGTTCATATACTTCAATAGTGCTCGGTAGGCTGCTTGTTTCACAATAAAATGTTCGCTATACAGTGCAGAAGCAATTTGGTCGCGGAATTCGTAATCGTCACGTGGCGTCAGTGTGGCACCATTTGTAAATAATCGTCCAAACAACAGCCATCCACAGAACTGGGGAAATACTTCTTCACGTGAAATCCACTCAAACGCTTTAGTAGAAGCATAGGGCAGATGCTGAAATAGATGCATGACGACACACTCTGCCTCCTCTGGAAAGTTCAGTTGTTCCACCCATAAATCTGCCATATCATCTGGAAAATCAACTACGGGCATTAGCATGGGCGCCAACAATCGACACTCGCGTACTTGCTCTTTCCATAACGCTGAAGCAAGTTGATAAGTATGAGGCAACTCTTCAGAGAAGGTTTTCAAACGTGGCAATTCAACTCCAAAGTTTGTGCGATACGTCAGTCCCTTTTCGCGCATTGACTGACTTGTTATGCCGTTCATCATGAGACGAAATTCACGCTTGATTGCGCGAACTTGCTCTTGCAACTGCATGTCGTTGATTTCCAGCATATGCGATGTTTGTAAGTTAATAGTTTGCTTTTGCTTGTGTCACAGTGATGGGCGTTTCAATACCATTTGACTTAAGCGTTAGTGTTGCTGTTCGTGGTGCTGACGTGTCAGTGTTTTCAGTAATGTTAACGGTTACAGTGTGTTGTTTACCAGCAGTAATCGATACGGATTGAGGTTTTAACCATTCAGCATTAGATGTTAAAGTAGCGTTGTTGTCATAAACGGTAAAGCTGACTACAACATTTTGCTCATCAGGTGTGTGAATGTTGTATGTGAATGTTTCCATCCCCTTTTCTTCATTCCATATTCCATGGGGCAGGGTGATGTTCAACCATGGATGTTGCGTAACATTTAATCCAACAAGATAGTAACTTTTGATGTCATAAGTATTGATATGTACATGTCCTGTTCTTGTCTTTCCGCTTGTGTTAGGAGTGGTGGTGATGTAGATTTTCGTTTCTTTATATTGTGTGCCTTTCTCGAATTCACACTCATTGGGCGTAATGGTAAACCATTCATTAGCGTCGGTAAATTCTAAAGTTGCTTTCCAAGGATCGTATGAAACTAAAAGTGTAGAGTCTTTTGTTTGGTCGGCATAGAGAATTTTTCCGTTAGGTTCTTGTGGTGTGAAGTACGTCTGATGAAACTCAAACTCGCTCTCAGAACAGGAACCTAAAATGCTAAGTAAAAGCGTATAAAGGAATATTTTTTTCATAGGTGCAAGGTGATTTTTAAGGTTGTGAAAATCTGAGGTTCATAATGTTGGATATTAAATCTCAACATCTTAACCTCAGAATATTTTTTAATACCATTCAATGTTGTTGCTATATCCGCTTCTCTTGTCCCACTTTAATGCATCAGCAAGTTCAGAGGCTCTTGCTCTGAAGCAGAAATTGAACGATGAATAGGGACACAATACGACGCTACATGACATTTCAAAGCAATGCAAGTCGCGTGAGAGCGATGCTGTTGTCATAGACAACTCTTTAAAATTAAAGTCATACCCAGATGAGAATGAAATATTCCATCCATCAGCAATACGTAAGTATCCAGAGAAGTTCAGGTTTTGCGTGTATTTGTAGGGATAGCGCATGTTGCTCACCTTGATAGGTTTTGAGCGGTCTTCCCTCATGGTTATCCCGTATGAGACAGTTACAGACCAGGGTATTCTGAAAGCAAGGTATCCATCTTCATCTACGCTTGCTTTCTTAGACTTTTGATTTTTGTTTGCTTCACGCGCTTCCTTAATGTCAGGGTCAATGTTTGCGTCATCAATGCTTTCGTATCCATCTTCAGTCTCTTCTTCGGGAGATGTAGTGTCGTCGCTATTGCTTCCTGATACTTTACCCCAAAGTTTTCTGAACGTATCATTGTTGAACGTATACGAAATATTTTGCGACATCCCCTGGAAACGTCCGAAACGTCCATAACTCCACTCCGTGCGGTCGCCAACAACTACATTACCATTCTTGTCAAACTCATAAGCATAAGTAGCAAACACTGCTGCCATTGAGAAGGTATACTTAGGAGTCAGTTTAAGGCGAATGCGTGTATTAAGGTCACTCCAAGGTTTGCGTTCGGCTGCAAGGTTATACGAAAGTGAAGCTGCGAGTTCGTCTATCAAACTAATTTTCTTCACACCAGTCGTGTCCTTCTTGCTCTTAACCTTCATTTCAAGGTTATTGGAAATTGACATCGAGATACTACCTGTCTTCTTTCCGTTGGGGTAACCATACACCTGTCCAGCATATGGTGAATAAGTCACAGTTGATACATTGCCCTGAGCATCTGTCTTTGTATAGTAGTCCGTATATCCGTAATGAGAGGCAGTGAAGTCCGGGGCATAACTGAACGAAACTGAGGGTTTAAACACGTGACGAATCATCTGTACCTTCGACCCAAGTAGTTTGGGAATCGGTTGGTAGAATCCGTAGAGTGTCGTATTTACAGCTATTGAAGCATTCCAATCGTACAGGTTGTAGAATCCGTAAATAGTATCCCTCACTTCGCGCTGGCGCTCAACATCCCACGAGCGTTTCTCCTTATGTGAGTACATAATGTCACGAATAGAGAACGAGGGTGTTACGTTGATGTACTTAAAAACTTGGAATGTAGCATCAATGGGTATGCGGTGCTGCATACCGTTTCTCCAATCCTTTACAATGTTTGACTTAAAGAGTTTGCTTTCAGTAGTCGAAATACTGTTCGTGAATGCACCCGTATACGACATTGAAATTTTTTCGTACCACTTTTGTTTTCCAGCTGCATGTTTTCTCTTAAAAGGGTAGAAGCGGTTAACGCTTACAGAGAGATCGGGTAATGTCATTGCAACTGTTGAGTCACGCATATTCTGCGTTAAGTTGGTTGACATTGAGAGGTTCAATCCTATGCTGGGAAAACTGCGTGAGTAACTCACAGCACTTGCACGTGTGCTCTGCGAATATGCCACAGGGTCGTACATGCTCAAAATGTTGTTGCGCTCATAGTTTTGTGATGCAAAGTTTACGCGCGCAGAGAAACTTGTATTAGGTACAGCTTTACTATCCATTGAGTGCGTCCATTGTACCTTTAAACTCGTTTGTTTTGAGTAATCAGGCATGTTCTTTTCTCCCTCAACGGTATTAAGGTAACTAATGTAAAAATTACCGTTGTGCTTGTAGCGCTTACGGTAATTAGTTTCAGCACTTAGTCCCCACGAACCTTTCGTATAAATTTCACCCAAAAGTCGTAAGTCCATGTAGTCGTTAAGCGCAAAGTAGTAACCACCATCGCGCAGGTAAAAACCACGCACTGTTTCATCGCCAATTGTAGGCATCAAGAATCCTGACGAATACTTCTTATTAAATGGGAAGAAACCGTAAGGTATAGCTAACGGGAGGGGCACATCTTCAACTACAAGGTGAGCAGGACCAAAAACAACATCCTTACCAGGTCTTGTCTTTGCACGGGAGATAGAAATGTAAAAGTGCGGATGCTCGGCGTCACATGTTGTATACTTCGCCTTTTCCAAATACACTATTCCATCGTCGGTACGCTTGGAGCGAGTACTCTGCATAAAACCATTACCCTGTGCTGTATACGTGTTGTGTATGAATCCTTTTTTTGTCTTAAAGTTAAATGCCATTGACTGACTGTCATACTCCTCACCACCTTGCTTAAATAGAGGTTTCCCGTGCATTACACCCGCCGTATCCACTCTTCCGTCAGCTTTGACTGTACTGCTGTCCATATTCATAGTGATTTGTGCAGCAGTCAATTGCATATTTTGATATTTAACATCAGCCTCGCCGTATAAAAAAGCAAGACGCGTTGCTGCGTCGTACACCATAGAGTCCTTGGCTACAAAATTGATTGGTGAATCAATACCAGCTTCACGCTTTTTATGTGGAATAGAGTCTGTCTGTGCTGAATCTTGAGGTTCGGCATTGTTAAAAGCACGCACGGCGATGTAGGAGTTCCACATCGCCAATGTATTTTTGAATAATGGGGCATAAGCGCTACAGTGGTGACTACCAGCTGCACTAAGCGAGAACCACCCCAACACTATCGTCAGAATTTTAGTTTTCAAGAGCGTGACAGGATTAACCTTTACTTTTTTTACTCCGCAAATTTACAAAATTATTTATAAGTATTGAGTGGTGGATTAAAGTTATTTTTTTTACAGTTGCTACTGTTCATGCGTAATTTGAAATGCCATTGCCATGTCAAAGATGGATTGTAGTACTACTTTTTAAAGAAAAAGAGTGCACTTTTGGTACACTCTTCTTACTTATATAAACAAAAAATCTTAACTCAAAAAAAAGATTAAATGAAGATGCGTAAACATTTGAATATGTGTTTAGAATATTCCATTGTTAGAGCAGTCATTAAATATTGCAAAGGCCATAAGGGCGAGCAGCAAGTACATGCCAATGGTTTGTGTGATTTCCAAGAAGCGGTCAGAGGGCTTGCGGCGTGTGACGACTTCGTAAAGCAGGAAGAGCACGTGACCACCATCGAGCGCTGGGATGGGGAGGATGTTCATAAAGGCAAGCATGAGGGAGATAAAGGCAGTGAGTTCCCAGAAGCGTTGCCAGTCCCAAGCCGCAGGGAAGAGTGAGGCGATTGTGCCAAACGAACCGATGCTCTGTGCACCTTCCTTGGTGAAGATATATTTAAGGTCGCTTACATAACCCGTGAGGATGTTCCACCCATGAGCAATTCCCGCAGGGATGCTTTCAAGGAGGGTGTAGTGCTCAACCACCGTCTTATACTCAGGCATTTTAAACTGTATACCGAGCATGAGGTTTTCGGGGAGTAGGGCAGTGAGCGTGTCAATCTTTTCATCTCGAAGCACGGTGAGCGCCACTTGGCGGTAACTGATTCCCTCTTCTGGCGTTACGGTGGCAAGAATGTTGTGCTTATTGCTCATGAGTTGCTGATACTCATTCCATGTCGTTATAGCGCAAGTGTCTACGCCAATAATCTGGTCGCCTGATTTCAAACCAACGGAATCAGCAACGGAGTTAGGAGCAACCGCGCCAATGACGGAGGGAATGCGTTGCATGATGTAGGGCGTTGCTGTTTTCGTGTCGGCAATGGTAAGCAAACTACGTTCTACGCCAGGCACCACGGTGTGTTCCTCACCATCACGGAGCACTACGATTGATTGTGCATCAGCAAGCGCACGGTAGAAGTCGCCTCCAAGTCGGTCAAGCGTGCCAAGGTTTGTGCGCAAAGGAATGTCGCCGTCTTGGAAACCGTGTGCCTCTGCTTCGGCGTTGAACATAAATCCGTGGGTGATGTTCTTAAGAGGCGTGTATTCTTGTCCCCAAACGAAAAGGATGCCAATGTAGATAATGAGCGCCGTGAGGAAGTTGACAAGCACCCCGCCAATCATAACGAGGAGGCGCTGCCAAGCGGGTTTCGCACGAAACTCATCGGGTTTCATGGGTTGCTTCATCTGCTCGGTGTCCATAGATTCGTCAATCATCCCTGCGATTTTTACATAACCGCCAAGGGGAAGCCACCCGAGGTGGTAATCTGTGCCCTTGTAAGAAAAGAGTTTGAGTGAGAACCAAGGGTCAAAGAAAAGGCAGAATTTCTCAACGCGAATCTTAAAGAGACGTGCGAAGAGGAAGTGTCCGCCCTCGTGAAGCGTGATAAGGAGGGCGAAGCATAGGATGAGTTGGAGGATTTGTAAGAGTCCTATTGTCATAAGTGTTTAGTTTTAATGTTAAGAAGTGCGGCGCGTGTTAATTACTTTTCTCTGCTACAAGACTGAGGGCAAATGCTCTTGCTTGTCCGTCAATTTCAATAAGTTGTTCCAAAGTGGGATTGTTTACAACCTCAATTGCGTGCATCGTTTTCTCAATAATTTCAGCAATCATTGGATAACTGATTTTGCTTTCTCGAAAGGCAAAGTTGACAATCTCATTTGACGCATTAAGCACACAAGGGGCGGTGCCTCCCTTGCGGATGGCTTCGTAGGAAAGGCGTAAGCAGGGGAAACGCTCCATGTCGGCAGGTTCAAAATGCATCGCTCCTAATTTGAAGAGGTCCAATCTGTCTCCAGCAAGATGCAAGCGAGCGGGGTAAGTGAAGGCATACTGAATGGGGAGGCGCATATCAGGAACGCCCAACTGTGCCTTTACGCTACCGTCCTCAAACTGCACGGCGCTGTGGATGATGCTTTCGGGGTGTACCACCACTTGGATGTCATCGGGAGAAATATCAAAAAGCCACTTCGCTTCAATCATTTCAAAACCCTTGTTCATCAGTGTCGCAGAGTCAATGGTGATTTTCGCTCCCATTTCCCAATTAGGGTGGCGCAAGGCTTGTGCGGGAGTAACCGTTGCCATCTGCTCACGAGTGAATGTGCGGAAGGGACCACCTGAAGCTGTAAGGAGAATTTTCTCTACCTTGTTATCCCCTTCGCCTGTAAGTGACTGAAGAATAGCGGAATGTTCGCTATCAACGGGAAGAATGGCAACCTTGTTCTTAACGGCAAGGTTACAGATGAGTTCGCCTGCTACAACGAGGGTTTCCTTGTTGGCAAGGGCAATCGTTTTCTTCGCATTGATAGCAGCGATAGTGGGGCGAAGTCCCGCGAAACCCACCATGGCGGTCAGCACGATGTCAATCTCTGAATGTGTAACTACTTCACACAGCGCTTGACTTCCTGTGTAGACCTTAATAGGGAGGTCGGCAAGTGCCTCAGAAACTTCGTTGTAGAGGTCTTCACGCACGATAACGACACTATCGGGTTGAAATTCTCGTGCTTGCTGGATGAGTAACTTTGAGTTGTTGTATGCCGTGAGTGTGTGAACTTCAAACAACTCATGATGTTGGCGAATAACATCAAGTGCTTGGGTGCCGATAGAACCGGTTGACCCTAATATGCAAATTTTCTTCATTATTCGTTCAAGTCAATAATTCCTTGCGGTAGGGCAAGGGTAATGGTACGGTCGGCAATATTGTAATCTACGAGGAAATCGTCGTGGTAGGGCAGTACGAGTTCACCCTTAGTAGGGTGGTCTACATAGAAGAGTGTATTGTAGGAAGAATCATCCACTGTGTTGATAGTTCCAATTTCTCCATGCACTTCGTCGTAAAGTGTGTATCCTGTTAATGCTTTGAGCGAAGAAAGTTCTTGATTTTCTTCATCATTAAGGTGTGACAAGGGATAATAGACTTGGAGACCCACTAATTTCTTTGCTTGCTGATCAGTATTGATGTCTTCAAATTTGAGAATTGCCGTTTCGTTGTTCTTGAAACGATATTCCTCAAGGAAAAACGGAACGAGGATTTCGTCTATTTTCAATACCAAATAATCAGCGCTACCACGGTCGAATGGATCGTCGGTAAATTGCAATTCCACTTCCCCTTGGAGTCCGCGGAATTTTTGTATGTAACCAATGTGGTAAACGTCGTCGTGGTGTATCATTACTTTTCTCTATGAATTACAGCGCCGAGCGCACGGAGTCTGTTCTCAATATTTTCGTATCCTCTGTCAATCTGATGGATATTATCAATGCGACTGGTGCCATCGGCAGTAAGTGCAGCAATGAGCAATGCAATACCCGCTCTGATGTCAGGTGACGACATCCTACGGGCTTTTAACTGCACTTGACGGTCGTGTCCAATTACTACGGCACGATGCGGGTCGCATAGAATGATTTGTGCTCCCATATCAATGAGTTTGTCCACAAAGAATAGGCGACTTTCAAACATTTTCTGATGAATCAGTACGCTGCCTTTTGCTTGTGTAGCAACTACAAGAAGCACACTCAAAAGGTCGGGAGTAAGTCCAGGCCATGGGGCATCTGCAAGTGTCATAAACGAACCATCAAGGAAACTTTCAATGACATAATGCTCTTGATGTGGTATATAAAGGTCGTCTCCAATGCGTTCCATCTTGATACCGAGACGAGAGAATGCTTCGGGGATAATGCCTAATTCATCATAAGCTACATCTTTAATTGTAACCCCGTCTCCAATCATTGCCGCCATACCGATGAAACTACCGATTTCAATCATGTCGGGAAGAATACGGTGGACAGCACCATCAAGTTTTTCTACTCCTTCGATGTACAAGAGATTAGAACCAATACCCGATATTTTTGCTCCCATTTGCTTCAGCATTTTGCAAAGTTGCTGAATATAGGGTTCGCAAGCTGCATTGTAGATTGTTGTTTTTCCTTCGGCAAGCACAGCGGCCATAATGATGTTTGCCGTACCCGTAACGGAAGCTTCATCAAGGAGCATATTTGTGCCTTTGAGACGCTCCGGAGCATGGATTTTGAATGTATCATTCTCCTCACAGAAGGTAAATTGTGCACCTAATTTTTGGAAACCTATAAAGTGGGTATCTAATCTTCGGCGACCGATTTTATCTCCCCCAGGTTTTGACAGAGTCGCACACTTAAAACGTGCTAATAGTGGTCCCACTAACAGCACGCTACCGCGTAATTGTGAACATCTCTGGAGAAATTGCTGTGAATCTAAGTATTCAAGATTGATAGCATTCGCTTGAAAAGAATAATCTCCTTCAGCATGCTTTTCGACGGTAACACCTATATCCTCAAGCAAAAGAATCAGATTATTAACGTCAAGAATGTTGGGTATATTTGAAATTCTAACTTTTTCATCAGTTAAAAGTGTGGCGCAGATTACCTGTAACGCTTCATTCTTTGCTCCTTGAGGTATGATCTCACCTTTTAAGAGATGTCCTCCTTCTATAACAAATGCAGACATATTGACTTATCTATTCTTTACTCTATGGTTGTGATCGATTTTTATTAAATCGTGTGGGGCAAAATGGGGATTAACATTCCCATCTGTATATTCAGCGATGTCTTGAGCTACTTTATCATTTGTAATACCGTCACCCTTCCAATCCGCAAGATTTCTTTTCATACGGTTAGCTGTGGCCTTCAAGATATTTTGTTTTAAACTACCTTCAGGAAGTTGCTCCATTTTGTTAATCAACTGCTCCACAAGAGTGCCATAATGACGATATCTCATTTTGTGTTGAGGGTAGGGAATTCGATTGGGACGTATCGTTTCAATGGAGAGTTTGGTTATTTTTACAGGATAATCAATATCCAACCGATAATTGGTTAAATAAGCCAAATGATCCCACAACTTAGAGGTGTAGTCAAGTGAGTATTTACGATAACCTTCACCTGCATCTTCTACATTCATATCCACAGCGCTCATTGCTTCAATGATGCGTTTAGAGTATGCTAAACGAGCTTCACGAGAAGGTATAGTCAAAACATGCTCAATCATTTTGAGGATATTGCGACCATATTCGGGAAGTAGTAATTGTTGTGATTGATGTTCAAGGTTCATGTGAAGCAACTAAATGAATTAAAACGGCGATTTAGATTTTATCGCTACGAACTCTTTTAAATAGAACGGTTCAAAATATGCCATATCTACATAATCATGCTTGGCTATAGCTAACTCTGCAAGTGGTAACATAGACTTGGCTGTAGGAGTGATGCTGTCAATAAATCGAGCATTAGGATGATTTATAACTTCTTTACATTTTTCAGAACCATTACCAAAGAAGTATACAACACCTTTATTCAACCATTCTGCGTAAGTGTTTTCGTCAATAACGTCGGAATGTACCTTTCTAATTTCTTTTAAAGAACGGTCGTATATAGCGGTATAAGCCTCCATTCTACGAGCGTCAATCATCGGGCATAGAAGGGCATTTTCATCTTCAATGTCGTCAGACAGCAAGGGTTTAACGCAGAGCAACTTTAATGTAGGAATCGCAATAAGTGGAATGTTTCTACCATAACATACCCCTTTTGCTGTAGATACTCCAATGCGTAAACCAGTGTATGAACCAGGTCCCGAACTTACTGCTACAGCATCCAATGGTATTGCATGACTGTCTGCAAACGAGATGGCTTCTTCTACGAAAGATGCAAGGTAACGTGTGTGTGAGTTTGCCTCTTTGTTGATTTTTTCAAAAATGACACTTCCGTCTTGACAAACGGCAACAGAGCAAGTTTCCGTTGATGTCTCAATATTAAGTATGCACGACACTGCTTTAAGTATTTTTGAGTGATGTTTAGAAATTAATATCTACGCCAAGTGAGAGGGTTTCTTGAAATTGGAAATACGAATGGTCTTCTGTTCGCGTTACGCTATCGTCAAATCTGGGATAGAGGAATACCTTTGTGGTTAAGTATTTATTGATGCGCAGATTGATTGTATTTTCCCATTCTATCTGCGATTTATCATAATCGGTGAAGTAATATATACGACCATTCCACTGAATATCTTTCCAAATATTCCATTGGAATGTAGTTGTGATATTCGAACCGAATTCAAGAATGCTATGTTTGTCCTTTAAACCATAATCGTTTACCAAATTTTTACGGTCGCAATATTTAAATTTACCGGCAAAGGGTGATAATGACACATTTATGTTAAACTTACTCGCACTGTATTTGTAGTCCATACCGAGAGTGAGCAGGCTTTCAAATGGTGACATGAAGTCTGAATACACTTTAGGGTCATTAGCACGATAACCTTTATAGAATTGAGTCCAGCTTTGTAATGTTGCTGTATAATACCATCTTTTGGTTGCTTGCAAACCAAATTTGTTTGTTAAACGAATAAGATCAGCATGTGTTTTGAAGTGATGAAGATCATCGCCCTTTGAATTTTGAAACCCAATTTTCATTTCCAAATGATTCGTCCATATAAATCCTTGCTTGTTATCGTAATTAGCATGGATGTTACACGTTGCAAGCATTGTGTTATTATTATCACCGCCTTTATACCAATTATCAGAAAAGTATGCTTGCATGAATTGCAACGAAGCATTTCCTTTAAAAGTCCAAAAGTTAGGTCTTTTTACTACCAGGTTATGCTTTGAATCGTACCCTTGGTTGATGACGGGTTGTAATGTTTTGTCTGATTTTTTTGGTGGTTGCACTTCCTCTATGGCAGTATTCATTACAACTTCTTTCGCATCATTCTGTTTAATGTTTGATGATAAATAGTTTTTTATTGATGTCGGGTTGTAAGCATAAGTAGATGTGATAAGATTGTTGATATAGTTATACTTATACCTTGCTGCATTGTCTTGCTGATCATTGTTGTCAAGACTGCCTATTGATTCTTTAAATAGGTTATCACTTAATCCATTCTGAAAGAACAAACGGTAGAAATAAGGATTTGACAATGTGTCTTGCCCCTCATATTTCCAAACCTTAAATTCTTCTTTGGTTTTGAGTAATGAATCTTGATATGCTTGAATCGTATTTATGAAAATTGCAGTAGTATCATTTCTTTGTTTATACTCTTGTGCAATAGATTGATTCATAAACAACCCAAGGAAAAGTATGGTTATCGTAAGGCGTAAATTCATAGTCATGAATAAGAAGATTGTTCTATTGTTAGAGATTACTAATTTTAATCTACAAAGGTAATAGATTTTTCCATTATGCTACATCATCGAGCAATGTAATTTTATATTTATTATGTTATATGTGAAAAAGACCTTTCTACATCTCTTATTTTCGGTATAAATGTGTAACTTTACACCCAATTTAAGTAATACCGCATTGATGCGTAGTGGGCAAGCCACTGAAGATAATTCAGATGACTTGTCTATTCTTATGCGTTATATACAAAACTTGCAACTAATAAATTTTACATAAAATGGACAAAAACACAATTACTGGATTAGTGTTAATGCTCTGTGTGGCATTAGCTTTCCCCTATATCAGCATGATTGGAGGAGAAGCTGAACCTCAACCTGTAGAGGAAGTTAACAATGAGAGAATCGAAACTGTTGCCGAAAAAACATCTGTAACTGAAACAATTACAGTGTCGGATTCAACAGCTCTTTTCTTTGCTTCTCGCGAACAAAACATGCAGGAGGGGGTAATTCTTTTCAACGACAAAGTAGAAGTTGTGATCAACCCCAAGGGGGGCATGATTGCTCGTGCGAACCTTCCTGAATATCGCAGTTATGAGCATTACAAGATGGGCGAAAATGCTCCTCTCTTCCTTTTTGATGAGTACAATTCAGAAATGAATTTTACTTTTGACACGAAGGATGATGTTCTTTCTTTAAAGGATTACTATTTCACGGCAGAGAATCAGACAGACACAAGTGTAACGATGGTTTTGTCACATCCTACGGGTGAAACCATTATGCTTGACTACAAACTTCTTCCCGATAATTACCTTGTGAATTTCACCATTCGTGCGAAGAACATGCAGAAGCATTTTGCACGCAATAGTGCCATTCAGATTGATTGGAAGGATTGTGTGAAGCAGCAGGAAAAGGGATACTATTTTGAAAATATGTATTCTACACTCACTTACAAGATTACTGCTGACGATGCCGAAAACCTTGCAGAAATGGAAAACGAAGAGGTTAAGGTGCAGCAGACAGTAGATTGGATTGCATTTAAGAACCAGTATTTCAGCGCAGTAATGATTGCGAAGAATGCGTTTGAGAATGTTGATTTGAAGAGTGAGCAGATGGCGGAATTCTCGGGTTATTTGAAGGGATATACTGCCAAGATGAATTTACCCTTCGACGCTTCTTCAGAAGAAATTGCTAATTTGCAATTCTACTTCGGTCCTAACCACTACCGCACGCTTCAGAAGATGGACGACTTCCGCCTTACTGACCGCGAGAATGATTTGCAAGAACTCGTTGACCTCGGTTGGCCCCTCTTCCGTTGGATTAACCGCTTCTTCACAATCTATGTGTTCGACTATCTTACTGCCTTGAATCTCCCCATGTGGGTAGTGCTCTTGCTCATCACGCTCTTGTTGCGCATCATTGTTTATCCTCCCACAAAGAAGAGTTTCTTGAGCGGTGCAAGAATGCGTGTGCTTCGTCCGAAATTGGATGTAATTAACGCGAAGTACCCCAATAAGGAAGATGCGCTCAAGCGTCAGCAGGAAACAATGCAACTTTATAGCCAGTACGGCGTAAGTCCTATGGGTGGTTGCTTGCCCATGTTGATTCAGATGCCTATTTGGATTGCGATGTTCAACTTCATTCCTAACGCTATCGAATTGCGTCAGCAGAGTTTCCTTTGGGCAGACGACCTCTCGGCTTACGATGATGTAATCAACTGGGGTGTAGAAATTTGGGGCTTGGGCGACCACCTCTCATTGTTCTGCTTGCTCTTCTGTGCCGCACAGATTGTGTATAGTTGGATGACTATGCGCCAGCAGAAGGATACTATGACTCCCGAACAGGCAGAGCAGATGAAGATGATGAACTGGATGATGTATCTCATGCCCTTGATGTTCTTCTTCATGTTCAACAAGTATTCAAGTGGTTTGAACTATTACTACTTCATCTCGCTCCTCTTCAGTGCCATCACCATGTGGTGGTTGCGCAAGACTACTGATGACAAGAAGTTGCTCGAGCAGTTGGAAAAGCGTTACGAAGAAAATAAGAAGAATCCGCAGAAGAAGACTTCAGGTCTTGCTGCCCGCCTTGAAGCAATGCAGAAGCAACAAGAAGAACTCTTGAAGCGTCAGCAGGAAATCAAGCAGAAGCGCGGACTATAAATAGAATTTTGAAAGTTAGGAATTAAGATAGTTCCTTCATGGTCACACGATGGAGTGGGGTGGAGTTGATACTTCTTAATTCCTAATTTTCTGATTTTACCGTAGAGGTGTTGGAAATGGTCTCCGACTTAATAAAAATTATCTGGGAGATAAATTAAAATATGTCCGACTTAAATTGAAATAAGTCCAAGTTATTTTTCTCTACATCCGATGCCTCACAAAATCAAGTAAACTCTAACAAATCAATATGAACAAAATTCTTACAACAACTATGCTGACTATGGCACTTGCCGCATGTAGTCCCTCAACATCGGTTGAAACTGACGGCATCAGCAGAACTACGGAATTTGCCGACTCTTCTCGCCAGTTCACTCCCGAAGTAATGTGGCAAATGGGGCGCATTGGTGGTTATCATCTTTCGGCAGATGCTCAGAAGGCTGTTTACGGCGTCACTTATTACAGTGTTGAAAAGAACAAGAGTCGTGCCGTTATCTACGCTTCTACTCCCTCAACAGACGCTGAACCCGTAGCGCTTACGGCTGATGGAAGCGCTGAATACGCACCCTCATTTATCCCCGGCACTGACAAGGTTGCTTACCTCGCTCCCGATGCTGATGGCGCCATGCAACTTTGGATGATTAATGCAGACGGAAGTGCACGCAAGCAAATCTCATTCGAGGCAACTGATGTCAATGATTATCTCTTCTCACCCTGTGGTAAGAAGGTGATTCTCGTCAAGACCATCACGCATGAGAAGAGCGTTCAGCAGAATGACGCTGATTTGGCACTTACTACTGGAATCGTTGCCAACGACCTTATTTATAAGCATTGGGATCACTATACGACTTCTGCGCCTCACCCCGTTGTGGCTGACTTTGACGGCAATAAAGTAGGTGAGAGTAAGGATATTCTTGAGGGTGAACCTTACGAATGTCCCATGCTTCCCTTTGGTGGTGTAGAACAGTTGGCTTGGAGTCCCGATAGCAAGCAGATTGCTTACACTTGCCGTAAACTTTCAGGTCTTGACTATGCTATCAGCACGGATAGCGACATTTACCTCTACGACCTCGAATCTGGCAGCGTCAAGAATCTTTGCAAACCCGAAGGTTATGTGCGCCCCGCTTGCGACCCCACACGTTCGCTCAAGCATCAGGCGGTTAATCAGTTTAAGGAAGATGTAAATGCGGGCTACGACCAAAATCCGCAATTCTCACCCGATGGTAAATACATCGCTTGGAGCAGCATGGAGCGCGATGGTTATGAAAGCGACCGCACACGCCTCTGCATTTATGAATTTGCTACGGGTAAGAAGACTTATGTGACTGAAAGTTTCGAGAGTGGCGTCAACGAATTTGCTTGGGCGTCTGATAACAACACGCTTTATTTTAGTGGTGTATGGCATGGTCGTACAAACCTCTACCAAACCAACCTTAACGGTGAGGTTAAGCAAATTACGGATGATGTTGCCGACTATGTATTGCTCGGTGTTCATCCCAATGGCGAGCAACTCCTTGTGAAGTGCCACTCTATGAGTCGTGCCGACGAAGTTTACTTGGTGAATATTGCCGATGGTAAGACTACTCAGTTGACACAGGAAAATGAACCCTTCTACGCACACTTTGAATTTGGCGAAGTGCGTGAACGTTGGATTGAAACTACTGATAAGAAGCAGATGCACGCATGGGTGATTCTTCCTCCCAACTTTGATCCTACGAAGAAGTATCCCACATTGCTTTTCTGCGAAGGTGGTCCTCAATCACCCGTGAGTCAGTTCTGGAGTTTCCGTTGGAATTTCCAAGTAATGGCAAATCAAGGTTATGTTGTTATTGCGCCTAACCGCCGCGGTCTTCCTGGTTTTGGAATGGAGTGGTTGGAGCAGATCAGTGGCGACTATTCAGGTCAGTGTATGAAGGATTACCTTTCGGCAATCGACGACCTTTGCAAGGAACCCTGGGTTGATACAGAGCGACTCGGAGCCGTTGGTGCAAGTTTCGGCGGTTACAGCGTTTATTGGTTGGCGGGTAATCATGACAAGCGCTTCAAGGCATTCATTGCCCATGATGGTATCTTCAATACACAACAGCAATATGTTGAAACCGAAGAAATGTGGTTTCCCAACTGGGATATGGGGCAGGCACCTTGGTATAAGGATGCGAATGGCAAGCGTGCGAAGGTATTTGAAACTTCTCCTCACCTCTATGTAGATCGTTGGGACACTCCCATCCTCTGTATTCACGGTCAGAAGGACTTCCGCATTGAATATACCCAGGCAGAAAGCGCCTTCACGGCAGCACGCCTCCGCGGTATTCCTGCTCAACTCCTTCTTTTCCCCGATGAAAACCACTGGGTGCTTAAACCTCAGAACGGTATCCTTTGGCAACGCACTTTCTTCCGTTGGTTGGATAAGTGGTTGAAGGAGGAAGGCAAGTAATTGGGCAATTCTGAAAAATCAGAGGTTCCTAATACTCTAAATTCCCCCGAAATTTAAGATTATCTCAATACTCAAATTTCACAATAACAATAAATAAACAATGAATCAACAACTTAAACAAACGCTTCGCGATTCAAAGGCAGCACGTTGGACGGCCTTAATTATCGTTAGTTTCACGATGATGTGGGGTTACTTCCTCACAGATGCCATGTCGCCCTTGATGGACATGCTCGGCATTTCAATCGAGCAGGGTGGTATGGGTTGGAGTGCCAGTGACTTTGGTAACTTCAACTGGGCATACATGTGGCTCAACGTGTTCTTCTTCATGCTCCTCTTCGGTGGTATTATTTTGGACAAGTTCGGTGTGCGCCTTACTGGGGTTGCTTCATGCTTGTTCATGGTAGTAGGTGCCGGTATCAAGTTCTATTCTGTAGAATTCATTGCTCCTGGTGGCGAACCCATCTTGCTTGGTCTTAACCAGCAGGTGCTTACTGCTTGTATCGGATACGCCATCTTTGCCGTAGGTACAGAAAATTGTGGTATCACCGTTACTAAGGTTATTGCGCGTTGGTTCCAGGGTTACGAAACAGCCCTCGCTATGGGTATTCAGGTGGCAGTAGCACGCTTGGGTACAGCACTTGCGCTTGCCGTAAGTCCCATTCTCGCAAAGAACTTTGAGGTGTCAACTCCCTTGCTCCTTGCGTGGGTACTCCTGCTTGTAGGTTTGATGGCATACCTCGTCTTCTGCGTAATGGACCGCCGTTTGGATAAGCAAGAAGGTGATGTTTCTGTTGTTTCTGAAGACGATGAAACATTCAAAATCGGTGACCTCTCAATTATTCTCAGTAGTAAGGGATTCTGGCTTATCGCTTTGCTTTGCCTTTGCTTCTATTCAGCCGTATTCCCCTTCTTGAAGTACGCTACTTCACTGATGATTAACAAGTATAATGTAGACCCCGAATTGGCAGGTTTCCTTCCCTCAATTCTTCCCTTCGGAAACTTGATTATGACGCCCGTCTTCGGTGGTATTTACGACAAGTACGGCAAGGGAGCAACGATTATGGTAATCGGTTCAGTATTACTCATCCTCGTACACTTGCTTTTCGCAATGCCCTTGCTCAACTATTGGTGGTTTGCCGCTCTTATCATGGTGCTTCTTGGCGTAGCGTTCTCACTCGTTCCCAGTGCAATGTGGCCTTCTGTTCCCAAGATTATTCCCCTCCGTTTGCTCGGTTCTGCTTACGCCCTCATCTTCTGGGTTCAGAACATAGGTTTGGGTAGCGTGCCCCTCCTTATTGGCAACGTGTTGAGTGACTATTGCATCGTAGGCACAGTAGTTCGTGACGGCAACGAAGTTCCCCTCTACGACTACACTATTCCCATGCTCATCTTTGCATGCTTCGGAGTTATAGCCCTTGGTCTTGCGCTTTGGTTGAAGTCAGAAGACCGCAAGAAGAACTACGGACTTGAAAAACCCAATATCGCAGCATAAGCAACACTTACACCGCGACTTCATTTTTCCTCGTTTTTCACTTAAAACTTTAACACACATTAACATTCACACCCGTCTAAATCGCAACAATATCTAATCTCGGAAGCACGACGAGTTACATTGTTGCACCAATAAGTAACATCGTTAAAACGCTAATACTTATTTTTCGGGCAAAAACAAGTAACCTTGTGAACGAAAAAAGCGGAGATATCCCCGACTGCTGGGGGTATCTCCACTTTCGTTGATCAAAGATACGAAGAACTTGCGTAAAAATGGCGGGATGAGGGTGAAATTTGATAAGTGGTTGGTACACATATACCATTTTTGTATTACCTCACCATATTGTTAATTTCGGCAGAAGGAGCCGTATATGGTGGGTATTAGAGAAAGAATTGCTACCTATCCGTTGCCTTTTTATGGAAGGGGAAGTTGGTAGAAACAGCATCTTTAATCTCTTGCACATACCCTACAACAGCCACAAAGAACGCTTGTTTTTTCTATCATTGCACTGACAAAGGTAATCATTTTTTCTCGTTGGAAGAAAAATACGAGAATGAGATTAAGTATCAAGTACTTGTTTCCTTGTTCCGCTACATTCTACATGCCGTTCTATAACTCTGTAAAAATTATTTTTGCAACCAAAGAAATAGTTATGAATCAGGCAGATGTAAAGGTGTCGTTCTACCTCAAAAAGAGCGAAGCAGATGCTAAAGGGAACTGCCCCGTAATGGCAAGGTTGAATGTCGGCAAGTACTCCGAGGCGGCATTCAGTGTGAAACTGTCGGTACCACATACGATGTGGCACTCCGGTCGTGCTACGGGTAAGAGTGTCGCAGCACGCGAAATCAATCGTCAGTTAGACGAGATTAGAGCCTCGGCTCTACATATCTATCAAGAACAATCGGCAATACGAGAAGGAGTAACTGCCGAAGATGTCAAGTGCCTACTTTTGGGTATGGCTTCGGGGCAGCAGACCTTGATGAGTTATTTCCGCGCCTTCATCAAGAACTTCGAAAAGCGTGTAGGTGTGAACCGTGTCGCAGGTTTCCTCCGTGCTTACAAGTATGCCTATATGCATGTAGAGAAATTCCTCAATGAGAAATACAAACTGACAGACATTCCCTTTACGGCATTGGATCGTTCGTTTATTGAGAAATATGATCTTCACTTACGAACAGACTGGCATTTGGCTCTTGGTACGATAGTCCATCTTACGTCCACTTTTAGAACCATTATCAATGAAGCCGTAGCAGACGGTATTCTCACATTCAATCCATTCTGGGGATATGAACCTGAACGCCCACAGCGTGAACAGAAATATCTCACGGCAGACGAATTGGAACTGATTATGACAACACCACTCCGATGTGAATCGTGGTGCCAGCGTTTTTTATGGAATCCGCCATCCCAATTAACAAGTAAGGCAAGTATCGTAATGCCTTGTGCATTATGATTCCTGCCTTACCATTGGTGAACTTTAATTATATTGGGTCAGGACTACCTGGATTTCTTTCAATGGGTTCATAATGATTATTCGCATCGAAGCATGATGCACAGGTCCCAGGAAAATCCGAAATTAATCGTGCTCTAACTGAATCTATACCTTTAAATACCGTAAACCATATAGACCATTGCCCCTTATCTTTAACCCTGGAGATAATATCATCTTCTGTTATTAAGCGATCTAAAAATTTTAGTTTCCAAACTGTTGCCAACTTCCAAGCTTCATAACGATATTTCCATCTAAAATCTTTCGGAGTGGGACCATTGGCATCCCCAGGGTATCTATGAAGTCCTGTCAAATCCAACAAATTTTGGGCTCTAACTTGAGACAACGCAGGAATATTATCATTTACCTTGACTCTTCCTGTTTCATCATAGACAAAACTATAGAAAGTATTATTCAAATGTGGCCAATGAAAATCATCATTTATCACTTCTACACCTTTAACCGTATTGCAAATTTTACAGCATAACAGAAAATTATTCCACGCAGTACGAGAACCACCTTTAGCTTTGGCCGCCATATGTTCTACTTCTAACGAATGGATCTTCTCATATCCCTCACAATAAGAACAATATTGACCGATGTTACTAGCTAATGGAAATTTAGCATCTCCATAATTTGGATAATCCACCTGTATAGTATGCTCGACCTCTTGATCATTTGAATCAGTGTAACGAACAATGTCGCCAGGTTTCTTCTTTTCAATAGGTCTCATAACTACTTCACTTTTGCCTTAAGTTCTGTTCTAATAAGTGCAAGATAGGCAGGATCATCACTAAACTCAGCCTCAATTTCATCAAGCTTAGCTTTTAGCTCATCTTTATTTGCACTGCCATTATCTGCCGCTTCAAATAAACGTGTCGCAACATCAACCATTTCGTTGAAACGCTTGCTTCGGATATCCTGTTGTAAACCCATACGTTCTGATGTGATATCTTCCAAACCTTCACGGAAAGGTTCGCCAGATGTCAATACATTATCATCAAAACTTACGAGTTGCCCCTCTTGAAGACTTTGAACAATAAATGGGCTATGAGTTGATACAATGAATTGTATCATTGGGAATGCCTTGGTTAAATCCTGCAATACATGCTTCTGCCAATGAGGGTGTAGGTATAGGTCGATTTCATCAATCATTACCACGCCCGGTGTCATCTTAACTGCATTATGACCAAGACATCCATTCAGCTCAATGCAACGATGGGCTATCTCTGAAACAATATTTATCATAGACTGAAGGCCATCGCTCATATATGAGAAATGATGACGGGATGGAGTGTGTCCTGTAACTGTTACAACCGCTTCAATTTCCCCCTTATCAAAATCAATCTCAGACAATGCAGGTATTGCTGTTTGTAAAGCCTCAAAAAAGGCTTCTCTTGTACCCTCAAACTCCTTCTTATCTTTGATATCCTTGTCGTAGTGCTTTAGCCATTCCATAGCTCCTTCGAAATCCACTTTGTCATGTAAAGCAAATTTGTAGGCTTTTTCAATTCGTGAGGCTCTTTCCTTAACATTTGAAGTGCTTTTGGCCTGAGAGTCACTAGTTCTTTTAGCTCCAAATGCTAATACTAATGGATATACAGATTCTTGTTTCTCATCGTATCTCAAACTCTCCATCTGATGTACCGCGTCAATAAGTTCACCTGCACATGCGCGTGTATGTGTAGTGTAATTACCTGCAAATTCTCTATACCAGTGTACTGGGATAAATGAAACCTTCGGGCAATTATCACATAGAGCTTGAGTTATAGGGAAATCCGCATTAATAGAAATTCTTGGTTTCTCCTCATTTGCTATATAATCTCTTAGTTCCTCATCAAATCTCATGAATTTGTCGAGTGAGCTGAAATTACGACGATATGGTGCTCCACCAGGAAGTTGTTTAAGACTTTGCAGATATGCACCTAAACCTACCTGAATGGCTTTTAGCAAAGTTGTCTTACCTGCTGTATTGTTGCCGATAACAACCGTAAGATTTCCGTTGAAAACAACAGTTTCATTTTGAAAACCTTTAAAATTGACTATGTTAATATCTTTGATCCTCATATCCTTTGGAAATTTGCATTTACAAATAGCGTAATAGTACAAAACATTTTAATCAACAATGAGATCACTTCTTTTTACATCAAGTAATTTCGCAATTTGATCAATAGTCTGTAAGTCTGGCTGGGACTTCTGCGAACACCACTTACTTACAGTGCAAGTTGATTTTCCTAACTGCTCTGCCAACCATTTACTTGTAAGATGTTTCTCTGCTAAAA
>JBGVGJ010000009.1:0-6904 GCA_045121635.1 Alloprevotella sp. | reverse complement strand
ATAGCAATACGCCTTATATCAAGAATGTGAGGGTAGTGACCAATGTAGTTTATTATTTGAAGGACTAATTAGGGATGTGAATGTATCAACAGGCCTGTCAAGTCAATTTCCTTCATTCGCTGACGACGGAATACGGTTAAGCTGTATGTCCGATGTCTTTACTACTTTTATAACTGTCCTACAGTTTTCAGATATTTTACATAACTCAGATAAAGCTGGAAGTGGGCATCTACCTTTGTTTCGTAGGCTTGTTGCCAAAGGGCTTGTGCTTCGAGATGGTCGGATAAGGGTTCCAATCCGGCATCGTATTCTCCCTTGCTGATGCGTCGGTTCTCGTCGGCTTGCTCCAGAGAGCGATCGGCAAGGGAAGCTTCCAGCTTCGCTTCCTCCAGGTTGTTGGCTGCTTGGATAAGTTCCAGAAACATCTTTTCATTCAAATCGGCTTGCTTCATGCGTGTCTGTTCTAACTGTACTTTAGCAGCCCGTACCTTGTTGATACGCTCTCCGAAGTGAAAAAACGGAATGGTAACATTCAGCATTACCGAGAAATTCCCTTTATCGAACAAGGTCTGTTCGTTCATCTTCAGGCCATGAATATAATCGTAAGAACCACGGATACCCACCTGTGGAAGGAGTTCGCTTCGACTGAGTTTGACTTGTTGTTTGGCTATATCCACTTCCTTGTTCAGTAGGGCATATTCCGGCCGATGGGTAATGTCGTTGATTTGGGTTTCCAAGGCTTGCTCAATCACAGGGAAATTGTCGGATATCTGCAAGGTTTCAATCAGTGGTTTCCCTATCAGATGGCAAAGGTTCATGTTGGCAAGGCGGAGTGCATTTTGTGCTTTGCGGATGGCAAGTTCGCTTTCGTTGAGCTTCACTTGCACCTTCAGTACATCATTCTTCGATTTCAACCCATGTTTATAAGCACTCTGCACATTCTTCATCAATTCTTGCAATACGGTGTTGTAGCTTTCGGCCACCTTGTTCATCTCCTGTGCCTTGACCATGAGAGCATAGGCTTGGTCGGTTTCCAATATTACCTCCGTAGCGGTAAGGTTTTCGTTAAGTTGAGCCATCTGCTTGCCGAGGGTAGCCATTTTGTAGGCAGCCAAAATCTTTCCACCCATGAAGATCGGTTGTTCTATTTGTACACCTCCCGTCCACACGGTACGTATCTTGTAATTCAATTCGATACTCGGGAAGTAGGCAAAACCTCCGTTGGGCATCGGCATCCCGTTGGCATCAGGAAGGAAGGTAGGAAGATTTCCTCCAGGAATGGTAAATGTTCCGTTGGCTGTGCTATAAAGTCCCGTTCCGCTGGCCATGAAGTTTGGGAAAAAATTGGCCCAATAACTCTTTTGGGTATAGTGTGCTACCTGAGTCTGTTTGGAAGCAATCTCCATGCGTTTGTTGTTGTCCAAGGCCAGTTGTCGGCATTGATCAATGGTGAGGATTTCTTGTGCGCTTATGGTAAATACACACAAGAAAATAGCTATGAATATATAAATCTTTTTCATTTGTTTTCTATTTTAAAGAACAAGGCATAAAGTACTGGAATAAAGAATAAGGTAATGACCGTAGCAAACAGCAATCCACCCATGATGGAAGCGGCCAGTGACCCGAACATGGCATCGGGCAAGAGCGGAATCATCCCCAGAATGGTAGTGAGTGAAGCCATCATTACTGGGCGTAGACGACTTTGCGAACTATCTATCAAGGCTGTTATCGGTTCCACTCCCTGACTGATCTGCAGAGTTATTTCATCCATCAGCACGATACCATTCTTAATAAGCATCCCCATAAGACCGAGGGTTCCCACGATGGCCACAAAGTTGAATACTTTGCCCGTGAGAAGCATCACAATCACTACCCCCACGATGACGAAAGGCAAGCAGCACAGGATGATAATCGGCTTGCGGTATTCCTTGAAAAGCGTGATCAGGATGGCTATCATCAAGACTATGGCAATCGGGAAATTTTGGAAAAGATACTTCATCGAATCATTGCTGGCCTTGCGTTCACCTTGCCATTGGAAGCTGTAACCTTCGGGAAGCTCGATGGCTTCTATCTGTGAGGCAATGGTTTTACGGGCATATTCCGTTTCAATGCCAGGAGCTGGAGAGCATTGCACACGTTGGCTGCGCTGACCATTATAACGGGGTATCACAGAAGGTTCCCAACGGACATCAATCTGCTTGCTGATTTGTTGGAGCGGTGTACTTCCCATGAGGGTTTCCACTATTTCATTCTTGTCGAAATTACCCGATTTCAATTTTACCAAAAATTCTTTGTTCATGAGTCCGTTGATAGATGGGAGCTGTGAGAATACCTGAATATTGTTCAAATCCTCTATTGGATTGCCTTGTTCGTTCACGCTCTTCAGGTAGATATTATTCTTGTGGATGCCTTCATAGAACGTGCCAATCGGAATTCCTCCCGTAGCGGTGAGCAAAGAGATGCTGACATCGTTCCGGCTCAATCCCAAAGCATGGGCAGCAGGTTGGTCATATTCCACGGTCAGTACAGGCACATCAGGATTCCAGTCGGTGGTGATGAGACATATTTCCGGTGTTCGCTCCATGATGACTCTCGCACTGTCTGCCAAACGATGAAGCACGGCAGGATCAGGTCCTAAGAACTGTGCTTCAATCGGGTATTTCTTGTACATCAGGTTGTATCTTTTCAGCTTTACGTAAGCCTCCGGATATTGTTGGGTAAGATAATTCTGAATATCTTCCAAATTCTCCGTCAAGGCATCAGGAGAATTGAAGTCGATAATCAGTTCTCCATACGCCAACGATGGATTGGCAATGCTTCGAACCAAATTGTATCGTCCAGGAGTACCACCGATGGAAGTAGTGACATGGGTTACTTCTTTGCGGGTCTTGAGATAGGCTTCTATTTCTTGCAAGTCGGCAACTACCTTCTTCGAGTTTGTACCTTCAGGAAGCTTGTATTCCATGTAAAGCTGATCGTACACCATATCGGGGAAAAATCCTTGCTTCATGAAAAGAAATCCAATGCCGGAAAGTATCAGCAGGACTATCATGGCAAATACACTTCCCAAACGATGTTTCAAACCATATTGAAGCACAACACGCAAACAAGCGTAAATTTTTCCATTATAGACACGTTTATCGGTTTCATTCTTGTCTACTTTCGGGAATAGACGACGGTTGGCCATCAAAGGCACATGCACCAATGCCAATACCCAACTGAGCAACAACGACACTGCCAATACAATGAACAAGTCGCGAACATATACACCTGCTGTATCGGGTGACAAGAATATAGGTAAAAAAGCCAAAATAGCAATGAGCGTAGCTCCCAAGAGAGGCATGGCGGTTTGTCGACCGATGGAGGTCATCGCTTCCATGCGGGATTTGCCTGCTTTCAAATCTACCAGAATGCCATCGATAATCACAATGGCATTGTCTACCAACATGCCCATGGCAAGAATGAATGCACCCAATGATACACGTTGCAAAGTACCATTTAAATAATACAGGAAGAAGAAAGAACCACAAACTGTTATCAACAAGCTGTAGCCGATGATGAGCCCACTTTTGAAGCCCATGGTAATCATCAGTACTAAAATAACAATGATGATGGATTCTACCAAATTGATGGCAAAAGTACCCAATGAATCTTCTACCCGATTGGGTTGATTGAATACCTGATGTATCTCCACTCCTGCCGGAAAGCGAGTTTCCTGCAACTTCTTCATGGTACGTTCCACTTCTATTCCTACCTTGATGATGTCTGCATCGCCCGAAACAGACATCAAAATACCGATGGAGCGATTGCCGTCATAGAAGAGCTCGTTACGTGTAGGTTCTTCGTATCCTTTTTCAATCTGGGCTATGTCGCGAAGACGAAGCTGATCATCGTCATGACCTTGGATAATCATGTTTCCGATGTCTTCCACCGTCTTGAACTTGTCGCTCACGGTTACACGGATGCGATTATCTCCATTGTTATAATATCCCGTATAACTTGTCTGATTCTGCCCGTTCAAAGTAGCCAACACTTCTAAAGGCTTCACTCCAAGATTCGCCATACGGTCTTGATACAAATAAATATTGATGCATTCCGGACGCTTACCATAGAGATCCACTCGGTCGATACCTTCCAAATCATTGATTTCACGCTTGATGAGTTCGGCATAATCGGATAGTTCACGGTCGTTCATTCCATCACCCGTCAAGGCATAGAACATACCGAATACATGACCGAAATCGTCTTTTACCAACGAAGGACTTACACCTTGTGGAAGAGACGATTGTGCATCGTTCACCTTCCATCGGAGCATATCCCAATATTGTTCTACCTGATCATCCTTGACCGTACTCAACAATTCAACTTGAATCAGAGACAAGTCATTATACGAATAGCTTTCGATGCTTCTGATATTGCCCATTGTACGGATATTCTTTTCCAATACATCGGTTACTTCCAATTCTACCTGGTGTGCAGATGCACCAGGATAAGTTGTAACTACCATGGCTAATTTCACCTTGATTTCGGGGTCTTCGAGCTTGCTCATCTGATAGCAAGAGAGCACACCACCCGCCACCAGGACGGCAATGAAGAAATAAACCAGATTCCGATTTCGGAATGCCCATTTGCTGATATCCATCATAACAATCCTCCTACATTGGTTAATGTTTGAGCAGGCAATGGACGGACAGTTTCTCCATCGTTGATGCTATGAGTTCCTGCCGAAACCACCACATCGCCTGCTTTCAGTTGGGTAGAAGTGATAATGGCTTGTCCATCACTTGTCAGACGAATCAAGTCCACTTCCTTGAATTGTATTTTCTGGTCTTGTGGCTGAAAGACAAACACCCCTGATTTTCCATTCTTTAGAAGGACTGCTCCCGAGGCCACTTTCAACTCCTTACTTTCTTCTTCATTCAAGTAGATATTCACCATGGTATTCATACCAGCCGATGGCATAGGAAGTCCTTCGGTAACCAGTTGCAGACGCATGGTGTAGAGTTGGTTGGCATTGGCCTTGTGTGTAATACCTATCAGTTTAAGTGGATAAACCTTGCCCGGATAAATATCGAATGTACATTGATAGTCGCAGAATTGCTCTCGACGAATGTATTCTACAGCAGGCAGATTGATTTCCACCTCAGGTGCACCTTGACTTACCATACTGAGTACCGGCATTCCAGCACCTACTATTTCGTGCGCCTTGAACAGATGCTTCTGAATGTATCCGTTGAAAGGAGCATACAATTTGGTATAAGAAAGTTCGTCCTTGTGATGTTCGTAAAGGGCAGTGATTTGCTTCAAGCCATACACCGCCTTGTCGTAGGTCACGGGAGTGGTTCCACCATCCTTGTAGAGGGCAATGACACGTTCGGCTTCGCTTTTCACCTGCTTGTATTGGGCTTCAGTAGCATCTAACTGTATCTGATAATCCGTCGGGTCGAGTTCGGCCAGGAGTTGTCCGGCTTTTACCGCTTGTCCATCCTCTACCTTGATATTACGGATAGTACCACTCACTCGGAAAGCCAAGCTGATGTCTTCCGAAGCTTTTACCTTTCCAGGATATTGCAAAGGGGGTTGATTACCTTCAGTACGGACCGTATCAGTCTTTACGGTCTTCATCATTTTTGTGTCTTTTGGAGGTTCACCACACGAAGTGATAAAGCTACTTATCAAACAAGCAGCTACCCATAGTGAAAATGTTTTCATAAATAATTTAGTCTTTAATCTATTTGGCGCAAAAGTACCGGATATGTTTGCATTTGGAAAGGTCAATTTGCAGATTATATTGTTCTATTTGTATCTTTTCTATTCTGTGACCTTTGTTTTTTATGCTATTTGTATTTATTTTGTAGAGGCATAAAACCATACTTATGTTGGAACACCGAATACCTTTCCGATTCAGTCGCTTGTCACCTTCGTGTGATGACCCGTTTTATCCTAACCGAATTATTTCTTCGATGGATGAATGTGGTGTGTTTTTATGCACCAATGGAGAGGTACAGGTTACACTCGAAAAGGAAATTCATCGGATTCGTCGGGGTGATATGTATATCTATATGCCTTCATTGCCTATACGCTTGCTCTATAAAAGTGAAGATGCAGAAGGTTTGTTGGTAGCATTGGATGTAGATTTTATGCTTCCTGTCGTACAACGGGTTGCCAATGCAGAAAATCTGCTTCATGTGCGTCGTTATCCTTTTTTCTCGTTGACGGAAGAGAATTTTGGATATATCCGTTCTATGCTGGAAAAACTTTGGGAGCGTATTTATGAAGAAGATAAGGACCGGAAAGGATTTCTTCAGCAACGTTTGCAAGTGGAATTGATCAAATCCATGGCTCAAACAATAACATATGAAGTACTGAGCATCTATTTTTCAAAACTTCCTATCCAACCTATGGTACAGACCAAGAAAGACCTTATCTTCCATCAGTTCTTGCTATCCTTGTTCCGCCATTTCAGACAAGAACGCGAAGTCGCTTTCTATGCCGAATTGCAACATCTTTCTCCCCGATACTTTTCGAGCATCATCAAGGAAAAATCGGGAAACAACGCCTTGCAATGGATTGTACAGATGGTCATCACCGAAGCCAAACTCTTGCTCGAAACTTCTGATTTGAGCATCAAGGAGATTTCGGTACAATTGAACTTCCCTACCCAATCATTCTTTGGAAAATACTTTAAACAATACACAGGGATTTCTCCAAAAGAGTTTCGGGAAAACGTTTTAAAAGAAAGATAAGAATCATGAAAAGAATTTTTGTTATCGGTTGGATATTGGTGAGTGGGAACTTGCAGCTTTTCAATGAATTTGGGAAATAAGTTGATGGCAGTAATATGTGTCTCGGTATGTTTTGCCAAAACGAATGAAGACGAACCGGTATCACATCCCAAGTCAGC
>JBGVGJ010000008.1:0-2849 GCA_045121635.1 Alloprevotella sp. | reverse complement strand
GAGGAGAACTTGCAGAAGTTCGAGAAATCCGCAAGGAACATGCAGTCGCTCTCCAAGTACAGCCGTAGCAACAGCATCAACAAGGAGTGGATTGACCAATACTTGAACGAGGCACATTCCTACGGGCTGACCTCCGTCCGTGCCCACTTCAACATTATGGCGTGGAGTGACGATGCGGAGGAACTCAAGCGGATAAAGAACGATGTGGGAAGCCAGCTTGCGAGTATGGAGTGTATGCCGCGACACAACACCGTGGATTGCCCTACACTCTATTGGGCGGGCATACCGGGCAACGAAGCGGATTTTCCTGCCGAAGAGAGTTTCTACACCTTCACGGAGCAGGCGGTATGCTTCTTCACCGAAGAGACCAACTACCGCAGTTCACTCTCGCCGTTCGGCATCAAGATGGTGGACAGGCTGACAGGAAAACCGCTGCACCTTGACATTTCGGACTTGCCGATGAAGAAGGGTGTTACGACCAACCGCAACAAGTTCGTGCTGGGTCCAAGCGGTAGCGGGAAGTCATTCTTCATGAACCACCTTGTAAGGCAATACTACGAGCAAGGGACTCATGTGGTGCTGGTGGATACGGGAAACTCCTATCAGGGCTTGTGCGAGATGATCAGACGCAAGACCGGAGGAAAGGACGGCATCTACTTCACCTATACCGAAGAGAATCCCATTTCGTTCAACCCGTTCTACACCGATGACTATGTGTTTGATGTGGAGAAGAAGGACAGCATCAAGACCCTGCTGCTGACGCTATGGAAAAGCGAGAACCAGGAAGTGAGCAAGACAGAATCGGGGGAACTCGGTAGTGCCGTGAGCAACTATGTAGAGCGTATCCGTGCCGACCGCAGCATAGAGCCTTGCTTCAACACCTTCTACGAGTATATGCGTGACGTGTACCGCAAGGAACTTGAAGAGCGTGAAATCAAGGTGGAGAAAGCCGATTTCAACATCGACAATTTCTTGACCACACTACGGCAGTATTACAAGGGCGGAAGATATGACTTCCTGCTGAACTCGAAGGAGAACATCGACCTGCTCGGCAAGCGGTTCATCGTATTCGAGATTGATGCGGTGAAGGAAAACAGGGAACTTTTCCCCGTGGTGACCATCATCATTATGGAAGCCTTCATTAACAAGATGAGACGCTTGAAGGGTGTACGGAAGCAGCTGATTGTGGAAGAGGCTTGGAAAGCACTCTCTTCACCGAACATGGCGGAATACTTACGCTACCTCTACAAGACGGTGAGAAAGTATTTCGGTGAAGCGATAGTCGTGACGCAGGAGGTGGACGACATTATCTCCAGTCCTGTGGTAAAGGAGAGTATCATCAACAACTCCGACTGTAAGATACTGCTTGACCAACGCAAGTACATGAACAAGTTCGACCAGATACAGGCTTTGCTCGGACTGACGGAAAAGGAGAAGGCACAAATCCTTTCCATCAATATGGCCAACCACCCGTCAAGGCTCTACAAGGAGGTCTGGATAGGACTCGGAGGAACGCAGTCGGCTGTCTATGCAACGGAAGTGAGTATGCAGGAATACTTGGCATATACCACCGAAGAGAGTGAGAAGATGGAGGTGTATCAATTGGCAGAAACGCTTGGGGGCGACATTGAAGCGGCCATCAAGCAACTCGCCGAAAAGAGAAAGAACAAGAAGTAGAACAACAAAAAAGAAAGAACAATGAAAATGAATAGAAAGAATATGATGTTGCTATGCGGTTGTATGCTCGGTATGGCAAGTATGATGCTCCAGTCATGTATGGAGAAAGAGGATACCCGTTCCGTCTTATGCGGCAATTGGGAAAGCGTCGGTAACAAACCCGATGTACTGATATTCAAGGAGGGCGAAGCCTATAAGGTTACGTTGTTCAAGCGTAGCGGACTGAGGCGAAAACTTGCTCCCGAAACATATCTTCTACAGAAGGAGGACAACGGCAACCTGTTCATGAGCACCGGATTCCGCATAGACGTATCCTACAATGAGGCAACCGATGTGCTGACCTTCTCACCCAATGGGGATTACATAAGAACACAGTCAACATTAAAGCCGGGAATGGAATGAGGACAGGAAAAATCATGATTCTTAGCCTTTGCCTGCTGTTTGCAGGGAAGGCCAATGCCCAATGGACTGTCTTCGATCCCTCCAATCTGGCACAGAGCATTGCCAATACGACCAAGAATGTGGTACATACTTCCAAGACGGCAACCAATATGGTCAACAATTTCAAGGAAACTGTGAAGATTTACGAACAAGGTAAAAAATACTATGACGCATTGAAGTCCGTAAACAACTTGATCAAGGATGCCCGCAAGGTACAGCAGACCATTCTGATGGTGGGTGACATTACGGACATCTACATAAACAATTTCCAGAGAATGATGCAGGACGAGAATTTTTCGGTTGAAGAGTTGGGAGCCATAGCTTTCGGTTATTCAATGCTACTGGAAGAAAGCAATGATGTCCTGAAAGAAATGAAGAATGTGGTGAACATCACCACCATGTCGCTGACCGATAAGGAGCGTATGGATGTGGTGGACAGATGCTACAACAGGATGAAGCGTTACCGCAACCTTGTGAGCTATTACACGAACAAGAACATCTCGGTATCGTACCTGCGTGCAAGGAAGAAGAACGATATGGACAGGGTTATGTCTCTGTACGGAAGTGCCAACGAAAGATACTGGTAGCCTATGGAGTTTGAGAACCTTCACCAAGTGCTGCGCTCCCTCTATGATGAGATGATGCCGCTGTGTGCGGATATGGCAGGCGTGGCGAAAGGCATTGCCGGACTCGGAGCCTTGTTCTATGTGGCTTACCGTGTATGGCAGTCG
>JBGVGJ010000007.1:0-4076 GCA_045121635.1 Alloprevotella sp. | reverse complement strand
GAGCTAAACTATAAAACCGGTCTCAGTTCGGATTGTAGGCTGAAACTCGCCTACATGAAGCTGGAGTTGCTAGTAATCGCGAATCAGAATGTCGCGGTGAATACGTTCCCGGGCCTTGTACACACCGCCCGTCACACCATGGGAGTGAATTGCACCAGAAGTAGCTAGCTTAACCCGCAAGGGAGGGCGGTTACCACGGTGTGGTTTATGACTGGGGTGAAGTCGTAACAAGGTAACCATAGGGGAACCTGTGGTTGGATCACCTCCTTACATATATGTACCGAAGATTTGGTGCAGTACCCACACAGATTGTTTGGATTTAGATAAAGACATCCCACCGGGAAACCGAGTGGAGACCTTAAGTGGGTCTGTAGCTCAGTTGGTTAGAGCGCACCCCTGATAAGGGTGAGGTCGATAGTTCAATTCTATTCAGACCCACCACGCGAGGTTCTCTAACGATTGGGGGTATAGCTCAGCTGGGAGAGCATCTGCTTTGCACGCAGAGGGTCAGCGGTTCGATCCCGCTTACCTCCACCATTACTTGGATGTCTAAAGAGAAGGAAGAGAAGAAAGGATGTAAGAGTCCGAAGCATTACAGTTATGCAAGTGAATGTAATGCTGCGGTTTTTTACGACCGTGAGTTCTTTAAAAATTTATCAAGCTGAAATCAAAGAGTTCAATCTAGAAATAGATAAAACAAGCAAGTGTCTTGGAACTTTTTGGCGAAATTGTTACGAACTGATGAGAACCATCAGAAGTTACGAGACGAAATCTCTGAGAGCTGTGAAGCTTTTTGGGGTTGTATAGTTAAGTAATTAAGCGTATACGGTGGATGCCTTGGCAATAAGAGGCGATGAAGGACGTGCTAACCTGCGAAAAGCTGCGGTAAGCTGGTAAGAGGCGCAATACCCGCAGATGTCCGAATGGGGAAACCCACTGCGCAAGCAGTATCCTGTTTACAGGAAGCGAACCGGGAGAAGTGAAACATCTCAGTACCCCGAGGAAAAGAAATCAACCGAGATTTCCCTAGTAGTGGCGAACGAACGGGAAGAAGCCCAAAATCTTGATATGTGGCAGCTGAATCAGTTGGGAAGCTGAACAGAAAAGTGTGATAGTCACGTAAGCGACGTTGCATATTGAGTGATACATGAGTATGGCGGGACACGAGAAATCCTGTCAGAAGATGGGGGGACCATCCTCCAAGGCTAAATACTACTTATTGACCGATAGTGAACCAGTACCGTGAGGGAAAGGCGAAAAGAACCCCTGTGAGGGGAGTGAAAAGAATCTGAAACCGTATACGTACAAGCAGTAGGAGCGCTACGGCGTGACTGCGTACCTTTTGTATAATGGGTCAGCGAGTTGCTTTCAGTGGCGAGGTTAACCGAATAGGGGAGCCGTAGGGAAACCGAGTTTTAACTGAGCGAATGAGTCGCTGGGAGCAGACCCGAAACCTGATGATCTAGTCATGGGCAGGATGAAGGTAAGGTAACACTTACTGGAGGTCCGAACCCACTAACGTTGCAAAGTTAGGGGATGACCTGTGACTAGGGGTGAAAGGCCAATCAAATCAGGTGATATCTGGTTCTCCCCGAAAGCTATTTAGGTAGCGCCTCAATTGATGATTACAGGGGGTAGAGCACTGTTTCGGTAAGGGGCCCATCCCGGGTTGCCGAGTCGATGCAAACTCCGAATACCTGTAAGTGAAGATTGGGAGACAGACAGCGGGTGCTAAGGTCCGTTGTCGAGAGGAAAAGAGTCCGGACCGCCAGCTAAGGTCCCCAAGTACAGATTAAGTGGGAAACGATGTGGGAAGGCATAGACAGCTAGGATGTTGGCTTAGAAGCAGCCATCATTAAAAGAAAGCGTAATAGCTCACTAGTCGAGTCGGCCTGCGCGGAAGATGTAACGGGGCTAAATCTGTCACCGAAGCTGCGGATTCATTCGTAAGAATGAGTGGTAGGGGAGCGTTCTGTAAGGTGAAGAAGGTGTACTGGAAGGTATGCTGGAGCTATCAGAAGTGCGAATGCTGACGTGAGTAACGATAATACGGGTGAAAAACCCGTACGCCGGAAGACCAAGGTTTTCTGTCCAACGTTAATCGGGACAGAGTGAGTCGGATCCTAATGATAAACTGAAAAGTGATGCAGATGGTGAATCGGTTAATATTCCGATACTTTATACGACTGCGATGGAGGGACGAAGAAGGTTAGGCACGCATACTGTTGGATGTATGTGAAAGGGTGTAGTTCCGCTGTGTACGAAGAGAAGGCATGGCGAAGGATGAGACCTGAGAGGAGGGAACTACGGTTCCTGAAGGTGTTGATACCCTGCTTCCTGGAAAATCTTCTAAGCTATAGGTTGTATAAAACCGTACCCCAAACCGACACAGGTGGTCGGGTAGAGAATACCAAGGCGCTTGAGAGAACTCGGGTGAAGGAACTAGGCAAAATAGTACCGTAACTTCGGGAGAAGGTACGCCGATGGTTGTTAGCCGTCACGCACGGTAAAGCAATAATCGGTCACAGAAACCAGGTGGCTGGGACTGTTTAACAAAAACACAGCACACTGCAAACACGAAAGTGGACGTATAGTGTGTGACACCTGCCCGGTGCCGGAAGGTTAAATGATGAAGTTATCGCAAGAGAAGCTTCTGATTGAAGCCCCGGTAAACGGCGGCCGTAACTATAACGGTCCTAAGGTAGCGAAATTCCTTGTCGGGCAAGTTCCGACCTGCACGAATGGTGTAACCATGGCCACGCTGTCTCCACCCGGGACCCAGTGAAACCGAAATCGCTGTGAAGATGCAGTGTACCCGCGGCTAGACGGAAAGACCCCGTGAACCTTTACTATAGCTTGACACTGAACATTGAGTCTGTCTGTGTAGGATAGATGGGAGACTAAGAAGCATGTACGCCAGTATGTGTGGAGTCGTTGTTGAAATACCATTCTGACATGCTTGATGTTCTAACCCTGCGGGGGACAGTGTCTGGTGGGTAGTTTGACTGGGGCGGTCTCCTCCTAAAGGATAACGGAGGAGCACGAAGGTTGGCTAATCACGGTCGGACATCGTGAGGTTAGTGTAATGGCACAAGCCAGCTTGACTGCGAGACAGACGAGTCGAGCAGATGCGAAAGCAGGTCATAGTGATCCGGTGGTTCTGTATGGAAGGGCCATCGCTCAACGGATAAAAGGTACTCTGGGGATAACAGGCTGATACCGCCCAAGAGTTCATATCGACGGCGGTGTTTGGCACCTCGATGTCGGCTCATCACATCCTGGGGCTGTAGCAGGTCCCAAGGGTATGGCTGTTCGCCATTTAAAGTGGTACGCGAGCTGGGTTCAAAACGTCGTGAGACAGTTTGGTCCCTATCTGCCGTGGGCGTAGGAAGATTGAGAGGACTTGCTCCTAGTACGAGAGGACCGGAGTGAACGAACCTCTGGTGTACGGGTTGTCATGCCAATGGCACTGCCCGGTAGCTAAGTTCGGAATCGATAACCGCTGAAAGCATCTAAGCGGGAAGCGAGCCTCAAGATAAGTCTTGCCAAAATAATTTGTAAGGGCCGTTCGAGACCAGGACGTTGATAGGTGTGAGGTGGAAGAGTCGGAGAGACTTGTAGCTGACACATACTAATTACCCGAGAGTCTTAACTATACAACACCCAAAAGGCTTTAAGCGCTTGCTTGTGGGACGAGAAAGTACTAAATAAAGAAGTACAGAAAGAAGTAGAGAAAGTAGAGCTTGATAAATTTTTAACCGAGATTGCCCGGTGACCATAACGCTTTGGTCCCACCTGTATCCATTCCGAACACAGAAGTGAAACGAAGCGGTGCCGATGGTAGTGTAGCATTCGCTATGTGAGAGTAGGTCATTACCGGGTATACTGACAGTGCAAGGAGCGGTAGTTCAGTTGGTTAGAATACCTGCCTGTCACGCAGGGGGTCGCGGGTTCGAGTCCCGTCCGTTCCGCCACTTATTATAGAAAGATGAGCATCCATTTGGATGCTTTTTTTTTGCCCTGAATTTACCATTTATCCTTCATTAACCTTCCTTAATTTTTTATTTCCCCTTTAC
>JBGVGJ010000006.1:0-1945 GCA_045121635.1 Alloprevotella sp. | reverse complement strand
TCTTCTGTAACAGATGGCTCAAATTCTCATCGTTGGCTATTCGTGCCAGCTCGTCTTTGACTATCTGTTTCACCTCTTCCTTAATGCGGTTATAGTTGGAGTGTATCATATCCCGCATACAATCCTTGCCGTTCTCGTCCGCAAAGTCGGTAATGACAGGTATAGGCTTGTAAGCCTTTGTTTCGGCTGCTACCTTCTCATTGTCCACCACAATCTCGGCATGGAAAATCTTCTGTTCGATGCGTTCATCGAAGTTGTCCGACACTGAGCCGACAAACATACCCTGTGTAAGACCGGAAATCTTGCTCGGCGGGATAAGGCTGTCCATCTGTGTATTGATGGATGTGGACTTGTCCTGTCGGTTGATGGTGATTGACTGCCTTTTCTGCAACACTTTTCCGAAGCGTTCAGAAAGCGTTTTTGCCGTTTCACCCACCACCTGACCGGAGAAGATGTTACCAACGGTGTTCATCACGACTTTGGCTTCCTTGTCTCCATAGTCACGCACCAGCTGACTGAAATCCTGAAAGCCCAAGCATACCGCAACTTTGTTGCTTCGTGCCGTTGCAATAAGATTATCCAAGCCCTTGAAATAGATGGTCGGCAACTCATCAATGATAACCGAGGATTTGAGCATCCCTTTCTTGTTAATGAGCTTCACGATACGGGAATTATACAAACCGAGTGCAGCACCGTAGATGTTCTGACGGTCGGGATTGTTACCCACACATAGAATTTTCGGCTCTTCGGGATTGTTGATGTCAAGTGTAAATTCGCTGTCCGACATCACCCAATATAATTGCGGTGAAATCATACGGGAAAGCGGAATTTTGGCACTTGCAATCTGACCTTGCAACTGCTCCGCTGCACCACCGAGCCAAGCATCCATAAATGGTGAAAGGTAGTTTTCCAACTCCGGATAACTTGTGAGGATTGGGAAAATATCCTCGTACCTGCGATTCAGGAACTCGATAGCGTGCGGGAAGGTACAATACTTTCCGTTCTCGTAAATCTTCAAGTACCAGATGATGGCAGCAAAGAGAATAATCGGAGATTCCACAAAGAAGTCGCCCTGCTTCTGCACCCATGTTTTATTAAGGTTGAGCATAATGGTATAGGCACTCTCGTATGCGTCCGAAATATCTGTCATGAAGTCCGGATGTATGGGATTACAACGATGGCTACGGCGTGGATCATCGAAGTTAATCACATAGAATTTCGGTTTGACCTTGTACCCGTCCAAGTTATTCAGCAGATGATTGTAGGCAATCATCGAGAGGTCGGGAAACTTGAAGTCATAGACATACATGGAGTATCCCTTCTCGGTCTGCTGCTTGATGAAGTTGTTTACAACGGCATAGGACTTACCCGAACCCGGTGTACCGAGAACGATGGTAGCACGGAACGGATTCACGACATTTATCCAGCCTTTGTTCCACTTCTTTTTATAGTAGAACCTTGTGGGCAGATTGACCGAGTAGTCATTTGTCAGCAGCCTTGTTTCCTGCATAAAGCTCTCGTTCTCGTTGTTGAAGACATCTTCCATCAGATTGTACTTCAACAGTCGGCTCATCCAAAGTCCTCCCATCAGCAGACAGATATAACCTACCGCCATTGTCGCTATGTATAAGGCTGTATTCGCCTCAATGGGTAACGGCAATGCCAATATCCACCAATTGAGAAAGAAGAGGATGAAACCGACGGCAAGTACCGTCCAAATCTTCTTCCAAGTAATCTTTTCCTCCTTGACACCTGTCGTACCCAAACACGACAAGGCAAGGAGAACCAATGCAAATATTTTGGTGTAGATGATAGAACCGAAAAGTCCTGCGGTACGCTGGAAATTCATCAGCATTCTATCAACTACACCGATGTTGATACCCCATAATTGGATTGCTTCATAGCAATACCAATAGATGTGAATCACTACTAATATAATACTCAC
>JBGVGJ010000005.1:0-2552 GCA_045121635.1 Alloprevotella sp. | reverse complement strand
GCACCCCAACCGCGGAAATGACCGTCTGCTATGAATGAACCTGCATGACGGACAATTTCATAAACCTATTTCTTCATGAAAGTACTAACATACCGAAAGAGGAGGATTACAAACAATGAAGAAACTTAACAAACTTTTTGCCATTCTCGTTGCGATGGCAATGGTGCTTTCGCTGGGCATTGTTTCAGCGTTTGCCGCAGGAACAGAAAAATATGATTTAAGCAAAGCAAAAATCACAAAAGTTTGGACCATTCCGGAAGGTGTTAAAGACCCTTCCCTGAAAGTCACTTATTCGTTCCAGTATAAAGCAGACAAGTCGTCTGGTGTCACAGATGCTGACGCCCCGACAATTGCTTCTGTTGACGCCACTTACACTGGTACGGAAGAAGAAACTGCTGCCGGAAAAATGGTTGCCAAGAACACTCAGCTCCCGACCCCGACACCCATCACTCATGCTGGTGTCTATGCGTTTGATGTGACGGAGTCTGCTTCTGACATTACTTCTGAGGCTGTTGCTAATGAAGCTGTGACGAAGGACGGTACCAAGTACAGAGTTCGCTACTACTATCAGAATGTCAAGACTTCTGCAGAAGGTGTGACTCCCGAAACCTATGAGCTTCAGCTTACTGGTATCACAGTCGCTGAGATTTATTATGAAAACGCTGCTGGCGAAGAAGTTGCTCCTGATGCTGCTGGCGCAACTGAAAAAGAAAGAAAAGTCAATCCGACTGAACCGACCGAGAACCCCGAAGGCATCACCGGCGACAAAGTCACTGGCTTCCGTTTCGACAACACTTATTCCGTAACCAATGGTGAAGAGCAGGGCCCGACTGGTCCTATCGAGCTTGATAAAGTTGCTCTCAAAGTGACTAAGACTGTTACTGGCGAGAACGCCCCCGCTGGCACCAAGTTCCCGTTCACTATCAATCTTACCGCAGCCGCCGGCCAGACTGTCGAAGGCATTAAGGCATATGTCTACGATAAGAATGGCAATAATGTTCTCGCCGAAGAAGAGCCGGTTGCATATACCGTTGAAGACGGAAAAATCGACTTCGAACTTGAAAACGGTCAGTCTCTCGCATTCCTGCAGCTTCCTGCTGGTACAAGATATGCAGTTTCCGAAAATCTTGGTAGCACCGCAGCTTATGAAGTCTATACTCCCAGCTACAAGACTACCACCGAAGGTACTGCTGACAAGTATTCCGCCACTAAGGGCGCAGGTGAAACCCTTGCAACTGCTGGCCAGGGCGAAGGCGTTACCACCTATCTTCTGAAATCCAACGAGGAAGACACGGTTGCTTATACCAATGACTATGATAACAGCATCAACACTCCGACCGGTATCCTCATCTCCAACCTTCCGTACATCGCTCTTGCTCTCGTAGCAATCGGTGGTTTGGTTGCTTATGTTGTCGTCCGTCGTCGCAATGCTGACGAAGCCTAACTTCTGACGAACTGACAATTCGCAAATAACGAAACCATTCGGACTCACCGTTGAGTCCCCTGAGGCAAAACGCCTCAACAACAGATAATTGAAACCCGGGGCTCGGGTGAAGAGCCTGAGCCCCAAACTATCCCCTATCTGCTTTCTTGAAGAAATAAAACTTGCACGTGAGAGGAGTCCGGACGATGTCGAATCCTCAAAACAACAACGGAAAAAGAATCGTTCGGACTCTCAGCAGGACCGTGGATAACGCGGTTCTGCTCACGCTGCTTGTTCTGCTGATGTTTGCGGCATATGCACTGTGGGACACTCACCAGATGCTTGCGGCGGCAGACGCAAACAACTACCAGACTTACAAACCCACCAACGAAGAAACGAAGTCTTTTGAAGACTTCCGGGCAATGAATAATGATGTCATCGGTTGGCTGACGATTTATGACACTACTATTGATTACCCGGTCCTGCGCTCCCCGAACAGCAACGACGATTACCTTTCCAAAAACCCTGAAGGAGACTGGGAAGGCTCGGGAAGTCTCTTCTTAGACCACAACAACAAGGCGGACTTTTCCGACTTCAATACCATCGTCTTCGGCCACCACATGGCCGGCCCCGCAATGTTCGGTCAGCTCGACGAGTTCCTGAACAAGGACTTCTTCGACAAGCACGAGTATGCGAACCTGTACTACTCGGATGGCGGACTGGAACTGGTTCAGAATACGAACTCAAACCCGGGCGCAGTTCAGCAGATTGGACTTCATTACGAGTTCACCAACTACCAGGGCAGGAACCACGGCATTCAGTTCTTTGCCATGATCCAGGCTGACGGGCATGACTCGGCGATTTACTCCGTGCCATCTACAACAGTTGAAGCGAAGCAAGCCACCCTGCAGAAGATTGCAGATTACGCTGTTATGGTACGAAACCTTCAAACGGGAGAAACCAGACAACTCGGTAAAGCCGGCGCAGCTGCACCCACCAAGACCGGTTCAGTTGACCCATCATTCTTTGGGGTCAACGAGAACGACCATATTGTTCTCATGAGTACCTGCTCTGCGGACATTACGAACGGCAGATTCGTCCTCTGTGGAAAGATCCTCGACAACGAAGT
>JBGVGJ010000004.1:0-73767 GCA_045121635.1 Alloprevotella sp. | reverse complement strand
CTTGCATGTGTTAAGCCTGTAGCTAGCGTTCATCCTGAGCCAGGATCAAACTCTTCATTGTAATATAATAATTTGTTTAATTATCTGTTTGCTCAAGACATCCTTCCTTATCATAAAGAATTAAACGGTACAAATAACATTAATGTTACCCAAACTAATTTGCTACTTTCGTTGCAATGTTTGTATCTTGTACTTCTCTACAAAAAGTTTATGAAAATCTTTCAAAGATCGTTTTTAGTGTGACTCGTTTTTTGAGTGAGTCAGCGAGTGCAAAATTACGGCAGAGATTTGGATTGAACAAGAAATCTTCAAGATTTTTTCACAAAAAAGTTGAAAATTTTTCTAATCTCCATAACAACACCTTCATTTTGTCGGCATGAGATTGCAAAATAAGCAGTTATTTTTATTTCGTGAAGGTTTTTATGGTTGCGACTATGTCGCGACCAAGCGAACATTTTTTATACAAATGATAGGCGAATACATTAATGGGAGTGATGCGCACACTCGTGATGACCTTCGTGAGCACTACACCCTACCCCACTATCTAAAATGAAACCTGTTAAGTAACCCTTAACTACGGCATTTACATCACCACTACAACCGCGTATAACTTTTATACCTTCAGATGACAGTTTTTGAAAAGCACCTTCACCCATACTCCCTGCGAGCATGACTTCCACACCCATGGCACGCAATTCAGCAGCAATACCCGATTTACACCCACAGCCTTTGGGCGAGGGGTGCGTTACGGAATCAAGAATCTGCTTGTCCTTTATATTATATATTGTATAATGGTCGCAATGACCAAAGTGATTGTCGACACAACCGTCTTTTGTAGGGACTGCTATTTTCATATTTTATTAAGCAAACTAAAATCAATAATAGGCAAGAGAATATCTTCTCCTAAACACTCAAATGAGGGAAGCGGCAAACCTCCCTCATTCTTTATAAATATAAGCTAAATATTACACCACCTCACACGCAAGGGTATTGCGGAAAATTTCGCGAGCGCGTTGGAGGCGTTCTTGCGAGAGGGGCTCTAGCCCTTCGAGGGGGTATTTAAGACCGAGTTCCTCGTACTTATAAGTCCCCATGATGTGATACGGAAGGAGTTCGACGCGCTCTACCACGCTGTATTGCTTCACATAATCTGCCACTTGTTGCAAGTGAGCATCGTCGTCGTTTACACCTGGAACTATAACATGGCGCACCCAAGTCGTTTTACCGATTTCTTGCAGGTAATCCATAAAAGCAGCATTGTTCTTGCGCGCCACGCCAGTCAGAATGGGATGCAGGGTGTCATCCGTAGTTTTAACATCAAGCATTACGAGGTCTGCTTCCTGCACAGCACGCTTTGCGGCATCTGTAATCACTACACCCGACGTATCAAGCGCTGTATGAAAACCCGCTTGACGGCAAAGGCGGAAGAACGCTTCAATGAAAGGCGCCTGCATGAGGGGTTCGCCACCCGTACAAGTAACACCACCCGACTTGATGAAGTTCTTATAGCGCTTTACCTCTTCCAGAAGTTCTTCAGGTGTAAGTTCATACTGACACTTACGTTGCGGATCCCAAGTATCCGGGTTATGACAATATTGACAACGCATGGGACACCCCTGCATGAACGCGATGAAGCGAATACCGGGGCCGTCAACAGTACCAAAACTTTCTATGGAGTGGATTCTACCAATCATTTTTATGAAATGAGAAATGAGAAATGAGAAAGAAGAAAGGAGATTTGCACCTCTCGTCTACTTGTACCTTAAAACTCGTTTACTATACTCACTCAATTACAGGCTACCAAGTTCAGCACGAATGGCTTGGAGTTCAGCCTTAATCGCTTGGAGGCGATCGATGACTTCCGAAGAATTACCTACGCCCTCTTTATTCTTTTTGAGAAGGTCACGAGCCGCAGAAATTTTAAGCCCACGCACCTTTACAAGGTTGTAGATGATGCGGATTTGCTCAATATCTTCCTTGGTATACTGACGCACATTGCGCCCAGACTTTTTAGGGGCAATCTGTTGGGGGAATTCCTTTTCCCAAAAGCGCAAGAGTGTTTCGGCAACGCCAAATTCTGCCGCCACCTCACCAATGGAATAATAAAGTTTCAGTTCCTTATTGCTATTGTATGCCATAGTGCATCTATTTTTTGAGAACTAATTTTGGAGAACAAGCACTTAAAGGGGCACAAACTATTTTGAAGTGTCAGCTTCCGCCTTCTGTTTCATCGCCTCATTTTGGCAATGACGGCAGAGCGGTTCATACTCATTCATTTCTCCGAGCATCACACGGCGCTCGTCCTCGCCCTTACGGTGAGACACATAAGCCAAATTGCCACAACGCACACAGATGGCATGCACCTTTGACACCGACTCTGCCACCGCACAAAGCGCTGGCATAGGACCGAAGGGAATACCCTTAAAGTCCATATCAAGCCCCGCAATAATCACGCGCTTGCCCTCATTCGCCAACTGGTTGCAAACATCCACCAACCCGTCGTCAAAGAACTGCGCCTCGTCGATACCGATAACCTGTGCATTTTGTGCCAACAGGAGCAGACTTGAAGAAGAGTCTACGGGTGTAGAAGGGATAGAGTTACTGTCGTGCGACACCACCTCAACATCAGAATAACGCGTATCGATGGCGGGCTTAAATATTTCCACCGTCTGACGGGCAATCTTGGCACGCTTCAAGCGACGGATGAGCTCTTCTGTTTTTCCAGAGAACATTGATCCGCAAATCACCTCAATGCGCCCACGGCGGGTATTTTCTTCTTGATAAGGTTGCATATTTAATAGATATGTGTGTTACTTGGCAAAGGTAGTAAAAAAGGTTGACACTTGGGAGGGATTATAAAAATAAAAAAATCCCGCAGCGTAAAGACTGCGGGAAGAATGCCCTACGGAAGTAGGTTTAGAATTCGTCATTAGCATAGAGGAAGGGGAAGATTACATTGTCCCATTCCAAGATTTCCTCGGGCTTGAAGAAGCGCTTGAGTTCAATTTCAGCAGTTTCGGGACCGTCACTTGCATGTACGATATTTTCTTGGAAACTAACGCAATATGAACCACGGATTGTGCCAGACGCAGCATTACGACCGTTTGTAGGACCAGCAAGAGCGCGAACTGCAGCAATTGCATCCACACCTTCGAGTGCGAGTGCCACTACGGGGGCTGTCATCATCGCATCCTTCACGCGCTGGAAGAAGGGCTTTTCGCTGAGGTGCGCATAGTGTTCAGAGAGCAACTCATCTGTGAGCCACATCATCTTCATCGCACAAATCTTCAAACCTTTCTTTTCAAAGATAGAAGTAATTTCACCAATCAATCCGCGCTGCACTGTGCAGGGCTTCAAAAGTACGAGGGTTTTCTCGATAGCCATAGTCAGTTAGATTTTAAGTAGATAATTGAATTTGACCTCAAAGGTACACCTTTTTGTATTACGAGGCAAGAGATAGCGTAATTATTTGATAAAGTTAAGAGAAAAGAAAAACTATCTCCGAGATATTTTCAATTATACGGGAGATAATTTGAAATATATCGGAGATAGTTTTTAATAAAAGGGATTAAATTTTGAGCAGGATGAAGAGACTTCCAAACAACTCAAAATAAACGATTTATTTACCGCTTACGCATTTGTGATTACGGCAATGGCTTCTTCAATAGTGCACTTTGTTTGTTCGCCCGTCACCATGTTTTTGAGGGCAATGGTGCCTTCTGCCATTTCCGTCTCACCCACGAGCGCCACGAAGGGCACTTGCTGTTGGTTAGCGTAACTCATTTGCTTCTTCATCTTCACCGCATCGGGATATACCTCTGTGGGGATGCCGGCACGGCGCGCTGCTGCTGCAAGGCGGAGGCAGTGTTTTGCTTCTGCTTCACCAAAGTTGATAAAGAGGAGGGTTGCGCCTGTCGCTGTCTCGGCGGGATAAAGTTCAAGTTGGTTGAGCACATCGTAAATGCGGTCGGCGCCGAAAGAAATTCCCACACCCGAAAGACCGGGAAGGCCAAAAATGCCCGTAAGGTTATCGTAGCGACCACCACCAGTAATAGAACCTATCTGAACATCGAGTGCCTTCACTTCAAAAATGCAACCCGTGTAATAATTCAAGCCACGCGCAAGCGTAAGGTCGAGTTCGATGGCATTCTTCAAGTCACTCTGCTTCAAAGCTTCAAGCACAAACGCCACTTCTTCCACACCCTTCAAACCTACTTCGCTTTCGGCAAGCACCTGACGCATCGTGTCAAGCTTTTCTTCGTTCGTGCCTTCAAGGAGAATGATAGGCTGGAGTTTTTCTACCTGCTCCGCTGAAAGACCTCCCTCAAGGAGTTCCTTATTCACATTCTCAAGACCAATTTTGTCCAACTTGTCAATCGCAACAGTGATATCCACAATGCGATCTGCCGCACCGATGATTTCAGCTATGCCTGTAAGGAGTTTGCGGTTGTTAATCTTGATGCACACACGGATGCCGAAGCGAGAGAACACCTCATCGACAATCTGCATCAGCTCTACCTCGTTGAGGAGTGAGTCAGAACCTACCACATCGGCGTCGCATTGGTAAAACTCGCGGTAACGGCCCTTCTGCGGACGGTCAGCGCGCCAAACGGGTTGGATTTGGTAGCGTTTAAAGGGCATTTGGAGTTCTTCACGATGCTGAACCACATAGCGCGCAAAGGGAACGGTCAAGTCGTAACGCAAACCCTTTTCGCAGAAGCGCGAAGCGAGTTGAGCAGCAGTACGCTCGTCGTAATCAGAAGTAGGAACGCTGTTCTTAAAGTCGCCAGAATTCAAAATCTTGAAGAGCAATTTATCGCCTTCTTCGCCATACTTCCCCATCAAAGTGGAGAGATTCTCCATCGCAGGAGTTTCGATTTGACGGAAGCCGTAGAGGGCATACACATCACGGATAGTGTTGAAAATATAGTTGCGCTTCGCCATTTCTACGAAGCCAAAGTCGCGTGTACCTTTAGGAATAGAGGGTTTCTGAGCCATATAGGGGTAATGTTTAGTCAAATTTCTTGCAAAGGTAGGCATTTTTTGGGAAAGGAGAAAAGTTCATATTGCTATATAACAAAAAAAGTCACCCGAAGGTGACTCCTGAGGTGTTACGATACGGCTTCACCTCCACGCATACTCAGCGGATAGTCCCTAAGGACACCGCAAAATTAAACACTCCATTCCAAACGGACAAATTTTCTATAAAATTAATCGATCGTAACCTTATTGCGCCACACATTTCTCCCGCTTATTCTTCAAGGTAATAATTCACCGAAGTCACCACGCGCACATTCTTGATATGGGGCGTATACATGTCGCGGTCGGTAATGGAGAAGACGCCCTGATGCGCCGTTTGAATTTTTCCGAGTGTGCTTTCAGAGTCGGCTGCAAACTTTTCCGCAGCCTCACGGGCGTTGCGCGTTGCCTCCTCAATCATTTCGGGTTTGATTTTATTCAGACTCGTAAACTCGTACTGCACACTTGTGCCGTAATCGCCCGCCGAAATGGCAATGCCTTCCTTAAGCAATTCACCCACCTGCGTGAGCAACTGGCGCACCAGTTCTACCTGATTTGTAGCCACCGTAGTTATGGAAGTTACCATATAGCGGTCGCCCTCAAAATTAGATACATAGCGCTCGGCATGCTTGTCTACAATCTGCAAGGTTGATTCGCTGATTTCACTCGCCTTAATACCCTTCTTCATCAAGAAATCTGCGATGCCTTTGTTGGCGCGATTTACATCGGCATGAATTGCGGAAAGATTATTTCCCGTTGTCTTATACACTACGGGCCAAATCACATAGTCGGCAGCCACTTCGCGCTCCGCCAAACCGCGCACTTGCACGATGCGGTCTTCTGTCCCTATTTTTGTCAAGCCATTGCCCACCAACACACCTGCAATTACAAGGGCGATGGCAAGGATAAACGCCTCAATCTTAAATGTTTTCATAGCGGTAAAATATTCAAGTTTTGTTACTAACGACAAAAGTACACTTTCCGTTTTGCTCCAACAAACTTTATGTATTAAAAACATCACCACACCGCCGACCAAAAGGATTCGGAGAATAAAACGCAGGGACAACGCTTTGCTTTTATAATAAATGTGTAAATTTGCCGTTTAGACAGAGTACAACTGACAGAGTACAGAGTACAACTGACATCCGGAAGGTCCTCAAAACCTCAGAACATCTTAACCTCAGAACCTCAAACCCTCAGAACCCAACAACATGATTGAATACATCCGAGGAATCATAGACGAACTCACGCCTACCGAAGCCGTTTTGGAGGCGAATGGTGTGGGTTATAAGTTGGCTATTTCGCTCAACACCTACTCCGCGCTTCAAGGCAAGAGCGAAGCGCGACTTTATGCCTACGAGTCGATTCGCGAAGACGCGTACCAACTGTTTGGCTTTGCCACAAAGCGTGAGCGCGAACTCTTTGAACTGCTCATTTCTATTTCTGGAGTGGGTGGACAAACGGCGCGCACCATTCTTTCTGCCTACTCTCCCGCAGAATTGGCAAGCATCATCAGCAACGAGCAGGCAAATATGTTGAAGAGCGTCAAGGGCATTGGTCCCAAGGCGGCACAGCGCATCATCGTAGAACTGAAGGACAAGATTTCACTTGACATGACCGTTGGCGGACAGCAGACAACTACCACCACACAGCAACCTACTGACAACGAAGTGGTGAAGGAAGCCGTGGCGGCACTCACCATGCTCGGTTTCTCGCCTGCTCCCACACAAAAAGTGGTGCTCCAACTTGTCAAGGACACTCCTTCGCTCACTGTAGAGCAGATTATTAAGCAGGCGTTGAAGATGCTATAATTAGTGAGGAGTTAGGAGTGAGTAGTTAGGAGTTGCCATGCGGTACTTTTTAGACAATTCCAGTATCATTACCCATACACTACTATCTACTCACTACTCCTACTCACTACTCTCTACTCACTACTATCTACTCTCTACTCCCAATGCACTTTCCCACTTACATAAAGCGCCTACTCATTGTGTTAGGTTGCATCGTGGCACTGTCGGTAACGGCAGCGCCTTTTGTGCATTTGGGTAAGATGGAGCATCAAGCAGTGATGGTGGCAGAGGAAGATAGTGTGACAAAGTCACGCTTCTCTGTCAGCAAGACCTCGGTGCAAGACATGGAGGATGCAACGCATACTGCCGACCTTAAGAATCCCGAGAACCTCAAGACGGAAGTACACTACGATGAAGCATCGGGCACCTATCGCTACGGTACCAAGTTGGGCGAAGAATGGTTGGAGGCACCCTTCTTCCTTTCAGGCGAAGAGTATGCCCGTTGGCAATCAGCCCGCATCCTGAGCAAATTTTATAAGGAGAAAAATAAGACACTCTACAAAGAGAAAGGGCGCGAGAAGTTTGACTTCAGCGACATGCAGTTTAACATCGGACCGTTGGAGAAAATCTTTGGTCCTGGGGGCGTGCGCATCAAGACACAGGGTTCGGCAGAACTTAAGATTGGTGCTAACATGCGCAATGTGGATAATCCCTCGCTGTCAGAAGAAAACCGCAAGGTGTTTGCCTTTGACTTCAATGAGAAGATTAACCTTAACCTCAACGGTAAGGTGGGCGACAAGGTAAACATGGACTTTAACTACAACTCGGATGCCACTTTCACCTTTGACACGCAAAACATCAAATTGCGCTACGAAGGTAAGGAGGATGAAATCATCAAACTCATCGAGGCGGGTAATGTCAGTCTGCCCACCAACTCATCCCTCATCCGTGGTGCAACATCACTCTTTGGGGTGCGTGCCGACTTGCAGTTTGGTAAGTTGAAACTCCAAACTGTCATTTCGCAGAAGAAGTCGTCAACCACCTCAGTAAATTCGCAGGGTGGCATACAACTCACAGACTATGAAATTGACGTCAACAACTACGACGAAAACCGCCACTTCTTCCTCGCACATTACTTCCGCGACCGCTACGATGATAACATGCGCAACTTGCCCAACATCATGAGTGGTGTGAAAATCAACCGCATCGAAGTGTGGGTGACCAACAAGTCGGCAGCAACGACCAATACACGCGACATTGTTGCCTTCACCGACCTTGCAGAATCACACGTCTACAACGCTGATTTGTGGGTAAGAAGCGGAACGTTAAATCCGAACAATGCGTCAAACACCCTCTATTCATGGGTAACCACAGATGCTCTTGGCGCGCGCGATGTTACGCTCACCACTCCCTTACTCGATGCAGCAGGACTTGTGGGTGGTGAGGACTATGAAAAGTTGGAGAATGCTAAGTTGCTCTCCTCCTCCGAATACCGCCTCAACGAAGCGCTCGGTTTCATCTCATTGCGCACCGCACTCCAACCCGACCAAGTGTTGGCAGTAGCGTTTGAATATACTTACAACGGACAGATTTACCAAGTTGGTGAATTTGCCACAGACATTCGCGAAACCAATAAGGCACTCTTTGTCAAGACCCTCAAGAACACTGCCAACACGCCACAGATGCTCAACTGGGACTTGATGATGAAAAACGTATATTCACTTGGTGCCACCTCGGTGAAAAAGGATAAGTTCCGCCTTGATGTAAAGTACCTAAGCGACACGACAGGCGTTTATCTGAGTTACCTCCCCGACCCCACATTAAAGGACAAGCGCCTGCTCCAACTTCTCGGACTGGACCGTTTGGACAACAACAACCGCAAAAATCCAAATGCTTACTTCGACTTCGTTGAAGGATATACGATAGATGCCTCCTCAGGTCGCATCTTCTTCCCAGTTGTAGAACCCTTTGGTAGTTACTTGCGCAAAGTGATTGGCGACGACGCTATTGCCGACAAGTATGTATTCCAAGAACTCTACGACTCAACCAAGACCATTGCCAAGCAGATTGCTGAAAAGGATAAGTTTATCCTCACGGGTAAGTACAGCGCTACGAAGTCGGGCGAAATTTCGCTCGGCGCTTATAATGTGCCCGAGGGTTCTGTGGTAGTTACAGCAGGTGGCATGACACTTACCGAAGGCGTAGACTATACCGTTGATTACTCTGGGGGTGTGGTGACAATCATCAACCAAAGTTTGCTCGATGCTGGCACCAACATCAATGTTTCGCTCGAAAGTAACACCTACTACGGCATGCAACGCAAAACGATGGTAGGATTCAACTTCCAGTATGACTTCTCGCGCGACTTCCAGTTTGGCGGTACCTTCCTTCACCTCGGTGAAAAACCTTTGACCACAAAGGTGCCTATGGGTAGCGAACCCCTCAACAACACACTTTGGGGTGTCAACTTTGCGTGGAAGAAGGAGAGTCAGTGGCTCACCGACATGCTTGACCGTCTGCCCCTTTTGAGTTGTTCTGCGCCCTCTTCAATCAATGTTACGGGCGAATATGCCCAACTCATTGCCGGAGCCAACACTGATGCACAAGGACAAGCCTCTTACATTGACGACTTTGAAGACACGAAGGGTGAAATTGACGTTTCAATACCCACGGAATGGATGCTTTCCAGTGTTCCTTCTCTCTTCCCCGAAAGCCAATATCTTGACGATGTGCGCTCGGGTTACAACCGCGCACACTTGGCATGGTATTACGTGGATCCGCTCTTCACACGCCGTTCTTCGTCACTCACTCCCGGTCACATTAAGGGCGACCTCGCCCAACTCTCCGACCCCGATGTGCGCGAGATTTACCAATCCGAACTATTCCCCAACAAGTCAATAAACTACAAGGAATCAGCCACGCTCAATGTGCTCAACTTGGCATATTACCCCAACGAGCGCGGTCCTTACAACCTCGACCCCAACCTCGACCATAACGGGCACCTCTCATCGCCCCGTACACGTTGGGGGGGCATGATGCGCCGTATTGACAACTCCGACTTTGAAGCCGCCAACATTGAGTATATCGAGTTTTGGATGATGGACCCCTTCATCAAGGCGCGTGAGAACGGTACGGATTGCTCTGGCGACCTCTACTTCAACCTTGGTGAAGTGTCGGAAGACGTACTTCATGATGGCAAGAAGTTCTGCGAAAGCAGCATGCCCACTGATGGATCGGCTACTTACATTGAAACTACTTGGGGACGCGTACCAACTGCGAATAGCGTTACCTATGCCTTTAACGCTACAAGCAACACACGCCAACTTCAAGACGTGGGTTATAACGGTTTGACTTCTGCCGAAGAGCGCGAATACGGCGTATACCGCGACTACCTTCAGCAGATTCAGGGTCGTGTGCGCCCCGAGGTGTACGATTCTATCTTGAAGTCGCCCTCTGGAGACAAGTACCACTATTTCCGAGGTACGGACTTTGACGCCGTTAAGATGAGTATCAAGGACCGTTACAAGTGGATTAACAATCCCAACGGCAACTCTGTTGCTACGGACCAGTCGCCCGAGTCTTACAGCACAACGTATAAGACGACACCCGACGTTGAAGACATCAACCAGGACTATACGCTTAACGAATACGAAAAGTATTATCAGTACCGTGTACGCATTGATCCCACACAAATGGAGGTGGGACAAAACTACATTGTCGACAAGCGCGTGGCATCTGTTAAGACGCGTGACGGCGTAACCCGCGAAGTGGCATGGTATCAGTTCCGCATCCCCCTTTCTGAATACGAAAAGCGTCAGGGCAACATTTCCGACTTCTCCAGCATCCGCTTTATGCGTATGTTCTTGACCGGTTTTGAAAATCCTGTTGTGCTCCGCTTTGCTACGCTCAACCTTGTACGTGGTGACTGGCGTGTGTACGAACAGGCACTCTATTCAGGCAAGTCACCCGACGCAAGTGGTACGCTTGCCGTTTCTGCTGTCAACTACGAAGAGAATAACGAGAAGACTCCTGTTAACTACGTTCTTCCTCCCAGTATCTCTCGTGTTATTGACCCAGGTCAGGAACAAGTACTCCAAAATAACGAGCAAGCACTTGCAATGACGGTAGAAAATCTTGCTACTGGAGATGCCCGTGCTGTGTACAAGAACACCACACTCGACCTCCGTCGTTACCGCCACCTTCAAATGTTTACCCACGCCAACGCCTTGATTGGCGACGAAAGTTTGCAGGATGGTGAAGTCAGCCTCTTCGTGCGCCTCGGTTCGGACTACAAGAACAACTTCTACGAGTACGAAATCCCCCTTACTATTACGCCAGCAGGTCTGTATTCATCATCCACACAGGGTAGAGAAGCTGTTTGGCCCGCCGCCAACATGCTCGATATAGACCTCACCGTATTCACCAACGCGAAACGCAATCGCAATAAAGGTCGTGCTATGGGACTCACCAGTTATTCCGAACTCTACTCGGAATACGACTCCAACAATCCCAACAACAAGGTGAGTGTCATGGGTAATCCCTCACTTGGCGAAGTGCGCACCGTCATGATTGGTGTGCGCAACAATTCACGCAGTGTAAAGAGCGTGGAAGTGTGGGCCAACGAACTCCGCCTCCAGCAGTACAGTAACGAAGGCGGTTGGGCGGCACGTGGCACAGTAAACCTCCAACTTTCTGATGTTGCTACCGTCAATGCTATGGGACATATCGAGACCGTAGGTTTCGGCGGACTTGAAGAGACTGTTGCACAGCGCCGCGATGATGACCTCAAGGAATATAGCATAACGACCAACGTGCAACTTGGACGCTTCCTTCCTGAAAAAGCGAAACTCACCGCACCGCTCTATTACAGTTATAGCAAGCAAGTAACATCACCCAAGTATAACCCGCTCGATACGGACATGACTATGGACGATGCACTTGCGGGCGCAACTGCTGCCGAGGCAGATTCTATCCGCAATATTGCTGAGCGCGTAGTTGAGACTACTAATTTCTCCATCTCCGGACTCCGTTTCAACATTGCGACAAAGGGTACGCCCATGCCCTACGACCCTGCCAACTTCTCGTTCTCGTATGCTTATAATTCGAGACATACAACGGGTGAAACAACCGTATGGGAGAAGGATCAGGATTGGAAGTTTAACTTCAACTATAACTATTCGCCCAACTTCAAGCCTCTTGAACCCTTTAAGAAGGCGATTAAGAGCAAGTCTCCGTGGTTTAAGATCCTCAAGGAATTTAGTTTAAATTACCTGCCTCAGAATGTTACGTTTAACACCGATATCACGCGTAGTTATTACGAACATCAGGAGCGCGATATGGAGAATCTTAACAACCACTCTTTGCCCTTGACATGGTCAAGCGACTTCTTCTTCAATCGTAACTTCTCACTGCGTTGGGACCTTACGAAGAATATTCAGATGAACTTCTCATCTGCAACGAATGCAGAAGTGGAGCAACCCTACAGTCCCGTCAACAAGAATCTTTACCCCGATGAATATGCAGCATGGAAAGACTCTGTATGGACAAGTCTTAAACACATGGGTACACCGCTCACCTATCAGCAACAAACGAATGTCACCTTCAACTTGCCCATCAACAAACTTCCTATCTTTGACTGGATACAAAAGACGAGTATTACCTATAATGCCACATACAACTGGACACGCGGTGCCGACCTTGACGATGGCAGTTCGTTAGGCAACACGATTGCCAACTCACGCAACATCAACTTCACCAGCGGTCTCAATATGGAAACACTTTACAACCACTCCAAATTCCTCAAAGCAGTCAACAAGAAGTTTGCCTCTTCCAATAGCAACACCAAGAAAAAGAATGCAGAGAGCGAAAACAAGTCGTTTGTAAAAGAGTACACGTTGAAAACCGACACCACCCTTACCATCACTCACAACCAGCGATCAAAGAAACTGCGCGTCACTGCGATTCGCCCCGATGGTTCGAAATACATGATTAAGTACAAGGTGCTCGACAACAACCGTATTGAAGTGCTCACGCGCGACACCGTCCGCATCAAACTCGTCGTAGCCCCCCGTAAGCGCCCAGAAGAGCAATGGTGGTACAAGGTAGCAGAACACGGTTCACGCTTCCTCATGATGGTGCGTCGCGTAAACGTAAGTTATAAGAACACCTACAACCTCTCCGTCCCCGGATTCCTTCCCAATGTGGGCGATATGTTTGGTCAGCGCACAGGTGGCGGTATGGCACCCGGCCTTGACTTTGCATTCGGTCTTGTAGGTGATGAGTATGTCGCTCAAGCAGTCGACCGTGGATGGTTGCTCTGTTCCGACAGTATTGTTACTCCTGCAACTTCCAGTCGCACCGAAGACTTCCAACTCAAAGCTACGCTTGAACCCTTCCGCGACTTCAAGATTGACCTCACAGCATCGCGCAATCGCAACAAGTCAAACAGCATTCAATATATGTTTGCAGGCATGCCCACCAACGAGTCGGGCTCATTCTCTATGACCACCATATCTATCGGTTCGGCATTTGAAAGTAGCGGTTCGGCAGAGGGCGGTTTCAAGAGTGCCACCTTTGATAAGTTTGTAGGTCTTCTTGACACGTACCGCGCACGTGTACAGGCAAAGTACAATGGCGCCGTTTATCCTGCAGGTACAACCCTTGCTGGTCAACCTTACGACCTGGCAAATGGTGGAGTCGACTGCTATTCATCTGAGGTTATGATTCCCGCCTTCCTTGAAGCCTATACGGGCAAGAAGAACATGGGACTCTTCCCCTCACTAACGGCAATTCTTCCCAACTGGAACGTCACCTACTCTGGGTTTGGAAAGTTTGCTTTCATGAAGCGCTACTTCAAGAGTTTCAATATTAACCATGGTTATAAGAGTGTTTATAGCATTGGTTCGTATAGCACATTCAGTAGTTACCGTGAGTATATGGGAGGCATTGGTTTCATCAACGACGTAGCCACCGGAAACCCCGTACCGTCATGTCCCTTCGACATCTCCACGGTCAGCATCAACGAAGCCTTCTCACCCCTTATCGGTGTAGACATGACCTTCCACAACGGCATGACTGCAAAGGTAGAATACCGTAAGACACGCGTAATCAACCTCTCAATGACCTCTCAACAGATCAATGAGACAAGCTCCAACGACTTTGTCATCGGTATGGGTTACAAGATTGCAGACTTCAACCTCTTTGCTCCCAAGCGTAAGGTGCGCAAGGTAAAGAGTCGCACCACACAGCGCGATGAAGAGGGCAATACAAAGTCCAGCAAATCGAAAACGAATGCTAATGGTTTCGCCCAAAGCCTCAACATCCGTTGCGACTTCTCTCTGCGCAATCAGGCGGCCATCAACCGCGACATCCTCACCATGCGCTCCGAAGCCACGTCTGGCAATAAGGCACTCCAAATCAGCCTCTCTGCCGACTACGCCTTCTCTAAGTTCATCACTCTAACGGCCTACTATGACCGTCAGTACAACGAACCACTCCTCACCTCATCCTCCTATCCCACCACCACGCAGGACTTCGGTGTTACCGTCAAGTTTAAGCTGACACGATGAGGGGAGAGGACAACTGACAGAGTACAGAGTACAGAGCACAGAGCACAGAGCACAGAGTACAACTGCCTTGCGGAGTGTGAACGTAGAGACGTCATATTATGGCGTCTCCACAGAGCATAGATACAGAAATTCGCCCGTAGCACCATCAAGTGTTACGGGCGAATTGTTTATGTTTGACTATAAACCTATAGACAAAAAAATGCCCCCGATAAAGGACGAGGGCAACCTAATGTTTTCACAACGGAACTAAATCCTTATTGAGAATTGCTTCAAATTAGTACTTGCAAAGTAAGTACTTTATTATGAAACGACAAAACATTTTGTGGGAAACTTTTTATTATTTAACTTTGACAAACAAAAATATCAAACAGTAAATCTCATATACTATGAAACGCATATTAGGTCTTGACCTCGGCACTACAAGCATCGGATGGGCTTTGGTGAATGAAGCGGAGCACGAATCCGAACAGTCTTCTATCATAAAATTAGGGGTACGCGTAAATCCCTTGACCGTTGATGAATCCTCAAACTATGAAAAAGGTAAGGCTGTCGAAACCAATCAAGTTAGACGCCAAAAACGTAGTGCTCACCGCAATCTTCAACGCTACAAGCAGCGTCGCGCTACATTATTAAGCATCCTTAAAAAGCATGGTTTTATCACCGATGAAACGCTGCTTTCTGAAAACGGGGAGTCATCCACTTACGAAACTTACAACTTACGCGCAAAAGCAGTCACAGAGAAAATATCTTTGGAAGAATTTGCTCGCGTGCTCCTGATGATCAATAAGAAGCGCGGGTATAAGAGTAGTCGTAAGGCCAAAAGTGGTGAGGATGGTAAGTTGATTGACGGGATGACCGTTGCAAAAAGACTTTATGATGAAAACCTTACCCCTGGACAATTATGCTTTCAAATTTTGAGTGACGGTAAGAAGGCACTACCCGATTTCTATCGTTCAGACTTGCAAGCAGAATTTAATCGTATCTGGGATTTCCAAACTCAATTCTATACAAGTGTCCTTACTGCTGAATTGAAGGAAGCACTTGCTGGCAAAAACGCATCGCAAACATGGGACGTTCTTGCGAAGCATTTTATGTGGACAGAACAACGCCAATCATGGAATGAGGAACTGGCGCGAAATGAAGTTATAGACGTAGTTTTTCAACTCACCAAACCTAATCGTAAGGTGAAGGGTCTTGAGTTGAAAAAGGAGAATTATGCGTGGCGCAACAAGGCGCTTGCGGAAAAATTGCATCCCGAAGAGTTGGCCATTGTCTTGCAAGAAATCAATGCCGACATTAACAAGTCCAGCGGATACCTCGGCGCCATTAGTGATAGAAGCAAGAATTTGTTCTTCAACCACCTTACGGTAGGACAATACTTGATGAACCGCCTCTCTGAAAATCGCCATAATAGTTTGAAGAACCTCGTGTTCTACCGTCAGGACTATATGGATGAGTTTGAAATTCTTTGGGAAAGTCAAGCACGATTCCATCCGCAACTTACTCCCGAACTGAAGAAAGAAATTCGCGATGTCGTTATTTTCTTCCAACGTCGTTTGAAGAGTCAAAAATCACTCATCAGCATCTGTGAATTTGAGCGCAAGGATCAAGAGGTCGTGCTCCGCGATGGTAAAAAGAAAACCATTGTGGTCGGTAGTCGTGTTATCCCACGTTCCTCTCCCCTATTCCAAGATTTCAAGATTTGGCAATCGCTCAATAATTTAGAGGTCATTGTTGTTGACGATTCAGGCAAAAAGAAGCGCGCAAAGAAAAATGTTGCATTGCCCACCAATGCTACCCAAGCAAGTGAAGCATTAGAACTCGAAGGCAGAAGACGCCTTACGCAAGAAGAGAAAGAAATCTTAGCGGAAGAACTCTCAATCAAAGCGGAGTTGAAGAAGGCGCAAATTCTAAAGTTGTTATTTGATAAAGCGGATTCACTCGACCTGAACTTTGAATCCGTGAAGGGTAATACAACGGGACATTTATTCTATCAAGCATTCAGCGCCATGATGGATTTGAGTGGACACGAACCACTCGATTTCAAGAGACCTTCAGCCGAACTTAAGAAGCAAGCACACGCAGTATTTGAATCCCTCGAATGGAACTGCGAAATCCTTGACACACAGGTTTACCTTGACCAACCTTTAGACGACCAACTTTCCTATCAACTTTGGCATTTGCTCTATTCCTTTGAAGGTGACAACTCGGCTACAGGGGATAGTAAATTGAAGGAAAAACTAACGTCGCTCTGTAATTGTCCTACCGACTACGTAAGTCCACTCATGGACCTCGTGTTTGAGGATGATTACGGCAGTTTGAGCGCCAAGGCCATTCACAAGATTCTCCCCTACATGAAGGAAGGATGCGGTTATAACGATGCTTGCACCAAAGCGGGCTATCGCCATTCAGCAAGTTCCTTGACCAAGGAAGAAATCGAGCAAAAGGAATTGCTGGACCAACTCGAATTGTTGCCTAAAAACTCCTTGCGCAACCCTGTTGTGGAGAAAATTCTCAACCAAATGGTGAATGTGGTCAATGAAATTATCAACACCTATGGTCGTCCCGACGAAATTCGTGTGGAACTGGCGCGTGAACTCAAGAAGAATCAGAAGGAGCGTGAGCAAATGACCAAGGCGATTTCAGCGGCAACGAAACAACAAGAACAAGTTCGCGAATTACTGCAGAAGGAATTTGGAATTGCTAACCCCTCACGTAACGACATCATCCGCTACCGTCTTTACGAAGAACTGAAAGCGAACGGATATAAGACGCTCTACTCTGACACCTATATTCCACGCGAAAAACTCTTCTCCAAAGAAATTGACATTGAGCACATCATTCCCCAAGCACGCTTGTTTGACGATTCATTCTCCAACAAAACATTGGAGTACCGTGATGTGAATATTAAAAAGGGAAAGCAAACTGCCTACGACTTTGTGCGTGAGGCCTATGGTGAAGAAGGATTAAAGCGTTACCTCTCCGCTTGTACCTCGCTCTTCTCTCAACAAAAGACCAAGTTGAAGAAGTTGAAGATGGCTGAAGCGGAAATTCCCGAGGACTTTATCGAACGCGACCTTCGCAACACGCAACACATCGCCAAGCGTGCCTTGGCAATGCTTCATACCATCTGCCGACGTGTAGTGGCTACTTCAGGAAGCATCACCGAACAACTCCGTAAGGACTGGGAATTGATTGACGTCATGAAGGAGTTGAACTGGGATAAATATGCCGCACTCGGAAAGGTGTCTTACCACCAAGACCGCGACGGACGCCAAATCGGACGCATCACAGATTGGACCAAGCGCAACGACCATCGCCACCACGCTATGGACGCCCTCACCGTGGCATTTACGAAACCTGCATTTATACAATATTTCAATAATAAAAATGCAGCCCATCAGGAAGGTTCCGAACTTTATGGCATCCGCAATGCGTATTTCCAAAACGGTCGTGCCATTGCCCCTATCCCCGTACATGCTTTTAGAACTGAAGCATTGCGTCAATTAGCACAAATTCTCGTATCTATTAAGGCGAAGAATAAGGTCGTTACACTCAACGTAAATAAGGTACGCAAACCGAAAGGCGGCACCTTCACGAAAGTGCAACTCACTCCGCGCGGACAACTCCATAACGAAACCATCTACGGCAGTCGTAAGGAATACGTAACGAAGGAGGAAACCGTAGGTTCTGCCTTTGACGCAACCAAAATTGCTACCGTCTGCAAGGCTATTTGTCGTGAAGCTCTGCTTTGGCGCCTTAACCAATTTGGTGGTGACCCCAAGAAAGCATTTACAGGAAAAAATGCTTTGGATAAGAACCCCATTTGGCTGAACGAAGCACATACCAAGGCGGTTCCATCCAAGGTAAAAACCGTAAGTTTGGATACCACCTATACTATCCGTAAGGATGTTTCTCCCGATTTGAACGTAGCAAAGGTTGTGGATGTTAAAATCCGCCAGTTGCTTGAGGCACGCCTTGAAGCATTTGGTGGCGACCCCAAGAAGGCATTTATCAATTTGGATGAGAATCCCATTTGGTTGAACGAGGCGCAAGGCATAAGCATCAAGCATGTTACCATTTACGGCGTGAGCAATGCGCAATCCTTGCACGACATGCGCGACAAGGATGGTAAACTTATCTTAGATCATAATGGGAACAGAATTCCTGTTGATTTTGTTAGTACAAATAGCAACCACCACGTTGCCATTTATCAGAAACCAGTGCTTGACAAGAAAGGAATTCCCGTGCTTGACGAGAACGGCACACCTCGCATGGAGTTAGAAGAATGTGTAGTTTCTTTCTACGAAGCCGTTGCCCGCGTCAATCAAGGACTTCCTGCAGTGGATAAGGAATACAAGCGTGAAGAAGGATGGAAGTTCCTCTACACCATGAAGCAGAACGAATACTTCGTGTTCCCCAATGAAGCAACAGGTTTCAACCCGAAGGAGGTAGATTTGCTGGATCCTAATAACTATGAGCTGATTAGTCCTAATTTGTTTAGAGTACAGAAGTTAGGTTCTAAAGACTATACGTTTAGACATCATTTGGAGACTAAAATTGATGACCTAAAGGAATTAAGAAATACAACCTGGAAACGTATTCAATCATTATCTACAATGACCCAGTTGGTTAAAGTCCGCATCAACCACATAGGGCAAATTGTGTCTGTTGGAGAATACTAACATTAGATTTAAGGGATTATTGCGTGTGCAGTAATCCCTTTTTGTATCCCCATAATTGTAACCAATAAACCTTACCACTATGATGAAACGTACCTTGTATTTTGGAAACCCTGCTTATTTATCCTTACGTAATGCGCAATTGGTTATTAAGATTCCAGAAGTTGAGAGCAACTCCGAACTTGCGGAAAGCATAAAGAAAGAGGCTGTAGTCACCAAACCCATTGAGGATATTGGCGTTGTAGTATTAGACAATAAACGCATTACGATTACCACTGGTGCCATAGAGGCATTGCTTGCTAATAATGTAGCACTCATTTCTTGCGATGACAAAGGATTACCCGTAGGATTGATGCTTCCCCTCTGTGGGAACACCACTCAAAGCGAACGCTTCCGCCATCAGATTGAAGCATCATTACCCCTCAAGAAACAATTGTGGCAACAAACCATACAATGTAAAATCAACAATCAAGCTACAGTATTGCAGACGTGTCGCAACACACAAGTGGATTGTATGCGCGTATGGGCAAAAGACGTCCGTAGCGGGGATTCGGATAATTTAGAAGGACGAGCTGCGGCCTATTATTGGAAGAACCTCTTTGGAGCACATATAGAAGGGTTTATTCGCGACCGTGAGGGCGTTCCGCCCAACAATCTCCTCAACTACGGATATGCCATCCTGCGTGCTATTATTGCACGTGCATTAGTATCCAGCGGATTGCTTCCCACGTTAGGCATTCACCATCATAACCGCTACAATGCCTACTGCCTTGCAGACGACATAATGGAACCTTACCGCCCTTATGTAGATGAACATATCTTCAAGTTAATTCAACGCCGTGGACTTCCTGATGAATTAACACATGAGTGGAAAGTCGAACTTCTTGCAATTCCTACGCTCGAAGTGAATATAGGAGGCAAGCGCAGTCCGCTCATGGTTGCAGCTACACAGACAACCGCTTCCTTGTACAAATGCTTTAGCGGAGAACTTCGTAAAGTGGTTTATCCCGAAAAATAAAACACAGAAATTTATGGACCGATTTAGTGAATACCGTATTATGTGGGTGCTTGTATTCTTTGACCTTCCCACCGAAACCCTTCGCGACCGAAAAGCCGCAACAAAGTTTCGGAAACAGATTATGCAAGATGGATTCACCATGTTTCAATTCTCCATCTACATTCGTCATTGCGCCAGTAGTGAAAATGCCGACGTTCATGTGAAGCGCATAAAGTCCTACTTACCTGAATATGGGAAAGTGGGCATTTTAACCATTACCGATAAGCAATTTGGCGCCATTCAACTCTTCCATGGTAAAAAGACACAGTTACCTCAAGTTCCAGAACTGCAACTGGAACTTTTCTAACTTCACACAATTAAAAAGGACTGCAAATTTGATATTGCAGTCCTTTTATTAGGTAAAAACAAACTTAATTTTTCTTTTCTAAATTGCATCATAAACACCTATCAATCATACAAATATACAGATTGAGGTGTTTCTACCTATGCAAAAATACTAAATTGAAAGCAATTCACAACCGGCACGCTTAACGTGTGGGAAGACTTCCGGTGTTTCTACCTATGCAAAAATACTAAATTGAAAGCAATTCACAACACTTACACTATTTACAAATTTCCTTATAAAGGTGTTTCTACCTATGCAAAAATACTAAATTGAAAGCAATTCACAACTATATCGCGAAATCAAACGAGCGAGTACAAGGTGTTTCTACCTATGCAAAAATACTAAATTGAAAGCAATTCACAACTAGTGATACCAATTCTTTGGTTCCTACCTGGTGTTTCTACCTATGCAAAAATACTAAATTGAAAGCAATTCACAACAGGTGCATTTGCGATACACCATTCAAATGGGTGTTTCTACCTATGCAAAAATACTAAATTGAAAGCAATTCACAACATCCACCGTCACCGCTTGAGAAGCGAGATTGGTGTTTCTACCTATGCAAAAATACTAAATTGAAAGCAATTCACAACTGACGGCGGTAAGATCTATTCATTTGCTAGGTGTTTCTACCTATGCAAAAATACTAAATTGAAAGCAATTCACAACCCAACGTGGTAAAGTTGTACATTTACCTGGGGTGTTTCTACCTATGCAAAAATACTAAATTGAAAGCAATTCACAACAATGGGCATTGTTTGGTGCTTGTGCTGCTTGGTGTTTCTACCTATGCAAAAATACTAATTTGAAAGCAATTCACAACTAATGTCACCGGATTGCGCGGAGTGAAATGGTGTTTCTACCTATGCAAAAATACTAAATTGAAAGCAATTCACAACGTATCAATGACACATGCGGATGGGAGCCAAGGTGTTTCTACCTATGCAAAAATACTAAATTGAAAGCAATTCACAACGAGCGACATCATTGTTGGAGATGGTAATGTGGTGTTTCTACCTATGCAAAAATACTAAATTGAAAGCAATTCACAACCAGGGAGTTGTCACGTACGCGATGCCACAAGGTGTTTCTACCTATGCAAAAATACTAAATTGAAAGCAATTCACAACCAGCTGGCAAGACCTATTCGCGTGAGCATAGGTGTTTCTACCTATGCAAAAATACTAAATTGAAAGCAATTCACAACTGCAAGTCTTGCAGGGTGTTAATGGCGATGGTGTTTCTACCTATGCAAAAATACTAAATTGAAAGCAATTCACAACAAACTCGAGCATGATGTGCACAGCAATTACGGTGTTTCTACCTATGCAAAATACTAATTTGAAAGCAATTCACAACACAAGCTGTCGTCCACCGCCTACATACAAGGTGTTTCTACCTATGCAAAAATACTAATTTGAAAGCAATTCACAACAATTATTCTTGATTAGAATACCAGTACTGGTACTTTTTGTACCAAGTTCTGGTATTTTATGTACCACTACTGGTAGAAAAAATACCAGACCTTGGTACGAAACTTTTTTCCCTTGATATTTTACTGGTGTTAAATATAGAATCAGGTCAGTACTAAGATCAGGACAGGTCACGCAATCTCTTTTTGAAAAATTTTCAAGTAAGATAATTTTATTTTCAAGAGAGATAATTTTATTTTCATAACTTGGAAATAATAGTTATGAGGTTATAAGGTTATGAGATGCTTTGATTATCAAGACTTATAACTTTTATCTATTTATTCATTGATGTAGTCTGTTTGCGGGGGTGGGAATATGGATGTAATTTTGCGGTAGGAAAGGAGAGAGAACAGAGTACAGAGAACAGAGTACAGAGAACAGAGAACAGAGAACAGAGTACAGAGTACAGAGTACAGAGTACAGAGTACAGAGAACAGAGTACAACTACCATCTGGATTGTTGTACGCCCGTTAACTTCTGTCTTCTTACCTTTAATCGTTAATCGTTCAACGTTAACCTATAACCTTTTAACCTCATAACCTCTTAACCTAAAACTCCTATGGCAACAATACATCTCAATCTTGAAGGCTTTAAGCGCCGTGTGGCAAATCCTGACACGATGATGCAGGATTGGAAATTCTTGGGCAGTCGCCCTGCTGTGATTGATTTTTACGCGACGTGGTGCGGTCCCTGCAAAATGCTCTCGCCCATTATTGACGAGGTGGCGAAGCAATACGAGGGGCGCGTGGACGTTTACAAAGTGAACGTGGATGAAGAACCCGAACTGGCAGACGCTTTTAACATCCGCTCTATCCCTACCCTCTACTTTATTCCCCTAAATGGCAAGCCGAAAATGACGGTGGGCGGGATGTCGAAGGCGGAGTTGGTGAAGCAGATAAATGCGGTATTGTAGTAATGGAAAAGGAGAACCGACGTGGCGGTTCTCCTTTTTCTATTTCACCTGCAAATCTCACGGGCGAGATCGTTTAGCGCAAGACATTGGGCACGGCTGATTGTCGTATGATAATTATGGTGCTCCCACGGTGCGAGAATAAGCAGTTGACCTTGGGCGCAGGCCTCAAACTTGGCGCCATTGGGCTTCGCTAAATCGGAAAATCCGTTTTCTTGCAGGAGGATGAGGGGTAAACCCGCTTCGAAGGATGTGCGCATGATGTGCTTTTCCCCTGGTGATATGCAGGGAGACACCAGGACGGCACCTGCCCGTGCTTGTTGCAGGTAATAGTCGCAGGCTTCCGCTATCTGTTCGGGCGTCATGCTTCTGGAGCATTGCACTTGCAGGCGCAATGGTTTGGACAGCAGGAAGCGGTTACCAATGGCAGAACATTCGTAGGTGCCAACCTTCACATGGCGCTGCACGCGGAAGTAATCGGGGAACATGCGCTTTATCAAAAGGCGCTTGGGATTGTCACGCAGGTAATTTTTCCAGGTTTCCAGTTGGCCCTTGCGGTCAAGGATGCCGTCGGTATAGCCTTTGCTCCAGAGGAGACCCTGCTTGGGGGGCGCTTTTGAGGCGGGGGCATGAGTGCTTGCTCCACAGCGACACTGTCGCTGTGAAGGGGACGGGGAGGCGGGGGGAGACGGAGAACCAGAGGGGATAACTGGGGGAACGGGCGAGGGAGGCGATCCTTGCGCTTCCAGGGCGGCGCGGTAGGCGCGGTTGCTGGCGATTTTGAAGCCATTGATTACGCGACCGAGGTGATAGTTGGTGCGTGACGTTACAAACAGGATACCGTGGAGATGGTCGGGCATGAGTTGCAGGGCGATGACCTCTACTTCGGGGTAGTAGGTGGGGATGGCACGCCAAAGGCGCTCCACTTCCTTTCCCAAAGCATTAAGTTCGATGCGTGGAGCATCGGGACTGTCCGCCGAGGCGTTGGGATTGCCCACAACCTCTCCCAAGAGGGGGCGACGCCCTTCAACGGTCATTGTTATTAGGTAAATCCGTCGGGACTCGTAGTCGTGACCTATGCGACGGCGCGTCATAGACGGAATGACTTCCGCCCGGGGGCGGAAGTCATCATGGTGCTTGTCCTTTGTGTCCAAGTTTATTTTCCTTATAAAATTTAAGAGTCCCTACTTCGTATGCTCAATAGCGGGGTCGGCATATTCTTCCTGGAGTTTTACAAGGCGCTTCTTGAGGCGCTTGGTAATCTTCTCGGTGCCGGGTTGCCCGTATATATTATTGAGCTGTTGGGGATCATTTTGAAGGTCGTAGAGTTCCCACACGTCGATGTCTTCATAGAAGTGGATGAGCGTGTAGCGGTCGGTGCGTACACCGTAGTGGCGCTTCACGGCATGCTCTGCGGGGAATTCGTGGAAGTGATAGTAAAGCGCATCGCGCCAGTTCTTGGGTTGCTCACCACGAAGGAGGGGAAGCATGCTCACACCGTGCATATCCTCGGGAACGGGAATGCCGCAGAGGTCGAGGAAAGTGGGAGCGTAGTCAATGTTTTGCACCATCTGGGGGATGTCGCCGCGTGCGGAGAGTCCGTCGGGGAGGCGCATCACGAGGGGTGTGCGGAAGGATTCTTCGTACATGAAGCGCTTGTCAAACCATCCGTGCTCGCCCATGTAGAAGCCCTGGTCGGAGGTGTAAACGACGAGGGTGTTCTCAAGGAGTCCTGCATCGCGGAGGTAGTCGAGCGTGCGGCCTACATTGTCGTCGAGCGTCTTGAGCACCTTGGCGTAGTCGCGCATGTAGCGCTGGTATTTGTACTCCGTAAGTGCATTGCCCGAGAGTTTGCGCGCACGGAAATCGATAGCGATAGAATCATAGAACTGGTCGTAGATGGCACGTTCGCGCGAATCAAGGCGACCAATCATGGAGAGGTAGTTGGGCGTGAGGCGCGTAGTCACATTAGCATCCATCACCTTGACGTCGTAGGCAAGGTCCATATCGTGGTTGCTGGCAATGCTCATTTCCTGTGCCTGCGCTGCGGGGCGGCCTTCGTAGTTGTCGTAGAAGGTTTCGGGAAGCGCGAAGGTTTTGTCCTCGTAGAGGGAGAGGTACTTGAGTTCGGGGAGCCAGTTGCGGTGGCACGCCTTGTGGTGGATGAAGAGGAGGAAGGGACGATCCTTGTCGCGCTTATTTTCCATCCAGTCAATCGCCTTGTCGGTCACGATATTGGTCATGTAACCCTTGTGTTGGGTGCGCGAACCGTCCATGTTGATAAACTCGGGGTTGTAGTAGTCGCCCTGACCGGGAACAATGTTCCAGAAGTCGAAACCAGTGGGGTCGCTGATAAGGTGCCACTTACCGATCATTGCGGTTTGATAACCTGCAGCCTGGAAGAGTTTGGGCATGGTTTGTTGCGAACCATCGAAGACATCATATACATTGCTCGTGAAACCGTTGGCGTGGCTGTGCTTGCCCGTAAGCATACAAGCGCGTGAGGGTCCCGAAAGGGAGTTTGCCACAAAGCTATTTACGAAGCGTACACCGTCGTTGGCAATGCGGTCGAGGTTAGGGGTTTCAACGTAGCGGTTGTCGTAGCACGACATCATCTGTGCCGTGTGGTCGTCGGTCATGATATAGACCACGTTATACTTCTCCTGCGCTGCTGCAGAGAGGGCGAGGAGGGAGAGGGGGAGATAGGTTTTTCTCATGAATTATAGATTGGGGGGCACAGCGACATGTCGCTGTGGAGCGAACGGAAAGGAGAAAGGAGAAAGGAGAAAGGAGAAAGGAGAAAGGAGAAAGGAGAAAGGAGAAAGGAGAAAGACCATGCGGGACATAATGCGCCAGCATATTTCTCATTTCTCATTTCTCCTTTCTCATTTTTTATTTCACAAAGTGTTTTACTTCTGTGTCATCTGATAAACAACGTCCATGATTTGCTTACCGAGAGCGTCGGCTTCTTCCATAGACTTCGCTTCAGAGTAAACGCGGATGATAGGTTCTGTGTTAGACTTACGGAGGTGTACCCACTTATCGGGGAAGTCAATCTTAACACCGTCGATATCTGTAACTTCTTCGTCCTTGTACATTTCCTTCACCTTCTGGAGTACTGCGTAGATGTCAGTAGTAGGATCGAGGTCGATACGGTTCTTCGCAATGTAGTACTTGGGGAATGAGTCGCGAAGTTCAGTAGCCTTCATACCTGTTTTAGCGAGGTAAGTAAGGATGAGGGCGATACCTACGAGAGCGTCACGACCGCTGTGAGAAGTGGGATAGATCACACCACCGTTACCTTCACCACCGATTACAGCACCTGTAGCCTTCATCTTTGTAACTACGTTTACTTCACCTACAGCAGCGGGTGTGTATGTGCAACCGTACTTTTCAGTAACGTCGCGGAGGGCACGAGTAGAAGAGAGGTTAGAAACGGTGTTACCGGGAGTGTGCTGGAGGATGTAGTCAGCAACAGCTACGAGGGTGTATTCTTCACCGAACATAGAACCATCTTCACAAACCATAGCGAGGCGGTCAACATCGGGGTCAACAACGAAACCGATATCGTGGCGGCCCTTACGCATAAGGTTGCGGATTTCTGTGAGGTGTTCCTTCAAAGGTTCGGGATTGTGAGCGAAGTCACCAGTGGGTTCTGCATTGAGGTGAGTAACCTGAGTTACACCGAGTTGACCGAGGAGCTTGGGAATGATTACACCACCGACAGAGTTTACTGCGTCGAATGCTACAGAGAAGTGAGCACGACGGATAGCTTCAACATCTACGAGTTCGAGTTCCTTAACGTGGTCGATGTGACGCTGGTCGTAGTAGAAGTTCTGAGTGTAGTGACCGAGGTTGTCTACATCAGCAAAGTCAAAATTGCAGTTATTAGCGAGGCGCACTACTTCAGCAGCTTCTTCGGGGGGAAGGAATTCGCCCTTTTCGTTGAGGAACTTCAAAGCATTCCACTGACGGGGATTGTGGCTCGCTGTGATAATGATACCACCTACAGCCTTTTCCATAGTCACGGCGAGTTCAGTAGTAGGCGTAGAAGCAAGACCGATGTTTACAACATCAAAGCCCATACCCATGAGCGTACCACAAACTGTCTGACTTACCATTTCGCCAGAGATACGTGCGTCACGACCAACGACAATCTTCTTGCGGTAAGTGCCAACATGCTTTTCACGAAGGCTTGCATAAGCAGAAACTGACTTTGCAATTTCAATGGGGTTCAAGGTGTCTCCGGGACGACCACCGATGGTACCACGGAAACCTGAGATGGATTTAATAAGTGTCATAATTGTATAGAAATAAAGTTGTGTTCACACGAAACATAGCGTATCCTACTCTCGTAGTTACGGCACAGTCCTTTTCAAGTAGCAAAGTTAAGAACTACTCTTGAATTGCAAAACTAAAATGTCAAAAAAGTATAATATAGAGGGGCGAAAAATGGGTTTTTACCCCTTTGAGAAGGGGGATATAAAGAAATCTGGGTATATTTGCACGCCTTTTTGGGGAAGGGCAGCACCCATCTACAATTCCCTCAACCACATTTTTTCACTCATTAGTTTCTTAACAACTATGCAAAAGGTATCGGAAAACCCTTTCAAAAACCGAGCAACTTCTAACACGCCTTTGATGTTAGTGACGGCGGTATTCGCCACGCTCTATCTCGTATCCAATGTTATGGCCGTCAAGGTGGTTTGTTTTTTTGACTATCCCACTTTCGACGCAGGCACAATCACTTTCCCCTTCGCCTATATGTTGGGCGACGTACTCACCGAAATTTGGGGGTATCGCACGGCGAAGAAAGTCATTTGGATAACTTTTATTTGTAACATTATTCTTGTAGCATGCACACAGATTGGTGTGTGGCTCCCCTCCCCCGATTATTTACAGGAAACGGCCAATGCTTACAATCATCTCTTTACTTATGTGCCCCGCATCGTAGTGGGTTCGCTCGTCGGTTTTTTGCTTGGCGAACTCTCCAACGCTTGGATTATGGATTGGATGAAGCGCAAGACGGAAGGCAAATTTCTGTGGTTGCGCACCATTGGCAGTTCGATTATAGGTTACTTCTTCGACACACTTCCCTTTGTGCTTATCGCCTTTGTAGGCATCGTTTCTACGCGCGACTTGTTCTTGATGTTGGCCACCCAATACATCATGAAATTAAGCATTGAAGCCTTCTTCGGAACGCCCATGGCTTACGCCGTAATTGCTTGGGTAAAGCGATCTATTAAAAGGAGGGAACAATGGAACGCTACGCACTAATCCGCACACACCTGCCCCGTGAATTTGTACTGCTGCAAGGCACAGGATGCCGTTGGAAGCAATGTACTTTCTGCGACTACCACACGGACACAAGCGAGAATCCTTACGCCACAAACGCCCCTGTGCTTGAAAAGGTTACGGGAGAAATGGGCGTGCTGGACATTATCAATTCGGGGTCGGGCATTGAACTCGACGAAGCAACTTTGGAGCACATTTCGAGGGTGGTGCGCGAGAAGCAAATCCACACCGTGTGGTTTGAGATGCACTACATGTACCGCCACCGCCTTGCGGACTTCGCGCGCCGCTTTGCTCCTGCAACGGTAAAGTTCCGCTGTGGCGTAGAAACTTTTTCTCCAACGCTCAGAAGGGAGTGGAAGAAGGGCATTCCCGAGAGCGTGACGGCGGAGGAGGTTGCACACTATTTTCAGGGAGTTTGCCTGCTCTGCGGCACGGAGGGCGACTCGCGCGAGCGAATCCTAAGCGACATTGAAACGGCACGCCGCCACTTTGAGTATTTCAGCATCAACTTCTTCTGCGACAACACGACAGCTGTGAAGGCCGACGCCAAACTTGCGCGTTGGTTTGCCACAGAAATTGCCCCTACCCTTGCTCACGAACCGGGCATAGAAATTTTGATGAACAACACCGATTTGGGCGTAGGAGACTGACAAAAAATTATCTGGGAGATATTTCAAATTATTCGGCACTTAAATTGAAATATCTCCCAGATTGTTTTTGCTATAAGGGATGTAGTTTTTACCACCTCAAAGAGCGGCAATTTTCTACCCCACTATTTCCTCCCACTGCTCACAGAGTTCGTGAAGGGTGGCGAGGACAACGTTGGCGCCTTCGGCTTCGAGGGCGATATTGGGAAGGGGACCTGTGTTTACGGCAACTGTGAAGATGCCTGCGGCACGGGCGGAGCGCACTCCGAGGGGTGCGTTTTCTACAACTACTGCTTCGTTTGCCTCAACGCCGGCGCGATCGAGTGCCATGAGGTAAGGTTCGGGGTGAGGTTTGCCGTGCTTCACATCCTTGCTCGAAATGATGCGCTCAGGGCGGAAGATGCCAGGGAAATTCAGGCGCAGACGCTCCAACAAAGAGGGTTGTCCGCTGCCCGTAACGACATAAAGCGCAAGTCCCTTTGCTTGAAGTTTCGTAAGAAGTTCCATTGCGCCCGGCATTTGAGGCGCTTCGGGGTATTTGTTGAACTCCTGGCACTTGGCTTCGTAGATGTCATCAATCTCTTGTTGCGTAGCGTCGCGCCCGTGGGTGCGCTGCATGAGCATGTTGATGGTAGAGAAACCTGTGCGACCTTCGTTCATAAATACTTCCTCGTAAGGAAGGTCAAAGCCAAACTGCTTCGCCACGGTTTCCCATGACTTGGCGTGAGCGGGCATGCTGTCGAAGAGCACACCGTCCATATCGAAAAATACTGCGCGAGGCGATCTCATTTGTTGAGTACAATTATAAACAAAGGTTGAGCGCCGAACTACTTCGACGCTCAAACCCTGAAATTTCTATTAGATGCGAGCCTTAATGGCTTCTGTCTGTGCTTCGTAACCGGGCTTGCCGAGGAGGGCAAACATGTTGCGCTTGTAATCTTCTACACCAGGCTGGTCGAAGGGGTTAACGCCGAGAACGAGACCGCTGATACCGCAACCGATTTCGAAGAAATAGATGAGCTGACCTACGTTGTAAGCATCCAACTTTGACATTGAGATGCGGATGTTGGGCACACCGCCGTCTACATGGGCGAGAAGCGTACCGAGTTCTGCCATCTTATTTACTTCATCCACGCGCTTGCCTTCAAGGAAGTTCAAGCCGTCGAGGTTTTCGTCATCGTGGGGGAAGAGGAGTTTGTGGCACTGTTCTTCAACAGAGATAACTGTTTCAAACACGGTGCGCTCGCCATCTTGAATCCACTGACCCATTGAATGAAGGTCTGTAGAAAAGTCTACAGCTGCGGGGAAAATACCCTTGTGCTGCTTACCTTCACTTTCGCCGTAAAGCTGTTTCCACCACTCGTTCATGTAGTGAAGTTTGGGCTGATAGTTAACGAGGATTTCAATCTTCTTACCGCTCTGGTAAATGGCATTGCGCACTGCAGCGTAGAGCGCAGCGGGATTTTCCTGCATAGGAACATCTGCACCGCACTGCTTTTCCATATCTGCGGCACCCTGTACGAGCGCATCAATATCAAAACCTGCGCAAGCAATGGGGAGAAGGCCTACGGGAGTAAGTACAGAGAAGCGACCGCCGACATTATCGGGGATGATGAAACTCTTGTAACCTTCCTTGTCTGCTGTTACGCGCGCCGCACCCTTCTTGGCGTCGGTGATGGCAACAATAACCTTCTTAGCCACTTCCTTACCACGCTGTTCTTCACACTGCTTCTTGAGAAGGCGGAATGCGAGAGCGGTTTCGGTAGTTGTGCCCGACTTTGAGATATTGATTACACCGAACTTGCGGTTCTTAAGATATTCAGTGAGTTCGTAGAGGTAGTCTTCACCGATGTTGTTACCCGCAAAGAGGATTACGGGATTCTTGCCGTCGTTAGCGAGCCACTCAAAGCTGTTGCCGAGGGCTTCGATAATCGCACGCGCACCGAGGTAACTACCACCGATACCTGCAACTACGATAGTGTCGCAATTTTCGCGGAGCACCTGTGCTGTCTGCTTGATGTCAGCAAGATGTTCTGCGGTGATAGAAGAAGGAAGGTGGAGCCAACCGAGGAAGTCATTGCCCGCGCAAGTGCCCGCTTCGAGCGCCTGCTGCGCAGCCTTTACTTGGGGTTCGAGAGCAGCAACTGCGTCTGCTGCAAGAAAGGGAGTTGCCTTTGAAATGTCGAGTTTAATCATAATCGTTATTGTGTTGTTGTTTGAATATTAAGAGGATAACTCTGCGACGGTGTTGCAGAGAAGCGAACGACGCATAAACGCAACGGGCGCTATTGGGGTGCAAATTTAAGGTAATTCATTTGATAATCAAAATAAAACGTCCCCGAATTTGCCACATTGACAAATGAGTGGTATTTTTGCAGTAAACAATATGAACTTTAAATATGGAATATAAGAAGGTATACAGCCCCGAGGAAATTAATGAACTCATTGAGTGGTTTAGAGTAAACCACGACAAACTCCCTGACTCAATATATATAAATAATGGTACGTTTGTCAAGGATGTGCGCTTCACGACTTCACACTTTCATGAAATTGTTGCGAGCGTGGGACAAAAGAAATCCTACGGTTCACACATCCGCCTGTTTTTCCTCATACGAGAACGCGTTTTGGAACTTTGGGAAGAGGAGGAGGTTTAGATGGTAGGTAGTAACGAGTCGTTAGTAGATAGTAGTGAGCTTGCGGGATACTTTTTTAAATTTGTAACCGCGAACCGACACCCTTTCACCATTAATCGTTAATCGTTCACCGTTAATCGTTAATCGTTAATCGTTCATTTTTCCTCATTTTTCACTCAAAACTTTAACACATATTAACATTCACGCTACTCAAAATCGCAACAATATCTATTATCGGGAAAACGATAAGTAACATTGTAGCGCCGATAAGTTACCCTGTAAAAACGATAATACTTATTTTTCGGTAAAAATAAGTAACCTTGTGAACGAAAAAAGTGGAGATAGCCCTGATCCTAAGAGCTATCTCCACTTCCGTACTGCAAAGATACAACATTTCAGCGCAAAATGCAAATCGGTTAACACTTGTTAACACGTGTTTTATTTGCTATTTTTTCGCATTTTTCAGGCGTAACGAGTGCGGTAAATGTGCTTCTACGATTACAGGAAGAGGGCACCGTCCAACGCACCGTCCTGCTCGCTATAAACGATGTGGTGGGCACGCTTCATCTTTTCCTCCTCAGGCATTTGCAGCGCCATCCACGCCAGTGCCTTCTCACGCGTCACGCCATCGCGCGCCATGACACGACGCACACGAGTTTCCTGCGAAGCGGTTACAAGGATGACCTCATCAACAAGATGTTCAAACCCCGATTCGTAGAGCAAGGCGCACTCCATAAACACGTTGTCGTGAATCTGTGACTGTGCATTTGCCCACTCACGGAACGCCTGTGCCACACGAGGGTGAACTATGGCGTCAACCTGCGATGCGAATGCTTTGCCCTGACAAAGGAAGGCCGCAAGGACCGGTTTTTGCAAGCGCCCCTCAGCATCATACACATCGTTGCCCACAAGCGCACAGAGTTCGCGGCGCACCGACTCGGAAGTGCGAATAATGCGCTTGGCCTCGTCGTCACAATAGAAGATGGGATATCCCAACTGTTCCAATTGCTTGCAGTAAAAACTCTTGCCAGAACCTATTCCCCCAGTTATTGCATAAATCATTGGGCACCTGTTTTTTCGATAAGAAACTCGACTTCGCTCTGACTCAATCGCAAGTGGAAGACGGACTCGGGTTGACGCACAACACGCACAACACCCGTATTGTCAGTTGCGCCCTCCAAATCATTCGCGTCAAGAACGAGCATAAAATCATCCTCCGTCACATTGCGGAACTCCTTCATACCAATTTGGAAGGTAACATTCAGCTTCATGGGGAAGGTGCGCAGACGCACATCGTCGGGGAAATTTAGCGGTTGGATGGGCAGCGAAAGCGTCTTTTCAACTATGCGGTCCACCTCGACCGACAGCGTTAAGGTGTCGGGGAAGAACTTCGCCCCCTTAACATCATGCACCTGCAAGGGCATGGAGAAACTCTTGTTCACATCAGAGAGGTAAAGCGGAGCGGTATAAGCCGCTGTAATCGTGTCGAGTTGGCGCACGGTAGCAGAAACGGAGGTTTCAGCAGGATGCAGTTCCTGGCGCACGATGTAATACCCTTCGGCAGGTGTGAGTTTGCCCAGGAGTTGCGTAGGAACGGTCTTCTTTGTACCGTAATTGTAAAAATACTCCAACGTATCGGGCAACAGCGACAGGAGTTCGGTGGAGGATTCAAAATTGCGCATCACACTGCGCTTAACATCTTCAAGCGGAACGCGCACATGGCACGTAGGATTAGCATACGCCGAAAAATCTACGACAGCGGGGCGCGGACGACGGAAGTAGCGGTAAGAGAAGAGCGAAGAGTTGCGGTCGCGAAGCGTTACGCGCACGTGTTCCGGCAAGCCAGTGGTCACCACAACATTGTCAGGCACGTTCTGCAATTGGAGCGGCACAGCAATCTCTACGGTATTGGTCTCCTTAAACGCCTCAAAGCACCAAAAGGCAGTCGAGAGCGATAGGAAGAACAAAAAAGTCAAGAATGACTTGCTCCTCAGGAGGACCAAGACAATCTTGACCTGTTCGTTAATGAAGGTTAATAACTTCATCATAAGGGGTGCTGATTACTTGTTGTCACCTACGGGAGTTGCAACAGGATTGATACCGTCCTTGTGTACGCGAATCTTTACGCCTGAAGCAACTTCAAGAGTTACTACGCCATCCAATTCTACGTTACGCACTGTACCGTAAATGCCACCGATAGTGATTACTTCCTGACCTACTGTAAGTGAGTTGCGGAAATTCTGTGCTTCCTTCTGCTTCTTCTGCTGAGGACGAATCATAAAAAAATACATGATTGCAAACATTGCTACGAGCATGATGATCATGCTCCAACCGCTGCCCTGCTGAGCAGGAGCTGCTTGTAACATTGTAAATAACATAGTTGTCGTAATTTTATGAGGTTATAATTTAGATAATTCTTACTTGCGCTTGCTTGACACCTTCATCAAAACGCGATCCTTGTAGAGTTTGCGACAGATGGCATCAAGTTGACCGTTTACAAATGCGCCACTTCGTGCGGTGCTGTAATTCTTAGCAATCTCTACATACTCATTGATACTTACGTTCAAGGGTATTTCAGAGAACGTAAAGATTTCAGCAAGTGCTGTTTGGATAATTACCTTATCCATGAGTGCAATGCGGTCAAAGTCCCACTTCAAACTGTTCGTGCGGAGGTGACCCAACATTTCTTCACCACGCTCAATGGCTTGGCGGAAGAGTTGGAAGGCAAATTCGCGGTCTTCCTCAGCAGTAAATTCGGGGAGCAAAGGCATATCGGGTTGCGATTCGCCATTAAATTTGCCGAGTGTCTTGATTACAAACTGGTCAATGACAACCTTATCGTCGTTCCAATAAATGCTGTGATCTTCAAGTGTGCTTTCGAGCAATTCATTTTCAAGGAGGAACTGCTTGTACAAGTTGCGAATCAACTCACGATCCGCCTTAATAGTAAATTCGCCCTTATGAATATACTCGTGATACGTGGGACTTTCAGTGAATGACTTGTAGATGTTCTTCATCAAAGCATCCTCTTCCAACCACTCTTGCTTTTCGCGCTCCATGTAATCAAGCAACGCCTCGTTCTCAGACATTTTCTGCAAGAGCTTGTTGTCAGACAAATACTTATCAAGAAGAAGGTCGTCGGACGAAACTCCCAAGCGTGCCTCGCGCGCCAAGCGTGCTTCCTCGCGACGGTCTGCCACGTACTTCACTTGCACCAAAAGCGACAGCAAGAACTTGTAAAGTTCGTAAGCCTTCATGAGACTAAAATCAAGTTCCTTTTCTGCTGCGTCAAGGGATTTATCTTCGTTCTGAACATAGGCATATACCAACTGCACTACCTTCGTTCTGATGAGTTCACGATTTATCATTGTCTACTTCATTTTTTTTAATCTCGGCAAAGATACAAATAAATATGGAATATCCCCGCCCATGCGACGCAAATTCTATTTTACACCTGGTGAAATAAGCATCAAGAATGTTTTTTGTGCAAAATATTGTTATTGCGCTTGGCAGTTAGGAAAAATCGTTGCAAATTCGCCATCGCAAATTTAAATTCACTTTTGAAACAGATAGAACAGATGAACGGAAAAGTTGAAAATGACATCCTCTTTAGCAAGTCAGTTAAGGCTGGAAAGCGTATTTATTACATCGATGTTAAGCGTGATCGCCACGATGAACTCTACCTCTCACTCACTGAGAGCAAGCGCGTAAAGGAAGGTACAGAAGAGTTGCGCCCCGTATTTGAAAAGCATAAGATTTTCCTCTATCGCGAGGATCTTGAAAAGTTCCTTGAAGCATTCACTGACGCTGCGCAGTTTGCTATTGATAAGCAACCCGCTCAACCTCGCTATTCACGCTATGAGGAGTCGCCCGCAGTAAGCGGCGAAAACACTGATGAAACTACCGCAGAAACTGGTGTGGAAGAGAGTGAAGAAATCAAACTTGGCGAATTGGAATTCTAATCAAGAATAGAGAAAATAAAAAGTGTGCGAACCACCGCTGGTTCACACATTTTTTATGCTTTTAAGCAGTTATTACTACTGCTCCATTTTACGCATCTTCGACCTAAAATTCTGCCTAAACAAGATGCCCGCACTGGTGAGACCGAGGGGGAACGACCACCATATCCCTATCAGTCCTAAATCGCACAAAAAGGCAAGCACGTAAGCTGCCGGCAAGGAGATGAGTACGTAAGCCACAAAGGAGATGACCACCATTTGCTTGACCTCTGAGATACCGCGTAGTGCATTAGAGAAGGCGCACTGCAAACCATCGCCAAACTGATAGGCACAAAAGGGAATAACAAGCGAAGCGACCATGAGTGCCACATCACGACTGTTGGTAAACCACATTCCTATATCAAAGCGGAAGGTGAGCATCAACACCGTTACACATACTGCCATTGCGAGAATTATTCGTAACCCCGTCGCTACGGCACGGCGCAAGTTTTGGAGGTCATGAGCACCATGAAAGTTACTCACCCTCACGGTTATCGCTGCCGCCATTCCGTAATATAGCATAAAACCGAATTGCCCGACGGTAAGCATCACTTGGTGCGCCGCAAGCGCCAACGTTCCCAACCAACCTACCATAACGGCGGTCAAACTAAACGAAGCGGTCTCCATCGTAATTTGCAGGGCGATAGGGAGTCCCAACAAGTTCACTTCCTTAAAGGTGCTACGATTGATGGGCGACTGCATAAAACCCTCACGATACACACGATAGCGCGACGAACAGAAAAAGTAGACGGCAAAACTTACCACCATCACAATGCGTGACACAAGCGTCGCAACACCTGCTCCGAGAAGTCCCATTTCAGGGAGACCACAATTACCGTAAATCAGCAACCAGTTGCCGACTATATTCAGCAGGTTCCCGCTCAGGAGCATCCACATAGCTATACGGGTATCGGTTACACCATCAGCAAACTGCTTAAACGCATTGAAGAGCATGACAAACACAATGGAAGCAAGTAGCATCAAGTAGTAGGGGCGCATCAAGGGGAGCAGTTCTACGGGTTGGCCCAAACGATGCAGATTCAAATAAAGTACCCCCATGCAGACGGTAAGCACAAGTGCGATTAAGAGATTGGCAAGCAATCCGTGCTTTAAGCATCCTCCAATTGCCGATAAGTCATTTTTACCAAACAAGCGACCTACTATTGGCGTTAACCCGTAGGAGAATCCTGTAGCAAACATGATAACGAGGTTGAACATATTGTTCACAAAACTTGCAGCAGCAAGTTCATTCGTTCCATAACGCCCAACCATTAGCGTGTCGGCCAAACTCAGCACAATGATACCTAATTGTCCGACAACAATGGGAGCGCCTAATTTCAGCAAGGCACTGCTGTGCGTTTTATAAGTAAGTAATTGCATACGTATTTCAACTGAATTGAGGTACAAAGTTCGGTATAAATTCAAAGGCACAACTTATTTCCCCCCGTTTTTTTTAACGCCCCCCAACTTTACACATGCCATTACGCCAACTGGTCGAAACTATTGAATTGCTAACAAATGTTATTCCGCCCTGCTTCGGGCACTCATCTAAAATAATATTGCTACCTTTGCGAAAATTAAGAAATTGACATGCGAAAACTGTTTTTCATATTTACCCTTCTTGGCGTTGCACTCTCCTGTAATGCGCAAATGCACTTTATTCATGCCGACAGCGTTATCATTTGGGATAACGATGCCATGAACTTGCGCAACACGGCATTAGAAGCAAGCGCACAACTGCGTCCACAAGGAATTGTGGCACAACACACGCAACTCCGTACGTTACAAACGGCATGGCAAAAAGGCAAAGACTGCGATTATAACAATCCCTTCGCTGTTGCCAATCGTTTCACATTAGCCGCACGCCTGCTTTCACTCACCGCAGATGCACAGTATGCGCTTGATATGGAGCAACTTATTTACGGTCCACTGGTTCAAGCAGCGGTTCAACCGACTTTAACTTCTGAAAAAACAACTGCGGCACAAACGCTCTTAAACGCTCTTGGAACGATAATGGGCATAAAGGGCGATACATTGTATGTCAATTATTACGCGAACGCCACAACGATTATCAACAATGGTAAGGGCGAGTTTCAACTGGACCTTATTACGGGAATGCCTTACCACGAACGCGTGAAATTCCGTTTTGCGCGAATGACCTCTCATCAAGGACTACCCTTAACCATAGGCATCCGCCTGCCACAAGGCGAATGGGACAGCACAACGTTCCCCATATACTGCAACGGTCATGAAACGCCCTATCTCATAGAAAAGGGGTATGCACTCATCACCAACACATGGAAAACTGGATTTGAAATTTACTTCGACTTACCAGAACCTCTACTTAAAGAACAATAATCCATACGCACACCATGCGCTTCACTCGCTTCATAATCCTACTGCTGACACTCATCACCACCGCAGCAAAAGCACAGACCGTTATTGACCTCAACAACGGTGGGAAAGTGCATTCCAAAACGATGCGTGACTATGACAGAGCAGCAAGGTTAAAAATAGCACGTGAAGATTCTATTCAGTATGCCGACTGCTTAAAACGCGCATTCAGCGCATTGCACTGCGACTCCCTTACGGAGGCAAAAAAGTATTTTAAAGAGGCGCTCGCCTTGCGCCCAAAAGCGGAAGGCAACTACATCATTGAGCAACATTTAGGTGAGATTGCTGAGAGCGAAGGCAACTTACTTGAAGCGGAAGCGCACTACACACAAGTGTTGAAACAGCGCCCCAAACAGCATCATGTAAGATTGTCGCGCGCCGTTGTTGCCGTGCAACTCCACCACTTCAACGAAGCAAAATCCGACTGTGATGCACTCCTCAACCTCTCGCCATCCAAAAATGACTATAATAAGATTCTGTTTGTTCGTGCTACGGCATTGATGGGATTGCGACTGAATCATGAGGCACGCAAGGATTTGGAAAAACTTTGCATGCTCGACCCCAAGAATGAGAATGCCTCGATCATGCTTGCACTTTCGCTACACGACGAGGGGCGTTCGCAAGAAGCGCTGGAACGCCTCAACATTCATTTGAAAATCAATCCTCAAAACATTGACGCACTCTCACTGCGTGCTGCCATTCACCAGGAACTCCACCTCTACGATTTAGCGCGAATGGACTACGACGAAGCCATCCGTCTTGCACCCGACAACGCTGCTCTTTACGTTGAACGTGCACGTTGCCTTGAAAAGTTAGGCCATGCCAGAACCGCCGAAAAAGATCGACTCACCGCACGCAAATTACAAACAAAGTAACACCCTATCCCCTGCCTGTGATTCACTCCACTATCATCATACGACTCTTTACATGCTTGTTGCTCATGAGCGTGAGCATAAGCGCATTTGCCACACAGCGCGAGTACCGTGCCGTTTGGCTCACTACATACTTAGGACTCGATTGGCCCAAAGCACCCGCCACTACCCTTGAAGGCGCAGAGCGCCAAAAGGAGGAGTTGCGACAGATGCTCGACAAGTATGTAGCAGCCAACCTCAACACGGTGTTTGTGCAAGCACGCATGCGTTCAAGCACATCCTACCGTTCGATATACGAACCTTGGGATGAGGCGTTCACAGGAACTCCTGGAAAGGCGCCGCTGTATGATCCCCTCGCCTTCGCCGTAGAGGAATGTCACAAACGTGGGTTGGAATGTCACGCTTGGGTCGTAGCATTTCCCATCTGTAAAGTTCCGACAGAGAAAAAGTTAGGTAAGCGCTCTTTGCCCAAACAGCGTCCGGACTTATGCCAACGCTGTGGCGACTTGTGGATGATGGACCCCGGTGTACCTGAAACGGCGGACTATTTAGCAAACATCTGCAAAGAAATCGTTGAGAACTACAATGTAGACGGCATCCATTTGGATTACATCCGCTATCCTGAAAAGGACATCCGATTTAACGACAGCAAGACTTACAAGCGCTACGGCAAGGGGCAGAACAAAGCCAGTTGGAGACGCGCTAACGTGACTCGCTGCGTAAAGACCATCCACACGGCAATTAAGTCGGTACGCCCATGGGTAAAACTCACCTGCGCGCCCATTGGTAAGCATGCCGACCTGCCCCGTCAGAGTAGTTATGGATGGAATGCTTACAGCGCTGTGAATCAAGAGGCACAAGAGTGGTTGCGCACAGGACTGATGGACGCCCTCTTCCCCATGATGTACTTCGATGGCAAGCATTTTTACCCCTTCGCCGTAGATTGGCAGGAAAATTGCTACGGTCGTCCCGTTGTACCGGGATTGGGCATCTACTTCCTCAACCCCAAGCAACGGAATTGGGACTTACAGGTCATTCAGCGACAAATGAACGTGGTACGTGAGTTGAGCATGGGCGGACAAGCATTTTTCCGTTCCGAATTTCTGCTTAACAACGAGAAGGGACTCTACAACTGGTTGCAACGCGACTTTTACGAATCGCCAGCAATGACTCCCGCCATGACGTGGGTAGACAACACACCGCCAAAGACACCACAGGCTAATATCGACTACACGGAGCATACCGTGCACATCACTTGGGATGCTATCAATGAAGATACACCCATATATTATAATGTGTACCGCATCGATAGTCCGCAGGCAACTCCCAAACTTTTAGGACACAGGTTGCAAACCACCTCGTGCACTTACACTCCCCCGCTCCCCATCTTGATGCACTCCCAATATGCTGTTACCGCCATCGATGCTTATGGCAACGAGTCAACACTTTCAACCATCGGTACCACATTCATCTCGCCAGAAACAAGCATCTGCGCTGATACTAAGGTAAAAAAAGCACTCGAACCCTTGCGGGGTAAAAAATAAAGTCGTAATTTTGCACCCGATTAGAGTCCAACGGGGCAAAACAAGCGAGTCAGAACGACTACGCCTCCTGGAAAAATCCGTTTAACATATTATTCATAATGTACGCAATCGTAGAGATTAACGGTCAGCAGTTCAAGGTGGAAGAAGGCAAGAAGCTCTTCGTAAACCACATTCAGAACGCAGAAAGCGGTCAGGCTGTTGAATTTGAAAAGGTGTTGTTGGTAGACAACGACGGTCAAGTAACTGTAGGCGCTCCCGTAGTAGAAGGCGCTAAGGTAGTATGCGAAGTAATCGATCCCCTCGTAAAGGGTGACAAGGTGCTCGTTTTCCACAAGAAGCGCCGCAAGGGTTACCGCAAGTTGAATGGTTATCGCCATCAGTACACTCAGTTGACAATCAAAAACGTTATTGCTTAACCCCTTAAAAAGTTTAGAAGAAAATGGCACATAAAAAAGGTGTTGGTAGTTCTAAGAACGGCCGTGAATCAGCTTCACAAAGATTAGGTGTTAAGATCTGGGGTGGTCAGACTTGCATCGCAGGTAACATTATCGTGCGTCAGCGCGGTACAGTTCACTACCCTGGTAAGAACGTAGGTATGGGTAGCGACCACACACTCTATGCACTCACAGACGGTGTGGTAACTTTCAAGCGTGGTCAGCGTGATCGCAGTGTTGTTAGCGTTGAACCTAAGGCTTAATTACAACCACAAAGAAATCACAATGAGGGTGTGTCGAAATGCAAATTTCGGCACACCCTCTTTAGCTGGGTAAGAATGTGTAAAATGCAAGGCGCTGAAATTAAGGATAAAGGGAGTGTACGAAAGTACATGACCAAATCCGAAATTGATGAGCAACGTAGCAGTTTGCACATTATGACACAGCGTCTTAGTCGTTGTATAAGAATACAAAAACGCAAAGTGCTCAAATTGATTATTAAGGGAGCGCACGAAAGTACACAACTACATCAGGAAAAGATAAGCGTCCTGTGCCTCATGAATTGGAACACAACATCGTTAATTTTACACCTCCCACACAAAATAAATTACTCAAAAAACTATTTTTTGTGCAAAAAGTGCGGTCTATTTTTTGCGCCAATCACAAAATACTCGTAACTTTGCACACAGGTAAGAAGTGTGCGTAACCACATTGATACGCACGATTTTCATTTTAAATAGCACACACCATTATGTCCATCTCAAAAACGCGAACCCGCCTTGTTGATTGCGCGCGAGAACTCTTTGCACGCAAGGGATTTGAAGCCACCACAATGAACGACATTGCGGCGGCCTCAGGCAAAGGCAGACGTACGCTTTACACGTACTTCAAGAACAAGGAAGAACTCTATGAAGCCGTAATCGCGTCGGAATTGGAAATTTTGTCGGAGCGTCTGGATGAAACCGCCAATAAAATCATCTCTCCCGAGGAAAAGATTATTGGCATCATCTACACGCACCTCTCTGTAATCAAAGAGGTCGTAACGCGCAATGGTTCACTACGAGCTGAATTTTTCCGCGACATCCGAATGGTTGAAAGTGTGCGCAGAGCTTTTGACGAGGAAGAGCGTAACGTATTGCGCCAAATCCTGCAAGAGGGCGTAGACCGCAACTTATTCAAGATTGAAAGCGTACCTCTTGTGGCAGACATCATCCACTATGCCATAAAAGGCATGGAAGTACCCTACATCTACGACAGAGTAGCGAAAGGACTTTCAAGCGAAGACAGCAAACGCATCGTTTGTGACATCCTTAACAAAGTGCTTAAATAACAGACCTCAATCGGATTTTTGTAATAACCCTAACGAAATAAAAACAAGCAAAATGGGACTTTTAACAGGTAAGACTGCCCTCATCACAGGTGCAGCACGCGGTATCGGTAAGGCTATCGCAATTAAATTTGCTCAGGAAGGTGCGAACATCGCATTCACAGACCTCGTAATTGACGAAAACGGCAAGCAGACTGAAGCAGAAATCGCTGCACTCGGTGTAAAGTGCGTAGGTTATGCCAGCAACGCAGCAGACTTCGCCCAGACTGAGGAAGTGGTAAATGCTGTAAAGGAAGAATTCGGACAAATTGACATTCTCGTAAATAACGCCGGCATCACTAAGGACGGTCTTATGATGCGTATGTCAGAAGCACAGTGGGACGCAGTTATTGCTGTAAACTTGAAGTCTGCATTCAACTTCATCCACGCTTGCACACCCATCATGATGCGTCAGCGCAGTGGTAACATTATCAACATGGCTTCTGTTGTAGGGGTACACGGTAATGCGGGTCAGAGCAATTATGCAGCTTCTAAGGCTGGTCTTATCGCACTTGCAAAGAGTATTGCTCAGGAACTCGGTTCTCGCGGCATCCGTGCTAACGCCATTGCTCCTGGTTTCATCGAAACAGCAATGACTGGTGCGCTCCCCGAAGAAGTGCGTAAGGAATGGTGCGCTAAAATTCCCCTCCGCCGTGGCGGTCAGGTAGAAGATATTGCAAACGTAGCAACCTTCCTCGCTTCTGACCTTTCAAGTTATGTTACAGGTCAGGTAATCCAGGTGGATGGTGGTATGAACATGTAAAACCTACACGCATACCTCTATCACACAGTGTGCTAAAACAAGGAAAGAACCGGGCACTCTAAGTACTCCGGTTCTTTCTCTTTATTATGATATAGGATTTGACTTAGTCAATAAAAGTTTTGGACATGACTCCACTTTACGAAGATAACCATATTATAATTGTCAACAAAGCCCCGGGCGAAATCGTTCAGGGCGATAAAACGGGCGACAAACCTTTGAGCGACATCGTAAAGGAATATCTCAAGGAGAAGTACAACAAACCTGGAGAAGTATTCTTAGGAGTGGTTCATCGTTTGGACCGTCCCGTAAGTGGTGTCGTAGTATTTGCCAAGACCAGCAAAGCCCTCACACGCCTTAATGAAATGTTTCGCAAAGGCGATGTACACAAAACGTATCATGCAATAATCGCCCAAACGCCTGCTCTTCGGAACACCGAAAACCCTGTACTCCTCACGCATTATCTCACCCGAAACGAGAAGCAGAACAAAGCATACGCATTCGCCAAAGAGATACAAGGGAGCAAAAAGGCAACATTGGACTATCAAGTATTGCAGACGAGCGACCGCTATGCGTTACTGCAAGTGAATCTTCACACAGGCAGGCACCATCAGATACGTTGCCAACTCGCTACGGCTTTATCACCTATTAAAGGAGATTTAAAGTATGGTGCTCCCCGATCGAATCCAGACGGAAGTATCTGTCTGCATGCTCAGAAGGTAACTTTCACACATCCTGTATCGAAACAAGAAGTCTGCATTTCCGCTCCATATCCACAACTCCCCATTTGGAACATTTTTGGACGATAAGCACCATTTTTTCAATGCCAAACGCGCAAAAGTGGACTTTATTGCCTCAAATTTAACATTTAACACAAAGTTTTTTATCCAAATAGTATTGGAGTAATAAGGAAATGCTTATATTTGCACCAAATATCGTGTGCGACTACGTCAACTAACGAGTAGGAGCATCGGTATAGTTATTGAAACCAAACAATTTTTTAATATCACAATTTACATTACAACTATGAAAAAGTTAATGTTGGCCCTTGCATTTGTAGGCTTTGCAACTGCTGCAACTGCACAGGAAAATGTACCTGTTAAGAAGCACAGCGTTGCTACAAACAGTTTCTGGTCAAACTGGTTTGTTAGTGCAGCTGGTTCTTACAACGTATCTTACACATCACAAGAAAAGGATGTAACTGCTAATCCTTTCAGTCACGTTCGTGGTGCATTCAGCGGTTCACTCGCACTCGGTAAGTGGTTCACTCCCGGTATCGGTTTGCGTACAGTTGCTGAAGCTGGTTCATTGAGAGATGTTTACACTGACTGGCACCCCCAGCACGGTACAGTTAAGTTCCTCAACATCCACGAAGACGTAATGTTCAACCTCCACAACCTTATTGGTGGTTACGACGCAGAACGTGTATGGAGCTTCATCCCCTACGTAGGTTTCGGTTATTTGCGTAACTGCTCTGATAGCTACGATAACTTCGCAGCTCAGGTAGGTTTCATCAATGACTTCCGTCTCAGCAAGCGCTTCTCTGCATTTGTTGACCTCCAGCTCCTCGGTGCTGACCCCAGGATGATTGGTGCTCGTGGTAACAACCACAAAAGTCGTGCTTCAATCCGCACTTGGGACAAGGTTGCTAGCGTAAAGGTAGGTTTGACTTACCAGCTCAGCAAGACTTGCACTTGGGAAAAGACTCCCGACCTCGCTGCTATCATGGCTATGAACCAGGAACAGCTCGACGCTATGAACGAACAGCTCGCTGCTGAACAGAAGGAAGCTGAACGTCTCCGCGCACTCCTCGCTGCTGCTGAAGCTAAGGAACCCGAAGTTCGCATCGTTAAGGAAGTTGAATTCATCGGTACTACTGCATCTGTATTCTTCAACACAGAATCTGCTCGCATCGCTTCACGTAAGGACCTCGTTAACGTTAAGGAACTCGCTGAATACGCTAAGGCTAACGGCAAGACTATCGTAGTAACAGGTTTCGCAGACAGCCGCACTGGTGCAGCTGACTACAACCAGAAGCTCTCTGAAAAGCGTGCTAACACAGTTGCTGAAGAACTCGTTAAGATGGGTGTTGCTGAAGACAAGATCGTTGTTAAGGCAGAAGGTGGTGTTGACGCTATCGCTCCTTACAGCTACAACCGTCGTGTAACAGTTAAGGTTCAGTAATCAACAGAGTAACTAAGTAAACTCTATACGCGAGTAGACAAGCACTTTCGGACAAGAATTTTCCGTATGGTCTTGTCTACTCGTTTTATGTTAAACATATACCAACACAAGAAACACATGAAGCACTTTACTTCTATTCTCTGCTCAATGTTATTGAGCATCGTTTCGCTCTCAGCACAAAACTTTGAATTGGTATACAATGGCAAGACTGTTGCTGATGGTGAAACATTAAACATCAAGGCGATTGTTGAAGACCTTAGCATGCCTGAGTACGACTTTTATTATTATCTTGTAGAAGCCAAGACTAATGATAAAGAAAATGCACTCAACATCCACAACCTTACAAGTAAGGAACTCAGTGCAACTGTTAGCGTAGAAGTTCTTGAAGACGTTGAGGGAACAGCTTATTCACTTTGTTCTTTTGGCACATGTAGTCCTGTTACTGGTGGTGCAGCGACTAAACCCGGTACAATTCCCGCAAATGGTGAAGCAACAACAGGTTGGGACATTACTTTCACTCACGGTTCTGAAGGTATTGCAAAGACAAAACTTACTGTTACTGCAAGCGGACAGTCTCAAACCGTATTTGTAAACTTCGTATATGGTGACTTTGCAACAGAAGAACCTGAACTCACAGACCTTACAATCTGCGACGGTACAGACACTAACAATAACGTACCTTTCTACTTCTACTACCTCGACACCCAGGGCACAACTGGCCAGGTAATTTACCCCGCTTCTATGTTGGAATCAATGGTAGGCAAGCAGATTACTGGTATAACTTTCTATAATCAAGGTTACCCCAACTCTTGGAGCATTGAGCAGATGGGTGTATCTATGGCGACTGTAGATTACGCAACTCTCCCCGAAGAAGTTGAAGGCGCAACATATATCGAAGCTGATTTCACTCAGACTTTCTGTGGTGCAAAGAGCGCAGAAGCTACTGACGAAACTCAGGAACTCTCATTTGAATTCAGCACTCCCTTTGTATACACTGGCGGTAACTTGGTTGTTGAACTTCAGGCTGTGACAGCAGGTAGCTCTTATCCTAAGGTAAGTTTCGTAGGTCAGAAAACAGAAGCTCACACTTCAGTTTACGGTTACAACAGCTCACGCTACTACCAGAAGTTCTTACCCAAGGCAACCTTCAAGTTTGAAGAATTGGAAGCTTACAAGGCTTCAGTTTCAGAGGAAGCGATCTCATTTGGTTCTATCTTCACAGGTGAAACTAAGGAACTTACATTCAGCATCAGCAATACTGGTGCAAACACCCTCACTGCAACATTCTCAGGCATTGAAAACTCAGCATTCTCAGTAGCAGCTACAACATTGGATATTGCTTCAGGCAACACAGTTACTATTCCTGTAACATTCAACCCCGATGCTGCAGGTGAGCATACAGCTACCCTAAACATTGATTTGGGTGAAGCTGGCAACTTCAATATTGCACTTGCAGGTAGCGCTATTAACATGCCTACTGGTTATCAGGAACGCTTCCAGGTTGAAGCAAAGATGCTTCCCGAAGGTTGGACTGGTTGGAACGTGAAGGAAGCTTATGACTACGACACTAATGAATACGTTTACGATTCTTCTTTTGAAGACACAAGCTACTTCACACGCTTCACAACTCCCGACAACACTGATGCAATCGCCATCCTTGACGATGTGAATCCTTTCAAATCTTACCCCAACCAGACTTATGTATACATGGTTTCTCCCAAGGTAAGTGGCAATGTAGTTATCAGTGCTTGCAGTACAACATCATCTTCTTACGTTGAACGTTTCGTTAAGGTATACGCAGCTACAAACAATGGAGATGGCACATTCACTATCGGCAATGAAGTTCTCAACAGCGAATTTTCTCCTGCTCTCGTAGCAGATGCATGGAGCACAGGCATCGTTTCACTTGAAGAACCTACTCACCTCGCTGTATTGATGAGTTATGCTGCTGTTAACCTCTTTGCAGCTGACGAAGTTGAGATGACAACAGGAATCGCTTCTGTAACAGCACAAAACCAGACCGTTTGCAAGTTACAAAATGGTGTACTTTACCTCACCAGCAACGCTACATTGAAGGGTTATCAGGTTTACACACTCAGCGGTGCATGCATTGCAAGTGGCGCACTCTCTGGCAACAACAGTTCAGTTAACGTTCCCTCACAGCGTGGTATTTACCTTGTTAAGGTTGCCACTACCGAAGGGACTCAGGTTGTAAAGGTTATCGCTGAATAATCCCATACTCAAGCAAACAATAAAGCCTCTAAATCGGATGATTTAGAGGCTTTTATTGTATCGTAGCATTATTACTTTAAAGCAAAACCTTATAACTCTGCATAACACCATTACTGATAACGCTTACTACGTAGATACCCTTAGGAAGCGCAGAGAAAGTCATAACATCTGAGTCTGCTTGTTGTTCGGCAATTACCGCACCATTAGCGCTTACAAGCTTTACAACTGCGCCGGCAACTCCCTTTACAATCAATTTACCCGACAAAGTTTCGACTGCCCACGTTTTGTTTCCATTCACGGATGCTACGGCAGAAAGGTCCGCCTCGCGAATGTTTGTAAAGAAGTCGCCCCACTCGCTCTGTTGATAGGTAGAGAGCGTTCCCGTAGGACAGACAATGTCCACATTATCATAATTTACGTAGAAGAAGGGATTCGTGTAAGTATCCCAAGGAGCGAATTCTGGGGGTGTTGTACCCAAACAATAAATCGTAGATAGTGAAGAGCAATAATAGAACACACGATTACCTACTTCCGTCACTTTATCATGGAGTGTTACGGTAGTCAATTGCTTACAATCAGCAAACAAAGCATCGCTCAAAGTTGTTACACCAGCAGGAAGGTTAAACTCTTTAAGATTAGTTCCAGCAAATGCTTGATCGTAGAGCAACTCAACACTTGAGGGCAAGTTAATACGTTCAAGTGTCGAGAGACAAAAAGCATACGTATCAATACCTAAGAAACCATCTGGGAAGATCACTTCCTTTACATCTGTTCCATAAAATGCACCACCATAAACAGCTACACAATCGTCATGCAAAGTGTAAGTGGTAGGAGCACCAGTGCGAGGATAGAGATACAAGAATCGATGGTCCTTTGTGTAAAGCACATTATCTTCTACAACAAAAGCAGGATTTTCAGCAGCAACTGTTACTATTTCAATGGGCGCACCATTAAATGCATTTGACTGGATAACTTCTACTGATGCAGGAAGATGAAGTGATTTCATTCCCACATTCTGAAATACAGCAGTTTCGATCGTTGTTACCGTCGTCGGAATTTGAATATCCACAAGTTGATTACATCCATAGAAAGTACCCTCTTTCAGTTCAAGTAGATTTGCAGGAAGTTTCACCTGTTGCAGTTGCTTACAGTTCTCAAAAGCGTATGCACCGATTTCCATGCACGAATTAGGTATATCAATTTCTGAAAATCCGCACTTGTAGAATACGCCTCCTCCAATACTTTCCAACGTGCTGGGAAGCGTAATTGTCAAGAGCTCTTCACACTGCTGAAAGGTACCATCTTCCAATCGGGTAATACCCTCGGGGAGTGATATTGACGTTATTTCAGTGTTGTAAAATGCGCGTGCACCAATTTCTTTAAGTGAAGCAGGAAGGTTGATTTCTGCAAGAGGCGAACTGCGGAAGGCACCAGCCTTAATGCTTTCAACCGTTTCGGGCAACACAAGTTCCACCACGTTGCTCCAATAAAAAGCATCTTCTTCGATGGCAACAACCTTGTAACTTGTACCCTCATATGTAACATTAGCAGGAATCGTGCAGGTAGTCACATTGCTTTCCACACTGCTTACGCCTACCATTCCTTTAGACTTTACCACGTAGGTCAACCCACCCGTTTCAAATGTGTCACCCACTGCCGCTTGCGCCCATCCGCAAACGAATAATCCCATTAGAGTAAATACCATGTTTTTCATAACAATCTTATTTTTTAGGAACTGCAAAAATACAATTTTCTGACTATTTGACAACCCGTATGCCCATAGAAAAAGAAAGTCCCCAAGCGATTCTCGATAGAGAAACACTTGGGGACTTTAATCTGTCTTGTAACTAATGTATTATTCGCCGGGAACAATTGCACCAGAGGGACAAACGTCAGCACAAGTACCACAATCTACGCAAGAGTTGGGGTCGATAGCGTACTTTTCGCCTTCAGAAATAGCACCAGAGGGACATTCGTCAATACAAGTACCGCAAGCGATACAATCGTCTGTAATTACGTAAGCCATAATTGTAAGTTTTTAAATGAGTTATTTGATTTGTTTATTGTTGTCTTGTCCTTTGTCTATGCAAAGATACACCGCCCTGCTCAATAAACAAACTAAAACGACTTTTTTTTCGTTATCTTACAGAAAGTTTTTCTTGCCATCTCCAAGAATTGAGTTAATTTTGCAGAGAAAGAAGAAAGGTTCGGACGAACGAACGCTCTGAGGTTCTGATGCTCAGAAGTTCAAAAGTACAATCCTGCCCGTACGGACATCCAAACCTCAGCACTTCAAAACTTCAAACATCAGAACTCCAAAGTATCAAAACCTCAGAACCCTATGCGTTACCTATTCATACTCCTTACCTTCGTCGCGCTCGGCATTACGGCTCAGGAACGTAAGGTGCAAAACAAACCTTTTATTGACGAGCGTCGCTTCCATTACGGATTCTTCTTTGGCGTACACGACCAGGGCATTGAGTTCGAAAACAACGGATATATAGACCCTGCTACGGGTGCACAGTGGAGCGTTGAAAACGATAAGATGAACCTCGGATTTAGTGTGGGGGTATTGGGCGATTGGCGCATCAGCCGCTACGTGTCATTGCGATTACAACCTTCGTTACATTTCGGTAGCAAGCACCTGAGTTTCTACGACCACAATTCAGGTAAAAAGGAGTCGCAGGACATGAAGTCTGCATTAGTATCCCTACCGGTATTGGCAAAGGTGGCAGGACCACGCTTCAACAATTACCGTCCCTATGTTATCGGCGGTGTCAGTGCGAATTACGACCTTACAGCCAAGAAGCACACCTTTTTGCGTGCCACTCCCCTCGCTATCTGCCTTGAAATTGGTCTTGGATGTGACTTTTACCTCCCCTTCTTCAAGATGATACCCGAATTGAAATTCAGTTTCGGTCTCAACGACATCTTAGAAAAAGACCGTAGTGACCTGCTTGATTCCTCACAACTCGTATACACACAGAGCGTAAACAAGGGCACCATGAACATGGTTACGCTGACACTTTACTTTGAGTAAGTTGGAGAGAACTATCTATAATGATAGCGTTTTACTTTATCCTATTAAAATGGGTGTCCTACGAACTTTTAACCGTAGGGCACCCATTTTTGTGTTCTCTATGTATGTTCTCTATGCTAATCCATGCGCACAGCCTTCGTCACATTTTCAATCTTACGTAAGGCATCACACACCATGTGAATGTCATCTACATGGTATACACTAACGAGGAGTGAACCCTCAAAGATACCGTCGTTAGTTTTTAATGTAATTTCCTTAACAATATACTGTTGGAGCGTTTCGAAGCAGTCTGCAATGCTGTGAAGAACACCCTTTGCATCTACCCCACGTACGAATATACGGGTATCGAAATAGCGTTGACGTCCTGTATTCCATGAACACGCAATAATATTATTGCCGTGACGCGTCTTGTACTTCGTAGCCGTTTCACACTGGCGACGGTGGATTTCAAGCGTACCATTCTCAGTAATATATCCAAGCACATCATCACCTGGGACAATACTACAACATGGGGGGAATGTGCAACGATCCAGCACATCCTCGTCAAGCATAAGAATCTTCTTCTTATTGAGTCCCTTAACAAACTCACGCGTTTCGAGGGTCGCAATATCAGCGGTAGCAGTAGTTTGCTCGTCTTCCTTTGGTTTATTGAGGAATGTCAAGAACTTACGCCATCCATTATTGTTTGAACTCTTGCCCGTAAGAAGGTCTACATCAGCATCGGTCAGTTGGAACTGCTTTTCAGCAATAGCTAAGAAGAGTTCATCACGCTGCTTCAACGCATGATGTTTGCAGAGTTTTTCCACCACGTTTGAGGCATACACCAAATCGTGCTTTTCAAGGAAGTCTTTGAGCATTTGTTCACCCTTTGCTTCCTTCTCACGACGCTCACGGCGCAAGATGGCTTGTATCTTGCCACGAGCCTTTGCCGATGTTGCAAAGTTTAGCCACTCAGGCTGCACATGCTGCGTGTTGGAGGTTAAGATTTCAATCTGGTCGCCACTTTTAAGCTGGTAACTTAAAGGTTCAAGCTTATGATTAACCTTCGCACCGAAACAGTGACTACCCAGGAACGAGTGGATGGAGAAGGCAAAGTCGAGCACCGTACTACCTGCTGGCATCGTCTTAATTTCACCCTTCGGTGTAAACACCAGAATTTCACGAGCATAAAGATTTAACTTTATCGTGTCCAACAGGTCAAGCGTATCGGGTTGTGGATCATCAAGAATTTCCTTGATAGAGTTCAACCAACCGTCAAGTTCTGTCGCATCATATTCCGAACCGGGCGCTTTATACTTCCAGTGTGCCGCAAAACCCTGCTCAGCAATATCGTCCATGCGGTCGGAACGAATCTGCACTTCAATCCACTTACCATTACTACTCATAAAGGTATTGTGGAGCGCCTGATAACCGTTAGCCTTGGGCGAAGAAAGCCAATCGCGGAAGCGCGTTGGGTGAGGGCGATAGATGCTTGTAAGCGCCGCATAGATGCGGAAGCATTCGTTAATTTCTTCCTCACGATTTTGCGGTTCAAACACGATGCGGATGGCCATAATGTCGAAGACCTCTTCAAAGGAAACCTTCTTCGTTTGCATCTTCTTCCAGATGGAATACGGGCTCTTGATACGCGCCTTGATTGAGTACTTACACCCCATCTTATCAAGTGCCTCGCGAATGGGAGGAATGAAACTATTGAAGTTGTCATCGCGCTCCATCTGCGATTCCTCAAGTTTCTTCACAATGTCCTGATACGCCTCGGGATGTTCGTACTTAAAACTGAGATTTTCGAGTTCAGTCTTAATCTTATTAAGTCCGAGTCGGTCTGCAAGCGGTGCAAAGATGTACTGCGTTTCACCCGCAATTTTATACTGCTTTGAGGGCAACATTGATTCGAGGGTGCGCATGTTATGCACACGGTCAGAAATCTTAATAAGAATCACACGAATGTCATCACTCATCGTAAGCAGAAGTTTCTTAAACGTCTCTGCTTGGAGCGAAGCTCTTTCGCCAAAGATACCCCCAGAAATTTTCGTAACCCCCTCAACTATATTCGCCACCTTCGGACCAAACAAGTTGCAAAGGTCTTCATTCGTATAGTCCGTATCCTCCTCCACATCGTGCAGCAAGGCTGCGCAGATTGAGGTTGACCCCAATCCAATTTCTTCACACGCCACCTGCGCCACCGCAATAGGGTGAAGAATATAGGGTTCGCCCGAAAGGCGACGCACACCCTTGTGTGCCTGCTTTGCAAAGTTAAATGCCTTCGTAATTATATCTACCTTGCCACGATGATTGGAAGCAAGATAGGTGTCTATTAACTTTTGGAAAGCAGCATTTATAAGGAGCTCATCCTGAATTTCTTGTGGAGTAAGGTTCTTTTCGGACATAGCTTTGGATTTTCTTTTTAACTTGAAGATTTGAGATTGAGGCGTAGCGCAGCACCCGTATCACCTTCTTACTTAACACGCAGACGTTGCCCTGCGCGAATATTGTTATTCTTCATACCGTTAAGGCGCTTTATCTTCGCCACTGTTGTACGGTTGCGCTTTGCAATAGAACCGAGGTTATCTCCCTTCTTAACTTTAACATATACCGCCTTTGCCTTCTGAGCCGCCTTAACCGCTTTTTCATCAATAGCAACGGTTGAGCGACGCTTAAAGAGTTCGGTAGAACGGTGATTGTACACACTATCGCCGAGGTCGATAAACGCCAACAACTTCTCCTGTGGCAAGCGGAGCGCATACGGTTTTACGTTTCCGGGAATCACATCTTTGCGGAACTGTGGATTCAGCGCACGAATGGCATCTTTATCCATATCGCAGAGTTCCGCAATTTGGTCAAAATGCAAACTCTTGGTAATCATCACCGTGTCCGTCACTTCGGGGTATGCCGTACGCAAGGGTTCTATTTGGTGCTGACAATAATAATGCATCGCATAATTTGCCGCAATAAAAGCGGGAACGTATCCGCGCGTTTCTGTGGGAAGATACGGATAAATCTTCCAATAATCAGCCTCTCCATTTGCACGATGAATCGCCTTGTTCACATTACCAGGACCGCAGTTGTAGGCCGCAATTACAAGATTCCAATCCTTGTAAATATCATAGAGGTCCTTCAAATAACGTGCCGCTGCCCAAGTAGATTTTACAGGATCTTGGCGTTCATCAACAAGACTGTTGACCTCAAGGTCGTAACGTTTTCCTGTAGCGAGCATGAATTGCCAAAGCCCTACTGCGCCCGCCCTACTACGTGCCGTTGGGTTCAGTGCCGACTCGATAATGGGAAGGTATTTCAATTCGAGTGGCAAACCGTAAGTTTCGAGTGCTTCCTCAAACAGCGGAATGTAAAAATTACCTGCCGCAAGGCAAAAACTGATGGTGCGACGATTACTTCCCACATAGCGCTGAATAAACTCCTGCACCACATTGTTATAAGGAAGTTCCATCACCGCCGGAATGCGACTGAGGCGCTCCTCGTAATCTTCATCTGTAAGATTAGAAAGATAGGCAGGAGCGTCGGCAGCAACCTCAGGAAAGAGATACTGACGCGCATTCCATTGCATCATCAAAGAGTCTACGCTCAACAACATCCCCTCGGGCAAACCAATCTGCTCGTCAGCACCGATTGCGTCGTCATGAACAGTGATAACACTATCCTGTTGCGCCACGAGTGTAGCACAACCAATTGTAGAAGTTAAAAACAGAGCGAGCAATCGATTTTTCAGATTCATTTTTTTGAGAGCGTTGTAAGACTAATTTTTAGAAATTAAGTGTACACCCTATCCCATACGATTGCTGTTGCAAACGAGTGTCAAGCGGGTTGGTGTTAATTGTTGTAGGTTCGATGCGCATAGAGAGGTCGGGCGTAATGTCAAACTCTGAAAGTTGCGCATCCACGTATGCATCGATCACCGACAAGATGTATACGCCAGCAAAGCAGAATACGGAGAGGTCGCGCCAACGGCGGTAACGGTTCTTACGATTCTTAAAGATTTCCTTGAAGCGATCTTCGCGTCCTGTGATGTCGTAATTAGGAGGCAAAAAGTCTTGATAACTTTTCGTCGCGGGATTATCATCCATGATATCAAGATACGCCTGCGAATAGTCGCTATACATCTGTTGGTTCCACATGAAGGCATACGTACAACCTAAAAATCCGCCATAAACCAATGGGAGTTTCCAGTACTTACGGTTGTAAATTTGCCCTGCGCCTGGAATGACTAATGCCAACCAAAGTGCGCGTTGCGGATCGGGGATGAACTGTGCGCGCTTCAAGTCACGCTGTTGTTTTTTCAGTTCCTTCTTGTCGACAGGAAACAACAAGTTTATCGTGTCTACCTTAACCGAATCCGCCTGTGGAAGCTCCTGAACCGTTGTTTCGTCAAGCGAAATGGGCTTCACCTTTTGAGCGACCGTATCGCTCACAGCCACAGGACGTGCTTGAACATCAAAAAGACGCGCTTGCGCCGACACCTTGAGAGCGCCGACGCAGTATACGATGAGGGCAATAAGCGTTAATAGTCGTTTCATATCTAATTTTCTGCGCAGTAATCAACCCTTCATTCTGTCGAAGAGTTCGATAATACGAGTCAGTTCTTCCTCATTCTCAAAGGGGATACTGATTTTTCCCTTCCCTTGTTGTGAGCAGGTCATCTGCACTTTTGTTTTGAAGAAATCGGAGAGTTGCGTCTTCAACAATTTAAATTCTTCGGGCAACAAGACCTTCTTATCCTGCAATGTGCGCTTACCGCTCTTCACCACCTCACCAGCGTTAATCTGCGCCACCATTTCTTCAATTTGGCGCACAGAGTAACCCTTATCAAGCACTTCCTTAAAGAACTTCACCTGCATGGCAGGATCAGCGAGCGACAGCAAAGCGCGAGCGTGCCCCTTGTCAATCTGTCTGTTCTTGATTGCCATCTGCACCTGTGCAGGGAGTTTCAGCAGTCGAAGCGTATTTGCAATCGTTGCACGATTCTTGCCAATCTTTTCGCTCAACTCCTCCTGTTTGAGGTTGTAGCGTTCAATAAGATGCTGATAAGCCAAAGCCACTTCAATGGGATTGAGTTCTTCACGCTGAATATTTTCAACCAGCGCCATCTGCATCATGTTCTCATCATCGGCGGTGCGGATGTAGGCAGGCACGCGCTGCAACCCCGCCATCTGTGAAGCACGCCAACGGCGCTCACCTGCGATGATTTGATAACGGTCATCACTCAACTTGCGCAGTGTGATGGGTTGAATAATGCCAAAATTACGGATGGAGTCGGCCAACTCTTCCAAAGCCTTTTCGTCAAATTCACGTCGTGGCTGGTTGGGGTTTGCCTCTATTTGTGAAAGTGCCACTTCGCTGATGGATGACGACCCACTCGTCTCCACTTCTTCATGCGTAGAGATGAGTGCATCCAATCCGCGACCAAGGGCGGTATATTTTTTCTTGATAGCCATGAGTAGAGTTTTGAGGGGGAGGGAGTGAGGTTCTGAGGTTTTGAGGGTCTGAAGTTCTGAAGTGCCTTTAACCCTTAAACGTTAAACGTTCATCGTTAAACGTTCATCATTAAACGTTCACCTTCACCCTTGATTCTTACTTATAATTTCCTTTGCCAAAGCCAAGTGGTTCTTTGCCCCTGTTGAGTCCGCATCATAGAGGATGACGGGCAAACCGTGCGAGGGAGCCTCAGAGAGTTTCACATTACGCTGAATAACCGTCTTAAACACGAGCTCCTGGAAGTGACGCTTCACTTCGTCGTAAATCTGGTTTGCAAGGCGCAAACGTGAGTCATACATCGTCAGCAAGAAACCTTCAATGGAAAGTGAAGGATTGGTTTTGCGCTTGATAATACGAATCGTGTCAAGCAACTTGGAGATTCCTTCCAACGCAAAGTACTCACACTGCACAGGGATAATTACCGAATCTGCTGCCGTCAAGGCATTCACTACCATCAATCCGAGCGAGGGCGAACAGTCAATAAGAATGTAATCGTACTCAGCCTTGATGGGTTCCAAGACATTCTTGAACACGCGTTCACGGTTCTTGAAGTTCAACATTTCGATTTCAGCCCCTACAAGGTCAATGTGTGAGGGGATGATGTCCAAGTTTTCGATATCAGTGGTATAGATTGCCTCGCGCACATCAATTTTGTTTACAAGGCACTGGTATATTGACGCATCAATTTGGCTCAAATCTACCCCTAACCCCGACGAAGCATTCGCCTGAGGGTCGGCATCAATGAGCAAAACTTTCTTTTCAAGTGTAGCCAAGGAAGCAGCAAGGTTCATCGATGTGGTTGTTTTACCCACACCGCCTTTCTGGTTTACTAATGCAATAATTTTTCCCATTCTATTCAATTTAGGAGCGCCTGAAATTGTTGTGTAAAGGGCACTCTTACGGATTTTGCAAAGATACTTATTTTTTCTTATTGCACATCCTGCTTAAAGAATAAATTACTACTTTTGCGAAAAATATTGACTATAATACAGCAGTTTTTAATAGACCCCCTCCCCGCATTCGCGGCAGAGGTGTCTGCGAAAAAGATTTTAAGATATTCATTCTAACACTACTTTTCCTCACCACAATGCGTCCCCTCATCCTCATCTCCAACGACGACGGTTACACCGCCAAAGGTATTAACTTCCTTATCGAAGCCCTCCGACCTCATGCGGACCTTTTTGTAATGGCTCCCGACGGTCCTCGCTCGGGTGGCAGTTGTGCCATCACCTCAGCAACGCCCCTGCGCTACCGCAAAATACGCGAAGAAGAAGGACTCACCATCTACGCCTGCACTGGTACTCCCGCCGACTGCATCAAGGTTGCGCTTAACGAGTGCCTCACGCGTCAACCCGACCTCGTTTTGGGGGGTATCAATCACGGCGATAATTCTGCTGTAAACGCCCACTATTCCGGCACTATGGGTGTATGCTACGAAGGTGCGATGGCGGGTTTCCCGGCTATTGCTTATTCGCTCGACAACCACAGTTCGGAAGCCGACTTCACCCCGCTTCGTCCCTACCTTGTCGACATCACGTTGAAGGTGATTAAGGAAGGACTTCCCGCCTTCTCATGCTTAAACGTAAACTTCCCAAACCTGCCTGAATTTAAGGGAGTTAAAGTATGCCGCATGGGTAAGAGTCGCTGGGTGAAGGAAACTCACAAGTGCTTCCATCCCACAACAAATCAGCCGTATTTGTGGCTCGTAGGTTACCGCGAAAACCTTGAACCCGAAGCTACCGACACCGACATTTGGGCACTCGAGAACGGTTACGTTGCCGTAACTCCCGTCACACTTGATGTCACGAATTACAAGTTGCTGGAAAGTTTGAGTTTTTAGTAAACAAGTTTACAGGTGCGAGTTGACAAGATGGATTGCGGGATAGACAAGAAGCATCCCGCTTTCATCTTTACTCTTTTATCTTTACTCTTTCATGAAATATTTTCTCATCGTAGGCGAAGCCAGTGGCGACCTCCACGCCGCCCACCTCATGCAAGCCATAAAGAACACTGATCCACAGGCAGATTTCCGCTACTATGGTGGCGACGAAATGCAGCGTGTGGGTGGTACGCTCTTGTGTCATTACAAGCACCTGGCATATATGGGTTTTATCCCCGTGTTGCTCCACCTGCGCACCATTCTCAAAGGTATGGCGCGCTGTAAGCAGGAAATTGCCGCATGGCGCCCCGATTGTGTTATTTTGGTGGACTATCCGGGGTTCAACCTCAAGATTGCGAAGTTCGTCAAGAAGCAGGCCATTTGCCCCGTCTATTATTACATCTCGCCCAAGATTTGGGCATGGAAGGAGCACCGCATTAAGGATATCCGTGCCACCATTGACCGACTCTTCTCAATCCTTCCCTTCGAGGTGGATTTCTTTGAGAAGAAGCACAACTATCCCATCTCTTACGTAGGCAACCCCACCGTAGATGAAATCAGTGCCTTCAAGACTGACTATGCAGAGACTTTCAGCGCCTTCTGCACCCGCAACTCCCTCGACCCTGAGCGCCCCATCATTGCCCTGCTTGCAGGAAGTCGAAAGCAGGAAATCAAGGACAACCTCTGCATGATGTGCGAAGCCGCCACTCCCTATGTGGAACAGGGGTATCAACTCGTTCTTGCCGGTGCGCCCTCAATTACGCAAGAGTATTATGACCGCACCCTTGCACGCCTCGGATGGTCGGCAGACCGACTTCCCCGCATTGTACGCGGACAAACCTATCCCCTACTCTCCCACGCCACAGCAGCCTTGGTCACTTCAGGCACTGCGGCGCTCGAAACAGCACTTTTCCGCGTGCCCCAAGTGGTGTGCTACTACACGCCCGTAGGCAAACTCATCTCCTTCCTGCGCCGTCACTTGCTGAAAGTGAAATACATTTCGCTCGTCAACCTTGTGACCAACCGCGAAGTGGTGCCCGAACTTGTGGCAGACGGCATGAACCTCTCCAACCTGCGCCATCACCTCACAACCATCCTTCCCCGGGGAACAGCACGCGAAGCGCAACTCAAGGGGTATAAAGAAATGGCAACACTACTCGGCGCACCTGGAGCGCCAGAGCGCGCAGCACAGGAAATTGTTGAGCGACTAAACGGGAATTTGTAAACTATAAAATTAGGACTTCAAATTTTCTATCTTTGTAATACGAAAATGACGCTGTGTCATAATGTGCAAATTGCTACGTTGCTCATCAATTTCGGATTTGGTCATGTACTTCCGTACACTCCTTCATCCTTAATTTCAGCGCCTTGCATTTTACACATTCTTACCCAGCTAAAGAGGGTGTGCCGAAGTTTTGCATTTCGACACACCCTCATATTATTATCAACTGAATAAACGAGGTTTTTATGTTTCACGCATGTGTTCTGCGTAGGAGAATAACCTGTTCTTATGTTCTTCTGTCTACTACCGCAGGGACTCGTTTACTCGTACCTGTAAACTTGTCAACTCACAATGAGGTGACTTTTTTAGTGAGGCTGTGGACGCAAAATTTTGCGTCCCTACCAGCAGGTCTAAATCCCCTTCATTTTTCCGCATTTTTCCGTCCAAACTTTAACATACATTAACATTCTGCGCAATTAAAATCGGCACAATATCTATTCTCCGTAAAACGATAAGTTACATTGTGGCGCCGATAAGTTACCTTGTAAAAACGATAATACTCATTTTTGAGGCAAAAATAAGTAACCTTGTGAACGAAAAAAGTGGAAATACCCCTGATGTTTGGGGGTATCTCCACTTCCGTATCACAAAGATACAACATTTCAGCGCGAAATGCAAATCGGTTAACACTTGTTAACATGGTTTTTATTTTGCATTTCTCTGCATTTTTCACCTATCCCATGGAAAGGCTTTAGGATTATTTTAATACGAATTTGCATACAACAATATTGTTTGTTACTGCCCCTAAAAAAAGATGGCGTGCCCTTTTGGACACACCATCTTTTGCTATCGTTTACCGCTAAGGTATTCATTAGTTAGCCATCTGTTCGAGGCGCACGGTGAAGTGTGCGAAGTCTGCCATTTCAGCACAGATCTGTTCCGTTTCTTGAATAACGTGGAGCAAGAGTGTGAGCGTTGAGAGGTTCGCCTCTTCCGCATGCATATCTACAAGCACTTCGTGGCGGAAGGTACGAAGGTCTTCGCGGATGTTTTCAAACACGGCACGCATCTTATCGTTTCGGTCAAAATGGAGCGAGCGGAGGTTGTCAGCCACCTGTTGCATCGCCTCTTCCGTGCGCTGACGCAAGCCGAGATAGCGATCGCGCTCCTTCTGATTGATTGGCGTGAAGTTGTTATCTACGTGGTCGAGCGCAGGTTCGGTAAGACGCACAAGACCGTAAAGAATCTGGCGCAAAGAGTTGTGGATAAGGTGGAAGTCTGTAGAGAGGCGCACGGCAATCGTAACTTCCGTGCGGCGGAGACAAATCGTTTCGCGACGGCGGAGGTTTTTAATCTCGCGCTTTGTGAGACCAAGCGTCTGCGAAGTCTTGCGCAGTGTGCGGAGGTTTTCTGTGAACAGGCCTTCTGTCGTGTCGCTCAAGCAACCCTTATAGCGCTCCAAGAGTTCTGCCGAGCAAATACCAATATGGCGTTGGAGCATGGGTAGCACCGCCTGCTGGTCGTTGGTTTGAAGAATTTCCTGGAAGAGGATGTCGCCTTCCTGCATTTCCTTTGACTTATTAGCAAGGTTCTTGCTGCTGCTAATGAGGCAGTAGAGACAACCAGCGATGAGGAGGAGCATGACGATGGGACCGCCGTAATACATCAGTGTCGCCACCACAAAACATGCTGCAAATGCTGCACCTGCGGTGATAAACCATCCACCAATTACGGTGAGTACACCCGTGATGCGGAACACGGCACTTTCGCGCGTCCATGCACGGTCGGCAAGACTTGTACCCATAGCCACCATGAAGGTTACGAAGGTCGTAGAAAGGGGAAGTTTCAACGATGTACCCAAGGCAATGAGCAACGACGCCATAACGAGGTTGACAGATGCGCGAAGCAGGTCGTAAGCCACTGTATTGTCCTGTGCTTCTGCGGGAACCACGAAGCGACGGTCAATCGCGCGAAGCACGCTTTCGGGAATAATCTTTGTTACAACCTGTCCTGCTGAATTACCCCAGCGTACGAGGCTGCGTGCGGCTTTTGAGGAACCAAACATTTCGTCGCCCTCGTTCTTGCGCGAAAGGTCAATGGAAGTTTTGAGTACGGTATGCGCTTTCTTAGAAGTAGCCAATGCAATGACCATGATAATACCTGCCGAAAGCAGGAAGATAAAGGGCGTAGATGCCGACTCCATGAGCGAGGTCATCATGTAGGTATCAGGATTTGCACCTACCTGGCTGGAGAAATCTTGGTAAGCCGAAAGACCTGCGAGGGGTACGCCGAGGAAGTTCACCAAGTCGTTACCCGCAAAGGCCGTAGCGAGCGCAAATGTTCCGACCAATACAACAACGCGGAACACGTTGACTTTCAGCAGGTGGAGTAACTGTGAGAGAATGGTAAAGGCTACGAGGCAGACGCCAAGTATCATCAATACATTTTCGTTGATGTACGCCATCGCTTCATCCGTCATAAACGAGAGGTGCTTTAGACCTTTGAAGAGCATGAAGTAGACAATCGAAGTTATGGCGATACCTCCGAAAAGTCCAATCTTAAGGCCGAGCCCCTTCTTGAGGTTGAAGGAGAAAATGATGCGCGAAATGTATTGCACCAGCGCACCAAAGACAAACGCAATGGGGACGCTGAAGAAAATCCCCATAATCACCTGCACCGCCTTGGCTGAGTTGATGCATTCTTCAAAGCTTAAACCCGTGTCGCCCAGGATCTTGATGAGCGTAAAGGCGAAGGCTGCACCGAGCATCTCAAATACGAGCGACACGGTGGTTGATGTGGGCATCCCGAAGGAGTTGAACATGTCGAGCAGCACGATGTCCGTCACCATCACCGCCATGTAAATCAGCATCACCTCATTGAAGGAGAAATGCGTCGGGGTAAAAATTCCATGACGGGCAATGTCCATCATCCCGTCGCTCAAGACGCAGCCGAAAAATACGCCGACCGCCGCAATGGCGATGACCGTTTTAAAGGTTGCCGCCTTTGCTCCAACAGCACCGTTGAGGAAGTTTACGGCGTCGTTCGACACGCCCACCCATAGGTCGAAAATGGCGAGACCGAACAGGAAGATAATCATTCCTAAGAAAATCCAATCCATAAATTATAGTTTAGGTTATGAGGTTGAGAAAGAGGTTATGAGGTCTTAGGTTATGAGGTTATAAGTCCGTGCGGTCTGTATAGCTCTTAAAACCTTAGAGCGAAGCGACCTTATGACCTTAAAACCTCAACATCTATTTTTCCGAATGCAAAGTTACGCCTCAATAATTTAATGGTTTAAGGAGTGCGGTTAAGAATTGGTTAAGTTTTCGGAATCACTATTCTATATAAGAGGTTGCCCAAGGGACGGAGGGGTTGTCAAGATTATATTCAATAATCCTACTTATAGTTAACTCCTATGTTATAACCATAAAAATTAACCATTTCTTAACGCTCCCATAGGGTATATGTGTAGAGAAATGAGTATTATTGCAGACCGAAATTTAAGACTTATGCAAAAACGAATTTTAGTTGTTGACGACGAACCCGATTTGCGCGACATCCTGCAATGCAACCTTGAAGCAGCAGGATATATTGTAGATACTGCCGCTTCGGCAGAAGATGCCTTAACACAAATGAGTGCCAACCCCGACCTCTTGTTACTCGATGTAATGATGGGTGGCATGTCAGGTTTTGCTCTGGCAGAAAAGCTCCGTAAGGAACATGCTTCTGATGTGCCCATCATTTTCCTGACGGCAAAAGATACGGAGGACGACTTATTACAAGGGTTCTCTGTTGGTGCTGACGATTATATCAGCAAACCGTTCTCTCTGCAAGAAGTGTTGGTGCGCGTGAAGGCGGTGTTGCGCCGCAGTACTACGGCAGAGGAACATGCCCACCCCTCGGTTGGAGCCCTCGAACTCATTCATGAGCGAAAGGTGGTGCGCATGGGTAACACAGAAATTCCACTCTCCAAAAAGGAGTTTGGCATCCTCCATATCTTGACATCAAACCCTGGGCGTGTCTTTTCCCGCGAAGAAATTTTGGCAGAAGTGTGGCAAGGCGAAAGTTTCGTACTCGACCGCACCGTAGATGTTCATATTGCTCATGTGCGCAAAAAGTTAGGCGAGATGGGCAACCGCATTGTCAACCGCCAAGGACATGGATATTGCTTTGTAACAATTTAGCAAAGAGCTATTGCTTTTCTAGTAGACGAGTCGACAGGTACAAGTAGACGAGATAGCTTGCGAGATATTTACCACATGACCTTTCTCCTTTTCCCTTTAATCCGACTTCGTCGTCTTTTCCTCCTTCGCACCTCGGCAATTCAAGTAAACTTGATTGCACTCGGTTTGGCGTCGGTTCTCCTTTCCCCTTTCTCCTTTCCCATGCGTCTCTCCTACAAAACAAAACTTCTCACCAACTTTACGGCACTCTTCGCCCTCTTTGCGATTATCCTTGTGCTCTTTCAAGGACGGCGCGAAGAGCAATACAAAATGGGGCTACTGGAAAGCAGGTTGCGCAGTTATGCCGACTTGATTTCTGGGTTTGAGTGTATTAAGAATAAGGATATTGACAACGAAGTGGCGATTCCGCTTCTCAGTTCCCTACCCCACGAACTGCGCATCACGGTACTCTCGCCTGAGGGGGAGGTGCAATACGATTCGGGCGAGGTGTCACTGGGGAGTATGGACAACCACTTGACACGCCCCGAAGTTGTCGAAGCCATTCAGTCGCACGAGGGACACTTCATCCGCACTTCGTCAACGACACAGCAACCCTTCTTTTACTTCGCAAAAGCTTACCCCGACTGTATCGTACGCGTGGCATTGCCTTACGATAGCGATGTGGAGAACCTCTTAAAGGCCGACAACGTCTTTCTATGGTTTGTGCTCATGGTCTTCCCCATAGTGTTGGTGTTACTCATCTATGTGTCCGACCATTTCGGAAAGTCTATCACCATGCTGCGCCGCTTTATCGATTCGGCCGAGCGCGGATTGGTAGATTACAATCACATTCATTTCCCCGATGGCGAGTTGGGGCAAATCAGTCGCACCATTCTTGAAAAATACAAACTCTTGGAGGACAGTCACCGTGCAGTGCTTCAAGAGCGCGAAAAGCGACGCATCTACAAGCGCGATATGTCGAATAATATTACGCACGAACTCCGTACACCCGTAAGCAGTATTAGCGGTTACTTAGAAACGCTGCTCAGCAACACAGGTCTTTCCGAAGAACGCCGACAGGGTTTCTTAAAGCGTGCGCACTTACAGACACAACGCCTGGCTGCCATCATTCGCGACATCTCACTCATCACCAAAGTAGATGAAGCACCCGAAATGATGCCACGCGAAACCATTTCACTCCCACTTGTTGTGGCAGAGGTATGTGAAGAACTTTCAAGCTCTATCCTACAACGCAAAGCTACACTTCACTGCAACTTACCCGACGAGGCGATGCTTAACGGAAACTATTCGTTGATTCATGCCGTCTTCCGCAACCTTATCGAAAACTCCCTACGCTATGCTCCAGAAGGCGTAAGCATCTATCTATCATTAGATAAGGAGGATGCCACGCATTACTATTTTACGTATTACGACAACGGCACGGGAGTTGAAGTGCGCCACCTCTCCCGCTTGTTTGAGCGCTTTTATCGCGCCCAAGAGGGACGCACCCGTGACAGTTCGGACCTCGGAGGCACCGGACTCGGTCTTTCCATCGTGCGCAATGCCATATTGTTCCATCGTGGCAATATCTCCGTACGCAACCGCCCCGAAGCGGGATTGGAATTTACTTTCTCCTTAGCAAAATAGAATTGGAGCGACAAGCAATAAAAGAGTACAACACCCGAAACCACAACGGGATGTTGTACCCTTTTTACCTTACAATAGACTTTACCTATAACCGTATAGATAGTATCAGTTTGATTTATCCAAAAATCTGTCTTAACTTTGCACCGTAATCCTAATGATGATACGGAAACAACCGATTCGCCGACAGGATTCTACATACACCGCTAAAACATAAAAATACATTTCGCCCCGCAAAAGTTAAAGAGTTATAAATTAAAGATTTATTAACAAAAAACATACTTTACACATCATTTCTAACGCTTACCTTTGCGACAGATTAAGACGAAATAAAGAACACGAAATACGAAATATATACAAACTAATAATTATTTATTCATCTTCAAAATTTAGTTACTATGAAGACTTTACTTAGAAATTTGACAGTTACAGCATTTTGCTTCGCAGCAACAGTTTTCAACGCTTCTGCCGACAACAACAAGCCCATTCCTTTTGAGCAACTTCCTCAGGCAGCTCAGCAGTTTGTTAAGACACACTTTGCTGATGTTAAGGTGACCGTTACAACCATTGAATCTGGTCTCCTCGAAAAGAGTTACGACGTTATCCTCGACGACGGCACAAAGGTTGAATTTGACCGCAATGGAGAGTGGACAGAAATTTCTTGCCGCACCTCTAATGTTCCTACTAAGGTGGTGCCCCAAAAGATCAGCGCATACCTCCAAACTACATTCCCCAAGAATGCCGTTAAGAAGATTGAACGCGAAAACGGTCGCTACGAAGTAGAATTGAAGAATGGCACAGAGGTTACTTTTAACAAGAAGTTCCAAGTGACCGACGTGGATTTCTAACAATCCTACGAACCTCACTATTACCATGAAAAACTACCTTTTTACCTTATAACTCCTTGCCGTTCCTCTCACGTTTGTCTCTTGTAGCGACGACGATGACGACAACAAATTCAACTTCGTGACCGAAGCCGTTCACAACGCCTTCCCAAACCTCTACCCGCAGGTACAACCCTACGATTGGGAAATTGAAGGCGCTTACATCAAGGCGGAGTTCTATAAAGACAACCTGCATTCTGAAGCCTACTTCACCCCCGAAGGCACATGGGTACGCACCGAGACTGACTTCCGCGGCACGCTTCCCGAACCCGTTGTAACTTACCTCACTACCAACTATCCCGACTACACCGTTGACGAAGTAGACTGGGTAGAAACGCCCAACGGCAACTACTATGAAGTAGAACTTGAGAAACCGGGAACACCCGACGTTCGAGTGAATGTAAAGGAAGACGGCACACTTGCCTAAACTTTTAAGGTGGGGTTTGTAAAATCCTGCTGATTATACATTCAATTTGATTGAGTACACCTTGGTAGCATTTATTAAACAGTGTCTACTTTCGGTTCCATACAATTCTAACCCAATAAGAGAGGGCATGCAAAAAAATGGCACGCCCTCTCTTATTGGGTTAGAATGTATAAATACAAAAGGCAGAGGGATTGTTTATCCCGTTCACATTAAAGTTCTGCTTCCTTCAAGCGCTCTGCGTTTTCAGCCACGATGAGGTGGTCAAGGCAGTCCTGGATCTCGCCGTCCATGAATGCAGAGAGGTTGTAAATGGTGTAGTTGATGCGGTGGTCGGTAATACGTCCCTGGGGATAGTTGTAGGTGCGAATCTTTGCCGAGCGGTCGCCCGTAGAGACGAGGGTCTTACGACGAGAGGCTATGTCGTCCACGTACTTCTGGTGCTCCTTGTCATAAATGAAGGTGCGGAGGCGCGCAAGGGCGCGTTCCTTATTCTTGGGCTGGTCACGCGTTTCAGTACATTCGATGAGGATTTCTTCCACGGTACCTGTGATGGGATTCTTCCAGTTGTAGCGGAGGCGTACCCCTGATTCTACCTTATTCACATTCTGACCGCCGGCACCACTTGAGCGGAAGGTGTCCCACTTGATTTCGCCTTCGTTGATGACTACATCAAAGGCTTCGGCTTCGGGGAGCACGGCTACGGTTGCTGCAGAAGTGTGTACACGACCCTGCGTTTCGGTAGCAGGCACACGCTGAACGCGGTGCACACCACTTTCATACTTCATCGTGCCGTAGACATCCACGCCCGTTACGCTACAAACGATTTCCTTGAAACCGCCCGCAGCACCTTCGCTGCAAGAGCTAACTTCGAGTTTCCAACCCTTCGACTCGCAATATTTTGTGTACATACGGAAGAGGTCGCCCGCAAAGAGCGCGGCTTCATCACCACCCGTACCGCCACGGATTTCAAGCACCACATTCTTGGCATCTTCGGGATCCTTAGGCACGAGCATCAACTTGATTTGCTCCTCCAATTCGGGAATACGCGCTTCGCAAAGCTGGATTTCTTCGCGCGCCATTTCCTTCATCTCAGGGTCTTGTTCGTTCATAAGGATGTCCTTACTCTCCGCAAGGTTGCCAAGAAGATTGGCATACTCCTTACGAGCATTCATAAGGTCCTCAAGTTCTTTATATTCTTTAGTGAGGCGCACGTAGCGCTGCTGGTCTGCAATGACATTGGGGTCAGTAATAAGTGTACTAACTTCCTCAAAGCGCGCTTGCAAACCCTCGAGTTTTTCTAAAAGTGAATTGTTATCAGCCATGTAAGAATTACTTGCAAAGTTTCTTGGTCCACTCGTAAGATTGAGTGACAATGTTATATGTAATAAGGAACCATCCGAATGCACCAAAGGCGCTTGAGAGTGAACGGAGGGACTGCCAGTTGTTGCTTACAGCAATCCATGCTTCGTAGACCATGTAGCAAAGCACGAGGACGCTGAGGGAACAGCAAAGGAAATAGATAAACTTTTTCATATGTGTGTTGTCAAGAATCAAAAGTTTGGCTCCCATGGTATAGGGACAAGGAGCGGGAGTCAAGGGGGTGAGACTCTTCTTAATCCTTAAAATTTCGTGAAACAAAGGGGAGGCAAAGGCGCAAGGCATTGTGCCAGTATTCCCAATTGTGGTCGCCGTTACGCACACGGAATTGTGCCGGAATGCGAAGGTGGCGCAGCTTCATGTGAAGGTTTTCAGACTGTTCGAGCAAGAAGTCGTCGTCGCCACAATCGATAAACCATGCTACGGTGCGCAAGGTATTTAAGTCCTCCTTGCTCATTGCGTCCAACAATTTTACGGCGGCCAATTTGTCTACTGCTTCTACAAGCAAAGAGAATTTGTCGGTGGCGCGTTTGTCTGAAGCACGCAAGAAGTTGTTAGACTCTAACCACGCGCTCATGGCATAGCATGCACAAAACATATCGGGACGACGCATGGCGTAGTTCACACTGCCGCCTCCGCCCATAGAGAGACCTGCTACGGCGCGTTGCTCACGCTTGCCTCCAGCGCGGTATTTCTGTTCTACCGAGGGGAGCAATTCTTTAAAGAAATAGTCTTCGTAATTCCAACCCTCCATATTGAAATAACCGTTCCAGACGTTGCGAATATCCGCTCCGCCGGCACAGGGCATGACAATCACCATCGGTTCTGCCTCGCCGCTCGCCATGAGTTCGTCTGCCACACGGTCGATCTGCCCTTTGTCCATCCAGGCGCGCTCATTATCGGTTAATCCGTGGAGCAAGTAAAGCACGGGGAAGTGGCGCTCTGGATTCTGCTTAAATTCCTTGGGGAGATATACCGTAATGGGCATTGCCTGACCGAGAATCTCGCTCTGGATGGTGTCGTTGACAATAATTCCAGCGAAACTCTGTTGCACGAAAACCAAGAGCATACCTAACAATAGGCAGAGGCGACGGAAGGTTGTATTTCTCATGGTGGAGGGAGAATTTAAGGCATGAAGTTTTAAGGAGTAGAGGGGACTGCAAAACCATCCCCCCTTAAGAATTGCGCTCCGTAGAGATTCTGATTAGTAATTAAATTCGCCAAATTCGCTCTTGATAGTAAGGCTCTTCTTGCCTTCTTCAATGCGACCTACAATCTGTGCGTCGATGTTGAAACTCTTAGAGATTTCGATTACGCGCTCAGCATCTTCGGGAGAAACATAGACTTCGAGGCGGTGACCCATGTTGAACACCTTGTACATTTCTGCCCAATCCGTGCCGCTCTGTTCGTGAATTGCCTTGAAGAGGGGAGGTACGGGGAACATGTTGTCCTTAATCACACGGCAGTTGTCGCTTACGAAGTGGAGCACCTTAGTCTGCGCACCGCCAGTACAGTGTACCATACCGTGAATGCGGGGACGGAGTTCGTCGAGCAACTTCTTCACCACAGGAGCATAAGTGCGTGTGGGAGAAAGCACCAACTTACCAGCGTTCAAGGGAGCGCCTTCAACAGCGTCAGTCAACTTGTAACCACCGCTATAAACGAGTTCTTCAGGCACTGCCTTGTCAAAACTTTCGGGGTACTTTTCAGCAAGATACTTTGAGAACACATCGTGGCGTGCTGAAGTAAGTCCGTTAGAACCCATACCGCCGTTGTACTCTGTTTCATAAGTCGCCTGACCGCAAGAAGAAAGACCTACGATTACGTCACCGGGGCGAATATTCGCATTGTCAATCACATCACTGCGCTTCATGCGGCAAGTCACGGTAGAGTCAACGATAATCGTGCGTACAAGGTCACCCACGTCAGCCGTTTCGCCACCAGTAGCGTAAATACCTACGCCCATGTCGCGCATCTGCTGGAGCAATTCGTCCGTGCCGTTGATGATGGCAGAAATGACTTCGCCGGGAATCAACATCTTGTTGCGACCAATCGTAGAACTTACGAGGATGTTATCCACAGCACCCACGCAAAGAAGGTCGTCGGTGTTCATGATGAGTGCATCCTGCGCAATGCCCTTCCACACGGAGAGGTCACCCGTTTCTTTCCAGTACATGTAAGCCAACGAAGACTTTGTGCCCGCACCGTCGGCGTGCATAATGTTGCAGTATTCAGGATCGCCACCGAGGATGTCGGGGATAATCTTACAGAAAGCCTGGGGGAAAATACCCTTGTCAATATTCTTGATGGCGTTGTGCACATCTTCCTTCATTGCGCTTACGCCGCGCATCATGTAACGCTGATTCTTGTCCATATTTGAGGTTATGAGGTTTTGAGGTTATGAGGTTTGAGGTTTCTAGGTCGTGAGGTTATGAGGTTATGAAGTCCATCCGGATGGTAGTTGTACTCTGTACTCTGTCAGTTGTACTCTCCCCCTGCATAGTCCTTAAAACCTTTAACCCTCTAAGCGAAGCGACCTTATGACCTAACTTAAAATTCCACTGAGGGTGCGCTCTGTGCAGCTTCCGATGCTTCAAAAGGTGCTTTCTTTTCGAAGCCAAACAGTCCAGCAATGATGCTCTTGGGAACGCGGCGCACACTTACGTTGTATTTCTTTACGACTTCGTTATAGCGGCGACGACTTTCGGCAATGCGATTTTCGGTTCCCTCCAACTGTGCCTGGAGTTCTGAGAAATTCTGACTTGCTTTAAGGTCGGGATAATTTTCAGAGATAGCCATGAGTTTACCCAAGCCTTTCGAGAGTTCGCTTTGTGCTTCCTGGAACTTACGAAGGTTTTCCTCTGTCAAATCCTCGGCATTGAGGGTAATCTGAGTGGCTTTAGCACGGGCATCTACGACATCTTGAAACGTCTTGCTTTCATGAGCCGCATAACCCTTCACCGTGTTCACGAGGTTAGGGATAAGGTCCGCACGGCGCTGGTATTGCGTCTGAACGTTTGCCCATTCTGTGTTCACCGTTTCGTCTTCGGTTACCAAACTATTGTAAGAGGTTACGCCCCATACGAGGATAATTGCCACGATGGCAAGGAAAATAATTGTAGATTTTGAGAATTTCATTTTATGAGGTTTTGAGGTTTGAAGTTATAAGGTTATAAGGTTTTGAGGTTTTTAGGATTGAGGTTTTTAGGTTATGAGGCACCATTTGGTCTGCACAGTCCTTTAAACCTAATAATCTTGAAGCGAAGCGACCTTAAAACCTTCTCATCAAAATCTTCCTCCAGATCCACCGCCTCCGAAACTGCCACCACCAAAGAATCCGCCACCAAACCCGCCACCACCTCCGCCGCGTAAACCGCCGAAGCGTCCACGACCGTAACCGAAGGGATTGAGTGTAGGAGGCACGCCTTTCATGCCGCTGTCATTGGAGTCATTCGTGGGTTCGTCATGTTCTTCTTCATGCCCACAGTGTTTGCAGCGCCATTTGGTGCGATTGAAATAACGGTTCTTGACGCGCAATATGGAGGAACCTGTTTTTACCAGTTTCTTTTGCTGACACTTGGGGCAGACGCGCGTATTGACATGTTGAGCGGTCTTATAGATGCTGTAGACAAAGAGCACCAAAAAGGCAATAATGAACACAAACACCATGGGGTTTACGTCTTCCTCGTCATACATGCGCTTCAAGGTGGGGTCTTGGCGAATGATGCCGTCCAGCGTCTTCATCGTTTCTAATATGGCTGAATCCCAAAATCTCTGCTTCAACAGGGGAACCATCACTTGGTTTTGCACGCGTCGACAAATCGCGTCGGGAAGTGTGCCTTCCAATCCGCGCCCCGTTAAGATTTGATAACTGCGGTCTTCTGTGCAAAGAATGACGATGAGCCCAGAGTTTTGTTCCTTACTTCCTATGCCATACTTCCGCGAAAGTTGCATGCCAAACTCATAAGGGTCATCCCCCTCAATACTCTTGACCACTACGACAACAGTCTCTACCCCCTTCGCCTGTTCCAAGGCAAGTAATAAGACATCGACCTCATGCTGTGTTCCAACTGACAATACGCCATCAGGATTACAGACGTAGCGGGTGGAATCTTGCAAGTGTACCATTGGTAATGTCTCGGGCGTCCACTTTGTCTGCGCAAAGCATTCGACCACGATGAGCGACATTAAACCAACGAACCAGATGTACATGTTTTTCATTGACTGCAAAGTTACACGAAATCGGATAGTTGACCAACAATCCATAGCCCTTTTCCGCCCCAAAAGTTGCTTTTTTCGCGTTGACTATGAGTCATCTTTAGGATTTTCTGTAATTTTACAAACTGAAACATACAAATGAGGAGGATACTTTGAGGCGTGACACCCTTTGTTCAACGTCTCCTCCCCTACCCTAAACACCTAACTATATTCTTTACAAACGCAATGAAACTTTCTTTCCGCTTCTTATTTCTTGCTCTGTTCTTCCCCCTTGCAGCGTTAGCACAAGCGCCTTCTGGATATTATTCCGATGCTAAGGGCAAAACGGGGAAGGCGTTAAAAACGTCCCTCTTTGGCATTGTTGCTGACCATGTAGAACGAAGTTACAAAAATCTTTGGACAGACTTTGAATCTACCGACCGTCGCCCCGACGGCAGCGTATGGGACATGTACTCCGTGAAGCGCAGTTTTACCTTTGGCGATGACCAAGCGGGAACCTACAAGACGGAGGGCGACGTTTACAACCGCGAGCACTCCTTCCCCAAGAGCTGGTTTGACGAAGGCTACCCCATGTACACCGACCTTTTCCACCTCTACCCCACCGACGGCTATGTCAACGGACGCCGCTCCAACTATCCCTACGGTGAAACCAATTCGCCCACATGGACAAGCTATAACGGATGGAGCAAACTCGGTCCGTCGTCCATTGCGGGATATTCCGGCACGGTGTTCGAACCCAACGACGAATACAAGGGCGACCTTGCGCGCACTTATTTCTACATGGCTACGGCTTACGAAGATAAGATTGCGGGGTGGAGCAGTCCCATGCTCGATGGTAAATCATACCCTGCCTATGCTACTTGGGCACTCAACATGCTCCTCCGCTGGGCGAAGGAAGACCCTGTGAGTCAGAAGGAAATCGACCGCAATAATGCTGTTTATAAAATTCAGCGCAACCGCAACCCTTTTATCGACTTCCCTGGTTTGGAACAATACGTCTGGGGCACAGTTTCCGTAACGTTCAACCCCGACAATTATCAAAATCCCTTTGAGGAAGTCACGCAACTCCCCGACGTTCCTACCTTCTACCCCGAACCAGGTGCCGTAGCGCAGGGAACAGTTGTTACCATCACTGCCAGCGACAACGCTTCTTTAATGTACAGCGTCAACAATGGCGAGTATGTTTCTACCGCCACTTCTGCCGAAGTGATTATCAATGCGCCTACAACGATTAAGGCATATTCTGTAAGCGAAAACGGTGTGACTAGTGATGAAACCACCGCAACCTACACTCTTCTGCCCTCGAGTGGCGAAGGTGGCGAAGGAGGTTCTGAAATCGTGGGTAGCAATGTCTATACCTTGATTACTTCAACATCCGACCTCACGGTTGGTGCCAATTATCTCATTGTTTGCGAAACGAAGGCCAGAGCACTTTCTAAACAATCTGGCGACATCCGCACTTATTGTGAGGTAACCTTCACGAATCATAGTTACACCGGAGAAACCAGCGTTGATGGGGCGCCCTACGTGCTTCAACTCGGCAAGACCTCCATGGGTTACACTTTCTACGATGCCGTGAATGCCACCTATCTGGCAATCAATTCAAACGACAACAAACTTCACGCAGGAACCGACGCCACTACGAAGAATTGCAACTGGACCATTACCTTCGACAGTTCGGGGAATGCAGAAATTCGTAGCGTGAGTTACGACAACCGCACCATCCAGTACAATGCTTCTTCACCGCGCTTCGCTACCTATAAGAGCAAGCAAACTGCTGTGCAACTCTACAAGCAGGCGCCTCCTACAGCAATACAGGAAATTCTTTCTGCTTCCACACAAGCGAATCTCATCTATACCCTTGATGGAAAACCCGTTGGAACTGTTTCGAACCTCAAGGCGTTGCCCAAGGGCATTTATGTAGTGAACGGTAAAAAGGTGTTGGTGAAATAAGGGGGAATAGGCAGGGTGGACAAAAAGTAGGATGGTTTTACTCTAAAAAACCCTTATTGGACAAAAAGTAGGATAGAATCCCTTGACTGAGCCGGCTCAGTCAAGGGATTTGTCGTTTAATAATGTCTTAGAATGTACTCGTCTAACAACTTTTTTCGATTATCCTTACTTATTCCCCGATGAACTCTTAATTTACCCTTTAAATCCGAGAACAAGCCTTCGATGCCATTGTTTGTGTTAGGTAGACCTGTTTCAGGGTGGTCGTAGAAA
>JBGVGJ010000003.1:0-5096 GCA_045121635.1 Alloprevotella sp. | reverse complement strand
TCCTTAAGAAACTTAATTCTTAAATAAATGTTTGTTGACGTTCTGTTTAGTTTTCAAAGAACTTCGTGTCACCTTGTTTTGGCGACTTTATTAGTTTATCATGTCTGTTTCTTTCTGTCAAACACTTTTTAAACTTTTTTTCGAAACTTTTTATTTCGTTTCCTTGTATCGTTCATTTCTGACGACCTTGTTATCTTACCATGATTGTCGAATACTGTCAAACACTTTTTTATTTTTTTATCATCCTTATTTCATATTCTCACAAGGGATAAAAAAAGCACTCTAAGAGTGCGACTATTCGAATTGGAGCGGGTGAAGAGAATCGAACTCTCACAGTCAGCTTGGAAGGCTGAAGTTCTACCATTAAACTACACCCGCATATAGGTTTGGCCCAGCGACGTCCTACTCTCGCACTTGCGTACTACCCTCGGCGCTAAGGAGCTTAACTTCTGTGTTCGGTATGGGAACAGGTGTGCCCTCCTTGCCATCATCACTAGACCATTGAAAGATGTTGTTAATCTTCCAAAACTAGATATCTTCTTCAGTTTCTTTGGTTAAGTCCTCGATCGATTAGTATCAGTCCGCTCCATGTGTCACCACACTTCCACTCCTGACCTATCAACCTCGTCGTCTTCAAGGGATCTTACTTCTTTCGAATGGGAAATCTCATCTTGAGGGGGGCTTCACGCTTAGATGCTTTCAGCGTTTATCCCGTCCACACGTAGCTACCCAGCTATGCTCCTGGCAGAACAACTGGTACACCAGCGGTGTGTCCATCCCGGTCCTCTCGTACTAAGGACAGCTCCTCTCAAATTTCCTACGCCCACGACGGATAGGGACCGAACTGTCTCACGACGTTCTGAACCCAGCTCGCGTACCGCTTTAATGGGCGAACAGCCCAACCCTTGGGACCGACTACAGCCCCAGGATGCGATGAGCCGACATCGAGGTGCCAAACCTCCCCGTCGATGTGAACTCTTGGGGGAGATCAGCCTGTTATCCCCGGGGTAGCTTTTATCCGTTGAGCGACGGCCCTTCCATTCGGTACCGCCGGATCACTAAGCCCGACTTTCGTCCCTGCTCGACTTGTAGGTCTCGCAGTCAAGCTCCCTTCTGCCTTTACACTCTTCGAATGATTTCCAACCATTCTGAGGGAACCTTTGGGCGCCTCCGTTACTCTTTGGGAGGCGACCGCCCCAGTCAAACTGCCCACCTGACACTGTTCCCTGACCCGATAAGGGCCACGGGTTAGAACCCCAGTGACACAAGGGTAGTATCCCAACAGCGACTCCACCAAGACTGGCGTCCTGGTTTCTTCGTCTCCTACCTATCCTGTACATGTGCCACCAGTGCTCAATATCAAGCTACAGTAAAGCTCCACGGGGTCTTTCCGTCCTGTCGCGGGTAACCTGCATCTTCACAGGTACTATGATTTCACCGAGTCTCTTGTTGAGACAGCGCCCAGATCGTTACGCCTTTCGTGCGGGTCGGAACTTACCCGACAAGGAATTTCGCTACCTTAGGACCGTTATAGTTACGGCCGCCGTTTACTGGGGCTTCAATTCAAAGCTTCGCTTGCGCTAACCTCTCCTCTTAACCTTCCAGCACCGGGCAGGCGTCAGCCCCTATACATCACCTTGCGGTTTAGCAGAGACCTGTGTTTTTGATAAACAGTCGCCTGGGCCTATTCACTGCGGCTTGCTTTCACAAGCACCCCTTCTCCCGAAGTTACGGGGTCATTTTGCCGAGTTCCTTAACAAGAGTTCTCTCGCTCATCTTAGGATTCTCTCCTCGCCTACCTGTGTCGGTTATCGGTACGGGCACTTATTAAATTAACCCTAGAAGCTTTTCTTGGAAGCGTGACGTCAGTTGACTTCGCCATTCGGCTTCGGCATCACAGCTCAATGTTATGCCATGCGGATTTGCCTACATGACCACCTCACTGCTTACACGTGAATCCAATCACACGCTCAACTTAGCCTTCTCCGTCACTCCATCAGTTTAATAAGTGGTACAGGAATATCAACCTGTTGTCCATCGGCTACGCCTTTCGGCCTCACCTTAGGTCCCGACTTACCCAGGGCGGACGAGCCTTCCCCTGGAAACCTTAGGCTTTCGATGGATAGGATTCTCACCTATCTTTCGCTACTCACACCGGCATTCTCACTTCTAACCGCTCCACAGCTCCTTCCGGTACTGCTTCACCGCTGTTAGAACGCTCTCCTACCACTGACTCTAAAGTCAATCCGCAGCTTCGGCGGTCCGTTTAGCCCCGGTACATTTTCGGCGCAGAGTCACTCGACTAGTGAGCTATTACGCACTCTTTAAAGGATGGCTGCTTCTAAGCCAACCTCCTAGTTGTCTGTGCATCTCCACATCCTTTTCCACTTAACGGACACTTGGGGGCCTTAGCTGGCGGTCTGGGCTCTTTCCCTTTTGACCATGGACCTTATCACCCACAGTCTGACTCCCGATTATATCTATCTGGCATTCGGAGTTTGATTGAGATCAGTACCCCGAGGTGGGGCCATCACCCATTCAGTGCTCTACCTCCAGTAGACTTAACATCGAGGCTAGCCCTAAAGCTATTTCGGAGAGAACCAGCTATATCCGTGTTCGATTGGAATTTCACCCCTAGCCACAAGTCATCCAAGCACTTTTCAACGTGCCCTGGTTCGGCCCTCCAGTCAGTGTTACCTGACCTTCAGCCTGCTCATGGCTAGCTCACACGGTTTCGGGTCTACAACATCGTACTCTTCGCCCTATTCAGACTCGCTTTCGCTACGGCTCCGCATCTTCTGCTTAACCTCGCACGATATCGTAACTCGCCGGTTCATTCTACAAAAGGCACGCCATCACCCATTAACGGGCTCTGACTATTTGTAGGCACACGGTTTCAGGTTCTCTTTCACTCCCCTTCCGGGGTTCTTTTCACCTTTCCCTCACGGTACTGGTTCACTATCGGTCACTAGGTAGTATTTAGCCTTACGAGATGGTCCTCGTTGATTCCGACGGGATTCCACGTGTCCCGCCGTACTCAGGATTCCTTCCATGCATCTCACAATTTCACCTACGGGACTCTCACCCCCTACGGTTGGCCTTCCCAGACCATTCGGCTATCATGATTTGTCAATTATGAAGGTCCTACAACCCCGGATAAATCCGGTTTGGGCTCTTCCCACTTCGCTCGCCGCTACTACGGGAATCGATTTTTCTTTCTTTTCCTCCAGGTACTTAGATGTTTCAGTTCCCTGGGTCTGTCTCCTATATGGCTATGTATTCACCATATGGTGCTAGCGTATAACCACTAGCGGGTTTCCCCATTCGGATACCCCCGGATCAATGCTCACTTACAGCTCCCCGAGGCGTTTCGCCGTTTGTCGCGTCCTTCTTCGACTCCTAGTGCCAAGGCATCCTCCGTGCGCCCTTATTCACTTAACCTAAATCAAATCTATTGTTTGTTTCTTCTGAATGAAGATATCTAGTTTTCAAAGATCAACTTTGGAAGAAATTCTTCCAAAACTAAACAGAACGTCTCTTTCTCCATAGAAAGGAGGTGATCCATCCCCACCTTCCGGTAGGGATACCTTGTTACGACTTCACCCCAATCATCTACCCCACCTTAGGCAGCTCCCTCCTTGCGGTTAGGCCACTGACTTCGGGTGTTGTAAACTCTCGTGGTGTGACGGGCGGTGTGTACAAGACCCGGGAACGTATTCACCGCGACATTCTGATTCGCGATTACTAGCGATTCCAACTTCATGTAGGCGAGTTGCAGCCTACAATCCGAACTGAGATTGGCTTTATGAGGTTTGCTCCACGTCACCGCTTCGCTTCTCTTTGTACCAACCATTGTAGCACGTGTGTAGCCCAGGTCATAAGGGGCATGATGATTTGACGTCATCCCCACCTTCCTCCAGTTTGTCACTGGCAGTCTCGTTAGAGTCCCCAACTGAATGCTGGCAACTAACGACAGGGGTTGCGCTCGTTGCGGGACTTAACCCAACATCTCACGACACGAGCTGACGACAACCATGCACCACCTGTATCCACTGTCCCCGAAGGGAAAATCCTATCTCTAGGACGGTCACTGGTATGTCAAGACCTGGTAAGGTTCTTCGCGTTGCTTCGAATTAAACCACATGCTCCACCGCTTGTGCGGGTCCCCGTCAATTCCTTTGAGTTTCAGTCTTGCGACCGTACTCCCCAGGCGGAGTGCTTAATGCGTTAACTTCAGCACTGAGGTTCGACCCCCAACACTTAGCACTCATCGTTTACGGCGTGGACTACCAGGGTATCTAATCCTGTTTGCTCCCCACGCTTTCGCGCCTCAGTGTCAGTTACAGACCAGGAAGCCGCCTTCGCCACTGGTGTTCCTCCATATCTCTACGCATTTCACCGCTACACATGGAATTCCACTTCCCTCTTCTGCACTCAAGTCGACCAGTTTCCAATGACCCTCCACGGTTAAGCCGTGGGCTTTCACATCAGACTTAATCAACCACCTGCGCGCTCTTTACGCCCAATAATTCCGGATAACGCTCGCCACCTACGTATTACCGCGGCTGCTGGCACGTAGTTAGCCGTGGCTTTCTCATAAGGTACCGTCACACTCTAGCCATTTCCTACTAAAGTCGTTCTTCCCTTATAACAGAATTTTACAACCCGAAGGCCTTCATCATTCACGCGGCGTTGCTCGGTCAGGCTTTCGCCCATTGCCGAAGATTCCCTACTGCTGCCTCCCGTAGGAGTCTGGGCCGTGTCTCAGTCCCAGTGTGGCCGTTCACCCTCTCAGGTCGGCTACGCATCGTCGCCTTGGTAGGCCTTTACCCTACCAACTAGCTAATGCGCCGCAGGCTCATCCATCAGCGGTGCCAGAAGCACCTTTAAACTTTCGTCCTATCCGGTATTAGCGATCGTTTCCAATCGTTGTCCCCGTCTGATGGGCAGATCACCTACGTGTTACTCACCCGTTCGCCGCTCACCACCGAAGTGGTTCGCTCGACTTGCATGTATTAGGCACGCCGCCAGCGTTCATCCTGAGCCAGGATCAAACTCTCCATAATTAAATGTTTGTTTTTATCCTAAGCTTCCTT
>JBGVGJ010000002.1:0-5059 GCA_045121635.1 Alloprevotella sp. | reverse complement strand
ACCTTTTGCATTAAAAAATTCTTCATAAAAATCTTCTACCAATTTAATTTTTTCATCTATGTTCTTTGCCTGGATATAAATTTCACTTCTATTACAAGTAGAAAGTATTACTACCTCTTCTATATCTCTATCTAGGAAGTAGTTTATCGCCTCTATCTTTTGTATATCCGTAAAAGAAACCTGTTCTCTTATATTGATTGGAGCTAGATTATGATTTATCCCTATAACACCTATATTCATGCCCAACCTCCAAGCTAATTAATTATTTATATTCACTCATATAGTATAGCACTACTATCTCTTCTTTGTAAATTTAACCATCTATTTTTATAATTTAATTATTTTTTTGTATAAAAAAAAGACTACGTGGCTACGTGCTACTCTCCCAGGCGGTTGCCCACCAAGTACCATTGCCGCTAAAGAGCTTAACTTCTGTGTTCGGTATGGGAACAGGTGTATCCTCTTTGCTATAATAACCACATAATCTTATTTAAATTGGAGCGGGTGAAGGGGATCGAACCCTCACAGCCGGCTTGGAAGGCCGGAACTCTACCATTGAGCTACACCCGCATGTGTATTTAATTTGGTGACCCATAGGGGAATCGAACCCCTGTTACCGCCGTGAAAGGGCGGTGTCTTGACCGCTTGACCAATGGGCCATACTTAATTGGTTGCGGAGGCAGGACTCGAACCTGCGACCTTCGGGTTATGAGCCCGACGAGCTGCCAACTGCTCCACCCCGCGATATTAACATGGTGCCGAAGACCGGAATCGAACCGGTACGAGAGGTAAGTCCCGCAGGATTTTAAGTCCTGTGCGTCTGCCAGTTCCGCCACTTCGGCATACCACGTGGCTACGTGCTACTCTCCCAGGCGGTTGCCCACCAAGTACCATCGCCGCTAAAGAGCTTAACTTCTGTGTTCGGTATGGGAACAGGTGTATCCTCTTTGCTATAATAACCACATTATATGTTTTGCCCTTCTCTCAAGGACAAGTATAATATTAACATTTTCGATTAATAATGTCAATACTTTTTATAAAGTTTTTTTCAAAGTTAATACTCTGAAAACTGCATATCATTTAATTTTCCATCATTTATTTTGGTCAAGTCCTCGACCTATTAGTATCGATAAGCTAAATACATTACTGCACTTACACCTTCGACCTATCAACCAGGTAGTCTTCCTGGGGTCTTACCCTTACGGTGGGAAATCTTATCTTGAAGTTGGCTTCGCGCTTAGATGCTTTCAGCGCTTATCCATTCCGTACATAGCTACCCAGCCATGCCCTTGGCAGAACAACTGGTACACCAGAGGTACGTCCATCCCGGTCCTCTCGTACTAAGGACAGGTCTTCTCAAATTTCCTACGCCTGCGACGGATAGGGACCGAACTGTCTCACGACGTTCTGAACCCAGCTCGCGTACCTCTTTAATGGGCGAACAGCCCAACCCTTGGGACCTACTTCAGCCCCAGGATGAGACGAGCCGACATCGAGGTGCCAAACACCCCCGTCGATGTGGACTCTTGGGGGGTATCAGCCTGTTATCCCCAGGGTAGCTTTTATCCGTTGAGCGATGGCCCTTCCACTCGGAACCACCGGATCACTAAGCCCGACTTTCGTCCCTGCTCGACCTGTATGTCTCGCAGTCAAGCTCCCTTCTGCCTTTACACTCTGCGTGCGATTTCCGACCGCACTGAGGGAACCTTTGGGCGCCTCCGTTACTCTTTAGGAGGCGACCGCCCCAGTCAAACTGCCCACCAGACACTGTCCCGACGCCGGATGACGGCGCGCGGTTAGAATTCCAACATTACAAGGGTGGTATCCCAACGGTGACTCCACTAATACTGGCGTACTAGTCTCTCAGTCTCCCACCTATCCTGTACGTGCAATGCCGAAACTCAATATCAAGTTGCAGTAAAGCTCCATGGGGTCTTTCCGTCCTGCTGCGGGTAACCGGCATCTTTACCGGTACTACAATTTCACCGAGTCTATTGTTGAGACAGCGCCCAGATCGTTACGCCTTTCGTGCGGGTCAGAACTTACCTGACAAGGAATTTCGCTACCTTAGGACCGTTATAGTTACGGCCGCCGTTTACTGGGGCTTAAGTTCATGCCTTCGCATATGCTAAGCAGTCCCCTTAACCTTCCAGCACCGGGCAGGCGTCAGCCCCTATACTTCAGCTTTCGCTTTAGCAGAGACCTGTGTTTTTGGTAAACAGTCGCCTGGGCCTTTTCACTGCGGCCTGCTTTCGCAGGCACCCCTTCTCCCGAAGTTACGGGGTCATTTTGCCGAGTTCCTTAACAATAGTTCACTCGCTCGCCTTAGGATTCTCTCCTCATCTACCTGTGTCGGTTTGCGGTACGGGCACCTACGGTCTCGCTAGCGGCTTTTCTTGACAGTGTGAAATCAGCAGCTTCCGGTACTAATCTTCCCTCCGCGTAACGCCTCAGTCTTAAAGTATGCGGATTTGCCTACATACAAACCTTGACGCTTGCACACGCATAACCAACAGCGTGCTCTGCTTATCCTTCTGTGTCCCCACGTCGCTCAAATGACTTTCGGTGGTACAGGAATCTCAACCTGTTGTCCATCGCCTACAGCGTTCGCTCTCGGCTTAGGTCCCGACTTACCCTGAGTGGACGAACCTTCCTCAGGAAACCTTAGATTTTCGGCGGGCAGGATTCTCACCTGCCTCTCGCTACTCATGCCAACATTCTCTCTCGTATACAGTCCAGCAATCCTGACGAATCACCTTCTGCCCGTATACGATGCTCCTCTACCATACCAAAAGGTATCCTAAGCTTCGGTAGTAAGTTTTAGCCCCGTTTATCTTCGGCGCAGAGCCACTCGACTAGTGAGCTGTTACGCACTCTTTAAATGAGTGGCTGCTTCTAAGCCAACATCCTAGCTGTTTATGCAGCTCCACATCCTTTTCCACTTAACTTACATTTTGGGACCTTAGCTGTAGGTCTGGGCTGTTTCCCTTTCGACCACGAAACTTATCTCACGTAGTCTGACTCCCGGATATGATTGCACGGCATTCGGAGTTTGATAATCTTCGGTAACCGGTGAAGGCCCCTAGGATATTCAGTGCTCTACCTCCGTGTATCTAATTCCGAGGCTAGCCCTAAAGCTATTTCGAGGAGAACCAGCTATCTCCGAGTTCGATTGGAATTTCACCGCTATCCACACCTCATCCTAACACTTTTCAACGTATACAGGTTCGGTCCTCCACGAGATTTTACTCTCGCTTCAACCTGGACATGGATAGGTCACCCGGTTTCGGGTCTACAGCATGTAACTAGTCGCCCTATTAAGACTCGGTTTCCCTTCGGCTCCGTTGCTCCAGCAACTTAACCTCGCTACATACCATAACTCGTTGGCCCGTTCTACAAAAAGTACAAGGTCACTTGCGCTCCCTTTGCTTGTAAGCATAAGGTTTCAGGTTCTATTTCACTCCCCTCCCGGGGTTCTTTTCACCTTTCCCTCACGGTACTATTCGCTATCGGTCACTGGGTAGTATTTAGCCTTGGGGGGTGGGCCCCCCAGCTTCACACCGGGTTTCACGTGTCCGGTGCTACTCTGGTGTCACTCCTGTGGAAACTGCATTTCGTCTACGGGAGGTTCGCCCTCTATGCTCGTACGTTCCAGTACATTCGACTATACATTTCCCATCCTTTGAGTGATCCGCAACCCCGATCTCTAAAGAAATCGGTTTGGGCTCTTTCCCGTTCGCTCGCCGCTACTAGGAAAATCGATGTTTCTTTCTCTTCCTAAGGGTACTTAGATGTTTCAGTTCCCCTCGTTACCTTCTCTATACCTATGTATTCAGTATAGGATACACGCCCATTACAGCGTGTGCGTTCCCGCATTCGGAAATCTGTGGGTGAACGGATATTTGCTCCTAACCACAGCTTATCGCAGCTTGTCACGTCCTTCGTCGGCTCCCAGTGCCAAGGCATCCGCCTTATGCTCTTTCTCGCTTGACCATTCTTCGGCCTGCCTGATCTAGCGTAATCAGGTCTTTTATTGTTAATTCACTTCAGTGAATCAGCTTTTCTGGTTTCTCGGTTGAAATCGTAGCAATTACCCATTCTCATTCAGCAAGTCTTTAGACTCTTCTTAATGATTTTGTGTTATTGCTGTTTTAGTAATATTTCTATTACCTCGATTTCGTTGTAAATTTGTTTTTACACTCTTTTCATTATTCAGTTTTCAAGGTACGATTCTTGAACCTTTACAGTTCATGGTGGAGAATAAGGGATTCGAACCCTTGACCCCCTGCGTGCAAGGCAGGTGCTCTCCCAACTGAGCTAATTCCCCATAAATTTCATAGTGCAGAAACTTTCGTCTCCTTAGAAAGGAGGTGATCCAGCCGCAGGTTCTCCTACGGCTACCTTGTTACGACTTCACCCCAGTCATTGGTTTCGCCTTAGGTAATCTATTTACTGACCAACTTTGGGCGCCCCCAACTTCCATGGTGTGACGGGCGGTGTGTACAAGACCCGGGAACGCATTCACCGCGGCATTCTGATCCGCGATTACTAGCAACTCCGACTTCATGCAGGCGAGTTGCAGCCTGCAATCCGAACTGGGATCGGCTTTTGAGATTTGCTCCACATCGCTGTCTCGCGTCTCTTTGTACCGACCATTGTAGCACGTGTGTAGCCCAGGACATAAGGGGCATGATGATTTGACGTCATCCCCACCTTCCTCCGTGTTATCCACGGCAGTCTCATTAGAGTCCTCAACTGAATGTTAGTAACTAACGACAAGGGTTGCGCTCGTTGCGGGACTTAACCCAACATCTCACGACACGAGCTGACGACAACCATGCACCACCTGTCACTTCTGTCCCGAAGGAGGACTCCGATTAAGGAGTTTTCAGAAGGATGTCAAGTCCTGGTAAGGTTCTTCGCGTTGCTTCGAATTAAACCACATGCTCCGCTGCTTGTGCGGGTCCCCGTCAATTCCTTTGAGTTTCACACTTGCGTGCGTACTCCCCAGGCGGAGCACTTAATGCGTTAACTGCGGCACCGAAACCTTGCGGCCCCG
>JBGVGJ010000001.1:0-3949 GCA_045121635.1 Alloprevotella sp. | reverse complement strand
CATCTACGACCTGACAGATGATTTCTTCGCCCAATCACCCGAATATGACCTGCTCTATTCGGAACTGACAGGAGCCGTAATCCTCTATCTCGAAGAGTATGGCATTTAACCGCAAGGCGAAGCTGCGGGACAACATCGAGGCGATTAGGACGGTATTCACCCTTGACAGGGAACAGCGTACACCCACACCCGAAGAGCGTGCAGTATTGGAGAAATATTGCGGTTTCGGTGGCTTGAAATGTATTCTTAACCCTGCCAAGGACTTGACGGATGCCGTCCATTGGGCGAAATCCGACCTCGATCTGTTTGCCCACACCGTTGAACTACATAAGCTAATCCGTGAGAACAGCAAGGACGATACGGAGTACAAACGCTATGTGGACTCGCTGAAAGCATCCATACTTACGGCATTCTACACACCGAAAGAGATTACCGATGTATTGGCGGAGGTATTGCACAACCACGGCATACAGCCGAAGATGCTGCTTGAACCCTCTGCCGGACGCGGTGCGTTCGTGGATTCGCTTGTCAAGCACAATCCCGATGCCGATATAATGGCATTTGAAAAGGACTTGCTTACAGGCAAGCTGTTGAAACAACTCTATCCCGACAAGAAGGTACGCATTGAAGGCTTCGAGAAGATTGAAAAGCCTTTCCTTAACCGTTTCGATGTGGCCATGTCCAACATCCCTTTCGGGGATATAGCCGTGTTCGACCCTGCATTTGCCTTCGGCAATCCGCTCCGCAAGCAGTCGGCAAAGCATATACACAACTATTTCTTCCTGAAAGGATTGGATGCCGTGCGTGACGGCGGTATCGTGGCATTTATCACCTCACAGGGTGTATTGAACTCAGAAGCAAGCAGCAGTACCCGTTTCATGATGATGAAGCAGGCTGACCTTGTTTCTGCCATCCGTCTGCCGAACAATCTGTTCGTGAACGAAGCCAATACGGAAGTAGGAAGCGACCTTATCATTCTTCAGAAGAATGAACACAAGGAGCAACTGAGCGAAGAGGACAAGATCTTCACACAGACTACCGTACAGGACGGCATAGGCATAAACCGCTACCTGTCGCAGCATCCCGAAAGGATTGTCCATACTTCCCGAAAGGTCGATACCGATCCTTACGGGAAGCCTGCCCTTGTGTACCACCACGAAGGAGGTGTATCGGGTATTGCCGATGACTTGCGGAGGATGCTCGGCGAGGATTTCCGTAATCGTTTGGATATGGAACGCTATGTTTCGGCTACCGTGCAGGTGGTAAAGAGTGAACCGATTAAGCTGGAAAGTCCTAAGATGGAAACACCAAAGGTTACTCAGCAGCCTACCGTTGAGCAACCTGAACCCATAAATAAACCTGCCGAAGAAAAGAAAGTAATTGATACCGATACGGGAGTAATTTCATCAAATGCTCCCGTTATGAGTCTGTATGACCTATTCAACTTTACCGAAGAGGAACGCATGGCGGCTGAAACCGGGCAGAAAATAAAGAGTGCCAAAGGTGGGAAGAAAGGCAAGAGCAAACCGATACAGCCAAGTCTGTTTGATATGCCTGCCGTACCTAAAGAAGAACCCAAGAAAGTTGAAGAGGTAAAACCACCTGTTCAAGAACCAAAGGAAGAACCCAAAGCGGAGGCAACTTCAAGCACCGTTGATCCCGATGATATATACGCTACCATCAATTGGGAGGACAATCCGCCCATCAACGGATTCTATGAGATGATGATGGACTTGACTCCCGAACAACGCAAGGAACTTCGGGCAAAGGCTCAAGCTCGTTGGGAAGCGGAGAAAAAGCAGATGGAAGCAGCTGCCGTTGAAGTGAAAACGGAAGTGCCGACCGAAGTTGAAAAGGTTACAGGAGAGGTTACACAGAGTGTTGAAACTCCTGTAGCAGTATCATCGGACGGCATATTGTCGCTGTTCCCGGATACGGAAAGTGAGGAAGAGAAAATACGGAAGAAGGAAGAGCTGATGCAACCGAGAGAGTTTGACCGCCCGCTGGAGCCGCACCACCGTGACGGCTCTCTGGTGGTTGATACCCTCTACAACCCCGGCTATCTGAAAGATGTTACCACATACGGGGCAATGTTCAATCCGCTTGACCTTTCGGGAGCGCAACGAGAGAAAGCCCAACTGTATGTATCACTCCGTGATGCGTATGAGCGACTATATACTTATGAAATGGAGAACCACGAGGCAAACGACCCGCAGCGTGGTTATCTGAACAAGTATTACGATGAGTTTGTAACCCGTTACGGCAATCTGAACAGCCGACAGAATGTGAAGCTGATAATGATGGATGCCACCGGACGGGATATATTGTCGTTGGAGCGTAGCGAGGAAGGCAAATTCGTAAAGGCTGACATCTTTGAGCGTCCAGTGGCATTTGCCGTGGATGCCGTTACCCATGTGGACACACCCGAAGAGGCACTGTCGGCTTCGCTGAACAAATACGGAGGTGTAAACCTCGACTATATGCGTGGCTTGACTGACGGCACGGAAGAGGAACTGCTCACTGCCTTGTCGGAGCGTATCTATTACAATCCATTGGTACAGAACTATGAGATTGCCGACCGTTTCATCGCAGGCAATGTGATTGAAAAGGCAGAATGCATCGAGCAATGGATGCAGGAGAATGGTGAGGATGAGCGTGTCAAGGAATCGCTTGCCGCATTGAAGGCGGCAGAGCCGCAGAAGATTACTTTTGAGGAGCTGGACTTCAACTTCGGTGAACGCTGGATACCTACGGGTGTCTATGCAGCCTATATGAGCAAGCTCTACGATACGGACATCAACATCGCCTACTCGGAGAGTCTGGACGAGTATTCCGTAAAGTGCGGACATAAGAACATGAAGATTTGGAAGGAGTTTGCCGTGCAGGGATATTACCGAAGTTATGACGGTATGAACCTGTTGAAACACGCTTTGCACAACACCTGTCCCGATATGATGAAGAGTATCGGCAAGGACGAGAACGGCAACGACATCAAGGTACGCGATGCCGAGGGCATACAGCTTGCCAACAGCAAGATTGATGAAATTAGAACCGGATTCAGTGAATGGCTGGAGGAACAGCCGCAGTCGTTCAAGGACACGCTGACGGATATGTATAACCGCAAGTTCAACTGCTTCGTGCGACCGAAGTATGACGGAAGCCATCAGACATTTCCCGACTTGGACTTGAAAGCCCTCTCTTCCCGTTACGGAGTGAAGAGCATCTATCCGAGTCAGAAGGATTGTGTCTGGATGCTGAAACAGAACGGCGGCGGGATATGCGACCACGAGGTGGGTACGGGAAAGACACTCATCATGTGTATGGCTGCACACGAGATGAAACGTCTGGGATTGGCACACAAGCCGCTGATTATCGGGCTTAAAGCCAATGTAGCGGAAATTGCCGCCACCTATCAGACGGCATATCCCAATGCCCGTATTCTCTATGCTTCGGAGAAGGATTTTTCCACAGAGAACCGTGTCCGTTTCTTCAACAACATCAAGAACAACGACTACGATTGTGTCATCATGTCGCACGACCAGTTCGGCAAGATACCTCAGTCACCGGAGTTGCAGCAACGCATATTACAGGCAGAGCTTGATACGGTGGAGGAAAACTTGGAGGTGTTGCGTTCGCAGGGCAAAGACATCTCCCGTGCGATGCTCAAGGGATTGGAGAAACGCAAGTTCAACTTGGAAGTGAAGTTGGAGAAGATAGCCTACACCATAAAGAACCGCACGGACGATGTGGTGGATTTCCGACAAATGGGCATAGACCATCTGTTTGTTGATGAGAGTCACCAGTTCAAGAACCTGATGTTCAACACCCGACACGACCGTGTGGCAGGTTTGGGCAATTCCGAAGGCTCGCAAAAGGCACTCAATATGCTCTTTGCCATCCGTACCATACAGGAACGCACAGGCAAGGACTTGGGAGCGACCTTCCTTTC